>NZ_JBVIYQ010000001.1:947189-1096357 GCF_055592445.1 Streptomyces sp. NPDC041122 | reverse complement strand
GTGGCAGCGCAGGCAGCCCTCCCTGGAAGGGGGGAGGGGGGGCGTGGGACACCCGACACCAACCCCCCCCCCCCCCCCCCCCCGACGTGGCGGCCGCCCCCCTCTTCAGGTGGGTGGTGCTGTGGGCCGGGACACAGTGACCCGGCGGTCCGGGGCAGCCCGGGCGCGATAGCCTGACGGCGGATCTCTCTTGATGCCAAGAGATCGATCATCGAGAGGCGATCGAGCGGTGTCGGCGGGGATCCAGGAACCAGGGGATCCACGGACGACAGGGACCCCCACCGCCAGCTGTCTTACGGAGATCGCCATGACCCGCACTCCCGTGAATGTCACCGTCACCGGCGCGGCCGGCCAGATCGGCTACGCGCTGCTCTTCCGCATCGCCTCGGGCCACCTGCTCGGCGCGGACGTGCCGGTCAACCTGCGCCTTCTCGAGATCACGCCGGCGCTGAAGGCCGCCGAGGGCACCGCCATGGAGCTCGACGACTGCGCCTTCCCGCTGCTGAACTCGATCGAGATCAGCGACGACCCGAACGTCGCCTTCGACGGCGCCAACGTCGCGCTGCTCGTCGGCGCCCGCCCCCGCACCAAGGGCATGGAGCGCGGTGACCTCCTGGAGGCCAACGGCGGCATCTTCAAGCCGCAGGGCAAGGCCATCAACGACCACGCCGCGGACGACATCAAGGTCCTGGTGGTCGGCAACCCCGCCAACACCAACGCGCTGATCGCCCAGGCCGCCGCCCCGGACGTACCGGCCGAGCGCTTCACCGCCATGACCCGCCTCGACCACAACCGCGCGCTGTCGCAGCTCGCGAAGAAGACCGGCTCCTCGGTCGCCGACATCAAGCGCCTGACCATCTGGGGCAACCACTCGGCCACCCAGTACCCGGACATCTTCCACGCGGAGATCGCCGGCAAGAACGCCGCCGACGTCGTGGGCGACCAGGCCTGGCTCGCCAACGAGTTCATCCCGACCGTCGCCAAGCGCGGCGCCGCGATCATCGAGGCCCGTGGCGCCTCGTCGGCCGCCTCGGCCGCCAACGCCGCCATCGACCACGTCCACACCTGGGTCAACGGCACCGCCGCGGGCGACTGGACCTCCATGGGCATTCCGTCGGACGGTTCGTACGGCGTGCCGGAGGGGCTCATCTCCTCCTTCCCGGTCACCACGAAGGACGGCGCGTACGAGATCGTCCAGGGCCTGGACATCAACGAGTTCTCGCGCACCCGCATCGACGCCTCCGTGCAGGAGCTCACCGAGGAGCGCGAGGCCGTCCGCGGTCTCGGCCTCATCTGAGTCGCAGTTCTTTTCCCGCCGCCCCTCGGCGGCCGCTCCCCAGCGGCCGCCGCGGGGCGGTTTTGTGTCTCCCGGGAGGGTGTTTGTTGAAATGCTGCTCACGAATGTAGTACTTCTTATACATGAGCGAGCAAGTGCACAACAGGCTGGCGATGGTGCGCGCCGAGCGCAAGGTGTCGCGGCAGAGCCTGGCCGAGGCGGTGGGGGCCCACTACCAGACCATCGGCTACATCGAGCGGGGGCAGTACAACCCGAGCCTGGATCTCGCACTGAAGATCTCCGCGTTCTTCGGGCTGCCGGTCGAGGCGCTGTTCTCCCTCGAACCGTTCCAGCCGCTCACCGACCAGGTCTACGGGAGGAACCACTGATGACGACCGCCGAGCAGCGCCCCCTGACCGCCTACGACCGGTGGATGCACCGGTTGATGAACCGCCGGGAGGCGGCCCCCTTCCACGCCACCGCCGCCCGCAGGCGGGCCATGGTCACCGTCCACGTGGCGCTGACCGCGGTGGCCGTCACCGTCTGGCTGTGCTCGGTCGTCGGCGATGAACGCTGGGCGACGTTCGCCATGCTGGGGCTGCTGTTGCCGTGGTGCTTCGTGACCGGCGTCATCAACAGCTCGACCCGCGGCCTGCTCGATCTGCGGGTGCGCGCGCTGGACGAGCGTCAGCGCGCGGAGCGCAGCCGCGTCGCGGCCACGGCCCAGCGGGTGATGCTGTGGCTGCTTCTCGCGGTCACCGTCGCGGCGGGCGCCGCCACCCTGAAGGGCGTGGACGTCGAAGGATTCCTCTTCCCCGTCCTCTTCGCCGTCTTCGTCGTGCACTGGCTGATGCCGCTGTGGGTGGCCGGTCTGGCGGTCGAGGACGAGCCGGCCGACGACGTCTTCGACGAGTTCGCCGGGGTCGCCGACACGCGGTGACCCGCGCCCTCCGGGCCGGCCGTCGCGCGTACGTTTGCCCCCGGTCCCCGCACACGCAGTGACACAGCGCACTTTCGGCCACAGGATGTGCATGGTTTCTCCGCCGGAGGGCAGGTGCACCCGGCTACCGCGAGTGACAGGCGGGGCAGATGACAGGAACGGAAGGCAAACGGGACGTGTCCGCACAACAGACCATTCATGTGGGCGGAGAGTGGCTTGCGGCCGCCTCCGGCGCCACCCGAGAGATCCTCGACCCGGCGGACGCCAAGCCGTTCGCCGTGATCGCCGAGGGCTCCACGGAGGACGTGGACGCCGCCGTCGCAGCCGCCCGCACGGCCTTCGACGAGGGCCCCTGGCCGGGCACGCCCGTCGCCGAGCGCGCCGCGCTGCTGCGCCGCGTCGCCGACCTCCTCGTACGCGACCGCGAGAAGATCGGGCTCCTGGAGAGCCGCGACGCGGGCAAGACCCTCGAAGAGGGCCGCGTCGACGTCGACTGCGTCGCCGACGCCTTCCGGTACTTCGCCGACCTGGTGATCGGCGAGGGCGCGGGCCGGGTCGTCGACGCCGGCTCCGAGGACATCCACAGCGTCGTCGTGCACGAGCCCATCGGCGTCTGCTCGATGATCACGCCCTGGAACTACCCGCTCCTGCAGGCCAGCTGGAAGATCGCGCCGGCCCTCGCGGCGGGCAACACCTTCGTCATCAAGCCGAGCGAGATCACGCCGCTGACGACGGTCGCGCTCATCGAGCTCCTCGTCGAGGCCGGGCTCCCCGCCGGCGTCGCCAACATCGTCACCGGCCCCGGCCACACCGTCGGCGCCCGGCTCTCCGACCACCCCGACGTCGACCTGGTCTCCTTCACCGGCGGCCTCGTCTCCGGCACCAAGGTCGCCCAGGCCGCCGCGCTCGGCGTCAAGAAGGTCGCCCTCGAACTCGGCGGCAAGAACCCCAACGTCGTCTTCGCCGACGCCTGCGCCACCGAGGAAGGCTTCGACACCGCCGTCGACCAGGCGCTCAACGCGGCCTTCATCCACAGCGGACAGGTCTGCTCCGCCGGTGGCCGCCTCATCGTCGAGGAGTCCGTGCGCGAGCGCTTCGTCGCCGAACTCGCCCGCCGGGCCCGGAAGATCAAGCTCGGCCGCGGCACCGAGGACGGCGTCGAGTGCGGCCCGCTCGTCTCCGCGCAGCAGCGCGAGAAGACCGAGATGTACGTGGCCTCCGCCCTGGAGGAGGGCGCGGTGCTCCGCTCCGGCGGCAAGCGCCCCGAGCCCAGCGACGTGCGGCCCGCCGAGGGCTACTTCTACGAGCCGACCGTGCTCGACCAGTGCCACCGCGAGATGAAGGTCGTGCGCGAAGAGGTCTTCGGGCCGGTGCTGAGCGTGGAGACCTTCCGTACCGAGGACGAGGCCGTCGCCCTCGCCAACGACACCGAGTACGGCCTGGCCGGCGCCGTGTGGACCAGCGACCAGGGCCGCGCCGCCCGGATGGCCCGCCGGATGCGCCACGGCACCATCTGGATCAACGACTTCCACCCCTACCTGCCGCAGGCGGAGTGGGGCGGCTTCGGCAAGAGCGGTGTCGGGCGCGAGCTCGGGCCCGCGGGTCTCGCCGAGTACCGCGAGTCCAAGCACATCTACCAGAACCTGGCGCCGCAGCCGGTGCGCTGGTTCGCGGGCTGACAGCCGGCACACGAGGGATACGCGCGGGGCGGCACGTCCGCCCCGCGCGCAACACGTTCAAGCGCCCCCGCTCATGACGCGCAAGCACCTTGGCACGACCTCGCAGGAAGAGGAGCACGTACGCATGTCTGACCAGACCGAGTTCGACTACGTCATCGTCGGTGGCGGCACCGCGGGATCGGTGATCGCGTCCCGGCTCACCGAGAACCCGGACCTCACTGTCGCCGTCATCGAGGGCGGCCCCAGCGACATCGACCGGGAGGACGTCCTCACGCTGCGCAAGTGGCTCGGCCTGCTCGGCGGCGAGCTGGACTACGAGTACACGACCACCGAGCAGCCGCGCGGCAACTCGCACATCCTGCACAGCCGCGCCAAGGTCCTCGGCGGCTGCTCGTCGCACAACACGCTGATCTCCTTCAAGCCGCTGCCGTCCGACTGGGACGAGTGGGAGGCGGCCGGCGCCACCGGCTGGAACGCGAAGGCGATGGACCCCTACTTCGGCAAGCTGCGCAACAACATCGTGCGCGTCGCCAAGAAGGACCAGAACCAGATCGCCACCGACTGGGTCGCGGCGACGAAGACCGCGCTCGGCGTCCCCGAGGTCGTCGGCTTCAACGACAAGCCCTTCGACGAGGGCGTCGGCTTCTTCGACCTCTCGTACCACCCGGAGAACAACAAGCGCTCCTCCGCCTCGGTCGCCTATCTGCACCCCCACATGGAGGCCGGTGACCGCCCGAACCTCCACCTCTTCCTGGAGACCTGGGCCACCAAGCTGGAGCTGGACGGCAAGACCGCCCGCGGTGTGCACCTCCGCACCAAGGACGGCGCCGAGAAGCTGTTCACCGCCCGCCGCGAGGTGCTGGTCTGCGCCGGCGCCGTCGACACGCCGCGGCTGCTCATGCACTCCGGCATCGGCCCGAAGAAGGACCTCGAAGCCCTCGGCATCCCGGTCGTCCACGACCTGCCGGGCGTCGGCGAGAACCTCATCGACCACCCCGAGTCGGTCATCGTCTGGGAGACGAACGGGCCGATCCCCGGCAACTCCGCGATGGACTCGGACGCCGGTCTCTTCGTGAAGCGGGACCCGGACCACAAGGGCCCGGACCTGATGTTCCACTTCTACCAGATCCCGTTCACGGACAACCCGGAGCGCCTCGGCTACGAACGCCCCGAACACGGCGTCTCGATGACGCCGAACATCCCCAAGTCCCGCTCCCGCGGCCGCCTCTACCTGACGTCGGCCGACCCCGAGGTCAAGCCCGCCCTCGACTTCAAGTACTTCGAGGACGAGGACGACTACGACGGGCGGACCCTCGTCGACGGCATCAAGCTGGCCCGCAAGGTCGCCGAGGCCGAGCCCTTCAAGAAGTGGCTCAAGCGCGAGGTCTTCCCCGGTCCCGACGTCACCGACGACGCCGAGATCAGCGAACTGGTGCGCAAGGCCGCGCACACCGTCTACCACCCGGCCGGCACCTGCCGAATGGGCGCTTCCAGTGATGAACTCGCCGTGGTCGACCCGGAGTTGAAGATCCGGGGCCTGGCCGGAATCCGTATCGCGGACGCATCCGTCTTCCCGACGATGCCCGCCGTGAACCCGATGATCGGAGTACTCATGGTCGGGGAGAAATGTGCCGAGATCCTCGGGGGTGACGGCCGATGAGCGAGGCCACCGTGACCAGCACGGACCACACGACCGGGCAGGACGCGTCCGACGGGCCCGTCTTCGCCGTCCGCAACCTCTGGAAGGTCTTCGGACCCGGCGCCGAGCGAATACCCGGCAACACCGAGGTGCACGACCTCAGCCCCGCCGAGCTGCGGGAGCGCACCGGCTGCACCGCCGCCGTGCGCGACGTCTCCTTCGACGTCAAGAAGGGTGAGGTCTTCGTCGTCATGGGCCTGTCGGGCTCCGGCAAGTCCACCCTCGTCCGCTGCCTCACCCGGCTCATCGAGCCCACCTCCGGCAGCCTCGCCATCGACGGCGAGGACGTCCTCGCCATGGACAAGTCCCGCCTGCGCGAACTGCGCCGCCACCGCGCCGCCATGGTCTTCCAGCACTTCGGCCTGCTGCCGCACCGCTCGGTCCTCGACAACGTCGCGTACGGCCTGGAGATCCAGGGCGTCGCCAAGGCCGAGCGCCGCGCCAAGGCCCTCGACGTCGTCAAGAAGGTCGGCCTCGAAGGGCTCGAACAGCGCAAGCCGGGCCAGCTCTCCGGCGGCCAGCAGCAGCGCGTCGGCCTCGCCCGCGCCCTCGCCGTCGACCCCGAGGTCCTCCTCTTCGACGAGCCGTTCAGCGCCCTCGACCCGCTGATCCGCCGCGACATGCAGGAAGAGATCTGCCGCCTGCACGACGAAGAGGGCCGCACGATGGTCTTCATCACCCACGACCTCAGCGAGGCCCTCCGGGTCGGCGACCGCATCGCCCTGATGCGCGACGGCCGCGTCGTCCAGCTCGGCACGCCCGAGGAGATCGTCGGCTCCCCGGCCGACGACTACGTCCGCGACTTCGTGCGCGACGTGGTGCGCGCCGACGTGATGACCGTGCGCAGCGCCATGCGCCCCGCCGCCGAGGGCGAGGAGACCCGCGGCGCCGCCCTCGCGCCCGACGCCAAGGTCTCCGAGGCCATCGAGGCCGTCGCCCGCACCGGCTCCCCGGTGCGCGTGATGGACGGCAAGCGCTGCCTGGGCGTGGTGGACCACGCCGGGCTGCTCGCCGTGGTCGCGGGGACCTCGGCCCCCGCGCCTGACAGGGCCCCCGGCCAGGGCGAGGTGGTCGCCTGATGGCCACCGCCACCGCCTCAGGACCCGTACGGGATACGGGAATCGGCGCGCTCCTCCGCCACCGTGCCGTCGGCAAGCTCCTGCTGCTCGCCGTCGCCGCGGCCGTCCTCGTGCCGATCGTCAACGCCAAGTGGGCCTCCGGTGCCTGGCCCGACGCGCTCACCGTCGACCTGACCGAGCCGCTCGGCAGGACCACCGACTGGATCATCGACAACCGCGACAGCCACCCGCTGTTCATCTACTTCCTCGGGCACGTCAGCAACGCCATCGTGCTCTCCGTGCGCGGCGTCTACCTCGTGCTCCTCGCGGCCGGCTGGGCCGGTGTGACCGTCGGCGCCGGGCTCGTCGCCTGGCGGGTGGCGGGCGTCAGGCTCGCCGTCATGGCGTCCGCCGCGTTCGCCGTGTGCGGTCTGCTCGGCATGTGGGTGCCGACCATGCAGACGCTCGCCCTGATGATCGTCGCCGTCCTCGTCTCGGTCGTGATCGGGCTGCTGCTCGGCCTCGCCGGCGGCCTCAACGACCGGATCTTCCGGATCCTGCGGCCGGTCCTCGACACCATGCAGGTGCTGCCCGCGTACGCGTACCTGCTGCCGTTCGCGCTCGTCTTCGGCATGGGCGTCCCGGCCGCCATCATCGCCACCGTCGTCTACGCCGCCCCGCCGATGGCCCGGCTCACCGCGCTCGGTCTGCGCGGCGCCGACGCCGGCGTGATGGAGGCGGTGACCTCGCTCGGCGCGACCGGCCGGCAGCGGCTGTTCTCCGCCCGCTTCCCGCTCGCCGCCAAGCAGCTCCTGCTCGGCCTCAACCAGACGATCATGATGGCGCTCTCCATGGCCGTCATCGCCTCGGTGATCGGCGCCGGCGGCCTCGGCGACCGCGTCTACCAGGCGCTCTCCACCGTCGACGTGGGCCAGGCGCTCGCCGCCGGCATCCCCATCGTGCTGCTCGCCGTGGTCCTCGACCGGGTCACCGGCGCCGCGGGCGAACACGCCGGGGCCGGCGCCGAGGACACCTCCGCGCTGCGCGGTTGGCGTGGCTGGTCCGTCGCCGCCGCCGGCACCGTCGTCGCCGCGCTCGCCGCGCGCTTCGCGGACCGCGTGGACTGGCCGACCGACTGGGTCGTCAACATCGCCCCGTCGGTGAACACCGCCAAGGAGTGGATGGTCGACCACATCTACACCGGCGTGCCCGTCGTCGGCGGCACCGCCGACTGGGCCTCGCACTTCACCACCTGGGTCCTCAACCCGGTCAGGGACGGCCTGCAGGGCCTGCCCTGGTGGTCGGTGCTGCTCGTGGTCGCCGCGCTCGCCTGGCTGATCGGCACCTGGCAGACCGCGCTGACCGCCGTCGCCGCGATGGCCGCGATCGGCGTGCTCGGCGTCTGGGACAAGTCCCTCGACACCCTCGCGCAGGTCCTCGCCGGTGTCGCCGTGACGCTGGTCCTCGGCTTCGCGACCGGCATCGCGGCCGCCCGCAGCAAGCGCTTCGAACGCCTGCTCAGGCCGGTGCTCGACGTCTTCCAGACGATGCCGCAGTTCGTCTACCTGATCCCGGTCGTCGCCCTCTTCGGCATCGGCCGCGCCCCCGCGGTCGCCGCGGCGGTCGTCTACGCGCTGCCCGCCGTCGTCCGCATCACCACGCAGGGCCTCGGCCAGGTCGACGCCGCCGCGATGGAGTCCTCGCGCTCGCTCGGCGCCTCCGGCTGGCAGCAGCTGCGCAAGGTCCAGCTGCCGCTGGCCCGCCCCGCGCTCATGCTCGCCCTCAACCAGGGCGTCGTCCTGGTCCTCGCCGTCGTCGTCATCGGCGGTCTGGTCGGCGGTGGCGCGCTCGGCTACGACGTCGTGTTCGGCATCGCCCAGGGCGACCTGGCGACCGGCCTGGTGGCCGGCGCCGCGATCGTCTGCCTCGGCCTGATGCTCGACCGCGTCACGCAGCCCACGGCCCGCCGTGCGAAGAAGGGAGCGTGACATGCGCGTTCGTACGCGTGTCATGAGCGCCGCCACGGCCGCCGGTGCGCTGCTCGCGCTCTCCGGCTGCGGCGCCGCCGACATGAGCAAGCAGGCGTCTCCGTACGCGAACGCCGAGGGTGCCAAGACGGTGACCCTCTCGGTCCAGTCCTGGGTCGGCGCGCAGGCGGACGTCGCCGTCGCCGAGTACCTGCTCAAGAACGAGCTCGGCTACCGCGTCGACAAGGTCCAGATCGACGAGGTGCCCGCCTGGGACGCCCTCAGCCAGGGCCGCGTCGACGCGATCATGGAGGACTGGGGCCACCCGGACCAGGAGCAGCGGTACGTCAAGGAGAAGAAGACGATCGTCCCCGGCGGCGACGTCGGCGTGACCGGGCACATCGGCTGGTACGTCCCCACGTACTTCGCCAAGAAGCACCCGGACGTCACGAACTGGAAGAACCTCAACAAGTACGCGAAGCAGTTGCGTACGTCCGAGAGCGGCGACAAGGGCCAGCTCATGGACGGTTCCCCGTCGTACGTGACGAACGACAAGGCCCTGGTGCAGAACCTGGGCCTGGACTACCAGGTCGTCTTCGCGGGGTCCGAGGCGGCGCAGATCACCCAGATCGAGCAGTTCGCCAAGCAGCGGAAGCCGTTCCTCACCTACTGGTACAAGCCGCAGTGGCTGTTCGAGAAGGTGCCGATGACGGAGGTGAAGCTGCCGAAGTACAAGGAGGGCTGCGACGCCGACCCCGCCAAGATCAAGTGTGCCTACCCGCACACGCCGCTGCAGAAGTACTTCAACGCGGACTTCGCGAAGAACGGCGGCGAAGCCGCGGAGTTCCTGAAGAACTTCACGTGGTCGGAGGAGGACCAGAACGAGGTCTCCCTGATGATCGCGGACAAGAAGATGTCGCCGGACGACGCGGCGAAGACGTGGATCGACGAGCACAAGTCGAAGTGGAAGGGGTGGCTGCCCAAGTAGGGCAGCCCCGCAGCCCCGCCGCCGCGTGCCGGGTGCCCGTCGAACGGGCGCCCGGCACCGCCATGTCTACGCCAGCTGTCCGGCGATGTCCCGCAGGGCCGCCATCGTGCGGTGCAGCAGGCCGGGGCCGAAAGTGACGCGGGTCGCGCCCAGTTCGCCGAGCTCGCGCAGGGACGGCCCGTCCGGCCGCGCCACCACGTTGATCGGGCCCTCGATCCCCGCCCGCAGCGCGGGAATCGCCTCGGTGGGCGCCATGATCGGGTAGACGCAGTCCGCGCCGGCCGCCACGTACGCGCGGGCCCGCGCGATGGCTGCGCCGGGGTCGGTGTCGCCCCGGATGAAGGTGTCCACGCGGGCGTTGACGAAGAGCCGGTCGCCCGCGGCCTCCCGTACCGCCGCGAGGAAGTCCGCCTGCGCGGCGGGGTCCTTGAGGGGGCTCGCGCCGCCCTCGCCGCCGGTGGAGTCCTCCAGGTTGCAGCCGACCGCGCCCGTCTCCAGGAGCCGCTCCACCAGTTCCTTCGGGGCCAGGCCGTAGCCGGCCTCGACGTCCGCGGTCACCGGCACGGCGACGGACCGCACGATCCGCCGGATCGCCGCGAACATCTCCTGCGGCGGCACCTGCCCGTCCTCGTACCCGAGGGAGAGCGCGACACCGGCGCTGGGCGTGGCGAGCGCCTCGTATCCCTTCTCCTCGAACACCCGGGCGCTCGCGGCGTCCCACGGGCCCGGCAGGACCAGCGGTCCGTCGGCCGCCGACCGCCGGTGCAGGGCGCGCAGTGTGTCGACGTGGTTCACCATGCCGGGCCTCCGGGTGCGATGCGGCGGCTGACCATCAGCCGGTTCCAGCTGTTGATGACGGCGATCACGCCGAGGAGATGGGCGAGCCGCTCCTCGTCGAAGTGCGCGGCCGCCCGCGCGTAGACGTCGTCGGGCACGAAGCCGTCGGTGAGTACGGTGACGGCCTCCGTCAGCGCGAGAGCGGCGCGTTCCCGCTCGCCGAAGAGGTCGCCCGCCTCCTCCCAGGCGTTGAGCAGGGCGATGCGCTTGGGGTCCTCGCCGTTCTTCAGGGCGACGTCCACGTGCATGTCGAGGCAGAACGCGCAGGCGTTGATCTGCGAGGCCCGCATCATCACCAGCTCGGCGAGCACGGGGTCGCCGAGCCCCTGCTTGGCGGCGGCGCTGAGCGCGCTCAGCGCGCCGACGACGCCCTTGTCCAGCTGGGTGGTACGCGTGCCCAACTGCGAGGTGGACGCGCTCACTTGGCCGCTCCCGACTTGTAGTGGCCCGGCACCTGGCGGGTGCTGACGCCGAAGCGGTTCCACGCGTTGATGACGGTGATCGCGGCGATGAGCTGGGTCAGCTCCGCCTCGTCGAAGTGCTCGGCCGCCTGCGCGTACACCTCGTCCGGCACGAAGCCCTCGGTCAGGACGGTGATCGCCTCGGTCAGCTCGATCGCGGCGACCTCCTTGGCCGTGTAGAAGTGCCGCGACTCCTCCCAGGCGCTGAGCTGGATGATGCGCTCGACGCTCTCGCCCGCGGCGAGGGCGTCCTTGGTGTGCATGTCGAGGCAGTACGCGCAGTGGTTGAGCTGCGAGGCGCGGATCTTGACGAGCTCGCCGATCACCGGGTCGAGTCCCTTACGGGCGGCCGCGTCGAGCTTGATCATGGCCTTGAACACCTCGGGCGCGTGCCGGCTCCAGTCGAGACGGGCGGTGTGCTCGTGGAGGTGGGCGGCGGGGGTGGAGGCGCTGGTGGTGTCGGCCTGGCCGGTCGGTTCGGTGGTGGTCGTGTGCGTCGTCATGCTTCGACCCTACGGAAGCGGTAGCCCACGGGTATGGTCCATTTCCATGGGAGAAACGTGGGCCACTTCTGCGGACACCGGCAAGGACGGGAACGCCGGTACGGGTGACACGGGCGGCACCCGAGGCGGTGTCCTGGGCGTCGACCTCCACCTGGAGACGGGCGGCGGCGTGTCCCGGCACGGGGTGCGCAAGGGGCTGACGGACGCGCTGCGGGAGGCGGTGCGCGGCGGCCGGCTCGCCCCCGGCACCCGGCTGCCGTCCTCCCGCTCCCTCGCCGTGGACCTGGGCGTCGCCCGGAACACGGTGGCCGACGCCTACGCCGACCTGGTCGCCGAGGGCTGGCTCACGGCGCGCCAGGGCTCGGGCACCCGGGTGGTCGAGCGCGCGATCGCCCCGCCGGTGCGGCCCGCGCGGCCCCGCAGGACGGGCGGCGCGCCGAGGTACGACCTCGGCCCCGGCACGCCGGACCTGTCGACGTTCCCGCGCGCGGAGTGGCTCAAGGCGGTCCGCCGCGCGCTGGCCACCGCGCCGGCCGACGCGCTCGGTTTCGCCGACCCCCGGGGGCGCGTCGAACTGCGCACGGCCCTGGCCGACTACCTGGCGCGGGCCCGCGGCGTGCGCGCCGACCCGGACCGCTTGATCATCACCGCGGGCTTCATCCACGCCCTGTCGGTCCTCGGCCGGGTTTTGAAGGCGCGCGGGCTGCCCGAGGTGGCCGTGGAGGCGTACGGCCTCGACCTCTACTGGAACCAGTTGCACCGGGCGGGCCTGCGCACGGTTCCGCTCGGCTTCGACGAGCGCGGCACGGACGTGGCGGGGCTGCGGGCCGACGCCGACGGGCGCCGCGGTCCGGCGAAGGCGGTGCTGCTCACCCCCGCGCACCAGTTCCCGATGGGCGTGCCGCTCCACCCCGACCGGCGGGCGGCCGTCGTCGACTGGGCGCGACGCGAGGGCGGGGTGATCCTGGAGGACGACTACGACGGGGAGTTCCGCTACGACCGCCAGCCCGTCGGCGCGCTCCAGGGCCTGGACCCCGAACGCGTCGTGTACTGCGGCACGGCCAGCAAGTCCCTCGCGCCGGGGTTGCGGCTCGGGTGGATGGTGCTGCCGTCGGGCCTGTGGGAGGAGGTGCTCGCCGAGAAGGAGGCGGGCGGCGCGTCGTGCGGCGCGGTGGAGCAACTGGCGCTGGCGGAGTTCATCACATCCGGGGCGTACGACCGGCATGTACGCGCCGCCCGACTGCGGTACCGGCGCCGCCGCGACCAACTGGTGGCGGCGCTGGCGGCACGGGCGCCGCAGGTGCGGGCCACGGGCATCGCGGCGGGCCTGCACGCGGTGCTCGAACTCCCGCCGGGCACCGAACAGTCGGTGGTCCAGGCGGCAGGCTGGCAGTACCTGTCGGTCCACGGCCTGACGTCCTACCGCCACCCTCAGGCGACCCTGGCCCCGACCGAGCGCAGGGACGCGCTGGTGGTGGGCTACGGGACACCGGCGGAGCATGCGTGGGCGGGGGCGTTGGAGGCGTTGTGCAGGGTGCTGCCGGGGTGAGGGAATCTCCCGGGGCCGGGGCGCCGGTGAGGCAATGTCAGCCCGTCCGGCGGTTGAGGAGCGGGGTCCGGGGCGGAGCCCCGAGGCGTGCGGCGAAGGGAACCCGCACGAAACCCCACCGAGCTCAAACGGTGACCGCCCCCGCACCGCTCCCGGACTCAGGCTCACCGAACCGCGCCAGCGCCAACGCCCCCACCACCGCCACAGCGAACCCCAGCACCGCCAGCCACTCCAGCCCGTCACGCGTACGGTCACCCAGCCACACCACACCCACCAGCGCGGGACCGATCGTCTCGCCGATCACCAGACCGGCGGTGGCCGTCGTCACCGAGCCGCGCTGCAACGCCGACGTGAGCAGCAGGAACGCCGAACCGCCACCCACCAGCAGCGCGTACGTCGCCGGATTGGTGAGGAGCGCACCCGGCGCCATGTCGTCGATGAGCCGTACGGTCACCTCCACCACCCCGAAACCGCACCCCGCGCCCAGGCCGAGCGCCAGCGCCCGCCCCCGCCCGGGCAACCGCCCGGCCACCGCGCCGAGCAGCAGAACGGCGAAGGCGATGCCCAGCATCACGTACCGCAGGGTCGTCGAGCCGGCCCGCTCGCCCTCGTCACCGGAGGCGAGGCCGAGCATCGCGAGCCCCGCGCACACGACGGCCACGGCGCCCCATTCCACGCCGCTGAGCCGTACCCGCAGCAGCCGGGCCGCGACCACCGCCGTGACGGCGAGGCTCGCGGCGAGCGCCGCGCCCACCGCGTAGATCGGGATGGTCCGCAACGCCACGATCTGCAGCAGGAATCCGAGCCCGTCGAGGCCGAGCCCCACGAGGTAGCGCCACTGGCGCAGGGCGCGCAGCAGCAGCGCCGCGTCGACACCGGAGCCGGTGCCGGGCGCGGTGGCGCGCGTACCGACCGCCTGAAAGACCGAGGCCGTGCCGAAGCAGACCGCTGAACCGAGAGCGCAAATCATCCCAAGAGACACGAAGTGACTGTAGAGGACGCCGAGTAGGCGCGATCCGCGGGGAACCACCGGGCAAGCGACTGGCCCGGACCGCCGAGGCTTACCTACGCTGATCGCGCACGCCGCGCCACGCGGCACACGCAGCACGACGACGCCGGACGACGCCGGACGACGCCGGACGACGCGGGACAACGGGGGAGCAGAAACATCATGGCGCAGAAGCAACCACGACGGCTGAGGTCGAGCACGGTCGTGCTCGGCGGCATGGGCGTCCTCGCGGCGGCCCTGACCTCCTGCGGCTCGGACCCCGACCGCCGCTGCGTGGACCGCGACAGCTACGACACCCTCAAGGGCTACCACGTCGTCAGCGACAGCAAGTGCAAGTCCGGCACCTCGGGTTCGTCCGGCTCGTCCTCCTCGGGCACATCCCGCAAGGGTTCCCACGGCACCGGCACCGGCAAGGCCTCGGGCCGCGTCGACGCCGCCTGGTACTACGACGCCGACGTCGACGGGCGCTACGCGGACGACGGCACCTTCAGCCGCAGCGAGGCCGTCGACCGGGACGGCTTCGGCTGCTCGGGCGGCAGCGGCGGCGGCTGAACGGACGACGAGACGCGACACACACGCCATGGAACGCCACACCATAGAGCCGCGCCCCGGCTGGCAGCAGACCGTCGAGGACCAGGGGCTCATCTACCCCCTCACGCGCTACCCCGACGACACTCTGCGCCCCTACTGGGACGAGAGCGCCTACTACGTCTTCTCGCTCCCCGAGGTGGAGGCCCTGGAGGAGGTCGTCGAGGAACTGCACGCGATGTGCCTGGCCGCCGCCGCGCACATCGTCGAGCACGACCGCCTCGCCGACCTCGGCATCACCGACCCACGCGTGGCCGCCGCCGTCACCGAGGCCTGGCGCCGCCGGGCGGAACTCCCGTCCCTGTACGGCCGTTTCGACCTGCGGTACGACGGCACGGGCCCGGCGAAGATGCTGGAGTACAACGCCGACACCCCCACCTCCCTCGTCGAGGCCGCGAGCCCGCAGTGGTTCTGGATGGAGGAGCGCTTCCCCGGCGCCGACCAGTGGAACTCCCTGCACGAGCGCCTCGTCGACGCCTGGAAGAAGCAGGCCGGGCTGCTGCCGCCCGGCGGCCCGCTGTACTTCGCCCACTCCGCGGCCGACGAACTCGGCGAGGACCTGATGACGGTCGCGTACCTGCGCGAGACGGCCGAACAGGCGGGCCTCGCCGCCGAGTCGATCTCCATGGAGGACATCGGCTGGGACCGCCTCTCGCGCCGCTTCGTCGACAAGAAGCTCCGGTTCATGCGCAGTTGCTTCAAGCTCTACCCGTGGGAGTGGCTGACCACCGACCGCTTCGCCCCGCACGTCCTGGAGACCCTCGACAACGGCGGCGGCACGGGCTCGACGCTGTGGATCGAACCCGCCTGGAAGATGCTGCTCTCCAACAAGGCCCTCCTCGCCATCCTCTGGGAGCTGTACCCCGGTCACCCGAACCTCCTCCCCGCCTACCTGGACGGCCCGCGCGAACTCGCCCGCGCACGCGGTTACGTCGCCAAGCCGCTGCTCGGGCGCGAGGGTGCAGGAGTGACGGTGCACGAGCCGGGCGCCGAGCCCGCCCGCCGCCAAGAAGCCTGCTGCTACCAGGAGTTGGCTCCCCTCCCGGACTTCGACGGCAACCGGGTCGTGCTCGGCGCGTGGGTCGTCGAGGACGAGGCGGCGGGCCTCGGCATCCGGGAGTCGTCCGGCCTGATCACCGACGAGTACGCGAGGTTCGTACCGCACGTGATCCTGTGAGCCCGCACGACTCCCCGTAGGAGCACCGGACCGGTTCCGACGCAAGGCCCTAGCTCAGCACCGCCCGCAGCTGGTCCAGGCCCCAGTCCAGGTCCTCCTTGCTGATCACCAGCGGCGGCGCGATGCGGATCGTGGACCCGTGCGTGTCCTTGACCAGCACCCCCCTGTCCATCAGCTTCTGGGAGATCTCCCGTCCCGTGCCGTACGACGGGGCGATGTCGACGCCCGCCCACAGCCCGCGCCCCCGCACCTGCGTCACCTTGCCCGTGCCGGTCAAAAGACCCAGCTCGGCGTGGAGATGCTCGCCCAGCTCCGTGGCCCGCTGCTGGAACTCGCCCGTCTCCAGCATGGCCACCACCTCCAGGGCCACCGCACAGGCGAGCGGATTGCCGCCGAACGTCGACCCGTGCTCGCCCGGCCTGAACACCCCGAGCACATCGGAGTCGGCGACCACCGCCGACACCGGCACCACGCCACCCCCGAGCGCCTTGCCCAGCAGGTACACGTCCGGCACCACGCCCTCGTGCTCGCACGCGAACGTCCGTCCCGTCCTGCCGAGACCCGACTGGATCTCGTCCGCGACGAAGAGGACCTGCCGCTCCCGGGTGAGCTCCCTGACCCCCGGCAGATAGCCGGCCGGCGGCACGAGGACCCCTGCCTCGCCCTGGATCGGCTCCAGCAGCACGGCCACGGTGTCGTCGGTGACCGCGGCCCGCAACGCCTCCAGGTCGCCGTAGGGCACGATCTCGAAGCCCGGCGTGTACGGCCCGTAGTCCGCCCGCGCCTCCTCGTCCGTGGAGAAGCTGATGATGGTCGTGGTCCGGCCGTGGAAGTTGTCCGCCGCGACCACGATCTTCGCCTGTCCGTCCGGCACGCCCTTGACCCGGTAGCCCCACTTGCGCGCGGTCTTCACGGCCGTCTCGACCGCCTCCGCGCCGGTGTTCATCGGGAGCACCATCTCCTTGCCGCAGAGCCCGGCGAGGCGCGTACAGAACTCGGCGAACCGGTCGTGGTGGAAGGCCCGCGACGTCAGCGTCACCCGGTCCAGCTGCGCCTTCGCGGCGTCGATCAGCCGGCGGTTGCCGTGCCCGAAGTTGAGGGCGGAG
This sequence comes from Streptomyces sp. NPDC041122, assembly GCF_055592445.1. NCBI lineage: Bacteria > Bacillati > Actinomycetota > Actinomycetes > Kitasatosporales > Streptomycetaceae > Streptomyces > Streptomyces sp. NPDC041122. The sequence goes on along the minus strand of NZ_JBVIYQ010000001.1, from coordinate 1,079,520 downwards.
TACCCGGCGAGCATGTCGAGGTAGCGGCGCCCCTCCACGTCGGTCATCCACGCGCCCTCGGCCGTGGCGACCACGACGGGCAGCGGATGGTAGTTGTGCGCGCTGTGCGCCTCGGCCGAGGCGATGAGCTGCTCGCTGCTCGTCCGGGAACTGTTCGTAGCGGAAGATGACGTACTCGACACGGGGTCTCCGTTCGTCCTGCGGCTGGGCGCGGGTGTGGCGCCCCATTCCTATCGTCGCTCGCATCGCGGACGAAGAAACCTGCCGAACCGGCGTGCCCGCCAGGGTGGCCCCGACAGCACGGTGACTGGCGCACGGGGGACGGACCCCGAGGAAGCCGTGCGAGGCAGGACCTTCGAGGTGCCGACCCCCTCCAAGCTCTCGGCTCCGCTCGACCAGGGGATGCCCCATCGGCACCCCGGGGACACGACCGGACACCGACCGCTCGCCCCGGAGGACGCCATGACTCTCCCTTTCCCCTGCACGAGGCGTCCCGGCCCTCCTTCCGCGACTACGACCACGCGGTCGTCGACAATGCCGAGGCTCTGACCCGAGGAAGCCCTTCGACCCCTCCGGCGTCCGCATCGGCACCCCCTCCCTGACCTCCCGCGGCCTCGGCACGCACCGCATGGCGACCGTCGCCGACCGGATCGACCGCGCGGTCGCCGCCGCGCACACCGGGGACGAGGCCGCCCTCACGAAGATCAGGTCCGAGGTGGCCGACCTGATGACCTCCCCCTGTGCCCTCACCCTCCTGGCGCACCGGCCGTGGCGGATCGGTGCCCACCCGTCACACACCTGTTTCCGAGCTAGGAGAGTCACCTGAGAGAATGGGCACCATGGCCTCTGAACGACCTCGTGTGCTCTCCGGAATCCAGCCCACCGCCGGCTCGTTCCACCTCGGCAACTACCTCGGAGCGGTCCGCCAGTGGGTGGCGCTGCAGGAGTCCCACGACGCCTTCTACATGGTGGTGGACCTGCACGCGATCACGCTGCCGCAGGACCCCGCCGACCTGCGCGCCAACACCAGGCTCGCCGCCGCCCAGCTGCTGGCCGCCGGCCTCGACCCGGAGCGCTGCACGCTCTTCGTCCAGAGCCACGTCCCCGAGCACGCCCAGCTCGCCTGGGTGATGAACTGCCTCACCGGTTTCGGCGAGGCCTCGCGCATGACGCAGTTCAAGGACAAGTCCGCCAAGCAGGGCGCCGACCGCGCGTCCGTCGGCCTCTTCACGTACCCGGTCCTGCAGGTCGCCGACATCCTGCTGTACCAGGCCAACGAGGTGCCGGTCGGTGAGGACCAGCGTCAGCACATCGAGCTCACCCGCGACCTCGCCGAGCGTTTCAACGGCCGCTTCGGGGAGACGTTCACCGTGCCGTCGGCGTACATCCTCAAGGAGACGGCGAAGATCTACGACCTTCAGGACCCGTCGATCAAGATGAGCAAGTCGGCGTCCACGCCGAAGGGCCTCATCAACCTCCTCGACGAGCCCAAGGCCACCGCCAAGAAGGTCAAGAGCGCCGTCACCGACACCGACACCGTGATCCGCTACGACGTGGCGGAGAAGCCGGGTGTGAGCAACCTCCTCAGCATCTACTCCACGCTCACCGGAACCGGTATCGCGGAACTGGAGCAGAAGTACGCCGGCAAGGGCTACGGTGCGCTGAAGACCGACCTCGCCGAGGTCATGGTCGAGTTCGTGACTCCCTTCCGGGACCGCACCCAGCAGTACCTGGACGACCCGGAGACGCTCGACTCGATCCTGGCCAAGGGGGCGGAGAAGGCCCGTGCCGTCGCCGCCGAGACCCTCGCGCAGGCGTACGACAAGGTGGGCTTCCTGCCCGCCAAGCACTGATCCTCCGGACCGGACGAGCACAACAGCACCACGCTGCCCACCGGGCAGCGTCCCCTGCCCATGGACACGACGACAGGAGTACGACGTGGGGACCGTAACGATCGGCGTCTCGATCGCGGTCCCGGAGCCACACGGCAGCCTGCTCCAGGAGCGGCGCGCGAGCTTCGGGGACCCCGCGGCGCACGGCATCCCCACGCACGTCACCCTGCTGCCGCCGACCGAGGTGGAGGCGTCGGCGCTGCCCGCGGTCGAGGCACATCTGCTCTCGGTCGCGGCGGCCGGCCGCCCCTTCCCGATGCGCCTCTCCGGGACGGGCACCTTCCGCCCGCTGTCCCCTGTGGTCTACGTCCAGGTGGTGGAGGGCGGCTCGGCCTGCTCCTGGCTCCAGGAGCGGGTCCGGGACGCGTCGGGGCCGATCCAGCGCGCACTGCAGTTCCCGTACCACCCGCATGTGACGGTGGCGCACGGCATCTCCGAAGAGGCCATGGACCGCGCGTACGAGGAGCTCTCGGAGTACGGGGCCGCGTGGCCGTGCACCGGCTTCGCCCTCTACGAGCAGGGCTCCGACGGGGTCTGGCGCAAGCTGCGGGACTTCGCCTTCGGCGGCTGTGTGGTGCCCCCGCAGGCCTCGGCCCCGGTGGCACGGGGCACACTGCCCGCCTGCTGACCGGGGCCGGGGTGCGACGCGCCCGGGGCACGGCGGGCGCGCCCCGGGAGCGCCTGAAGGGCTCTGGGAGGCCCTACAGAGGCAGTCGCCGGAAGACCGGCCGCGGCACGTGCCGCAGTGCCGACATCACCAGCCGGAGCGCCCCCGGCACCCACACCGTCTCCGAGCGGCGCCGCAGGCCCGTCTCGATGGCCTCCGCGACCGCGTCCGGCGTGGTCGCCATGGGGGCCTCCTCCAGGCCCGCCGTCATCTTCGAGCGCACGAACCCGGGGCGGACGACCATCACGTGCACCCCGGTGCCGTGCAGGGCGTCACCGAGGCCCTGGGCGAACGCGTCGAGGCCCGCCTTGCTGGAGCCGTAGATGAAGTTGGAGCGGCGCGCGCGCTCACCCGCCACGGACGAGAGCACCACCAGGGAGCCGTGCCCCTGTGACTGCAGCGCCCGCGCGCAGACCAGGCCCGCCGAGATCGCCCCCGTGTAGTTGGTCCGGGCGACGCGGACCGCCGCGAGCGGCTCGTCCTCGTCGCGGGCCTGGTCGCCGAGGATGCCGAAGGCGAGCAGCACCATGTCGATGTCGCCCTCGGTGAAGATCTTGCCGAGGGACTCCTCGTGGGACTCGGGGTCGAGCGCGTCGAAGGCGACGGTGTGCACCTCCGCGCCCATGTCGCGCAGGCCGGCCGCGGCCTTCTCCAGGTCCGGCGACGGACGGCCGGCCAGCCACACCGTGCGGGTGCGGCGGGCCACGAGGCGCCGCGCGGTGGCGAGGCCGATCTCCGAGGTGCCGCCGAGGACGAGCAGGGACTGAGGGGTGCCGAAGGCGTCTTTCATGGTCCGGTCTCCTAGAGGGCGAGGCGGCGGGAGAGGTCCGAGCGGAACACGCCGCGCGGGTCCAGTTCGGCCCGCAGGGCGCGGAAGTCGTCGAGCCGGGGGTACATCGCGGCGAGCATGTCGGGCCGCAGGCGGGAGTCCTTGGCGAGGTAGACGCGCCCGTCCGCGGCGGCCACCTCCTCGTCGAGCTCGTCGAGGAAGGCGCCGAGCCCGGGGAGGTTCGCCGGGATGTCGAGCGCGAGCGTCCAGCCGGGCATCGGGAAGGACAACCAGCCCGGATCGCCCTCTCCGAAGCGCTTCAGTACGGCGAGGAAGGACGGACAGCCGCGCTCCGAGATGCGCTGCACGATGCGGCGCAGGGCCTCCTCCTTCCCGTACCCGACGACGAACTGGTACTGCACGAAGCCGCCGCGGCCGTAGATGCGGTTCCAGTGCGGGACCCCGTCCAGGGGGTGGAAGAAGGTGGAGATCTTCTGCAGCTCGCCGGTGCGTGAGCGGGGCGCCTTGCGGTACCAGAGCTCGTTGAAGAGGCCCACCGAGGCCTTGCCGAGCAGGCCCTCCGGCAGGAACGAGGGGGCCGCGGGGAACTGTCCCGGACGGAACGCCAGAGGGGCCCTGCGCGCGCGTGCCCGCCGCGGAAGCGCGTCCAGCGGGGCGTGGTCGCCGCGGGTGAGGACCGCGCGGCCCATGGCGGCGCCGCGGGCGAGCAGGTCGATCCAGGCGACCGAGTAGCGGTAGCGGTGGTCGGTGGCGGCGAGGCGGGCCATCAAGTCGTCGAGGTCGGCGGCGCGTTCGGTGTCGACGCTCATCAAGGACGTCTCGACCGGCAGGAGTTGCACGGTCGCCGCGAGGATCACGCCCGTGAGGCCCATGCCGCCGGCCGTCGCGTCGAACAGGTCGCTGCCGGGCTCGACGGTGCGGACCGTGCCGTCGGCGGTCAGCACGTCCATCGACAGGACGTGGCGGGAGAAGGAGCCCGAGACGTGGTGGTTCTTGCCGTGGATGTCGGCGCCGATCGCGCCGCCGACCGTCACGTATCGCGTCCCCGGGGTCACCGGCACGAACCAGCCCAGGGGCAGCAGGACTTCCATCAGGTGGTGCAGCGACACGCCCGCGTCGCAGACCACGGTGGCCGCCGGGGCACCGGTCTCCGTCGTCCGCGTGGTGTCGATGACGCGCACCCGGTCGAGGCCCGTCATGTCGAAGACCGCGCCGCCCGCGTTCTGCGCGGCGTCTCCGTAGGCACGGCCGAGGCCACGGGCGATGCCGCCGCGCTCCCCGCAGTCGCGCACCGCGGCGGCGGCCTCCTCCTGCGTACGGGGTCTCACCAGCCGGGCGGTGGTCGGGGCGGTGCGGCCCCAGCCGGAGACGGAGACGGGGACCTCGGACGACGCCGGGGCGGGGGCGAGGGAATCGGCGGGGGAGTCGGCAGACATGAAGGCGACGGTATCGCCCGCAAGTGGGCGGTTCGCCCCAAGCTGTCCCGGCTCTCACCGAAATGGGTGATTAAGAGAGTGTCAGCATAGATTGACCCCATTATCGGGAGATTGCCTAGAAGAGTCGAGATGCCCAGCCCTCGAGTGTCTTCGCATCTCTTCGAAAAAGAGGCCACATGTACGACATGGACCACAGGTTGCTGTCGGCCCTGCGCGACTGCGGCACCGACCCGCGCGTGGCGTCCGCCGCGCGCGCACTGTCCCGTACCGGCGAGCACGGCGCGCTGTGGATCGTCGCCGGTCTGGCCGGCGCCGCCGTCGACCGCGAGCGCCGCGGCGCCTGGCTGCGCGGCACCGCGCTCACCGCCGCCGCACACCTGGCCAGCATGGGCGTCAAGCGGATCGTCCGCCGCCCCCGCCCCGGCGACCACCACGGCGCGAAGCCCCTCGTGCGGACCGTGGGCCGCCACTCCTTCCCCAGCTCGCACGCCACCTCCGCGGCGGCGGCCACCGTCGCGTACGGCGCGCTGCGCCCCGTCGGCGCCCGGCTCGTCCCGCCGCTGGCCGCCGCGATGTGCGTCTCCCGCCTGGTCGTCGGCGTCCACTACCCCTCGGACATCGCCGCCGGCGCGGCCCTCGGCGCGCTCACCGCGCGCGCGGGCGCCGCCTGGATGAACGGAGGCCGCCGCGATGCCTGAACGTGCCGCCACCGTCCTGGAGCGGCCCAGCCCGCCCCGCAAGCCGCGCACGGGAGCCGTCGGACTGCCGCTCGGCCTCCTGAAGACCGCACGCCCCCGCCAGTGGGTGAAGAACATCCTCGTCGTCGCGGCCCCCGCCGCGGCCGGCGAGCTCTTCTCACGCCACGCGCTCGTCCAAGTCGCGATCGTCTTCGCCCTGTTCACGGCCGCCGCGTCCGCCGTCTACCTGATCAACGACGCCCGCGACGCCGACGCCGACCGCGCCCACCCCACCAAGTGCCGCAGGCCGGTCGCCGCCGGGCAGGTCCCGGTGCCCGTCGCGTACGCCGTGGGCGGGCTCCTGGCCGTCCTCGCGCCCACGGCGGCCGCCCTCCTGTGCACGCCGCTCACCGCGGCGCTCTTGGCCGCCTACGTCGCCATGCAACTCGCCTACTGCATCAGCCTCAAGCACGTCCTCGTCGTCGACCTCACCATCGTCACGACCGGCTTCCTGATGCGCGCCATGATCGGCGGTCTGGCGCTCGACATCCCGCTCTCGCGCTGGTTCCTGATCACCACGGGCTTCGGCGCCCTCTTCATGGTCTCCGCCAAGCGCTACTCCGAGGCCGTGCAGATGTCGGGGAGTTCGGAGCGACTGGGCGCCACGCGCGCGTTGCTCACCGAATACACCACCGGATACCTGCGCTTCGTGTGGCAGCTCGCCGCGGGCGTCGCCGTCCTCGCGTACTGCCTGTGGGCCATGGAGGAGGGCGGCACCGCCAGCGGCCTGCTGCCCTGGCGCCAGTTGTCCATGACGGCCTTCATCCTCGCCATCCTGCGCTACGCCGTCTTCGCCGACCGGGGCACCGCGGGCGAGCCCGAGGACGTCGTCCTGAGGGACCGGGCGCTCGCCGTCATCGGGCTGGTGTGGCTCGCGATGTACGGGCTCGCGGTCGCGGACTGGTGAGCCTGCGCGCGCGACTGCGGTCGCTCGGCCCCGAGCTGCTCGGCTTCGCGGCCGCCGGCATCTGCGCCTACGCCGCCGACCTCGGCCTGTTCGTCTGGCTGCGCGGCCCCGTGGGCCTGGACCCGCTGACCGCCAAGGCGCTCTCCTTCGTGGCGGGCTGCTCGGTCGCCTACGCGGGCAACGCGCTCGGCACCTACCGGCGCAGGGCCGCCGGGGTCTCGCGGCTGCGCCAGTACGCGGTGTTCTTCGCCGTCAACATCGCGGGCGCCCTCGTCCAACTGCTGTGCATCGCCGTGTCCCACTACGGGCTCGGTCTCACCTCGCAGCGCGCGGACACCGTCTCGGGCGCCGGAGTCGGCATGGCACTCGCCACAGTCCTGCGGTTCTGGGGTACCCGGACCTTGGTCTTCCGTACAGCGGGCAGGACACCAGGCAGCACAGCAGGCACGGAGGCGTCATGGACTGGCTGAAGAAACTGCCCGGGATCGGGCCCCTGGTCGAGAAAGGCATGCGCACGCACGCGTGGCAGGCCTATGAACGGCTCGACCAGGTGCACTGGACGCGGCTCGCGGCCGCCATGACGTTCATCAGTTTCCTGGCGCTCTTCCCGCTGCTCACCGTCGCCGCCGCGGTCGCCGCGGCGACGCTGTCGAAGAAGCAGCAGAACACCCTCGAGGGCAAACTCTCCGAGCAGGTGCCCGGCATCTCCGACCAGTTGAACCTGGACGCCCTGGTCGCCAACGCGGGCACCGTGGGCCTCGTCGCGGGCGCCCTGCTGCTCTTCACCGGCATCGGCTGGGTCGGCTCGATAAGGGAGTGCCTCAGGGCCGTCTGGGAGCTCGCCGACGAGGAGGAGAACCCCGTCCTGCGCAAGGCCAAGGACGCCGGTGTGCTCCTCGGGCTCGGCGGCGCGGGTCTCGCGTCGTTCGCCGCGTCGGGTCTCGCCTCGCTCGCCGTCGGCTGGACCGCCGACCTCCTGGGCGTCGACGAGAAGGGCTGGGGCGCCGTCCTGCTCCAGGTCATCGCGTTCGCCCTCGCCGTCCTCGCGGACTTCCTGCTGCTGCTCTACGTACTGACGCTGCTGCCCGGCGTCCAGCCGCCGCGACGCGCGCTCCTCACCGCCGGGCTCATCGGCGCGGCCGGCTTCGAGCTGCTCAAGCTGCTGCTCGGCGGCTATATGAAGGGGGTCGCGTCGAAGAGCATGTACGGCGCCTTCGGCGTACCCGTCGCGCTGCTCCTGTGGATCAACTTCACGGCGAAGCTGCTGCTGTTCTGCGCGGCGTGGACGGCGACGCGGAGGGCCTCGCGCACGGAGGCGGCGCGGGACGCCGGAACCACCGACGAAGCCGAAGAGGCGGCCTCCGAAGAGACCGCCTCCACCGTCACACCCCCCGGAGAGAGCCGTCAGCCCTGACGCTCCCGGCGCCCCGCCTGCCCCGGCAGCGGCAGCCTGCGCCTGATCACGAAGGCACCCGCGGCCAGCACCGCGAGGACGCCGCCCGCGATGGCGAAGGCCACGCCCATGCCGTTGCCGCCGCCGTCGTCGGAGGAGTGCGCCGCGTTCTCGGTCCCGTCCGCCGCGCCGCCGCCGCTGCCCGGGGCGCCCTTGCCCGCGCCGCCCGTGGCGGCCCCCTTCGGGGCCACCAGCTGACCCACCGGGTCGACCTTGCCGGCCGCCTGGAAGCCCCAGTCGAAGAGCCGCGCGGTCTCCTTGTAGACGGCGTGCGCCTCCGTGGAGGAGGGGTTCATGACGGTGACGAGGAGGACCTTGTCGTTGCGCTCGGCGACACCGGTGAACGTGTTCCCCGCGTTCGAGGTGTAGCCGTTCTTCACCCCGGCGATGCCCTTGTAGGGGGTGACGCCCTCTCCGCCGGTGAGGAGCTTGTTGGTGTTCTGGATGCCGAAGGACTCGCGCTTGGTCTTGCCCTTGTCCTCGCCCTTCTCGATCTTCTTCGTCTCGCCGGGGAACTGGGCGGTGGCCGTCGCGCAGTACTCGCGGAAGTCCTTCTTCTGCAGCCCGGAGCGGGCGAACAGCGACAGGTCGTACGCGGAGGAGACCTGCCCCTTCTCGTCGTAGCCGTCCGGCGTGACCACGTGGGTGTCGAGCGCCTGCAGGTCCTCGGCGTGCTTCTGCATGTCCTCGACGGTCTTCGGCACGCCGTCGTTCATCGCCGACAGGACGTGCACCGCGTCGTTGCCGGAGCGCAGGAAGACGCCCAGCCACAGGTCGTGGACGGTGTACGTCTCGTGCTCCTTGATGCCGACCATGCTGCTGCCGGCGCCGATGCCCGCCATGTCGGAGGGCGCGACCTTGTGCTTCTGCGTCTTGGGGAACTTCGGCAGGACCGTGTCCGCGAAGAGCATCTTCAGGGTGCTCGCCGGGGGCAGCCGCCAGTGCGCGTTGTGCGCGGCGAGCACCTCGCCCGTCTCGGCGTCGGAGACGATCCAGGAACGCCCCGTCAGCTCCTTGGGCAGCACCGGCGCACCCGGCTTGAGCTTGACCTGCGTACCGGCCTCACCGAGCTGGGCGCCGCCCACGGTGGACATCCTGGAGGGGGGCTTCGGCTGGTCCTCGTCTTCTCCCGGCTTCCCGTCCGCCAGCGCGGGCGCTGCGGTCGACATGGTCAGCAATGCGGCGGAAGCGACGAACATGGCGGTCTTTTTTACGGCAGGCACGGACGAGAACGTACAGGGCCGGGCTGTGTGCGTCTGCGCCGAGGTGGGCTGTGTCCCGTCGTCCCCACCCCGGCGGCGGTGCGCGAGGGGAGCTCGCGATACTGAACGCATGAAGCTCAGCCGCCCTGTCTCCTGGTTCCTGCTCGCCTTCGGGGTGTGGAGCTGGTTCATCTGGATCACTTTCGTCAAGAACCTGTGGAAGGACGGCAGTGGGCTGGCCTTCGACGACGCGGACAACCCGACCGGGTACTTCTGGGTGCACCTGACGCTTGCCGTTGTCTCCTTTGCCTTGGGGACGGTGGTGGGGGTCATCGGGTTCCGCGGAGTCCGCGCTCTGCGGAGAACGTCATAGCCGTGGTCGTCCTCGTGGTCCTCGCGGTCCTGGCCGTTCTGGCGGCCTTCGTCGGCCTCCACTGGTACGTGTGGCGGCGCGTGGTGCGGGACACCACGGCCGGGCCCGGGTTCGCCCGGCGGGCGGGCACCGTGGCGTTCGTCGCGGCGCCGCTGCTGATGTTCGCGGCGCTCGCGGCCGAGCGGACCGGGGCGCCCTTCCTGCTGCAACAGGTGCTGGCCTGGCCCGGGTTCCTGTGGATGGCCTTCGCGCTCTACCTGTTGCTCGCGCTGCTGGTGGGGGAACTGGCGCGGCCGTTGGTGCGGCGGTGGGCGGAGCGCCGGTCCGCCGGACGCGGGTCCGCGGAGCCGGAAACGGGACTCTCCGTAGCGGACGATGCGCGGGAGCGGCACTCCGTAGCGGACGGTTCGGCGCCGGCCGCTGCGGGGGAGGCCCCCTCCGCGGACGCACCCGCTCCGGGGTCCGTGGAGGTAACGGACTCTGCCCCCGAGTCCGCGGCTCCCGCCCGCGCGACTGCCCTTTCCGCCGCCCCCTCGCGGCGCCTCTTCGTCTCCCGCGTCATCGGCGGGAGCGCGGCCGTCGTCGCCGCCGGGACCGTCGCCCACGGAACGTACGGCGTGCTGCGCGGCCCGAAGGTGAAGCGGATCACCGTGCCGCTGGCGAAGCTCCCGCGCGCGGCACACGGTTTCCGGATCACCGTCGTCAGTGACATCCACCTCGGGCCGATCCTCGGCAGCGGCTTCGCCCGGCGCGTGGTCGACACGGTCAACGCCACCCAGCCCGATCTGATCGCCGTGGTGGGCGACCTGGTCGACGGCTCCGTCGAGCACCTCGCCCCGGCCGCGGCCCCGCTCGCCGGACTGCGCTCGCGGCACGGCGCGTACTTCGTCACGGGCAACCACGAGTACTTCTCCGGGGCCGACCAGTGGGTCGACCACGTACGCGAACTCGGCCTGCACCCGCTGCGCAACGCCCGCACCGAACTCCCCGGCTTCGACCTCGCGGGCGTCGACGACGTCGCGGGCGAGAGCGAGGGCAAGGGCCCCGACTTCGCGAAGGCCCTCGGCGACCGGGACCGCGCCCGCGCCTCCGTACTCCTCGCGCACCAGCCGGTCGTCATCCACGACGCCGTCGAGCACGGCGTGGACCTGCAACTGTCCGGCCACACGCACGGCGGCCAGCTGTGGCCCGGCAGCCTCGTGGCGGAGCTGGCCAATCCGACGGTCGCGGGCCTGGAGCGGTACGGCGACACCCAGCTCTACGTGACGCGCGGCGCGGGGGCGTGGGGGCCGCCGGTACGCGTCGGGGCGCCGTCGGACATCACGGTCGTGGAACTGGCGTCACGGCAGGCGTGAGTGCGCGGCGCGGCTGCGCCACCGCACCAGCCGGCCTCCGCTGCGGGCGCGTCCTCGGCGACGGCGGTCGTGGTGGCGGCCTCGCGCGTGAACCGTCGTACGCCCGGTACCGCCGCCGTGCCCGCGCAGGCCGCGCCGACGGTCAGGGCCGCGATCCACAGCGGAGTCGCCGCGCCCCAGGCGTTCGCCGCGAGCGGGGCGAGGACGTAGCCGAGCGGCATCGCGGCCATGGAGAGCAGCCAGTCGTACGAGGTGACGCGGGCCAGTACCGAGGACGGTATCGCCGCCTGCACCGAGGTCTCCCAGACGGGGCTGAGGAATCCGAGCCCTGCTTGGGCGAGACCGTAGGCGATGACGACGGCGTACGCGGGGGCCCCGGCGGCGAGCAGGGCGAGTGGCAGGGCGTATGTCGCGAGTCCCAGGTTGGCCGTCAGGATGGGCCGCCTCGGCCGTGCCCGGCCGGCGAGCAGCGAGCCGAGCAGCAGCCCGACGGCGCCCGCCTGGAGGATCCAGATCCACACGCCCTCGCCGCCCAACTCCTCAATGGCGAGGGCCGGTCCGAGGGTCATGAGTACGGCGGCGGCGCCGTTCCAGGCGGCGTGTGCCAGCAGGCTCGTCCAGTACCAGTCCCGGCGGCGCACCTCCTGCCAGCCTTCGACCAGGTCCCTGCGCAGGGATGGACGCGCCTTCGTGGGGGCGGCAACGTCCGTGTGCGGAAGGCGGATCGCCGACAGGAGGCAGGCGCTGGTCGCGAACGAGACGGCATCGATGACGAAGGCCCAGCCGGGACCGGCGAAGGCGATCAGCAGCCCGGCGAGTGCCGGACCGCCCAGCACCGTACCGCTCCTGACGATGCCGAAAAGGGAGTTGGCGGTGTGCAGGTCCTTCTTCTCGACCGTGCCCGTGATCAGCCGCGGCAGCGTCGGCATCGCGAAGGCCGACGCGGCCCCGCCGACCGCTTCGGCGGCCGCGATGTGCCACAGCCTCGGGTCACCGCCGAGCAGTTCGACGCCCACGAAGAGCTGGGTGCCGCAGCGCACCACGTCGGTGGCGAGCGCGAGCATACGGGGGTCGAGGCGGTCGGCGACGACCCCGCCCAGCGGCAGCAGGAGCAGCCGGGGGCCCATCGCGCAGCCGAGCACGAGGGCCATGGCCGAGCTGGATCCGGTGGCACGGAACACGGCGAGGGCCAGGGCGGCGGGGATCGCGGCGTCGCCCACGAGCGACAGGGCGCGGCCGAGGAGGAGGAGCCGGAAGGGGCGGTTGCGCAGCAGGGGGTGTGCAGACCGGCGGGCGGTCGGCGACAGGCGGGGCGGAGACATGGAGCGGATAGTATTTTGGTACCGAACTATTCGTCAACGAAATACCAGCGCCCCGGAACACGCGCTCGCGGAGTCCGCCCGCCCACGGGGCGGCGGGACACCGCTGCCCACGGAACAGCGGAACACTGACACCCGCCGCCCACGGAACAATGGACCGCATGACGGATGACGGGACGGATCGCATGGCGGACGATGTGGCGGGCGGCCCCGTGGGGCGGCGGGAGCGGGACTGGACGGACGGTCACGTCGAACGCTGGCTGCCCGTCCTGCCCGAGCTGGACCCGGACATCGAGGGTGCGGTCACCCGCATGAAGAAGCTCACCGTCCACCTGCGCCGGGTCCGTGAGCGCTCCCTCGCCGCATTCGACCTGGAGCGCCACGAGTTCGACACCCTGCACAAGCTGGCGGGCCGGGGCGGCGCCGCGAGCCCGTCCGACCTCGCCGCGGACCTGGACCTCGCCCCGGCCTCCGTCACCGGCCGCCTGGACGGCCTGGAGCGGCGCGACCTGGTCCGGCGGACCCCGTCCAGAAAGGACCGCCGCCGGGTCGATGTGGAGCTGACGGAGTCGGGCAGGTCGGCGTGGCTGGGAGCGATGGCGGTCGTGGGTCGGGAGGAGGAGCGCCTCCTCGGGGTGCTGCCCGGGGCGGAGCGGGCGCACCTGTCCGACATGCTCCGCCGGATCATGGTGGTGGTGGAGGAGAGCGGAGACGCCGGCTGGCGGTAGGCGGCGCGCTGAGGCACTCCTCGGGCACTTTCAGGCGCCCCGCGCCAGCTCCGGCCGTTTCAGGTAGTCCGTGAAGCCGACGACGTTCCCCCACGGGTCGGCGATCTCCACGGTCCAGCCGGTGGCCACGGAGAACGGTTCGGCCAGCAAGGGGACTCCCGCCGCCGTCAGGGCCCGGCCCTTCACGCGGGCGTCGCGGACCTCCAGCCAGACGCGGGGCGAGGGCCACGGCGGCGTGCGCGGGATGATGCCCTCCTCCACGCGCAGCAGGACGCCCGGGGTCTCCTCGCCCACCTTCAGGATCGCGAGCCCGATCTCGTCGAGGCGGAACGTCACGGGGAAGCCGGCCCGCTCGTAGAACTCGACGGCCGCGCCGAGGTCGCCGACGGGGAACAGGACGTTGTCGAAGCCGAGCAGCGCCGCGGACGGGTCGTCGAGGAGTGCGGTGGGCTGGTCAGCCGACAGGCCGACCGACTGGTTGTCTGACATTCCGTCAGGGTAGGTCGGGGCCCGTCACGTGGGCGCAGGCGCGCGTGCGCCCGTGCGGCACAGGTGCGATTCTTCGTCCGTACGGCGGCCCGGTGGTCGTCACGGGCCGGCCGACCGGACCTTCGCGAGGAAGGCGCGGACCGCGCCGAGCGTCGTCCGCCATTCGGAGATCTCGTTGCCGTCCTCGTCGACTGTGCCGCGCGGCTCCACCGAGCGCCACGGCTCCAGCGGCCGGAACTCCTCGGCGAGTTCGCGCAGGGGGATGATCGCGTTCTGGACGTACACGTCCGTGCCGCGTCGGTGGAGCGGCCAGCAGAAGACGAAGTGCGCGGTCGCCGGGTCGGTGAGCGAGGTGACGAGGCACGAGTCGGCCTCGTCCTCGGCCGCGTCGAGACGGCGCAGGGCACGCACCCAGCCGGCCCGGTAGTCGTCGGCGCTCCAGTACGAGAGGTCCAGCGGAAAGTCCTCCGAGAAGTCCCCCACCGTGATCCTGCCGACGGCTCCGGCTCCGGCTCCGGCTCCGGCTCCGACTCCGACTCCGGTGCCGTTCCCGGGCGCCTCCGCAGAGGACTCCGGAAGCACGCGGATCGAGAAACCGGCGCCCTCGTCCTCGCTTCCTCCGCCGAGCGGACTTTCCCTGGGCGAACTCACGACAGCCACGACAGCCACGTTAGCCACGAGGCCACCGGCAACGCCAAGGGCCCCGCTCCGGACTGGAGCGGGGCCCACGGTGCGTACCGGTGGAAGCCGGATCAGAAGCGGCGCGTGATCAGCGCGCGCTTGACCTCCTGGATCGCCTTCGTGACCTCGATGCCACGCGGGCACGCGTCCGTGCAGTTGAACGTCGTGCGGCAACGCCACACGCCGTCCTTGTCGTTGAGGATCTCCAGGCGCTGCTCGCCCGCCTCGTCACGGCTGTCGAAGATGAAGCGGTGCGCGTTCACGATCGCGGCCGGCCCGAAATACTGGCCGTCGTTCCAGAACACCGGGCACGAGGACGTGCACGCGGCGCACAGGATGCACTTGGTCGTGTCGTCGAAGCGCTCGCGGTCCTCGGCGGACTGCAGACGCTCGCGCGTCGGCTCGTTGCCCGTCGTCACCAGGAACGGCATGACGTCGCGGTAGGCCTGGAAGAACGGGTCCATGTCGACGACCAGGTCCTTCAGGACCGTCAGACCCTTGATGGGCTCGACCGTGATCGGCTTGCCCGGGTTGATGTCCTTGATCAGGGTCTTGCAGGCGAGACGGTTCTTGCCGTTGATCCGCATGGCGTCCGAGCCGCAGATGCCGTGCGCGCAGGAGCGGCGGAACGTCAGCGTGCCGTCCAGCTCCCACTTGACCTTGTGGAGGGCGTCGAGGACACGCTCCTTGGGGTCGATCTCCAGCTGGAAGTCCTCCCACGTGGCGTCCGCCGAGACCTCGGGGTTGAAGCGGCGCACCCGCAGGGTGATCGTGATGTACGGGGAGTCGGCGAAGCCCGCCTCGGGCTTGGCGTCTTCCTTGTCGAGGGTCGGGGTAGCCATCAGTACTTACGCTCCATCGGCTGGTAGCGGGTCTGGACGACCGGCTTGTAGTCGAGACGGATCGTCTCCGTGCCGTCGTCGCCGACCTCGCGGTACGCCATGGTGTGGCGCATGAAGTTGACGTCGTCGCGGTTCGGGAAGTCCTCGCGGTAGTGACCGCCGCGCGACTCCTTGCGGGCGAGCGCGGACTGCGCCATGACCTCGGCGAGGTCGAGCAGGTTGCCCAGCTCGATGGCCTCCAGGAGGTCGGTGTTGAACCGCTTGCCCTTGTCCTGGATCGAGACGTTGAGGTAGCGCTCGCGGAGCTCCGCGATCTTCTCCACCGCCGTCTTGATCGTCTGCTCCGTGCGGAACACCATGACGTTGGCGTCCATGGTCTCCTGCAGCTCCTTGCGGAGCTCGTGGACCCGCTCGGTGCCCGTGGCGTCGCGCAGCCGCTCCACCTGGGAGACGACGAGCTCCTCGGCGTTCTCGGGGAGCTCGACGAAGTCGTTCTTCGCCGAGTACTCCGCCGCCGCGATGCCCGCACGACGTCCGAAGACGTTGATGTCCAGGAGCGAGTTGGTGCCCAGGCGGTTGGCGCCGTGCACGGAGACGCAGGCGACCTCGCCCGCCGCGTACAGGCCCGGGACGACGGTGGTGTTGTCCGCGAGGACCTCACCCTCGACGTTGGTCGGGATGCCGCCCATGGCGTAGTGCGCGGTCGGCTGGATCGGGATCGGGTCCGTGTAGGGCTCGATGCCGAGGTAGGTGCGCGCGAACTCGGTGATGTCCGGGAGCTTGGCGTCCAGCTGCTCCGGCGGGAGGTGCGTGAGGTCGAGGTAGACGTGGTCGCCCTCGGGACCGCAGCCGCGGCCCTCACGGATCTCCGTGTAGATGGAGCGGGACACGACGTCACGGGACGCGAGGTCCTTCATGACCGGCGCGTACTTCTCCATGAAGCGCTCGCCGTCCTTGTTGCGGAGGATGCCGCCCTCACCGCGGGCGCCCTCCGTGAGAAGGATGCCCATGCGCCAGATGCCGGTCGGGTGGAACTGGAAGAACTCCATGTCCTCCAGCGGCAGACCGCGCCGGTAGCAGGCCGCCTGGCCGTCACCGGTGAGCGTGTGCGCGTTCGAGGTCACCTTGAAGAACTTGCCGGTGCCGCCGGACGCGTAGATCACGGACTTGGCCTGGAAGATGTGGATCTCGCCGGTGGCCAGCTCGTACGCGACGACGCCCGCGCTCTTCTTGACCCCGTCCACCTCGACGATGATCTGGTCGAGGACGTAGAACTCGTTGAAGAACTCCACGCCCTCCTTGACGCAGTTCTGGTACAGCGTCTGGAGGATCATGTGGCCGGTGCGGTCCGCCGCGTAGCAGGACCGGCGCACGGCGGCCTCGCCGTGGTTACGGGTGTGACCGCCGAAGCGACGCTGGTCGATGGTGCCGTTCGGGGTGCGGTTGAACGGCAGGCCCATCTTCTCGAGGTCGAGGACCGCGTCGATGGCCTCCTTCGCCAGGATCTCGGCGGCGTCCTGGTCGACCAGGTAGTCGCCGCCCTTGATCGTGTCGAAGGTGTGCCACTCCCAGTTGTCCTCCTCCACGTTGGCGAGCGCGGCGGCCATGCCGCCCTGCGCCGCGCCCGTGTGGGAACGCGTGGGGTAGAGCTTGGTGAGCACGGCGGTGCGGCTGCGCTTCGTCGCCTCGATGGCGGCGCGCATGCCGGCGCCGCCCGCGCCGACGATGACGGTGTCGTACTTGTGAATCTTCACTGGGGTCGCCTCGGCTTTAGCGGATGTTCGGGTCGAAGGTGAAGATCACCAGCGTGCCCAGAAGGATGGTGAACACCGTGGCGGTGTACAGCAGGCCCTTGAGCCACAGACGCGTGTTCGGGCGCTCCGCGTAGTCGTTGATGACCGTGCGCAGGCCGTTGGCGCCGTGCAGCATCGCGAGCCACAGCATCAGCAGGTCCCAGACCTGCCAGAACGGCGAGGCCCAGCGGCCGGCGACGAACGCGAAGCCGATCTTCGAGACACCGCCGTCGAGCACCAGCTGGATCAGCAGGTGGCCGAGGACGAGGACGACCAGGACGACGCCGGACAGGCGCATGAAGAGCCATGCGGCCATCTCGAAGTTGCCGCGGGTCGAGCGCGGGGTCTTGGAGGTGCGCTTGCGGGGCGCCTCGATGACCGGGGCCGGGTTGTCGGCGTCGTAGAGCGACGCGCCCTCGACGGGGCCGACCCCGGGCGTTCCGGACTTCTCAAGCGTGGTGTCAGACATGTCTGGCGTCAGCTCCCGAAGAGTTCGCGGGCGGCGTGGCCGAGGACGGGGTAGATCGCCCCGACCATCAGCACGACCCAGATGGCCACGACGGTCCAGAGCATCTGCTTCTGGTAGCGGGCACCCTTCGACCAGAAGTCGACGGCGATCACGCGCAGGCCGTTGAGAGCGTGGAAGAGGATGGCGGCGACCAGGCCGTACTCGAGGAGTCCGACGATGGGCGTCTTGTAGGTGCTGACGACATCGTCGTACGCCTCCGGGGAGACGCGGACGAGAGCGGTGTCGAGCACATGCACGAACAGGAAGAAGAAGATGAGGACGCCGGTGACTCGATGAGCCACCCAGGACCACATTCCTTCCCGGCCGCGGTACAGCGTTCCAGCCGGCACGGAAGAACCCTCCGGGAGCGGGGATTGGGGCCGGCCGGCTTCTTGTCGGACGAGCCCGGCCGGGTACGGTCCACCGGCCGCTCGTCATCGTATCGACGAGTTGTCGGTGTCTTCGCCCCGGGTCCGCAGGTGTGATCAAACAGGCAATCAAACAGGCACGTACGGGCTATCGGGGCGCGATTGCGGGCGACTCTCCCGGGCGGCGTGTTGCGGGGCCTGTCCCGCGGCGTGTTCGGCGGCCTGGCACAGGGTGAGCCTGGCCAGCCGGCCCCGGGCGAGGCGGCGCAGCTCGTCGGCGGCGACGGCCCGCTCGTCCTCCGGATCGTTGCCGAGGCGTGACCGGATGCCGGAGAGCAGCTGGTCCAGGGCCTCGTCCGGCGCGACGTCGTCGAGGCAGATCACGAAGGAGTGCCCGAAGCGGCTCTCGTACGCGGCGTGGGCGGCGCGCAGGGCGGTGTGGGCCGCGGTGTAGGTGGTGTGCCCGGCGCCCTGGTGCGGGACCGGGGGGCCGAGGGGTTCGCAGGCCAGCGCCTCGGCGAGGTCGGCGGGCGTCAGGTCGTACGTCGCCTCGTCGGAGGCCGCGAGCAGCGCGTCGAGGTCGGGATAGGGCCGGTGGGCGGCGACCCGGCGGGCCCAGCGGCGGCTGCCGCAGCAGGTGAGCAGGTCGGCCTCGGCCGCTGCCGGGGTGGCGGTGTTCAGCAAGTGCGGCGCGAGGGTGGCGCGCGCGGCGGGACGGACGGGACTGGGAAGACGGTGCGGGAACAGCGTGCGCTCCTGGGCAGGGGGCGGCAGGGGTGGGGCACAGCGGTGTGGGGGTGGCGCCACGCTACCGAGGCGCGGGATGACCTGTCCGATGGATGAGCGAATTTCACTCGAATGGGAGAGTTTGGCTGTGTTTTGTGGACGGGCCGCCCGACGCGCCGTTGCGGAGAGGTCGTCGTAGCGTGGCGGTATGGCTCTGGCTCTGACTGCAGGTGCGGACGCCGCCCTCGCGCGGCGAGGTGACAGGTCACCGCGGGGTGACCGATGAGGCGCGGGCCGGTGGCCGCCGCGGGCGGCGTCGCCGTCGCGGGGGCGGTGGTGCTCACCGTCGGACTCTGGCCCGGCGGGGACGGCGACGGGCCGTCGGGCGCCTCGACCGCGGACGGCACGTCCGCGTCGGCCGCCGCGCCGAGCCCCTCGAAGAGCTACCCGCTGTCGAAGGCCCCGGACACCATCCCCGCCGTACGCGAGCACAGCGCCGCCCGCGGCCCCGGCTGGCGCCCCGCCGAGGGCAAGGGCCGCGTGGTCGTCCGCGACAAGGACCTGGCGGACGAGGGACGGCTGCTCGCCGGCGAGCTGAAGCTGGAGTACGGGGGGGACGCGCGCCCGAAGAAGGGTGACGTGGAGCTGGCGCTCACGGACCGCGAGGACGAGAGCGGCAAGAAGGGCGACGGCGGCTCGGAGTCGTACACGCTGACCGTCAAGGGCGAGCAGGTGCGGATAGCCGCGCCCGCCGAGGCCGGTGTCTTCTACGGGACCCGCACCCTCAAGCAGGAGGTCGCCGGCGGCCGGACCGCGCCCGAGGGCGAGGTCCGGGACCGCCCGGCCAAACCGCAGCGCGGCTTCATGATCGACATAGCCCGCAAGCACTACGACGAGAAGTGGCTCGAGGACCGCATACGCGAGCTCGGCGACCTCAAGTACAACCAGCTCGGCCTGCACTTCTCCGACGACCAGGCGTTCCGCGTCGAGTCGGATACGCACCCCGAGATCGTCTCCTCCGACCACCTCACCAAGGACCAGGTCCGCCGCCTGGTGAAGCTGGCCGAGAGCCGGCACATCACCGTCGTGCCCGAGATCGACTCGCCGGGACACCTCGGCGCCGTCATCGCGAAGCACCCCTCGTTGCAGCTCCGCGACGCCGGCGGCGGCGCCACGCGCGGCGCCGTCGACATATCCGAGCCCGCGGCGGCGAAGATCGTCGACGATCTGCTCAAGGAGTACGCCGAGCTCTTCCCCGGCCGTTACTGGCACCTCGGCGCCGACGAGTACCAGGCCCTCACGGTGAAGGACCCCGAGTCCTCCTTCCCGCAGCTGGCCGCCGCCGCCCGCGAGCGCTACGGCGCCGGCGCCCGCGTCCAGGACCTCGCGACGGGCTGGCTCAACGACCGCGCCGACACCGTGCGCCCGCTCGGCAAGAAGCTGAAGGCCTGGAACGACGGGTTCTTCGCGGGCGGCACCGCCAAGGCCGCCGACGACCTGGAGGTCGCGTACTGGACGGGCAAGGAGATCGGCGCCCGCGATCCCGACGCCTACCTGAAGGCGGGCCGCGAGCTGACCAACTACAACGACGAGTACCTCTACTACGTCCTCGGCCAGCCCAACGACTTCCGCTACCCGACCGGGCAGCGCATCTACGAGAGCTGGACCCCGCTGGTGGTCCGCGGCACCCGGCCGGTGAGCGGGAAGTACGACGACCAGATCCTCGGCGGCACGTTCGCCGTGTGGGGCGACCTCGCGGGCGCGCAGACCCAGGAGCAGGTGGCGCAGGGCATCCGGCTTCCGCTGGCCGCCACCGTGCAGAAGCTCTGGGACCCCGACAAGCCCACCCGGTCCTGGAACGACTTCGTGAAACTCGCTGATAGCGTCCGTTAGCCGCCGGCGCCCTGGGGAGGGACGCGGGCGGATCCGCTCGTCCTTCGAGAACCACCCGTGGGGGGTCGCTCCGTCATGCTGTCCCAGGACCATCCGCCGCACCCGTACGGCCCGTCGGGCCGCCCGGCCCGGCTGCGCTCGCCGGTCGGCCTCAGCCGCGCCGTCATCGCGCTGCTCGCCGTCACCATCGCCGCCGACCTGTACTCGCTGTGGGCGGGCACGGTGATGCGCGGGGTGATGGACGATCTGATCTCCGGCGACTACGGCGCCGGGATCGAGCGCGAGGCGGACCGCGCCGACACGCTGTACGCCGCCTCCGGCTTCCTGCAGACCGGGGCCCTGCTCGCGACCTGCGTCGTGTTCCTCGTCTGGTTCCACCGGGTGCGCGTGAACGCCGAGGTGTTCGAGCCGTTCATCCACCGCAAGACGCGCGGCTGGGCCGTCGGCGGCTGGTTCGTGCCCGTGGTGAACCTCTGGTTCCCGCGGCGGATCGCCGTGGACATCTGGGACGCGAGCGGCCCGCGCTCGGTGGCCCTCGACCGCACCATGATCCTCGACCCGAGGGCGGGCGCGGTGCCGCACCGGCTGCTCAACGCCTGGTGGGCGCTGTGGGTGGTGAACCTCCTCGCCGGGCGGTGGTCCACCCAGGCGTACTGGCAGGCCGAGGAGCCCGACGAGATCAGGGACGCCGTCGGCAACCTGATGTTCTCCGACGTGGTCGACATCGCCTCGGCCGTCCTCGCCATGGTCTTCGTGCACCGCCTCACCCGCCTCCAGGACGACAAGGCCAGGTCGGGCCCGCCGCGGGACCCCGCCCTTCCGGAACCGCCCGACCCTGCCTGATTTCGGCTTTTTGGTGGCGAAACCACCGATGCCTGTGGTGTATTCGGCCTCGAAGTCCAGTGCGAGCACACGGGGGGACGCGCCATGGGTTACTGGGGGTACTACGTCGTCGGCAAGAGCGAGCAGCCGCTCGCGGAGCTCTCGGCGGTGGCCGCCGTGCGGGACGAGCTGTCCCTCCTCGACCGCAGGTCCGACGGCTGGCAGGTGTGGGAGGTGCCGGGCGGCGACGGCGCGCGGGACGTCGGGAACATGAACGTGCTGGCCGAGGAGACGGGCGCGCCCGCCCTCTTCGGCTATGTGATGGACAGCGACTGTGTGGTCGTCGAGGCGGCCGCCCCCGAGAGCGGGGCGTGGACGACCTGCCTGGACCGCGCCGCCATGGCCGGTTACCTCGGCGACGCCGAACTGACCGTGGAGGACTACTTCCTGGAGCCCCGCGACGCGGCGCGGCGCGCGGTGGCCTGGGCGGCGGAGTCGGGCCGTACGGTCACGGCGGGGCCGCTGCTCGACGTCCTGAACGCGGACGCCGAACCCTCGGCCGAGGAACTCTTCTTCCGCTTCCTCGACCGGCTGGGCGTGGTCCCGCAGTGACGTTCCGGGGCCGCCGCACGCAGTAAGGGTCAGTGCAGGGTCCGGGACGGGGGAGACGTACAGCATGAGCCTGGTGGAGCTGATCGCGCAGGCCGACGAGAGGGGTCTCGCGGCGAGCGGGCTCGCCTGCCTCGACCGGTGTGTTCCGGTGCTCGGCGGCGACGACGACCTGTTGCGGCCGTTGTGGACGCGGCTCGCGGAGGGCGGCGACTGGGGCGGTGCGCTGGCCGGGGCGCGCGCGGCGCTGGACGGCGCGCCGGGGGAGCCGGCCCGGCAGGGCGGTGCCGCCTCCGGTGAGGCGGCGGCGCTCGCCCGGCGGATGTTCGACGCGGTGCCGACGGTGTACGGGGGCCCGGAGGTACGGGAGTGGGCCGACGGCTGCTCCGTCGCCGCGCTCCAGGTCCACCGCCTCCTGGAGACCGCGCCGGACCATGGGGCCCGCTCGGTGAGCGCCCGCCGCGAGGGCCGCACCGACGGCATGACCCCGCTGGTCGCGGCCGAACTCCGCCGCCAGGTACGGATCCTGGAGCTGCTCGGCAACAAGGGCGCGGGCCCCGCGGGCGGGCTGCGCCAGGCGCTGGACGTATCGACGGAGGGGCGCCGGGTGTTGCGGGCGGTGGTCTCGCGACGGGCGCGGGGGTGGGGAGCCTAGGGGCTCCGGTCCGCGTGCGGGCCCACGCCCACGCTCGTGTCCGTGACGCGGTGGGGCGCCGATGCGGTGTGCGTGGGGCGGTCCTCCGAGGTGCCGCCGGGGCCGTCGTCGTCGCCACCGCCGCCGAGAAACCCGTAGGCGACGAATGCGGCGCAGACACCGATGAGGAGCGCACCGACGACCACCACGCGGCGGTCCGGGATTTCCCCGACCACCGTCGGATCGTCGGGATCCTCGGGCACGACGACTTCCCCCGGGCCCCCCGACAGGTCGCCTGACAAGACCCCCGGGCCGACTTCCCCCGGTCGGAATTCTGCTAAGCCACCGCTTTCCTCGACGTCCCTCATGCTTTCGCCCTTCATCTCCCCCACCTCATGAGCGCGCCCGCCCCCAGCGCATGAGGGTGAGCGTCAAATCCGGCTGGTTATACAACACCGGGGTCCCGGTTCACCAGAGGTGGAATAAAAGGGACATCCGCCCGACGCGTGAACCCGCTGAATGGTTGTACGGGAAGGGCGGCGTCCGGCGCGTGACAAGGGACACGCCCGAAAGCCGTCACGGCGCGGCGCGGATCCGCGCTCTGTGGAACGAGGGCACGCGTGTGCTCTCGCGGGTGCGGGGGTGAAGGGATGGGGACCATGGACGGTGCGGGAGAGCGGACGCCGACAGCGGCCGAGATGCGGGGCCGGGCACGGCAGTTCGTGGCCCGCGCGACCGCGGGGAACCGGTTGCCGCTCGACTTCTCCGTCGCCAGCCTTCGCCTCGTCGACTTCCTCGTCGACGGACTTCGTCGGGGAGGCCGCGAACGGAGTGAGATCGCGGGGACGCTGTTCGGGCTCGGCGCCTATGTCGGGGAAGTGCTGGTGCGCCGGGCCGGCGCCGTGTGGGTCGACTTCGACGGGGAACAGCGGGAATTCTTCGGGCAGTCCGTCGGCGTCCGGATGCCGGACGGCCGGATCTGGAATCCCCTCGGCAAGGTCGTCAATTGCCTGGAGCGGGGCGGAACGGAAGGCTCCGAACCGTCCCTCCAGGCCTTTTACCTCACACTGCCCGGCCGCACGCGCAACGCGGCGTGAAAAATCCGGCGGCGGGATATCGCCGCCGGGAGATATAAAGCCTTCTTCCGTTAAGGGGAACTGCGGCAGAGTGAGCCGTAAAAGTGCGGGACGCGGGGGCGCGGCGGGCACGGGCACGGTGGGCGGTGTCGACGGGGGGAAGAGGAAAGTGTGGCGCAGGGTGCGGGACATCGCCGTCCGACGACCGGCGACGAGGAGCTGACGCGGGCGCTCGGGCAGGCGCGGGCGGGGGACGAGGCGGCCTTCGCCCATGTCTACCGGTGTGTGCACCCGGGGCTGCTCGGCTCCGTGCGCGCACGCGTCGGCGACGACGCGGAGGACGTGGTCTCCGAGGCCTGGCTGCAGATCGTCCGCGATCTGCCCCGGTTCCAGGGCGGCGGCGCCGACTTCCGCCGCTGGGCCGCGACCGTCGCGCGGCACCGGGCCCTGGACCATCTGCGACGGCAGCGGACCAGGCCCCGGACCGCCGCGCCGGCCGAGCAGGACGTGGCCGACATGCCGGCCGCCGACGACACGGCGGCCCGCGCCCTGGAGGCGCTCTCGACCGCGCACGTCCTGGATCTGGTCGCCACCCTGCCGCCCGACCAGGGCAGGGCGGTGCTGCTGCGGGTGATCGTGGGCCTGGAAGGTCCGGCCGCCGCGCGGGTGCTGGGCAAGCGTCCGGCGGCGGTGCGGTCCGCCACGTACCGCGGCCTGCGGCGCCTGGCCCGGGAGGTGCGGAGCACCGCGACGCCGCCGGACGAGCACCCGTCGGAGCCCCCCGCGGCGGTCGCCCCGGGGGGCTCTTCACGGCTGCCGCGGTCGCGCCGGAGCCGGTCCCGGCCGCTGAGCGCGTCGGGCCTGCCGGTGGCCGCTTCGCCCTCGTCACCCCGCGGCGTGCAGATGTTTCCGGCCGTGCACGGCGGCTTCCGCGCACCCGGCGGCGATCTCCCCTCCCGCCCTGGTCAACTCGCCCCCCGGCAAAGCCACTTGCGCACTCTCCCCAAACTCCCGCCCCTTCGTTAACCTGACGAGCCTTGATCCGGCGACCCGGCCGTCACGGCCACGGAGCGGCCCGTGCCTGAGGAACTCGGATTCGACGAGCTGCTGGACGACGGCGGCCTGATCGCCCGGCTGCTCGGGAAGACCGCGGCCGGGCGCAAAAGGGAACCGCTCTACGGGCCCGACCTGCCCGTCGTCCTGCTCGTCGGCGGCCCCGGCATGGGCAAAGGGCGGCTTCTGCGGTGCATACGGCGGCGCTTCGGGCCGCGCGTGCCCGTCGCCCACGTCGACTGCGCGCTCACCGACTGCCGGGAGCAGGCCGAGGCGCGGCCCGGCAGCCGTTCGGAGATGACCGAGGTACTGCGCAAGATCGCGCTGCAGTACGGCGACTGGGGCGGTGACGGCGGCGGGATCGCCGTGCCGCGCCTTTACGCCGGTCTCGCGGCCGTGGCGGCCAGTGACCGGCTCGCCAGGCCCGCGCCGCTGGTCGACGAGGTGAGCCGGCTCGAAGGGCTCCTGCCGCCCGGCTCCTTCTGGCGCGGCGTGCTGAAGGGGACGGCCAGGAACTACGTCGGATACGTCGCCGGGCTCGTCGGCAACCCGCTGACCGGGCCCTTCCTCAACGCCCTGCTGGACGGCCTGTTCGCCCGCGTCTCGGCCGAGGGCAGGGCCGCCCTCACCGCCTGTTACGGCGAGTACCCCGGCGCGGGCGGCCACCCGGCGGCCGGACTGCGGGCGCTCGGCGAGGACTTCCAGCAGGGCGGCGAGGCCCGGCGGACCGCCGAGGGATTCCTCTTCCGGGCGCTGCGGCAGGACATCGACGCCGCGTACCTCTCCGTGCGCGGCCGGATGTCCCGGGTGGGACGGCCCGCCCTGCTCCTCGACCACGCGGACAACGTCCTGGGCCGGCGCCTGGTGAAACCCGCCCTGGAGGACCGGGAGCGCGGGCACCACGACCGTCTCGTCATCTTCGCCACCGCCCGCCGCGAGGACGGCGGCCGCTTCCTGCACCGGGCGGGCTCCCGCCACGACGCCGTGGCGAGCTGGCAGCCCTTCACCGGCACGCTGCCCGAGTGGCACCGCCCGGCCGGCGGCGTCCCCGACCACGCGCCGCTGTGGCGGGGCGTCCTCCTCGTACGCATGCCGGTCCTCACCCGCGACCGGCAGCGGGACGAGCTCAGCCGGCTGCGCGGCGGCCACGACCCGCTCGACAACGCCGTACGGCTGCGCGTCCACAGCGGTGTGCACCGGCTGAGCGGCGGCCGGCCGCTGTTCGTGACCCGGCTCGGCGAGGCAGCCGCCGCGACGGCGTTCCCGACGCCCGACGCGTGCACCGACTGGGCCATCCTGGACGCCCGGGTGCCCGCGGGCGAGGACGACCGGGGCCACCCCGTCGCGGACCGGGCCGTCGCCGACGTCCTCGTCGACGAACTCGTCGTCCGCCAGCGCCCCGAGGAGCTGCCGCCCGAACACCGCGCCCACTGGCTCGACCTGCTCACCCACCTCTCCGTCGCGCACGACGTGGAGTGCGCCCAGACCCTGATGCGCGCGGTGCAGGAGGGGCGCACCGAGCAGCTGAACGCCTACCGCATCGCCGAACTCCTGGAGGACACCGGCTGGCCGCGCTGCCCCCGGCACTTCATCGCGGACCTCGGCCTGCGCCGGCTGCTGACCCGCAGGCTGCACCGGCTGCGCGACGGCGGCGCGGCCTGGCACGCCGACCACGCGCTGCTCCAGGCCCACTACCGCGACCTGGGCGACCGCCACCCCGACCCGCTGTTCGTCACCGCCGCCGCGCACCGCATGCACCATCTGCTCGCCTCCGACGGCGCGGAACTCGTCACCCGCCACCTCGCCGACGCGTTCCACACCCGCCCCACCGACGAGTGGTGCGCGGAGCTGCTCGCCATCGCGGACGCCGCCCTCGTCGGCGCCCCCGACGACCGCTACGCCCGAGCGCTCGGCGAGCGGCAGGTGCGCGGCGACACCCGGCGGCGCCAGATCGACCGGCTGCTGCACGCCGTCTGGCTCACCGAGGACCGCACCCGGCCGCTGGAGGAGATCGTGCCCGGCGTCCTGCGCGGACCGCTGCGCGAGCTCAGCGAGGAGCTGGCGCGGATCGCCGACGACGCGGTCCGCGACCAGGGCCCCGAGGGCGCCGACGTGGCCAGGGCGGCGGACGGGGCCGCGCTCCTCATCCGGATGGCCCGCGACTGGGGCGACCGGGCCGAGGACAAACAGCCGCTCCAGCGGTGCGTGTGCACGGAGCACATCGGGTTCGGCTGAGACCGGCCCCGACGGGCACAGCGGTCCGGCCGGCCGGCCGGACCGCACGAGGCGTCACGGCAGAGGGAGGGCAGCGTTGAGGCAGTTCGGGAACTGGCTGTACAACACGTTCTTGGCCAACTGGATGCGCAGGATCCTCACGCTGCTCGGCCTGGCGGCCGCCGGTGTGCTCCTGTACCTGTTCCTGCCGCCGGTCGGCGCGGCGGAGAGCTGCGCCGCCGGGGTCGAGCGGCACGCCGGCGAGTGCATCGGCGTCAACGGCACCGGATACGCCTTCGGCACCCCGGAGATCGACAAGGTGGCCCGGGCCATCGCACGGGAGAACGAACGCGTCGTCGGCGACAAGCCGCACGTCACCGTCGCGCTGATGCTGCCGCTCCAGCCCGACATCGCCGCCGAGCGCAAACAGCTCCGCAGCGAGGTCCAGGGCGCCTATCTCGCCCAGTACCGGGCCAACCGCGCGGAGAGCACACCGCTGCTGCGTCTGGTGCTGGCCAACCCCGGCGACGCGTACGGACAACAGGCCCGCGTCGTCGACCAGCTGGCGGAGATGGCACACGACAAGAAGGACAACCTGCGGGCCGTCACCGGTTTCAACCTCAGCCTGGACGCCACCGAGCAGGCCATCGCGCGCCTCACCCACGACCTGCACATCCCCGTCCTCGCGAGCCGCGTCAGCGCCGACGGCCTCGCCAACCCGGAGAAGACCGCGGGCAAGGACCCCTATCCCGGCCTCGCCCGCATCATCCCCACCAACCGCCAGCAGGCGGACGCGCTGGCCAGCTTCCACGGGCAGCTCAAGGACGAGCAGACCGTCCTGGTCAAGGACGAACGGCCGCACGACATCTACAACAACTCGCTGGCCGCCGCCTTCAGCCGCGACGAGGACGGCCCGCCCGGACCCAAGGACCAGACCTTCGAATCGCCCTCGATCACCGAACAGGGCGACACCGGCAACGACTTCTCCCTCATCGCCCAGAACATCTGCCAGTCCTCCGCGCGGTACGTCTACTTCGCGGGCCGCCCCGTCCACCTGAGGCTCTTCGCCCTGAAGCTGGCCGAGGTGCCGTGCCGGGGCAAGAAGTACACGGTCATCAGCGGCTCCGGATCGGCCACCCTCGACCGCTACCTGAAGGCCGACGACTGGGCGAGGCTGCGCGGCGGCGACGGCAAGGAGCCCGCCGTCACCGTGCAGTACGCGGCCCCCGGGCACCCCGACGCGTGGGACCGGGAGCTGCGCCGCACGGACACCGGCAAGCGCCGCCCCGCCCATCTCACCCAGCCCCAGCAGGAGCTGCGCGCGCTGCGCGAGCTCATCACCCGGCGCTCCGCGGGCGACATCGGCCCCGTCCGCCTGGAGGACTCCCGCACCATGCTGGTCCACGACGGTGTGCGCACGATCGCCAAGGCGGTGCTGCTCGCCAACGCCCAGACCGAGGGCACGGTGCCGCCCCTGAAGCGGGTCTCCGACATGTGGCAGCGCCTGGAGGCGGTCAACAAGGTCGTGGGGACCAGCGGCTGGATCTGTCTGACCAACGCGGGCAACGCCTACGACAAGCCGGTGGCCGTCGTCGAACTCGACCCGGTCACCCGCGCGTTGGAGTTCGTCGGCATCGGCTGGCCCAACGGCAGGCCGCAGCCCGAGGACTGCCGGGTGCCCAGCGACACCGGGTGAACCCGGAGAACACCGACGCGCCGCCCCCGGGTCGGGGGAGCGGCGCGTCGGTGCGGGCCCTACGGCATCAGCGCTACGGCGTCAGCGTCACGGCATCAGCGTCACGGCGTCAGCGTCACGGCGTCAGCGTCACGGCGTCAGCGCCTGACCCAGCCGAGCGCCCGCGGGCGTCCCCAGCAGCGTACGGCCGTAGTAGACGCCGCTCGATCCGGGCACGCTGCCCGAACTGCCGCTGTCCAGCTGGAGGATGGTGCCGTCGCCCGTGTCCTCGCCCTCGGCGCCGATGGCCAGGTCCGCGCGGCCGTGGCCGGAGATGTCCGCCAGGGTCACCGACGAGCCGAGGCGGTCACCGGACTCCGTGGAGCCGGGGACGTCGGGCTCGTCCTGCGAGAAGGCCTTCGCGCCCGTGCCGGTGAGGCCGGAGGCGGAGCCCTTCAGGAGGAGGGAGGTGCCCGCGTCCTTGCGGTTCTTCTCGGCGCGGGTGATGTCCTCGTCGGGGGCGCCGGTCAGGACGTCCGCGTACCCGTCGCCGTTGTAGTCGCCGGCCGCGACCGACCAGCCCATGGCGTCGCCCGCCTCGGCGGCGCCGGGCACGCCGGACGTCGCCTGGTGGACCGTCTTCATGCCGGTCGTCGTGAACCCGGTCGACGTGCCGGGGACCACCGTGACCTGGCCGCCCGCGTAGGCGCCCGACTCGGCCGTGTACGGCTGGCCGATGACCAGGTCGTCGTAGCCGTTGCCGTTGACGTCGCCCACCGCGACGGACCGGCCGCCGGGGACGGACAGGACGCCGACCCGGCTCAGCCCCGAGCGGCCGCCGCGGAACCAGGCGACCTTGCCCTTGCCCGCCTGGTCGCGGTAGGTCAGCGCCACGTCCGCGTATCCGTCGCGGTTGAAGTCGCCGGACGCGGCGTCGGGGTAGGCGATGGCGGTGTCGCCCGAGGTGAGGCTGCCGCCCGACTCGTGCTCCGCGTCGAGCCGCGCGGCCCACGAGCCGCCCGTGCCGGTGGCCGCGGCGAACACGTCGGCCCTGCCGTCGGCGTTGAAGTCGCCCGAGGCCACCGCGGAGCCGAACTTCGCCCCGGGGTAGTGGAAGTCGGGTGAGAGCTGCATGTCCGTGCCGGACGTGAACTTCGGGCCGTACAGCATGGTGACCGCGCCGCGGTCGGCGTGGCCCGCGCTGTCGTCCTCACCGGGGGCGCCGATGACGAGGTCCGCGTATCCGTCGGCGTTCAGGTCGCCCCACGCCGTGGCCGCGCCCCAGCCGTCGCCGGTCTCCGAGGAGCCGGGGACGCCCGCGCTGGCCTGTGTCAGGGAGATGCGGGACGCGCCGACCGGGCCGTCGAGGCCGCCCGGCACGACCGTGACGCGGCCGCGGGACGACGACGCCTTCGGGGTGGCGGCGATCAGGTCGGCGATGCCGTCGCGGTTGTAGTCGCCGGACGGGATCGCGGAGTTGCGGCCCGGCGTGCTCGCGTAGCGGCGGATCTCGCCGAGCTTGGCGTACAGGTTCTTGCCCGGGCACAGGGTGGCGAAGCCGTCGCGGTGGCCGGAGACGGTGTTCAGGGTGGCCTGCTCGCCCTTCTTCCACACGCCCGTGTCGTCGGCCGCGGTCAGCGTGACCTTGCCGGCCGGGTCGCCGCCGTACTGGCCGAGCTTCCACGCCGCGACCCGGGCCACCGACTCCAGGGCGGCGCGGGTCGGCCTGCCCGCGGGCTTCTCCGCCGCCGGGTCGCCCTCGAAGTCGCCGAGGACGGCGATGCCCGCCGAGTCGCCGTTGAAGCCGTAGGTGTGCGCGCCGCGCACGGGCAGGTCGATGCCGCCGGCGCGGCCCTCGAATATCTGGCCGCACTTGTCGACGAGGAAGTTGTAGCCGAGGTCGTTCCACTTCTCGACGTCCACGTGGTACGTCAGGATGCCGCGGACCAGCGACGCGGACTCGGCGCAGCTGTAGTCGTTGCTGCCGACCGTGTGGTGGACGAAGACCGCCTTGACCTTCTCCAGGTACTCCGGCGGGTCCTTGACGAGGGACTCGTCGGCGCCCCAGGCGGCCCGCTTCACCACGGGCGGCTGGGTGACGGTGGACGGCGGTGCCGTCGGCCGGGTCGGGGCGGGGTCCGGGGCGGAGCTCGACGGGGTGCCGGAGGGGCTGCCGGAGGGGTCGGGGGTCTCGTCGGCCGCGAAGGCCGCCGGGTCCATGCCGGAGCCGGAGCCGCCGTCGAGGGACGGGTTCGCGGCCTCCTTGGCCGTGACGCCCGGGTCCACGAGGTTGACCTCGAGTCCGTTGGGCAGCCCGGACTTCGCGGTGCCGTCGGCCGCGACGACGCGGACCTCGACGCCGTCCGACGGGCCGACCCAGAGCGGATCGGACGCGGCGCGCGTGCCTGCCTCCGGCTTCTCCGCCGGGTGCGTCTCCAGGTCCAGGGAGCGCCAGCCGGTCCAGGTGCCGGAGCCGATGGCGCGGGTGCGGACCTGCGCGGTGCCCTCGAGCTCCGTGGCGGCGCCGCCCCACGAGACGCCGAGCAGCGAGAACTGCCCGGTCGACGTGCGCGGCAGCTCCCGCTTCTGGGCACCCTCTCCCTGGAGCGCCAGATCGTGCACGCTCGGCGCCCGCCTGGCGCGCGGATCGACGCCGGGCCCCGGCCCGTCGGTGGGGCCGGCCATCGCGTACGTCACGGCCCCCGCGCCGCCCAGGACGACGGCGCCCATGGTCAGCCACGCCCGGCGCTTCAGGCTCAACGGTCGGTACGCGTGCGTGGTACGCGCCTTTTCACGCGTTTTGCGCGGCCTCAATTGCCCCACCCCTCAGCGAATTTCAGGTGAACTCAGCGAGTTCGTACGACTGCTCGAGGGGCCAAAGGGTTGTAGCGGGGCGGGTGATCTGTCGCGTGATGTATGACGCATCCATCGGGTGGGGCGGATGGGCGGGCCGGTGCGCCGGCTCATGTGAGAGTGGTGCGGTTGTCGCGGCGGTGGGGCTTGGGGTGGGAGTACGGGTGGGGACTCGGTCGGGGCGTCCTACGGGACGCCGGATGAGGGCGAACAGGGGCTGGATACGCACCGGTGCGGTCTGTCTCGCGGTGGGCGTGCTCGCGTCCTGCGGTACGGACGGCCGGGCGTCGTACTCCGGCGGCACCCTCGAAGAGGTCGTCCCCGCGGACGAGCGGCGCGGCAAGGAGCTTGCCGTCGAGGGCATGCGGCTCCTGAGGGACGCGGACTCGGTGCGGATCGGCGTCGACATGACCACCGCCAAGGGCACGCAGAAGGCTTCGCTGCGGGTGGACCGCGACGGCAACTGCAAGGGCACCTTCGCGAGCGGGCCCGTGATGCGCGGCGAGCTCCTCGTCGTCGAGGGAGACGCGGCCTACGCGCGCTACAGCGACGCGACGCTCGACGCGATCATCGAGATGGCGGCCCGGCGGGGACCCGAGTCCGGCGCGCGCGCCCGGGAGCGGGCGGCGCTCGCGCGCGGCAAGTACCTGAAGGTGCCGGAGGGCTCCTCCCTGGGCTCCGCGCAGGCCGCGGGCCCGGCGGCCTGCGACCTCGACGCCTTCACGGCCGAGATGCCCACCGCGCCGAAGCCGGGCGAGACCTTCAAGACCCTTGACCGCACCCACCGTTACGGCCGGGAAGTCATCCCGGTCACCGGCCGGCAGAACGGGCAGCGGACGACCCTGTACGTGGCCGCGGAGGGCAAGCCGTACGTCGTCGCGGTCAGCCAGGTGGAGCACGGCGAGGCCATGATCCTGCGCTTCTCGGAGTACGACGAGCCGGTCCACGCGAAGACCCCGCCGGCCGACCGCACACTCGACATCTCCGAGTTCGCCCCCGGAGGCCCGGGAGACGGTTCCCTCTTCGAGGTCTGAGCACGCCGTCCTCCGCCCGGACCAGGGTGCTCTCGACCGCTCCGGCCCTCAACTGCTCCGGGGCGGTGTGAGCTTGTCCAGGTCGAGCGTGATCTCGAAGGGGAGCGGGCGCCGGCGGGTTCCCCGGAAGATGCCCGCGGGCGCGTAGGCGCCGGTCGGTTCGTCGAGCTCGTACACGTGGACGGCCGGTGCGCCGTCCTCTTCCTCGACGCACCAGGAGTGCGGAATGCTGGCCTCCGCGTACTTGCGGAGCTTGACCGTGCGGTCGCGGTGGGCGGACTCGGGGGAGACGACCTCCACGACGAGCTGCACGTCGTCGGGGGCGTACCAGGTCCGGTCGGGGTCGTGGGGCAGGCCCGTCAGCAGGAGGTCGGGCTCGGGGCGGCTGCGGCTGCGGCGGGCCGGGAGCTCTCCTGCCGGCCCGCTCCAGAGCTCACCGAAGAATCCCACCGAAGAACCGGCCGGGGCCGCCACCCCCCACAGGAGAGGCCCCGGCCGGCACACGGTACGAACCGCGTGCGGTCCGTACTCCCTTCAGCGCCGGGGGTGCGTTTTCTGTCACACCGCACTCTGTCACCCGCTAGTTGCACGTTGTACAAACATGGACGTAGGGCCTCCCCAGCCCGTAGCGTGCTGCTTCGCGCCGGGGCCGGGCGCAGATCTCCGAGTGGCAGGATTGTGAGAGTGCTGGGGGACGACGCGGAGCTGACCGCCGCGGTGCTTGCGGCGCAGGACGGGGACGAGACCGCCTTCCGGACTGTGTACCGCGCCGTGCACCCACGGCTGTTGGGATACATACGCACGCTGGTCGCCGACCCGGACGCGGAGGACGTCGCCTCCGAGGCCTGGCTGCAGATCGCGCGCGACCTCGGACGCTTCAGCGGGGACGCGGACCGTTTCCGGGGCTGGGCGGCGCGCATCGCGCGCAATCGCGCCCTCGACCACATCCGCATGCGGGGGCGTCGGCCCGCGGTGGGCGGCGACGAGTCCGAGCTGACCGGAAAACCGGGCGAGTCGGACACCGCCGACGAGGCGATGGAGTCCCTCGCCACCGGTGAGGCCCTCGCCCTGATAGCCCGGCTCCCGCAGGACCAGGCCGAGGCCGTCGTGCTCCGCGTGGTCGTCGGCCTGGACGCGAAGAGCGCGGCGCAGACCCTCGGCAAGCGCCCCGGGGCCGTCCGCACGGCGGCGCACCGCGGTCTGAAGCGCCTCGCCGAACTGCTCGGCGCGCAGGGCGCCGACCCCCAGGAGGCGCTCGGCGCCGTACCCCCACAGAGAGAGCCGCGCGGCTGCGCGGTGACGTCCGCCGGTGTGACGCAATCGCGTACGCGGACGCAGAAGGACATGTGATGGCCGACGAGCAGCACAGGTGGCTGGACCGCGACGCGGCGGAGCGTCTGCTGCGCGGCGAACCCCTCGAAGGCATCGACCTCCACGCCCAGGAGCGGGCGGACCGGCTCGCCCGGACGCTGGCCGAGCTGGCCGAGCAGAGCCGGGTTGTCGGCGCGGCGGAGGCACCGGCGGCCCAGGGCCCTTCGGCCCCGCAGAACCCGGCCTCGGACGCCCCGCAGGAGGCCGGTGGCGAGCCTCTCACCGAGGCCGGCCGGACCGCTCCCGCGGGCTCAGGACACGACCGCCCCGCCTGCGCCGATGCCCACGCCGACACAGCCGCCGCCCACCCCGTACCCGGCGAACTCCCCGGCGAGGCCGCCGCGTTGGCCGCCTTCCGGGCCGCCCGCGCGGAGCTCCCGCAGGGCGCGGGCGCCGGCTCGATGACCGCGCCGTACGCGACGGCCGCCCACCGCGCCGCCGCCGACGAGACCGTACGGCTGGCCCGCGCGGGGACCCGCCCCGCCCCCAGCCGCTGGGGGCGCCCCGTCCGCTTCGGGCTCGCCGCGGCCCTCGCGGCCTGCATGATCGGCGGCGTCGCCGTGGCCGCCGGGACGGGCGTGCTGCCCTCGCCGTTCGGCGCGCGCCACGAACCCGGCCCCGCCGCGTCCGCCTCACCCGTCGCCACCCCGGACGAGCCGCGGGCCTCCGCGTCGGGCGGCGCGCCCGAGCCGAGCGAGGACCTGGAGACGGACGAGAGCACCGAGCCCGGCGACGAGCCGACCGGTGAAGCCACGACCGGCCCGGACGAGACCACGCCCGGTGCCGGGACGGGCGGCGAGACCCCCGCCGAGACCCCGCGGCAGCCCGCCGGCGACCGGCCGCCCCACCGGGACGAGGCCGGGGGCTGGTACCGCAAGGCGGTGACCGCCTGCCGCGCCTACCGCAGCGGTGAGCTGCAGGGCGACAAGCGCCGGCGCCTGGAGGAGGCCGCGAAGGGGCCGGCCCGGGTGGAGGCGTTCTGCGGCCGGATCCTCGACGGCTCGGGTGGCGGCGGCCATCAGGGTGGCGGCCACCAGGGTGGTGGCGGTGGTCAGGGCGGTCCCGGCGGCCACGACGGGGACGGCGAGAACGGTTCGGGCGGCGGCGACGAGGACGGCGGCGGCTCGGGCGGCGGCGACACCGGAGGCGCCCACGTGCCGCCCATCTCCTCCCCGTCCGTCCCGCGGGCGACGCCCACGGGCTCGTACAGCGCGCTGCCGCACCTGTCGTAGCGGTTCGTGGCTGTCGTGGCGTTCGCACCCGCCGCAGCGGGGTTTCCCGCACCGGTGCGACGCGGGGTGTGACGTTTTTCGGGACGGCGGCGCAGTATGAAGTGAGCCGACTGGTCATCGGCCCACGCACGAGCCGGGGGTTCCCCCCGTACCTTCGGCTCCGTGCCCTCGGCGTGGGCGGGATACGTTCCCCCGATCCCGCCCACGCCGCTTTTCCACCCTTCGCCTCTCACTTGTAGATGACGACGCGGTCACCCTTGCGCACCTCGGCGAACAGCCGCGCGATCTTCTTCTCGTCCCGCACGTTCACACAGCCGTGCGACGCGCCGCTGTACCCACGGGCCGCGAAGTCCGACGAGTAGTGCACGGCCTGGCCGCCGCTGAAGAACAGGGCGTACGGCATGGCCGTGTCGTAGAGCGTCGATACGTGATGCCGGGACTTCCAGTAGACGCTGAAGGTGCCCTCGCGGGTCGGCGTGTACTGCGAGCCGAACCGCACGTCCATGGTCGACACGGCCCTGCCGTCGATCATCCAGGTCAGCGTGCGGGTGCTCTTGGCGATGCACAGGACCCGGCCGGTCATGCAGCGCTTGTCGGGCGGGGCGGGCGGCATCCCGCCTCCCGCGTACAGCTCCTGCCGCGTCGGCTCGCGCGTCATGTCGTGCAGCTTGCCCAGGGTGACGGTGTCCGCGTCGCCGGTGCGGGGCAGGCCGCGCTTGGCCTGGAAGCCCTTGACCGCGCTGACGGTGGCGGGCCCGTACGTCCCCGAGGGGGTGGCGAAGAACCAGGCGATCTGCCGCAGCCTGGCCTGCAGTTCCCGCACCTGTCCGCCGTGGTCGCCCGCCCGCATGAGCGTCATCGGACGGGGCGTCGGCGGGGCGGCGGTCGCGACGGGAGGAGGGGTGCCGTGGGGTTCCGGAGTCCGCGCCGGGGGCGGGACCGTCGGGGTCCGCTCGGCGGGCGGCCGGGTGGCCGCGGCCTTCGGCCTGCCGTCCGTGCCGGAGGGCGCCCCGTCCGCGTCCACCGTCACCGCCTTGCACCCGGCGGTCAGCACCAGCACCGCTACGGCCCCCGCGGATATCGCTTGCCTGCCCATCACGCCCCCAAGCCCTGGACAACACATCTGGAAGTGTTTCCCGGTTTGCCGCGAGTGACGCGTACGGGGAGCGGGCGCAAGCTGGAGGCATGACACACGAGTCAGAGTCCGGACTGCCCATCGAGCCCGTCTACGGCCCCGAGGACCTGGCGGGCTGGGACCCGGCGGAGAAGCTCGGCGCGCCCGGCGCGTACCCGTACACGCGCGGCGTCTACCCGACGATGTACACCGGCCGCCCCTGGACGATGCGCCAGTACGCCGGGTTCGGCACCGCCGCCGAGTCCAACGCCCGCTACCGGCAGCTGATCGAGCACGGCACCACCGGCCTGTCCGTCGCCTTCGACCTGCCGACCCAGATGGGCCACGACTCCGACGCGCCGATCGCGGCCGGCGAGGTCGGCAAGGTGGGCGTCGCGGTCGACTCCATCGAGGACATGCGCGTCCTGTTCGACGGGATCCCGCTGGACAAGGTCTCCACGTCGATGACGATCAACGCGCCCGCCGCGCTGCTGCTCCTGCTCCACCAACTCGTCGCCGAGGAACAGGGCGTCGCCGCCGCGGAGCTGACCGGCACGATCCAGAACGACGTCCTGAAGGAGTACATCGCGCGCGGCACCTACATCTTCCCGCCCCAGCCGTCGCTGCGGCTCGTCGCGGACACCTTCCGGTACTGCCGGGCCGAGCTGCCCCGCTGGAACACCATCTCCATCTCCGGCTACCACATGGCCGAGGCGGGCGCCTCACCCGCGCAGGAGATCGCCTTCACGCTGGCCGACGGCATCGCGTACGTGCGGACGGCGGTCGCGGCGGGCATGGCCGTGGACGACTTCGCGCCGCGGCTCTCCTTCTTCTTCGTGGCGCGCACGACGATCCTGGAGGAGGTCGCCAAGTTCCGTGCGGCGCGGCGCATCTGGGCCCGTGTCATGCGGGAGGAGTTCGGCGCCCGCGACCCCAAGTCCCTGATGCTGCGCTTCCACACCCAGACGGCGGGCGTCCAGCTCACCGCGCAGCAGCCGGAGGTGAACCTGGTCCGGGTCGCCGTCCAGGGCCTCGGCGCGGTCCTCGGCGGCACCCAGTCGCTGCACACCAACTCCTTCGACGAGGCCATCGCGCTGCCCACCGACAGGTCGGCCCGGCTCGCCCTGCGCACCCAGCAGGTCCTCGCGTACGAGACGGACGTGACGGCGACGGTGGACCCCTTCGCCGGGTCGTACGTGATGGAGAGCATGACGGACGACGTGGAGCGGGCGGCGCTGGACCTGATGCGCCGCGTGGAGGATCTCGGCGGCGCGGTGCACGCCATCGAGCAGGGCTTCCAGAAGGGCGAGATCGAGCGGAACGCCTACCGCATCGCGCAGGAGACGGACAGCGGCGAGCGCGTGGTGGTCGGCGTCAACCGCTTCCGCCTCGACGAGGAGGAGCCGTACGAGCCGCTGCGCGTCGACCCGGCGATCGAGGCCCAGCAGGCGTCCCGCCTCACCCGCCTGCGCGCGGACCGCGACACCCCGAAGGTGACCGCCGCCCTGACCGCGCTCCGGGAAGCGGCGAAGGGCGACGCCAACGTCCTCTACCCGATGAAGGACGCGCTCCGGGCCCACGCCACGGTGGGCGAGGTGTGCGACGCGCTGCGGGAGGTGTGGGGGGCGTACGTGCCGACGGACACGTTCTGAGCAGAGTCCGCGCCGGCCTCGAACGGGTGATCCGGAGCGGAACGCCCGCGAGGGTGGTTACGCTCATGAAGAGTGCCGCGGGGGCCCGGCTGTCCGTAGTCCGGACGCCGTTCGAGGCATTCCGTACGCGCGTGCGAGACTCCGGCCATGCTGGGTGTCACCGATCTTCCGACCTACCTCGCGGGCCTCGCCCTGATCATTCTGCTGCCGGGCCCGAATTCGCTGTACGTGCTCTCCGTCGCCGCGCGGCGCGGCATACGTACCGGCTACACCGCGGCCGCGGGCGTCTGGTGCGGGGACACCGTCCTGATGACGCTCTCCGCGGCCGGGGTGGCCTCGCTGTTGCAGGCCAACGCGGTGCTCTTCGGGATCGTGAAGTACGCGGGCGCCGGCTATCTGGCCTGGCTCGCGCTCGGCATGCTGCGGGCCGCCGTCGCGCTGTGGCGGACGCGGCACGAGAAGAGCGTGGACGCGGGCGGCGAGAGCGGGAGCGAGGGCGCCGAGCGGCCCTTCCGCCGGGCCCTCGTGATCAGTCTGCTCAACCCGAAGGCGATCCTCTTCTTCATCGCCTTCTTCGTGCAGTTCGTCGACCCCGGTTACGCCTACCCGGCGCTCTCCTTCGTCGTCCTCGGCGCCTTCGCGCAGCTCGCGAGCTTCCTCTACCTCACCGCCCTGATCTTCAGCGGCACCCGGCTCGCCGACGCCTTCCGCCGCCGCAGGCGCCTCTCGGCGGGCGCCTCGTCGGCGGCGGGCGCGCTCTTCCTCGGGTTCGCGGTGAAGCTGTCGCTCAGCAGCGTCTGACCTCTCGGCCCGGGGGCCGGGGCGTCAGTGGTGCCAGGCCGAGCCGCCCACGTTGTGGATCATCCGCTGCAGGACCTTCAGCGTGCGGACGTAGTCCTCGTCCGTGATGCCCTCGTGGATCTGGGCGCGCAGCTCCTGCTGGCGTACGGCCACCCGGTCCCTGAGCGTGCGGCCCTCGTCGGTGAGGGCGACCGTGCCGGTCGGCTCCTCGGTGAGCAGACCGCGCTCGCGCAGGGCGCGGATGTCGTGGCGCAGGGCGCCCTCGCCGACCTCCAGGTAACCCTTCAGGACCGCCACGACCTCGTCCCCCGGGCGGCCGTCGGGGTGTCCGAGGAGCTGGTTGAGGATCCACCACTGCGGCTGGGTGAGGCCCAGGCCGGCCAGGGTGGTGCGGATGTGGTGGACCACGGCCGCGCCCGCCGCCGAACTCCAGTAACCGACGGGCTGGCCCGCGAGTTCCTCGTCGCTGTGTGAGTACGTGAACGTCGTCGATGTCGTCATGGACGGGAACGTAGGACCTCAAGTCGCCTTGAGGTCAAGGGCGCTCGCGCCGGCCCCGCACCGGGCCAGGTACTCCACGAGCCCGTCCCGCGCGTCCGTACCCGCCCACCCCACGTACCCGTCGGGACGGACCAGGAAGAGCCCCTTCCCGTACGGCTCGTACGCGGGGACGTGGTGCACCCGCACCGAATCCCCGCCCCACGTCGCCGACTCACCCCGCGCCGCCGGCCCCGCGTCCGTGCCCACCGCGAGCAGCGTCCAGTGCGGGCCGCGGAACGCGTCGAACAGCGTGCCCGCCCCGTACGGCCCGTCCGGCGCGCGGTCGCCCGCCCGCAGCTCGTCCTCCGCCAGGGCCGCGCGGGTCTCCGCCGCCAGCGACGACGTGCGGTAGCCGATGCCGAGCTGCCGGGTGGCCGCCCCGCGCCGCGCCTCGCCGCGGTGGATGCAGGTGGACAGACCGAGCATCTGCGCGGCGTTGGGCAGCCGCTCCTCCTCGTAGGTGTCGAGCAGGGCGTCGGGCGCCCCGCCGCCCAGCACCGCGGCCAGCTTCCAGCCCAGGTTGTAGGCGTCCTGGACGCTGGTGTTGAGGCCCTGGCCACCGGCGGGCGAGTGCACGTGCGCCGCGTCGCCGGCCAGGAAGACGCGGCCCGCCCGGAACCGGTCCGCCAGCGCCGCGCGCGGCCGGAAGTCGGAGGCCCAGCGCAGCTCGGTGACGTCGTCGGCGCTCAGGTGCGTGCGGGCCGCGACGAGGTCCCGTACGCCCCGGAGGGTCAGGTCGGGCGTGGTGCCGGCCGGGAACTGGGCGGTCAGCTGGAAGTCCGCGGTCCCGGCCAGCGGGCAGATCGCTGTGTACAGGCCGCCCTCCTCGGCGGCCGGGAACATGTGCCAGTGGTCGCGGTCCAGCGCGGGGATGCGGACGTCCGCCACCAGGACCGGGTTCGGGTCGACGGTCTCGCCCGTCATGGCGATGCCCAGGGCGCGCCGCAGGGTGGACCGTCCGCCGTCCGCCGCCACCGCGTACGCCGCGCACACCGTCCCGCCCGTCGAGAGCCGCGCGGTGACCTCGGCCGCGTCCTGCGTCAGCTCCGTCACCGCCGCACCGAACACCACGTCGCCGCCCAGCTCCCGCAGCCGCGCGAGGAGGATCTCCTGGGTGCGCCACTGGGGGAGCATCCACGGCGCGGTGTACGGCGCGGTCGGGGTCGGCTCCGGCGGGTCGAACATCCGGTGCTCGCCCTGCCGCTCGCCGTCCCGCCACACCATCCCGACCGGGATCGGGCCGCCCGACGCGAGGACCGCGCCGATCACGCCGAGGTCGTCGAAGACCTCCATGGTCCGGGGCTGGAGCCCCTTGCCGCGCGAGCCGGGGAAGAGGACCGGGGCCCGCTCGACGACGAGCGGCCGCACACCGCGGCGCGCCAGGTCGCAGGCGAGGGCGAGCCCGGTGGGGCCCGCGCCCACGATGAGCACACCGGTTTCCTTAACGTCGTTAAGTTCCATGGCCCGGAGCATGCGCTTAACGGTGTTAAGTTGTCAAGGTGGCTACGACGAAGCTGGACCGCACCCGGGTGGCGCGCACCGCGCTGGACCTGCTGAACGAGACCGGGCTCGAAGGGCTCACCCTGCGCGCCATCGCCCGGCGCCTGGACGTCAAGGCACCCGCGCTGTACTGGCACTTCAAGGACAAGCAGGCGCTGCTCGACGAGATGGCCACCGAGATGATGCGGCGGATGGCCGACGAGTTCCTGAGCGCGCCGGACCCGGACTGGCGGACCGCCGTCACCACCGCGATGTGCGGCCTGCGCCGCCACCTGCTGCGCTACCGCGACGGCGCCAAGGTCTTCAGCGGCACGCGCTACACGGACCTGTCGTACGCGGCCCCCATGGAGGCGATGCTGCGCACGCTGAACGCGGCGGGGTTCGCGCCGGAGACGGCCGCGCGGGCCTGGTTCACCGCGTACAGCTACACCATCGGTTACGTCATCGAGGAGCAGTCGACGCTGCCCGACCCGGCGCGCGGCGAGGGGGACGACGAACTGGCCGCGCGCGCCGCGCGGCTGGCCGCGTATCCGCTGATCGCGGCGGCCGGCGACGAGATGTTCCGCGCCCACGACCGCGGCTTCGAGACGGGTCTCGCCGCGGTCGTGGCGGGGATCGGGGCGACGCTCCTCACGGGGTGAGGCCCGCGCGGATCAGAGGGTGAGTCCCTTGCGGATCAAGGGAGTCAGGCGCTGCTCCACACAGCGGTGCAGAAGCCAGGCGAGGACCAGCATCGCGGCGATCGTCAGCCCGAACGTGGCGTACGACGGCAGGCCCAGACGCCGGTGCAGCGCCTCGACCGTCACCCAGCCCAGGTGCTCGTGCACCAGGTAGAAGGGGTACGTCAGCGCGCCCGCCACGGTCAACCAGCGCCAGTTCGCCCGGTGCAGGTGGCCGAGGGCGATGACGAGCACCGCGGCGAAGCCGGCCGTCACCACGGCGATGATCACGTAGGCGGACCGGTAGGAGAAGAAGTCCGGGTTCGGCGCGTGCCACAGCTGGTCGACCGCGTAGTGCTGGCCGATCAGCCAGCTCACCCCGGTGACGCCCCATGCCGTGAGGTCGCGGCGGTCCCGGTGAATGAGATAGATGCCGATGCCGCCGACGAAGAAGGGCGCGTACTCCGGCATCAGGACCAGGTCGAGCAGCGGCTCGCCCGCGCCCTCGGCGACGGCCGCGGAGAGCGTCCACACGGCGCAGAACAGCAGGACCCGCGCGCGGGTCGCGCCCGGCAGCACCACGCACAGCGCGAACAGCGCGTAGAAGCGCAGCTCGGCCCAGAGCGTCCAGCACACGCCGAGGACCCGGTCCGCGCCGAGCGGTTGCTGGAGCATGGTGAGGTTCACCAGCGCGTCGCTCGGCGCGACCGCCTCGTACGCGACGACGGGCAGCGCGAAGACCGCCGTCACCAGCAGGATCGCCGCCCAGTACGCGGGCAGCAGCCGGGACGCGCGGGAGGCGAAGAACGAGCGCAGCGGCCTGCCCCAGCCGCTCATGCAGATGACGAAGCCGCTGATCACGAAGAAGATCTGCACACCCAGACAGCCGTAGGCGAACCACTCGCTCGCCGTCGGGAACTGGACCCGCGGCGAGCTGCCCCAGGCCCGCGTTATCTCACCGTCGCGGCCGCCGTAGTGGTAGGCGGCGACCATCAGGGCGGCGACCAGACGCAGGCCGTCCAGGGCGCGCAGCCGCGGTCCGGCACGGCCGGGCCGCGCGCCGGGTATGGCGGGGGGAGCGGGATCCGCGGCAGGTTCGGCGGAGGCGGCCGAGGGAGCCGCGGAGGCCCCGGCTGCCGCGGGGGGCGCGGTGGCGGGCGTGGTCATCCGAGGGCGGTCCGCTTGAGGGAGCGCTGGACCGAGCGCGCGCGGCGGGCCACGCGGCGGACGGCCGCGTTGCGCGGGATGAACGCGAGCTGCGCGGGGACGGCGCCGGGCAGCGCGAGCGCGGTCAGACGGCGCCGCTTGAAGTAGCGCCAGGTCGCGGGGGTGAGGTGCCGCGCGAGATAGCGCTCGGCGTCGGGGCGCAGCTGGGGATGGATCTGCGGCTGCATCGCGAAGCCGACGGCCTTGAGGAGCTGGGTCAACTCGCCGGTGCCCAGGGCGCTTTCCTGTGCCGCGACGGCCGCCCGGTCGGTGAGCTCGGGCAGCAGCGCGTCGACGATGGTGACCGGGACGCGGTTGCTGTTCTGGTACGGCGCGAGGCGCTCCAGGAGGAGGTCCGTGCCGGTGCGGGCGGCGGGCAGCCCGTACAGCGCGGATGCCGTGAGCAGCGCCGTGGAGAAGCAGCCGACGACGAGCGCGGGCCGCATCCGCTGGTAGAGCACCTCGGCGAGCACCGGCGTGTCGAGCACCGTCAGCTCGACGCCGATCGCCTCGGCCTCCTTCTCCAGCGCCCGCGACCAGCGGGCGGGCGCCGTCGGGTGCGGCTTGAACACGACGTGGGTGTGGCCGAGTCCGGCGGCGCCGCGCACCATGCGGATGTGCAGCTGCTCCTCTTCCTCCGCGGTCAGGATGGAGAGCGCGGAGAGGTACTGCCCGAGGACGAGCGCGGGCCCCTCGATGTCCGGCAGGGCGCCCGACGGCGCGCTGTCGTCGTCGGCGAGCTCGGCGAGGACCCGGACGAACGCGTCGGTCGGCACGACCTCCGGCCGCACCCCGAACTCGGTGAGGAGCAGCGGGGTGAGCCCCGGCACCAGGTCCAGGTGGAGCAGGCGCCGCACCCGGGTGCCGACCAGCGGGTCGATCTTGTTGCGGGTGGGGCCGTAGCTCATCAGGCCGTCGGCGTAGACGTCCACCGGGACCCCGGTGAAGATCTGTGCGAGCGCGAGCGCGGGGTTGACCTGGAGGGACTCGACGGCCAGTTCGACGTCGTCGTCGCCGAGGCCCCAGAGCAGCCGGACGTACCGCTCCCACAGCACGACGTCGTCGCCGCGCGGCGCCCAGCCGCCGGGGTGGAAGGGCGCGATGGTCTCGTTCCAGGACCGCACGTCGTCGAACCGGCCGCGCAGCCGCGCGAACCCCGGCATCCCGTCCAGCGGCGGCGTCGTCTCTGGCGTCGCCGCGTTGTTGCTGACCAGCAGGATGCGCCGGTCGGCGGGGCCGAAGCGGCCGGCGTCCAGGGCGGCGGCGAGGGTCGCGGCCCCGTACAGCGTGGACGCGAAGAAGATCTGCGTCGTGCGGCGGGCGCTCACGCGGCCACCTCCGCCGTCACCGGGCGCCGCCGCAGCCTGCGCAGCCGGGTCGCCCGCTGGACGTCCATGGAGTCGAGCGCGTCGTCCAGCACGCCCTGCGGCATCCGCTTCAGCGCGGCCGCACTCATTGACTTCAATTTCCGCGCCACGGATGGCTCGAACCTTTCGATGGATCCCAAATGGTGGGAGATGATCGCGCAATACGTACGGACGGCCTTGGGCAGGAGTTCGGCCGCGTCCCGGTCCGCCGCGGTCTCCCGTACCACCTGGTCGAATGCCTTGATGAAATCGAGCTGGCGGACGTCGCCGATCTGCGTCAGCGACGAGGCGACCCCACGCCGGTAGAACACCCCGAGCAGGCTCACCGCCGCGAAGGATTCCGCCTCGCGGTGCAGCCGCCAGATCCACGGCCGGTCCTCCGCGGTGCGCAGCCCGTCGGTGAAGTGCAGCAGCCCCCGGTCGGCGAGCCGGCGGTGGTAGACGCCCGCCCAGGCGTACGCGTAGTCGACGGAGGTCGAGCGGTCGGCGGGCAGGATCACCTCGCGCGGGTCCATCACGACGCCCCGCCTGCCGTGCGGCACCCGGTGCACGGTGCGGGCCCGCGCGGTGCACTGCACATGGTCGGTGCGCACGAAGTCACATCCCAACTCCTCGATGGCGTCGACGAGTTGGGAGTAGTAGCCGGGGGCGAGCCAGTCGTCGCCGTCCAGGAAGGTGAGGTACTCGCCGCGCGCCGCGTCGAGGCCCGTGTTGCGGGCGGTCGCGAGGCCGCCGTTCGTCTCATGTCTGAGGTGGACGACGCCGGGAAGCTCGCGCGCGGCACGCTCCAGGATGTCCGGGGTCTCGTCGCGCGAGCAGTCGTCGACGAAGATGAATTCGAAGTCCTCACGCGCGTTCGCACGCAGACTCCGCAAGGTGTCGGGGGCGTATTGCTGCACGTTGTAGAACGGCACGATGACGGAGAGCTTAACCACGTGGGTGACGTTAAGTGTCGGCACGTCATTCGGGTCGACCCGCGGTGGGATGACAGGTGAACGACGTATGGCGGAATGGTTAACCGGGCCGCC
Source organism: Streptomyces sp. NPDC041122 (assembly GCF_055592445.1). NCBI lineage: Bacteria > Bacillati > Actinomycetota > Actinomycetes > Kitasatosporales > Streptomycetaceae > Streptomyces > Streptomyces sp. NPDC041122. Next base: position 1,034,921 of record NZ_JBVIYQ010000001.1, on the reverse strand, counting down.
GGAAACACCGTCCCCGGGCCGATTCGCCATTCGTCGGCGTGCTGTTAACCGTTTGTTGCACCTGAGTTGGGCCGCGAATCGAATTGCCTTCCTAGCGTCTGGGACGTGCCAGCAAGCAACCAGAACCCGCTGCGGGTCGCCGTCCTCGCCGACTCCGATACGCGATGGAAGTGGGGCGCCCTCACGGCGAACCGCATCGTATCGGGAGCCGGCGCCGAGGGGCTCCGGCTCGACGGGTACCTGCTCCGCGGCCGGGCCACTCCCACCCCCCGGCAGCTCGACGAGGTGGGCGTGCGCGCGGACTCCCTGCGCGAGGTCACCGCCGTGGAGTTCCTGCGCGAGACGGAGCGGGACGCGCCCGACGTGATCGTGCTCGCCCTGGTGGGCGGCGCGGTCCAGGCGGTGCTGCACGGACTCGCCCGCGTCACCCGCGACGCCCGCCTCAGCGGCGCCCCCGCGCGCCGCCCCGTGGTCGTCACCGGCTACGTCGGCGTCGTCTACGAGAAGCTCGCCGACGGCCTCCTCCTGCGGCACGGAGCGGACGTCGTCCTCGCCAACTCCCGTCAGGACGCCGAACGCTTCCGCGCGGTGTACGAGGGGGTGGGCGCCGACGCCTCGGCGGTCACGGAGGCCGCGCTGCCCTTCCTCGGCGGCGCCCCGTACGGGAAGCAGAACGACCCGTACACCGTCGTCTTCGCCGCCCAGCCCTCCGTCCCCGAGACCGCCGCGCACCGCGCCTACCTGCTGCGCAGGCTCGCCGAGCACGCCCGCCGCCACCCCGGCCGCGAGGTCCTGCTCAAACTGCGCAGCAAGCCCGGCGAGCACACCACCCACATCGAGGAACTGCCCTACCAGAAGCTGGCGCAGCGCCTCGACGGCGGACTGCCCGCCAACTGCCGCCTCGTCTACGGGCACATGGGCGAGGTCCTGGACCGCACCGACCTGCTGGTCACCGTCTCCTCCACGGCCGCCCTCGAATCCCTGCACCGCCGCATCCCCACCGCCGTCCTCACCGACCTCGGGGTGCGCGAGGCACTCGGCAACCACCACTTCACCGGCTCCGGGTGCCTCGCCTCCTGGGACCAGCTGGACGCCGGCCACCTGCCCGTGCCCGACGAGCGCTGGCTGGCCCGGCAGGGTGTCGCCGCCGACGGGGCGTACGAGAACGCCTTCGACGCGGCACGCGAGCGCGTCACCGAACTGCTCGCCGAGGCGGCCGCTGGCGGCCTCGCCCCCCTCGCGCCCTACTACGGCCTCACCACGGCCCGCGGCTATCTGCCCGGCATCCTCGCCCGCCACCACCTCGGCCCGGACGGCGAACCGCTGCCGGGCGCCCCCGCGGCCGACCGCGACCCCGGACCCGTACGGCAGATCGTGCGCCGCGCGGCCCGCGGGGCCTACCGCCACGGAGTGCAGCGCGTGGCCCCCGTCATCCGGCGGATGGGCGAGCTGTGAGCACCCACCCCCTCCAAGGAGCCCCCATGTCCCACCCCGGCCCAGCCGGTACGCCCCGCCGCGTGCTCGCCGTCATCCCCGCCCGCGGCGGCTCCAAGGGCGTGCCCGCCAAGAACCTCGCCCCGGTCGGCGGCGTCCCGCTGGTGGCCCGCGCCATCCGCGCCTGCACCGCCTCCCGGCTCGTCACCGACGTCGTCGTCTCCACCGACGACCACGTGATCGCCGAGACGGCCCGTGCCGCGGGCGCCGAGGTGGTGCTGCGCCCCGCCGCCATCGCCGGCGACACCGCGACCAGCGAGGCCGCCGTCCTGCACGCCATGGACGCCCACGAGGCGCTGCACGGCGCGAGCGTGGACGTCGTCCTGCTCGTGCAGTGCACCAGCCCCTTCCTCACCCCCGACGACGTCGACGGGGTGGCCGCCGCGGTCGCCGAGCACGGCGCGGACACGGCCGTCACGGTGGCCCCCTTCCACGGCTTCATCTGGCGCGACGCGGCCGACGACGCCACGGACGCCGGCACCGAGCTCCCCGCCCAGCGCACCGACGCCCGCGGCGGCACCGCGACCCTCGCCAACTCGGCCCGCACCCGCGGCGGTTACGGCGTCAACCACGACAAGTCGTTCCGCCCGCGCCGCCAGGACCGCCCCCAGGACCTCCTGGAGACCGGCGCCGCCTACGCGATGGACGCGGCCGGCTTCCGCACCGAGAAGCACCGCTTCTTCGGCCGCACCGAGCCCGTCCGCACCGACCCGGCCCGGGTCCTGGAGGTCGACGACCCGCACGACCTCGCCCGGGCCCGCTCGCTCGCCCCCCTCTTCGACGCGGCCCGTCCCGGGGACGAGGCCGCCCTCCCGACCGCCGCCGACATCGACGCGGTCGTCCTCGACTTCGACGGCACCCAGACCGACGACAGGGTGCTGATCGACTCCGAGGGACGGGAGTTCGTCTCCGTGCACCGCGGCGACGGACTCGGCATCGCGGCCCTCCGCAGGAGCGGCCTGGACATGCTGATCCTGTCCACGGAGCAGAACCCGGTCGTCGCCGCGCGCGCCAGGAAGCTCAAGCTCCCGGTCCTGCACGGCATCGACCGGAAAGACCTCGCACTGAAGCAGTGGTGCGAGGAGCAGGGCATCGCTCCCGAGCGCGTGCTCTACGTCGGCAACGACGTCAATGACCTCCCGTGCTTCGCCCTCGTGGGCTGGCCCGTGGCGGTCGCGAGCGCCCACGACGTCGTACGCGGCGCCGCACGCGCGGTCACCACCGCCCCCGGTGGTGAGGGCGCGATCCGAGAGATCGCCACCTGGATCCTCGGCCCCTCTCTCGACTCCCTCCACAGTTAAGGAATTTCCTGCCATGAGCTCCATCACCTCCATCGGCGCCGACTCCCGCCTCCGCCGCTTCGGCTCGAAGACGGCCGGTCCCGGTCAGCCCGTGTACATCACCGGCGAGATCGGCATCAACCACAACGGCGACCTGGAGAACGCGTTCGCGCTCATCGACGTGGCCGCCGACGCCGGCTGCGACGCGGTGAAGTTCCAGAAGCGCACCCCGGAGATCTGCACCCCGCGCGACCAGTGGGACATCGAGCGGGACACCCCCTGGGGCCGCATGACGTACATCGACTACCGCCACCGCGTGGAGTTCGGCGAGTCCGAGTACCAGGCCATCAGCGAGCACTGCGCCAAGCGCGGCATCGACTGGTTCGCCTCCCCGTGGGACACCGAGGCCGTCGCCTTCCTGGAGAAGTTCGACCTGCCCGCCCACAAGGTCGCCTCCGCCTCGCTCACCGACGACGAGCTGCTCCGCGCCCTGCGCGCCACGGGCCGCACGATCATCCTCTCGACGGGCATGTCCACCCCTCGCCAGATCCGCCACGCGGTCGAGGTCCTCGGCTCGGACAACATCCTGATGTGCCACGCCACGTCGACGTACCCGGCGCAGGCGGAGGAGCTCAACCTCCGTGTCATCAACACCCTGCAGGCCGAGTACCCGAACGTCCCGATCGGCTACTCCGGCCACGAGACCGGCCTGCAGACCACCCTCGCCGCGGTCGCCCTCGGCGCCGCCTTCGTCGAGCGCCACATCACCCTCGACCGCGCGATGTGGGGCTCCGACCAGGCCGCCTCCGTCGAGCCGCAGGGCCTCACCCGCCTCGTCCGCGACATCCGCACCATCGAGGCGTCCCTCGGTGACGGCGTCAAGAAGGTCTACGAGTCGGAGCTCGGCCCGATGAAGAAGCTGCGCCGCGTCGCGGGCGTCGTCGCCGAGTCGGAGTCCGCCGCCGCCGAGCCGGTAGCCGTCTGAGCGCGCGGCCGATTCAACGGGAGACGGACCTACGACGATGAGCCCCCGAGTCGGCCCGGCGGTCGACCCCACAGCGCCGGCCGCGGCGCCCGCCACGCTCGCCTTCGTGGAGAGCCCGGTCCAGCTGCTGAACGTCCTGGAATGGGCGCACAGGGCGGGCGCCACCGGCCCGGCCGGGGGCCTCACCGTCGTCGTCCTCTCCCCGAACGACCCCATGACGCGCGGCCAGTTGCGCCGGATGGCGCAGCTCGCCCGCGACGAGGGCGTCGAGGTCCGCTGGGAGGAGGCGCGTGGCGGTGCCACCGCCCCCTTCCACACGATCGGCGGGCTCACGGGCCCGCTGCGCCGGGCCGACCGGATCGTCATAGGCGACCCGTTCTCCCGTTACGTACAGCTCCTGCTGACCATCACCCGGGCCCGCTCCCTGGTCGTCGTCGACGACGGCACGGCCACCATGGAGTTCATCTCCCAGCTGGCCCGCGGCGAGCGTCTGCAGCGCTGGCACCGCAAGGGCGGCCGCCCCGGCCTCCGGGACCTGGTCTTCGCGCCGGTCTCGGCCTCGGCCCGGCGCCGCCTCACGCCCGGCGGGGCCCGCCGGGTGGAGGTCTTCTCCTCGATGCCGATCGACAGCGCGCCGGACGGTGTGGAGGTCACGGTCAACGCCTTCGCCTGGACCAGGGAGCGCTTCGGGCCGCCGCGGGTGAGCCGGGGCGCCGACCTGGTGGGCACGTCACTCGTCGAGACGGGCGTGGTCGACCTCGACCGGTACGTGGAGGCGGTCCGGGCGCTGGCTCGCACCCACGGCGCCACCCGCTACTTCGCCCACCGCCGCGAGAGCTCCGAGAAACTCCACCGGCTCGCGGTCGAGACCGGCCTCCAAGTGGTCCGCCCGGACCTCCCCCTCGAACTCATCGCCCGCCGCGGCCCCATCGGCCGTACGATCCTCAGCTTCCCCTCGACCGTCGTGCACACGCTGCCGCTCGCGCTGGCCGGTACGGAGGTGAAGGTGGCGGTCTGCGACATCGACCCGGCGTGGCTGACGGAGACGGCGTCGCCGCGCGCGCAGGGCTTCCTGTCCGGCGTCACCGGGACGGCGCGCGACGTGCACCGCCTGACGTCGGTACGGCACGCGGCGCCGGCGTAACCGCGGGTCCTACGCGGTGAACCGTGCCACGTACCGCCGCTGCCACGGGGTCTCCACGGCGTGCCGGTCGTAGTGGGCGCGTACGTAGGCGACCGCATCGTCGGCGGGCACCCCGTCGAGTACGGCGACACAGGCGAGCGCGGTCCCGGTCCGCCCGCGCCCACCGCCACAGGCGACCTCGACGCGCTCGCCGACGGCCCGCTCCCACACCTCGCGCAGCTCCGCGCGCGCCTGCTCCCGGTCGCCGGGCAGCCGGAAGTCGGGCCATCGCAGCCAGTGCGAATCCCACGGGACGTCGGGAGGCCGCTTCCCCAGCAGGTAGACCCCGAAGTGCGGCAGGTCCCCCTCGGGCAGCCCGCGCCGAAGCCCCCGCCCGCGTACGAGCCGCCCGGAGGGCAGGGGGAGTACGCCGGGGGTTGCTGGCTGCCAAGTCCCTGCGGTGCCGGGGTCGTTCGTGGGCGGCGGGGTCTTCATGGGGGCGAGGATAGTGCGGGGCTGGTTGCCGGGAGGGCCGGCGCCCTGGGCCGGCGGGCTAGGGGGCGGGGGGCAGCGGTGGACTTGGCCGGCCCAGTCTGCTCGGGCCGTCGGCTTTGTCGGCAAGGTGCGAACCGGCCCACCGTGGGCGGAGGTGCTCTGAGTCTTCGGTGGCCCGGCGCCTTCGATTCCTACCGGGGCCGCCCGGGTGTTTGCGGAGTGTGGCGCCTCCGGGCCGGGAGTAAAGGGCGCTCCTTCGGCGCGTCGGCTTCGCCGATTCCGCTGCGCTCCACCCTTGACTCCCGTCCCTCCACCGCAGCGAAACGTCCGACCCGGCCGGCCAGGGTGAGGCGACGGACTCCTCTTGTCGGGTCATCACCTTTCGCTGCCGGGTGCCGACCGGCCCATCGCGAGCCGACGCCACGGTGCGAGCTCGGCCCACGGCCGCCCTGGTCGGGTCATCCACTCGCGCGGCCGGGTGCGGACCGGCCCAACGTGCGCGGGCGCCACGGTCACGGCTCGGCCAGCCGCCCGGCTTCGCTGCTCGGGACAGCCTCCTTCGTCGCCGGATGCGGATCGGCTCATTGTGGAGGGGGCGCAAGGTGCCTGGCTCGGCCTATGGCTGGTCTGCTCGGGTCATCACCTCTCGCTGCCGGGTGCGACCCGGTCCATCGTGGGCGGGCGTCAGGGTTGGGGCTGGGCCCACGGCCGGTCTGCTCGGGCCATCACCCTTCACTGCCGGGTGCGGACCGGCCCATCGCAGGCGGGCGCCCCGGTGCGCGCTCGGCCAGCCACGCGGCCACGCCGCTCGGACCATCGCCTCTCGTCGCCGGGTGCGGACCGGCCTATTGTGAGCCGACGCCACGGTCGGGGTGTTCGGTCACCCACCCGGCTTCACGACTCGGGGGCAGCGGGTGGCGTTGGCGGGTGCGGGGTGGGCGTTGAGCTGGAGGTGCGGCCCTCTGCCCCGGGGGCTGGCACCTACTTTGGGAAAGTTGCGAACCGAGACGCCGCGCGCCCCCTGCCGTCGCGGTGAATGCGCCCCCGGGGACGTGGTTCCGCCCTCTGACCTCAGGCCCGTCACCGTCCCACCCTTGGCGGGCGCGGTGGTTGCTCATCGTGGGCGGGCGTCAGGGGCGGAGTGCGGGGTGAGCCGGAGACGCGGCCGTCTGCCCGGCGGTCGGCCACCTACTTCGGGAAAGTTGCGAAGCAGATCTCCGCGCGCCCCCTTCCCGCGCTCCATGCGCCGCCCGGCGGGTGGGCGATCGCAGGGGCCCGCCCCCACACCCGGACCCAGCCGTCTCACTCAACTCCTCTACCCCACAGGCCTCTTACCTCCACGAGAACCCGCCCTTCCCACGATTCCCGTGTCCCGCAAAGACCCCGTCCGTCCCATCACCGCCAGCGGGTTGGCCAGTTCCGGGGGCGCTTGGGGTGTGGCAGGGGGGCGCGCGGCGTCCTCATTCGCAACTTTCCCGAAGTAGGTGCCAGACCCCCCGGCGGGCAGTCCATCGGAGGTGGCGTCCGCTGGCGATGGGCCGGACCGCACCCGGCAGCGAAAGCCGATGACCCGCGCAGCGAAGCTGGACGGCTGGCCGAGCTCGCACCGAGGCCCGCGCCCACGATGGGCCGGTCCGCACCCGGCCGCGCGAGCTGATGACCCGACCAGCCGGGCCGCGTGGCTGGCCGGGCGCGCACCGTGGCATCCGCCCACGATGGACCGGTCGGCACCCGGCCGCGAAAGGTGATGACCCGAACAGCGAGGTCCGCCGCCATCCCCTGGCCGGCCGGGTCGGACGTTTCGCTGCGGTGGAGGGACGGGAGTCAAGGGTGGAGCGCAGCGGAATCGGCGAAGCCGACGCGTAGCGCAGCGGAGCGCCCTTTACTCCCGGCCCGGAGCCGCCACACTCCGCTCTCACCCGGGCGGCCCCGGTCACCGTCAACGCCCCCGGCCCACCGAAGTCCCCCCGCCCGACCCCGCACCCACCCCACACAGAGCCGACTCGACCACCCGGTCCACGCGACCCCTGCCCGCCTCGTCGTCCAGCTGCGTCGTCACCGCGACACTCGCCGCCCGCCGCCCCCCATCCGTGGCCCCACCCCGCGTCTCGTAACCCGGGAAACTGCCGCCATGCCCCCAGTACAGCCCGCCGCACGGCAACGGCTTGCTCACCAGGCCCAGGCCATAGCGGGCGCCAGGGCCGAAGGTGTCCTCCGCGGGGACCGTCCTGCGCATCTGGGCGAGCTGCGCCCGTGGCAGGAGCTCTCCCTCCAGGAGCGCCGTGAAGAACCGGTTCAGGTCCGAGTTCGTGGAGATCAGCTGACCCGCCGCCCACCCCCACGAGGGGTCCGTCTCCGTGACGTCGAGCAGTGGCCCGCCCGGCGACTCCCGGTAGTAGCCCTTGGGGTGAGCGCCCCGGATCGTCGCGTCGCGCGGCGCGGGGAAGTACGTGTGGCGCAGGCCGGCCGGCCCGATGACGCGCCGCTCCATCTCCTCGGCCAGCGAGTGCCGCGTGACCTTCTCGATGATCATGCCCGCCAGCACGTAGTTCGTGTTGCTGTACTTCCACTTCTCGCCCGGCCTGGACTCGGACTCGTGCCGCAGCGCGATGTCGACGAGCTCGCTCGGCGTGAAGTACCGGACCTCCTCGCCCAGGTACGCGCTGTAGTTGGGGAGCCCACTCGTCTGCTGAAGGAGATGGCGCACGGTGATGGCACCCCCGTCGTTGCCGTGGCCGCGGACCAGGCCCGGCAGGTACGCGTCCACCGGGGCGTCGAGGCGGACCTTGCCCTCGGCGACCAGTTGCAGCACGACCACCGCCGTGAAGGTTTTGGTGTTGCTGCCGATCCGCACCCGCCCGTCCCGGGGCACCTCCGCCCCGGTCATCACGTCGCCGACCCCCGCCGTGTAGTCACGGGTGCGGCCGTCCTGCCCCATGACCCCGGCGAGCGCACCGGGCGACCCGCCGGGCCCCACCAGCGCGCTCAGGCCCTGCTGCACGGGGTCGGGCCGCCCACCGCCGGCCGACGCGGAGGGCGCGAACGCCCCCAGCGTGATGGCGCCGGCGAGCAGGGCGGCCGCGGCCTGCCCGGCCCGCCGCCGGCCACCGCGTCGCCGCCGGGGAGAACCGATCTTCTGACCTGCACGATCACACACGGGGCAACTCCTGGGAACCATGGACGACCATCGAAAACGCGCCGACGGCGCGCTGCCGTCCCAGCCTGTCCCGCGCACCTCACCTGGTCGATCCCGCTACCCGGTGGATCACCGTGGGGTTAACCTCCGTCCCACACCCCGCATCCTCCGTGAGAGCGAAAGAGCCTACCCACCGCGACCAGCCGCCATGCGCCACGACGCCATAAAATCTTCCCCTAACGGACTGAACTTTTGTTGATCGTGGGTCAGTTGGCCGGTTCGTCGCCTTACCCTTCAAAGGGTGAACCAACTGATGTCCCGTGCGTCCGAAGAGGTGTCCGACGACGTGTCCGAATCGGAGTCCGTACCGGCGGACACGCTGCCCGGCGCGCTGCCCGAAGCGCTGCGCGCCGAACTGGTCGCCTTCCGCCGCGACTTGCACATGCACCCCGAGCTCGGCAACCAGGAGTTCCGTACCACCGCGGCCATCAAGGCCCGGCTGGAGGAGGCGGGCCTCGCGCCCCATGTGCTCGCCGGGGGCACCGGGCTCATCTGTGACATCGGCACCTGGGACGGGGTGCGGCCCATGCTCGCCCTGCGCGCCGACATCGACGCGCTGCCCATCCCGGACACCAAGCTCGGCGTGCCCTACCGCTCCACCGTGCCCGACCGCGCGCACGCCTGCGGGCACGACGTGCACACCACCGTCGTCATGGGCGCCGGCCTCGTGCTCGCGGAGCTGGCCGGGCGCGGGCAGCTGCCCCACCCCGTGCGGCTGGTCTTCCAGCCCGCCGAGGAGGTGCTGCCCGGCGGCGCCACCGACGCCATCGCGTCCGGTGCCCTCGACGGCGTCGGCAAGATCCTCGCCGTGCACTGCGACCCCCGCGTCGACGCGGGCCGTATCGGCGTCCGGCACGGCCCCATCACCTCCGCCTGCGACCGCCTGGAGGTCACCCTCGGCGGGCCCGGCGGCCACACCGCGCGGCCGCATCTGACCACCGACCTGGTCACCGCCGCCGCCAAGGTCGCCACCGAGGTCCCCGCCCTGGTCGGCCGCCGCGCCGACGCCCGCTCGGGGCTCTCCGTGACCTGGGGCCGCATCGAGTCGGGCCACGCGCCCAACGTGATCCCGCAGCGCGCCGAGCTCTCCGGCACGGTGCGCTGCCTGGACCTCAGGGCCTGGCGGGACGCGCCCGACCTGGTGCACGGCGCCGTCCAGGAGATCGCCGACCTCTACCGCGCCAAGTGCGAGATCAACTACATCCGTGGGGTGCCGCCGGTCGTCAACGACCCGCTCGTCGCCGAGCTGCTGCGTGACTCCATGTCGGCGCGGCGCGGCCCGCAGTCCGTCGAGGACACCGAGCAGAGCCTCGGCGGCGAGGACTTCTCCTGGTACCTGGAGCGGGTCCCCGGCGCCATGGCCCGGCTCGGCGTGCGCAGGCCGGGGGAGCGCACCGTCCGCGACCTCCACCAGGGCGACTTCGACGTGGACGAGTCCGCGATCACCGCGGGCGTCGAACTCTTCACCGCCGCGGCCCTGCTGGACGCGGGGCGCTGACGTCCCCCGGCGGCGGACCGCCGGCCGAGGCCGCTCGCGCGGCACGCGTGCACGCTCGCGCGAGCGGCCTCACCCCACAGTCGTATGAAGACTCACCCCACATCAGCACGAAGAGGTAACAGCACCGCGAAAACCCGTTCCCCTCCCTTTCTACGCGCGTTAATGTGCGCCGAAATCAGCGCCGTACGCGGCGCGTCGGCGATCAAGGGGTGCTTCCTGTGCGTCGTCTCTCTTCACGGATCTCTTCCCGGAAATCTCGCACCACCCACATCACCGCGACCCTCGCCGTGCTCGCCCTCGCCGCGGCCGGCTGCGGCAAGACCAGCGGCGAGGCCTCGCAGGACGACGGCAAGGACAAGGGCTCCGCGGGCTCGTCGTCGTACAAGGGCAAGGGCATCGGCCTCGCGTACGACATCGGCGGCAAGGGCGACCAGTCCTTCAACGACGCCGCCTACGCGGGGTACGCGAAGGCCCGCAAGGAGTTCAAGGTCGGCGGCGTGGACATGGAGCCGGGCGACGGCGAGTCCAGCGCCGACAAGGTCCAGCGCCTCGAACAGCTCGCCAAGCAGGGCTACGACCCGGTCGTCGGCGTCGGCTTCGTCTACGCGCCCGCCGTGGAGGCCGCCGCCAAGAAGTTCCCGAAGACCACCTTCGGGATCATCGACGACAACACCGTGAAGGCGGACAACGTCGTCGACCTGGTCTTCCACGAGGAGCAGGGCTCGTATCTCGCGGGTGTCGCCGCCGCGAAGGCGAGCAAGGCCAAACACGTCGGATTCGTCGGCGGAGTGGACATTCCGCTCATCCACAAATTCGAGGCCGGATTCGTGCAGGGCGTGAAGTCCGTCGATCCCAAGATCGAAATCGAGAAGCGGTATCTGACGGAAAAGCCCGAGGAGGGTGGATTCTCCAGTCCGGACCGTGGTCAGAACGCCGCGAGCGGCCAGATCGAGGCCGGCGCCGACGTCATCTACCACGCGGCGGGGCTCTCGGGGCAGGGCGTCATCCAGGAGGCCGGCTCGCAGAAGAAGTGGGCCATCGGCGTCGACTCCGACCAGTACCGGCAGAAGGCCCTCGCCAAGTACAAGCAGTACATCCTCGGCTCCGCCTTCAAGGACGTCGGCGGGGCGGTGTACGACCTCACCAAGTCGGTCGTCGAGGGCAAGCCGATGAAGGGCGAGCAGCGCTACGACCTTGAGTCCGGCCGGGTCGGCTTCTCCGACTCCAACCCGAAGTACCAGGCGATGAAGGACGTCGTCGCAGCCGTCGAGAAGGCGAGGAAGGACATCGTCGACGGCAAGGTCGAGGTGAAGACCGTTCCGTAGCGGACGGCCCGCACACGTTTTACGTAGTACTTCAAGCGGCGCCCGGGCGTCCCCACAAAGGGGGCGCCCACCCGTTGTTCGGGCGCCGGACGCCCGGTGGCCACAGCTCGATAACGGACCGGACAGAAGGGTTCTTATGTCAGGTCTACGCGCGTTACGCTGCGGCGAAATCAGCGCCAGGTGAGGCGCTCGAACGTGCTTGTGCTTGCTTGTACTAAGGAGTTCGTCTCTATGCGCCGGGTGTCTCGAATAGCTGTCGCGGGCGCCGCGACCGCCGCTCTTGCCGTATCCGTCTCCGCCTGTGGTGGCACGTCCAGCGACGCCGCCGCGAGCAAGGACGACAAGAACAAGGGCGTCGCCATCGCCTACGACGTCGGCGGCGCCGGCGACCAGTCCTTCAACGACGCCGCGACCGTCGGCATGAAGAAGGCCGCCAAGGAGTTCAAGACCGGCGAGAAGGCCATCGAGCCGGTCGACGGCGAGTCGGACGCCGACAAGGCGCAGCGCCTCACGCAGCTCGCGAAGCAGGGCTACAACCCGGTCATCGGTGTCGGTTACGCGTACGCGCCCGCCATCAAGGAGGTCGCGGCGAAGTACCCGAAGACCACCTTCGGCATCGTCGACGACGAGACGATCAAGGCCGACAACGTCTCCGACCTGGTCTTCAGCGAGCAGGAGGCGTCCTACCTCGCGGGCGTCGTGGCCGCCAAGGCCACCAAGTCCAAGACCGTCGGCTTCGTCGGCGGCGTCGACGTCCCGCTGATCCACAAGTTCGAGGCCGGCTTCGCGCAGGGCGTCAAGGACACCGACCCCAAGGTCAAGCTGGTCAAGCAGTACCTGACCGAGAAGGCCGAGGACGGCGGCTTCTCCAGCCCCGACAAGGGCAAGACCGCCGCGCAGGGCCAGATCGAGAAGGGCGCCGACGTGGTCTACCACGCCGCGGGCCTCTCCGGTCAGGGCGTCATCGAGGCCGCCGCCGCCAAGAAGGTCTGGGCGATCGGCGTCGACTCCGACCAGTACAAGCAGGACGCCCTCAAGAAGTACAAGAAGTACATCCTGACCTCGGCGACCAAGGACGTCGCGGGCTCGGTCTACAACCTCGCGAAGGCCGTCGAGGACGGCTCCGCGAAGGGCGGCGTCGTCCGCGCCGACCTCAAGTCCGGCGGTGTCGCGCTCGCGGCCTCCAACCCCGAGTTCCAGCAGATGAAGGATGTCCAGGCCGCGCTGAAGAAGGCCGAAGAGGGCATCAAGGGCGGCAAGATCAAGGTCAAGACCACGCCGTGACGGCGCGGCGGCCGTGCGGGCCGCCCTGCCCGCTGCCGTGACGGCAGCGTGATTCTCGTGCGACGGGGTGTGGGGGACGATGGTTCACCCGCGCCCCGTTCGCGCGGACCCAAGCTCGAACGCCCGCGCCAGCGGGGGCGTTTCGAGACCGGGGAGCCCCGACCCGGGGCGCCCCACGAGCAGGGGCACTGCGCGCGTAGGCGGCCCCTTTCCCTCCGGCCCTTTCAGGCCTTCCGGCCCCGAGGAGAGTGCGCCATCGACGCGTCCACCAACCCTCCGCCCATCACCGAGGCGTCAACCGCCCCCGATGGCACCGCCGTTGAGCTCAACGGCATCACCAAACGCTTCCCGGGCGTCGTGGCCAACCACGACATCCACCTGACCGTCCGCAGGGGCACCGTGCACGCCCTCGTGGGCGAGAACGGCGCGGGCAAGTCGACCCTGATGAAGATCCTCTACGGCATGCAGAAGCCGGACGAGGGCACCATCAGCGTCGACGGCGAGCAGGTCGCCTTCGCCAGCCCCGCCGACGCGATCGCGCGCGGCATCGGCATGGTGCACCAGCACTTCATGCTCGCCGACCAGCTGACCGTCCTGGAGAACATCGTCCTCGGCAGCGAGAAGCTGCACGGCATCGGCGGCGCGGCCCGCCGCCGCATCGCCGAGATATCCGAGCGGTACGGGCTCGGGGTGCGCCCCGACGCGTACGTGGAGGACCTCGGCGTCGCCGACCGGCAGCGCGTGGAGATCCTCAAGGTCCTCTACCGCGGCGCCACCACGCTGATCCTCGACGAGCCGACGGCCGTGCTCGTGCCGCAGGAGGTCGACGCGCTCTTCGACAACCTGCGCGAGCTCAAGTCCGAGGGCCTCGCGGTCATCTTCATCTCGCACAAGCTGGGCGAAGTCCTCTCCGTGGCCGACGACATCACCGTCATCCGGCGCGGCACGACGGTCGGCACGGCGATCCCGTCCGAGACGACGCCGCGCCAGCTCGCCGAGCTGATGGTGGGCAGCGAACTGCCCACCCCCGAGACGGCGGAGTCGACGGTCACCGACCGGCCGATGATCCAGGTCGAGGGCCTCAAGCTGCTCGCCGAGGGCGACTCCGGCCGCGCGCTGCTCGACGACATCTCCTTCACGATCCACGAGGGGGAGGTCCTCGGCATCGCGGGCGTCGAGGGCAACGGCCAGACCGAGCTGATCGACGCGCTCATCGGCCTCAAGCACGCCGACTCCGGCGTCATCCGCATGGCGGGCGACGACATCACCGCCGTCCCCACCCGCAAGCGCCGCGAGGACGGCATCGGGTACATCCCCGAGGACCGCCACCGCCACGGACTCCTCCTGGAGTCCCCGCTGTGGGAGAACCGCATCCTCGGCCACGTCACCGAGAAGCCCAACGCCCGCGGTTTCTGGCTGGACCCGAAGGCCGCGCAGGCCGACACCCGGCGCATCGTCGCGGAGTACGACGTCCGTACGCCCGGCATCGACGTGACGGCCGCGTCGCTCTCCGGCGGCAACCAGCAGAAGCTGATCGTCGGCCGCGAGATGAGCCACAAGCCGCGCTTCCTGATCGCCGCCCACCCCACCCGCGGCGTGGACGTCGGCGCGCAGGCGCAGATCTGGGACCAGATCCGCGAGGCCCGCCGCGAGGGCCTCGCCGTACTGCTGATCTCCGCCGACCTGGACGAGCTGATCGGCCTCTCCGACACCCTCCGCGTGATCTACCGCGGGCGGCTCGTCGCCGACGCCGATCCGGCCACCATCACGCCGGAGGAGCTGGGGTCGGCGATGACGGGTGCCGCCTCCGGTCACCTGGAACACACCGAGTCCGGTGACGGCTCCGAGGAGGACGAGACCCGATGAAGAAGTTCGACAAGGAGCGGGTGCTCCTCGCGGTGGCCGGACCGGTCATCGCGCTGGTCGTGGCCGTGGCGCTGACCTCGGTCGTGCTGCTCGCCTCGGGCAAGAACCCGATCGAGCCGTACACCCTGATGCTGGAGCAGATCTCCTACTCCGACGTGCAGGTCCTGACGATCAACCAGGCCGGCATGTACTACCTGGCGGCGCTCGCGGTGGCCATCGGCTTCCGCATGAACCTGTTCAACATCGGCGTGGACGGCCAGTACCGCCTCGCCGCGATGATCACTGCGGTCGTCGGTGCGCACGTCGCGCTCCCCGCGCCGCTGCAGATCCCGCTGCTGATCGCGGTCGCCATGCTCACCGGCGCCTTCTGGGCCGGCATCGCGGGCATCCTCAAGACCACCCGCGGAGTGAGCGAGGTGGTCGCCACGATCATGCTCAACTCCATCGCGACGAGCGTCATCGGCTACCTCACCCTCACCGACAACTTCGGCGTCCCGGTCGGCAACAACCAGACCACCGGCGTCATGGAGAAGTCCGGCTGGTTCCCCGGCATCGGCATGGGCGCCTCCGGCGAGATCTACGGCTTCGTGTTCGTCGCCGTCCTCGCGGGCGTCCTGTACTGGCTGGTCCTCAACCGCACCCGGTTCGGCTTCGACCTGCGCGCCACCGGCGCCTCCCCGTCGGCCGCCGCGGCCTCCGGTGTGAACGCCAAGCGGATGGTGCTCACCGCCATGCTGCTCTCCGGCGCCATCGCGGGCCTCTCCGGCCTGCCGATCCTGCTCGGCGACACCCACACCTACAGCCTCAGCTTCCCCGCGGGACTCGGCTTCACCGCCATCGGCATCGCCCTGCTCGGCCGCAACAACCCGGTGGGCATCGCGCTCGCCGCGCTGCTGTGGGCCTTCCTGGACAAGGCCTCGCCCGCCCTCGACTACGCCACCCCGGTCGCGTACGACAAGGAGATCGCGGTGATCATGCAGGGCCTCATCGTGATCGCGGTCGTCGTCTCCTCCGAGTCCGTGCGCCGCTGGGGCCTGCGCCGCCAGCAGAAGCGCGTCGGCGAGGAACTGGCCGCCGCCGCACGGGCGAACGGCAAGAACGGCAACAACGACTCCGTGAAGGAGGTGGCTGCCCGATGAGTACGGCATCCGTGGCCAAGCCCCCGGCCAAGCAGCCCGCTCCGGCCGGCCGCAGCCGCATCTCGCTCCCCGTCCTCCTGCTGATCATCGCCGGCGTCCTGGTGCTGACCTCCGTGGTCCGCATCATCACCGGCGCCGACGGCATCACGTCCACCGGCCAGATGTCGACGGCCCTCAAGCTCGCCGTGCCGATCGGCCTCGCCGGGCTCGGCGGTCTGTGGGCCGAGCGCGCGGGCGTCGTCAACATCGGCCTGGAGGGCATGCTGATCCTCGGCACCTGGTTCGGTGCCTGGGCCGGCTTCCAGTGGGGCCCGTGGGCCGGCGTCCTCTTCGGTGTCCTCGGCGGTGCGCTCGGCGGTCTGCTGCACGCGATCGTGACGGTCACCTTCAACGTCAACCACATCGTCTCCGGTGTGGCCCTGAACATCCTCGCCCTGGGCGTCACCCGCTACCTCGCCACCTTCGCCTTCGAGGGCGAGGAGGGCGGTACGTCGAAGCAGTCGCCGCCCGTCGAATCGCTCGGCGACTTCTCCGTGCCGGGGCTCTCCGACTGGCTGATGGACCTCAACGGCAAGCACTGGTTCCTGGTCTCCGACCTCGCGGGCCTGCTTGGCGGCCTGTTCACCAACCTGTCGCCGCTGACCGTGGTGGCCGTCGCGATGGTGCCGCTGAGCTGGTGGGTGCTCTGGCGCACCGCGTTCGGCCTGCGGCTCCGCTCCTGCGGCGAGAACCCGGTCGCCGCGGAGTCGCTCGGCGTCAACGTCTACAAGTACAAGTACCTGGCCGTGGTCATCTCCGGCGGCCTCGCGGGCCTCGGCGGCGCGTTCCTGTCGCTGGTCGCCTCCAACATCTATCTGGAGGGCCAGACCGGCGGGCGCGGCTACATCGGCCTCGCCGCGATGATCTTCGGCAACTGGATGCCGGGCGGACTCGCGCTCGGTGCGGGCCTGTTCGGTTACACCGACAGCCTGAAGCTCCGGGGTGGCGGCACGAACGTCCACGCGCTCCTGCTGCTGCTCGCGATCCTGCTGGTCATCGGCGCGGCCTACCTCGCCTGGCGCAAGCGTTACGTGCCCGTGGCGATCACCGCGGCCGTCTCCGCGCTGATGTTCCTGTGGTACGGCTTGACCGACGAGGTGCCCAACCAGGTCGTCACCGCCACGCCGTACGTGGTGACCCTGCTGGTCCTCTCGCTCTCCGCGCAGCGGCTCCGGATGCCGAAGGCGGACGGAATGCCCTACCGAAGGGGACAAGGCAAGTGACGTTTCCCCCTGCCGACGCCGCCACCGACGCCGACTGGGACGCCCTGCGGGAAGCCGCGCGCGAGGCCATGTCCCGCGCGTACGCGCCCTATTCGGGGTTCCCGGTCGGGGCCGCGGCCCTGGCCGACGACGGCAGGACGGTCTCCGGCTGCAACGTGGAGAACGCCTCCTACGGCCTCGGCCTGTGCGCCGAGTGCGGCCTGGTCTCGCAGCTCCAGTTGACCGGGGGAGGCCGGCTCACGCACTTCACTTGTGTGGACGGCAAGGGCGACATCCTGATGCCGTGCGGCCGCTGCCGCCAGCTGCTGTACGAGTTCGGCGGCGCGGATCTCCTCCTGGAGACCTCGTCGGGCGTACGGCCGCTGGGCGACCTGCTGCCGGACGCGTTCGGGCCCGAGCACCTCAACTGAAGGACGGCCCCGCCCCCTTGGAGATCTCGGGTGCGGGGCCGCCTTCAGCTCCCGGCTCTATGCGCGTAGAGTCGCGGCATATCTATGTACGTACGCCGTTGTACTGCTGGAAGGACCGCCATGGACGTCATCTCCGTCATCCGCACCAAGCGCGACCGGGGCGAGCTCGGCGACGAGCAGATCGACTGGGCCATCGACGCCTACACCCGCGGCGCGGTCGCCGACGAGCAGATGTCGTCCCTCGCGATGGCGATCCTGCTCAACGGCATGAACCGCAAGGAGATCGCCCGCTGGACCGCCGCGATGATCGCGTCCGGCGAGCGCATGGACTTCTCCTCGCTGTCCCGGCCGACCGCCGACAAGCACTCCACGGGCGGCGTCGGCGACAAGATCACGCTGCCGCTCGCCCCGCTGGTCGCCGCGTGCGGCGCGGCCGTACCGCAGCTGTCGGGCCGCGGTCTCGGCCACACCGGCGGCACCCTGGACAAGCTGGAGGCCATCCCCGGCTGGCGCGCGCTGCTCTCCAACGAGGAGATGCTGAACGTCCTCGACACCGTCGGCTCGGTCATCTGCGCGGCGGGCGACGGCCTGGCCCCCGCCGACAAGAAGCTCTACGCGCTCCGCGACGTCACCGGCACGGTCGAGGCGATCCCGCTGATCGCCTCCTCGATCATGTCGAAGAAGATCGCCGAGGGCACGGGCTCCCTGGTCCTGGACGTGAAGGTCGGCACCGGCGCCTTCATGAAGAACCTCGACGACGCCCGCGAACTGGCCTCCACGATGGTCGAGCTGGGCACCGACAGCGGGGTGCGCACGGTGGCCCTGCTCACGGACATGTCGACCCCGCTCGGCCTGACCGCCGGCAACGCCCTGGAGGTCCGCGAGTCGGTGGAGGTCCTCGCGGGCGGCGGCCCGGCCGATGTCGTCGAGCTGACCCTCGCGCTGGCCCGCGAGATGCTGGACGCGGCGGGCCTGCCGGACGCCGACCCCGCGAAGGCCCTCGCCGACGGCTCCGCGATGGACGTGTGGCGTCGCATGATCGCGGCCCAGGGCGGCGACCCGGACGCGGCGCTCCCGGTGGCCCGCGAGCAGCACGTGGTCCGCGCCCCGTCGTCCGGTGTCCTGACCCGCCTCGACGCGTACGACGTCGGCGTCGCCGCCTGGCGCCTCGGCGCGGGCCGGGCCCGCAAGGAGGACGTGGTCCAGGCGGGTGCGGGCGTCGAACTCCACGCCAAGCCGGGCGACTCCGTCGAGGCGGGCGCCCCGCTGATGACCCTGCACACGGACACGCCCGAGCGCTTCGCGTACGCGCTGGAGTCGGTGGAGGGCGCGTACGACATCGCCCCCGCAGGCACGGACTTCGCGCCTGCACCGATCGTGCTGGACCGGATCGGCTGAGGGCCGGCCGCGGGCGCGCCCGCGGCCCCTCGACAGGGCTCTGGCCAGGGCTTTCTCGTACGGGTGAACGGGATCGGTGGACCGCCGTCGGTCCCGTTCGGCATGCTGGGATCGGTGACGTACCCAAAGAGGAGACCGCCATGAGCGCACTCGCCGTCGGCCGTTGGCCTGGCCAGAGCTGGGAGGACTTGCTCCGGCTCCGGGAGGAGATGGAGTGGCCCGAGGGCAGCAAGGTGGAGATCATTGATGGGGTCATCACCGTGTCACCCAGCCCAGCCAACCAGCACCATGTCATCGCGGAGAAGGTGCAACGTCGCCTGTATTCCGTGCTTCCGGAGGACTGGGGCATCTACCAGACGCTGTCCGTATCGGTACCGCTGAGTCTGGGAATGTTCATTCCGGATCTTGTCGTAGTGCCTGTTGCGGAAGCCGGAGCGCCTGGTACCTCCGTTTCAGCGAGCGCTGCCGAACTCGTCGTCGAGGTGACCTCGCCGTCCAATGCCCACCACGATCGCGTGGGTAAGCTCGCGGGCTACGCGGCAGCAGGGGTCCCTCTCTACCTCCTCATCGATCGCTGGGCCCCAGGTGGTCCCAGAGTCACCCTCCACGGCGAGCCCCACGACCGCGTCTACCGCATCCTCAGCGCCTGCAAGTTCGGCGAGCCCATCACTCTTCCCGAGCCCTTCTCCCTGGAGATCGACACCAGCGCCTTCCCCGTGGACTGACGCGCGCATGCCGGGTCCCGGGCGCGATCACCGATGAATTCCGCCCGCCCCGCCGGTCAACCCTGCGTGGCCGAATCAGAAGAGCACGAGACGCGCCGAACGCGCCCCGCCCACGACGAACACGACGAGCAGCACGACGAGCACCTGATCCGCATAGCGGGCCCCCTGCGCCCGGGCGACATCCCGCGCCTGTGCGAGCAGGTGGCCCCCGCCCGGCACGGGCCCGGCGGGGGGAGGGCGGGCGACGTCGTCTGTGACGTCGCCGCCGTCACCACCGCCGACCTCACCACCGTCGACGCCATCGCCCGGCTGCACCTGGCCGCCCGCAGGGCCGGGCGGCGGATCCGGCTCCGGAACCCCGCCCCCGCCCTGCAGGCGCTGCTGCGCCTCGTCGGTCTGGTCGAGCTCCTCGGGCTAGTCGTCGAGACGGGGAGCCAGGCCGAAGAGCGGGAACCACCGCTGAACGTCCAGGAAGCAGTGGAAGCCGGCGATACGTCCCTCTGAGATCTCGATGACCTGGATCGCCCACGGCGTGTAACCGCCGTTGTCCGGGTCGGGCTTGTAGTGCGCGAAGCCCGGCGTGCCGTTCACGTTCACCGGGAACAGGCGGCTGTTGACGCAGCTCGCGCCGATCGTGGTCATGAAGCCCGTGATGTCCGCGGTGCCGCGCAGCCACAGGTCGAACGGCGGCATCGTCATGACGGCGTCCTCGGCGAGCAGCGCCGTCAGCGCCGCCATGTCGTACCCCTCGAAGGCGGCGACATAGCGGTCCAGGAGCTTCTGCTGCTCCTCGTCCAGCGGATCGGAGACGGCCGTGTCATCCGCCGGCCGCTCGGCGAGGGTGGCGCGGGCCCGCTGCAGCGCGCTGTTGACCGAGGCGACGGAGGTGTCGATCAGCTCGGCGACCTCATTGGCCTTCCACGCGAGCACCTCGCGCAGGATCAGCACCGCCCGCTGCTTCGGCGGCAGGGACTGCAGCGCCGCGACGAAGGCCAGCCGCACCGACTCCTTGGCGACCGCGGCCTCCGCGGGGTCGCCGGGCGTCGGCAGGACGCGGGCGTCCGGCACCGGCTCCAGCCAGGTGTTGTCGGGGCGCGGATTGAGCGCGGCCTGCGCCAGCGGGGCGGCCGCGGTCAGATCCATGGGGCGGGCCCGGCGGTTGCCCGCGTTCAGCATGTCCAGGCAGACGTTGGTCGCGATGCGGTACAGCCACGAGCGGACGCTGGAGCGGCCCTCGAACTTCTCGAAGCTCCGCCAGGCCCGCACCATCGTGTCCTGCACGGCGTCCTCGGCCTCGAAGGCCGAGCCCAGCATCCGGTAGCAGTACCCGGTCAGCTCGACGCGGTGTTTCTCCAGCGTGACGTCCAGATCGGTCGTCGTCCCTGCGATGTCGCCCATCCCAACCCACCCCTGGCTCGAGCGCGCGGCCCCCTGTGAGGCCCCACACATCGGAAGCTACCGCAGCCCACTGACAACGGCCCCCGGAGTGGGAAAACCCGCAGGTGAAAAGGGGTGGAGCAACAAGGCGCCCGGCGCCTCAGCGCGCCGCCGCCACCAGCCCGCGCCGCTCCTGGACCCGCGCCGCGTGCGAGCCCCACACCGTCACGGACACGACGCCGAGCACCGCGAGGACCCCGAGGCCCACCGTCCCGGCCCAGCCGCCCGCGTGGAAGGCGACCGCGCCGAGCGTGCCGCCCGCGCTGGAGCCCAGGTAGTACGCGGACTGGTACAGCGCGGAGGCCTGCGCACGCCCCTCGGTGGCCGTCCGGCTCACGGACGAGGAGGCGACCGCGTGCCCCGCGAAGAACCCCGCGGTGATCAGCACCAGGCCAAGGAGCACCAGGACCAGCGACGGCGACAGGGAGAGCAGCAGCCCGCCGGCCGTGGTGCTCACCGCCAGATACAGCGCCCCGCGCCGCCCGAGCCGGGCCACCAGGCGCCCGGCGGCCGCCGAGGAGACCGTACCGACGAGGTAGACGAGGAAGATCGAGCCGATGACGCCCTGCGGGAGCGAGAAGGGCGCCTCGGTGAGGCGGTAGCCGATCACCGTGTAGACCGCGCCGAAGACGGTCATGAAGAGCGCCCCGATCGCGTACAGCCGGCACAGGAGCGGGTTCGACAGATGCGTACGGACCGTACGGGCGAGGGACCGGGGGCTGAGCGTGCCCGCGGTGAAGTGCCGCGGCGCGGGCAGCAGCACGCGGAACGCGACCGCGCACAGCACGGCGACGACACCGACCACGCCGACCGCCGCGCGCCAGCCCCACGCCTGCGCGACCCAGCCGGTGACGATGCGCCCGCTCATCCCGCCGATGGAGTTGCCCGCCACGAACATGCCGATCGCGGCGACCAGCGCCTTGGGCCGCACCTCCTCGGCGAGGAACGCCATCGCGGAGGCGGGCAGACCGGCGAGCGCGGCGCCCTGCACCGCGCGCAGCACGATCAGGACCTCGACGGAGGGCGCGAAGGGGACGACGAGTCCGACGACGACGGCGACGGTCAGCGAGGCGGTCATCACCGCGCGCCGCCCGAAGCGTTCGCTGAGCGCGCTCAGCGGCAGGACGAAGAGGGCCAGGGCGCCGGTGGCGCCGGACACCGTCCAGCTCGCGGTGCTCGCGCTCACGCCGAAGTCGGCGGAGACGAGCGGGAGGAGGGCCTGCGTGGAGTAGAGGAGGGCGAAGGTGGCGACGCCGGCGAGGAAGAGCGCGAAGCTCATCCGGCGGTAGCCGGGCCCGCCCGGGGTCAGCCGGGTGTCGGTGGCAGGGGACGACGGGGCAGGGGCGGCCGCATGGGTGACGGACGCCCCGCTACTGGCAGCAGGCATGCCTCGAACCTACGACCGGACTTTTGATGCGTCCAATGCATGGAAACGCCATAATCGATCCCATGCAGCATCAGCAGAGGTCACAGCCGCGTCTGTCACATGACAGTGACGCGGAGGACATCGTCACGCTGCTTGCTCCCCGCCTCGCGTACTTCGCGGGCGTCGCCCGCACCGAGCACGTCACCCGCGCGGCGCAGCAGCTGGGGATCCCGCAGTCGACGCTCTCCCGCGCGCTCGTCCGGCTCGAACGGGACCTGGGCGTCGACCTGTTCGTCCGCCGCGGCCGCACCGTCTCGCTCACCCCGGCGGGCCGCACCTTTCTCGGCTCGGTCGAGCGGGCCCTCGGCGAGGTGGAGCGGGCCGCGGAGTCGGTGCGCGCGGACGCCGACCCGGAGACCGGCAAGGTCGCCTTCGGCTTCCTGCACACCAGGGGCTCGGAGACGGTGCCCGGCCTGATCCGCGCCTTCCGCGCCGATCACCCGCGCGTGCGCTTCAGCCTCGTGCAGAACTACGGCGAGGCGATGATCGAGCGGCTGCGCGCCGGCGAGCTCGACCTCTGTCTGACCTCACCCGTGCCGGACGCCCCCGACCTCGTCGCCCGCCGCCTCGACGAGCAGCGCCTGCGCCTGGTCGTACCCGACGACCACCGCCTCGCCTCCCGCAAGCGGGTCCGGCTCGGCGAGGCGGCCGACGAGGCGTTCGTGACCCTGGAGCCCGGGTACGGCCTGCGGCGCATCACGGACGACCTCTGCCGGGACGCGGGCTTCCGCCCCCGGATCGCCTTCGAGGGCGAGGAGGCGGAGACGCTGCGCGGCCTGGTCGCGGCGGGCCTGGGCGTGGCCCTGCTGCCGCCCCCGGCCGTGCCGCGCCCGGGGGTGGTGGAGCTGACGGTGACGGGCCAGCGCGCGGTCCGCGAGATCGGTGTGGCCTGGCTGGACGGCCACCCGGACACGCCACCGGTGGCGGCGTTCAAGGCGTTCCTGCTGAGCCGCAAGGGCAACCTGGTGGCGGACGCCGGCCCGCACGGCGCGTGAGGCGTACGCGGCCGGGATTTCAGCCCGTCCGGCGCTTGGGGACGAACTCGGCGGAGCCGGTGATGGCGGCGCTCCGTCGCCGGGTCACCGTCGAAGCGACCGCCCGAAGCCGGAGGCGAGCGGCATCCGAAGCCCCAACGGCGGCGGAGCCGCCAACGCATCCTCCAGGGGCCGGGCGAACCCGGCCCCGAACAACGTGCCCATCACGAAGTCCGAGGCCAGCGCGAGGACTTCGGACTGATGCTGGTGCAGCCGGTGCCCGTCGGAGTGCACCTCGAACCGGCACACGTCCCGGTTCGCCTTCTTCGCCCGCTCGGCCAGCCGGAACGACAGCTCGGGGTCGGTCCGCTCGTCGTTGGTGCCGTGCACGATGAGCACCCGCCGCCCCGCGAGCTGCTTCACCGGCTCCGGCGGTGCGGCCACGTCGTCCTCGGGCAGCCAAGGGGCCACCGCGAGCACGGAGTTGACGGCGTCGTGGCCACCGGCGCGCAGCGCGGCCCGGCCGCCCATGTCCACTCCGGCCAGACACACGGGGACGTCGCCGTAGAGCCGTACGACCTCCTCCACCGCCCAGGCCGTGTCGTGCGCGAGCCGCGCCTGCGCGCCGTTCCAGCCCCGGCAGCGGTAGTGCACGACATGCGTGGCGAGGCCCGCCGCGCGCCCGTCGTGGGCGAGTCTGCGGCCCAGCGCCCGCACCCCCGCGCCGGCGAGCGGCGAGGGCTTACGCGTGGAGGTCTCGGCGCCACCGGGCAGCAGCAGCACCGCCCCGCCCACCGCCGACGGCGCCGTCCCGATCACGCGCCCGAGCCTGGCCGCGCCCGCCGGCCCCGCGGTCCCTTCCTCTGCCATGACAGAACAGTGTCAGAAGCGATGGTGTACGCGACCCGTCCGCAGGGTCACTGTTACGTATCGACCAGTGAGTTCTACGCGCGTAGGCGCTAGAGTGCCGAAATGACGAGCCAGACACACACGACCGGTCACACGGACCGTGAAACGCCCAGTGCCGAACAGATCCGCCGCGCCCCCAAGGTGCTCCTGCACGACCACCTCGACGGCGGCCTGCGTCCCGGCACGATCGTCGACCTCGCCCGCGACTGCGGTTACGAGGGCCTGCCCGAGACCGACCCCGACAAGCTCGGGATCTGGTTCCGCGAGGCGGCCGACTCCGGCTCCCTGGAGCGCTACCTGGAGACCTTCGCCCACACCTGCGCGGTGATGCAGACGAAGGACGCCCTCAAGCGCGTGGCCGCCGAGTGCGCCGAGGACCTCGCCGAGGACGGCGTCGTCTACGCCGAGATCCGGTACGCCCCCGAGCAGCACCTGGAGAGCGGCCTCACCCTCGAAGAGGTCGTCGAGGCGGTCAACGACGGCTTCCGCGAGGGCGAGCGCCGCGCCAAGGAGAACGGCCACCGCATCCGGGTGGGCGCGCTGCTCACCGCCATGCGGCACGCGGCCCGCGCCCTGGAGATCGCCGAACTCGCCAACCGCTACCGCGATCTGGGGGTCGTCGGCTTCGACATCGCGGGCGCCGAGGCGGGCTTCCCTCCCACCCGCCACCTCGACGCCTTCGAGTTCCTCAAGCGCGAGAACAACCACTTCACGATCCACGCGGGCGAGGCCTTCGGCCTGCCGTCGATCTGGCAGGCCCTGCAGTGGTGCGGCGCCGACCGCCTCGGCCACGGCGTGCGCATCATCGACGACATCGAGATCGCCGACGACGGCACCGTCCGGCTCGGCCGCCTCGCGTCGTACGTACGGGACAAGCGCATCCCGCTGGAGCTCTGCCCCACCTCGAACCTGCAGACCGGCGCCGCCACTTCCTACGCCGAGCACCCCATCGGCCTGCTGCGCAAGCTGCACTTCCGGGCGACGGTGAACACCGACAACCGTCTGATGTCGGGCACCAGCATGAGCCGCGAATTCGAGCACCTGGTCGGCACGTTCGGCTACTCGCTCGACGACATGCAGTGGTTCACAGTCAATGCGATGAAATCAGCATTCATTCCTTTCGATGAGCGTCTCGCCATGATCAACGACGTGATCAAGCCGGGCTACGCCGAGCTGAAGTCCGAGTGGCTGTTCCGCCAGACCGTGTCCACCAGCGGTTCTGTCGCGAGCTGACACACGGCGTCCGTCTCCGCGTCACGCGGCAGCGGCCGGGAGCATCCGCTCCCGGCCGCTTTCATTTCCCGGCCGCCCGTGATCGGGGCTCCCCACGGTCGTTGAACCGTGGGAACCCCCCTTCGTAAACACAGTCGCAGAGACACAAGGACGCATTGAAGATGAAGCAGTCTGCCGCCAAGACCCTCGGTGTCGCCGCGCTCGGCGCCGCCTTCGCCGCCGCCGGTGCCGGTGCCGCGAACGCCGCCCCCGCCGGTGTCCCCGACCCCGCGGCCGCCCTGGGCCCGGTCTCCTCGGTGGTGCCCGTCGGCGGTCTGACCGGCGCCACCGAGTCGCTGAGCGCCGGCCAGAGCGCCCTCGACAGCGGCGTGAAGGCCGCGGCGCCGACCGTCGCCCAGGCCGCCCCGCAGCTCCTCGGCGACAAGACGTCC
This sequence comes from Streptomyces sp. NPDC041122, assembly GCF_055592445.1. NCBI lineage: Bacteria > Bacillati > Actinomycetota > Actinomycetes > Kitasatosporales > Streptomycetaceae > Streptomyces > Streptomyces sp. NPDC041122. The sequence goes on along the minus strand of NZ_JBVIYQ010000001.1, from coordinate 1,009,031 downwards.
CGCGCTGCCGCCGCCAAGCCCAAGCCCAAGAAGCCCGCCTCCCCGGTCGCGGGCCTGCTCGGCGGCCTGCCCCTCGGCGGCACCGGCGTGAACGGCCTGCCGCTCGGCTGATCCGACGCAGCGCGTACGCCGATGGGGCGCCCCTCGTGTCGAGGGGCGCCCCATCGCGTCGCGCGGCCGTACCCGCCGGGTCGTGCCCGCCGGGCCGCGGTCACCAGGCCTGGCGGACCTTGTCCTCGCCGGGGAGCAGGATCCACAGCGCGATGTAGAGCAGGAACTGCGGCCCCGGCAGCAGGCAGGAGACCACGAAGATCACCCGCATCGTCGTCGCGGAGGTGCCGAAGCGCCGGGCCAGGGCTGCGCACACTCCGCCGATCATCCGGCCGTGGTGGGGGCGGGCAAGGGCGGTCATGTCGGGCTCCTTCGCGAACGTGGATGCTGCTTGCGGTCGATTACCGAGGCCTCGGACTCCTTGTGCCCCGATACTTCGACGGTACGTTCACGAAGCCGGTCAAAGCATCGCTCTACGGTGCGATGCCGACCCTGGGAATCGTCGGGGTCGGCCCCTGAGGGGTGTCCTCCCGCAGGAGGGGCACGCGCTCCTCCCCGTCCTGACCGCGGCGGAGCCTGACCCGGGCCGCGGGCACCACCGCGAGGTGCGCGACGGCCACCCCGAGGGTGTTGAGCAGCAGCGAGTCGATGTCGACGACCTGACCGGGCACCCCGGTCTGCAGCAGCTCGATGCCGAGCGAGAGCAGGGCGCCGGCGGCGACCGTACGGACCAGCGACCCCCACGGCGAGACCACGAGCCGGCCGCCGGCCAGCGGCAGCAGCACCCCCAGCGGGGCCAGGAGCAGCACGCTCTCACCGATCCGGCGGACCGCCTGGAGACCGCCCAGCGCCAGATCCGCCTTGATCCCGGCGAGGGGCTGCAGATTCGCGGCGCTCACCCAGGGCACGTCCAGGGGACGCAGCGTGATCCACCCGACGAGCAGGAGGTGTGCGACGAGGAGGAATCCCCCCGCCGCACGGAAGCGGATGGCGGCAATGCGGCCGCCCGAGCCTTGACGCACGCCCCCCAAGACGTCCGGGGCGGCAGGATCGGTTCCGCGTACCTGGCGCCGGCTACGCGACGCTCTTCATGGGCGGTGCCACGGTCCCGGGCCTGGCGCGCACCTCGGTGGTGCACTCGTAGCGCCGCAGCGGGCTCCTGCCGGGGCCGCCCATGACCACCGCGCCGTCGTCCGCCGCCGCGTTGTCGGCCAGCGTGCACACGATCTGGGCGAGCGCGAACGCGGACAGACCCTCCGGCGGCGTACTCATCCGCAGCGCGTCGGCGGGGTCGCCCTTACGGGGCCCGGAGACGGTGGTGGCGCCGCGCACGTCCGTCGCGAAGCCCGCCTCCTTCTCGGCGCCCGACGGCGGATCGGCCAGCTCGTCGAGGAGCGCCTGGGCGATGCGCACCCGGTCGGTGGCCGCCTTGTCGTCACGGATCTGCAGGCTCCGGTCGACGGTCACCAGCTGCGACGCGCACACCAGGAACACCTCCACCGGTACGCCGCCCGCCGACTGCGGGGTGATCCCGGCGCCCGCCAGCACGCACGGCACCCGCGACGGCGCCGCGCCGTAGTCGGTCGGCACCTCCGTCGACCTGATGCCGCAGCCGGCGAGCAGGGCGGCGAGCCCCACGGCGGCGGCCACCGCACGCATCCGTCGCCCGTTCATGCCTCGTCCCCCTCGGCGCGGTCGTCCTCGGTGCCGTCCACGCCCTCGCCGTCGCGCGGCAGCCACAGCGTGAAGACGGCGCCGCCGTCCGGAGAGTTGGCGGCGGTGATCTCGCCGCCGTGGATGTGCGCGTTCTCCAGGGCGATGGAGAGGCCGAGGCCGCTGCCCTCGGACCGCGGGCGGGACGCGCTCGCCTTGTAGAAGCGGTCGAAGACGTGCGGCAGGACCTCTTCGGGGATGCCGGGGCCGTGGTCGCGTACGGCGATCACCAGCTTGGCGTCCTCGAGGCGGACCGAGACCTCCACCGGCGAACCGCCGTGCTTGAGGGCGTTGCCGATGAGGTTGGCCAGGATCACGTCGAGGCGGCGCGGGTCGAGCCGGACCGTGATGCCGCGCTCGGCGGCCAGGTCGACCGCGTCCAGCCAGGCGCGCGCGTCGATGCACGCGGTGATCTGGTCGGCGATGTCGACGTCGTCGAGGACCAGGCGCGCGGTGCCCGCGTCGAAGCGGGTGACCTCCATGAGGTTCTCCACCAGGTCGTTCAGGCGGCGGGTCTCGCTCACCACGAGCCGTACCGCGGGCTCGATCATCGGGTCCACCGAACCGGTCTCCGCGTCGAGCTCCTCCTCCAGGACCTCCGTCACGGCCGTGATCGCGGTCAGCGGGGTGCGCAGCTCGTGCGACATGTCGGCGACGAAGCGCCGGGACGCCTCCTCGCGGGCGCTCATGTCGGCGACCTTCTTCTCCAGGTTCTCGGCGGTCTTGTTGAACGTCCTGGACAGATCGGCGAGTTCATCGGTCCCGGACACCCGCAGCCGGGTGTCGAGCTTGCCCTCGCCGAGCCGCCGCGCGGCGACTCCCAGACGGTGCACGGGTTTCAGGACCGTCGTCGCCGCGGCCTGCGCGAGCAGCGCGGAGCCGATCAGCGCGAGCCCCGTGGCGATGGCGAGGGACCAGCCCAGCGAACTGAGGTCCTTCGCCTCCGGCTCCAGGGACTTGAGCATGTACCCGGTCGGGCCGCCGCCGATCACGGTGGCGCCGCCCACCAGGTACGGGGTGCCGTGGTCGGCGATCCGCTGCCAGTACAGGTGGTACGGGCTCTTGTTGCCCGAGGTGAGCGCCTGCTTCCTGCTCACCGCCTTCTGCAGCGGGCCCGGCACCTTGGCGAGCGTGAAGGCGTCCAGGTCGCTGTAGCCGACGATCTGGCCGCCGTTCTTCTTCTCGGCGACCAGCAGCACGCTGTAGCGCTGGCTGCTGCTCGCCATCTGCTCGGCGGCGGACTGCAGATCCTCCTGCGAGGGGTCGGCGGGCAGCGCGCCCGCGCGGTTCTGCATCTGCTGCCGGAAGTCCTTGAGCGCCGCGTCCTGCGCGCGCGTGAGCACGGCCTCGCGGTTCAGCCAGTACGCGATGCCGGAAGCGGAGACGGCGGCGGTGAGCGCCACCAGACCGAACACCACGACGAGCCGCAGTCGCAGACTGGTGAAGCGGAGGCCGGCCAGTATCGCCTTGCGCGCCGCGGCCCAGCCGCGGAGCTTGTCCTGCGGTTTGGTCACTGAGGCGTGTCCAGCCGGTATCCGACGCCGCGCACCGTACGGATCAGGGTCGGCGACGAGGGCACGTCCTCGACCTTGGCGCGCAGCCGCTGCACACACGCGTCGACGAGCCGCGAGTCACCGAGGTAGTCGTGCTCCCACACCAGCCGCAGCAACTGCTGCCGCGACAGGGCCTGGCCGGGCCTGCGGCTCAGCTCCAGGAGCAGCCGCAGCTCGGTCGGGGTGAGCTGGAGGTCCTCGCCGTTCTTCGTCACGGTCATCGCGGCGCGGTCGATGACGAGCGAACCGAACGTCGCCGCGTCGTTGGCCTCGCGCTCACCGCGCCGCAGCACGGCCCGGATCCGGGCGTCGAGGACCCGCCCCTGCACGGGTTTGACCACGTAGTCGTCGGCGCCGGACTCCAGGCCCACGACCACGTCGATGTCGTCACTGCGCGCGGTCAGCAGGATGATCGGCAGTTGGTCGGTGCGCCGGATGCGACGGCACACCTCGAACCCGTCGATGCCCGGCAGCATCACATCCAGCACGATCAGGTCCGGCCGCTGCTCACCGAGCAGTTTCAGGCCGTCCTCGCCGGTGGCAGCAGTGGCCACCCGGTGCCCCTGGCGCGTGAGCGAAAGCTCCAGGGCCGTCCGGATGGCGTCGTCGTCCTCGATCAGCAACAGGGAAGGCACGGACGTCATTCTGTCCCATGCCACGGCCCCAGTTCGACTGCCTGCCCTTCCCCGTGCCCCTAAAGGGCAGGTAGGTGCCCGCACTCACACGTGACCTTCACAGGTGGAAGGCCCCCGAACCCCTGTTGCAGGCCTGTGACAGTCGGCGGACACCGTCATGAAGTGGGTCGGGCAGAGTTCAGGTCACAAGCAAGAGAGCACGCGAGCAAGACGGAACAAGCCGGACTCCACCGACGGGGGGCGCGAGATGAACACGCTGCACAGCACCAGCTCGAGCGCAGTTGTCACGCGTCTCCACGACGTCGGGAGGGGCTCTGAGAAGTCCGGTGCCGTGAGCGGGCGGGGGTGCGCTCGCGGCGCCGGGCGTCAGCACACCGGGTTCATGACGGTGGTCGACACGTTCCAGCAGAGCCACGGGGGACACGCGGCTCACGGGGGAACGGACGGGGGAGCGTCGTACGGGGAGGGTTCGGGGGAGCGGAAGTCCCTGTCGGAGGCGGAGTTCACCGCCTACGTCCAGGAGCGCCGCACCTCCCTGTACGCGACCGCCTACCACCTGACCGGTGACCGCTTCGAGGCCGAGGACCTGCTGCAGAGCGCCCTCTTCTCGACGTACCGGGCCTGGGACAGGATCAGCGACAAGGCCGCGGTCGGGGGCTATCTCCGCCGCACCATGACCAATCTGCACATCAGCGCGTGGCGCCGCCGCAAGCTGAACGAGTACCCGACCGAGGAGCTGCCGGAGACGGTGGGCGACACGGACGCGATGCGTGGCACCGAGCTGCGCGCCGTGCTGTGGCAGGCCCTGGCCCGGCTGCCCGAACTCCAGCGCACGATGCTGGTCCTGCGCTACTACGAGGGCCGCACCGACCCGGAGATCGCGGACATCCTCGACATCAGCGTGGGCACGGTGAAGTCCAGCATCTGGCGGTCGCTCCGCCGGCTGCGCGAGGACGAGGTCCTCAGCTTCGGCCGTGACCAGGAGGAATCCTTCGGCGAGTTGGTCGCCTGAGGATCGGGGGAACACGGGGGCGCCGCTCCGGGGGGATGCGGCGGGCACGGGGGAAAGCACGGGGGGCACCAAGTGGCGGGACCGGAAGGCCGGGGGGTCTTTCCGGTCCTTCTGCTTTTCGCCACGCGCTCTCCCGCCTCGGCTAAGCGGCCTCCGCGCGGGCCTTCACGCAGCGGCCCGCCGCCGCGGCGGCCACCCGCCCCAGCGCCTCCTCCTTGCCGCAGGCGTGCGCTCCCAGCGCCGTGTGCCGGGCCACGATGGCGCGCTCGGCGCGCATCAGCCGCCAGCCGCGCCGCAGCAGGAACGGCACGGACTTGCGGCCCTCCCGCAGATCCCGCAGCAGCCGCCGCCGGAACGTGGTCGAGGGCCGGCCGCGCAGGCAGAGCGCGTCGGCGAGCACGCCGAGCTCCCGGCACCGCCGCACGATGTCCGCCGCGAAGATGCCCTCCGCGATGAAGAGCGGGGTGCGCTCGATGTCCAGCGTCTCCTGGCCGACACGGGCGCTGGTCGCGATGTCGTACACGGGGACGTTCGTGCGGCCCGTACGGCAGAGCTCCTCGATCGCGGCGACCGCCACGTCCGCGTCCCAGGAGTCGGCGGAGTCCCAGTCGATGTCCGAACTGCCCGGGACCTGCGGGAGCGTGGGGTCGCCGGCCTCCTTGTAGAAGTCGTCCAGGCACAGGACGGGCAGCCCGGAGCGGGCGGCGAAGGACGACTTGCCCGAGCCGGAGGGGCCCGCGAGCAGCACGACGCGGGTCGGTATCGGGGAGTGGGAGCTCAATTCCGGGCCTTTTCACCAGGGGTGGACCGCATCTCCCGACACGGCTCGTCAGCGTGGACGGGAGCCATTATCAACCGAGTCGCCCGGGGTGCCCAGCCCGGCGTACCGATGTGATGCGGCGTCAGCTCCCGGCCTGGCGAGTCGGCCTTTGGTCCCCGCGTCTCCCCTCAACTACGCTACGTGCTCGCTCGGTCACCCACTACGCACGGATATGGGCGGTACCCATGGCACGACACACAGCAACCTCGTCACCCCGGCCCGCCGCGCGCGCACTGCTGCGCGCGGGTCTCACCGTCACCGCCGCGGGCGCCGCCCTCGGCGTGGGCGGTGTGGGTGCCGCCGCGGCGGTGGAGCCCGCCCCCGCCGCGCCGCTTGAGGCCGTCGACCCGGGGATGCCGGTGCAGGCCCTCACGACGGCCCTGCACCACTCGACGGCGGGCGGCATCGGCGCGGTCAAGAAGCTCCAGCTCGACCCGCTGGCGAACACCACCGCCGACCCGCTCGACAACACGCTCGGCACCCAGGTCGCGGACTTCAAGCCGGTCAGCACGGCGTTCGCCACCGGGCCGCTCACCGAGGGCGGCTCCCTCACCGATCTGCCCGCGGTGGGCGGGGTGACCGACATCCTGCCGGGTTAGGGCCGGTCCGCCCCGTCGGTCGCGTTCGCCGCGCTCGCCGTGGTCGGGTGTGTGCGCAGTGCGGGGGACAGCTGGTGGCCGTGCGTGGGGCGCTCGCCGCCCGGGGCCGAGCCGGTCCGCGAGGGTGTCGGTCGTGCGGCCGGTGTGGACGGAGCCGAGTACCGCGACGCCGAGGGCTTCGCCGCCGTCACCATGCGCCGCCTCGCCTCGCCTCGCCTCGCCACGAGCTGGGCGCCGCGCCCGTGGCCGCGTACCGCCACGTCTGCGGCAAGGACGACCTGGGGGCGCCGATGGCGGACCGGGTGGCCGCCGAGACCGCCGTGCCGGAGGAGCTGACCGGCCGGCGCGAGGTGCTGCGCACGTACGCCGTGGCAATGGCCGCCGACTGGTGCCGGCGCACCTGGCTCGCCCGGCTCCCCACGCCGCACCTCGCCCCGGCGCCGAACCGGATGGCCGTGGCCGCACGCCAGGTGGTGACACGCGTCGCGGCGCGCACCCCGGACATGACGGAGCCCCGGCCCTTCCTGGACGGAGGAGGGCCGGGGCTTCGCCGTGCGGAGGCGGCTCAGTAGGCCGAACCGGAGGCGCCCAGCGAACCGGTGGGGTGCCAGACGGTCTTGGTCTCCAGGAAGGCCGTCAGGCGGTGCGTGCCGGGGTCGGCGGCGAAGTCCACAGGCTGTGGACGCAGCACGCGCTTGAGGTTGTCGGCAGCCGCGACCTCCAGTTCCCGCGCCAGGTCGGCCTCCGCGCCCGTCAGATCGATCGCGTTGACGTCCTGGTGGGCGGCGAGCGGGGCCGCGAGCTCGGCGGTCCTCCCGCTGAGGATGTTGACCACGCCGCCCGGCACGTCGGAGGTCGCGAGGACCTCGCCCAGCGACAGCGCGGGCAGCGGCGACGCCTGGGAGGCGATCACGACGGCCGTGTTGCCCGTCGCGATCACCGGGGCGAGCACCGAGACCAGGCCGAGGAGCGAGGACTCCTGGGGCGCGACGACGGCGACCACGCCCGTCGGCTCCGGCGTCGACAGGTTGAAGAACGGGCCCGCGACCGGGTTGGCCCCGCCCGCGATCTGGGCGATCTTGTCGGTCCAGCCCGCGTACCAGACCCAGCGGTCGATCGCCGCGTCGACCTGGACGGCGGCCTTGGCCTTGGAGACACCCTCCGCGTCCGCCACCTCCCGCACGAACTGGTCCCTGCGGCCCTCCAGCATCTCCGCGACGCGGTAGAGCACCTGGCCCCGGTTGTACGCGGTCGCGCCCGACCAGCCGCCGAACGCCTTGCGCGCGGCCACGACCGCGTCACGGGCGTCCTTGCGGGAGGAGAGGGGCGCGTTCGCCAGCCACTTGTCCTTCGAGTCCGTCACCTCGTACACCCGGCCGCTCTCGCTGCGGGGGAACTTGCCCCCCACGTACAGCTTGTAGGTCTTGAAGACGTCAAGTCGTGCGTCAGACATCGAGGTACGCCTCCAGACCGTGACGGCCGCCCTCGCGGCCGAAGCCCGACTCCTTGTAGCCGCCGAACGGCGAGGTCGGGTCGAACTTGTTGAACGTGTTGGCCCAGACGACGCCCGCGCGGAGCTTGTTCGCGACCGCGAGGATGCGCGAGCCCTTCTCCGTCCAGATGCCGGCGGAGAGCCCGTACTGGGTGTTGTTGGCCTTGGCGACCGCCTCGTCCGGCGTACGGAACGACAGGACCGAGAGGACCGGGCCGAAGATCTCGTCGCGGGCGACGGTGTGCGCCTGCGTGACGTTGGTGAAGAGCGTCGGCGCGAACCAGTAGCCGGAGGTGGGCAGTTCGCAGGCGGGCGACCAGCGCTCGGCGCCCTCCGCCTCACCGGTGTCGGCGAGGGCGGTGATCCGGGCCAGCTGCTCGGCGGAGTTGATGGCGCCGATGTCGGTGTTCTTGTCCAGCGGGTCGCCGAGGCGCAGCGTGGAGAGCCGCCGCTTCAGGCTGTCGAGCAGCTCCTCCTGGATCGACTCCTGCACGAGCAGGCGCGAACCGGCGCAGCAGACCTGGCCCTGGTTGAAGAAGATGCCGGTGACGATGCCCTCGACCGCCTGCTCGACGGGGGCGTCGTCGAAGACGATGTTCGCGCCCTTGCCGCCCAGTTCGAGCGTGACCTTCTTGTCGGTGCCCGCGACCTGGCGGGCGATCTGCTTGCCGACGGCGGTGGAGCCGGTGAAGGCCACCTTGTTCACGTCGGGGTGCGCGGTGAGCGCCGCGCCCGCGTCGCCGTATCCGGGAAGGATGTTGACGACGCCCTTGGGCAGGCCCGCCTGGCGGCAGATGTCCGCGAAGAAGAGCGCGGAGAGCGGGGTGGTCTCGGCGGGCTTCAGGACGACCGTGTTGCCGGTCGCGAGCGCCGGGGCGATCTTCCACGCGAGCATCAGGAGCGGGAAGTTCCACGGGATGACCTGGCCGGCGACGCCCAGGGGGCGCGGGTTCGCGCCGTACCCCGCGTGGTCGAGCTTGTCGGCCCAGCCCGCGTAGTAGAAGAAGTGCGCGGCGACGAGGGGGAGGTCGGCGTCCCGCGTCTCCTTGATGGGCTTTCCGTTGTCGAGGGTCTCCAGGACGGCCAGTTCGCGGCTGCGCTCCTGGATGATCCGCGCGATGCGGAAGAGGTACTTGGCGCGCTCGGCGCCCGGCAGCGCCGACCACTTCTCGAAGGCCGCGCGCGCGGCGCGCACCGCGCGGTCGACGTCCTCGGAGGAGGCCTGCGCGACCTCCGAGAGGACCTCTTCGGTCGAGGGCGAGACGGTCTTGAAGACCTTGCCGTCGGCCGCCTCGACGAACTCGCCGTCGATGAACAGGCCGTACGACGGCGCGATGTCCACGACGGAGCGGGACTCCGGTGCGGGTGCGTACTCAAAAGGCGAGGAAGTCATGGGTTCAGTCCACCGTGACGTAGTCGGGGCCGGAGTAGCGTCCTGTGGCCAGCTTCTGGCGCTGCATCAGCAGATCGTTGAGGAGCGACGAGGCGCCGAAGCGGAACCAGTGGTTGTCGAGCCAGTCGGGGCCCGCCGTCTCGTTCACCAGGACCAGGAACTTCACCGCGTCCTTGGTGGAGCGGATGCCGCCCGCGGGCTTCACGCCGATCTGCACCCCGGTCTGCGCGCGGAAGTCGCGGACGGCCTCCAGCATGAGCAGGGTGTTGGCCGGGGTGGCGTTGACGCCGACCTTGCCGGTCGAGGTCTTGATGAAGTCGGCGCCCGCGATCATGCCGATCCAGCTGGCGCGCTTGATGTTGTCGTACGTCGAGAGCTCACCGGTCTCGAAGATGACCTTCAGGCGGGCGGTGCCGCAGGCCTCCTTCACGGCGCGGATCTGCTCGAACACCGTCATGTAGTCCCCGGCGAGGAAGGCACCCCGGTCGATGACCATGTCGATCTCGTCGGCGCCGGCGGCGACCGCCTCGCGCACGTCACCGAGCTTCACGTCGATGGCGGCGCGGCCCGCGGGGAAGGCGGTCGCGACGGACGCGACCTTGACGCCGCTGCCCGCGACGGCCTCCTTGGCGGTGGCGACCATGTCCGGATAGACACAGACGGCGGCGGTGCGCGGGGTGCCGCGGTCGGTCGGGTCCGGGTGCACGGCCTTGGCGCCGAGCGCCCGGACCTTGCCCGGGGTGTCGGCGCCTTCCAGCGTCGTCAGGTCGATCATCGAGATGGCCAGGTCGATGGCGTACGCCTTCGCCGTGGTCTTGATCGAACGGGTACCGAGCGAGGCGGCACGCGCCTCCAGGCCGACCGTGTCGACGCCGGGCAGCCCGTGAAGGAAGCGGCGGAGCGTGCTGTCGGACGCGGTCACGTCAGCGAATGCAGTGGGCATGGTCACGAGGGGAGCATATCTACGCGCGTAGCTGCTGTACAGGGGCGGGTCCCGGAGCCTGGGGGCGGGACCGGGTCGGGGTGGGGCTGCGCGTTGGGGTGCTGTTGTCCGGGGCTCTGTGCGCGGTTCCTCGTGCCCCTGGTGGGTTGCTGGAGCCGTTCAGGGGTCCTGGTGGGTTTGCCGGAGCCGTTTCAGGGGGTCCGTGGGCGTCAGGCAGAATCAGGGTATGAGTGACCCCCAGAACCCCGTGGCGGAGCCCGCGTACAAGGACCGCACCTTCCGGTCCCCCGCCGGCATCGCCGGTGGCGTCCTGCTGCTCGGCCTGGGCGCCTGGCTCGGCATCGACGCGGTCGTCCGGGGTGAGGGCCGCACCCCGTGGCTCGCCCTCGCCGGGCTGCTCTTCGCGGTGCCGCTCGTCGTCGCGTACACCGTGCGGCCCGTCGTGTACGCCAACGACGACCGGCTCCGGATCCGCAACCCGTTCCGGACCATCACGCTGCCGTGGGGGTCCGTCGCGACGCTCCGCTCCGGGTACTCCAACGAGGTGCTGACCAACGCCGGCGCCAAGTTCCAGCTCTGGGCCATCCCCGTCTCGCTGCGCGGCCGCAAGAAGGCGTCGCGCCGGCGGGCGCAGGCCGCCGCGTCCGGCGACCCGACGAGCGGCGGCCGCCCCTTCCTCGACCCCACCACGACGCCGACGCGTGCCGCGGGCGACCAGTCCATGGACGAGCTGCGCAGCCTCGCCGAACGGCAGGCCACGGAGGAGTCCGCGCAGGGCGAGCCGGTGGTGCGCTGGGCGTACGAGGTCGTCGTCCCGTGTGTGGCGGGCGCGGTGCTGCTCGGGGTGCTGCTCGCGGTGACGTGAGGCGTGATGTGCGGGGCGACGTGAGACGTGACGTGCGGGGCGACGTGAGGCGTGACGTGCGGGGCGGGTCGGCCGTACGAGCCGGGGCTCCGGGTCCGGCTTCGGTCACGGCGGGCCGTGCCAGCCGAGGAGCATGTGACCGCCGCACACGGCCGAGCCGAAGGCCGCCGCGGTCAGGACCGTGACCATCACCCGTGTCCTCGCCCGCGCGAGCGCCACGGCGAGCGGCAGCAGCAGCGGGAAGCCCGGCAGCAGGAAGCGCGCCCGCGGGAAGTAGACCCCGCTGCTGCCCAGGACGATCAGCAGCAGCAGCCCGCTGAAGACCAGCAGCGGCAGGGGCTGGCGGTCACACGCGGAGAGTACGTAGAGGACCACCGCGCCCAGCAGCGTCGCGGTCACCATCGCCAGGAACAGCGGCGGACGCTCCGTCAGGAACAGGTCGCGCATGCGGCGCAGCGTCTCCACACCGCCGTCCCACTCGTTGCGCCACAGCTTCTGCACGGCGAAGTAGCCGTCCCACCGGCCCAGGCGCAGGCCCACCCACCCGACGTACGCGAGCCAGCCGAGCGGGGCGAGCAGGGCGCCCAGGAGGGGGCGCGGGGGAAGGGTGGGGAGGGTGGCCCCGCCTTCGAGCGTGGCCCTGCCTTCGAGGGTGGGGCCGGAGGGCCTGTCTCCGGGGGTGGGGCCGGAGGGCGTGCTCTTGAGGATGAGGGCGGTCGCCCGGCCTCTCAGGGTGAGCAGGGCCGTCAGCGAGACCGCCGCCGCGAGGGCGACGCCGGTGGGGCGGGTGAGTCCCGCCAGTGAGGCGAGGGAGCCCGCCCAGAGCCAGCGGCCGGTGAGCACGGCGTACAGGGCCCACGCGGTGAGCGCCGTGAACAGCGACTCCGTGTAGCCCATCCACTGGACGAGGGCGACGGGCAGACTGCCCCAGAGGAACGCGAGGACGACCCCGGCCCGGCGGCCGTACAGCCGGTCGCCCACCGCGAAGATGCCCCACGCCGCGAGGAACGAGCAGACCAGCGTGATCCCCAGGCCCGCCGCGCCGCGCGGCAGCCAGGGGAGCAGGGTGTCGGCGGCTCGGACGAGGGCGGGGAACAGCGGGAAGAACGCCAGGTTGTTGGCGTCGACCTGGGTGCCCAGGGTGTGCGTGTACCCGTGGTCGGCGATCCGCAGGTACCAGTCGCAGTCCCAGGACCGCATCAGCAGATGCCGCACCCCGAGGCGCCCGCGCGACCCGGGCCCGCGGTGCGCCCACTCCGTGAGGACCAGCAGGCCCAGGGTGCGCACGGCCGCGTACGCGAGGAGGGCGGGGGCCGCGTGGCGCAGGGCCCGGGTCAGGCGGTCGCCGAGGTCCCGGAGGCCCCGGAGGCCGTGGGGCGGGTGCGGGGGCCTGTCGGGGGTCCTGGACGCGGGTACGCGGGAGGGCGGGGCGGCGGTCGAGGGCTCGGAGATTCCGTACGGCACTGCGGCAGCTCCCGGAACGTGGTCGTGCGCTACCGGTCCTCCCTTCCTGGGGGACCGGCAGCGCACCGGGCCGCTGCGGCATGTGCGGGAGCGGAACCACTCTTACGGGTGCGGGACCACTCCTACGGAGGGTGTGTGGGGGTGCGGGTGCCTGTGGGTGTGGGTGTGGGTGTGGGTGTGGGTGTGCGAGCCGGGCGGTTCGGGGTGGGCCCGCGCGGGGGTGGCTCTGCTTTTCGCGTGCCCGCGCGGGCCGGGTGCTCCGTGCTGTTCAGATGCCCGCTGCCGCCGACAGGTCCCGCTTGATCGTCGCCAGCGTTTCGGTCGCCTGCGTACGGGCCTGCGGGAGGTCCGCCCTGGACGCCACCGGGACCACCACCTCCAGGTAGCACTTCAGCTTCGGCTCCGTGCCGCTCGGGCGGACGATCACCCGGGCGCCGTCGAGCGTGTAGCGCAGGCCGTCGGTGGGCGGCAGGGACTCCGTGCCCCGCGTCAGGTCCTCCGCCTTGGTCACCGGCAGGCCCGCGAGCTCCGTCGGCGGCTGCTCGCGCAGGCGGCGCATCGCGTCCGCGATCAGGGACAGGTCCTCCACACGGACCGACAACTGGTCGGTGGCGTGCAGGCCGTGCTCCAGGGCGAGGTCGTCGAGGAGGTCCAGGAAGGTGCGGCCCTGCTCCTTCAGCTCGGACGCGAGTTCGGCCAGGAGGAGGGCGGCGGTGATGCCGTCCTTGTCGCGTACGCCCTCGGGGTCCACGCAGTAACCGAGCGCCTCCTCGTAGCCGTACCGCAGGCCGTCCACACGGGCGATCCACTTGAACCCGGTCAGCGTCTCCTCGTACGGGAGGCCCGCCTTCTCGGCGATCCGGCCCAGGAGGGACGACGACACGATCGACTCGGCGAAGGTGCCGCGGGCGCCGCGGGCGACCAGGTGCGCGGCGAGCAGGGCGCCGACCTCGTCGCCCCGGAGCATCCGCCAGTCCGCGCCGTCCTTGACGGCGGCGGCGCAGCGGTCGGCGTCCGGGTCGTTGGCGATGATCAGGTCGGGGGCGGGGGTGGTACGGGCCGCCGTCGCGAAGGCCAGGTCCATCGCGCCCGGCTCCTCCGGGTTCGGGAACGCGACCGTCGGGAAGTCCGGGTCCGGCTCGGCCTGCTCGGCGACGAGGGTGGGCGCGGGGAAGCCGGCGCGGTCGAAGGCGGCGAGGAGGGTGTCCTTGCCGACGCCGTGCATGGCCGTGTAGACGGCGCGGGCGGTGCGGGGGGAGCCGGGGGCCAGGACGGCGTCCGTACGGGCCAGGTAGGCCGCCAGGACGTCGTCGTCCAGGGTTTCCCAGCCGCTCTCGGGGCGGGGCACGTCGTCGAGGCCGCCGATCGCGTCGATCTCGGCGGCGATCTCCGCGTCGGCGGGCGGGACGATCTGGGAACCGTCGCCGAGGTAGACCTTGTAGCCGTTGTCGCGCGGGGGGTTGTGGCTGGCGGTGACCTCCACGCCCGCGACCGCGCCGAGGTGCCTTATGGCGAAGGCGAGGACCGGGGTGGGGAGGGGGCGCGGGAGGACGGCGGCGCGCAGGCCGGCGCCGGTCATGACGGCGGCGGTGTCGCGGGCGAAGTCGGCGGACTTGTGGCGGGCGTCGTAGCCGATGACGACGGGGCCGTCGGTCCGGCCCTTGGCCTTCAGGTACGCGGCGAGGCCGGCGGCGGCGCGGATGACCACGGCGCGGTTCATGCGCATGGGGCCGGCGCCGAGTTCGCCGCGGAGGCCGGCGGTGCCGAACTGGAGGGTGCCGGCGAAACGTGCGGTCAGCTCGGCGGTGTCCTCGGCGTCGATGAGCTTGGCGAGCTCTTCGCGGGTGTCGGGGTCCGGGTCCTCGGCGAGCCAGGTCTGGGCGCGCGCGATGAGTTCGGAGGTGTCCTGCGCGGTCTGCACGGTTTCTTCAGCCTCTCCTGGGCGGATGGGGTGGGTCTGCGTATTTGGTCGGTGGTGGGGTGCGGGGTGCGGGTGTGCTTTGGGCTGGGGTCTGCGCCTTGGGTTCGGTGGTGGGTGCGGGGCCGTGGGGGTATGTGCGTACTCGCCATCCCTGCGGCGCTGCCTCGCGGACAATGTTGCTAGAGCGTGCTCGGTGCTCCGTGCGCACATACCCCCACGTCCCCTCCCGTCTCGTACGCGGGTGCGGTCCGGCCCGGCAGTCGCTGGGGGCGGCGACGACACGAGCTCGACGCGGGCCGCGCGGCCCCAACTCCTTGTCCCGCGCCAAGCCCCGACGCAAACGCCCGGGCCCCCTGGCAAGGCCCCGCTCCTGGTCCGGTACGACGCGAGGCCCCCTCCCGGTCCGGTACGACGCGAGGCCCCCTCCCGGTCCGGTACGACGCGAGGCAAGGCCCACCCCTTGGTCCGGCGTGTAACGCGAGGTGTACCCCACCCACCCCCCGCCCGAGTCGCCGGGCGACGAGTCCCACCCGCTCCTACCCCCGCCGTGCGTCGCGGGGTGAACGGGTGGGTGGGTGGGATACATCCGCCGCGGAGCGGCGGGCCTGTTCGTGCGGGGCGAGGCGGCGCGGGGCAACAGACCCTTACGCAGCCGGAGCAGAGGCGCCGGGCCACAGACGGTTCCGTACCCGCACGGCGGCACGGGGCCACCGACGGCGCGGGCACGGGCCCAGCCCCGGCGCCGGGACCCAGGACCCACGGGGCCGACCCCGGCACCGGCAAGGTCACCGCTCGAGGCGCCCCCGCCAGGCGAGGTCACCGTTCGAGGCGCCCCCGCCAGGCAAGGTCACCGCTCAGGGCGCCCCCGTCAGCGCACCGTCACACCCGGTCCAGCACCTTCTCCAGCAGCTCGCCCATGCGCGTCGCGCTGTCGCGGCCCGCCTGGAGGACCTCCTCGTGGTTCAGCGGCTCACCCGTCATGCCCGCGGCGAGGTTCGTGACCAGGGAGATGCCGAGCACCTCCGCGCCCGCCTCGCGCGCGGCGATCGCCTCGAGGACCGTGGACATGCCGACCAGGTCCGCGCCGATCGTGCGGGCCATGCGGATCTCCGCCGGCGTCTCGTAGTGCGGGCCGGGGAACTGCGCGTAGACGCCCTCCTCGAGCGAGGGGTCGACCTCCTTGCAGAGGGCGCGCAGCCGCGGCGAGTAGAGGTCCGTCAGGTCGACGAAGTTCGCGCCGACGATCGGCGACGTCGCCGTCAGGTTCAGGTGGTCGCTGATCAGCACCGGCTGGCCGGGCCGCATGCCCTCGCGCAGGCCACCGCAGCCGTTGGTCAGCACGATGGTCTTGCAGCCGGCGGCGACGGCGGTTCGCACGCCGTGCGCGACGGCGGCGACGCCGCGGCCCTCGTAGTAGTGGGTGCGGCCCAGGAAGACCAGCGCGCGCTTGTCGCCGACCTTGAAGGAGCGGATGCGGCCCCCGTGGCCCTCGACGGCCGGCGGCGGGAAGCCCGGCAGCTCGGTGACGGGGAACTCGGCCTCGGGGGCGCCGAGCGCCTCGACGGCCGGCGCCCAGCCGGAGCCCATCACGAGGGCGACGTCGTGGGTCTCGGCGCCCGTCAGCTCACGCAGGCGCGCGGCGGCGGCGTCGGCGGCGGCGTAGGGGTCGCCCTGGATGCTGTCCGGAATAACTGAAGCGTTCACGCGGACGAGAGTAGCCGTTTATGGCCTACGCGCGTAGATGACGATGCTCACGGGATTCCGATCGTTGTCTTGTCGTTTCCGACGAGAGCGTGACCGGGTTCCGGCGCGAGCGCGATCGGGCCGTGTTCAGCAGGGGCGCTTGCGCAGTTCCATCACGTAGTCGTGGGGTGCCCCGGCCGACTCCGCGGCGTCCGCGAGCTCGCCCAGATAACGCGCCGAGGGCAGCCCGCCCTCGTACCCGTTCAGCACGTACACCCAGGCCGGTTCCTCGGCCTCCAGCGTGTGCACCCGCACCCGCATGCGCCGGTAGATGTCCATGCCGACGCCCTCCCACCGGTCCATGGACTCCTCGTCCATGGGAGCGATGTCGTAGAGCGTGACGAAGACCTGCGAACGGGGGGCCTCCACGATCGTGGCGAGGGCCCCCTCCCATCCCATGTGCTCGCCGCCGAAGGTGAGCCGCCAGCCGTTCAGCCAGCCGGTCGCGCGCAGCGGTGAGTGCGGGGCGCGGCGTGACATGAGCCGCGGATCCAGATTGCCGGCGTACGCGGCGTAGAGCGACATGTGGTCGAGGGTACGGCAGCAATCACGTGTGCCCCTCACGCAATGGGAGGACCGCCCGGACGAGGGCCGTTCCACGGACGGCGGGCCCCGGCGCGTGACCACCTTGAAGCGTGCGGGACAATGGAGTACGTGACTCGGATCGTGATCATTGGCGGCGGACCCGGCGGATACGAGGCGGCTCTTGTGGCCGCCCAGCTCGGCGCGGAGGTGACCGTCGTCGACTGCGACGGTCTGGGCGGGGCATCGGTGCTCACCGACTGCGTCCCCTCGAAGACCCTCATCGCGACGGCCGAGGTGATGACCACCTTCGACTCGTCGTACGAAGAGCTGGGGATCATCGTCGCCGACGACACCCCGCACATCGACACCCCCGCGCGGGTCGTCGGCGTGGACCTGGGGAAGGTCAACCGCCGTGTGAAGCGGCTCGCCCTCGCGCAGTCCCACGACATCACCGCCTCCGTCACGCGTGCGGGCGCGCGCGTGCTGCGCGGCCGGGGCCGTCTCGAGGGCCAGCAGGACACCGACGGCTCGCGCAAGGTGGTCGTGCGGGCCGCCGACGGCAGCGAGGAGACCCTCGTCGCCGACGCCGTGCTGCTCGCGACCGGCGGTCACCCCCGCGAGGTCCCGGACGCCCAGCCCGACGGCGAGCGGATCCTGAACTGGACGCAGGTGTACGACCTCGACGAGCTGCCCGAGGAGCTCATCGTGGTCGGCTCGGGTGTGACGGGTGCCGAGTTCGCCGGCGCCTACCAGGCGCTCGGCTCCAACGTCACCCTCGTCTCCAGCCGCGACCGCGTGCTGCCGGGCGAGGACCCGGACGCCGCCGCCGTCCTGGAGGACGTCTTCCGCCGCCGCGGCATGAACGTCATGTCCCGCTCCCGCGCCGCGTCCGCCAAGCGTGTCGGCGACCGCGTCGAGGTCACCCTCGACGACGGCCGCGTCATCACCGGCTCGCACTGCCTGATGGCCGTCGGCGCCATCCCCAACAGCAGCGGCATGGGCCTGGAGGAAGCCGGGGTCAGGCTCAAGGACTCCGGGCACATCTGGACCGACAAGGTCTCGCGCACCTCGGCCCCCGGTGTCTACGCCGCCGGTGACGTGACCGGGATCTTCGCCCTCGCCTCCGTCGCCGCCATGCAGGGGCGCATCGCGATGTACCACTTCCTGGGCGACGCGGTGCAGCCGCTGAACCTGAAGGCCGTCTCCGCGAACGTCTTCACCGACCCGGAGATCGCGACCGTCGGCTACAGCCAGTCCGACGTCGACGCCGGAAAGATCGACGCCCGCGTCGTCAAGCTTCCGCTGCTGCGCAATCCGCGCGCGAAGATGCAGGGCATCCGCGACGGTTTCGTCAAGATCTTCTGCCGCCCCGGCACCGGAATCGTGGTCGGCGGTGTGGTCGTCGCACCGCGCGCCTCGGAACTGATCCACCCCATCTCGATCGCGGTCGACAACAATCTGACGGTCGAGCAGATCGCGAATGCGTTCACCGTGTACCCGTCGCTTTCGGGGTCGATCGCGGAGGTCGCGCGGCAGCTCCACACGCGCAAGACGGCGGGCGAGGCCTGACCCGGTACGGCGGCCGGGAACAACTCCCCGCAGGTCACGCACTGTTGTCGCTCATTCGCGCGGCATAGGCGGGGAGAGTAGGCACCTATACCACTTCCCACCCAGTCGTGCGAACAACTTCTGTAATTCGGCGCAAACTGCTGAAAGCAGACGGTCGTTGGGGTTACTGTCAGTTTCGTGTTCGCTGCAGAACGTCGCCAATTGATCCTCGAAATGGTGCGGGCCAACGGTGCGGTATCGCTCCGTGAGCTCGCCCGCGTCGTCCAGACCTCCGAAGTGACCGTACGGCGGGACGTGCGCGCGCTGGAGGCAGAAGGACTCCTCGACCGCCGACATGGCGGTGCGGTATTGCCGGGCGGATTCACGCGGGAGTCCGGCTTTCCGCAGAAATCACATCTCGCGACCGCCGAGAAGACGGCCATCGCCGATCTCGCGGCGGGCCTCGTCGAAGAGGGCGAAGCCATCGTCGTCGGGGCGGGTACGACCACGCAGGAGCTGGCCCGACGGCTCGCGCGGGTACCCGGCCTGACCGTCGTCACCAACTCCCTGCTGGTGGCACAGGCGTTGGCACACGCCAACCGGGTCGAAGTCGTCATGACCGGCGGCACCCTGCGCGGCTCGAACTACGCGCTCGTGGGCAGCGGTGCCGAACAGTCCCTCCAGGGGCTGCGGGTGACGCGCGCCTTCCTGTCGGGCAGTGGTCTGACCGCCGAGCGCGGCCTCTCCACGTCCAACATGCTCTCCGCGAGCGTGGACCGCGCGCTGGTCCAGGCGGCGGCCGAGGTCGTGGTCCTCGCGGACCACACCAAGCTCGGCACCGACACGATGTTCCAGACGGTGCCGACGGACGTCATCACCCGGCTCGTCACGGACGAGCCGCCGGGTCACGACGACCGGGCGGCCACCGAACTGCAGGCCCTGGCCGATCAGGGCGTGCAGATCACGGTGGCGGGCGGTGCCGCCGCCCCGGGCACGGCTCCTGGTGCCGAGCCCGCCCAGGCGGCGCGCCAGCAGCCGCGCAGGGAGCGGGACGTGCCCCTGCCGGGCCAGCGCCGCAACCACGGGGCGGGCCCGGGCCAGCAACTGCGCAGCGCACTTCTCGGGGAGCAGCCGCCCGGGGAGCGGGCCGCGCGCGTCGCCGACCTGCGCCGCCGCTGAACCGGGCGGCCGCGGGACCGCAGAGCGCGGACCCGCGGCCGCGACGATCAGGGACCCGTGACGGTCAGGGACCCGTGACGGTCAGGGACCCGTGACGGTCAGGGACCCGTGACGGTCAGGGACCCGTGACGGTCAGGGACCCGTGACGAGGGAATCGGCCGGGCGGTACGGTGCTACGACGCCGCCTGCCCGTCGGCCTTCAGGCCCCGCAGCGTCAGCATGAGCAGCCGGTCGGCCAACTCCGGGTCGTCCGGGGTCTCCTCGGCCGCCAGCGAGATCGCGTTGGTCAGCTGCAACAGGTCGGAGATGGAGACGTCGGGGCGGATCGCCCCCGCCTCCTGCGCGCGGGCGAGCAGCGCCGCGCCCGCCTCGCGCATCGGCATGCTGCACCGCGCCAGGGCCGAAGTGGCGTCGTGCGACGCCGACATGAGCGCGCTCGACAGGCCGCGGTACTCACCCGCATGAGTGATGATGGCGCGCAGCCACGCCACCATCGCGGCGCAGGGCTGCGGGTCGTCGAGCAGGGCGTGCGAGCGGGCGAGCAGATCGCTCACCGCGTCCTCCCAGACCGCGCTCATCAGCGCGTGCCGGTTGGGGAAGTGCCGGTAGAGCGTGCCGATGCCGACGCCCGCGCGGCGCGCCACGTCCTCCAGGGACGTGCCCGTGCCGTGCTCCGCGAAGGCCGAGCGGGCCTCGGCGAGCAGGCGGTCGTAGTTGCGGCGGGCGTCGGCCCGCATGGTCCGCGCCGACTGTGCCGTCTGCTGCGGCGCCTTCGCCTGCTGGCCCATGCCGGTCGTCATCCCCGCACCTTTCGTGGACGTACGCGTACCTCAAGGATGCCACTGCCGGGGCCGGCGGCCTGAGCGAGGCGGGGCCCGGTCGGCGCCGGGGCTCGGTCGGTCACCGGCTTCGCCGAGTTCGTCCTCAAACGCCGGACGGGCTTTATTTTCCGCCGGACGCGCCGGATTTCCGTCGGAACGCGGTGGAATGCCGCCGGGGCCCCGCTGGAACGTCCAGCGGGGCCCCGGCGGTCTCGTGCGTCAGTCCTTGATCTCGCAGATCACCGCGCCGGAGGTCAGGCTCGCGCCCACCTCCGCGGTGAGGCCCTTGATCGTGCCCGAGCGGTGCGCGTTCAGGGGCTGCTCCATCTTCATGGCCTCCAGGACGACGATGAGGTCGCCCTCGTTGACCTCCTGGCCCTCCTCGACCGCGACCTTGACGATCGTGCCCTGCATGGGCGAGGCGAGGGTGTCGCCGGAGGCGGCCGGGCCGGACTTCTTGGCCGCGCGGCGCTTGGGACGGGCGCCGCCCGCCGCCGCGGTGCGCGCGATCGTCATGCCGAGGGAGGACGGCAGCGAGACCTCGAGCCGCTTGCCGCCGACCTCGACGACGACCGTCTCGCGGCCCGGCTCCTCGTCCGTCTCGGCGTCCGCGGAGGCCGTGAACGGGGGGATCTCGTTGACGAACTCCGTCTCGATCCACCGGGTGTGGACCGTGAACGGGTCGCTGGAGCCGGTCAGTTCGGGCCCGAACGCCGGGTCCTTGACGACCGCGCGGTGGAAGGGGATGGCCGTGGCCATGCCCTCGACGGTGAACTCGTCCAGCGCGCGGGCGGCACGCTGCAGCGCCTGCTCACGGGTGGCGCCGGTGACGATCAGCTTGGCGAGGAGCGAGTCCCATGCCGGGCCGATGACCGAGCCGGACTCCACGCCCGCGTCCAGGCGGACGCCGGGGCCCGACGGCGGGGCGAACGTGGTGACGGTGCCGGGCGCGGGCAGGAAGCCCCGGCCCGGGTCCTCGCCGTTGATGCGGAACTCGAAGGAGTGACCGCGCAGTTCGGGGTCACCGTACCCGAGCTCCTCGCCGTCGGCGATGCGGAACATCTCGCGCACCAGGTCGATGCCGGAGACCTCCTCGGTGACCGGGTGCTCCACCTGCAGACGGGTGTTGACCTCCAGGAAGGAGATCGTGCCGTCGACGCCGACGAGGAACTCCACGGTGCCCGCGCCGACATAGCCGGCTTCCTTGAGGATCGCCTTGGAGGCGGCGTACAGCTCGGCGTTCTGCTCGGCGGTCAGGAACGGCGCGGGCGCCTCCTCGACGAGCTTCTGGTGGCGGCGCTGCAGCGAGCAGTCACGGGTCGAGACGACGACCACGTTGCCGTGCTTGTCCGCCAGGCACTGGGTCTCCACGTGCCGCGGCTTGTCGAGGTAGCGCTCGACGAAGCACTCGCCGCGGCCGAAGGCCGCCACGGCCTCGCGCACCGCGGAGTCGTACAGCTCCGGGACCTCGTCGAGGGTGCGGGCCACCTTCAGACCGCGGCCGCCACCGCCGAACGCCGCCTTGATCGCGATGGGCAGGCCGTTGGCCTCGGCGAAGGCGACGACCTCGTCGGCGCCCGACACCGGGTCCGGCGTGCCCGCGACCAGCGGGGCGCCGGCGCGCTGCGCGATGTGCCGCGCGGCGACCTTGTCACCCAGGTCGCGGATGGCCTGCGGCGGCGGGCCGATCCAGTTCAGGCCCGCGTCGATGACGGCCTGCGCGAAGTCGGCGTTCTCCGAAAGGAAGCCGTATCCGGGGTGGATGGCGTCCGCCCCCGCGTCCTTGGCCGCGGCCAGCACCTTGGAGATGTC
Source organism: Streptomyces sp. NPDC041122 (assembly GCF_055592445.1). Lineage (NCBI taxonomy): Bacteria > Bacillati > Actinomycetota > Actinomycetes > Kitasatosporales > Streptomycetaceae > Streptomyces > Streptomyces sp. NPDC041122. The sequence continues at coordinate 986,942 of NZ_JBVIYQ010000001.1, read as the reverse complement.
CAGGTAGCTGGTGGCCGGAGTGTCACCGCCCAGCGCGAACGCCTCATCGGCTGCCCGTACATGCAGAGCGTCCCGGTCCGGGTCTGCGTAGACGGCTACGCTCGCGATCCCTGCGTCCCGGCATGCCCGGGCAACGCGGACAGCGATTTCGCCACGGTTGGCGATGAGCACCTTGCGCACGATGGCTCCCTCCTTGAAACAAGCCGAGTTTAGGGACTGCCGACACGGGCTTACGACCCGTCCCCAATGGTGAGCTTGCCCACACGGAGTGTGACTCGAGGTTGGCTAGGTCCGCGAAATCCCTTGTCGTACCGCGGTACACAGGGTCCCTCCACCGCAGCGTAGCCCTCCGATGTGGTCAAGGTCTCTGTGAGTCAGCGCTGCGGACGCGCGGCTTTCTTTGTGGAGTCCCTACGAATGGCCCAATGATTCTTTGCCCGCGGCACAGCTCTTGTCCCCGGGTTTACCGTCCCCCGAGCTCTTGATGAGCAGGGGGCGCCCCCATGTAGCGTGCGGGTGGCTCGGAACGTACTAGGGGTAACAGCAGCGGAGAGTGGGTGGGGCGCCGTGGCGCGCAGACCGGTGGCCTGGCTGGGAGCGGTCGTTCTTCTCGCGGAGGCGGTCGGCATCGCGCTCCTCAACTGGTTCCTCGGCCTCGTCGTCGACAAGCAGGACATGTCCCTGGCCGGACTCGACCCGCACGCGATGACCGTCTCGACCTGGATCGCCGGCCTCCTCTTTGGCGGCTACCTCGCGCTGTGCGCCCTCGTCCTGGCCCGCACCGCCGCCCGCGACCGCGCCCCCGGCACCTTCGGGCGGGTGCTCCTGATCAGCTGCGCCGTCGTGCACGGGCTGCTCGGCGCGTTCTGCGTCGGCCTGGTGGGCTGGGCCGCCTTCGTCTTCATGATGGTCGTGCTCGGCCTGATCGTGCTCCCGCTCGTGGCCTACGAGAAGAAGGCGCAGCGCGAGGGCGCGGCGGAGGGCGACGGGGCGCCCGGGAGCGGGGCGCCACAGCCCGCCTGAGTCGGCGCGCGCCCTACGGCGCCCACAACTGCGTGATGCTGACGCCCAGTTCCGCCAGCAGGCGGCGCAGCAGGGGCAGCGAGAGGCCGATGACGTTGCCGTGGTCGCCCTCGATGCCCTCGACGAACGGCGCCGAGCGGCCGTCCAGGGTGAACGCCCCCGCCACGTGCAGCGGTTCGCCGCTCGCGACGTACGCGGCGACCTCGGCGTCGGAGGGTTCGCCGAACCGCACCACGGTCGACGCCGTCGCCGACACGTACCGCCCGGAGGCGGTGTCGTGGACGCAGTGGCCCGTCTGCAGCACGCCCGCGCGGCCGCGCATGGCCTTCCAGCGGGCGGTGGCCTCCTCGGCGTCGGCCGGCTTGCCGAGCGCCTGACCGTCCAGCTCCAGGACCGAGTCGCAGCCGACCACGAGCGCGCCCTTGACGTCCGGCCGCGCGGCGACCACGGAGGCCTTGGCCTCGGCCAGCGCGAGGGCGAGCTCGGCGGGGGTGGGCGCGGACACCTTGTCCTCGTCGACGCCGCTGACGATCACCTCGGGGGCGAGTCCCGCCTGGCGGAGCAGGCCGAGCCGGGCGGGGGACTGGGAGGCGAGGACGAGACGGCGGGGCTGATCAGTCATGCGGATCAGCGTAGGCGCTGTGCCGGGCGGTGTGTTGCGCGTCCGCGGGTACGCGGTGGCTGTTCGCGCGGTTCCCCGCGCCCCTTCAGGGCGCTCAGTGGATGCCCAGCACGAACATCGCGATCACCATCGCCAGGGCGAGGACGAGGCCCGCGCGGCGCATCCTCGCCTGCAGGTCACGCATGTCCTTGGGCGGGTCGTTCTCCGGGTCGGACCACAGCATGCCCTCGATACTGTGACCGGCCGGGCCGGGGCGCCTGAGTACGCGTACTCAAGTTCCCCGGCCCGCCCTGCCTAGCCGGGCCAGTACGTGCGGCCCCACGCCGTCGGTGCGGGCGCGGGCAGCCGGTGGCGGGCCACCCGCGCGGGGTCGGCCCACGCGGCGGGCGGCTCGGGCGCACCGGACGTGCCGCCGGCCATCGCCGCGGCGCGCGCCTGGACCACCGCGAGGGCGGCGGCGAGCTCCTCCGGGGTCGGGTTCCCGCGGACGACCTTGATCATGAGGGCTCCTTACGTGATCGCGCCTTACAGGGGGATGTTGCCGTGCTTCTTCGGAGGCAGAGATTCCCGCTTCGTGCGCAGCTGACGCAGGCCGCGTACGAGATGGGACCGGGTCTCCGACGGCATGATCACCGCGTCCACGTAGCCGCGCTCGGCCGCCGTGTACGGGTTGAGCAGGGCGTCCTCGTACTCCCGGATCAGCCGGGCCCGGGTCTCCTCCTGGGCCGCCTCGTCGCCGGCCGCGGCGATGGTGCGGCGGTGCAGCACGTTCACCGCGCCCTGCGCGCCCATCACCGCGATCTGCGCGGTCGGCCACGCCAGGTTCAGGTCGGCGCCCAGGTGCTTGGAGCCCATCACGTCGTACGCGCCGCCGAAGGCCTTGCGCGTGATGACCGTGATCAGCGGGACGGTGGCCTCCGCGTACGCGTAGATGAGCTTCGCGCCGCGGCGGATGATGCCGGTGTGCTCCTGCTCGACGCCCGGCAGGAAGCCCGGCACGTCCACGAACGTGATGACCGGGACGTTGAACGCGTCGCAGGTGCGGACGAAGCGGGCGCCCTTCTCGGACGCGTCGATGTTCAGACAGCCGGCGAACTGCGTCGGCTGGTTGGCGACGATGCCCACCGGCCGCCCCTCGATCCGGCCGAAGCCGGTGAGGATGTTCGGTGCGAACAGCGGCTGCGTCTCGAAGAACTCGCCGTCGTCCAGGACGTGTTCGATGACGCCGTGCATGTCGTACGGCTGGTTGGCGCTGTCCGGGATCAGCGTGTCCAGCGCCAGGTCCTCGTCCGTGGGCGCCAGGTCGGCCTCCTCGGGGAAGGCCGGCGGCTCGCTGAGGTTGTTCGACGGCAGGTACGACAGCAGGGACTTGACGTACTCGATCGCGTCCTTCTCGTCGCCCGCCATGTGGTGGGCCACGCCCGACGCCGAGTTGTGGGTGCGCGCGCCGCCCAGCTCCTCGAAGCCGACGTCCTCGCCGGTGACGGTCTTGATGACGTCGGGTCCGGTGATGAACATGTGCGAGGTCTGGTCGACCATGACCGTGAAGTCGGTGATCGCCGGGGAGTAGACGGCGCCGCCCGCGCAGGGGCCGACGACCAGGCTGATCTGCGGGATCACACCGGAGGCGTGGGTGTTGCGGCGGAAGATCTCGCCGTACATGCCGAGGGCCATGACGCCCTCCTGGATGCGGGCGCCGCCGGAGTCGTTGATGCCGATGACCGGACAGCCGGTCTTCAGCGCGAAGTCCATCACCTTCACGATCTTCTGGCCGAAGACCTCGCCGAGCGCGCCGCCGAAGACGGTGAAGTCCTGCGAGAACACGGCGACCGGGCGGCCGTCGACCGTGCCGTAACCGGTCACCACGCCGTCGCCGTAGGGCCGGTTCTTCTCCAGGCCGAAGTTGGTCGAGCGGTGCTGCGCGAACTCGTCGAGCTCGACGAAGGAGCCCTCGTCGAGCAGGAGTTCAATGCGCTCGCGGGCCGTCAGCTTTCCCTTGGCATGCTGCTTCTCGACCGCGCGGGCCGAACCCGCGTGCTTGGCCTCCTCGATGCGGCGCTGCAGGTCGGCGAGCTTTCCCGCGGTCGTATGGATGTCGATGGCGCCGTCGTCGGCGCTGCGGTCTTGCGCGGGCACGTTGGGCTCTTCCGGCTCGGACATCGGGATGCGGCTCCCTGCCTGCTCAAAGGGGCTTGTCTAACGGCTGTGCGGCTGGCTACTGACCCGTAGCGTATCGGCGCCGATACGGTTCGGCAGTGCGGCGTTTACCACACCTAAGGTGGCTTGCATGACGCCGTCAGATGCTGAAGACAGCCGCTGGTCCGACCTGGACCGGCCGCCGCTGAACGCCGCTTCCCTGCGCAGGACCCTGCTGCGGGAGGGCGGCCTGTGGTCCTCCCTGGACGTGGTGGCCGCCACCGGTTCCACCAACTCCGACCTCGCGGCGCGGGCCGACGAGCTCCCCGAGGGCGCCGTACTCGTCGCCGAGGAGCAGAGCGCGGCCCGCGGCCGCCTGGACCGGCGGTGGTCGGCGCCGGCCCGCTCCGGGCTCTTCTTCTCGGTGCTGCTCAAGCCCGACGAGGTGCCCGTCGAGCGGTGGGGCTGGCTGCCGCTGCTCACCGGCGTCGCCGTCGCCACGGGGCTGTCCCGGGTGGCCGGCGTGGACACCGCACTCAAGTGGCCCAACGACCTCCTGGTGACCGTCGACGAGCAGGAGCGCAAGGCCGGCGGCATCCTCGTCGAGCGGGCCGGGGCGGTCGACGGCGGGGGTGTCGTGGTCGGCGTCGGCATCAACGTCACGCTGCGCGAGGAGGAGCTGCCGGTGCCCACGGCCGGCTCCCTCGCCCTGGCCGGCGCGGGCACCACGGACCGCGACCCGCTGCTGCGGGCCGTGCTGCGCTCCCTGGAGCGGTGGTACGGGGACTGGCGCGACGCGGGAGGCGACCCGGCGGCCTCGCGGCTCCAGGAGACCTACGCCGCCGGCTGCGCCACGCTCGGCCGCCGGGTGCGCGCCGAGCTCCCCGGCGACCGGTCGGTCGTGGGCGAGGCCGTCGCGGTGGACGGTGACGGACGGCTGGTCCTCGCCACGGAGGAGGGAATGCAGCAGCCGGTCGGCGCGGGTGACATCGTGCACCTGAGGGCCGCGGGGTGAGCCTCGTGCGGCGGGCGTGATCCACGGAGTTCCGGTGGGGTCAATAAGCCGGTCGCGGGAGTCGGACGTGAGCTGCGGCACACCTGCCGTAAAGTTGACGCCGGTCGATACCTGACCGCGGCAGATCGGAAGGGCAGCAGGCGTGACCGTCGACGACACGGGCTCCGGCACGGGCGCACACCCCGCTCCCGACGGCGGGTCCGGCCGTACCGCCGGGTCCTCCGGGGCCGGGGGCTCCGCATCGAGAGAGTTCGACGTGGACGACAAGGGCGACGGCGAGGCGGAGAAGGACCCGCTCGCCCTCCGTCTCGAACAGCTCATCCTCGGCGCCGACCGCCGCTACACCCCCTTCCAGGCGGCGCGCAGCGCGGGCGTCTCGATGGAGCTGGCGTCCCGCTTCTGGCGGGCCATGGGCTTCCCCGACATCGGCCAGGCCAAGGCGCTGACCGAGGCGGACGTGCTCGCCCTGCGCCGGCTCGCCGGTCTCGTCGAGGCCGGCCTGCTCAGCGAGGCGATGGCCGTACAAGTGGCGCGGTCCACGGGCCAGACCACCGCCCGGCTCGCCGAGTGGCAGATCGACTCCTTCCTGGAGGGGCTCACCGAGCCGCCCGAGCCCGGCATGACCCGCACCGAGGTCACGTATCCGCTGATAGAGCTGCTCCTGCCCGAGCTGGAGGAGTTCCTCGTCTATGTGTGGCGGCGCCAGCTCGCCGCCGCCACCGGCCGCGTGGTGCAGGCCGCGGACGACGAGGAGATGGTCGACCGGCGGCTCGCCGTCGGCTTCGCCGACCTGGTCGGCTTCACCCGGCTGACCCGGCGCATGGAGGAGGAGGAGCTCGGCGAGCTCGTCGAGGCCTTCGAGACCACCGCGGCCGACCTGGTCGCCGCGCACGGCGGCCGGCTCATCAAGACCCTCGGCGACGAGGTGCTCTACGCCGCGGACGACGCCGGCGTCGCCGCGGAGATCGCGCTGCGCCTCATCGAGACCATGGCCAACGACGAGACCATGCCGGAGCTGCGCGTCGGCATCGCCTTCGGCACGGTCACCACACGCATGGGCGACGTCTTCGGCACGACCGTGAACCTCGCGAGCCGGCTCACCTCGATAGCGCCCCGGGACGCGGTCCTCGTCGACGGCGCGCTCGCCGAGGAGCTCACGCGGACGGGCGAGGCGCCCGCCTCCGAGGCGCAGGCCGCCGAGGAGGCGGCGCGTGCGGAGAAGGACGGCGAGGAGCCGCCCACGTACCGCTTCGCGCTGCAGCCGATGTGGCAGCGGCCGGTGCGTGGTCTCGGCGTCGTCGAGCCGTGGCTGCTGGCGCGCCGGAGCGCTTCCCCCGCGCCCTGAGCGGACGCCGGGCCGGACGCCCTTCCCGCGGCCGGGTCCGGCTGACATGATCCCCGGGTAACGGTCGTTAACCGGAGGTGGAGGAGCGTCATGGGTGACGAGCAGCGGTACGGGGAGTACGTGGCGGTCCGGCGGCACGGCCACGTCGTCGAGCTCGTCCTGGACCGCCCCAAGGCGATGAACGCCGTCTCCACGGAGATGGCCCGCTCCCTCTCGGCCGCCTGCGCCGCCCTCACCGAGGACGCGGAGGCCCGCGTGGTCGTCCTGACCTCCACCCATGAGCGGGCCTTCTGCGTGGGCGCCGACCTGAAGGAGCGCAACTCCTTCAGCGACGCCGACCTGCGCCGCCAGCGCCCCACCACGCGCGCCTCCTACACCGGCGTCCTGGAACTGCCCATGCCCACCGTCGCGGCCGTGCACGGCTTCGCGCTCGGCGGTGGCTTCGAGCTCGCGCTCTCCTGCGACCTGATCGTCGCCGACCCGACCGCCGTGGTCGGGCTCCCCGAGGTCTCCGTCGGCGTCATCCCCGGCGGTGGCGGCACCCAGCTCCTGCCGCGCCGCGTGGGCGCCGCCCGCGCCGCCGAGCTGATCTTCTCGGCGCGCCGCGTGGCGGCGCCGGAGGCCCGGGAGCTGGGCCTGGTGGACCTCCTCGTGGGGGAGGGCGAGGCGCGTACGGAGGCGCTCGCGCTCGGCGCCCGCATCGCGGCCAACTCGCCCGTCGGGCTGCGCGCCGCCAAGCGTGCCCTGCGGCTCGGGCACGGGCTCGACCTGCGGGCCGGCCTGGAGGTCGAGGACGCGGCGTGGCGGACGGTGGCGTTCTCGGCGGACCGGGCGGAGGGTGTGGCGGCGTTCAACGAGAAGCGGAAGCCGCAGTGGCCGGGGGAGTGAGGGCCTGGCCCGGCTTCTTCGGGCTGAGGTTCCAAAACCCCCCAAACCTCCTAATCTGGGGAAATGGGTGAGGACGTCCGGCTGCGGGCCGTGGTGGAGCTGGCGCAGGGAATGGCCGCCGCGCGCACTCCGCGCGAGTCCTGGCGGGCCGCCGCCGCGGGGACCTGCCGCGCGCTGAACGGGAGCTTCGCGGCGCTGTCCGTGTGGGAGCGGGACATGGGCCGGCTGCGGGTGCTGGTGAACGCGGGGCAGCGCGTCCGGGGCGAGGAGGAGTTCCCGGAGAACGAGGCGTACCCCGTCCATCAGTTCCCGGAGATCACCGAGTTCCTGCACGAGCACTGGGCGGGCGGCGGGGAGCCGCATGCCTGGGTGGAGACCGCGGAGGGCCCGGCGGGCACCCGCGTGGCCGGCTACTGCCACCAGCGGGTGGCCGCGCTGCGGCGCCGGGGCCGGGGCTGCTGTGTGATCGCGCCGGTCGTGCTGCACGGGCGGGCCTGGGGCGAGCTGTACGTGGCGCGCGCGCCGGGCGTGCCGGTGTTCGACCGGGGTGACGCGGACTTCGCGACGGTCCTCGCGGCGGTGGTGGCCGCCGGGATCGCGCAGACCGAGCGGCTGGAGGAGGCCCGCAGGCTGGCCTTCACCGACGCGCTCACGGGCCTCGCCAATCGCCGCGCGGTCGACCTCAGGCTCGACGAGGCGGTGGAGCGGCATCTGGCCGACGGGTCCGTGGTCAGCCTGGTCGTCTGCGACGTGAACGGCCTGAAGCGGGTCAACGACACCCAGGGCCACGCGGTCGGCGACCGCCTCCTGGAGCGCTTCGGCTCGGTCCTCTCGCTCTGCGGCGCGATGCTGCCGGGGGCGGTGGCGGCCCGGCTGGGCGGCGACGAGTTCTGCCTCCTCTCGCTGGGCCCGACGGCCGACGAGGTGGTGCGGATCGCGGACGAACTCTGCGTACGGGCGACGGAGCTGGAGCTCGGCGACGGGGTGGCGTGCGGGGTGGCCTCGACGGGTGACCCGATCGGCCCGGTCCGCTCGGCCCGCCGCCTCTTCCGCCTCGCGGACGCGGCCCAGTACCGGGCGAAGGCGGCCCGCGCCCCCAAGCCGGTGGTGGCGGGCCGCGAGGGGGGCAGGGGCGGGCAGGATCCGGTGATCACTCTGGCCGACGCCCCGGAGGGCACGTCCGCGGCGGGGGAGCGCCGGAAGTTCCGGGGGAGGGGGCCGGGTCCGGGGCGGTAAGTGGTCCGTACCGAATCCGACCGTGACACCCGGCGATTCAATCCGTACGCTGCTGAATATGGATATGCACACCGTGGGCACCGTGGCCCTGGGCCCCACAGGGACAACCGCGGCGGACGTCATCGCCGTCGCGCGCGACAACGCCCGGATCGAACTGACGGACGACGCACGGGCCGCGCTCGCCGCCGCCCGCGAGACCGTCGACGCGCTCGCCGCCAAGCCCGACCCCGTCTACGGCGTCTCGACCGGCTTCGGCGCCCTGGCCAGCCGCCACATCGGCCCCGACCTCCGCGCCCAGCTCCAGCGCAACATCGTCCGCTCGCACGCGGCCGGGATGGGCCCGCGCGTGGAGCGCGAGGTGGTCCGCGCGCTGATGTTCCTGCGCCTGAAGACGGTCTGCTCCGGCCACACCGGCGTACGCCCCGAGGTCGCGCAGACCATGGCCGACGTGCTCAACGCCGGCATCACCCCGGTCGTCCACGAGTACGGCTCGCTGGGCTGCTCCGGCGACCTCGCCCCGCTCAGCCACTGCGCGCTGACGCTGATGGGCGAGGGCGACGCCGAGGGCCCCGACGGCGAGGTGCGGCCCGCCGGCGAACTGCTCGCCGCGCACGGCATCACCCCCGTACAGCTCCGCGAGAAGGAGGGCCTCGCCCTCCTCAACGGCACCGACGGCATGCTCGGCATGCTGATCATGGCCCTCGCCGACCTGGAGAACCTCTACAAGTCGGCCGACGTCACCGCGGCCCTCACGCTGGAGGCGCTGCTCGGCACGGACAAGGTGCTCGCCCCCGAGCTGCACGCCATCCGCCCGCACCCGGGCCAGGCCGCCTCCGCCGCCAACATGCTCGCCGTCCTCGCGGGTTCGGGCCTCACCGGCCACCACCAGGACGACGCGCCGCGCGTGCAGGACGCGTACTCGGTGCGGTGCGCCCCGCAGGTCGCGGGCGCCGGGCGGGACACGATGGCGCACGCCCGCCTCGTCGCCGACCGCGAGCTGGCGGCCGCCGTCGACAACCCCGTGGTCCTGCCCGACGGACGGGTCGAGTCCAACGGCAACTTCCACGGCGCCCCGGTCGCGTACGTCCTGGACTTTCTCGCCATCGCCGCCGCCGATCTCGGCTCGATCGCCGAGCGCCGCACCGACCGGCTGCTCGACAAGAACCGCTCGCACGGCCTGCCGCCGTTCCTCGCGGACGACGCGGGCGTCGACTCGGGCCTGATGATCGCCCAGTACACGCAGGCGGCGCTGGTCAGCGAGATGAAGCGGCTCGCCGTCCCGGCGTCGGCCGACTCGATCCCCTCCTCCGCCATGCAGGAGGACCACGTGTCGATGGGCTGGTCGGCGGCGCGCAAGCTCCGTACGGCGGTCGACAACCTGACCCGCATCGTGGCGATCGAGCTGTACGCCGCCACCCGCGCGGTCGAGCTGCGCGAGGGCCTCACCCCGGCGCCCGCGACGCGCGCGGTCATCGAGGCGGTCCGCAAGGCGGGCGTCGAGGGCCCGGGCCCGGACCGCTTCCTCGCGCCGGATCTCGCGGCGGCGGACGCGTTCGTACGGGCCGGGGCGCTGGTCGCGGCGGTGGAGCCGGTCACCGGGGCGCTGGCCTAGGCGACCGCCGTACCGCACGCATGACAGAGGGTGCCGTCACGGGCTGACGGCACCCTCCGTGCGTGCGGGTGACGGCACGTCAGTCGCGGTCGACGTGCTCGCGGGTGATGTCGCCCTTGACCGCGTCGACGTCGAAGTCGGTCTTGTTCCAGTCGTCGGTGACGACGTCGACGGACCAGACGAGGGAGCCGCTGTCGTTGTCGTCCAGGCTGACCGAGGTGACGGTGCCCTTCTTCTTGGCCGTGGCCGTCTTGGCGGCGTCCTGCGGCGTCTTCTTCGCCTTGGCGAGCCAGTCGGCCAGCTCGCGCTTGTCGTCCGCGTCCTGGTCCTTGTCCGGGTCGGAGCTGATCACCTTGCCGGAGACCGCGTCGATGTGGACCTTGTGGACGGTGCCGTCCTTCTCGGCGACTTCGGCGACCCACTGAGGGTTGCCGGAGCGGGCGCTGGCGCTGGCACTGGCGCTCGGGCTTCCGCTGGCACTGGCGCTGGGGCTCGCGCTGGCGTCGTCGTCCCGGCCGTCGCGGTCGTCGTCGTCCACGCCCTCCAGGTCCAGCTCGGTCAGCTTGCCGCCCGAGACCTTGGCCAGCGCCGTGTCGGCGGCCTTGTCGTAGGTGACCTTGGTGACGCCGAGCAGTTTCTTCCGCTCCTGCTGGTCCTCCGTGAGGGACGCGCTGCCGGAGGGGCTGTCCGACGGGTCGGCCTTCTCCTTGGGGACGGACGCGCCGGAGGCCGAGGAGGCGGACGTGTTGCTGTCGTTGCCCCCGCACCCAGTGAGGAGGGCGGCCGAGGCGACGAGGGCGCACACGGTGCCGGCGATGCGGATGCGGCGGGCACGGGAGGTGCCGGAGTTCTTCTGGCGGAGCTCGTTACTCATATCCGCATGATGAGCCGAGGCCCACCCCATTCGGCCGCCCCACGCGCGAGGGTCACCCGATCGAACCGCAGCGTGGCTCCTGGGGGCGGTCCGGGTTGTCGTGGGGGCTCTGTGTCTTCGGTGGGCCGGCGCCTTCGATTCCTACCGGGGCCGCCCGGGTGTTTGCGGAGTGTGGCGCTTCCGGGCCGGGAGTAAAGGGCGCTCCGCTGCGCTACGCGTCGGCTTCGCCGATTGCGCTGCGCTCCACCCTTGACTCCCGTCCCTCCAGCGCACGTTGACGTTCGACCCGGACGGCCAGGGGTGAGGCGGCGGACCTAGCCGGTCGGGTCATCAGCTTTCGCGGCCGGGTGCGGACCGGCCCATCGTGGGCGCGGGCCTCGGTGCGTGCTCGGCCAGCAGCCCGGCCACGCCGCTCGGGCCAGCCGCTTTCGTCGCCGGGTGCGGACCGGCCCATCGTGAGCCGACGCCACGGTGCGCGCTCGGCCAGCCGCCCGGCATCCCCGCTCGGTTACCTACTTTGGGAAAGTTGCGAAGCAGACCGTCGCGCGCCCCCTGCCCACTACCCGAGCGCCGTCGCGGACGGGGGCGCATTCGGTGTGGTGGCAGGGGCGCGCGGCGTCTGGATTCGCAACTTTCCCAAAGTAGGTGCCAGACCGCCCTGCGGGCAGTCCATCGGAGGTGGGGTCCGCCGACGATGGGCCGGTCCGCACCCGGCGACGAGAGGTGATGGCCCGAGCGGCGATGCCGCGTGGCTGGCCGAGCCCGGACCCTGACGTCGGCTCACGATGGGCCGGACCGCACCCGGCGACGCGAGGTGATGACCCGAGCGGCGTGGCCGTGTGGGTGGCCGAGCGCGCACCGTGGCGTCGGCTCGCGATGGGCCGGTCGGCACCCGGCAGCGAAAGGTGATGACCCATCCCAGCCGAGCCCGCCGCCATCCCCTGGCCGGCCGGGTCGGACGTTTCGCTGCGGTGGAGGGACGGGAGTCAAGGGTGGAGCGCAGCGGAATCGGCGAAGCCGACGCGTAGCGCAGCGGAGCGCCCTTTACTCCCGGCCCGGAGCCGCCACACTCCGCAAAAACCCGGGCGGCCCCGGTACGAATCAACGTCCCCGGCCCACCGAAGACACAGGGTCACAGAGGGCGCCGGACCACCGAAGGTGCCTAACTCCGCCCCGCCCCGGGATGCAACCGCACCCACCCCTCCCACGCCGACACAACCATCTCCCGCACATCCCGCTTCGCGGCCCAGCCGAGCTCCGTCGCGACGCGGTCCGCCGAGGCGACCACGCGGGCCGGGTCGCCGGGGCGGCGGGCCGTCACCTCGGCGGGGGTGTCGTGGCCCGTGACCTCGTTGATCAGGTCCGTCATCTCGCGGACCGACACGCCCTCACCGCGGCCGATGTTGAGCGTGAGCGCCGTGCCGGGCGCCGCGGACGCCAGGGTGCGGGCCGTCGCCACGTGCGCCTCGGCCAGGTCGACGACGTGGATGTAGTCCCGTACACACGTGCCGTCGGGGGTGGGGTAGTCGTCGCCGAAGATGCGCGGCGCCTCGCCGTCCGTCAGCTTCTCGAAGACCATCGGGACGAGGTTGAAGACGCCGGTGTCGGCGAGCTCGGGCGACGCCGCGCCCGCCACGTTGAAGTAGCGCAGGGACGCCGTCGCCAGACCGTGCGCGCGGCCCGCCGCCGCGACCAGCCACTCGCCGGCCAGCTTCGTCTCGCCGTACGGGCTCATCGGCAGGCACGGCGTCTCCTCGGTGACGAGGTCGACGTCGGGCATGCCGTACACCGAGGCGGAGGAGGAGAAGACGACGTGGGCGACGCCCGAGGCGACGGCCGCGTCCAGGAGGGCGCGCAGGCCCTCCACGTTCTCCCGGTAGTAGTGCAGCGGGCGCTCCACCGACTCGCCGACCTGCTTCTTGCCGGCCAGGTGCACGATGCCGGTGACCGCGTGCTCGGCGAAGGTGCGGGCGAGGAGCTCCTCGTCGAGGACCGAGCCGACCACGAGCGGCACCCCGTCGGGGACGCGCTCGGCGATGCCGGTGGACAGGTCGTCGTAGACCACGGCCCGCTCGCCCGCCTCCGTCATGGCGCGGACGACGTGCGCCCCGATGTATCCGGCGCCGCCGGTGATCAGCCAGGTCATGGTCGTCTTGTCCCGTCTTGTCGCGAGTGTGGTGCGTGGAGGTGCAGTGTCGCAGAGGCCTTGTCGGGGCCGTGTCAGCGGCCTGCCGTACCCCGGACGGACCCCAGCAGCCTGGTCAGACGGCGCCGGGCGACGCCGGCCACACCCCGTATGCCGGGGGCGAGGCGTACCGAGAGGTTCCCCGCCTGGGTGGCGTACGGCTGGACGAGCAGCACCCCGCGCCGCCGGCTCGGCACCACCGTGCGGCGCAGCAGCCCGGGCCCCGCGACGGCGCTCGCGGTCGTGTCACGGGCCGTCCCGTCGTCGAAGTGGAGCCGCAGCCGCAGGTCCCAGACCCCGTCGTCCAGCGAGCCGAGGTCCAGCAGGGCGGTGGCGACCCAGGTCTCGCCGGGGCGCTCGGCGCGGAACGCCGCCGTCCTGCGCAGCCCCGGCAGATCGCCCTGCCGGTGCACCAGCTCGACGTCGACCGTGGCGGGCCCCGCGTCCGCCACCCGCCCGTACAGCTCGCGCAGCCGCAGCGTGAGCCGCGACCCGCCCGCGGCCGGGCGCAGCTCGCCGTCGACCGCGATGGGCAGCAGCCGCACCGGCCGTACGAGCAGGTGCTCCAGGGTGACCTGGGGGAGGTCGTCGGCCCAGACGGGCGTGGCGTCGGCCGCCCGCGGATAGGGCGGCGCGAGGCGCGCCGGACGCGCCGCCACCTGCTTCAGACGGGTCAGGTCGCGCGGCTCCTCGGAGGCGAGGACGACGCGCGCGATGACGCGGCCCGGCGCGGGCGCCGCGTCCAGGTCGGCGGCGTCGAACGTCGCCAGGTACGCGCGGGTGAGCGCCCACCACTCGCGCTGGTAGGCCGCGCCGCGCGCGGTGAGTTCGCGGGTGTACATGCGCAGGCTGTGGTCGAGGAACTTGGTGCGGGCCGCCCGCGCGAGCCGCTTGCCGCCGGTGCCGCGCGCGTCCCGGAGGATCTCCACGGACTGGCGGTGGGCCTCTATGCGGGCCTGCCAGTTGGCGACCCCGGAGCGGTCCAGGGAGATCGACAGCTGGGCGGCGGCGCGCCGCACGTGCCAGACGTAGACGGTGTCGGGGACGAGCGCGATGCGCGGCGCGGCGGCCAGCATCCGCGCGGTGAAGACGAAGTCCTCGTAGATGAAGCGGCCTTCGGGGAAGCGGATGGCGTGCTCGCGCAGGAAATCCGTGCGGTAGAGCTTGTTGACGCAGAGCGTGTCGTGGACCAGGCGGGGGCGCAGCTCGGGGCGGACGACGAGCTGCGCCTTGCGGTAGAGGTCGGGCTGCCAGGGCACCTCGCGCCCGCCCGGCAGCTCGCGGCGCACGCACAGCCCGGAGGCGACCTCGGCGCCGTGCCGGTGGGCGGCGGCGAGCAGCGCGTCGGCGGCGCCGGGCGGCAGCACGTCGTCGCTGTCGAGGAACATCAGGTACGGGGCTTCGGCGGCGTCGATCCCGTCGTTGCGGGGGGTGCCGCAGCCGCCGCTGTTGGACTCGCGCCGGATCACCCGCACGCGCGGGTCGGCGCGGGTGAGCGCGGCGAGGACGCCGGGGCTGCCGTCCGTCGAGCAGTCGTCGACGGCGACGACCTCGCGGACCACGGGGCCCTGGGCGAGCGCGGAGCGCACGGCGTCGGCGACGTGGGCAGCGTCGTTGTAGCCGATCACGACGACGGAGACCTGGGCGGCGCGGGACGCCTGATAGGGGGCGGGCGACGGTTGAGGCAGGGTGCGTTCCACGGGGGAAATGTTAGGGGCTTCTGGTAATTATCCGATTAAGAGGGCTTTCGCGGGCGGGGCAAGCCGCCCGCCCGGTGTCATTTCCGGCTCGGCACCCTGGCCAGTACTTCCCCGGTTCGCCGGCTCCAGTCCACGACGACGGCCTCCGGCGGGACCTTCTGGTCCGGGGCGAGCAGCAGCCACCGCACGCCGTAGCGGCGCACGATCGCGGCGCGTTCGGCGCGGGTGGAGTCGGGGGAGAGGTAGGCGCGCACGGCTTCGAGGCGGCGGTTGCGCACGCTCTCGGCGAGGGAGGCGTCCGGCCAGGCGGGCGCGACGAGGTTGGCGCCGTAGCCGGGCACGGAGCGGGTGGGCCGGTAGGAGTCGGTCAGGACGACATCGCCCCGGTGCAGATGGCCGACCGCCCATCCGTACCCCGGCCAGCGCGGCGGCTGGTCGAAGCCGACCGGGTCCAGGGCGCGCGGCACGACGGCGCCCGCCTGGATCTGGAAGAACCCGACACAGACGCCGAGCGCGGCGGCCCCGGCGAGCGCCCCGCGCCGCCACCCCCAGGGGCGCGGCGCCGCGAGCTCGATGGCGAGGGAGAACTGCAGGGGCACCAGGGTCAGCCCGAGGATCCGCCCGTAGGTGTAGTGCCCGCTGACCCAGCCGTACGCGACGACGGCGCACTCCAGGGCGAACATGAGGACCAGCGGGTCCCTGCGGTCCCTGCGGAAGCGCAGCCACAGGGCGGGCAGCCCCAGCAGGGCCAGCCAGAACCGCTGTGGCATCTCGGTGTAGAGCTGGCGGTGGATCCAGTCCACGGAGGCGTCCCCGACCAGGGAGAACACGCTGTAGTACGGCCAGATCGCCGCGACCACCGCCGCCGTGAGGGCCGTCGCCGCCCACGGCCACGCCCGGCGCCAGGAGGGCCGGCGCCCGGACGCCGCGAAGGCGACGACGCCGATCACCGCCGCCACCGACGAGATCGGGTGGATGAGCAGGATCAGCCCGCACAGCGCGCCGAGCCCCACATGGGCCCACGGCCCGCGCCCCGCCCCGTGCTCGGCCCCGCGCACCAGCGCCCCGGCCCACGCCCACGCCCAGAAGGCCAGGCCGATCGCGAACGTCGACGGGTAGCCGAGGTTGCCGGTCATCGACATCAGGCCCAGATAGCCGCTCCACCAGGCCATCCGCGTGCCCCACAGCAGCACCATCGCGCCCAGCGCGAGCACCGGCGCCCACCGAAGCGGCGTCAGGACGCGCACGAACCGGCCGATGCCGGTGAGCAGGACGATCAGGTTCAGCGGCCCGGAGATCTTCACGACCTGCCAGCCGGGCAGCCCGGTGACCTTCGCGAACAGGCCCTGCGCCACGGCGTAGGGCGAGTAGTACGCGCTGCCCTGTCCCGGCAGGTCCGCCATCGGGTGCGCGGGGTGCAGGAGGTCGTCCTTCAGCCGTTCGACGACGGCCGCGTGCTGGCCGAAGTCGCAGCAGATCGGGACCCGCCAGAACGCCAGCGACATGACCAGCCAGAACAGCGTGCCGAAGAGGAGGTACGGGGAGGGCCGCCGGCGCGGGCGGCCGCCCATCGCCGTCGCGCCGTGGCACACCCGGCGGGTCAGCAGCGCGCCGCTCACCGCATCAGCCTCTCCGCGACCCGGGCCGCCGCCCCGCCGTCGTCCAGATCGCAGTAGGACTCGCGGAACGCCGCGTACGCCTCCGCGTGCCGGGCCGCGATCGCGTCCAGGTCGCTGAGCGCCTCGACGACCTCGCCGGTGGAGGCGAGCAGCGGGCCGGGGGCGTGCGTCTCGAAGTCGAGGTAGAAGCCGCGCACCGTGTCGCGGTAGTGCTCCAGGTCGTAGGCGTGGAAGAGCATCGGGCGCCCGGTGTGCGCGAAGTCGAACATCAGCGAGGAGTAGTCCGTCACCAGCACGTCGGCCAGCAGCAGGAGTTCGGCCGCGCGCGGGTGGGCGGAGACGTCCCGGACGAAGGGGGCACGGGCCCCCGGGAGGCGGCCCGCCGTCAGCGGATGCTTGCGCACCAGCAGCACGTGGTCGTCGCCGAGCGCGGCCTCGGCGGCGCGGAAGTCGAGCGCGGGTTCGTAGCGGAACCTGCCCGGGGAGTACGCGAGATGGTCCCGGTACGTCGGCGCGTACAGCACGATCCGCTTGTCCGGCGCGATGTCGAGTTCGCGGCGGACCCGGTCGGCGA
This sequence comes from Streptomyces sp. NPDC041122, assembly GCF_055592445.1. Taxonomy (NCBI): domain Bacteria; kingdom Bacillati; phylum Actinomycetota; class Actinomycetes; order Kitasatosporales; family Streptomycetaceae; genus Streptomyces; species Streptomyces sp. NPDC041122. Next base: position 970,113 of record NZ_JBVIYQ010000001.1, on the reverse strand, counting down.
CCTTGCGGCGGTCCTCGGCGAACAGCACGTCGTTGCGGGGCGAGCCGGCCTCCAGGACCTCCCCGTCGTAGGCGAGGGCGCGCCCCAGGTGGGGGGTGGAGAAGCGGTTCGGGGAGACGAGCACGTCCCACTGGCGGGAGAGCCGGGGCAGCGCGTCGAGGTGGCCGTGGTCGGCGTAGAGGGTGTCGGTCAGGTCGGTGCCGATGCGCTTGAGCGGGGCGCCGTTCCAGGTCTGGACGACGGTCTGGCCCGCGCGGCGCTCGAAGAAGTCCGGCAGGTGGCCCGCGGTGACGATGCGACGGCAGCGGGCCAGCGCCTCGTACCAGTCGGCGCTGTGCTCCTCGACGCCCTTCGCGCCGGGCGGCACGTGGGTCTGCTGGTCGTGGGTGACCCACAGGTGCTCGACGTCGGCGCCGCGCCGCACCAGCTCCTCGTGGACGGCGCGCGGCGAGTCCCCGTCGAAGTACAGGACGGCGTCGGTCAGCGGCAGCGCGCGGCGGCTCGGGTAGTGCACGGTACGCAGCCGGTGGCGCCGGTACGCGCCGCGCTCGGAGCGCGGGAGGACGGAGCCGGCGGTGAGCAGCAGCCGGTCGCCGAAGCGCCGGTCGACGGTGAACTCCCGCCCCTGCACGGTCCGGTGGAGCGGCAGCGTGACGGACGCGGCGGCGAGCAGCCGTACGGGCATCCCGTCCTCGGCGCGCGCGGCCCCCGCACCGCCCTCGGCCCGCGCGGCCCCGGCGCCCCCGTCGGCCTCCCGCAGGAAGACGTACCAGCGCCCCTCCCGCAGCACCCCGCCGCCCGGCGCGACGACCGCGCGGAACCGGTCGCCGTCCCGGGTGACCGGCACCGTCAGCTCCTCGTCGCGGCCGCTGTGCCGCAGCACCAGCTCGGCCGCGCCCCAACTGGCCGCCGTCAGCGTGCCCGCCACGGTCAGCGTGCCGTCGGCGTCCCACGTGACCCGGTCGGCGATCGGCTGCCGGGTCAGCTCGACGACCAGGCCGCCCCGGTCGTTGGCGGTGGCGCACAGCTCCCGGCCCGCACGGGAGGCGTACCGGCCCGGCGGCAGGTCGAGGGTGGCGGCGAGGGACTTCAGGGTGCCGTCGGGCAGGACGAGGTTGGCCTGCCAGCGGTCGCCGTGCGGGGGCTCGACCTCCTTGGGCGCGCGGTGCGGGGTGGGCGGCACGCGCTCCAGGCCGGCGAGGGGGACCCGCACCTCGAAGCGGTCGCCGTCGATCCGCACCGGGTGGTCGAGGTCCGTCGCCGTGGGCGCGTGGGTGAGGCGCAGGGCGGTGGGGCGGGCGCGGCCCGGCAGGGAGCCGGTCAGCACCACGTCGTCCCCGTCGAGTCGGTGGGCGTCCACCCGGGCGGCGTACTCCTGGACGCGCAGCACCAGCCGGCCCTTGCTGAAGCCGAGGACGAGCCGCAGCCCGTCGCCCAGCTCCCGCACCACCGACTGCGCGGACGCCCCCTCCGAGGCCCGCACCGCCGAGCGCCGCACGGTGCCGTGGCCCGCGACGACCACGCCGAACAGCCAGTTGCCGGGCCGCCAGCGGCCGCCGGTCTTCAGCTGCTCGGGGTCGACGGTCATCTCGAAGCCGGACAGGTCGTAGCAGTGCAGCTGCTGCCGCGACCGCTCGGTGGCCAGCGGCGCCGCGACGGTCCTGGTCGGCACCCGGCGGATCTGGCGTCTGCTGTGCGCCGCCCTGAGCAGGCCCGCCTTGATCGAGTGGCCGGGCCGGGTCGCCGCCAGATTGCGCACGTAGGCGTAACCGCTGATCCGCAGCTTGCCGTCGTCGCCCCACCGGGCCTCGTCCACCCGCGCCACGACGGGCAGTTCGCCCCGGCCCACCCGCGCGAGCTTCTCGGGGAGCTGGCCGACCCCGGGGTAGGCGGCGCTGCGCCGCACCGTGCCGCGGACGTGGAAGGCGGTGCCGTTGGCCCGCTCGAAGGAGAGCAGCTCGATGAGTTCGGCGGTGCGCGACTCGCGTACGAGCTGCCACTTGATGCGCAGGTCGACGGGGAGCCGGGTGAGGACGGCCGGGTCGGCGCGGCGCAGGAACGCGGCGGTGTCCGCCATGAACGCCGCGCGGTACTCCGGGCCGCCCATCGGCAGCCCCTCCAGGAAGTACACGAAGTCGTCGCGCAGACAGGACGCGTCGTACGTCTTCTTCATCTCCGGCGCGTGCTGGGCGAGGAAGGCGCTGACGTGCGCGCAGGCCGCGATCCGGTCGCGCACGCCCTTGACGTCGGTGCGCCGCCGGGTGATCGAACCCTCGCGCACCCGCCAGTAGTAGACGTGGTCGTCGAGCACGTCCACGGACCCGGCGAGGAAGTGCGCCGGGATCATCACGGGCGTGTCCTCGTAGAGTTTGCCCTCGGGGAAGGCGAAGCGGTGCCGGTCCCAGAAGGAGCGCCGGAACACCTTGTTCCAGGCGACCCGGTCGGAGAGCAGGTCCAGGTCGCGGGAGATGTGGGTGCGGGTGCGCGACTCGGTCAGCCACTTGTACTGCCAGGCCTGGGAGCGGCCGCGCTCGGTGAGCCGCCAGACGTTGCCGCTCGCGAAGTCGGAGCCGGTCTCGTCCAGGCTGGCGATCATCCGCGCGTAGGCGTCGTGCGGCACGACGTCGTCGCTGTCGACGAAGGTCAGGAACTCGGCGGTGGGGGAGGCCTTGCGCACCCCGGTGTTGCGGGCGGCGCTCAGCCCGGCGTTGCGCTGCCGGACGTAGACGAAGCGGGGGTCCCTGGCGGCGAACTCGCGGGCGATGCTGGGGCTGCCGTCCGTCGAACCGTCGTCGACGAGGATGCACTCCAGGCCGCCGCGCCCGCGCGGGCCGCCGTGGGGTCCTGGCCCGCCCGGACCGTCCGGCCCGCCGGGACCCTCAAGGGTCTGCCCTGCGATCGACTCCAGGCACTCCTCCAGGAACTCCTCGACGTTGTAGATGGGTACGACGACGCTGAGACGGGGCTGCACGGCGACCGGCCTTTCGTGGGGATAAGGGCATATTTATCCCCTCTGCCCGTCCGGGGCCCCGCACGGCCGTCCCGTTCGTCCTCCTCCACCCCAACGAGTGACGAACGGTCTTCGACAGGCGGTGTCCTGACGGCCGCGCGGTGTCCGGCTGGCTACCGTCGGTCCCCATGACGCGCTTCTCGGTTGTCGTCCCCGCCCGTCGCGTCCAGGGATATCTGCGCGAATGCCTGGACTCGGTGCTCACCCAGACCTGTGGCGACCTGGAGCTCGTCGTCGTCGACGACGCCTCGCCGGACGGCTGCGCCGCCATCGCCGCGGAGTACGCGGAGCGCGACCCGCGCACCCAGGTGGTCCGCGTCCCCGACCGCGCGGGCCCCGGCCCCGCCCGCAACATCGGCGCCGACCGCGCCACCGGCGACCACCTCCTCTTCCTCGACGGCGACGACCTGCTGCTGCCGGGCGCGCTGGCCGCCGCCGACGCCGCGCTCACGGCCGCGGGCGAGCCGGACGTGCTGCTCTGCGCGCACGACCGCGTCGACTGGTGGGAGCAGGTGCGCCCCGGCGGCGACGACCTCACCGGCGACCCGCTGGCCGTCACCCCGGCCGCCTGGAACCGCTTCTTCCGGCGCGGCTTCTGGCACGATCAGCGGCTCGCCTTCAGCGACGGGGCGTACGAGGACGTGGTGCCGGTGCAGACCGCGACGCTGCGCGCGGGCGAGCGGCTCGCCGTCCTGGACCGGCCGTGCGTGCGCTGGCGCGAGCGCCGCGCCGGCAGCTTCGCCACCACACCGGGGCGCGCCCACCTCGCCGTCGTCGAGCGGTACGAGCAACTGCTCGCCGCGGCCGGGCCCGCCGAGCGCGCCCGGCTGCTGCCGCCCGCGGCCGCCCACCTCCTCGCCGTCCTCGCCGACCCCGGCCGCGTCGAGGAGCGCGACCGGCGCGACTTCTTCCGCGCGGCGGCCGGCCTGTACCGCGCGTACGCCCCGCCGGGCACCGCGCCCCGCACCGCCGAGGAGAAGGCGCTCGCGGCCGGCTCGTACACCGCGTACGAGCGGCTGCGGAAGGCCGAGACACGGCGGCTGCGCGTCGCCCGGCAGCTCAGGCGGCAGAAGAAGAAGCTGCGGGCCCGCGCCATGCGCGCCGCCTACCGCGGCGACCTGCGCCGCTCCCTCGACCCCCACCTCGCGGTCTACGGCGCCTACTGGAACCGCGGCGTCTCCTGCAACCCGGCCGCCATCCACGCCAAGGCCCGCGAACTCGCCCCGCACATCCGGGGCGTGTGGGTGGTCTCCAGCCGCAACAGGCACCGGGTGCCGCCCGGCGTCGAGTACGTCATCGAGGGCTCCCGGCGCTACTGGCAGACCATGGCGAGGGCCACCTACCTGGTCAACAACTCCAGCTTCCCCGGCGGCTTCACCAAGCGCCCCGGCCAGGTCTACCTCCAGACCCACCACGGCACGCCGCTGAAGACGATGGGCCTGGACCAGCGCCGCTACCCGGCCGGCACGCACGGCATCAGCTTCCAGAAGGTCCTCGACCACACCGACCAGTGGGACCTCAGCCTCTCCTCCAACCCGCACTCCACGGAGGTCTGGGAGCGCGTCTACCCGTCCGGGGCCTACCGCGCCCTGGAAGCCGGATATCCGCGCAACGACGTGTACTTCTCGGCGGACGCGGACGAAGTGGCGCGCGTACGGGGACAGTTGGGTGTCGACGACGGGCGGACCGTGCTCCTGTACGCGCCCACCCACCGCGACTACCAGAAGGGCTTCCTGCCCCGCCTCGACCTCGGGCGCTTCGCCGAACGGCTCGGCCCCGGCTTCGTCGTGCTGGTGCGCGCCCACTACTTCTACGGCGCCGACGCGGGCCTGGAGAGCCACCCGCAGCTCGTCGACGTCACCGGGCACCCGCGCGTGGAGGAGCTCTGCCTGGCCGCCGACGCGCTCGTCACGGACTACTCGTCGCTGATGTTCGACTACGCCTGCCTGGACCGCCCGATCGTCACGTACGCCCCGGACTGGCAGGCCTACCGGCTGGCCCGCGGTACCTACTTCGACCTGCTCTCCGGCCGCCCCGGCGAGACCCCGGGCGCGGTGGCCACCACCGAGGACGAGCTGGCCGGGCTGTTCCGGCTCGGCGGCTGGGACACGGCCGAGACGACGGCGCTGCGGGCGGCGTTCCGGGACCGCTTCTGCCCCTTCGACGACGGGAAGGCCGCCGAACGCGTGGTCCGGCGGCTCTTCCTGCCCGGCGGTCAGCCCGCCGGGGCCGTCCCGCGCAGCTCGTAGGGCGAGCGCACCGGGAAGTACGCCGTCAGGAACGACCGGATGGCCAGCGCCATCTCCTCGTCCGTGACCCCGCCGTCCGGGGACTCCCCGATGCAGAACGCCGTCCGGTCGCGGTTCTGCAGCAGCCGCCCGAGCCGCGCGTGGTCGGCGCGGTCGCCGATGTCCACGAAGTCGTACGAGATGCCGCCGGGCACGGCACGCCCGGTCAGGTACGCGTAGTGCTGGTACAGCGACGAGACGAGCGCGATGTCGGTGCGCGAGCGGAACCGGCTGCGGGCCGTGGCGGCCAGCTCGTCGGGGAAGCGCTCGGTGATCTCCGCCAGGATGCTGCGCCGCAGGGCGTACGGGACGTGGAAGAAGCTGTGCGTCGTCGTCCTGCCGAACGCGCCGCGCAGCAGCTCGCGGTTGTTCTTCGCCGCCGCGAGATACCCCTCGTCGTCCTCCGTCACCGGCAGCGCGGGCACGGACGCCGAGGACCAGAAGAAGCGGGCGAGCCCGTTGCCGAGGAAGAAGGTGTCCGGGGTGGTGGGGCGGCCGAGGAACATGTCGTCGTTGAAGTAGAGGAAGTGCTCCGACAGGCCCTCGATGCGGTGCAGTTGGGACTCGATGGAGTGCGAGTTGAACGTCGGCAGGCACGCGTCCGGGTCGGCGAAGAGGTCGCGGTGGTCGACGACCGTCACGCCCGGGTGGTCCCGGTCGAGCCAGGCCGGGACCTGGCCGGCCGTGACGAGGTACACGTGCCGGATCCACGGCGCGTACATCGCCAGCGAGCGCAGGCTGAAGCGGAGTTCGTCGCGGTTGCGGAAGCGCACCGCCCCGTCGTCGGCGGAGGTGTCGCCGCCGCCGCGCGTCGCGTCGCGCCGGGCGCGCCACTCGGGGTCGGAGTCGTCGACCCAGGTGTAGACGGCGTCGATGGGGAAGTCGACGTCCTTGACGAGGAGCTGGGTGAACACGTCGAGGGTCGGGACGTCGCGCCCGGCCACCCGCAGGGTCGCCGACGGGGTGAGCGAGGGCAGTTCCACACCGGCGAGCGTCGAGCCGAACGGGGCGTGCAGGGTGCCCTCGGCCGTCCGCGTCCAGAACGCCACCGTGCAGGCGAGACCCGCGCCGTGCCGCAGGGACAGCGTGGTCGTGGTGACCGGCTTGAAGACCTTGACGCCCGCCAGCTCCCCGATGGTGTCGAGGCGTTCGGCGAGCACCGTGCCCGGCGGCGCGTCGCGCGGGTTGACCAGCTCGGCGTAGACGGGCTGCCCCCTGAGCGCCCCGGCCAGCGCCTTCAGCGCGCGGCTGCGGTCGTCCTCGGCCACCGCGAGGGTGTGGGCGGTGCCGCCCTGGGTGCGCACCAGGACGTAGGGGACGTCCTGCGCGTCCAAGGCGTCGGCGGTGATCTCCAGGTTCCGGTCCGCCATCCGCGGCGCCAGGACGTCGTCGCGCCGCTCGGCGAGCCGGCCCACCGAGCGGATCAGCCGGCCGGTGGTGTCGGCGGCGAGGATCTCCTCCTCGCGGGCGTGCTCGTCCGCGCCGGCCGCCGCGTCGAAGGTGTGCGGGGCGGTGGGCCTGAAGCCGCTGCCGCCGGACGCGACACCGAGCGCCACCCGGTCGGCCCGGTCCCGGAGCCGCTCCGGCCGGTCCCGCCCCGCCACGAGCCGGGTGTACAGCTCCTCCCAGCGCGCGGTGACACCTGCCGAGGAGAAGCGGGCGTACACGCCCTCGCGGGCCGCCCGCGCGAAACCGCGGCGCAGCGCGTCGTCGCTCATCAACTCGTCCATGGCGAGGGCGAGTTCCTTCACCTCACCGGGCGGCACGAGCAGCCCGTCGACGCGGTGCCGGACGATCTCGGCGGGCCCGGTCAGCACGTCGTACGCGACGACGGGCACCCCGGCGGCCAGCGCTTCGAGCAGCACCAGCGGGAACGCCTCGTTGTGCCCCGCGGTCATCAGGCTCAGTCCGGCCTTGGCCCACTCGGCGGCCATGTCCTGGCAGGGGCCGAGGAGTTCGACCCGGTCGTGCAGGCCGAACCCGTCGACCAGACGGCGCAGATGGCGTTCGCGGTGGCCGCTGCCGAAGATCCGCAGCGTCCACTCCGGGTGCGCGTCGGCGACCTCGGCGAACGCCCGTACGGCGTGGTCCACGCGCTTCTCGCCGGTCAGCCGGGCCGCCATCACGATGACCTTGCCCTCACCGTCCGCGCGCGGCCGGAAGCCGTCGGGCACGGCGTTGGGGATGACGGCGAGCTCGGGGGCGGTGGCGCCCAGCGACTCGGCGATCCAGTCGCGGGTCCGGCCGGTCAGGGTGACGAGGGCGTCCAGGCGCGGCGCGTGCAGCAGCAGCGGCTCGCCGGACGGGCCGCGCCGCTGGGTGGGCCGGTGCTCCTGGTGGACGGTGACGACCCGGGCGGGCACCAGCGCCACGGCGGCGGCGAGCAGCGCCGGGGTGGTGGTGACGAGCACGTCGGTGTCGAGGGTGCCGAGCGCGGCGGTCATCTCGATGTCGGAGAGCCGGTCGAAGGCGTCCTCCCAGGCCGGCTTGATCAGCTCGCTGGGCAGCGCGGCGAGGGTGCGGCACGCGGCGTCGTCCAACTCGGTCTCGCGCAGGGGCCGTTCCGGCGTGACGGTGCGGTCCACCAGGTGCCGTACGGGCAGGTCGCGGGCCTCGGCGAAGAACGGATCGGCGCGGGTCCGGAAGACCGAGACGATCTCGACCTCGACGCCCGGACGCTCGGCGAGGTGCCGGGCCTGGGTGTACGTGGCGAGCTCGGTGCCGCCCATCTCGTCGCCCCAGCCGAGCAGATACGTGATCTTCATGAGCTCTCCTCCGTGACGGCGGTGATGTCCCAGCACGTGACCGCGAAGGCGCCGGACGCGGTGAAGTGGGCGTGGGCCCGCACCAGTGCGCCACCGGGCAGCGCGAAGACGCGGAAGGGGGTCGGGTAGGCGGCGGACGGGTCGCGCACGTCCGACAGCCACCGGCCCAGCGGATGCGACCCCACCCGGAAGTCCCACACCCACTGCCCGGGCCCCGCCCCGGCCATCGCCCCGAGCGGCACCCGCAGCGTGAACGCCTCGCCCTGCCACGCCACTTCGGCCGTCACGACGACACCGTCGCGCCGCCGCACGGCGTGCGCCCGCCCCGTCCCGGCGCCCGCGGCGCCCGCGACGAGCCGTCCGTGCACCGTGATGCCGTCGGCGGCCGGCACGAACCGCACGAGCTCCGCACGCGGCAGCGACCGGGTCGCCTGCAGCACGGCCCGCCCGGTGCGGCTGCGCACGACCCGCACCAGGGTGCCGGTCAGCGGGTCGGGCGCGTGCGGCGCGGTGGGCGTCGCGGGCGGCGCGCCGGTCTCGGCGGTGGTGAGCCCGGCCCGCCGTACCCGCCCGTCCGCGCCCCGCGCCTCGACGGTGAGCCGCCACACGCCGTCCCGCAGGTCCCGCAGGGTGGCCGTGGCGGTGAGCAGCGGCGTGCCGCCGGTGTGCGGCTCGTGGACGAGGGGGACGGCGATCCTGCGGCGGCCGCGGGTGAGCAGCAGCCGGGCCCGGCCGGGCCCGTCGAGGACGGCCCCGGCGGCGAGGGCGAGGTTGAGCGTGCGGCTGTCGCGCAGGGAGAGGTGCACAGGGGTCAGGAGCGGAGGATTGCCCCGCCCGGCCCCCGCCCCGGCCCCGGCGCCGCGCACCCGCCCGGCGACCTCCCCGAGCACCCGCCCGGCGACCTCCCCGCGCACCCGCCCGGCCACGGCCCTCTCCAGCCGGAAGCGCGAGCTCCGCGCGGTGGCGCGCAGCCGCCGGACGAGAGGCGGCGGCGGTGGTCCGGGGCGGCGGGGCGGAGTGAACCACATCTGGTGCATCTGTCCACTTTGACCGGTCGCGCCCGGGAGCTCTCGCGCAGCTACGCCATTCTTGCCGGACCCGCCCGCGGAGCCTGTTCGCAGCACGGGTCAGCCCCGCCGTTCGGGGCGGCTCACCGCTGCGGGGATCGCTGGAGGCCCTGGTACGGCACCCGGTCGGGCCGGGGCCCGGCCGCGGGCGCCGGACACCGCTCGGTCTGCGGCACCACGGCAGGCTGCCCGCCCGTCTCGCCGAGCACCACATGGCGTACGACACGCTCCGCCGCGCCCCCGTCGTCGTACGGGCAGAACCGCTCGCGGAACGCCCGCCGCAGCTGCGCCGAGCGGGAGCCCGCCCAGTGCCCGGTGACGAAGATGTCGGCCAGCTCCTCCTCGCTGCGCGCGACCGCGCCCGGCGGGAACTCCCGGACGTCGAAATAGGTGCCGCGGGCCGCCTCGTAGGCCTCCCAGTCCTCGACGTGCAGCACGATGGGCCGGTCGAGGCCCGCGTAGTCGAACATCAGGGACGAATAGTCGGTGACCAGCGCGTCGGAGGCGAGGCAGAGCGACTCGACGCTCGGGTGGTCCGACACGTCGATGAGACGGCCCGTCGGGTCGCCGGTGGTCATCGGCGCGTCGTAGCGGTGGTGCGCGCGGGTCAGGATCACGAAGCGCGGGCCCAGCGCGTGCAGCATCCGCTCCAGGTCGAGGGCGTCCCGCCGGCCGCGCAGATGGTCGCGGTGGGTCGGCGCGTACAGCACGGCGACCGCGCCGTGCGGGATGCCGAGGCTCGCCCGCAACCGGGTGACCTCGCCCGGCGTCGCGCGCTGGAAGCGGTCGTTGCGCGGGGAGCCGTACTCCAGGGTCGTGTACCCGGCGGGGAACACCCGTTCCCACACCAGGGTGGAGTGGCGGTTGGCCGACACCACGTAGTCCCACTGGTCGGCGTTCCTCAGCAGGAGGTCGAAGTCCGTGTCGCGGGCCGCCGCCGGACGCTCCCGCAGGTCCAGGCCCATGTGCTTGAGGGGGGTGCCGTGCTGGGTCTGCACGAGGACCTGGCCGCGGCGCTTGACCAGCCCGCGGTCGAAGTCGACGTTGGTCACCAGGTACTTGGAGCGGGCCAGGGCGGTCCAGTGCGCGGCTGTGCCGGGCCGCAGCCTGCGCGTCCCGGCCGGAATCGTGTGGTGGTAGCGGGGGTGGGCGGTCCACGCGGTCCTGATCCCCGGCACGAGCTCGCGCATCGCGGTCTCCAGCGCCCCCGGATGGCAGCCGTGCCCGCGCCCCCGGTACGCGCAGAACACCGCGTCGTTCTCGCGCACCGGCAGCCGCAGCTGCACGCGGTAGTGCAGCTGGAGCAGGGCGCCCCGCAGCAGTCGGCGCACGCGGCGGGCGGCCCGTCCGGCGCGCCCGCGCAGCCGCGTCTCCGCCAGCAGGCAGCGGTACGTGCGGTGCGCGCCGAGCCGCACCAGGGCGTGCCGCAGCCGGGCGCCGGCCGGTGGACGGACGCCCGGGGCGCGGTGGCGTCGGCAGCGGGCGCGGGCGGTGCGCAGGAACGCGGCGCGCGCCTCGCGCGGCAGCCTGCCCGGCCGCGCGAAGACCTCCGCGACGTGGCCGACCAGCTGCCGGAACAGCGGCGGGCGCCAGGCGGCGGACAGCTCCGGGTGCGCGTCGAGGAAGGCGAAGACCCGGTCGTACTGCTCGAAGAGGTCGAAGTGGCGGCGGGTCGTGGCGTCCCGGGCGGCACCGTGCCGGCGCAGCCGGTGGCGCACGCAGACCCGGTCGAGGGTGGCGAGGGAGTCCGCCGCCAGCAGGAGCGGGTATGTCCAGGCGACGTCCTCGTACAGGCCGGAGGGGAGGGCGAGGCCGGCGCGTGCCACGAAGTCGCGGCGGCAGGCCTTGTTCCAGACGGCGGGCCGCAGCCGCAGCAGCCCCGGCCGGTCGGCGAGGCGGAAGGGCGCGGCGCCCTCCTCGGTGAGGTGCGGCGCGTGCGGGTCGCGGACGGTCTCGCCCGACCAGTTCGAGCTCACGTGGCCGTAGAGCACGACGTCCGGCTCGCCGGTCTCCTTGGCGCGGTCGGAGAGCGCGTGCAGGGCGCCGGCGGTCAGGGTGTCGTCGCCGTCGAGGAAGACCAGGTAGTCGCCGGTGGCGCGGGCCATGCCCGCGGTGCGGGCCGGGCCGGGACCCGAGTGCTGGGGGAGGCGGACGGCCCTCACGCGCGCGTCCCGCCCGGCGAACTCCTCGACGATCGCGTCGCACCCGTCCGGCGAGCAGTCGTCGACCACGATCAGTTCGAGGTCGGCGAAGGACTGCTCCAGCACGGACTCCAGACACGCGTGCAGCCAGGCCTGCGCCTGGTACACGGGGACGATGACACTGAACCGGGGCACGGCACATCCATGGGTCGGCGCGGGCGGACGGCCCGAGAACGCCGGACGGGGCGCGTCGGTTACGGCCGGTGCGGCAGACGGGGGAAGGGGCGGCCCGGCAGGCGCCGCCCCCTCGATCAGCCGCCGTGGACGGCCACTTCACTCCGCGCCACCGCGTCGCGCGCCGCCGTTACTTCACCGCGCCCGCCATCACGCCGGAGACGAACTGCCGCTGGAACGCGAAGAAGACGGCCAGCGGGATCACCATCGAGATGAACGCGCCGGGCGCCAGGATCTGCACGTTGTCGCCGAAGAACCGCACCTGCTGCTGGAGCGCCACCGTGATCGGCGGGTTCTCCGAGTCCGCGAAGATCAGCGCGATCAGCATGTCGTTCCAGACCCAGAGGAACTGGAAGATGCCGAGCGAGGCGATGGCGGGCGCCCCCAGCGGCATCACCACCCGCAGGAAGAGCCGGAGTTCACCCGCGCCGTCCAGCCGCGCCGCCTCCAGGAGTTCGCGCGGGATCTCCGCGAAGAAGTTCCGCAACAGGAAGATCGCGAACGGCAGCCCGAAGGCCACGTGGAAGACGACCACGCCGATGGTCGTCTCGAAGATCCCGATCTCGCCGAACAGCTTCGACACCGGCAACAGCGCGACCTGCACGGGGACCACGAGCAGCCCCACCACGCCGATGAACCACCAGTCGCGGCCCGGGAAGTCCATCCACGCGAAGGCGTATCCGGCGAGCGCGCCGATCACCACGACCAGCAGCGTCGCCGGGACGGTGATCATGACGCTGGACAGGATCGAGTCGGTGATCGTGTCGTCCTTGAGCAGGGTGGAGTAGTTGTCGAACGTCATCTGCGAGGGTGCGCCGAAGACCTTCCACCAGCCGCTCTCGCTCATGTCGGCGGGCGTGCGCAGCGAGCCGATCAGCAGCCCGATGGTCGGCACCAGCCAGAACAGGCCGACCAGGACGAGGAAGACGCGCAGCGCGGTGCCGCCCAGGGCCCCCGCGATCCGCCCGCCCAGGGACTGCTTGGCCTTGACGATCTCGGTGTGGGCCGTCATCGCCGAGCCTCCCGCCTCATCCTGCGAATGTTGAACAGCATCACGGGGATGACGAGCAGGAAGAGCAGCACCGCGATCGCGCTCGCCACGCCCGCGTCCTGGTCGCCGAACGCCGAGTTGTACAGCTGGACCGCCAGCACGTTCGCCTCGTCCTTCGACGAGCCCGGCGGGATCACGTACACCAGATCGAAGATCTTCAGTACGTTGATCATGAGCGTGACCAGCACCACCGCGAGGACCGGGGCCAGCAGCGGCACCGTCACCCGGCGGAACACCTGCCACTCGTTGGCGCCGTCCACGCGGGCCGCCTCCAGGAGTTCACGCGGCACGCTCGCGAGCCCCGCCGCGATCAGGACCATCGCGAACCCCGCCCACATCCACAGGTAGGAGCCGATGATCGCGGGCGTGATCAGGTTCGGCCCGAGCCACTCCACACCGTTGTAGGCCTCCCGGAAGTTGGAGTCGGGGAAGCGCAGCAGCGCCCCGTCGGCCTCCTTCGGCAGCGTGAACGTGCCGTCCGCCGACGCCGTCGTCGACGCCACCACGTCACCGTTCTTCACCGCCTCGATCTTGATGCCCGCGTAGCCGAACTCGGCGGCGTCCGGGGCGTTCGGCCGCCCCCGGCCCTTGCCGCGCGTGAAGTCCTGCCAGGTCGTGCCGGTCACCTTGGCCGGGTCGGCCGCCGCGGGCACCGCGGACTTCGCGTCGCCCGGCATCTCGCCCGGCGGCACACCGGTCAGCGGCAGCGCCACCGGCGTGCCCGCCCGCACCGGCTCCTTGGTGACGAACGCCCCGCCGCCCGCCGCCTTCAGCGGCGAGTTCATGGCCGGATGCGCCTGCGGGAACGCCGAGGACTCCGCGAACGTGTCGTGCACGCTCACCGCGACCGCGTTGGCCACGCCCCGGTCGGGATCGGACTCGTACACGAGCCGGAAGATGATGCCCGCGGCCAGCATCGAGATCGCCATCGGCATGAAGATGACGAGCTTGAACGCCGTTCCCCAGCGCACCCGTTCGGTCAGAACGGCAAAGATCAGGCCGAGCGCCGTCGCCACCGTGGGCGCCACGACCAGCCAGATCGCGTTGTTCTTGATGGCGGTGCGGATGCCGTCATCGGTGAACATCGTCTCGTAGTTGCCGAAGCCGGTGAAGCCGCCCGACTCGTCGAAGAAGCTGCGGAACAGCGAGTACCCGATGGGGTAGAGGACGAGCGCGCCGAGCAGCACCAGGGCGGGCAGCAGGAACAGCACCGCCACGGTCTTGCGGGTGCCCGTCACACTCTTGCGCGTGGTCGTGACCGGGGGCGCCACCTCGGCGGTGCCCCCGGCGTGTCCGGACGTCACCGCGTCAGTCCTTGTACGCCTTGGCGGCGGCCGTCTCCAGCACCTTCTGCGTGCCCGCCACGTTCTTCGGGTCCTTCAGGAAGTCCTGGAGCGCCTTCCACTCGCCCTTGCCCGGCGTGCCGCCGAACGACTGCGGGGCCTGGTCCGACATGTCGAAGCGGATGTCGTCACCGGCCGCGATCAGCGCCTTGGCGATGTTGCGCTGCACGTCGTTGGGGTACGCCGCCAGGTCCAGGCTCTTGTTGGGCGAGATGAAGCCGCCCGCCTCGGCCCAGATCTTCGCGGAGTCCGGCGAGCCGAGGAACGTCAGGAGCGCCTGCGCGCCCTTGGTGTCCTTCAGCGCGACCGCGGCGTCACCGCCGACCACGGCCGGGGACTCGTCGCCCACCGCGGGGAAGGGGAACACCTTGGCGTCCGTGCCCACCTTGGCCTTGGTCTCCGAGATCGCCAGCGAGACCATGTCGCCCTCGAAGACCATGCCGGCCTTCGGCTGGTCGCCGCCCCGGAAGGTCTGCTTCACCGAGGCGGGGAACTCGGTCTGCAGCGCGCTGCTCGCGCCGCCCGCCACGAAGCCCTTCTTCCCGAACAGCTCACCGAGGGTGGTCAGCGCCTTGCCGACCGACGGGTCCGTCCACTTGATCTTGTGGGCGGCCAGCTGGTCGTACTTCTCCGGGCCCGCCTGCGAGAGGTAGATGTTCTCGAACCAGTCGGTGAGCGTCCACGCCTCGGCGCCCGCCACCGATACCGGCGGCACCCCGGAGTCGTAGACGGTCTGCGCGGTCTTCATGAAGGCGTCCCAGGTCTTGGGCGCGCTCACGCCTGCGTTCTCGAAGACCCGCGTGTTGTACCAGACCAGCGACTTGTTGGCGGCCTTGAAGTACACGCCGTACTGCTTGCCGTCGACGGCCCCGAGGTCCCGCCAGCCCTTGGCGTAGTTCTTGTCGAGCTGCTTCTGCGCCTCAGGGCCGACCGGCTTGGCCCACTTGTTCGCCACGGCCTGGTCGATCGCGCCGACCTGCGGCAGCATCGCGACGTCCGGCGGCTGCCCGCCCGCCACCTTCGACTCCAGGAAGCTGATGATGGGGTCCTGCGCGGGCACGAAGGAGACCTTGGCGCCCGTCCGCTTCTCGAACTCGTCGAGAACCTTCAGGAAGACCTTGCGCTCGGCGCCGCCCCAGACGGCGGCCACGGAGATGTTCTCCCCGTCCAGCTGGGGCAGTTGGAGGGAGGAGCCGGTGTCCTTGCCCCCGCCCTTCTTGCCGCCGTCGTCGTCGTTGTCGTCGTCCCCGCCGCAGGCGGTGACGGTGAACGCGAGCGCGCCCGCGACGACGGCCGAGGCGATCCTGGCGGTGGTACGCCGATGTAGCGGTGCCCTGCGTGTACGAAGAGTGCTGCGCATCACTGCCCCGTTCTCTTCCCTGGCGAGTCCCGTGCGCTCTGGTCTACGCCCGCGCGGGGAGAGGCGGCAAGATGGCCTGCGCTGTCAACTCGTCGATCGTGATGGCGTTGTGACGTGGCGTCATGGCCCGCAAGAGGGCTGCGGCGCCGTCCTCGGCCGGGGTGGATGGGCCGTGGGGCGGCGCGGGAGGGCACCGCCCCCGGCGGCGGAGACGGCGGCGGACACGGCTACGGGCGGCGAAGGGAGCGGCGACGCGAGGCCCCGGCGCCGGCCCGTACGGGCTCACAGCAGCGATGCCACCTCGACCGCCGAGACGGACCGCGCGGCCCGCTCCAACGCGCTGGCCAGCAGGGCGAGGTCGGTCGGGCCGTTCCCCAGCTCGCGCACCGGGCGCCGCGCCGGCGGGTCGCCCATCCGCTCCCACTCCAGCGGCACCACCGTGGGCCGCAGCGTGGCCGTCCGGGGAATGCGCCCCGTCACCCGCCCGGCCTGGAAGGCGGTGGCCCGCCCGTCGGGCGTACGGAGTTCACCGCGGCCCGGCGCCGGCTCCTCGGGGCCCGCGGTCACCGCGTCCAGCACCACCCGCAGCGAGGCCCGCTGGCCCAGCTCGGTCTCCAGGACCCGCTCGCCGCTCGCCGTCGCCGCCACGAGATGCACCCCGAGCCGCTCGCCGTCCCGCGCGACGGCCTCCAGGGCGCGGACCACCGACCCGGCGGCCGGGCGGCCGGGCGAGCCGAGCGCGGGCGAGAGCAGCGCGTCGAAGTCGTCGACGAGGACCACCAGACGGGGCAACGGAGGCCCCGGCTCGGTGCGTCGACGCGCCGCGACCGGCCGCAGCCGCATCGTCGCACTGGGCGGCCCGTCGAGGTCACCGTCGGACAGCTGGGCGGGCAGGGCGGCGCCCGGGGCCACCGCACCCGGACCCGACGCCCTCGGCTCCGGAACCGGCCCACCAGCCGTCCCGCCAGTCCCACCCGGCCCACCGGTCCCACCCGGTCCCGCGGCGTCCGACGGGCCGGCCGGGCCGGACGGCTTGTGTCCCGGCGCGTCCGCCCCGGCCGCCCCCGATCCGGACGCCGCACCGGCCACCGCGGCGGCGGACGCCGACGAGGACGAGGGGGAGCGCTGGGCCACCATCCGGCCGGACACCTCCCGCTGGGTGTGCCACTCGGCGAACCCGAGCCGGCCGAGCAGTTCGGAACGGCGCTTCAGCTCCGCGGCCAGGGACTGCGCGAACTCCCGCATCCGGACCGGGTCGTTGGCCACCAGATGCGTGGTCACGTGCGGCAGGTCCGTACAGGCACCGAGCCCGCCGCCCTGCCGCGCCGCACCCGAGCCGACGCCGTCCCGGCCGTCGACGAGCACGATGCCGAGCCGGTCGGGCCGCTCTGCGGCGGCCAGGGACGCGGCGACCGACCGCAGCAGCTCGGTGCGCCCGCTGCCCGCGGGGCCTTCGGCGAGCAGATGCGGCCCGTCGGCGACGAGGTCGGCGACGACCGGACCGCGCGGTCCGGCGCCGAGCACCGCGAGGGCCCGGCCGCCGAGCGCTTCGGGGTCGTCGGCCGCCGCCGCCCAGCGCGCCATCAGCGAGGCGGGGGTGGCCCTGGCGAGCCCCAGTTCGTCGAGGAGCCGGGCGGCCTGGGGCAGCGGCGCGGACACGCGCGCGTGCCCCTCGCCGGCCGTGCCGTCCGTGCGGAGCGGGGCGAGGGCCCGCGCGAACCGCTCGGCCCAGGCCGCGGAGACGGCGTCCACGGCCGCCAGGGTGCCGTGCCCGGCGGGGCGTCCGCCGGCCGTCCGCAGCAGCCGCACCGCGGTCGCCACGTCGCCGCTGAGCAGCGCGGCGGCGCCGCACGCGCGGAAGGGCGGGGTGACCGCGCAGGCCGCCTCGTACGTGTCGAGGACCGGGGAGGCGGGGGAGGCGGAGGCCGTCTCGGCGAGGCACACCACGTGGATCCCGGCCCGCGCGCCGTCGGCGGCGAGCCGGACGACGGCCTCGCGCAGTCCGGCGGACCCAGGGTCGCCGTCGACCACGACGACCGTGCGGGCACCGGGTCCCGCGCCGTCCGCGCCGCCGTCGGCGATGCGGTCGTCGAGGCGGCGGATCAGCTCGTCCGTGCGGGCGGCGGCCTGGTCGCGGTCGTGGGCGAGGAGGAGCCGGCAGTCCTGGCCGTGGGTGGGCCGCAGATGGGGGAGCCAGCCGAGCCAGGCCCACGCGGCGGTGCGCTCGGCCACGGGACGCGCGCGGTCCGTGCTGATCAGCACGATCTCCAGGGTGTCCGGGGAGTGCAGCGCGGCGAGCTGCGCGACGACCGCCCTGGCCAGTCCGGCCAGCCGCTCCCGGGGCCCGGCGAGGCCCAGCGAGCCGGCCTCCCGCAGGCCGACCGTGACCGGCACGGCGGGCAGCAGCCCGCGGGGTCCTTCGGGGGCGGGCAGGGTCCGGTCGACCGTGCCGAGGCGGACCGCGAGCGCCTCCGGGTGGTCGGGGCCGCGCTCCCAGAGACGGGGGCCCGGGCCGAGCGCGGTGAGCAGCAGGGCGGCGGGATCCGGCCACGACTCGGGGGTGCGCGCGGCCGCGGCGACGGCGAGCTCCTCCGGGGAGGGGCCCGCCGGAACCGGTCCGCCGTCGGCGCCGGCGCCGGTGTCCGCGTACGCCGTGTGCGGGCCGTCGGGGCCCTCGGGGCCCTCGTGTCCGTCCTGGTCGTAGGCGTCGTAGACCTGGTACGCGCCGTCGCCCTGGCCGCCGTCGCGGCCCCCGGTCAGACGCCTGGCCCACGCCGTCAGGCCGCCGCGCCTGCGCACCCCGCGCGGCACCGACGTGCCCCGCGGGGGCGTGCCGAGGCGGGTCCGCTCGGCGTCGGGCACCCCGCCCTGCTGCGGCACCACGGGCCCCTCACCGGCCGGACCGCCGTACGCCGCGTGGCCTGCGGGCGTCGGCTGATTTCCGTACCCCTGATACCCCTCGTATCCCTCGTATCCCTCGTATCCCGCATATCCCTCTTGCGTCCCGTGCGCTCCCGCGTTCCCGTGCGCTTCCGCGCCGCCGTACGCCGGGTCGCCGCCGGTGCCGCCCGCGGCGCCCCAGCCCGCCGAGCCGTACGCGTGATGGGTGCGGCCGTTCTCCGCGTGCACGCCGGCCGGGGCGGAGGCGGGCGGTGTGGTCGCGGCGGGCCGCCGCACGCGCACGTGCCCCTCGCCGTCCGGGGCGGTCGGGAGCGCGCCGCCGGCGCCGGAGGACGGGCTGCCCGCGCCGTCGGTGAGCCGGAGCGCGGACTCGCCGATGCGCAGCAGGGCGCCGGGGGAGAGCCGCGAGGGGCGGTCGGTGATCTCCCGGCCGTCCACCGACGTGCCGTTCGTCGACCCCAGGTCCGTGACCGTGACGCGGCCGTCCGGGGCGAGCTCGACCGCGCAGTGCAGCCGGGAGACGTCCGGGTCGTCCAGCGGGACGTCCGCGTCGGCGGAGCGGCCGACCTGGACGCGGCCGCCGTGCAGCAGATGCACACCGCCCGCGTCGGGACCCGCCACCACATGCAACTGGGCGGCCGCACCGGTCAGTTCGGGACCCGGCTCGGCGGGGGCGCCCAGCGAGAGCACCGCACCGTCGATCAACGGGGGCTCGCCGAGCGTGCAGCGCTGGGCGTCGAGGCGCTCCGGGCCCGCGTACAGCACCAGGGGAGCCTCGCCGCCCGCCACGGCGGTGGCGAGACCGGAGACCACCGCGGCCAGCGCGGTGCCCGCGGGGGCGGTGATCAGGACGTCGCAGGAGCCGGCGGCCCCGGTCGACGCCGCGGGGCGGCCTTGCTGCTCGGTCCGGCCGCTGCGCGGCCCGAGGACGGTCAGCCGGATCTGCATCGCCGTCAGCGGTCCCTTCTGCGCTGGGCGCCCGGCACGGGGACACGCGCTGTGATTCCCCCCACCGCACACGGGCACGTCGGCCAGTACTGGAGGCATCCTCGCACCTGCCACCGACAACACGCCCGGCGGCCACCCGTAAGTGATCTTGATTGGTCGGCTCTGCTCGGAAAAGTGCCTGGTTGGACCATTGGGGATTGGAGTGCCGGATATCCGTCGCGGGTCAATTCGGGGTCACTCGGCAACCAAGGGCCACGGTCGCGCGTCTTTCCATCGAACAGTGATCCGGAATGCCCCGGAAAGAAAAGACCGGGCGGAATCCGACCCGCCGACGCCCTGTTCGGCGGCATTACAGTGGGTCGGAACACCTTCGGACAGACCCCCGGACAGAACCAGCGTCCGGACGGGACCAGCCAGACCAGCAGGGAGCGCATGACGTGCGGCCGGTAGGCAGCAAGTACCTGCTCGAGGAGCCGCTCGGGCGCGGCGCCACGGGCACCGTCTGGCGAGCCCGCCAGCGGGAGACCGCGGGCGCCGAGGCGGCCGTTCCCGGCCAGCCCGGCGAGACCGTCGCGATCAAGGTCCTCAAGGAAGAGCTCGCCAACGACGCGGACGTCGTGATGCGCTTCCTCAGAGAGCGGTCCGTGCTGCTCAGGCTCACGCACGAGAACATCGTCCGCACCCGCGACCTGGTCGTCGAGGGCGATCTCCTCGCTCTGGTCATGGACCTCGTCGACGGCCCCGACCTGCACCGCTACCTCCGCGAGAACGGCCCCTTCACGCCGGTCGCCGCGGCCCTGCTGACCGCCCAGATCGCCGACGCGCTGGCCGCGAGCCACGCCGACGGCGTCGTGCACCGCGACCTGAAGCCCGCGAACGTCCTGCTCAAGCAGGACGCCCAGGGCATGCACCCGATGCTCACCGACTTCGGCATCGCCCGCCTCGC
This sequence comes from Streptomyces sp. NPDC041122, assembly GCF_055592445.1. Lineage (NCBI taxonomy): Bacteria > Bacillati > Actinomycetota > Actinomycetes > Kitasatosporales > Streptomycetaceae > Streptomyces > Streptomyces sp. NPDC041122. The sequence continues at coordinate 950,059 of NZ_JBVIYQ010000001.1, read as the reverse complement.
GGACTCCCCGGGCCTGACCCGCACCCACGAGTTCGTCGGCACGCCCGCGTACGTGGCGCCGGAGTCCGCCGAGGGCCGTCCGCAGACCAGCGCCGTGGACATCTACGGCGCGGGCATCCTGCTGTACGAGCTGGTCACCGGCCGCCCGCCGTTCTCCGGCGGCTCCGCCCTGGAAGTCCTGCACCAGCACCTCAGTGCCGAGCCGCGCCGCCCCTCGACCGTCCCCGACCCGCTGTGGACGGTCATCGAGCGCTGTCTCGACAAGAACCCCGACCGCAGGCCCAGCGCCGAGAACCTCGCCCGCGGCCTGCGCGCCGTCGCCGAGGGCGTCGGCGTGCACTCCACGCCGGCCCAGATCGCCGCCGCGGAGGGCGTGGGCGCCCTGCTCATGCCGGACCCCTCGCCGGCCCAGGTGCCCGAGGCCCCCGGCGCTGCCGACCCCACCCAGGTGCTGCCGAGCAACGCGGGCTCGTACGACCCGAGCGCGCCCACCAGCGTCATGCGGAACACCGGCGGCCACGGAGCGGGCTCCCCGGACGCCGATGCGACGTCCGTGCTCCCGAGCGGCCCCGGCGCCGCCGACCCGACCGCGGTCATGCCGCCGGTCCCGCAGAACGGCCCCGGCGGCCCGAACGACCCGCACCCCTGGCAGAGCCAGATGGCCGCGGCCCGCGACCGCAACGAACAGACCCAGTACCAGGCGCACCTGGACCCGAACGACGACCCGCTGCGCCGCCGCCCCCAGCGCCAGGTGGCCCGCCCCCAGCAGCCGCCGCAGCAGCAGCGCCCCCAGCAGTACGCGCCGCAGCAGCCGCGCGGGCAGCGTCAGCAGCAGTACGCCCCCGCACCGCAGCAGCAGCACCAGCCCCAGCACCAACCGCAGCACCAGCCCCAGCAGTACGCGCCGCCCCCGCAGCCGGCCGAGCCGCGCCCGGCGCGCGAGCCGCGTCAGCCCCGGCAGCGCAGCGCCAACCCGATGAAGATCCCGGGTCTCGGCTGCCTCAAGGGCTGTCTGTTCACGATCCTCATCCTCTTCGTCGCGAGCTGGCTGGTCTGGGAGTTCAGCCCGCTCCAGGACTGGATCGGCACGACGAAGGGGTACTGGGAGCAGCTGACGGACTGGTACCACACGGTCAGCGGCTGGATGAGCAAGGTGGGCGGCAACTGACTCCCCACGGGCGCGCGCCCGCACCGGCGCGGTGCCCGCACCGGCAATCCCCGGACGACTTCGGGGATTTGTCGACATCTGCAGGGTGATTTCCGCTCCCGGAGTGAAGGTTGGCGGCAAGGCCGCGTAGTTTTGTCGCCAACACGCATCCGTAGGAGCAGTCTTGACGCGCAAGATCGGCAGCCGGTACACCGCCCACCAGATCCTGGGCCGTGGCAGCGCCGGCACGGTGTGGCTCGGCGACGGACCCGAGGGCCCGGTCGCCATCAAGCTGCTGCGCGAGGACCTGGCGTCCGACCAGGAACTCGTCGGCCGCTTCGTCCAGGAGCGCACGGCGCTGCTCAGCCTCGACCACCCGCGCGTGGTGGGCGTCCACGACCTGGTGGTCGACGGCAACGACCTCGCCCTGGTCATGGACCTCGTGCGCGGCACGGACCTGCGCACCCGCCTCGACCGCGAGCGGCGCATGGCCCCCGAGGCCGCGGTCGCCATCGTCGCGGACGTCGCCGACGCCCTCGCCGCCGCGCACGCCGCGGGCATCGTGCACCGCGACGTGAAGCCCGAGAACGTCCTCCTCGACATGCAGGGCCCGCTCGGCCCCGGCGGCGCGCACCCGGCCCTCCTCACCGACTTCGGCGTCGCCAAGCTGATCGACTCCCCGCGCCGCACCCGCGCGACGAAGATCATCGGCACCCCCGACTACCTCGCCCCCGAGATCATCGAGGGCCTGCCGCCGCGCGCCGCCGTCGACATCTACGCGCTCGCCACGGTCCTGTACGAACTCCTCGCGGGCTTCACGCCGTTCGGCGGCGGCCACCCCGGGGCGGTCCTGCGCCGCCATGTCACCGAGACGGTGGTCCCGCTCCCCGGCATCCCCGAGGAGCTCTGGCAGCTCCTGGTCCAGTGCCTGGCCAAGGCCCCCGCCTCCCGGCTGCGCGCCTCCGAGCTGGCCGCCCGCCTGCGCGAGCTGCTGCCGCTGGTCGCCGGGATGCCGCCGCTGGACGTCGACGAGCCGGAGACGGAGTCCGCGCAGGCCGAGGAGGCGTACGAGGACTCCGCCCCCGAGCCGCGGCAGAGCGCCCCCCGGCGGGGTGCGGTCCCCCTCGTCCCGGGCTCCGCCTCCGCCGACTCCAACCGCGACACCCACACCTCGATGCGGGTGCCGGGCCCCGACGAGCTGGCCGGCGGCGCCCGCGGCACGGCCCGCGCGCCCCGCGCGTCGGGCGCGGCCCGCCCCGGCTCCGCCAAGCACCGGGCCTCGGCGCGGCGGCGCAGGATCACCCTCGGGGTGGCGGGGGCGGTGCTGGTCGTGGCGGCGGGCGTGGGCACGTGGGTCGCCACGAGCGGCGACGACGGCGCCCCGTCGGAGCCGGGCAACTCCGCCCCCCGGACCCCCTGACCCACCCTTCGCGTGCGCGACGCGTGTGCGGGTGGGTTGAGGGCTGGCCGCGCAGTTCCCCGCGCCCCTCGGGGTGGTCGTTCGCGTGTTTTGTGTGCGGTGGGTGGGGGCCGGTCGCGCAGTTCCCCGCGCCCCTGGGGAGCCCGTGGCGCCCCGCGCCGGAGAGCGAGCCAGCCTTCGCAGGGCCCCCGGAGGCTCGGCCAGGGGGGCGGGGAACTGCGCGAGCGACCCGGGACGGCCGGCAGGTGACCGGTTAGGGGGCGCGGGGAACTGCGCGAGCGACCCGGGACGGCCGGCAGGTGA
>NZ_JBVIYQ010000001.1:762611-946938 GCF_055592445.1 Streptomyces sp. NPDC041122 | reverse complement strand
GTCCGGCAGGTGACCGGTTAGGGGGCGCGGGGAACTGCGCGAGCAACCCGGGACGGCCGGCAGGTGACCGGTTAGGGGGCGCGGGGAACTGCGCGAGCAACCCGGGACGGCCGGCAGGTGACCGGTTAGGGGGCGCGGGGAACTGCGCGAGCGACCCAGGGCGGCCCGCAGGGAACCGGTCAAGGGGCGCGGGGAACTGCGCGAGCTGCCCGAGGCGGCCCGCAGGGTGAGAACCCCCGGCCCCGGAGGGGGCGCCGAGTCACCGTTGCCGGAACCGTTACGCTGGAGTCGTGGCAGTCGTCGATGTATCCGAAGAGCTCAAGTCCCTCTCCTCGACCATGGAGTCGATCGAGGCCGTCCTGGACCTCGACAAGATGAGGGCCGATATCGCCGTGCTCGAGGAGCAGGCGGCCGCCCCGTCCCTCTGGGATGACCCGGAGGCGGCACAGAAGATCACCAGCAAGCTGAGCCACCTCCAGGCGGAGGTGCGGAAGGCCGAGGCCCTGCGCGGGCGTATCGACGACCTGAGCGTGCTGTTCGAGATGGCCGAGGAGGAGGACGACCCGGACACCCGCGCCGAGGCCGAGTCCGAGCTCACGGCCGTCAAGAAGGCGCTGGACGAGATGGAGGTCAGGACCCTCCTCTCCGGGGAGTACGACGCCCGTGAGGCCGTCGTCACCATCCGCGCCGAGGCCGGCGGCGTCGACGCCTCCGACTTCGCCGAGAAGCTCCAGCGCATGTACCTGCGCTGGGCGGAGCGCCACGGCTACAAGACGGAGCTCTACGAGACGTCGTACGCGGAAGAGGCCGGCATCAAGTCGACCACCTTCGCCGTCAACGTCCCGTACGCCTACGGCACGCTCTCCGTCGAGCAGGGCACCCACCGCCTCGTGCGCATCTCGCCCTTCGACAACCAGGGCCGCCGCCAGACCTCCTTCGCCGGCGTCGAGATCCTCCCGGTGGTCGAGCAGACCGACCACATCGAGATCGACGAGACCGAGCTGCGCGTCGACGTGTACCGCTCCTCGGGCCCCGGCGGCCAGGGCGTCAACACCACCGACTCCGCGGTGCGCCTGACCCACCTGCCGACCGGCATCGTCGTCTCCTGTCAGAACGAGCGCTCGCAGATCCAGAACAAGGCGACCGCGATGAACGTCCTCCAGGCCAAGCTCCTCGAGCGCCGCCGCCAGGAGGAGCAGGCGAAGATGAACGCGCTCAAGGGCGACGGCGGCAACTCCTGGGGCAACCAGATGCGTTCGTACGTCCTGCACCCGTACCAGATGGTCAAGGACCTGCGGACGGAGTTCGAGGTCGGCAACCCGGAGTCGGTGTTCAACGGCGAGATCGACGGTTTCCTGGAAGCCGGAATTCGCTGGCGCAAGCAGCAGGAGAAGTAAAAGCCGCCCGAGAACGGCTTTATCGACAAGGCAACTGCCGCCCAAGAGGCGGCAGTTGCCTTTTACGTCACAGTCACATCTCCGTAGGACGGGCAACTACCCCAATATCGGACATCGCGCCCGCAACGACCTTGACGCTGCTGCGAAATGCGGAAAGGCTAGCGCGCGGCATGCGTATTCCTGGGGCGCGTGGGATCTGTGGGGGCTGATCGAACCGCCCCCGGACGAACGCAGCCCCGGACGCTGCCTCTCTGACAATTGAGCTACTGGGGGTAGCAGCCAGATGACCAAGAAGACGCGGATCCGTGTCGCGCGCATAGCGGCGGGTGCGGTGATCGCCGCCGGCGCCTCGCTGACCGCCGCGGGTGCCGCCTCGGCCCTCGACGTCGGTGTCGACCTCGGTGGGGTGGGCGTCGGCGCCCACGCCGACGAGAGCGGCGTGGGTGTGGACGTGGGCGTGCAGCCCGGGGGTGACGAGGACCCGGGTCCGGATCCCACCCCCTCGGACCCGAACCCGACCATTCCGGGCCCGGACCCGACTCCCTCGGACCCGGAGCCCACCGACCCGGAAGAGCCGACGACGGAGCCGACGGAGCCCACCGAGGACCCGACCACCCCGCCCACCTCGGACCCGGGCGACCCGGGCGATGAGAACGGCACCGGCGGCGGCCACGGCGGCGCCGGCGGCAACGACAACGACCCCGACGGCGGCGCCAACCCCGTCGAGCAGGGCAAGGGCAAGGACAGCCTGTCCGACACCGGCTCCAAGCCCGTCGAGCAGGGCGGCAGCAACGCCGACCAGGCATCGGCCAAGGGCAAGGGCGGCGAGCTCGCCGAGACCGGCGCCACCGAGACCACGTTCCTGCTGCTGGGCGCCGCGACGATGATCGCGGGCGGCATCGGCTTCCGCTTCCTGCCGCGCATCGTCGGCAACCGCGGCGCCGCTGCCTGACCCGGGCGGTGACGTACGCCACGTACGTGTGAAAGAAGGGCCCGGAGCTCCCTCGAGCTCCGGGCCCTTCTTCGTGACTCCGTCGGTGCGTGCCGTGACGCTCCGTGGCCGGGCGCCCGCGTCTTCGCGCGGTCCCGCCGAGCCGTTACGCGCTCTGGTGCGCCAGCAGCGCCACGGCCGCGATCAGCACCACGAGCAGCGCTATCAGGGCCGCGGGATTGAGGCCCGCGAAGGGTCCCTCCTGCTGCAGGCGCTCGCGATTGGCCCGGCACACGGGGCAGCGGCCTTCGTTGACGGGCGCTGCGCAGTTCGCGCATACCAACCGATCCAGGGTCATGCGCTTCTCCTCCCGCACAGTCTCAGCCTGCCCAACGCTGAGGGGGACCCAATCGTTCCCCCTACCACTGTGCCAGCTTCCGTGGATTTCGGCGCGGCCCGCCCCCTTCCGACGGTTTCCGACCGTTCCACCCGCCCCGGTGCCACCGCCTTTCCCGGGCACTTCCGAGACAATTCGCGCAACTCAGGACGCCGACTGCGCTCGCACACCGCCTTCGCGTAGGGTCACGCTCACCTACCCCCGGCAACCCGTGGTGCATCCGTGATCCGATTCGACAACGTCTCCAAGGCCTATCCGAAGCAGACCCGCCCCGCGCTCAGGGACGTCTCCCTCGAGATCGAGAAGGGCGAGTTCGTCTTCCTGGTGGGGTCCTCCGGCTCCGGAAAGTCCACCTTCCTGCGGCTCGTCCTGCGCGAGGAGCGCACCAGCCACGGCCAGGTGCACGTCCTCGGCAAGGACCTCGCGCGCCTGTCCAACTGGAAGGTGCCGCACATGCGGCGCCAGCTGGGCACCGTCTTCCAGGACTTCCGCCTCCTGCCCAACAAGACCGTCGGCGAGAACGTGGCCTTCGCGCAGGAGGTCATCGGCAAGTCCCGCGGCGAGATCCGCAAGTCCGTGCCCCAGGTCCTCGATCTCGTGGGCCTCGGCGGCAAGGAGGACCGGATGCCGGGCGAGCTCTCCGGCGGTGAGCAGCAACGCGTCGCGATCGCCCGCGCGTTCGTCAACCGTCCCAAGCTCCTCATCGCCGACGAGCCGACCGGCAACCTCGACCCGCAGACGTCCGTCGGCATCATGAAGCTGCTCGACCGGATCAACCGGACCGGCACCACCGTCGTGATGGCCACCCACGACCAGCAGATCGTGGACCAGATGCGCAAGCGGGTCATCGAGCTGGAGAAGGGCCGTCTCGTCCGCGACCAGTCGCGCGGCGTCTACGGCTACCAGCACTGACGGTCCCGTCCCGCCGACGGGCCCGCCCCCGCTCGTACCGTCTGATCCACCTGATCCACTGAAAGGCCGCCATGCGCGCCCAGTTCGTCCTGTCGGAGATCGGCGTCGGTCTCCGCCGAAATCTCACGATGACCTTCGCGGTCATCGTCTCCGTAGCGCTCTCGCTCGCCCTGTTCGGCGGCTCGCTGCTCATGCGTGACCAGGTGAGCACGATGAAGGGCTACTGGTACGACAAGGTCAACGTCTCGATCTTCCTGTGCAACAAGGCCGACGCCGAGCAGGACCCCAAGTGCGCCAAGGGCGCCGTCACGAACGAGCAGAAGGACCAGATCCTCGGCGATCTGAAGAAGATGCCCGTCGTGGAGAAGGTCGTCCACGAGTCGGCGGACGAGGCCTACAAGCACTACAAGGAGCAGTTCGGCGACTCCCCGCTGTCCAGCTCGCTGACGCCGGACCAGATGCAGGAGTCGTACCGCGTCAAGCTCAAGGACCCGGAGAAGTACCAGGTGGTCGCGACCGCCTTCTCCGGCCGTGACGGCGTGCAGGTCGTGCAGGACCAGAAGGGCTACCTCGACAACCTCTTCGGGCTCCTGAACGGCATGAACTGGGCGGCCGTGGCGGTGATGGCGCTGATGCTCGTCGTCGCGCTGATGCTCATCGTCAACACCGTGCGCGTCTCGGCGTTCAGCCGCAGACGCGAGACCGGCATCATGCGGCTGGTCGGCGCGTCCAGCTTCTACATCCAGATGCCGTTCATCATGGAGGCCGCGGTCGCCGGTCTCATCGGCGGCGGCCTCGCCTGCGGAATGCTGCTGATCGGCCGGTACTTCATGATCGACCACGGTCTCGAGCTCTCCGAGAAGATCAACCTGATCAACTTCATCGGCTGGGACGCGGTCCTCGCGAAGCTGCCGCTGGTGCTCGCGATCGGCCTGCTGATGCCCGCGCTTGCGGCGTTCTTCGCGTTGCGCAAGTACCTGAAGGTGTGACAAGAGCCCTCTGTGTGTCCGGGCGCCGTACGGTTCAACCCGCCGTACGGCGCCCTTCGTTGTCCTAGACTCACCGTCATGTCAGGCCTCGACCGGTTCGCCGTTCGGATCTCCGTGCCCCGCCGCGTCCGCCGCGGGGCGACCCTGACGTTGGTCTTCGCGAGCGTCCTGGTGACCGGCGCGGCCACCGGATCGTGGAGCGACGCGGCGGACGACAGCCGGAACGCGCCATCTCCGTCGGTGCGTTCCGACGCCCTCGCCCCGCCCGCCGCCGGCGCCGGCGGCACCGACACCGCGGACGATGCCGCCGACGCGGCCGCCGAGGCCATGGCCGACGGCAAGTCCGGCAAGAAGGCCGCCGAGGAGGCCGTCAGCCGCAGCGGGGACCGCTGGGGATCGGTGTACTCGCCGGGGGAGTTCCAGGAGTTCGAGAAGGCGCTCGGCGGCGGGTACACCGGCGTCGGGCTCTGGGCCCGGCGCGCGGCCGACGGGCACATCGAGGTCTCCCGGGTGCGGCGCGGTGGCCCCGCGGACCGGGCCGGGCTCCGCGAGGGCGACCGGCTGCGCTCCGTCGACGGCGAGCACGTCACGGGACGCCCCGTCACCGAGGTCCTCGGCCTGCTGCGCGGGGACCGCGCGGGCACCCCGGTCGTCCTCGGCGTGGAGCGCGGCACGCGCGCGTGGCGCGAGACCCTGCGCCGGGCGCACGTCTCCACGGACCCCGTCACCGTCACCCAGCTGCCCAGCGGCGCCGTCCTCATCAGGGTCGCGGCGTTCACCAAGGGATCCGGCGAGGCCGTGCGGAGCGCGGTGCGCCGGGCCCCCGAGGGCGCGGGCATACTCCTCGACCTGCGCGGCAACTCCGGAGGCCTGGTCTCGGAGGCGGTCACCGCCGCGTCCGCCCTGGTCGACGGCGGGCTGGTCGCCACGTACGACGTACGGGGTCAGGAGAAGGCGCTGCACGCCCGGCGCGGCGGCGACACCGCGCGCCCCCTGGTCACCCTGGTCGACGGCGGCACGATGAGCGCGGCCGAGCTCCTCACGGGAGCCCTGCAGGACCGCGGCCGCGCGGTCGTGGTGGGCTCCAGGACCTTCGGCAAGGGCGCGGTGCAGATGCCGAGCCGGCTGCCCGACGGCTCCGTCGCCGAGCTGACCGTGGGCCACTACCGCACCCCCTCGGGGCGTGCCGTCGACGGCCGGGGCATCACACCGGACCTGGAGGCCGAGGACGGGGCCGAGAAGCGGGCCGAGACAGTATTGACTGGCCTCGGACCCCCCTCGTAGTGCGAAAATGGCCGCACTATGGCGAAGGAAAAGGTAAAGCGCAAGGCCGCGAAGGCCGCCGAGAAGGCACCCGCCCGGAAGATCGTCGCGCAGAACAAGAAGGCGCGGCACGACTACCACATCCTGGACACCTATGAGTGCGGCCTGGTGCTGATGGGCACCGAGGTCAAGTCGCTGCGGCTGGGCCGGGCCTCCCTGGTGGACGGTTTCGTGCACATCGACCGCGGTGAGGCGTGGCTGCACAACATCCACGTCCCGGAGTACGTGCAGGGCACCTGGACCAACCACTCGGCCACGCGGAAGCGGAAGCTTCTGCTGCACCGCGCGGAGATCGACAAGCTGGAGTCGAAGTCGCAGGAGTCGGGGCACACCATCGTGCCGCTCTCGCTGTACTTCAAGGACAGCCGCGTCAAGGTCGAGATCGCTCTGGCCAAGGGCAAGAAGGAGTACGACAAGCGGCAGACGCTGCGGGAGAAGCAGGACACGAGGGAGACGAACCGCGCGGTCTCCGAGGTGCGGCGCCGGCAGGGCATCGCCTGAGGGCGCCCCCTCAGGGTGCCTCCGGTGCCTCCGGTCACGCTGGTGGCGCCCGCCGCCGGTGACGCCGGTGCCGGCTCCACGGAATAGGCTGGCACCGTCGTGCGTTGGTCACGTACGATGGGTCTTGCTCCGCTGATGACGGGGCACCCGGGCCCCAGGGCCCAGGATCGAGAGATCCACCTTGAAAAATCAACATGGGGATGATCGGTTTCGACAGCGGATGTCGAAGCAGGGGAAGCGAGCCGAGGAAGCGGCAATGATCTCGTAAACCATATGTCGCAACAAATAATCGCCAATTCCAAGAGCGATTCCCAGTCCTTCGCCCTCGCTGCCTAATAAGCAGTGACTGAAGGACCCTAAATGGGTGTCAGCCCGGGGATGTTCCCGACCCGGATCCTGGCATAATCTAGGGAACTAAACCGTCGAACCCGGTCACGGGGTTCGACGGGAAATCAAACAGTGACTGGGCCCGTCGGAGACTTGTTCGCGAGATCTCCGGGGCCGAGAAAATCGCAGCGAACTGCGCTCGGAGAAGCCCTGGTTCCGCACCGTTGGACGCGGGTTCGATTCCCGCCATCTCCACAAACCCCATGTGAGGACAGAGCCCCCCGGCCATCGGCCGGGGGGCTTTTTCCATGCCCTGCGCACGAATGCGGGCACCTCGAAAAATGGGGCACATCTTCTGGGTAAAAGTGGGGCACATCCTCTGGGCCGGTGAATCGTTACCGCATCAGAGTGCAGGAATGTCCCACAGTCGGGCGGCCCAGGGGCCGGGCTGAGTACGCAAGTGCAGGAGGCAGTCGCTTGGATGCCACCGTCACTCTCTTCGGTTCACTGGTGGCCAGTCTCGGAGTGCTGGGCGCGGCGATCGTCGCGTATCTCGGCAAGCGCGGCGAGAACGCGCTCACCGGATACTCCAGCCTCACGGAGAAGCTCCAGACGGAGCGGGACCGGCTGGAACGGCTGGTCGCCGAACGTGACGTGAAGCTGGCGGAGTTGAATGCTCTGCACGCGCACGACCAGAGCGAGATCGCGCGGCTGCTCATCGACAACCAACGGCTCGGAGGCACGCCGTGACCCAGCTCGAGCGACTTCTGGCCCGCCGCTGGCGCCGTGTCTTCCTGGTCTGCGTCCTGCTCGCGCTCTCCGGTGTCGCGGCGCTGCTGTGGGCGCGCATCGACGCGGGGGACCGGCGTGCGGACCGGTTCGCCGTGGAGGCGGATCGGCGGGGCGACGCGGTGTCGACGCTGGCGCGCGACGTACGGACCCTGCGGGCGCAGGTGCGGGCCCATGGGGACACTCCGGCCGCGCCGGATCCCTCCGAGGCGATCGACGACTTGCTGGAGCGGGTTCGGGTGCCGGCGGGGTCGCCGGGGGCGGCGGGGGCGGCGGGGGCGGTGGGGCCGAAGGGGTCCGAAGGATCGGACGGGTCGGATGGGTTGGATGGGTCGGACGGAAAGCCGGGGGAGAAGGGTGGGGAGGGGGAGCGTGGGGCGCGGGGGAGTGAGGGTGAACCGGGGCCGGTAGGTGCCTCTGGGGAGGCCGGGGCTCCGGGAGTGCCGGGTGCGCCGGGGGTTCAAGGGGAACAGGGGGTGCCGGGGCCTGAGGGGCCGCCGGGGGCGGCGGGGCCGGTCGGGCCTGTCGGGCCGGCGGGGCCGCGGGGTGAGGCGGGGGCGCCGGGGCCGACGTGTCCTGGGGGGTACAGCCTGCAGCAGTCGCCGGGGGACCCGGATGCGATGGTGTGCCGACGGTCGGGGGGAGGGCCGTCGGGGCCGGCGTCGGCGCTGACGCTCCTGGCGGCGCTGCCGCCACGGGGGCGGCGGTTGCCGGGGAGCGTGTAGATAGCGTCTGCGCCTGCTGCCCGTTCAGGGCCGGGGTCTGTGCCTGTTGCCCCTTTACGGGTGCGGGACGGTCAGGGCGGGCGTCTGCGCCTTGGGCTCGGTTCTTGGGGTGCGGGGCCGTGGGGGTATGTGCGTACTCGCCATCCCTGCGGCGCTGCCTCGCGGACGATGTTGCTATTGCGTGCTCGGTGCTCCGTGCGCACATACCCCCACGTCTCCTCCCGTCTCGTACGCGCGCGCCGGCCGGTGGGGGCTACCCCTGCGCCGCAGCATCCCCGTCGGTGGAGCCGGGGGCGGGCATGGTGACCGCCCCTGCTCCCGCGAGGCGTCGCGGGGCAAACGGGGGGATACATCCGCCGCGGAGCGGCGGGACTGTTTGGGCGGGCGGGAGAGGGAGGGAGCACCCCCCACCCCCGACAACCCTCACCCCCGGCGTGGGGGAGTAACCCCCACCCGGCCATCCCGGCGCGTAGCGGCGGGCCCAGGAGTGTGTCGGGCGACCGCGCCAGAAACCGCGTGGGGGCTGTCCCCACGACCCCGCTTCGGACATGCTCCAGGGTCATGAAGAGACCCGTGAGACGCCGCGTCAACGCCCGTCACTGGATCTGGCCCGCCGTGCTCGCCCTCACCGCGGCCGGCCTCTCCGCCGCCGTCCCCGCCGGCGCCGACTCCGACCGGTCCGGTCTTCCCGAGGCCATCGACACCATTCTCGGCGACCCCCTCATGGAGGGCGGCGTCGCCAGTGTCGTGGTCGCCGACTCCGGCTCCGGCGACGTCCTGTACCAGCACCGTTCCAGCGGGCGCCTGATGCCCGCCTCCAACACCAAGCTGCTCACCTCGGCCGCGGCCATGGAACTGCTCGGGCCCGACCACCGGTTCACCACCGACGTCCTCTCCGACGGGGCGCGGCACGGCCGGGAGCTCAAGGGTGATCTGTATCTGCGCGGCACCGGAGACCCGACGGCCCTCGCCAAGGACTACGACCAACTCGCCGCGAAGGTCGCCGACTCGGGGATCCGGCGGGTCTCGGGGCGACTCGTCGCCGACGACACCCGGTTCGACGACCGGCGCATCGGCGACACCTGGGGCGGCGACGACGAATCCTCGTACTACGCCGCGCAGATCAGCGCGCTGAGCGTCGCGCCCGACACCGACTACGACACGGGCACCGTCATCGTCGAGGTGCGGCCCGGCGCGCGTGCCGGGGACAAGCCGCGCGTGAGCGTCACGCCCGAGACCGACTACGTGGACATCGACCTGCGGGCCCGCACCGTCGCGCGGGGCGGCGACGACACCATCGCCGTGGAGCGGCGGCACGGCGAGAACACGATCACCGTCAGCGGCACCGTCCCCGTCGGTGGGGAGACCACCAAGGAGTGGGCGACCGTCTGGGAGCCCACCGGGTACGCCGCCGCCGTCTTCCGGGACGCCCTCGCCGCGCACGGCGTGCGGGTCGGCGGGCCCACCCGGGCCGGGCTCCGCACGCCGAAGGGCGCCAAGAGGCTCGCCTCGCACGACTCCATGCCCCTCAAGGAGCTCCTGGTCCCCTTCATGAAGCTCTCCAACAACATGCACGCGGAGAGCCTCACCAAGGCCATGGGGCATGAAGCGACGGGCCGGCCCGGGAGTTGGGGGGGCGGGCTCGCCGCCATCGGGGGGTATCTGAAGACCGCCGGCGTGGATCCGGGGAAGATCCGTCAGGTCGACGGGTCCGGGCTCTCGCGCAAGGACAACGTCGCGGCCGGGCAGTACATCACGCTGCTGCGGTCGGTGAAGGACGAGCCCTGGTTCGACGACTGGTACGCCTCCCTGCCGGTGGCCTGCGCCCCGGACAAGTTCGTCGGCGGCACCCTGCGCACGCGGATGTGCGGGACGCCGGCGGCCCTCAACGTCCATGCGAAGACCGGCACGTTGACCGGGGCCTCCGCCCTGTCCGGATACGTCAAGGACAAGGACGGGCGCGAGCTGGTCTTCAGCATCATCCTGAACAACTACCTGCCGTCGTCCGTGAAGGCGCTGGAGGACGCCATCGTCGTCACCCTCGCCTCGTCGACGAGGGACAAGGCCGTCGCGGTCACGCCGCGGTCGACGCGCGCGGCCGAGCGGGACGGCGGCGACCTGGAGTGTTCGTGGCGCAAGCCGGTGCGCTGCTGAGCAGCAGGGCGCAGCAGGCGGCGGCGACGGGCACCCCGTAACCCGCGGTGGTGCCGAGGCGCTCCACCGCCCAGCCGCCGCCCGCGGCCCCGCACGCGATGCCCCCGAGGATGCCGGTCACGGCGAGGGTTAAGCCCTCGTTCAACCGCCCCTCGGGGGTGCGCCGTTGGACCAGGGTCATGCCGGTGACCATGGTGGGCGCGGTCGCCATTCCGGCGACCAGCAGCGCCCCGGAGAGGACGAGCAGGGAGCCGGAGGCCGCCACGGCCAGCAGCGGCAGGGTCAGCAGGGCCGCCATCGCGGCGGTGCACAGGAGGTGGCGGCGGGCCAGCGGGCCGCGCGGTTTCACCGCGCCGTAGAGGAGTCCCGCGGCGCAGGATCCCGCGGCCTGGAGGGCGAGGATCAGCCCGGCGACCGCCTGGTGTCCCTGGCCGTCGGCGTGGGCGATCGTGACGACCTCCAGCGATCCGAAGACGGCTCCGGTGGCGAGGAACGCGGCCAGCAGAGGCGCCATCCCCGGTGCGCGCAGCGGCGATCGGGGCGCGGGTGGAGCGGGGGAGGCGGGTGCCGTGGGGGTGTGGGGCGGGGGTTCCGTCGCGCGTTGCGCGGTGAAGAGCAGCACGCCGCAGACCAGCAGCACCACGCCGGTCAGCGTGCCCGCCTGGGGGAAGAGCGCGCCGCACAGGAAGGCGGCGAGGACCGGGCCGAGCATGAAACAGAGCTCGTCGGCGGCCTGTTCGAAGGAGTTGGCGGTGTGCACGGCCCGCGCGTCGTCCCCCAGGAGGTGGGCCCAGCGGGCCCGGGACATGCCTCCCGTGTTGGGTGTCGTGGCCGTCGCCGCGTACGAGGCGAAGAGTGTCCAGTCGGGCGCCCCGTACCGTACGCAGAGCAGCAGCGAGAGCGAGCCGAGCGCGGCGACGAGGGTGGCGGGGACGGCGACACGGGCCTGGCCGTGCCGGTCGACGAGCCGGGCCGTCCAGGGAGCGACGGCCGCGGTGGCGGCGAGGCCGGTGGCGGTGACGGCGCCGGCCAGCGCGTACGAGCCGCGGGCCCCGGAGATCATGATGACGGCGCTCACGCTGAACATGCCCATGGGCAGGCGGGCGACGAGATTGGCCCCGGTGAAGGCGGTGGCGCCGGGTATCGCGAAGAGCCGGGCGTAGGGGTTGCGGGGGCGGCGCGGGCCGCCGGACGTGTCGCTGGGCATGACCTCAGCCTCACCGGGGGCGGGCGGCGGGGTCCAACACCTTCCGGACGCCGATTCACGCGCTCGCGTTGTAAGTTCCTGCGATGGCCGTAGAGAACGCCGTCCCCGGGGGAGCACCGCGCGATGTCGAGCCCCGGCTGCTCCGCGCCTTCGTCGCCGTCGCCGAGGAGCTGCACTTCACCCGGGCGGCGGCCCGTCTGTACGTGGCCCAGCAGGCCCTGAGCCGTGATGTGCGGCGTCTGGAGCGGGAGTTGGGCGCCGAACTCTTCGCGCGGACGACGCGGCAGGTCACGCTGACCGCCGACGGCGAGCGGCTCCTGCCGTACGCGCGGCGGGTGCTCCTCGCCCAGGACGAGCTGTTCGCCGCCGTCACCGGCGCGCGGCGCCCACTGCTCGTCGACCTGAACAGCCCCGGCCTGGTCTCCGCGCGCATTCTGCGGCGCGCCCGCGAACTCGCCCCGGAGTGCGAGCTGATGGCCCGGTACGGGAGCGGGCTCACCGGCGCGGCGGCCGAGCTGGCCGCCGGGCGGCTCGACGTCGCCTTCGGGCGGTTCGCCGGCCTCGACCCCGCGCTGCGGACCGGGCTCGCCCAGCAGCCCGTGCGGTACGAGCCGATGGCCGTGCTGCTGCCGGGCGGCCACCCGCTGACCGAGCTCGACGCGGTGCCGCTGGACGCGCTCGCCGGCGAGACGGTGTACGCGGGGGCGGGCAACCCGGGCACCCGGGAGTGGACGGACCTGGCGCGTCTGCTCTTCGCGGGCCGGGGCATCGAGATCGCGCCACCGGCACCGCTCGCCGTCGGCCCCGAGGAGTTCGAACGTGTCATGGCCAAGAATCGAAATCCGGTCCTCGCCGTGGTGGACTTTCCGGCCATGCCCGGAGCCGAACTGCGCCCGCTGATCGACCCCGTACCGCTCTCGCCGGTATCGCTGGTGTGGCGGAAAGGTCTCGTTCATCCCGGTCTGACCGCTCTGCGGACGGCCGCCGCGGAGCTCGCCGCCGACGGGAAGTGGCTCCGGCGGCCGTCGAACACCTGGCTCCCCGCCGTAGATGCACTCATCATGGTGGGTCAGAACTGACTGAGAACCACGCCCGCCACTCCGGTGCGCTACATTCATGCCCCGAGCGCGGTGTGATAGTGGGGGGCGCTGGATCGGGTGGGGGCCCGGTCCGGACGGCGGGCATTCATGGTCGTACGCGCACCCGAGTCGGTTATGTGGGGGTTGTGCGTACGCATGGAAACTTGGCGAGAAGATGCCCTACCGGGACATACTCACGATCCGAACGAGGTCACCGTTCAGATCGACGGCCTGGGACGGCAGCTGGCGGAACTGCCCGCCGAACCCGGCAGGGGGAGCGCGGCCGACGGGCCGGTCTTCGTCGACGAGACGGGCCGGCGCGGCAGGCGGTACCGGCGAATAGGCATGATCGTCGGCGTCGTCTGCGCGGTCTACGCCGCGGTCATCGTCGCCACGCTGTTCTCGGGCAACTCCAGCGCGCCCTGGGTGCCGATGCCCGACCCCAAGGACGACAAGCCGGCGAGCAAGGTGGACACGCCGCACCGTCCGACGGACGCCGTCGGCCCGTCCGCCCCGTCCTCCTCGTCCGGCGCGTCCGGTGCCTCGCCGTCGTCCGACGCGACGGGCGGCCCCGACGCGACGCGCGCACCCGGTGAGGACGGCGAGCCCGGCACCTCCCGGCGCGACGACCAGGACGCCCGGTCCGGCACCCGCCCCGACGCGGGACCCTCCAGCGGCGGCGGGACCGCCGACCCGGGCACCGGCGCGGACCACGGCCGGCCCGACCCCGCCCCGACCGGCGGCACGGCGGGCCCCGGCACCGGCCCGGGCCCCGGCACCGCCGATCCGGCCGACCCGCCCACCGGCCCGACCTCGCCACCCGCGGACCCCGGCGCCGACGGTGGCGGCAGCGCCGGCGAGGTCCCCGTCGTCTACACCCCCTCACCCCGGTCCGGCACGGACACCAAGCCGTCCTCGGAGGACGCACAGCGATGAACTCCCGCACCACCGGGGGCCGTTCCGACGGCCCCTGGGACAGTCACGCCCAGAACGGCCGGAACGCCCAGAACTTCTCGGGCCACGGGCAGCACCACCCCGCCCCGGGCGGCTTCCCCCCGAACGGTCACACCCCCGGGCACCTCATACCGAGCCCCCGGACGCCGGGCCCTCGCACCCCGAACCCCCGGCCACCGGGCCCCCGCACGCCGGGCGGGCGCGGCTCGCGGCGGCGCCCCAAGCTGCCCCGCGCCGGGCTGCTGCGCCGCCGCCTGCCCCTGCGCCAGCTGCTGCCCTCGCTCCTGCTCGTCGCGCTGCTCGCGATGCTGATGCTGCGCGGTTACGTGCACAGCGAGATCGCCGCCGACCACCGCGTTCGACCCCCGGCGCCCACCGACCACGTGCCCCGCAAGATCCTGGAGGGCGGTCCGGTCATCGACACCCGGGGCGGCCGCGAGACGACGCTGAGCGTGCCCGACCACCGGCTCGTGCTCACCTTCGACGACGGCCCCGACCCCGAGTGGACCCCCAAGGTCCTCGACGTCCTGAAGCAGCACCACGCGCACGCCGTCTTCTTCGTCACCGGCACCATGGCCTCGCGCTACCCCGAGCTCGTCCGGCGCATGGTGGACGAGGGGCACGAGGTCGGCCTGCACACCTTCAACCACCCCGACCTCTCCTACCAGACCCACGGCCGCATCGACCGGGAGCTCTCGCAGAACCAGCTCGCCCTGGCCGGCGCGGCGGGGATCAGGACCTCGCTGTTCCGCCCGCCGTACTCGTCCTTCGCCGACGCCATGGACGACAAGTCCTACCCGGTCACCCGCTACATCGGCAGCCGCGGCTACCTCACCGTCGTCAACAACACCGACAGCGAGGACTGGAAGCGCCCCGGCGTCGACGAGATCATCCGCAGGGCCACGCCCCAGGGCGGCGAGGGCGCCATCGTCCTCATGCACGACTCCGGCGGCGACCGCTCCCAGACCGTCGCCGCGCTCGACCGCTTCCTGCCCGAACTGCAGAAGCGGGGCTACACGTTCGGCAACCTCACCGAATCCCTGGACGCGCCCAGCGCGCACACCTCGGTAGGCGGAGTCGAGCTGTGGAAGGGCAAGGCCTGGGTCTTCCTGGTCGGCGCCTCCGAGCACCTCACCGACGGCCTCGTCGTGGCGCTCGCCGTCATCGGCGTCCTCGTCTTCACCCGCTTCGGGCTGATGCTGCTGCTCTCCGCGGTGCACGCGCGCCGGGTGCGGCGGCGCGGCTTCCGCTGGGGACCGGCGGTCACCGAGCCGGTGTCGGTCCTGGTCCCGGCGTACAACGAGGCCAAGTGCATCGAGGCGACGGTCCGCTCCCTGATGGCGAGCGACCACCCCATCGAGGTCATCGTCGTCGACGACGGCTCATCGGACGGCACGGCACGGCTCGTGGAGGGGCTGCGGCTGCCGGACGTACGCGTCGTACGCCAGCAGAACGCGGGCAAGCCCGCCGCCCTCAACCGCGGCATAGCCAACGCCCGCTTCGACCTCATCGTGATGATGGACGGCGACACGGTCTTCGAGGAGTCCACCGTCCGTGAGCTCGTGCAGCCCTTCGGTGACCCGCGCGTCGGCGCCGTCGCGGGCAACGCCAAGGTCGGCAACCGGGACTCGCTCATCGGTGCCTGGCAGCACATCGAGTACGTGATGGGCTTCAACCTGGACCGCCGGATGTACGACATGCTGCGCTGCATGCCGACCATCCCCGGCGCGGTCGGCGCCTTCCGGCGGTCCGCCCTGGAGCGGGTCGGCGGGATGAGCGACGACACGCTCGCCGAGGACACCGACATCACCATGGCGCTGCACCGCGACGGCTGGCGCGTGGTGTACGCGGAGAACGCGCGCGCCTGGACCGAGGCACCGGAGTCGGTCCAGCAGCTCTGGTCGCAGCGCTACCGCTGGTCGTACGGCACGATGCAGGCGATCTGGAAGCACCGCCGCGCGGTCGTCGAGTCGGGCCCGTCCGGCCGCTTCGGCCGGGTCGGTCTGCCGCTGGTCTCGCTCTTCATGGTCCTGGCGCCGCTCCTGGCGCCGCTGATCGACGTGTTCCTGCTGTACGGCCTGGTCTTCGGCCCCACCCAGAAGACGGTCGTCGCCTGGCTCGGCGTCCTCGCGATCCAGGCGGTCTGCGCGGCGTACGCCTTCCGCCTGGACCGCGAACGCATGACCCATCTGATCTCGCTGCCCCTCCAGCAGGTCCTCTACCGGCAGTTGATGTACGTCGTCCTGCTGCAGTCCTGGATAACCGCTCTCACCGGAGGCCGGCTGCGCTGGCAGAAACTCCGGCGCACGGGAGCGTTGGAGGCGCCCGGTTCCATCCCGCGACAGCGGACGGGCCAGCACGAGCGGAGGCCTGTCGCGTGAGCATGAGTCACGGTTACGTACCCGAGTATGTTCCGGCGCGGGAGACGTACGTCCCCCCGCCGGCGGCGGCTGTCGCCCCGCCGGTGGCGGCGGCCAAGAAGCCCGGCCGCGACCGCTACCTGGACCTGCTGCGCTCGCTCGCGCTGGTCCGCGTCGTCGTCTACCACCTCTTCGGCTGGGCCTGGCTGACGATCGTCTTCCCTTCCATGGGCGTGATGTTCGCGCTGGCGGGTTCGCTGATGGCGCGCTCGCTGAAGCGTCCCGCCTGGGGCGTGATCCGGGGCCGCATCCGCCGGCTCCTGCCCCCGATGTGGGTGTTCGGCGCGGTCGTGCTCGTCCTGCTCTTCGCGGGCGGCTGGAACATCGGCGAGGACCCGGACCACGGCGGCACGTGGGGCCTGGTGAGCATGGCCAACTACGTCTTCCCGGTCGGCGCGCCGCCGTTCCCGTGGAACCTGGGGGACAAGGCCGGGCTCCTGGAGGACACCTGGCCGGCGCAGGCCGTGGGCCCGCTCTGGTACATCCGCGCCTACCTGTGGTTCGTCATCGCGTCGCCGCTGCTGCTGTGGGCGTTCCGCAGGCTTCCGTGGGCCACGCTGTTCGCTCCGCTGGCGCTGACGGCGGTGGTCGGCACGGGATTGGTCACCATTCCCGGCGAGACGGGCAACGCGGTCTCCGACTTCGCGGTGTACGGCAGCTGCTGGGTCCTGGGGTTCGCGCACCAGGACGGCCTGCTGGCGAAGGTGCCGCGCTACCTCGCGGTGTCGGGGTCGGCCCTCGTCATGGCCTTCGGCCTGTGGTGGGCGTCGGGGCACCTCGGGCCCGACGGCTGGGACCTCAACGACATCCCGCTGGCGCAGGCGGCCTGGTCGTTCGGCTTCGTGGTGATCCTGCTCCAGTACGCGCCGTCGTGGCAGGAGCTGCCGGGCCGGCTGGCGAAGTGGGACAAGCTGGTCACGCTCTCCAACAACCGCGCGGTCACGATCTACCTCTGGCACAACTTCCTCATCATGGCGACGGTGCCGATCATCGACCTGGCGTACGACCTGCCCGTCATGGAGAACGAGAGCTGGAGCTCGGCGCTCGACACGACGTACATGCTGTGGATGACCGTCCTCGTCTGGCCGTTGATAGGGCTGATGGTGGTGGCGGTGGGCTGGGTCGAGGACCTGGCGGCGAAGCGGCGGCCGCGGTTGTGGCCGAACGGGGCGCGGCGGAGGTCCGGAGGACGGCGGGCGGCGGCGTAACGAGGCGGCCGGAGTGGAGGAGTCGGCCGCCGGCTCCATGCGTTGTGTGACTGTTATGTAGCGGCAGCTGACCGCAATGCTCTGAAATGCCGTGCAAAAGGCGGGCGTCGGGAGCGGCGACCGCGTACCGCGCGGCGCCCGCACAGGCATTGCGCTTCGCTCCAGCGAACGTGCCGGTCGCCGAAGTCCGCTGTGCGCGGCGAGGTTGGGGGCGGCCTCGCGCGATGCGTTGCAATCGCCAACGCGCGTCCGGTGGTGGGCCGTAACGATCTCGACGCGCCCAGTGACCAACTCCTAAGCTGACGGCTCTCCC
Source organism: Streptomyces sp. NPDC041122 (assembly GCF_055592445.1). Classification (NCBI taxonomy): domain Bacteria; kingdom Bacillati; phylum Actinomycetota; class Actinomycetes; order Kitasatosporales; family Streptomycetaceae; genus Streptomyces; species Streptomyces sp. NPDC041122. The sequence goes on along the minus strand of NZ_JBVIYQ010000001.1, from coordinate 929,312 downwards.
TGCCGCCCATGGGTCTTCTGTGCGCCGAGCGGCAGGCCCACCCTCTGCCAGGAGATCTCTTTGCTGAACCGGAAGTCCGTGCTGCGCGCGGCCGCGCCCGTCGCCGTACTCGCCCTCGCCCTGACCGCCTGCGGCGGCGGTGACGACAAGAAGTCGGACGACAAGAAGACGGACGCGTCCACGTCCCAGAACAAGCCCGCGGAGCCGACCTCCCTGAAGGCCGGCGAGAAGACCACGGGCAAGGTGAAGGAGGGCGACGTCGCCGTCACGTACGACGTCGCCGCGGAGAAGGTCGACCTGGGCACGGAGGCCGAGACCAAGAAGCTCGTCTCGGACCCGAAGCGGGCGAAGGGCCTGGTCGCGGCGACCGCCCACATGAAGATCACGCACAAGGCCGGCGCCCCGGTCAAGGACGTCCCGGACGTGGCCGACACCACGGAGATCTACGCGGACGGCACCCGCGGCGGCCTGCTCATCGGCGCCGCCGAGGACGCGCCCGGCTGCGAGGACGACCTGGAGCTGGAGGGCTGGAAGACGGGCGAGACCCACACCCTCTGCCAGACGTACCTGGTCCCGACGGGCTCGAAGAACGTCGAGGTCCACTGGGCGGCCAAGGAGGACGGCGAGCCGACGGTCTGGAAGTTCGCGGCGAAGTAGCGGACGGGCGGGGCGTGCTGGGGCCGGGCGGTACCTTTCGAGGTGCGGTCCGGCTTCTTCGTGTTCGCGTATTCGGCCCGATGCGACGCCGTGGACGGCGACCCCGGCGGTGGCAGCGCGTTCCCGTCATGGATAGCTTGGTTCACTCCAGAGAACTCTTCCCCCCACCAGGAGCTGATCGTGAACCGCCGCCCCACCCTGCTCGCCGCGGCCGCCGTGACTGCCGCGGCGATCGTCTCGCTCTCGGCCTGCGGGGGGAGTGACGGCGACGCCGGGTCCAAGGACGGCGACAAGATCGCCGGAGCGGACTCGGGTACGGAGAAGGGCGGGTCGCCGTCGCCGAAGGCGTCGGACGACGGGGTGAAGCGGCCGGAGATCAAGCTGCCCAAGGACGTGCGCAACGTCTTCGAGGGCGGCAGGACCGGTGACCCGAAGAAGGACGCGGTGCTCGCGGACAACGAGCGGTGGGTGAACTCCCTCATCGAGGCCGTGACCGTCGAGGCCAAGGACCACCCGGCGCTGAAGTTCTACGCGGCGGGCGACGGACTGCTGTCGTCGGCCGAGTACGTGCAGGGGTTCCAGGAGAAGAAGAAGAGCTTCGTCGGGACCATCCGCTACTACGACCGGCAGGTCACCTTCCTCAAGAGCGGGGTGGCGGCGGTGACGTACTGCAAGGACGGCACGAAGACGTACCCGAAGGACTTGAAGACCGGCACGGTGGACCGGTCCATCCAGGGGTCGGCGAGTGACTACGCGTTCGTCAACACCCGCGTGAAGAAGAACGACAAGGGTGTCTGGCAGACGGACTCCGTCACGTCGACCACCGCGTCGAAGAAGTGCACGCCGTGAGGGCGTGCGGGCCCTCGATCCGATGGGCCGCCCCTGCCCTGGCAGCGGCGGTGGCGCTGGTCCCCGGCGTGGCCCACGCCGGCGGCGGTGACACCGGCGGTGGCGGTGACGTCGGAACCGGACAGCAGTCCCAAGGAACCCGCCAGGGAAAGAACCTCGGCATCGAGACGAGGATCCAGACCACCGTCGACGGCAACCCGAAGTCCGCCAGGACCGGCACGCTCACGCCGGCCAACAGCAACTGGAAGCGCCCGGCCTGCTGGTACGAGCCCGCGTACACGCCGAAGCAGATCGAGTCCCTGGTCAAGGCGATCCGGACCATGCGCGTCTTCGGGATCGGCGACGCCGTGGGCGGCGTGTTCGACGCGTACTTCAAGGAAGGCCACCCGTACAAGAACTACAACCTCGACAAGCAGGGCGAGGGGAAGTTCTGGGCGGCGGCCGTCGACGAGGACCGCAAGGACGAACCCGAGGCCAAGGCCTGCGACAAGGCGCCCTTCTGGGTGAAGGACGGTGTGCCTCCGAAGGAGCCGCTCGCCGTCTCGTCCAAGATCCTCGCCGAGTACGCGTACGGACGGCTCCCCGTGCCCGACACCGAGATCAAGATGGCGCCGGAGGGGGAGACGAAGGTCAATCTGCCGACGTGGGTCTGGCTGGACAAGGCCAGGTTCAGGAAGACCTCGGTGACCGCGACCCTGCCCGGTACGGGCCTGTCGGCGACGACGACCGCCGAGCCGGTCTCCCTGAAGATCGAACCGGGCACGGGGGACGCCGAGACGTACCCCGCGTCCGGCGAGTGCCCGATCGTGGACGGCCGGATCGGCACGCCGCGCGCCAAGGGCACCCCCGCGGACACGGACCCGCCGTGCGGCGTGCGGTACCTGCGCTCCTCCCACGACGGTGCGTACGAGCTCCAGGCCACGATCACCTGGAAGGTGAGCTGGACGAGCACGTCGGGGGAGGGCGGCGACCTGCCGCCGGGTGAGTTCGGTGGCACGCAGGACGTGGTCGTGCGGGAGGTCCAGTCCGTCAACCGGTGACCCCTGGTGGGTGGTTACCGGTTGCGGGGTGGAGCCGCCCACTCAGTAGCCGACCGTGAAGCGGGAGCGGTGGTGGGCCGGGCGCTCCGCCTCGTCGAGGAGGGCCAGCGCCAAGTCCTCCATGGAGATGGCCGAGTTGCCGTCCGCGTCCACCAGCAACTCGTCCTTGCCGAGGCGGAACTCGCCGGTGCGGGCGCCCGGTTCGAAGTGGGCCGAGGGGCTCACGTAGGTCCACGACACCTCCGTGTCCGCCGTGCGGAGCACCTCGTACTGGGCGTTGGACGCCTCGGCGATGTGGCGCCAGGCCGCGGGGACGTACCTCGGGTCGTCGATGGCGAGGCGGCCGTCGGTGCGGCCGGGGACCGTGAGGCTGCCCGCGCCGCCGATGACGATGAGGCGGGTGCCCGGGGCGTGGCCGGCGAGGCCGGCCAGGAGGGATCTGCTGACGGCGGCGTGTTCGTGTTCCCGGCCGGGGGCGGGTCTCGTCGCGTTGACGACGAGATCCTGTCCGGCGCTCAACTCGGCCACGTGGCCCGGGTTTCCGGCGTCCCCGGCGCGGTGCGTGGCCCCGGGGTGCAGGGCGGCGAAGCGGGTGGCGTCGCGGACGACGGCGGTGACGTCGTGACCTCGGGTGAGGGCCTCGGCGACGACGCGGCTGCCCGCGTTTCCGGCTGCTCCGAAGACGGTGATGCGCATGGTGACTGCTCCTTGGGGATGCGGGGCGGGATGAGCGGGGACTGCGCGTGCCGTAGGCGTTAGGTGCGTCACGTGCGTCACGTGCGTCACGTGCGTCACGAGTGCTGCGAGGCTTACGGGCGCTTCGCTGTCCGGCGGCGCCCCTGGCCCAGGACCACGCTCGCCAGGACGAGGACCAGGCCGCCGACCTGCCAGACCGTGAGCGTCTGGCCCAGGAGGAGGAGTCCGGCCAGCGTGGCGACGACCGGGTTGGTCAGGCCGAGGAAGGACACGGAGGACGCGGGAAGCCGCTCGATGCCGCGGAACCACAGGGCGTACGCGAGGGCCGTGCCGATGATGCCGAGGTAGGCGTACCCGGCGATGTTGGCGCCGGTGAAGTGGTCCGGGAGACCTTCGGCGGTGAGGGCGACGGGGGCCAGGATCAGTCCGCCCGCGGTCAGTTGCCACCCCGTGAAGGCGAGCAGGGAGGCGCCCTCGGGGCGGCCCCACCGCTTGCTCAGCACGACGGCCAGCGCCATGAGTGTCGTGGCCGTCAGCATGGCCGCGATGCCCGCGAGGTCGACGGTGGCACTGCCGCGCAGGACGAGGAGGGCGACCCCGACGACCCCGACGAGGCCCGCGCCCAGGGTGCGACGGGTCGGCCGCACCTTCAGGACGCCGATCCCGAAGCCCGCCACCAGCAGCGGCATCACCGCGCTGATCGTGGAGGCGACACCGCCGGGCAGCCGGTAGGCGCCGAAGAAGAGGAGCGGGAAGAAGGCGCCGAAGTTGAGGACGCCGAGGACGCCGGCCTTCCACCACCAGTCGCCGCGGGGCAGGCGCCGGGTGAGCGCGAGCAGGATGAGGCCGGCGGGCAGCGCGCGCAGCGCGGCGGCGAGCAACGGGCGGTCCGGGGGCAGGAGTTCGGTGGTCGTGACGTAGGTGGTGCCCCAGGTGGCCGGGCCGATGGCGGCGATCGCGGCGATGGCGGCGGCGGCCTTGGCGGAGGTGCGGGGCGCCTGCGGCGGGCGGGGGGCCCGGGTCGCCCGGCCTTCCTCGGCGAGGTGCCGGATGCCGCTCCCGCTCGTACCGGTGCGTGCGCTGATGCTCTTGACGGACATGACGTTCCCCTCGTCCGAGACGTCGCCCATGACGCCCCCTCGTCGTTCCCTGAACGCTGTTATTCTCAACGTTGAGATAAATATGAGCCCAAGATCTCCGAACGTCAAGTATCTGAACGTTGAGAGATCTGGTTCCGATGCACGAGGAGGACGCCCATGGCCGCCCTGGAGGCCGCAGACCAGCCGACCGGAGGCCGCGCCGAGGCCCGGCCGCCCGTCGCGGACGCCATAGACGAACTCCGCGGGCAGTGGCGCCGTGAGCGCCCCGACCTGGACCTCGCGCACCTGGACGCGATGGCGCTGGTGGGCCGCATCAAGCGCGCCGACCACCTGCTGAGCAAGGGCATGAAGCGGGTCTTCGCCGAATACGGCCTGGAGTTCGCGGAGTTCGACGTCCTCGCCACGCTGCGCCGCGTCGGCGCCCCGCACGAACTGACCGCGGGCGGCCTCCTCAAGACCGCCATGGTGACCTCCGGCGCCATCACCAACCGCCTCGACAAACTGGAGCGCAAGGGCTTCATCGAACGCCGCCCCGATCCCGCCGACCGCCGGGCCATCCGCGTCCGCCTGACCGACGAGGGCAAGGACCTGGTCGACCGCGCGGTGGTGGACCACGTGGCGAACGAGGAGGCCATGCTGGCGGCCCTGACCCCGCAGGACCGCGAGGCCCTGGACGCCGCCCTGCGCCGCCTCCTGGTCTCCCTGGGCGACACCCACCTGGGCTGACCCGCCCCCTCACGAGCCCGCGTCACCCCGCCCCTCACCGCCTCCCCCCACCCCCCCGTGAGCGCAACGTTCCCCCGCGGTCACCCGGCGGCACGGGGTTGAAATGCGATTTCGCTACCTTCGGGTCCCGTCGGCCGCGGCCGAGGACCGTCGAGAGCCTGGAGGCGTGGGATGTGGATCGAGCGGTGGGATCCGGAGGACGAGACGTTCTGGAAGGAGGAGGGCGGAGAGCGGGTGGCCCGGCGGAATCTGGCGTTCTCCGTGCTCTCCGAACACGTCGGGTTCTCCGTGTGGAGCCTGTGGTCGGTGATGGTCCTGTTCATGGGGCCCGAGTACGGGATCGACGCGGCCGGGAAGTTCTTCCTCGTGTCGATGGCCACCCTCGTCGGGGCCGTCGTCCGCGTCCCGTACACCTTCGCCGTCGCGCGCTTCGGCGGGCGCAACTGGACCGTCGTCGCGGCCTCCCTGCTGCTCCTGCCGACCGTCGCCGCCTTCGTCGTCATGGAGCCGGGGACCTCGTACCCGACCTTCATGCTGTGCGCCCTGCTCACCGGCGTCGGCGGCGGGAACTTCGCGTCCAGCATGACCAACATCAACTCCTTCTTCCCACTGCGGAAGAAGGGGTGGGCGCTCGGGCTCAACGCCGGGGGCGGCAACATCGGCGTACCCGTCGTGCAGCTCGTCGGGCTCGCCGTCATCGGGGCGGGCGGCGGGCCGCGCGTCGTGCTCGGGATCTACATCCCGTTCGTCCTCGTCTCCGCCGTCTGCGCCTTCCTCTTCATGGACAGCATCGCGTCGGTCCGCAACGACACGGGCGCGGTGCGGGCCACCGTCCGGGATCCGCACACCTGGATCATGTCGTTCCTGTACGTGGGGACGTTCGGGTCGTTCATCGGATACGGGTTCGCCTTCGGCCTCGTCCTGCAGACGCAGTTCGGGCGCACACCCCTGGAGGCCGCCCAGCTCACCTTCCTCGGGCCGCTCCTCGGCTCGCTGGTCCGGCCCGTCGGCGGGTGGCTCGCCGACCGGTACGGCGGGGCGCGCATCACGTTCGGGAACTTCCTCGGGATGGCCGCCGCCACCGGCGTGGTGGTCGCCGCCTCCGTGCGCGGGTCGCTCGCGCTGTTCGCCGGCGCGTTCGTGACCCTGTTCGTGCTCACCGGGCTCGGCAACGGCTCGACGTACAAGATGATCCCCGGCATCTTCCAGGCGAAGGCCGCGGCCGACGGGCTCGCGGGGGAGGAGGCCGCGGCGCAGGGGCGGCGGCTCTCCGGGGCGGCGATGGGGCTGATCGGGGCCGTCGGCGGGCTCGGCGGGCTCGGCATCAACCTCGCGCTGCGGCAGTCCTTCCAGACGGTGGGCTCCGGGACCGGGGCGTATGTCGCCTTCCTCGTCTTCTACGGGGTGTGCTCGGCCCTGACCTGGGCCGTATACCTTCGAGGTGCGGCCGTGCGGACGACCTCAGGGCCGGCCGGCGCGACCGGCGCGACGGGTGCGGCCGGAGCGGAGGAGAAGCCGCGGCTCGGCTACGCCGAGGTGTGACGCGGCGCGGTGTGACGTAACACGGCGGACACCCGCGTGAACCGGGGCCGTCACGCGCCGTTGACAGGCTCGGTCCTCCGTCGGCCACGCACCCACGCGAGAGCGCGACACGCGACACGAGACACGAGCGGGACGGAACGAGATCAGAGCCATGCACGCGACATCGCCCGATGACACGCCGCCCCATGACACGCAGCCCGATGCCACACCGTCCGCCGCCGCCCACGGCCCCCTCGCCGGATTCACCGTCGGCGTGACCGCCGCCCGGCGCGCCGACGAGCTCGGCACGCTGCTCGAGCGGCGCGGCGCCACCGTGCTGCACGCGCCCGCGCTGCGCATCGTGCAGCTGGCCGACGACAGCGAACTCCTCGCCGCGACGAAGGAGTTGATCGAACGTGCCCCGGACATCGTGGTCGCGACCACCGCCATCGGGTTCCGCGGCTGGGTCGAGGCCGCGGACGGCTGGGGATACGGGGAGGCGCTGATCCGCTGCCTGCGCGGGGTGGAACTGCTCGCCCGCGGGCCGAAGGTGAAGGGCGCCGTGCGGGCGGCGGGGCTCACCGAGGACTGGTCGCCCTCGTCCGAGTCGATGGCGGAGGTGCTCGACCGGCTGCTCGGCGAGGGCGTCGAGGGCCGGCGCGTCGCCCTGCAACTGCACGGGGAGCCGCTGCCCGGCTTCGTCGAGGCGCTGCGGGCCGGGGGCGCGGAGGTCGTCCTCGTACCGGTCTACCGGTGGCTGCCGCCGGAGGACATCACGCCGGTGGACCGGCTGCTCGACGCGGCCGTCGCGCGCGGCGTCGACGCGCTGACCTTCACCAGCGCGCCGGCCGCGGCGTCGTTGCTCGCCCGCGCCGAGGAGCGGGGCATGACGGCCGAGCTCCTCGCCGCCCTGCGCCACGACGTGCTGGCCGCGTGCGTGGGCCCCGTCACCGCGCTGCCGCTGCAGTCGCTCGGGGTGGACACGGTGCAGCCCGAACGCTTCCGGCTCGGCCCGCTCGTCCAGCTGCTGTGCCGCGAACTACCGCACCGGGCACGGGTGTTGCGGATCGCCGGGCGGCGCGTGGAGATCCGCGGGCAGGCCGTCCTCGTCGACGAGGAGCTGCGGGCCGTACCGCCCGCGGGCATGACCCTGCTGGCCGCCCTCGCCCGCCGTCCGGGCTGGGTGGTCGCCCGCGCGGAGCTGCTGCGCGCGCTGCCGGGCGCGGGGACCGACGAGCACGCGGTGGAGTCCGCGATGGCGCGGCTGCGCTCGGCGCTGGGGACGCCGAAGCTGATCCAGACGGTCGTCAAACGCGGCTACCGCCTCGCGATCGACCCGGCGGAAGGGTCGAAGTAGCGGGTCACTTCGCCGGATCCCGGCGGCGGCTCACCCCCGCCGGGATCCCGGCGATCTCGGCGCAACCTGGTACGCCGGGTTCCGGACCCGCCCGGGGACGGGCACTGTAGGGGTACGCGACGGCATTCACTCACCGGTGACCCCCAAGGCGGTGACAGGCGCATGGCGTTGGGCACGGCCCCGGCTCCGTACGAGCTGCGATTCGACTCCGGGCGGAGCTGCCTGGACCTCGTGGCGACGAACCACCCCGTGGAACGGCTGACGTCCGTGGAGAGACTGCGCGGCTGGCTCGCGGGCGCCGGCCTCGTCCCCGCGGGCGCCCCGCTGCCCGGCATGGGCCCGCAGTGGCTCGCCGCCTTCCGTGAACTGCGCGGCCACACCGCCCAGTTGGTGCGCGGCGAGATCGAGGCGCGGCCCGCCGTCGCCGTCGCCGCGCTCGACCGCGTCAACGTCCTGGCCGCCGCGGCGCCCCCGGCCCCGTGCGCCGTCCGCGCTCCCGACGGCACCCTGGTCCGCGTCCTGCGCGGCGACCCCGGCTGCGCGGGACTTGTCGCCGCCGTCGCCCGGGACGCCGTCGAACTGCTCACCGACCCGGTCGCCCGCGCCCTGCTGCGCCAGTGCGAGGGCGACAACTGCCCCCTCGTCTACCTCGACACCTCCCGCGGCCGCCGCCGGCGCTGGTGCTCCAGCGAGGTGTGCGGCAACCGGGAACGGGTGGCCCGGCACCGGCGCAGAGCCGCCCTGGCCCGCCCGTGACGTGAGGCCCCGGCCGCCGAACGGCCGGCGGCCCGATGCCGTACGAGAATCCGCGCCCCGCGTTGAACACTTGCGCCCCCGCATCCGTACCTCCGACGTGAAACCCGCCCGACCCCGCGAAAGCGCGGACACCGGAGGTACGCGTGCGCAAGGATTCCGCCGTGGCCGATGAGCGCCCGCAGCCGCACCGACATCGTCTCGGCCGACCCCCGGGCCCGGACGAGGAGTTGATGCGTGCGCTCTACCGCGAACACGCGGGACCCCTGCTCGCCTATGTGCTCCGGCTGGTCGCGGGCGACCGGCAGCGCGCCGAGGACGTCGTGCAGGAGACGCTCATCCGTGCCTGGAAGAACGCCGGTCAGCTCAACCGAGCGACCGGTTCGGTACGCCCCTGGCTGGTGACGGTCGCCCGGCGCATCGTCATCGACGGCCACCGCAGCCGGCAGGCCCGGCCGCAGGAGGTCGATCCGTCGCCGCTGGAGGTCATCCCCGCGGAGGACGAGATCGACAGGGCGTTGTGGCTGATGACTCTCTCGGACGCGCTCGAGGACCTGACTCCCGCACACCGGGAGGTACTTGTCGAGACCTACTTCAAAGGGCGTACGGTCAATGAGGCGGCACGGACGCTGGGCATACCCAGTGGGACGGTCCGTTCGCGGGTCTTCTACGCGCTCCGCTCGATGAAGCTGGCGCTCGAGGAGCGGGGGGTGACGACATGAGCGGGTGGAGTGGGCCCTACGGCCGGAACGGCGATCAGGGCCACCACGGCATGGGCGAGGGCGACGACGTCCACGAGAGTGTCGGCGCCTACGCCCTGGGCGTTCTCGACGACGCGGACGCCGCCCGGTTCGAGGAGCACCTCGCCGGGTGCGGGCTCTGCCGGCACCGCCTGGAGGAGCTCTCCGGCATGGAGCCGATGCTGGCCGCCCTCGCCGACCTCCCGGGCCCGGGAGCGGGACTGGGGACGGGAGCGGGGCCAGGGGCGGGCCCAGGGATCGGGGCGGTGGCGGGCGGCGGGCCGGCCGCCGGCGAGCAGCTCGGCGTCCGGCCGAGCCCCCGCCTCGCCGAACGCCTCGCCGCCGAGGTAGCCGCCAAGCGGGACCGCACCCGCAGGCGTGGCCTGTACCTCGTCGCCGCGGCGGCCGTGCTGATCGTCGGCGGCCCGCTCACCGTCCTCGCGCTGGCCGGCGACGACGACGGCGGCGGCAGGGACGCGCTCGCCGACCCGCACCCCACCAGCCCCGCCGAGGACGCCTTCTTCCACCACATGGAGGAGAAGGCGCACGCCACGGACCCGGCGACCAAGGTCAGCGCCACGGTCGGCACCGAGAAGAAGGCGTGGGGCACGCACGCCGTCCTGGAGCTGAAGAACGTCAAGGGCCCGCTCAAGTGCTCGCTGGTCGCGGTCGGCAAGAACGGCGAGAAGGAGACGGTCACCAGCTGGTCGGTGCCCGCGTGGGGGTACGGCATCAAGGACAGCCCGGACAAGTGGGCGCGCAGCCCGCTGTACGTGCACGGGGGAGCGGCCATGGACCGCAACGACATCGACCACTTCGAGGTGACCACCTTCGAGGGCAAGCGCCTCGTCGAGGTCGACGTGTAGCGGGGCCCGGAGCGCACGGACGCACGGAACGGCCACCGCGCACCCACGACAAGTGCACAGGACGGGCCCCTTTCGCCTAAGGTGGACGGCTGCTCAACACGGGCAGCAGCACGGTGTGAAAGGGGCCTCGGTGGCCGACGTCAACGCAGTAATGCCGTCAGGCACACGCGACCGCGAGATCAGCGTCGAGCAGGACCATCTCGACCAGGTCTACCGGCGCCTCGAGGAGAAGATCCACGAGGCCGAGTTCCTGATGAACGACGCCGCCCAGCGCTCCCAGGTCGGTACGCCGGGCGCGCTCGCCGAGCGCGACGCGCAGGTCTTCCGGGCCGGTGTCCATCTGAACCGGCTCAACAACGAGTTCGAGGACTTCCTCTTCGGCCGCATCGACCTGCTCCGGGGCAAGGACGGCAAGAAGGGCCCCGACGGCGCGTACACGGCGGTCGAACCGGCCGAGGGCGCGGTCCGCGAGGACGAGAGCGGCAGTTACGCCGACATCGCCGAGACGCTGCACATCGGCCGCATCGGCGTCCTCGACGCGGACTACTCCCCGCTGGTCATCGACTGGCGCGCGCCCGCCGCCGCGCCGTTCTACCGCTCCACGCCGGTCGACCCGGGCCGTGTCGTGCGCCGCCGCGTCATCCGCTCCAAGGGCCGCAGGGTCCTCGGCGTCGAGGACGATCTGATGCGCCCGGAGCTCACCGCACGCCTGGACGGCGAGGAGCTCCCGGTGATCGGCGACGGCGCCCTGATGGCCGCGCTCGGCCAGGCCCGCAGCCACTCGATGCGGGACATCGTGGCGTCGATCCAGGCCGAGCAGGACATGGTGATCCGCGCGCCCGCCGCGTCGGTGACGTACGTGGAGGGCGGCCCCGGCACCGGCAAGACGGCGGTGGCGCTGCACCGCGCCGCGTACCTGCTCTACCAGGACCGCCGCCGGTACGCGGGCGGCATCCTCATCGTCTCGCCCACCCCGCTCCTGGTCGCCTACACGGAGGGCGTGCTGCCGTCCCTCGGCGAGGAGGGCCAGGTCGCGATCCGCGCGGTCGGCTCGCTGGTCGACGGGGTCGAGGCCACGGTCTACGACTCCCCCGCGGTGGCCCGCGTCAAGGGCTCGTCCCGGATGCTGAAGGTGCTCAGGAAGGCGGCGCGCGGCGCGCTGGAGTCACCGGTCAGGCCCGGACGGCCCGAGCGGCCGAAGGCGCAGGGGCAGCTGGCCTTCGGCGAGGACGAGGACGGGAACGGGGACGAGGACGGGTCTGGGGCGCCGGAGACCGTCACCACCCGCCTGCGCGTCGTCGCCTTCGGGCGGCGCCTGGAGCTCGACGCCGGGCAGCTCGACCGCATCCGGCACACCGCGCTCGGCGGCACCGCCCCCGTCAACCTGCTGCGCCCGCGCGCCCGCAAGCTCCTCCTGGACGCCCTGTGGTCCCAGTCGGGCGCGGCGGGCCGCCACTCGGACCCCGAGCTCGCCGCCGAGCTCCGCTCCTCCTTCGACGACGACGTCTCCTCCGAGGACGACTTCCTGCACTTCCTGGACGCCTGGTGGCCGGAGCTCACCCCGCGCGGCGTACTCGCCGCGATGGGCGACGAGCGGCGCCTCGGCCGCTGGGCCCGCCGCGTCCTCAACCCCGGCGAGGTCCGCAAGGTCGCCCGCTCCCTCAAGCGGGACGCCCTGTCCGTGCACGACGTGGCGCTCCTGGACGAGCTGCAGGCGATCCTCGGTACCCCGCACCGCCCCAGGAAGAAGCGCGAGCTCGACCCCCTCGACCAGCTCACCGGCCTGGAGGAGCTGATGCCGCAGCGCGAGGAGTCCCAGCGCGAGCGGGCCGAGCGGCTGGCCGCCGAGCGCACCGAGTACGCCCACGTCATCGTCGACGAGGCGCAGGACCTCACCCCCATGCAGTGGCGCATGGTGGGCCGCCGCGGCCGGCACGCCACCTGGACAGTCGTCGGCGACCCGGCCCAGTCGTCCTGGTCCGATCCGGACGAGGCGGGCGAGGCCCGCGACGAGGCCCTGGGCACCCGTCCGCGCCGCCGTTTCACGCTCACCGTCAACTACCGCAACCCCGCCGAGATCGCCGACCTCGCCGCCAAGGTGCTCGCCCTGGCGATGCCGGGCGCCGAGTCCCCCTCGGCGGTCCGCTCCACCGGCGTTCAGCCCCGCTTCTGCGTCGTACGGGACGGTGACCTCGCCGCCTCCGTGCGCCAGGAGGCGGCGCGCCTCCTGGAGCGCGTGGACGGCACGGTCGGCGTCGTGGTGGCCATGAACCGGCGCGAACAGGCCGCGCGCTGGCTCGCGGACCTCGGCGGGCGCGTGGTGGCGCTCGGCAGCCTGGAGGCCAAGGGCCTGGAGTACGACGCGACGCTCGTCGTCTCGCCCGCGGAGATCGCGGACGAGTCCCCGGCCGGGCTGCGCGTCCTGTACGTGGCGCTGACCCGCGCGACGCAGCAGCTCACGGTCCTGTCGGGGGAGCGCGACGACCCGGACGAGGACGGGGTCGCGGACCTGCTGAGGGACTGAGGGCGGCTGCCGCCCGCGGATCCGGCCGGTGCGGCTTCGCGGGACGGGAATTGCCTTACGGGGATCGTTTGTTACCGTGGATGTGGCACCGGCCCGATCCAAGCCCCCGGGCCCAACCATCGTCGCTACGAGCGACCACTTGCCGCGAGGCGAGCATGGCGGGTCGGTGTCATTGCGTCGGGAGAGGCCCACGTCACCAAGTGACGTGGGCCTCTTTCTGTTTGCCACAACTTCTCGTATGGTGGAAACCAGTTTCCGAAAACGAAGTGCTGCAGCCGATGAACACAACGTTCTCAATCCGGGGCGGCTACCACGTACTCGGCGGTAGGTGCGACCATCGGACGGCAAGAGCTACAAGGTGAAAGCAGAGGAAGTCGGCCATGGCAACGGCGCCCAGCGTCTCCTACTCGATGACGGTCCGACTGGAGGTGCCCGCGAGCGGAACCGCGGTCTCCCAGCTCACCACGGCCGTCGAGTCTTCCGGGGGCTCGGTCACCGGCCTCGACGTCACGGCCTCCGGCCACGAGATGCTGCGGATCGACGTGACGATCGCGGCGTCCTCCACCACGCACGCCGACGAGATCGTCGAGCAGCTGCGCACCATCGAGGGCGTCACCCTCGGCAAGGTCTCCGACCGTACGTTCCTGATGCACCTCGGCGGCAAGATCGAGATGCAGTCCAAGCACCCCATCAGGAACCGTGACGACCTCTCGATGATCTACACCCCGGGTGTCGCCCGGGTCTGCATGGCCATCGCCGAGAACCCCGAGGACGCCCGCCGCCTGACCATCAAGCGCAACACCGTTGCGGTCGTAACGGACGGTTCGGCCGTGCTCGGCCTCGGCAACATCGGCCCGATGGCCGCCATGCCGGTCATGGAGGGCAAGGCGGCCCTCTTCAAGCGCTTCGCCGACATCGACGCCTGGCCGATCTGCCTGGACACCCAGGACACCGACGCCATCGTCGAGATCGTCAAGGCCATCGCCCCCGGCTTCGCGGGCATCAACCTGGAGGACATCTCCGCGCCGCGCTGCTTCGAGATCGAGGCCCGGCTGCGCGAGGCCCTCGACATCCCCGTCTTCCACGACGACCAGCACGGCACGGCCATCGTCGTCCTCGCCGCCCTCACCAACGCCCTGCGCGTGGTGAGCAAGAACATCGGCGACGTGCGCGTGGTCATGTCCGGCGCCGGCGCGGCCGGCACGGCCATCCTGAAGCTGCTGCTCGCCGCCGGCGTCAAGAACGCCGTCGTGGCCGACATCCACGGTGTGGTGCACGCCGACCGCGAGGATCTGGTCTCCCACGAGGCCGACTCGCCGCTGCGCTGGATCGCCGACAACACCAACCCCGAGGGCCTGACCGGCACCCTCAAGGAGGCCGTCGTCGGCGCCGACGTCTTCATCGGCGTGTCGGCTCCGAACGTGCTGGGCGCCGAGGACGTCGCGGCCATGGCCGACGGCGCCATCGTGTTCGCGCTCGCGAACCCCGACCCCGAGGTCGACCCGGCGATCGCCCGTCAGACCGCGGAAGTCGTGGCCACCGGCCGCTCGGACTTCCCGAACCAGATCAACAACGTCCTGGTCTTCCCCGGCGTCTTCCGCGGCCTCCTGGACGCCCAGTCCCGTACGGTCAACACGGAGATGATGCTGGCCGCCGCGGGCGCTCTCGCGGACGTCGTCGCCGAGGACGAGCTGAACCGGAACTACATCATCCCCAGCGTCTTCAACGACAAGGTCGCGGGCGCCGTGGCCGACGCCGTGCGCACCGCCGCGAAGGCCGCCGGGGCCGCTGTGACGGGTGCCACGGCCTAGCGACACGGCGCGTCGCCGGACACGGGCCCGAGAGGCCCCTCTAGGGTGGCTTGGCAGCAAGCCCCCCGGTGCCCCCGTCTTTTTTCAGGGGCGGCGGACGCTTTTCGTGTGACCCCCAAGGGCGCCGGATTGGCTTTCCCGCCGCAGGTGGGGGCAGGATGCGTAATCGGGCGCGAGGGTCTGACGTCAGACCCGGGTCCGGGGACTGTCCGAGGACCCTGGCAGCATCGTCTTCGCTGTGCCCATCATGCGGCCCTGCCGCGTGGCACGCCTCAACGGCAAAAGAACACGGGAGTACAAACATGAACCGCAGTGAGCTGGTGGCCGCGCTGGCCGACCGCGCAGAGGTGACCCGCAAGGACGCCGACGCCGTGCTGGCCGCGTTCGCCGAGACCGTCGGCGAGATCGTTGCCAAGGGCGACGAGAAGGTCACCATCCCCGGCTTCCTGACCTTCGAGCGCACCCACCGTGCCGCTCGCACCGCCCGCAACCCGCAGACCGGCGAGCCGATCAACATCCCGGCCGGTTACAGCGTCAAGGTTTCGGCTGGTTCCAAGCTGAAGGAAGCGGCGAAGGGCAAGTAGCCCCGAGCAGCCGAAGAGGGGCGGTCACCCGGTCGGGTGGCCGCCCCTCTTCGCGTGCGTGGGGGATGGGGGAGCGGGGACTAGCCCAGCGCCGCCTTGCCCGGCAGCTCGACCTTGGCGCCGAGCTCCACGAGCTTGTCCATGAAGTTCTCGTAGCCGCGGTTGATCAGGTCGATGCCGTGCACCCGGGACGTGCCCTGGGCCGCCAGGGCCGCGATGAGGTACGAGAAGCCGCCGCGCAGGTCGGGGATGACCAGGTCGGCGCCCTGCAGCTTCGTGGGGCCGCTGACGACCGCCGAGTGCAGGAAGTTGCGCTGGCCGAAGCGGCAGTCGGAGCCGCCTAGGCACTCGCGGTACAGCTGGATGTGCGCGCCCATCTGGTTGAGCGCGGAGGTGAAGCCGAGCCGGGACTCGTAGACCGTCTCGTGGACGATGGACAGGCCCGCGGCCTGCGTCAGGGCCACCACGAGCGGCTGCTGCCAGTCGGTCTGGAAGCCGGGGTGCACGTCCGTCTCCAGGGCGATCGCGTTGAGCGAGCCGCCCGGGTGCCAGAAGCGGATGCCCTCGTCGTCGATCTCGAAGGCACCGCCCACCTTCCGGTAGGTGTTCAGGAACGTCATCATCGAGCGCTGCTGGGCGCCGCGGACGTAGATGTTCCCCTCGGTCGCCAGGGCCGCGGAAGCCCACGAGGCGGCCTCCAGACGGTCCGAGAGGGCGTGGTGGGTGTAGCCGCCGAGGCTGTCGACACCGGTGATCCGGATGGTCCGGTCGGTGTCCATGGCGATGATCGCGCCCATTTTCTGCAGGACGCAGATCAGGTCCTCGATCTCCGGCTCGACCGCGGCGTTGGAGAGCTCGGTCACACCCTCCGCGAGCACGGCGGTGAGCAGCACCTGCTCGGTGGCGCCCACGGACGGGTACGGCAGGCGGATCTTGGTGCCGCGCAGCCGCTGCGGGGCCTCCAGGTACTGGCCGTCGGCGCGCTTCTCGATGGTCGCGCCGAACTGGCGGAGCACCTCGAAGTGGAAGTCGATGGGCCGGCCGCCGATGTCGCAGCCGCCGAGGCCCGGGATGAAGGCGTGCCCGAGGCGGTGCAGCAGGGGGCCGCAGAAGAGGATCGGAATGCGCGACGAGCCCGCGTGGGCGTCGATGTCGGCGACATTCGCGCTCTCCACGTGCGACGGGTCCATGATGAGCTCGCCCGGCTCCTCGCCGGGGCGGACCGTCACGCCGTGCAGCTGCAGCAGGCCGCGCACGACCCGCACGTCCCGGATGTCGGGGACGTTGCGCAGCCGGCTCGGGGCGCTGCCGAGCAGCGCGGCGACCATCGCCTTGGGCACGAGGTTCTTCGCGCCGCGGACACGGATCTCGCCCTCCAGCGGGGTTCCGCCATGGACAAGCAGTACGTCTTCGGTGCCGGTGCCGGTCATGAATCTCGCGTTCCGATTGGATGGACGGGGGGCCAAAGGGCCAAGCGTAATGGCCGAGTACCCCCCTTCCGTAAGGCCAAGGGCGCCCGGAGCACGTCATGAGTCGGCCACAACACGAACCGTGCGTAACCGGACACTCCGGGTCACTGCCCGTGATATGCGCTCCACCAGCCCCTTCCGCCCCTGAGCTGCGTTCACTCCGGTATGTGCATTGGCTCCCCGCACACGGCAAAGATGCGGGATCATGTGGTCCATGACCGAGGTGTCCTCGCTCACAGGGCGGCTGCTCGTGGCCACACCGGCCCTGGCGGACCCGAACTTCGACCGCGCGGTGGTGCTGCTCCTCGACCACGACGAGAAGGGCTCCCTCGGCGTGGTCCTCAACCGGCCGACCCCGGTGGACGTCGCCGACATCCTGGAGGGGTGGGGCGAGCTGGCCGGCGCGCCCGGCGTCGTCTTCCAGGGCGGGCCCGTCTCGCTGGACTCGGCGCTCGGCGTCGCGGTGATCCCCGGCGACGAGGGGGCGCCCCCGGGCGCGCGGGCGCGCGCGGGCAGAGCGGACCCGGTGGGATTCCGCCGGGTGCACGGCGCGATCGGCCTCGTCGACCTGGAGGCCCCGCCGGAGCTGCTCGCCGCCGCGCTCGGCTCCCTGCGGATCTTCGCGGGGTACTCGGGGTGGGGCCCGGGCCAGCTGGAGAGCGAGCTGGAGGACGGCGCCTGGTACGTGGTCGAGTCCGAGCCCGGCGACGTCTCGTCGCCGGATCCGGAGCGGCTGTGGCGCGCGGTGCTGCGGCGTCAGCGCAGCGAGCTGGCGATGGTCGCCACCTATCCGGACGACGCGTCGCTGAACTGACCGGCTTCGCGCGGGCCGCCGAGCTGTCCGGTGCGGGGCGGGTCGCCGAGTTGTCCGGTGGCGGGCGGGTCGCCGAGCCGGGCGGCTTCGCGCAGGTACCGCTCGGCCAGCGGGTGGGCGTCCCGGGCCGGCACCGCGAGGGAGACGGTCACCGGCGGGGCGTTCCGCAGGCGTACGCGCCGCACCGCCGGGTGGGCGTGCCGGCGGGCCACCGGTTCGGGCGCCACGCCCACGCCGTGCCCCGCGGCGACCGCCTCCAGCCACTCGTCGAGGTTGTCGGCGGTGCAGGACAGCCTCGGGCGCCGGTCCGCGGGCCACAGGCCGGGGTGGGTGGTGCCGCCGACGGTGTTCACGACCAGTGGCAGCTCCGCGAGGTCCGCCCAGTCCACGACCCGGCGCCCGGCGAGCTCCGCGGCGCCGCGCGCGACGACGGCGACGCGCGGCTCGTGCAGCAGGACGCGGGTGCGGACCGCGGCGCCGGGCGGGATCTCACCCCGTACGACCGCGATGTCGCACGCGCCCGTCAGGAGCCCGGCGAGGGGTTCGTCGCGCCGCACCAGACGCACGCCCGCGCCGGTCGCGGCCTTGAAGGTGTGCACGAGGGCGGCGCAGGCCGCGGGCAGCAGCGAGGTGAAACCGAGCCGCAGGAGCGGGGGTTCACCGCCCGCCGCGCCCAGCGCGGCGTCGAGCCGGGAGAGCAGCGGCGCCAGCTCCTCGCGCAGCCGTGACCCGGCGTCGGTGAGCTCGACGCGGCGGGTGGTGCGGGTCAGGAGGCGGGTGCCGAGGGCGTCCTCCAGGGCCCGCACGGTCCGGGTGAGCGCGGGCTGGCCGACGCGCAGGACGGCGGCGGCGTGCGTGAAGCTCAACTCGTCCGCGACGGCGAGGAATCCGCGCAGGTGCCGGAGCTCGACGGCGGGCGGCAGGTGATCCATGCCGCCCCAGCATAAATGAGCGCCCCGGGGCATTTCCCCGGCGATGCGGAGGCTGCCTACGTTTCCCTCGCGCCGCGGGGAGCGGCGCGAGGCGACAGGGAGTTGAGCGCGGTGCGCAAGGTGTGGCTGTTGATGGTGGGGTCCTTCACGCTGGGGCTCGACGCCTACGTGATGGCGGGGCTGCTGCCCGTGGTCGCCGGTGACCTCGGCACGACCGTCTCGCTCGCCGGGCAGATGGTCACCGTCTTCACCCTCGCCTACGCGGTGAGCGCGCCGCTCGTCGCCGGGCTGCTGACCGGAGTGCGGCCACGCCTGCTGGTCGTCGCGGCGCTGGCCGTCTTCACCCTGGGCAACGCGCTCACCGCCCTCGCGCCGGGCCTCGCCGTGCTGCTCCTGGCGCGCGCGGTGGCGGGGGCGGGGGCCGGGGTCTACTCGGCGCTCTCCACGGCGGCGGCCGCCTCGCTCGCCGGCCCGGAGCGGCGCGGGCGGGCGCTCGCGATGGTGATGGGCGGGATGAGTTCGGGCACGGTGCTCGGCGTGCCGCTGGGGGTGCTGCTCGCCGGCCACACGTCCTGGCGGGCCACGATGTGGCTGGTGACGGGGCTCGGCACGGTCGCGCTGCTCGGTCTCGCGGCGTGGCTGCCGGAGGTGCCGGCCGAGCCGCCGGTGCCGGTGCGGGCGCGGCTCGGGGCGCTCGCCGACCGCGCGGTCCTGCCCGTCGTGGGCGTCTCCTTCCTGGGCGCGGTGGCCAGCCTCGGTCTGTACACCTACCTCGCGCCGGTGCTGGCCTCGTCGGGCGGCGTGGGCGGGGGCGAGGTGGCGCCGTACCTGTGGGCGTGGGGGATCGGCGGGGTGCTCGGCAGTCTGCTCGCCGGGCCGCTGGTGGACCGGACGGGCCGGGTGGCCGCGCTCGTGACGGGGATCCTCTCGGCCCTCGTGCTCGCGATCGGCGTGCTGCCGCTGCTCGGCGCCGCCGCCTTCCCCGCGCTCGTCGTCTGGGGCGCGGCGGGCTGGGCGTTCCAGGTCCCGCAGCAGCACCGCCTCCTTGCGCTGCGCGCCGAGCGCGGCACGGTGGCCCTCGCGCTCAACAACTCCGCCCTGTATTTGGGCAGCGCGGTCGGCTCCGGGGCGGCCGGGCTCGCCCTCGCCGCGGGCCTCGCCCCGCGCGCCCTGCCCTGGGCCGCCGCCGCGGTCGCCGCCGCCGGGCTCGTCCTGCACCTGCTGGGGCGCGGCCCCGCCCGTACGGGCGCTGACGGTACGCGCCGGGCGTGAGTACCCTTGGCCCTTATGAGCACTCTTGAGCCCGAGCCCGAGCGCGGGGCAGGTACGGGGACCCTCGTAGAGCCGACGCCGCAGGTGTCGCACGGTGACGGCGACCACGAGCGCTATGCGCACTACGTCCAGAAGGACAAGATCATGGCGAGCGCGCTCGACGGCACGCCCGTCGTCGCGCTCTGCGGCAAGGTGTGGGTCCCCGGCCGCGACCCGAAGAAGTACCCCGTCTGTCCCATGTGCAAGGAGATCTACGAGTCCATGGGCGCCGGCGGAGACAACGACAAGGGCGGCAAGGACGGCAAGGGCGGCGGCAAGAAGTAGCCCTTCCGGTCCCTTGTGGACCCTTTCGCCCGAGGGGCGTTGCGCCTGCCGCAACGCCCCTTTTGCGTTGCGCAATCGCGTGACAGCCTGTGGCTTCATGACCTTTGGGCAACTCATCCCGGCGCCCGCACGCGCCGAGGCCACGCAGAGCTCCTCCTTCGTCATCGACGCCTCCACCACCCTGTACGGCGGCCCCGGCACCGGGACCACCGAGCGGTGGCTGCGCACCACGCTCGGGCCCGCGCTCGGCCTGCCGTTCCCCGGCGGGACCGAGGGTGCGCACAACTCCCTCTCCCTGTACGTGGACGGCTCCCTGCAACCGGAGGAGTACCGGCTCACCGTCGACGCCGACCGCGCCGAGATCCGCGGCGGCGCGGGGGCCGGCGTCTTCTGGGGCGCCCAGACCCTGCGCCAGCTCCTCGGCCCCGACGCCTTCCGCCGCGCGCAACTGCGGCCCGGCGCCGCGCACTTCGTCCCGGCGGGGGTCGTCGAGGACGCCCCCCGCTTCGGCTGGCGCGGCATGATGCTCGACGTCGCACGGCACTTCATGCCGAAGGACGGGGTCCTGCGCTACCTCGACCTGCTCGCCGCCCACAAGCTCAACGTCTTCCACTTCCACCTCACCGACGACCAGGGCTGGCGCGTGGAGATCAAGCGCCACCCCGAACTCACCGAGGTCGGCTCCTGGCGGTCCCGCACCAAGTGGGGCCACCGCGCCTCGCCGCTGTGGGAGGAGCGCCCGCACGGCGGCTACTACACGCAGGACGACATCCGCGAGATCGTCGCGTACGCGGACTCCCTGCACATCACCGTCGTCCCGGAGATCGAGATCCCCGGCCACTCGCAGGCGGCCATCAGCGCCTACCCGAACCTCGGCAACACCGACGTCGTCGACACCGAGGCGCTCACCGTCTGGGACACCTGGGGGGTCAACCCCAACGTCCTCGCTCCCACCGAGGACGTACTCCGCTTCTACGAGGGGGTGTTCGAGGAGGTCCTCGACCTCTTCCCGGCCACGTTCATCCACGTCGGCGGCGACGAGTGCCCCAAGGACCAGTGGAAGGCGTCGCCCGCCGCGCAGGCCCGCATCAAGGAGCTGGGCGTCGAGGACGAGAAGGGGCTGCAGAGCTGGTTCATCCGGCACTTCGACAGCTGGCTCACCGCCCGCGGCCGGCGGCTCATCGGCTGGGACGAGATCCTGGAGGGCGGCCTCGCCGAGGGCGCCACCGTGTCGTCCTGGCGCGGCTACCGGGGCGGCATCGCCGCCGCCAAGTCCGGCCACGACGTCGTCATGTGCCCCGAGCAGCACGTGTATCTGGACCACCGTCAGCACGGCGGCCCCGACGAGCCGGTGCCCATCGGGTTCGTCCGCACCCTGGAGGACGTCTACCGCTTCGAGCCCGTCCCCGCCGAGCTCACCGAGGAGGAGGCGGCCCACGTCATCGGCACCCAGGCGAACGTCTGGACCGAGGTGATGGAGCACCAGGGGCGCGTCGACTACCAGGTGTTCCCGCGTCTCGCCGCGTTCTGCGAGGTGGCGTGGCGGCGGCTGCCGGCCCCGGCCGAGCGCGACTACGCCGACTTCGAGCGGCGGATGACCGCGCACTACACCCGACTTGACGCCCTCGGCGTCGACTACCGTCCGCCGAGCGGTCCGTTGCCGCGACAGCAGCGACCGGGTGTGCTCGGACGCCCGATCGAGGGGGCGCCCCCGAACGTGTGAGACACCCCGACGGGTGCGTGTTCCCGGCGGCCCGCGCGAGGAGCGCGGGCCGCCGGGAGCGGCGGCACCGCGCACCCGGAGTACCGGTGAGAAGCCGCCCGAGCAGCACCGGACCGGGGCAATTCACCCCACCCGGAGAGGGTCCGCCAAACCGGCACATCCCCCCGTACCAGGGGCGAATGCCTCCTAGCGGACCCCCGCGTCGAGGGCCGGGGAGAATGTGCCAGAGTTGCCACGTCCGGGTTGTGAGCACGTACCGTACGGCGGAACAGGCGTAACGGTGACACGTCGCGAAACGGCGAGCACTCCACATACACGTCGTACGTGGAGCACGCGGCCGGGCATCGGGAAGGGGCAGCCGGTTTTGAGCACGCACGCACCGCAGGCGACACAGACACCGCAGTCGGTGAAGCTGCCCGCCACGCTGGACGAGGCCGTGGCGGCGCTCACCGCCATGCCCGCCGCCGTGCCCGTCGCCGGCGGCACCGACCTGATGGCGTCGGTCAACTCGGGGCAGCTGCGCCCCGCCGCCCTCGTCGGCCTCGGCCGCATCAGCGAGATCCGCGGCTGGCAGTACCAGGACGGCCACGCCCTGCTCGGCGCCGGCCTCACCCACGCCCGCATGGGCCGCCCCGACTTCGCCGCGCTGATCCCCGCCCTCGCCGCCGCCGCGCGCGCCGCGGGACCCCCGCAGATCCGCAACGCCGGAACCCTGGGCGGCAACATCGCCTCGGCCGCGCCGACCGGCGACGCGCTGCCCGTGCTCGCCGCCCTCGAAGCGGTCCTGATCATCGCGGGACCCGGCGGCGCCCGCCGTGAGATCCCCGTCTCGCACCTCCTCGCCGGCATGGAGATGCTCCGCCCCGGCGAGCTCATCGGCTTTGTGCGGGTACCGCTCCTGCACGCCCCCCAGGTCTTCCTCAAGGCGACCGGACGCACCGGCCCCGGCCGGGCGACCGCCTCCGTCGCCCTGGTCCTCGACCCGGCCCGGCGCGGCGTGCGCTGCGCGGTCGGCGCCATCGCGCCGATGCCGCTGCGGCCGCTGGAGGCCGAGGAGTGGGTGGCCGCCCTGATCGACTGGGACGGCGAGCGCGGCAGCCTCGTCCCGGAGGCGGTCACCGCCTTCGGCGAGTACGTCGCCGCCGCCTGCATCCCGGAGCAGCCCCCGGCGGCCGACGGCACCGAACAGCCGCTGTCGCCCGCCGTACTGCACCTGCGGCGCACCGTCGCCGCGCTGGCCCGACGAGCACTGGGGAGGGCGCTGTCGTGAGCGACGACCAGAACACCCACAACGGCGGCGGCTGGCAGCCGCACCCGCAGGGCGAGTACGACTCCGACGCCACGGCGTTCGTGCAGCTCCCCGAGGGCATGCTGGACGCCCCGCTCGCCGCGCCCGGACACGGGTACGTCCCGCCGCAGATAACGGTCACCCCCACCACCGCCGACGCCACCGACCCGGCGGCCACCGGCACATGGGTCATGCCGCCGGAGGTGACGGGCGCGGCCGGTGCCGGACACGCGGTGCGGTGGCCCGAGGCGGGCACGGCGCCCCAGGCCCACGCGGATCACGGTCATCAGGATCACGCCCACGCGGAGCACGGCCATCCGGATCAGGGCCACGCGGAGGGGCAGGCGTACGACCCCCGCGCGACCGGGCAGTGGAGTTTCGCCGAGGCGGAGGCCGCGCAGGCGCAGCACCGGGGGTACGGCCACGGGCAGGCGTACGAGCAGGACTTCGGCCGGGAGCGGGAGTACGGGCAGGAGTACGGGCAGCCGGTCGCCGCGCCGCCCGCCGACGTCACCGGCCAGTGGTCGATCCCGGTCGCCGACGGTGACCTGCCGGACGAGTCCGGGGAGTTCACCACGTCGTCGCTGGCCACCCAGTGGGGCGGCACGCCGCCCGCCACCCTGCCCGGCGGCGCGCCCGCGCCGTGGGCGACGGGGGCGGGGGCCGGTGCGCCCTGGGGGGCGCAGGCGCAGGAGGCCCTCCGGACCGAAGTGCCTCCGGCCCCTTCGCCGGCCCCGGCGCCGGCGCCGACCGCGCAGGAGATGCTCCAGGCCTCGCAGGACGCGCTGCGGGCGCCGCACGAGCCCTTGCACGGGGCCGCGGCGGACGACGGCTCCGCGGAGCCGGAGAGCCGGTTCGAGAAGACGCAGTTGCTGCGGGCGATCCGGCTCCCGTCCGAGGGCGCCCCGGCGGAGCCCCCGGCCGCACCGGCTCAGGAGCCGGTGCGCGAGCCGGCCGACGAGCTCGTCGAGGAGCCCTTCGAGGAGTCGGTTCAGGAGTCGGTCCAGGGGTCGGTCGAAGAGGCCGCCGAGCCGGTAGCGGTTGAAGCCGAAGCCGAAGCCGAAGCCGAAGCCGCGCCAGAGGCCGAAGTCGATGCCGAGCCCGCGGACTTGTCGGACGAAGCGCACGTACCCGAAGAGGCGGGCGCGACGGACGAACCCGGCGTACCGGAACAAGCGCCGGAACCGGCTCCGGAGGACGCGCCGGAACCCTCGCACGCCGTCGAGGCCGCTGAGGCGGTGGCCCCCACCGAGGAGCCCGCCGAAGCCACCGACCCGGGTGAGGCCCCCGACGTCACCGAAGCCGCCGAAGCTGCCGAAGCCACCGGCGCCGCCGAAGTCACCGGGGCCGTCGAAGTCGTGGAGCCCGTCCCCACCCCGCTCCACGACGACCATCCCCTCGTCTCGTACGTCCTGCGCGTGAACGGCACCGACCGGCCCGTCACCGACGCCTGGATCGGCGAGTCGCTGCTCTACGTCCTGCGCGAGCGGCTCGGTCTCGCGGGCGCCAAGGACGGCTGCTCGCAGGGCGAGTGCGGGGCCTGCAACGTCCAGGTGGACGGACGGCTCGTCGCCTCCTGCCTGGTGCCGGCCGCCACCACCGCGGGCAGCGAGGTCCGCACCGTCGAGGGCCTGGCCACCGACGGGCAGCCCTCCGACGTGCAGCGCGCGCTCGCCGCGTGCGGCGCGGTGCAGTGCGGCTTCTGCGTGCCGGGCATGGCGATGACCGTGCACGACCTCCTGGAGGGCAACCCCGCCCCCAGCGATCTGGAGGCCCGCCGCGCGCTGTGCGGCAACCTCTGCCGCTGCTCCGGCTACCGCGGCGTGCTCGACGCCGTGCGCGAGGTGGTCGCCGAGCGCGAGGAGTCCGCGGCGGCCGCCGAACCCGCGGCCCAGGACGAGCAGGGGCACGGGCCCGAGCGGCACGGCCACGGACACCAGCAGGCGGACGTGGCCCGCATCCCGCACCAGGCGGGTCCCGGCGACGGCGGCGTCCACCCGGCGCCGCACGACGGCGCCTACGAGGGCGGTGACGACGGGACGTACGGCGACACCCCCGGTGGCCCCTACGACGCGCCCCACCCGTACGACGGCACCGGCACCGGACCCGCACCCGCACCCGCACCCGAAGGACCGCAGGGCCCCTACGGCCAGGACGGAGGCCACGCGTGACCACCGAAGCCACCGCGCCCGGCGCCGCCCCGCAGGAGACCGAGCCGAAGTTCGGCATCGGCGCGTCGCTGCCGTCCGCGCAGGCCCGCGTGAAGACCGAGGGCACCTTCCCCTACGCGTCCGACCTGTGGGCCGAGGGCCTGCTGTGGGCGGCGGTCCTGCGCTCCCCGCACGCACACGCCCGCATCGTCTCCATCGACACCCGGCACGCCCTGGAGATGCCGGGCGTGCACGCGGTCGTCACGCACGAGGACGTCCCCGGCGAGCCGTTGCACGGCCGCAGGACCGCCGACCGCCCGGTCTTCGCCGCCGACGTCGTACGCCACCACGGCGAGCCCATCGCCGCCGTGGCCGCCGACCACCCCGACACCGCGCGGATGGCCGCCGCGGCCGTCATCGTCGAGTACGAGGTCCTCGAACCGGTCACCGACCCGGAGAAGGCCTTCGAGGCCGAACCCCTGCACCCCGACGGGAACCTGATCCGGCACATCCCGCTGCGCCACGGCGACCCGGAGGCGGCGGGCGAACTCGTCGTCGAGGGCCTGTACCGCATCGGCCGCCAGGACCCCGCGCCGATCGGCGCGGAGGCGGGCCTCGCGGTGCCGCGCCCCGACGGGGGAGTGGAGCTGTACATCGCCTCCACCGACCCGCACGCCGACCGCGACCGCGCCGCCGCCTGCTTCGGCGTCAGCCCGGACCGGGTGAAGGTCGTCGTCACCGGCGTGCCCGGCGCGAGCGCCGACCGCGAGGACGCGAGCTTCCAACTGCCCCTCGGGCTCCTGGCGTTGCGGACCGGCTGCCCGGTCAAGCTCACCGCGACCCGCGAGGAGTCCTTCCTCGGCCACGCCCACCGCCACCCCACGCTCCTGCGCTACCGCCACCACGCCGACGCCGAGGGCCGCCTGGTCAAGGTCGAGGCGCAGATCCTGCTCGACGCGGGCGCGTACGCGGACACGTCGTCGGAGGCGCTGGCCGCGGCCGTCTCCTTCGCCTGCGGTCCCTATGTGGTGCCGAACGCCTTCATCGAGGGCTGGGCGGTCCGTACGAACAACCCGCCGTCCGGGCACGTCCGGGGCGAGGGCGCGCTCCAGGTCTGCGCCGCGTACGAGGCGCAGATGGACAAGATCGCCAAGAAGCTGTCCATCGACCCGGCCGAGGTGCGGCTGCGCAACGCGATGGCGACCGGCGACATCCTGCCCACCGGACAGACGGTGACCTGCCCCGCACCGGTGGCCGAACTCCTCGCCGCCGTACGGGACTTCCCGCTCCCCGACCTGCCCAAGGACACCCCCGAGGACGAGTGGCTGCTGCCCGGCGGCCCGGAGGGCGCGGGCGAACCGGCCGCGGTGCGCCGGGGCGTCGGCTACGGACTCGGCATGGTCCAGCTCCTCGGCGCCGAGGGCACGGACGAGGTCTCCACGGCCACCGTGAAGGTCCACGACGGCGCGGCGACCGTGCTCTGCGCGGCCGTCGAGACCGGCCAGGGCTTCACCACGCTGGCCCGCCAGATCGTCCAGGAGACGCTCGGCATCGAGGACGTGCGGGTCGCGCCGGTCGACACCGACCAGCCGCCGGCGGGCCCCAGTTGCCGCGGCCGCCACACCTGGGTGTCCGGCGGCGCGGTCGAGCGGGCGGCCAAGATGGTCCGCACGCAGCTGCTGCAGCCGCTGGCCCACAAGTTCGGCATGTCCACCGAGCTGCTCCAGATCAACGACGGCAAGATCACCTCGTACGACGGGGTGCTCTCCACGACCGTCACCGAGGCCCTGGAGGGCAAGGAACTCTGGGCCACGGCCCAGTGCCGCCCCCACCCGACCGAGCCGCTCGACGAGTCCGGTCAGGGCGACGCCTTCGTGGGCATGGCGTTCTGCGCGATCCGCGCGGTCGTGGACGTCGACATCGAGATCGGTTCCGTACGGGTGGTGGAGCTCGCCGTCGCCCAGGACGTGGGCCGCATCCTCAACCCCGCCCAGCTGAGGGCCCGCATCGAGGCGGGCGTCACCCAGGGCGTGGGCGCGGCGCTCACCGAGAACCTCCGCACCCCGCGCGGCCTGGTCCGCCACCCCGACCTGACCGGCTACGCCCTGCCGACCGCCCTGGACACGCCGGACATCCGCATCGTGAAGCTGGTGGAGGAGCGGGACGTGGTGGCCCCCTTCGGCGCGAAGGCGGCCAGCGCGGTCCCGGTCGTGACGTCCCCGGCGGCCGTCGCGTCGGCGGTCCGCGCGGCGACGGGCCGCCCCGTCAACCGCCTGCCGATCCGCCCGCAGGCGGCGGTGGCGACCTGAGCGGTCGCCGGTGGTGCTGGGGGCGTGCCTACCAGATGCCGCTGAGGTGGTGGGAGCCGCGGCTGTCGGTGGCTGTGGGGTCGGGGTCTTCCGAGGGTCGGGTCCTGAGGGGCAGCGGGGTGACGGCGAGGAGGCCGGTCTCGTCCGGGTGGACGATGAACGGGGAGTCGATCCGGGGGATCCAGGGGTAGTGGGGGAGGCCTTCGTCCTCCGGAGCGGGTTGCTCGGGTAGGGGTACGTGCTGTGACGGGAACTCGGTTACGTGCTTCGGCCATTGATCCGGCACGTAGGGAGGCCGGCGTCCGACCCCTACCTCTGCGCCCTCCCATATGGTCCTGCGCCAGTCCCCGTGGACGTACCCGAGGGCGAGGCAGGACCATTGCCGCTCGCCGTCCGCCTCCCGGCATGTGAGGTAGACGCGGACCTCCAGCTCGCCCAGGTGCCGGTCCGTCGTCCGGATCCGCAGGGTCTTCGTGGCGCCGGGGACGGTGTGCCGCCAGATCAGTACGCCGTCGTCGTTTGCGCCGACGACCACGGCCGGCTCGTCGTTCAGGTGGACCGTGACCCGGGCCTCGGCGACCGGGGAGCCGCCGGTCTGTCGGACGACGACGAGGATGTCGGGGGTGCCGACGCTCCGGCGCACGTCCGTCTCCACGACGGTGAAGACCGGCCGGTCGACCTCGTCGCGTGCCGCTCGCACCTGCGTCAACTGCTGGCGCACCAGCTCGACTTGGGCGAGAGCCGCGTGGGCCTGTGTCTCGGCGGCGAGGGCGGCCCGCCGGGCGGTACGTCCTTGCTGCCAGCCGATGCAGGCGGCGGTCGCCGCGACGAGGGCGCTGCCCGCCGCGATGTAGTCCCCAGCTTCCACGGCCGCTCACCTTACTGAGGTGGGGCACGCGAAAGGGGTGGCCCGGTGAGGACCACCCCTTTCGTGGGGGCGTTCGCGCTGCGCCGGCAGTCGCGTCGACCTGAGGCCGTGGCGGGAATCGAACCCGCGTTACTGGATTTGCAGTCCAGCCCCTAAGCCACTCGGGCACACGGCCATGTCGTTGTTGACCTGACCCAGTGAACGTAACGCGGCCCCCATCCGCCTCTCAAGAGATCGCGGCCCGCCGCAATGGGACTGCCATATGGCGTTCATGAAGGGAGTCTTCGGTGGCCCGGTGCCTGCGATTCCGACCGGGGCCGCCCGGGTTCTTGCGGAGTGTGGCGGCTCCGGGCCGGGAGTAAAGGGCGCTCCTTCGTCGCGTCGGCTTCGCCGATTCCGCTGCGCTCCACCCTTGACTCCCGTCCCTCCACCGCAGTGACATGTCCGACCCGGCCGGCCAGGGGATGGCGGCGGACTTAGCCGGTCGGGTCATCGGCTTTCGTCGCCGGGTGCCGACCGGCCTATCGTGGGCGGACGCCTCGGTGCGCGCTCGGCCAGCCGCCCGGCCACGCCGCTCGGGCCATCCACTTTCGTCGTCGAGTGCGGACCGGCCCATCGTGAGGCGACGCCACGGTGCGTGCTCGGCCCACGGCCGGTCTGGTCGGGTCATCGGCTCCCGCGGCCGGGTGCGGACCGGCCTATCGCCAGCGGATGCCACCTTTCGATGGACTGCTCGCCGGGGGGTCTGGCACCTACTTTGGGAAAGTTGCGAAGCGAGACGCCGCGCGCCCCCCTCCCACACCCCCAAGCGCCCCCGGACCCAACCAACCCGCCGCGAGGGAGGGGGCGGACGGGGTCTGTGCGTGACACGGGAATCGGGGGACGGATTGGATCTCGTAGCGCATGAGACCTATGGGACGGAGGAGTTGAGGGGGGACTGCCGGGCTCATGTAGACGGCGTGAGCCCGCGACCGACCACTCACCCGACGGCGCATAGAGCGCGGGGAGAGGGCGCGCGGGGATCTGCTTCGCAACTTTCCCGAAGTAGGTGCCGGAGGGGGTGGGCATGGGTGCGTATGTCGGAGGCGGGGCGCGCGTACCTGGGGGCGCATTCGCCGTGGTGGCGGGGGGCGCGCGGCGTCTCGGTTCGCAACTTTGCCGAAGTAGGTGCCAGACCCCCCGGGCGGGACATCGGGACATCGAGGGTGACGTCCGCTGACGATGGGCCGGGTTGCACCCGGCAGCGAAAGCCGATGACCCGCCCAGTCGGGCCGTGTGGCTGGCCGAGCTCGCACCGAGGCCCGCCGCCCACGATGGGCCGGTCCGCACCCGGCAGCGCGAGCCGATGACCCGGCCAGATCGGCCGTGGGCCGAGCGTGCACCGTGGCATCCGCCCACGATGGGCCGGACCGCACCCGGCGACGAGAGGGGGTGGACCGAGCCGCGTGGCCGCGTGGGTGGCCGAGCGCGTGCCGGGGCGTCGGCTCACGATGGGCCGGTCCGCACCCGGCAGCGAAAGGTGATGACCCATCCCAGCCGAACCCGCCGCCTCACCCCTGGCCGTCCGGGTCGAACGTCAACGTGCGGTGGAGGGACGGGAGTCAAGGGTGGAGCGCAGCGCAATCGGCGAAGCCGACGCGTAGCGCAGCGGAGCGCCCTTTACTGCCGGCCCGGAGGCGCCACACTTCGCTCTCCCCCGGGCGGCCCCGGTCACCGACAAAGGCGCCGAGCCACCGAAGACTCCCCCCAGCCACCGGCAACCGCACCGCCCCACCGAACCGAGAGGCCCCCCCCGTCACGCCGAAGGCAAGACGCAGAACTCGTTCCCCTCCGGATCCGCCAGGCACGTCCAGGGAGCGTCGCCCTGGCCGAAGTCGATGCCCGTGGCGCCCAGGGCGCGCAGCCGGGTCGCCTCCACAGTGTGGTCGCCGCCAGGGTAGGGGCGCAGGTCGAGGTGGACGCGGGGCCGGGCGGAAGGGCTCCACTCCGTGCGCACACCTGGCGTACGCAGGAACTCCAGGTACGGGCCCACCCCTTGGGCGGACCGCAGCCGCGCGAGGTCGTCGGAGACCTCGTGCAGCGTCCAGTCCATCGCTTCGTCCCAGAAGCGGGCCATGGCGCGAGGATCGGCGCAGTCGACCACGACCGCGGCGACCGGGCCGGTGTCCCGGTAGAGCTCCCGGGGTTCGAGCACGCAGAACTCGTTGCCCTCGGAGTCGGCGAGGCACACCCAAGGGACGTCTCCCTGGCCCACGTCGACGGGCGTCGCGCCCAGTTCGCGGAGGCGGGCCACCAACTCCGCCTGATGGGCGGTGGAGTTCGTGGCCAGGTCGACATGCACGCCGTTCTTCGCCGACTTGGGCTGCGGGTCGGTCACGACGTCGATGACGATCGCGGCGGGGTCGGGGTAGGCGAAACCCTCGGGTTCGAGGTTGGTCACACCCGGCCCCTCGCTGTCCACGCCCCAGCCGCCGAGCGCCTCCGCCCAGAACCGGCCCAGCGCCGCGTCGTCCCGGGCCTTCAGATGAATTTGTACGAGTCGCGTGGTCATGGTGCCGATCCTAGGGCTACGTTCCTGAAGTCCGCGGCGGTCCCTAATTGCACCCCTTATGGTCCGGCGTTCCATAAGGGTGCAATATGAATCTTAAATTCTTCACCAACTGCCCCTGTGGTTGCGCCACGTTGACCTAAGGTCTTCGGTAGCACCAAAAAACGGGAGGAATGTGTGAAGAGGATTCTGCGAGGCCTCGGCGTCGGTTCGGTCGCGCTTGCCTGCGTATTCGTGGGCAGTGGCGGAGCCCAGGCGGCCACCGGCCACGGGAAGGCCTATCACGGCTGCACGAATTACGTGAACGTCTGGCGCAGCAACGGCAAGGTGTACGCCTACGGCTACCAGAAGTGCAGCAAGAAGCGCAGCGTGCAGCGGCCTGAGGCGGCCCTGAGCTCGTACAAGGGCGGGAAGCTGAAGGACTACTCGGGGGGCAAGCTGGGCAGCTGCCACAACAAGAAGTACTGCAAGTCCCCGACGGTCTCGCTCAAGGTTCACAAGGGATATAAGTACCGGGCGACGAATACGGGGACTGCCTCGATCGGAATTCCCGACGAGGGCGATTACATCTGGCCGAAGCGCACGCAGGCCGTGAAGTGGTACACGGCACGGTAGGCGTACTGCGGGTCCCGGGTCCGACAGCGGGACTTCCGTAGAGGGCTCCAAAAGGCAGGTTCTCCATTTGCGCGTATCGCGCGGAGAACCTGCCTACCGGCATGTGTCGAGCCGGACGGGGCGGGCCATCCCGTCCTCGCGCCGGGCGCGGCCGAGTACGTCGGCGGTGCCGCCGACCCCGACGCCTCTCTCACCCGAGGTGTCGGGCACGCCCACCGGCTGACGCGTCGATCTCCGCCCACACGGTCTTGCAGGGCGGCGGCCCCGGCTCCGTACCCCACCGGTCGGCCAGGGCCGCGACCAGCACCATCCCCCGACCCGACTCGGCGTCCAAGCGCGGCAGTTGGGGGTTTCGGGGTGGCGTACGGTCCGTACGGGCATCCGTCACCCCGATACGGAGGGTGTTCGCCGCGCTCAGTGTCAGCGCGAGCCGGAAACTCCTCCCCGGCACGTGCCCGTGCAGCACGGCGTTGTTCGCCAGTTCGGCGACGATCTGTTCCGCCGCCTCGAACGGGCGTCCCCAGCTGCGCAGTTGCTCCCGCGTCAGGAGCCGCGCCAGCCGCGCGCCTCTGCGCGTCGCCGACAGCAGGATCGTGAACTGGTGTACGGGAGCGGGCACTTGTGCCCGGGTGGTTTCTTGGTTCACATCACTCAGCGTGGCCGCCTGTGCGTACCGTGGACATCGGGGCGGGCCGTGCGTACGGAGTCTGTCCGGACGTTGTCCCGGATTGTCCCGGCTGTCCCGGCGGAGGTGGCGTGGTGGAAGGCAACGACGGTGTGGACGGGCCCGGTTGGGACGTGGACCCCGAGGACGAGATCAGCGCGGTGGTCGAGATGGTCGGCAGCCAGCTGAAACTCCGCCGGGAAACGGCGAACCTGCGGGTGGCGGAGTTCGCGGAGGCGATCGGTTACGGGGAGGACTTGGTCCGCAAGATCGAGCGCGGTGCGCGCATCCCTCGCCCCGAGTACCTGGACAAGGTGGACGAGGTCCTCGGCGCGGGCGGCCTGGTCTCGGCGATGAAGAAGGAGATGCGGGAGGCCCGTTATCCGAAGAAGGCGCGGGACCTGGCGAAGCTGGAGGCCCAGGCGGTCGAGATCGGTCTCTACAGCAACCACAACATCCACGGGCTGTTGCAGACGGAGGAGCACATGCGGGCGCTCTTCGACATGCGACAGCCGTCTTACTCCGTGGACCAGGTGGAGAGGGATGTGGCTGCTCGTCTGGCCCGACATGTGATTTTCTCCCGCTCACCTGCTCCTGCTCTCCACTTCGTCCAGGAAGAGGCGACGCTGCGGCGCACCATCGGAGGGAGAATGGTGCTGCGTCGGCAACTCGAACACCTAGCGGAGGTTGCGCAGTTGCGGAACGTGACCTTCCAGGTGATGCCCCTCGACTGCGGGAGCCACGCCGGAATGGGAGGCCTGATCGAGGTGCTGAAGTTCCGGGATGGAACGGCAATCGGGCGCTCCGAGGGTGCTTTCGGTGGCCACCCCGTATCCGACCCGAAGCACCTCCGGATCTTGGAATTGCGCTATGGCATGATCCGGGCTCAGGCTCTCAGGCCACGGGAGTCCCTGGCCTTCATCGAGGAACTGCTGGGAGAGACATGATCCGCAAGGCTTCCGCCGGGAACGTCTCCGGACTGGAGTGGCGCAAGAGCAGCTACAGCAGCAGCAACGAGTCCGGCGACTGCGTCGAGGTCGCCCCCACCCCCCACGCCATCCACATCCGCGACTCCAAGACCCCCGACCGCCCCCACCTCACCCTCACCCCCTCCACCTGGTCCACCTTCCTCCCGTACGCCTCGAACGCCACCCCCCGCTGAGGGACGTACGACCAAGGGACCAGCGAGAACCCGCCCCCGGGACAGGGGCAAAAGAGGCCCACGCCTCTTACTCTGGCGTGATGACCGACACCGACGGAGTCCTGCGCAAGCCCTACCGCGCCCTGAGCACCGGCATCGTCTCCGTCGTCCTGCTGATCGCCTTCGAGGCGACCGCCGTCGGGACGGCGATGCCCGTCGCGGCGCGCGAGCTGGACGGCGTCTCGCTGTACGCCTTCGCGTTCTCCGGGTACTTCACCACCAGCCTCTTCGGCATGGTGCTCAGCGGCCAGTGGGCCGACCGGCGCGGCCCGCTGGGACCGCTCGCCACCGGCATCGGGCTGTTCGCGGCGGGGCTGCTGCTGAGCGGGACCGCCGGGGGCATGTGGACGTTCATCCTGGGGCGGGCCGTGCAGGGGCTCGGCGGCGGGCTCGTCATCGTCGCGCTGTACGTCGTCGTCAGCCGCGCCTACCCCGAGCACCTGCGGCCGTCGATCATGGCGGCGTTCGCGGCGAGCTGGGTGGTGCCGTCGGTCGTCGGGCCGCTGGTCGCCGGCACGGTCACCGAACACCTGGGCTGGCGCTGGGTGTTCGTCGGCATCCCGGCCCTCGTGGGCATACCGCTGGCGCTCGCGCTGCCCGCGATACGGCGCACCGCGTCCGGCCCCGTCGACCCGGACGCGCCGCTCGCCGCCTTCGACCGGCGGCGCATCCGGCTGGCGCTCGGGATCTCGCTGGGCGCGGGTCTCCTCCAGTACGCGGGCCAGGATCTGCGGTGGCTCTCCCTGCTGCCCGCCGCCGCCGGCGCCGCCGTCCTCGTACCGGCCGTCCTGGGGCTGCTGCCCAAGGGGACGTACCGGGCCGCGCGCGGGCTGCCGTCCGTGGTGCTGCTGCGCGGGGTCGCCGCCGGGTCGTTCATCGTGGCGGAGTCCTTCGTGCCGCTGATGCTCGTCACCCAGCGCGGGCTGAGCCCGACCATGGCGGGGCTTTCGCTCGCGGTGGGCGGCGCGACCTGGGCGCTCGGGTCGTACGTGCAGTCGCGGCCCCGGATGGAGCCGTACCGGTCGCGGCTGGTGGCCACCGGCATGCTGCTGGTCACGGCGGCCATCCTCACCGCGTCCACCGTCCTCGTCGAGGCCGTGCCGGTGTGGATCGTCGGCGTCGCGTGGGGCTTCGGGTGCCTCGGCATGGGCATGGTCATCGCCTCGACCAGCGTGCTGCTGCTGCGGCTCTCGCCGCCCGCGGACGCCGGGGCGAACTCGGCGGCGCTGCAGATCTCCGACGGGCTCTCGAACGTGATCCTCCTCGCGGCCGGCGGCGCCGCGTTCGCCGCACTGGGCGGCGGCTCGGTGGGGGACGCCCACGGGGCGGCCGGCGCGGCCGAGTCCCACCCCGCCGCCTTCGTCGCCGTCTTCCTGCCGATGGCGGCGGTCGCCCTGGCCGGGGCGTGGCTGGGGACGCGGCTCCAGGGGCCGCAGGCACCGGCGGCGGTCCCGGCGGCGGACGACACGGGGGTCGTGGTGACCGACGCGGTGACGGACGTACGCCTGGATGCCCTGTCGGACACGGGGCCGGACGTACGGGCGACAGGGGTGCGGGCGACGGAGGTACGGGCGGATGTGCGGACGGACGGGTAGGCGGACACACCGCAGAGCCGGGCGGCGCCCCGCGCCGCCCCTCGTGTGAGCCCCGTCCCACCCGCGCCCGGCACCGCCTCGCCCCCAGTGGAACGCCCCCGCATCACCGGTAAGGTGGCCCGGTTGTCATACGTGCCGCCGACCCGCGAACCCGGAGACCGTGACTACCACCAGCGCCGCCGCCAACTCCTCCCACCACCTCTCGCCCGCCTTCCCGGGCCGAGCGCCCTGGGGCACCGCCAACAAGCTGCGTGCCTGGCAGCAGGGTGCGATGGACCGGTACCTCCAGGAGCAGCCGCGCGACTTCCTCGCCGTCGCCACCCCGGGCGCAGGCAAGACGACGTTCGCGCTCACGCTCGCCTCCTGGCTGCTGCACCACCACGTCGTCCAGCAGGTCACCGTGGTCGCGCCCACCGAGCACCTGAAGAAGCAGTGGGCCGAGGCCGCCGCCCGGATAGGCATCAAGCTCGACCCCGAGTACAGCGCGGGACCGCTGAGCAAGGAGTACCACGGCGTCGCCGTGACGTACGCGGGGGTCGGCGTCCGGCCGATGCTGCACCGCAACCGCTCCGAGCAGCGCAAGACCCTGGTGATCCTCGACGAGATCCACCACGCCGGTGACTCGAAGTCGTGGGGCGAGGCCTGCCTGGAGGCGTTCGAGCCCGCGACCCGGCGGCTCGCGCTGACCGGTACGCCGTTCCGGTCCGACACCAACCCGATCCCCTTCGTGCAGTACGAGGAGGGCAACGACGGCATCCGGCGCTCCTCCGCCGACTACACCTACGGCTACGGCAGCGCGCTCGGCGACGGCGTCGTGCGTCCCGTCATCTTCCTCTCGTACTCCGGCAACATGCGCTGGCGCACCAAGGCGGGGGACGAGATCGCGGCGCGGCTCGGCGAGCCGATGACCAAGGACGCCGTCTCGCAGGCGTGGCGGACCGCGCTCGACGCGCGCGGCGAGTGGATGCCGAACGTCCTGAAGGCCGCGGACAAGCGGCTCAGCGAGGTCAGGAAGGCCATCCCGGACGCGGGCGGCCTCGTCATCGCCTCCGACCAGGACTCCGCGCGCGCCTACGCCAAGCTGATCCGCGAGATCACCGGCAGCAAGGCCACCGTCGTCCTCTCCGACGACGCCGGCGCCTCGCAGCGCATCGACGACTTCAGCGCGAGCACCGACCGGTGGATGGTCGCGGTCCGGATGGTGTCGGAGGGCGTCGACGTGCCGCGCCTCGCGGTGGGCGTGTACGCGACGACGATCTCCACGCCGCTCTTCTTCGCGCAGGCCGTCGGCCGTTTCGTACGCTCCCGCAGGCGTGGCGAGACCGCGTCCGTCTTCCTGCCCACCGTGCCCGACCTGCTCACCTTCGCCAACGAGATGGAGGTCGAGCGGGACCACGCCCTCGACAAGCCGAAGAAGGAGGGGGAGGAGGACCCCTACGCCGAGTCCGAGAAGGAGATGGACGAGGCGAACAAGGAGCAGGACGAGGACACCGGGGAGCAGGAGCAGTTCTCCTTCGAGGCCCT
The DNA here is from genome assembly GCF_055592445.1 of Streptomyces sp. NPDC041122. Lineage (NCBI taxonomy): Bacteria > Bacillati > Actinomycetota > Actinomycetes > Kitasatosporales > Streptomycetaceae > Streptomyces > Streptomyces sp. NPDC041122. The sequence continues at coordinate 892,792 of NZ_JBVIYQ010000001.1, read as the reverse complement.
GGAGTCCGAGGCCGTCTTCGACCGGGTGCTCTTCGACGGCGCCGAGTTCGGCATGCAGGCCCACCCCGGCAGCGAGGAGGAGCAGGACTACCTCGGCATCCCGGGGCTCCTCGAACCCGACCAGGTGCAGATGCTGCTCCAGAAGCGGCAGGCCCGGCAGATCGCGCACAGCAAGAAGAAGCCGGACGAGGAGGCCGACCTCCTGGAACTGCCCGCCGAGCGGCGCCCGGTCGTCTCCCACAAGGAACTCCTCGGGCTCAGGAAGCAGCTGAACACGATGGTCGGCGCGTACGTCCACCAGAGCGGGAAGCCGCACGGGGTGATCCACACCGAGCTGCGGCGCACCTGTGGCGGGCCGCCGAGCGCGGAGGCCACCGCGGGGCAGCTGCGCCAGCGCATCGAGAAGGTCCAGGAGTGGGCGACCCGGATGAAGTGATCCGGACGGTGAGGCGTGCGTTCCGAGTGGGGAGGTGGTGTGCGAAGTCCGTGCGCCCCTCCGCACCGGGGGCCACCGCGTAACGGGGCAATGGGGGGCGCTCGGGGCGTCCCGGTGCCCGGATTCTGGACGAAGTCTTCCGCTGAGCGGGACGGCCTCGCTAATGTCCCCGCACAGCACACGCCCCGTGGCAGCGCCGCCGCGGAGCGCAGCCGGTGTTCCGACCGGCGGCCTCTGACGCGCGTCGCCCACGGGACCGGCGACGCAACCGCCGCGTAAGGGGGTCGCCGACCCTCACCTAAGGAGTGGGCGTCGTGACCGCGGAGACTTCTCAGACGCTCGACCGAGGACTGCGCGTCCTCAAGCTGCTGGCCGACACCGACCACGGACTGACGGTCACCGAGTTGTCCACCAAACTCGGGGTCAACCGGACCGTCGTGTACCGCCTGCTCGCCACGCTCGAACAGCACGCCCTCGTCCGGCGCGACCTGGGCGGCCGCGCCCGCGTCGGCCTCGGCGTGCTGCGCCTCGGCCGCCAGGTGCACCCGCTGGTGCGGGAGGCCGCGCTGCCGGCGCTGCGTTCGCTGGCGGAGGACATCGGGGCGACGGCCCACCTGACCCTCGTGGACGGCACGGAGGCCCTCGCGGTCGCGGTGGTCGAGCCCACGTGGACGGACTACCACGTCGCCTACCGAACGGGCTTCCGGCACCCGCTGGACCGGGGCGCCGCGGGCCGCGCGATACTCGCCGCCCGCCAGGGCCTGGTGACCGACCCCGGTTACGCGCTCACCCACGGCGAGCTGGAGGCGGGCGCGAGCGGGGCGGCGGCTCCGCTGGTCGGCGTCACGGGCCTGGAGGGCAGCGTGGGCGTCGTCATGCTGGCGGACTCGGTACCGGAGCGGGTGGGGCCGCGAGTGGTGGACGCGGCGCGCGAGGTCGCCGACGCGTTGCGCTGAGGCCGCGCGGGCGTGCGGTCATCCGTGGCTCGGTCAATCGCCGGCTGCGCCGAGCTCGTCCTCAAACGCCGGACGGGCTTGATATCCACCCCGCACGTTAGATTGATGCGGTGTTCTCTCTCTCCCGTCTCACGCGCCCCCAGGCCCTCGCCCTCTGCGCACTCCCCGTCGTGGCCCTGCTCGCCGTCGCGGGGCTCGCGCCGCTGCCGTTCGCCGTGGCGCAGCCCGGCGGCACGGCCAACGTGCTCGGGGACCACGAGGGCAAGCCGGTCCTGACCGTCTCCGGTGTGCCGACGCGGGAGACGAAGGGTGAGCTGCGCATGACGACGATCGTCGCCACGGGACCGCAGATGGACATCTACCTGGGCGACGTCGTCGACGGATGGTTCCGTACCGACCGCGCCGTGATGCCGAAGGACTCCGTCTACCCCGTCGGCGACAACGTGAAGGAAGTCGAGAAGCACAACCTCGGCGACATGAAGAAGTCGCAGGACGACGCCACGAAGGCGGCGCTGGCCTACCTGAAGGCGAACGGCGTGGACGACACCGACAAGGTGCGGGTCAAGGCCGACCTCGGCAAGATCGGCGGGCCGAGCGCCGGGCTGTTCCTCTCGCTCGGCATCATCGACAAGCTGGACGGCGACGGCAGCGGCGGCGACCTCACGGGTGGCCGCAAGATCGCGGGCACCGGCACGATCGACGCGGACGGCACGGTCGGCCCGGTCGGCGGGGTGGCCCTGAAGACACAGGCCGCGCGGCGCGACGGCGCGAGCGTCTTCCTGGTTCCCGAGGACGAGTGCTCGGACGCTCAGGCGGAGCTGCCGAAGGGGCTGCGACTCGTGCCGATCACGACGCTGAAGGGCACGGTCGCCTCCCTCCGGGCCCTGGAGAAGGGCACGAAGGTCCCGAGCTGCTAGCGCCGCGGCCCAGCTATCCCTCCTTCACGAACCCCTCCTGCACCAGCCACTCCAGCGCCACCTCGTGCGGGTCCTGGCCCTCCACGTCCACCTTGGAGTTGAGCTCCCGCGCCACCGTGTTGTTCAGCTTCTTCGTGATGGGCTCCAGGACCTCCGCCATCGCGGGGTGCTTCTTCAGGGACTTGCTGTTGATCTCCGGGGCGGCGTTGTAGTTGGGGAAGAAGTGCTTGTCGTCCTCCGTCGTCGTCAGCTTCATCGCCTTGATGCGGCCGTCGGTCGTGAAGACCTCGCCGAACGTGCACGACCCCTTGGACACCTGCGTGTAGATGATGCCGGTGTCCATCTTGGTGATGCTGGACGAGGGGATCTTCATCCCGTACGCCTTCTGCATGCCCGGCAGCCCGTCCTCCCGGGACGCGAACTCGCTCTCCACGCACAGCGATACGGCCTTCGGGTCGGACTTGGACAGGGCGGCCACGTCGGAGAGCGTCTTCGCCTTGTACTTGGCGGCGTTCTTCTCGTTCATCGCCAGCGCGTACGTGTTGTTGAGCTCGGCAGGCGCCAGCCAGGTGACCCCGTTCTTCAGGTCCGCGTCGCGCACCGCCTGCCACTGCTTGCGCGGGTCGGTGATCGGTTTCGTGTTGCCCTGGTAGGTGATCCAGGCGGTGCCCGTGTACTCGTACATGGCGTCCGCGTCACCGCCCTTGACGGCCTCGCGCGCGCCGATCGAGCCCTGGATGCCGGTGCGGTCGAGGACGTTCGCGCCGGCCGCCTCGAAGGCGATGCCCATGATCGCGCCGAGGATCAGCTGCTCGGTGAACTCCTTGGAGGTGACGGTGAGATCGACGCCCTTCAGGGGCAGGCCCTTGCCGATGGAACCGGGCTTGACGTCGTCCACCATCGGGCTGCCGCTGGTGAGCCCGCACGCCGCGAGCAGCACACCGCCCAGGGTCAGGGCGAGAGCCTTCCGTGCCGTCCTCATGAGCTCACCTCCAGCCCGCGCGGACGCAGGAGCAGTTCGGCCAGCGAGGCCAGCCAGTCGACGAGGAGCGCGAGCGCGATCGTCAGGATCGAGCCCAGCATGAGGACCGGCATCCGCTGGTTGGTCATGCCCGTGGTGATCAGGTCGCCGAGGCCGCCGCCCCCGCCGAACGTGGCGAGGGTCGCCGTGCCGACGTTGAGGACCAGCGCGGTGCGCACCCCCGCGAGGATCAGCGGTACGGCCAGCGGGAGTTCGACCCTGCCGAGGACGCCGAGCGGTGACATGCCGATGCCGCGCGCCGCCTCCAGGAGCGTCGGGTCGTTCGCCTTCAGGCCCGCGATGGTGTTGCTGAGCACCGGCAGGACCGCGTAGATGATGATGCCGATCAGGGCGGCCTTCTCGCCGATGCCGATCCAGATCACCAGGAGCGCGAGCAGGCCGATCGCGGGGGTCGCCTGGCCGATGTTGGCCAGGGCCATCGCCGCCGGGGCGCCCTTGCGGAGCTTCTTGCGGGTCAGCAGGATGCCCAGCGGGATGGCGATGATGAGGACGAAGAACGTCGAGATCGCCGTGAGCTGGATGTGCTGGCGCAGCCTGAGCCAGACGTTCCCGTCCGCCAGCGCGTTCTTCGAGATCGAGTCCAGCTCGGCCTGCTGGAACCACCACCAGGTCGCCAGCAGGATCACCGCGAGCACGGCGGGCAGGAAGGTGAGCTTCTGCCAGGTGACCTTGCGCGGCTGCTTCTGTGCGAGGCGCGGCGGTGGGGCCTCCTGTTCGGCCTCGCCCTCGTCGCGGAAGGCGAGCCCCTTGACCTCGTGCTCGCCCTCGGGGCGGGCCGCCTCCTTCGGCGACGGTCTGCGCTCCGGGATCCGGGGCCCGCCCCCGGCCGTGCCGCTCACGCCTTCGCCTCCCCGCCGGTGCCCTCCTGCTCGAAGTGCGTCACCCGGGCGCGCTGCTCCTCCAGCTGGTGCTGGTGCTCGACGGCTTCGAGGCGGTCGGCCTCCAGCATCTCGTGGACGGAGTTCATCAGCGTCTCCATGTCGACGACGCCCGTGTACTCGCCGCGCCGCCCGGTCACCGCGACGCGGCCCGCGTTGTCGGTGAGCACGGCCTCCAGCGCGTCGCGCAGGGTGGCGTCGCGGGTCACCGTGTCGTGGACGAGGGTGCCGGCGCGGGCCAGCGAGCCCTTGGCGCGCATCAGGTCGCCGCGGCGCAGCCACTTGTAGGGGCGGCGGTGCTTGTCGAGCAGGAGCAGTTCGTTGGTGCCGCTGCCGCGGAGCCTGTCGAAGATGTCCTGGAGCGGGTCGTCGACGGTCACCGTCGGGATGTCGGCGATCTCCACGTCCCGTACGCGCGTCAGGTTCAGCCGCTTGAGCGCCGCGCCCGCGCCGACGAAGCCGGAGACGAAGTCGTCGGCGGGGTTGGTGAGGATGGCCTCCGGGGTGTCGAACTGCGCGATGTGCGAGCGCTCGCGCAGCACCGCGATCCGGTCGCCGAGCTTGATCGCCTCGTCGAAGTCGTGGGTGACGAAGACGATGGTCTTGTGCAGCTCGTGCTGGAGCCGGATCAGCTCGTCCTGGAGGTGGTCGCGGGTGATCGGGTCGACCGCGCCGAACGGCTCGTCCATCAGGAGTACGGGCGGGTCGGCCGCCAACGCCCGTGCCACGCCCACGCGTTGCTGCTGGCCGCCGGAGAGCTGGCGCGGGTAGCGGCCGTGGAACTCGGCCGGGTCGAGCCCCACCAGGTCCAGCATCTCCTCGACCCGGGAGGTGATCCGCGCCTTCCCCCAGCCGACCATCTTCGGCACGAGGGCGATGTTCTGGGCGACGGTCATGTGCGGGAAGAGCCCGGAGGACTGGATGGCGTAGCCGACCTTGCGGCGCAGCTTCACCGGGTCGATGTCGGTGACGTCCTCGCCGTCGATGCGGATGCGGCCGCTGGTCGGCTCGATCAGCCGGTTGATCATCTTCAGGGTGGTCGACTTCCCGCAGCCGGAGGGCCCCACGAAGATGACGATCTCGCCCGCCTTGATCTCCATGTTGACGCTGTCCACGGCGGGGTCGCTGGTGCCCGGGTAGCGCTTGGTGAGGTTCTCCAGCTCGATGGTCGCCCCGGAGGTGGCGGACGCGGTGGCGGTGGCGGTGGGAGCGGAGGCGGCGGCGGTGGCACCGGCGCCGGAGTCGGACGCGTCAGACACGGATCCCCCTTGAGATGGTCAGCCGGCCGATCAGGACGTACGCGGCGTCGAAGAGCAGGGCCAGGACGATGATCCCCAGCGTGCCCGCGAGCACCTGGTTGAGCGCGTTCTTGCTGCCGAGCGAGCCGATGCCGCGGAAGATCTCGTTGCCGAGCCCGGGGCCGGAGGCGTACGCGGCGATGGCGGCGATGCCCATCAGCATCTGCGTGGAGACCCGGATGCCGGTCAGGATCGGCGGCCAGGCGATCGGCAGCTCCACCCGGAAGAGCCGGGCGAGCCGGGACATCCCGATGCCCTTCGCGGCGTCCACCAGGGACGGGTCCACCCCGCGCAGGCCGACGATGGCGTTGCGCACGATGGGCAGCAGCCCGTACAGGGTCAGCGCGATGACGGTCGGCGCGACACCGAGCCCCACGACCGGGATGAGCAGGCCGATCATGGCCAGGGAGGGCACGGTGAGGATGGTGGACGTGGTGGTCGTGGCGAGGTTGCCCGCCCATTCGCTGCGGTACGTGGCGATGCCGATCAGTACGCCGATGACGGTGGCGACGACCATGCACTGGAAGACGGCGCTGGCGTGCTGGTACGCGTCCGTCAGCAGTTGCTGGTGGCGGTTGCCGAGGTAGTCCCAGAAATTCACTGAAGTGCTCACCTCGCATCTGGTCGGAGGTACTCACGAAGGGCTCAGGTGACTCGCAGAAGGCTCAGGGGTCTTCCGACGCCTGCTCCACCAGCGGGATGATCCGCAGCGGAACGGGGTTCTCCATGACGATGGCCGTGGAGGCCCGGACGATGCCATCAAAGCCCACGACCCGGTCGATCACACGTTGGAGATCCGCGTTCGACCGGGCCACGAGGCGGCAGAGCATATCGCCGTGGCCGGTGATGGTGTGCAGTTCGAGCACCTCGGCGACCCCCGCCAGATGGGCCCGTACGTCCGCGCCCTGGCCCTGTTTGATCTCCAGGGTGGCGAAGGCCGTGACGGGGTAGCCCAGGGCCGCCGGGTCGACCTCCGGACCGAAACCGCGGATGACTCCATTGGACTGAAGCCGGTCCATCCGCGCCTGCACCGTGCCCCGTGCCACGCCGAGCCGGCGGGATGCCTCCAGGACCCCGATGCGGGGCTCCCGCGCGAGGAGCACGATGAGCCGCCCGTCCAGATGATCGATCGCCATGACGCCTCCCAGGTGGTCATGATGTACAGATAGCCCGCTCATCCTGGCCACCGGCTGTGCAGTTTGACCACTGAAAACGCGAACTATTGCGCACCTTGCTGTTCGGCGGGAACCTCGGGCCATGACTGAGACCACCACCCACACCACCCCCGACATCGCGCGCGAGGCCGACCCCTTCCCGGTCAAGGGAATGGACGCGGTCGTCTTCGCCGTGGGCAACGCCAAGCAGGCCGCGCACTACTACTCCACGGCGTTCGGCATGAAGCTGGTCGCCTACTCCGGACCGGAGAACGGCAGCCGCGAGACCGCGAGTTACGTGCTCACGAACGGCGGCGCGCGCTTCGTCCTCACCTCCGTCATCAAGCCCTCCACGGACTGGGGCCACTTCCTCACCTCCCACGTGGCCGAGCACGGCGACGGCGTCGTCGACCTCGCCATCGAGGTCCCGGACGCGCGTGCCGCGTACGCCTACGCCGTCGAGAACGGCGCGCGCGGCATCACCGAGCCGTACGAGGTCAAGGACGACAACGGCACGGTGGTGCTGGCCGCCATCGCCACGTACGGCAAGACCCGCCACACGCTGGTCGAGCGCGGTGGTTACGACGGCCCGTACCTGCCCGGTTTCGTGGCCGCCAACCCGATCGTCGAGCCGCCGGCCAAGCGCACCTTCCAGGCCATCGACCACTGCGTGGGCAACGTCGAGCTCGGCAAGATGAACGAGTGGGTCGGGTTCTACAACAAGGTCATGGGCTTCACGAACATGAAGGAGTTCGTGGGCGACGACATCGCGACCGAGTACAGCGCGCTGATGTCGAAGGTGGTCGCGGACGGCACCCTCAAGGTGAAGTTCCCCATCAACGAGCCCGCCATCGCCAAGAAGAAGTCGCAGATCGACGAGTACCTGGAGTTCTACGGCGGCGCCGGCGTCCAGCACATCGCGCTCGCCACGAACGACATCGTGGAGTCGGTGCGCACGATGCGCGCGGCGGGCGTGCAGTTCCTTGACACCCCCGACTCGTACTACGACACGCTCGGCGAGTGGGCCGGTGAGACCCGCGTGCCCGTCGAGATCCTGCGCGAGCTGAAGATCCTCGTCGACCGCGACGAGGACGGCTACCTGCTGCAGATCTTCACCAAGCCGGTGCAGGACCGTCCGACGGTCTTCTTCGAGATGATCGAGCGGCACGGGTCGATGGGCTTCGGCAAGGGCAACTTCAAGGCGCTCTTCGAGGCGATCGAGCGGGAGCAGGAGAAGCGGGGCAATCTTTAAGCGGGTTGATCGCGGGCTGCGCCCAGCTCGTCCTCAATCGCCGGACAGGCTCTGCCTGTCCGGCGATTTCGGCTTCCGGGACGGCTAGGGTGCGGGCATGGCCAGGATCAACGACGTCGGCGGGATGCAGGGCTTCGGGCCGCTCGACACCGCCGACGACACCGAGCCCTTCCACGCCGACTGGGAAGCGCGGGTGTTCGCGCTCAACAGCGCGCTCGTGCGCGAAGGCGTGTACAACCTCGACGAGTTCCGGGACGCCATCGAGACGATGGAACCCTCCGCGTACCTCGCCGCCTCGTACTACGAGCGCTGGTTCCACGCCATCCGCACGCTCCTGGAACGCAAGGGCGTCCTCGAACCCGGCGCGCTCGATGAGTGACCGGTTCGGGCCCGGCGCCCGCGTCCGCACCCTCGCCCACGACCCGCCCCACCACACCCGCCTGCCGCGCTACGCCCGCGGCAAACGCGGCGTGGTCGTCGAGCCGGAAGGTCCCCACCCGCTGGCCGACGTCCGCTCCCAGGGGCGCGGCGACGCCCCCGTCGAGCAGGTCTACGCCGTGCGCTTCGACGCCCGGGAGCTGTGGGGCGAGGGCGACCACCACGTCGTCCTGGACCTGTGGGAAAGCTATCTGGAGGACGACACCCCATGAGCGGTACGCACACGGACGCCACGATCTCGCGCCAAGTCCGGCGCCTGGAGACCCTGTTGGAGGAGCGCGGCATCGTCGTCGGCGCCGCCCTCGACGAGATGCTGGACGCGTTCCTCGCCGGGGCGAGCCCCGTGAACGGCGCCCGGGTCGTCGCGCGCGCCTGGACCGACCCGGCGTACAAGGAGCGGCTGCTCGCCGACGGCACCGCCGCCGTCACCGAACTCGGCTACTCCGCCGGGGGAGTCCAGCCGCAGCGGCTGCGCGTCGTCGAGAACACCGAGGGCACCCACAACGTCGTCGTCTGCACGCTCTGCTCCTGCTACCCGGTGCGGCTGCTCGGCCCCTCGCCCAGCTGGTACAAGAGCGAGGCCTACCGCTCGCGCGTGGTGCGCGAACCCCGCGCCGTGCTCGCCGAGTTCGGCCTCCGGCTGCCGGACACCACGGACGTCACCGTGTGGGACTCCAGCGCGGAGACCCGCTACCTGGTGCTGCCGCGCCGCCCCGCGGACACGGCGGGGCTGACCGAGGACGAGCTCGCGTCCCGCGTGACGCGCAACGGCCTGATCGGCACGGCCGCGCTCTAGGGCCGCGCGCGTTCCTGCTCCGTACGCCACTCGTGGCCGGGCAGGAACTCCACGTCGTACCGCGCGGGGACGGTCGCGAACCTGCGGGGCTCGGGGATCAGCGGCTCGGGCGGCAGGCCGTGCCGCTCCGTGGGGGCGCCGAGGTTCTCGAAGAACCGCTCGAAGGTGCCGCCCGGACCCGCGGCGACGCCCACGACCTGGCTGTGGTGGCGCTCCATGCGGTAGGCGTGCCGGCAGTTCTTGGGGACGAAGCCGAAGTCGCCGGGGGTGAGCAGCTTCTCCTGCTGGACGCCCTCGGTGTCCTCGACGAAGAGGCGGACCGCGCCCTGGGTCACGTAGAAAACCTCGTGGGTGTCGGCGTGCACATGGGCCGGTATGAGGTCGCCCTTGGGCCCCTCGACGGTGAAGAAGTTGAAGGTGTTCTCGGTCTGCTCGCCGCCCGCGTACACGGTGATGAGGTCGCCGAAGAGGTGCGCGCGGTCGCCCTCGCCCTTCTCGATGAAGTAGGGCTTGCCCGGCTCCGGGGGGATGCGGGAGGCCCGGCGGTGGCGGGTGGCGTACTCGATGGTCATGGGTGCGCTCCTTTGGTGGACGTCCTGTGTCAGGTACCCTGACATTAATGACGCAGAAGCCCGCCCGACGCAACCTCCCCCAGCTCCTCGGCGAAGCCCGCCGCTGGTTCGAGGAGGGGCTCCTCGACGCCATGGCGGCGGCCGGGGCCACCCCCGTATCGCCCACCCAGGTCCAGCTCTTCGCCGTCCTCGACGACGACGGCACCACCGTCTCCGAGCTCGCCCGCCGTATGGGCGTCACCCGGCAGACCGCCCACCAGGCGGTGCACGGCCTGGTGGGCGCCGGGCTGCTCGCGCAGGTGCCGGACCCCGCCTCGGCGCGACAGCGGCTGATCCGGCGCACGGCGGAGGGCGAGCGGGCGCACCGGGCGGCCGAGGCGGTCCTGCTGCGCATGGAGCAGCGGCTCGCCGAACGGATCGGCACGGCGGCGGCCGACGCCCTGCGCGCGGCCCTGGAGGCGCCGTGGGGCCCGCCGCCGGAACCGGAGCCGGAGCCGCTCGGCGCGGACAGCTGAGTCAGTTGCTTCCGGAGGAGCCGGAGGAGCCGGAGGAGGCCGACGAGCCGGACCACGACCCGGACCCGGACCCTGAGCCGGTTCCCGACCCGGACCCCGACCGCCCCGTCCCCGCGCCCCGAGGCGTCTGGCCGCGCGCCGACTGCCGCTGCGTCGTACGCCGCTGCGGCTGCCCCCGGCGCGGGGCGCGCCGCGGCGTCACGTCGGTGATCCGCGCCGCGGGACCCGACGCGTACATCTCCTCCGGACCGCCCTCCGGCGGCTCGCCCAGCGCCTCCAGCGCCCGCTTCGCCGCGGGCACGGCCAGCGGCGAGAAGAACGGATTGACGCGCATCGCCTCACCGATGTGCCGGCGGGCCGCGCCGTACTGCTCCGACTCCCGCTCGATCTCGCCCCGGTGATAGGCGATCAGGGCGCTGCGCGGCCCCTTGTCCATCGCCTTCGTCGCCAGCTTCAGGGCCGCCTTGTCGTTGCCCGCCCTGTGCAGCGCCCAGCCCAGCGCGTCCGCCGTCTGCGGGCTGCCGTGCCGCTTGTACTCCGCGGTGAGCCGCTTCACCGCCGCGTCGGCGTCGCCGTGGTCCGCCTCGAACAGGCCGAGGATCCGTTCGTTGTTGACGCCCCCCGCGGCCTCCTGCTTCACCCGCGCCCGCAGCGCGTCGTACTGCGCCCGCGCCGCCGGCCGCAGCTTCAACGACTCGTACAACTCACCCAGTTCCAGGTCGTATTCGGGCAGCGGATGACGCAGGAGCGCCGCACGGTAGGCCTGCAGCGCCTCCGAGGGGCGGCCCAGCGCGGCCAGCGCCCGGCCCCGGCCCGCCATCGCGGGGTGGTGGTCGGGGTCGGCGGCCAGCGCCGCGTCGTCGTAGCGCAGCGACTCCGCCGGCTCGCCCCGCTCCCACGCGAGCGCGGCGACCTGGTGCAGGGACGCCGCCCGCTCGGCCGGGGAAGCGGCCAGCGCCGCCGCGTCGGCGAGCTCCGCGTTCGCGTTCTCGCGCCAGCCCCGGTCGCGGTAGACCTGCCCGGCGCGGGTGCGGACCGCCGCGCCCGAGCCCAGCTTCTGCAGCGACTCCAGCGCCCGGCCGGCCCCCTTGGCGTCGCCGAGACCCGAGTACGCGTCGATCAGCGCGGCGTGGGCCGCCCACCGCTTCGGCGCCTGCTCGACCGCCAGCTCGCCCCACTTCTTGGCGGCGCGGTAGTCGTGCCGGGCGTTGGCGAGCGCGGCGAGCCCCGTCAGGGCCTCCGGGTTGCCCTCGGGCCGCACCCGGAGCGAGGTGTTCAGCGCGGTCTCGGCCCTGGGGAAATCCGCGACGACGGAGGTCCGCATGCCGCGCGCCACGTACGCCGAGCCGAGCACCGCCCAGGAGTGGTCGTCGCGCGGGTTCGCCCGCACAAACGCCTCCCGCTCGCCGATGAGCGCCGCGAGGTCCGGCAGCGCGGCCGGCACCCCCGCCCCGACCGCCGCCATCGCCCGCCCCGCGGGTCCCAGCGCGGGCCGCGCCGCCTTCTCCCCGGACGGCGGCAGCACCACATACGCGCCGCCGAGCACCACGCTGCCCGCGACGGAGGCGACCAGGACACGCTTCACCCAAGGCTTCATGCCGTTCACTGTGCGTCAATACGAAGAGCACATCCCGGCGGCGGAACGTTGTCGTACACGGGTTCACACCGATGGCCCCGGGTGCGAGGCTGTGATCATGAGCCGCACGCTGATCGATCTCCTCCAGGAGGGCCTCCCGGCCGAGGCGGTCCTCACCGATCCCGACGTGACCTCCTCGTACGCGCACGACATGGCGAGCTTCTGCGCCGCGGGCGCCCCCGCCGTCGTCGTGCTGCCGCGCACCGTCGAGCAGGTCCAGCACGTCATGCGCACCGCCACCGAGCTGCGTGTTCCCGTGGTCCCGCAGGGCGCCCGCACCGGTCTGTCCGGCGCCGCCAACGCCACCGAAGGATGCATCGTCCTGTCCCTGGTCAGGATGGACCGCATCCTGGAGATCAGCCCCGTCGACCGCGTCGCGGTCGTCGAGCCGGGCGTCGTCAACGCCGCGCTGTCCCGCGCGGTCGGCGAGCACGGCCTGTACTACCCGCCGGACCCCTCCAGCTGGGAGACCTGCACCATCGGCGGGAACATCGGCACCGCCTCCGGCGGCCTGTGCTGCGTGAAGTACGGCGTCACCGCGGAGTACGTCCTCGGCCTCGACGTCGTCCTCGCCGACGGGCGGCTGATGCGCACCGGGCGCCGCACCGCCAAGGGCGTCGCAGGCTACGACCTGACCCGGCTCTTCGTCGGCTCCGAGGGCAGCCTCGGCATCGTCGTCCGCGCCGTCCTCGCGCTCAAGCCCGAGCCGCCCCGACAGCTCGTCCTGGCCGCCGAGTTCGGCTCGACGCAGGCCGCGTGCGACGCGGTCTGCCGCATCATGGAGGGCGGCCACGTCCCGTCCCTCCTGGAACTGATGGACCGTACGACGGTGAAGGCCGTCAACGCCCTGGCCCGGATGGGGCTGCCCGAGACCACCGAGGCACTGCTGCTCGCCGCCTTCGACACCGCCGACCCGGCCGCCGACCTCGCCGCCGTCGGCGCGCTCTGCGAGGCTGCGGGCGCCACCCAGGTCGTCCCGGCCGAGGACGCCGCCGAGTCCGAACTCCTGCTGCAGGCACGGAGGTTGTCGCTCACCGCGCTGGAGGCGGTGAAGGGCACCACGATGATCGACGACGTGTGCGTGCCGCGCTCCAGGCTCGCGGACATGCTCGACGGCGTCGAGCGCATCGGCGAGAAGTACGGGCTCACCATCGGGGTCTGCGCGCACGCGGGCGACGGCAACACCCACCCCACCGTCTGCTTCGACGCCGCGGACCCCGACGAGAGCAGGCGCGCCCGCGAGTCCTTCGACGAGATCATGGCCCTCGGCCTGGAGCTCGGCGGCACCATCACCGGCGAGCACGGCGTCGGCATCCTGAAGAAGGAGTGGCTGGCGCGCGAACTCGGCCCGGTGGGAGTGGAGATGCAGCAGGCGATCAAGGCCGCCTTCGACCCGCACGCACTCCTCAACCCGGGCAAGCTCTTCTGACCGGACCCCGGCTCGGTCCCCTCCGTCTCCGCCGCCCCCGTGGCGGCGGAGCTCACTCACCGTCCTTGGACTCGTCCGACGGCCATGGGTCGCGCAGCCACAACTCGTCCGCGTGGGTGCGGCCCGACGCGGGCGCGAGCAACTCGGCGAGGCCGTCGTCGATGCCGAGCTGCTCGGCCTCGGACCCGGGCGGCACCACCCGCAGCGTCCGCTCCAGCCACGCGGACACGGCGGTGGCGGGCGCCTCCAGGAGCGCGTCGCCGTCCGGCGAACTCAGCGCCATCAGCACGACGCTGCGGCCGTCCACCTTCGTCGGCCACACCCGCACGTCACCGTGGCCGCACGGCCTGAACACCCCCTCCACCAGCAGCTCCCGGGCGAACGTCCAGTTCACCGGGTGCTCGGAGCCGATGTGGAAGGCGATGTGGACGGCGTACGGGTCGTCGGTGCGGTAGGTGAGACGGGCCGGTACGGGGATGACCCGCTCCGGCGAGAGGACCAGTTTGAGCTCCAGTTCGCGTTCCACCACGGAGTGCATGTCGATGCCCTTCCTTCCCTGTAGGGGCCCTGGGGGCGGACCCGTACGAGTGGAGAGCGCCGGATCGCCCGGCCATTACGCGGGTTCGGGAAGATTTCTCCGGACGCCGTCGCCGCGGTGGCCCTCAAGGGGCGGGGGAGAAGCGGGGGATGTGTGGGGAGCGTGCCCGGAAAGTGGTCCGTAGGGCGGGACCCGCCCGGTGGGACACGGAGGTCTGATAGATGTGGTGCCCCCAGAAGACCCCCGAGCAGATACGGGACGACGGACATGAGCGCCCCAACTCCGGCCCCAGGCGACGACCGGCCGCGCGAAGGCTACTACCCCGACCCGTCCATTCCCGGATATGTCCGGTACTGGAACGGTGCCGCCTGGGTGCCCGGTACGAGCCGTCCCGCGCCGTCCGACGGCGAGCCGTTGCCGGCCCCGCCCGGCGCGGGCGCCGGTTTTGGTGCCGGACCCGATGTGGGCGGGGGCGCGGGCGGTGCGCTGCCGCCCGCCGTGGAGGAGACGGGCCCGCACTTCTTCGACGAGGACCCGCCGGCCGGCGCGCCCCAGCGGTCCGGCACCCCTGAGCGGACCGGTGGCCCGGAGCGGTCCGGCCACGCCGACCAGCACGGCTCCCGGCCCGAGCCCGCGTCGGCGTGGGGCGCGGACGCGGGCCGCCAGACCGGCCTCGGCGGCGAGCCGGACCACAAGGTGGTCTGGGGCGCCCCGGGCCGGCCCGACCCGCGCGTACCGAACGACGGGGTGCCCCGCGCGGAGTCCGCCGCCCCGGGCGCCGCGCCCGAGCCCGGCGAGCCGCCGCGGGAGGAGAGCAACCCCGGCACGGTCACGATCCGCGCGGTACAGCCGGGCACGGCGCAGCCGCCCACCGGCGAGGGCACTGTGACGTTCCGCCGGCCGACCGGACCCGTGCCGCCCGCCGCGGGCAAGCCCGGGGGAGCCGCCACGCCCGCCCCCTCGGCCGGCACCGACGGCACCATGTCGATCCGCGCGATCCGGCCCAAGTCGGCGCTGCGGGGCGGCGGCAGGACCGCGGCCGCGCAGTCGTCCGTACCGCAGCAGGCGACCGACCCGGCCGCGCCGGCGCCGACCCCGGCGAACCAGCAGCCGCAGCCCCAACCCCAGCCCCAGTCGCAGCCCCAGCCGCACGCCCCACAGCAGCCCCAGCCCCAGCCCCAGCCCGCCGTGCCGCAGCAGGGCGGCGTCCCCGCCCCCGTGACCTCGGGGCCCGGCGGTGGCTCGCCCTCCTGGGCGCAGCAGGTGCACCAGCTCGCGCAGCCGCAGCCCGGGGCGGCCGCGCCGGCCGCCGCCCCCGGCCAGCAGGGCGAGGGGCAGCCCGTCGTGCCGTGGAAGCCGGTGGCCGAGGACCCCTTCCTCGCGGTCGCCCGCGCCCAGGCCGCGGCGCGCCCCGCGGGACTCGGCAGGCGCCTGGCGGCCCGGCTCATCGACACCGTCGCGCTCGCCGCGGTCACCGGCGCCGCCGCGCTGCCGCTGGGCACCAAGGCCGCCGACCACATCGACAGCAAGATCGACGCGGCGAAGCTCTCCGGCCAGAAGACGACGGTCTGGCTGCTCGACGGCACCACCGCGGGCTACCTCGGCATCGTCCTCGCCGTCCTGCTCCTCTTCGGCGTCGTCTACGAGGCGCTGCCCACCGCCAAGTGGGGCCGCACCCTCGGCAAGAGGGTGTGCGGGCTCCAGGTGCGCGACATCGAGGAGCACGAGGCCCCGACGTTCGGGGCGGCACTGCGGCGCTGGCTGGTGTACAGCGTGCCGGGTGTCCTGGTGATCGGCCTGGTGGGCGTGGTGTGGTGCGTCTTCGACCGGCCGTGGCGCCAGTGCTGGCACGACAAGGCGGCGAACACCTTCGTCGCGGGGTGACGGCGGGGCGGCGGGGGTGACGGCCGGGTAACCCGGTCAGCCGCTCGCCGGATGCGGAGCGGGGGCCGGCGCGGTCGACTCGGGCCATGAGCACCGAACCGCCGCAATACCCGCCGCCGGACGACGACCCGTTCAAGAAGCAGCCCCCGCAGCAGCCCCCGCAGGGCGGCGGTTCGCCGTACGACCCCCCGCCCGCGGGCCCGCCCCCGGGCGGCGGCTCGCCCTACGACACCCCGCCCCCGGGCGCGGGCGCGGGCGGCGGCTCCCCTTACGGCACCCCGCCGCCGGGCTCGGGACCCCCGCCCTACGGAGGCGACCCGTACGGCGGCGGGCACGGCGGACAGGATCCCCTCGCCGGGATGCCGCCGCTTGCCGACAGCGGCAAGCGGACGCTCGCCCGCGTCATCGACATGATTCTGGTGGGCATCGTCGTCGCCCTGCTGTCGTGGGCCTTCGGCACCGCCGCGTACGACATCGACCCGGACGACGTGAACACGGGCAGGTCGTTCGGCCAGTCCCTGCTGGCCGCCGTGCTCTACATCGCGTACGACACCTTCATGATCTCCAGGACCGGCCAGACGCTCGGCAAGAAGTGGCTCGGCATGCGCGTCGCGAACCTCAACGACGGGGCCACGCCGAGCCTGCAGACCTCGCTCGCCCGCGCGGCCGTGCTCTGGCTGCCGTTCGCCTTCTGCTGCGCCTGCATCTGGACGGCGATCTGCGGCGGCTGGAGCTTCTTCGACAAGCCCTACAAACAGGGCCTGCACGACAAGGCGGCCAAGACGGTGGTGGTCAGCGTCTAGAGCCGGCGGACGGCGTTCAGCGGTGACCGGCGCCCGGTGGCGTCAGGTGGTGGCGGGTCCGTGGGTCACGGGCCCGCCGGTTCGCGTACGGAGTCGGCGAGCACGGAGCGCTGCGCCGGGACGCGGTCGCCGGCGGCGGGGGCGGTCGCCGGCGCGGTGCGGGCGGCGGGCGCCGCGGGCTGTTTGGGCAGCGGCACCGTCATGGCGACCAGTAAGCCGAGGCCGAGCGCGGCCATGGCTATCACGGCGATGCCGACTCCCGAGGCGGTCTGGGAGAGCAGCAGCATCGCGAGGGTCGACAGGATGACGGTCACCGAACCGTAGGTGATCTGTGCGGTGGTCGGACGTGGCATGGGACGAGGCATGACGTGATCCGTCCTCGGCAGTGATCCCCCCACGCCTCGTGGGCCATGGGGGCGGATGCGGATATGGGAACGGCTGTTGCGAATCAAAGGGCGCCCGACGGAGGCGACTTGGGATGTGCCGCCCGGCGCGGTGGCGCACCGTCGATTGACTCTGTCGATTGACTCTATTCCGCACCATGCCCGACGGGAACGCTTGGTAAGCGTGACCTAACCCACGGTGCCGCAGCACAGGGGGCGCACGGGTTCACGACGTCCATCAAGTGGACCGTGCGGCGCGCCTGTTGGCCTTCTCCGGCGGGGCGTGAGCCGTGTCCGCATAGCGGTGTTCCGCTTCTGCATAGTGCACTTGGCCTGTGCAAGTCAAGGTCTGTCTTTTCTCCCGTACTTCCGGTCGAATGTCGTCACTTGTGACGCGTACATCGCGCGCGGACCTCCTCCGACCGGGATCTCGGTCCGCCATTTTCGCGCGGGCGCGGGGGAGGAAAACACCAAGTGACTGTCAGAACACGGACGTTCAGAGCCACCGCGGTGGCCGTGGCGATGGCCGCGGCCGCCGCGACGTTCTCTGCGGCGACGGCCTCGGCCGACGGCGGGACCCCGGGAGGGGCTCCGGCCGTCGACCGCCAGGACCCGTCGCGGACCAAGGCACAGGTCGACCACGACCTCGACGGACCCTTCAGCAAGCAGCAGGCGCAGCAGCGCAAGGCGGCTCTGCAGCAGGTCGTCGCGGGCGACGCCAAGATCCAGAAGAAGGGCGGCTCCCAGGTCGTCAAGCTCGACGACAAGAAGTACGTCGAGCTGGGCCGGGAGAAGACCGACAAGATCTTCACGATCCTCGTGGAGTTCGGGAACAAGGTCGACGACACGACCATGTACGACCCGGACGGCCCCGAGGGCCCGCAGCCGCCCGTCAAGAAGTACGGCGGCAAGCCCGGCCCCGCGCACAACAAGATAGCCAAGCCGGACCGTGCCAAGGACAACAGCACGGCCTGGCAGAAGGACTACAACCAGAAGCACTTCCAGGACCTGTACTTCGGCAAGGGCAAGGACGCCAAGGGCAAGGCCAAGCACTCGCTGAAGACCTACTACGAGAAGACCTCCTCGGGCCGGTACTCGGTCGACGGTGAGGTCTCCGACTGGGTCAAGGTCGACTACAACGAGGCCCGTTACGGCTCGAACTACTGCGGCGACACCAACTGCCCGAACGTCTGGGACGCGGTCAAGGACGGCGTGACCGCCTGGGCCAAGGACCAGAAGGCCAAGGGCCGCACGGACGCGCAGATCAAGGCGGACCTGGCCAAGTACGACCTCTGGGACCGCTACGACTTCGACGGCGACGGCAACTTCAACGAGCCGGACGGCTACATCGACCACTTCCAGCTCGTGCACGCGGGCGAGGACGAGTCGGCCGGCGGCGGCGCCGAGGGCGAGAACGCCCTGTGGGCGCACCGCTGGTACGCGTACGGCAATGACGCGGGCAGCACCGGCCCCTCGAACAACAAGGCCGGCGGCACCCAGATCGGCGACACGGGCATCTGGGTCGGCGACTACACGATGCAGCCGGAGAACGGCGGCCTCGGTGTCTTCGCCCACGAGTACGGCCACGACCTGGGCCTGCCGGACCTGTACGACACCACGGGCAAGGGCGACAACTCGGTCGGCTTCTGGTCGCTGATGTCGGCCGGCTCCTGGCTCGGCACCGGCAAGGACGCCATCGGCGACCTGCCGGGCGACATGACCGCCTGGGACAAGTTCCAGCTGGGCTGGCTCGACTACGCCAAGGCGAAGGCCGCGACGACGTCCGAGCACAAGCTGGGCGTCTCGGAGTACAACACCCGGCACCGCCAGGCGCTCGTCGTCGACCTGCCGAAGAAGTCCGTCACCACCAAGGTCGTGAAGCCCGCCGAGGGCGCCAAGCAGTGGTGGAGCGACCAGGGCGACGACCTCAAGAACACCCTGACGCGCTCGGTCGACCTGACCGGCAAGTCCAAGGCCGAGCTCTCGCTGCAGGGTTGGTGGGACATCGAGGCCAACTACGACTACCTCTACACCGAGGTCTCGACGGACAACGGCGCCAACTGGACGCCGGTGGACGGCACCGCGGACGGCAAGCCGATCACCCGTGACGCCGGCGACAAGCCCGCGTTGACCGGTGTCTCCGGCGCGTACAAGAAGCTGGTCTTCCCGCTCGACGCCTACGCGGGCAAGAAGATCGACATCCGCTTCCGCTACTCCACGGACGGCGGCGCGGGCGGCAAGGGCTTCGCGGCCGACGCGCTCGCGATCACCGCGGACGGCGCCAAGCTGTTCGAGGACGGCGCCGAGGGCGACGACAACGGCTGGACGGCGAAGGGCTTCTCGCGCATCGGCGAGTCCTTCACCAAGAAGTACGACCAGTACTACCTCGCCGAGAACCGCCAGTACGTCTCGTACGACCAGACCCTGAAGGTCGGCCCGTACAACTTCGGCTTCTCGCGGACGCGGCCCGACTGGGTCGAGCACTACGCGTACCAGACCGGCCTCATGGTCTGGCAGTGGGACACCTCGCAGAAGGACAACAACACCAGCGCCCACCCGGGCGAGGGCCTGATCCTTCCGGTGGACGCGCACGCGAAGCCGCTGAAGTGGAAGGACGGCACGGTTCTGCGGAACAAGATCCAGCCGTTCGACGCGCCGTTCAGCAAGTTCGCGACGGACAAGTTCACGCTCCACAACGCGGACGTCGCACTGAAGATCAAGTCCCAGAAGGGCGTCCCGGTCTTCGACGACCACAAGGGCACCTACTGGTACAAGGAGAACCCCACCGGAAGTGTGAAGGTCACTGACACGAACACTCAGATCAAGATCATCAAGCAGCCGAAGGACGGCTCGACGATCACGGTCCAGGTGGGTCCCTCGAAGAAGTAACTAGCATTTTCGCAGGTCAAACCATGATCGGCCGTCGCCCCCTAGCGGGCGGCGGCCGATCGTGTTTAGGTGCGTTCTGAGGATTTCTTATTGACGCGGGGTCCGGACAGACCGGTCCAGGGCTCCGTGCGATGTCTCACGGGGGTGTGACGAAGCATGTCCGCAGGAGGTTTCTGCAAGCTGCCGAACGGCAGCGTGGTGGTGGCGCTGACCCTGCCGAGCCCGCAGCCGGCCGGCGGCACGGTCAGGATGATCGTGCACGCCGTGAACCGGGCGCGGGCCCTGACGCGGCTGCGGAATCTGGGCATGCGGGCGGTGTACCTGCGGGGCAACGCGGAACCGCCGACGCCGGACGAGGTGACGGCGGTGCTGCACCATCCGGACGGCCTCATATGGCGTACGGCGCGGGACGATGCGTCCGAGCTGTGGCACCCGATCCGAGCCCTGCGAAGACTCCCGCTCTGAGACTCTGCTGGTTGTCGTGCGTCTGCGGGCCCGCTGTGGCCGGTCGCGCAGTTCCCCGCGCCCCTGAACGGCACCTTCGGTCGGGCGGCACGCAGGACCACCCAGGGGCGCGGGGAACTGCGCGACAAGCCCCCACCGGGCCCGCAGGTCACACGACGGGCTTGCCCGTGAGCTCCACTCCGGCCGAGCGGAGCTCGGCCATCGCCGTCTCGGTGGTCGCCGCCGAGACCGCGGCCGTGAGGTCGAGAAGCACCGTCGTCCGGAACCCCTCCCGCGCCGCATCCACAGCGGTAGCGCGAACGCAGTGGTCCGTGGCGATGCCCACCACGTCGACCTCGGTGATCTCCCGCTCCCGCAGCCACGCCGCCAGGGAGAGCCCGTTCTCGTCGACGCCCTCGAAACCGCTGTACGCCGCCGAGTGCGCGCCCTTGGAGAAGACCGCGTCGATCGCGCCGGAGGCGACCGCGGGGGCGAAGTTCGGGTGGAAGCCGATGCCCTCGGTGCCGGCCACGCAGTGCGGCGGCCAGGAGTCGGCGTAGTCGGGGTGGTCGGAGAAGTGGCCGCCCGGGTCGATGTGGTGGTCGCGGGTGGCGACGACGTGCCGGTAGCCCGGCTGTCCCTGGCCGATCAGCTCGGTGATGGCGGCGGCCACGTCCGCCCCACCGGCGACCGCGAGGCTGCCGCCTTCGCAGAAGTCGTTCTGCACGTCTACGACGATCAGTGCGCGGCGCATGGCGGGTGTCCTTCGTTTCGGCAGGGCGGGAATCGGTGGGGGACTCGGCCGGATGAACCGAGCGTAGAGACTTCACACACGTTCCGGGAGGGGGCCGGCCCACCATCCGGCGAGGGGCCGCGTGGGCCCCCTCAGACGTACTCCGTGGGAATGACCGCCTCGCCCCGCGAGAGCTGGGTCGCCGAGAGGGGCAGGTGGGCGCGGGCCGCCGCGTGGCGGTCGCGGACCGTGTCCAGGGGCTCGCGGGCGACGACCTCGCCGCCCTTGACCAGCTCGACCAGGAGCTGACGGTCGGCGAGGTCGGTGGGGACCGGGCCGGTGCCGACCACCTCCGCCTCGGCGACCCCGTACGCGTCGCTGCGGCGCGCCGCCCACTTGCGGCCGCCGAGGGAGGACTTGGCGCCGAGCGACTTCTTCGCCACCGGCTCCAGCGGCGCCTTCGGGTCCGCCGAGTGCGCGCGGGCCACCAGTTTGTAGACCATCGAGCAGGTGGGGTGCCCGGATCCGGTGACGAGCTGCGTGCCCACCCCGTACGCGTCCACGGGCGCCGCCGCGAGCGAGGCGATGGCGTACTCGTCGAGGTCGGAGGTGACGACGATCTTCGTCCTGGTCGCGCCGAGCTCGTCCAGCTGCTGCCGCACCCGGTGCGCGACGAGCAGCAGGTCGCCGGAGTCGATGCGGACGGCGCCGAGCTCGGGCCCGGCGACCTCGACGGCGGTACGGACCGCCTCGGTCACGTCGTACGTGTCCACCAGCAGGGTCGTGCCGGGGCCGAGGGAGTCCACCTGGGCCTGGAAGGCGTCGCGTTCGTTGTCGTGCAGCAGGGTGAACGCGTGGGCGCTGGTGCCGACGGTCGGGATGTCGTAGCGGAACCCGGCCGCCAGGTCCGACGTGGTCGCGAAGCCGCCGACGTACGCCGCGCGGGACGCCGCCACGGCGGCCAGCTCGTGGGTGCGGCGGGCGCCCATCTCGATCAGCGGCCGGTCGCCCGCGGCCGAGGACATCCGGGAGGCGGCGGCCGCGATGGCCGAGTCGTGGTTGAGGATGGAGAGGATCACCGTCTCCAGGAGCACGCACTCCGCGAAGGAGCCCTCCACCCGCAGGATCGGCGAGCCGGGGAAGTAGACCTCGCCCTCGGGGTAGCCCCAGATGTCGCCGCCGAAGCGGTAACCGGCCAGCCACTCCAGGGTCGCCTCGTCGACGATGCCGCGCTCGCGCAGGAAGCCGAGGACGTCGGCGTCGAAGCGGAAGTTCTCCACGGCGTCCAGGACCCGCCCCGTTCCGGCCACCACGCCGTAGCGCCGGCCCTCGGGAAGTCTGCGGGTGAAGACCTCGAAGACCGAACGCCGGTCGCCGGTCCCCGCCTTCAGCGCGGCCTGCAGCATCGTCAGCTCGTACTGGTCCGTGAAGAGCGCTGTCGACGGAACATCCACCGGCAGGCCAAGGTCCGCTGTGTTCATACGAAGGATGCTACCCCCAATCTCGTCACTCTGACGATTTCAAAGGGCGCGCGGGAGGCCATTTGTGCGAGGCGCTCCGCAGGGTGGCAGCATGGGGCAGGTGAGTACGGCTCCCGCAGAAATCACGCGCCCGGATTCGGCCGAAGAGGCGCTCGTCGTCCCCGAACCGGACGTCCCCTGGATCACGCTCGTGCACAACGACCCGGTCAACCTGATGAGTTACGTGACGTACGTGTTCCAGACGTACTTCGGTTACTCGAAGGAGAAGGCCACGAAGCTGATGATGGACGTGCACCAGAAGGGCCGCGCGGTCGTCTCCAGCGGCACCCGCGAGGAGATGGAGCGCGACGTGCAGGCCATGCACGGCTACGGCCTCTGGGCCACCCTTCAGCAGGACCGCAAGTAGGGACCGCAAGGAGCGGGCCGCGAGGAGCGGACCGCCCGCCGCGTACGGACCGGAAGCAGCGACGCATCTGATGCCAGGACAATTCGAACCGATGCCGGGGGGCGGCGCAGCCGTCGCGCTCGACGAGGTCGAGATCTCGATCATCCGTTCCCTCGCCGTGCAGCTCCTGGAGCTGATCGGTCCGGGGCCGGGCGGCGAGGTCTCCGACGACCCCCTCGCCGAGCTCTTCGCCGAGGGGCCGAGCGAGCCGCCCGCCGACCCGGTGATGCGGCGGCTGCTGCCCGACGCGTACGGCGGCCCCGGGGGCGAGGACGGTTCGGCGGGCGACCCCGACGAAACGCGCGCGTACTCCGCGGAGTTCCGCCGTTTCACCGAGAACGATCTGCGGGCCAAGAAGCGCGACGACGCCCTCGTGGTGATCCGCTGCCTGGACGCGACGACCGCCTCCGGCGACGGCGGAGCTGTCCTGAAACTGTCGGTCGAGGAGTCGCGGCACTGGCTCGGCGCCCTCAACGACCTCCGGCTCGCGATCGGCACGCGCCTGGAGGTCACCGACGAGGAGGACGCCGATCTGCTCTACCGGCTCCCCGACACCGACCCCCGCAAGCCCATGGTGATGGCCTACCTCTGGCTGGGCGGACTGCAGGAAACGCTGGTCGGGACGTTGCTGGACTGATCCGCGGGGCCCGCGCGCGGCCCGCGCCGAAATCGGTGCAGAGGGCAGCGAAATTTGTTGTAGTAGACAGGTTCTGTTCATCGGGCGGGCCGTTCGCTCAGCGGATCCTCAAATCCGGATAACGATCGCGTCACGGCATTGCCCTGCTTTGTCATGTCAAGTGCACTTTGTCCGCTTCTCCCTGTGTTCTGCGCCACAGGTGGCTCATTTCCTCGCCTCGTTCACCGTGATACATCTTCACGACCGCTCGGCGACGCCACCCATGTCGCCGGGGGCGCTCGAGCCGGCAGACCGCCGGTAGCACTCCATCCATATCCGGGGGGATCAGGACCTGATCCGCAGCCACAACGCAGATGTGCGGGCGCGGATCAGCATGGAGAAAGGCGTCACCATGACCTCAGTGCAGGTCGAAGAGCACCACGGCGAGCCTGGCGGCAATGGTGTCGTGCAGGGCGGCCCGTCCGGCGAGGGCGAGGGCTACCAGCGCGGGCTCGGGGCCCGGCAGATCCAGATGATCGCGATCGGCGGTGCCATCGGCACCGGCCTGTTCCTCGGCGCGGGCAAAGCCATCCACAAGGCAGGGCCCAGCCTCATCCTGGCGTACGCCATCGCGGGCCTCGTCATCTTCTTCATCATGCGGGCGCTCGGCGAGCTCCTCATGTACCGGCCCGTGTCCGGCTCCTTCTCGGAGTACGCACGCGAGTTCATGGGCCCGTTCTTCGGATTCGTGACCGGCTGGACGTACTGGCTCTTCTGGGTCGTCACCGGCATCACCGAAGTCACCGCGGCCGCCCAGTACATGCAGTACTGGACCCATGACTCATTCCCGCAATGGGCCTACGCGCTGGTCTTCACCGTCATCCTGTACGGCGCGAACCTCATCTCCGTGAAGCTCTTCGGTGAGCTGGAGTTCTGGTTCTCGATGGTCAAGGTCACCGCCATCATCGGCATGATCCTGATCTGCGTCGGCATCCTCACCATCGGCTTCTCCGACGCCGGGGACACCGCCTCCGTGACCCACCTCTGGGACGACGGCGGCTTCTTCCCCAACGGCATCGGCTCCACGCTGATGACCCTGCAGATCGTGATGTTCGCCTTCCTCGCCGTCGAGCTGGTCGGCGTCACCGCGGGCGAGTCCAAGGACCCCAAGACCGTCCTGCCCAAGGCCATCAACACCGTGCCGTGGCGCATCGCCGTCTTCTACGTCGGCGCGCTCATCATGATCCTGTCGGTTGTCCCGTGGACCTCGTTCAAGCCGGGCGTCTCGCCGTTCGTGAAGGCCTTCGAGGAGATGGGTCTCGGCGTCGGCGCCGCGATCGTGAACTTCGTGGTCCTCACCGCCGCGCTCTCCTCCTGCAACTCCGGCATGTACTCCACCGGCCGCATGCTGCGCGACCTCGCGCTCAACGGCCAGGGCCCGAAGTTCTTCACCAAGCTCACGAAGAACGGCCTGCCGCTGACCGGCACCACGGTCTCCGCCGCCTTCATGCTCGTCGGCGTCTGGATCAACTACCAGTGGCCGGGCGAGGCGTTCAACTACGTCGTCTCCTTCGCGACCATCTCCGGCATGTGGGCCTGGATCATGATCCTCGCCTGCCAGATCCGCTACCGCCGCAAGGCCGACCGCGGCGAGCTGCCGCAATCCACGTTCCGCGCCCCGGGCGCGCCGTACACCAGCTGGTTCGCGCTCGCCTTCATCGGCATGGTCATCGTGATGATGGGCGTCGACAAGGACGCGCGCATCTCGCTGTACGCCGCGCCGGTGTGGGCCCTGATCCTGACGGTCTCCTACCTCGTGCTCAAGAGCCGCAACCCGCAGGCTGCCGCCTTCACCAAGCAGAAGGTCGGCGCCCAGGGCGGCACGGACGGCCCGTCCGACGGCGACCCGCTCAGCAAGGACTGACCGGCCCCCCAAGGCCGATGTCCAGCATTCGGGCCCGCCCGTACCACACTTCGGTACGGTGCGGGCCCTCTGCTTATCCTGGCTCCCATGCTGACCATCACCCAGGCCCTCCACGACCAGATCGTCGCGCACGCGCGCAAGGACCACCCCGACGAGGCCTGCGGCGTGGTCGCGGGGCCGGAGGGCACCGACCGGCCCGAGCGGTTCATCCCGATGCTGAACGCCGCGCGCTCGCCCACGTTCTACGAGTTCGACTCGGGTGACCTGCTCAAGCTCTACCGCGACCTCGACGACCGCGACGAGGAGCCGGTGATCGTCTACCACTCGCACACGGCGACCGAGGCCTACCCCTCGCGCACCGACATCACGTACGCCAACGAGCCCGGCGCGCACTACGTCCTGGTCTCCACCGCCGACACCGACGGCGCGGGCCCCTTCCAGTTCCGCTCGTACCGGATCGTGGACGGCGAGGTCACCGAGGAAGAGGTAAAGGTCGTCGAGGCATACTGAGCTTCACTCATGAGGGCGGCAGGACCCAGGAAGCCGGTGCGAACCCGGCACGGTCCCGCCACTGTGACCCCGGCCCCGCGCAGGGCCGGGGGAGTCAGGAACTGACCTGCCGCCTTTCTCCACGCAACGCAGGGGACGCGGAAATCCCCTGGAGGAGGCAGCTCAGCCATGTCCCGCCGCCACACCGGCATACGCGCGCTCGCCGCGGCCACCCTGCTCGTCCCGCTCGCCGCGTGCTCGTCGGCGGACACCGACGGCGACACGAAGCCCGCCGCGCGGGCGGCCGGATTCCCGTACACCGTCACCAACTGCGGCGTGCGGACGACGTACGACGCGCCCCCGAAGCGCGCCGTCACCATGAACCAGCACACCACCGAAGTGATGCTGGAACTCGGCCTGCAGGACCACATCGCCGGCACCGCCTATCTCGACGACAAGGTGCTGCCGAAGTACGAGAAGGCGTACAGGTCGCGCCCCGTGCTCGCCGAGGAATACCCCTCGTACGAGAAGCTGCTCGCCGCCAATCCCGACTTCGTGTACGGCGGTTACCCGAGCGCCTTCCTCGCGGGCGACGGCCGCAGCCGCTCCGCGCTCGCGAAGTCGGGCATCAAGACCCGCCTGAACGTCGAGGGCTGCGCGAACAAGCCCGTCTCCATGGACGACGTCTACCGCGAGGTCCGCGAGGTCGGCGCCACCTTCGGGGTGCGCGACCGTGCCGAGAAGTGGGTCGCGGGCGCCCGCCGCGAACTCACCGCCACCGCGAAGAAGTCCCGGGGCGAGAAGGCGCGGTCCGTCTTCGTCTACGACAGCGGCGACAAGACCGCGTTCACCGCCGGCGGCCGCGGCATCGGCAACGACATCATCGAGCGGGCCGGCGGCCGCAACGTCTTCGCCGACGTCGACAAGTCCTTCACCGACGCCTCCTGGGAGAAGGTCGTCGAGCGCGGGCCCGAGACCATCCTGATCCTCGACTACGGCGCCACGACCGTCGCCCAGAAGAAGAAGCGCCTCCTGGAGGATCCGGTCCTGCGGGACGTCCCGGCCGTCAGGAACAAGCGCTTCGCGGTGCTGCGACTGTCGGACGTGGTCACCGGCGTACGAGCACCGGAGGCGGTGAGGAAGCTGGCGGCGCAGCTGTGAGGCGCACCCGGGCATTCCAGCCCGTCCGGCGTTCGAGGACGAGCCCGAAGGGCGATCGACGGGACGCACGGGGTCGGCGCCTGGTCGTTCTGACGGTACTCACAGTCACCCTCGCGGCAGCGATACTCGCCGGGCTGGCCCTGGGCTCGGTCCGGATCCCGCCGGGCCAGGTCCTGGACATCCTCACGGGGCGGGCCGGACCCTCCCCCTTCCGCACCATCGTGCTGGACGTCCGCCTCCCCAGGGTCCTGCTCGGCGCAGCCGTCGGCGCGGGCCTCGCCGTCATCGGCACCGTCCTGCAGGCCCTCGTCCGCAACCCGCTCGCCGACCCGTTCCTGCTCGGTGTCTCCTCCGGCGCCTCCGTCGGCGCGGTCTCCGCCATCGTGCTCGGCGGCGTCTTCGGCCTCGGCACCGCCCTGTCGACCACCGTCACCATCCCGGCCGCGTCCTTCGCGGGCGCGCTGGTCTCCCTGGTCCTCGTCCACGGCCTGGCCCGAAGCGGGGGCGGCGGCCTCGCCACCGGCCGGCTGATCCTCGCGGGCGTCGCCGTCTCCTACATCCTCACCGCGCTCACCAGCCTCATCCTGGTCACCGCCGACAGCGCGGACCACCTCAAGGAGGTCCTGTACTGGACGCTCGGCGGCCTCGGCAGCGCCCGCTGGGACATGCTCGCCCTGCCCTGCACCGTCCTGCTCCTCGGCACGGCCCTCCTGACGGCCCTGGCCCGCCCCCTCGACCTGCTCCTCGCCGGTGAGGAGGGCGCCACCGTCCTCGGCCTGGACGCGACCCGCTTCCGCGTCACCGTCTTCGTCCTCGCCTCCCTGCTCACCGGCGTCCTGGTCGCCTACAGCGGGGCCATCGGCTTCATCGGCCTGATGGTGCCGCACGCCGCCCGCATGCTGGTCGGCGCCGCGCACCGCGCGCTGCTCCCCGTCGTGGCGCTGATGGGCGCGGTCTTCCTGGTCGCCGCCGACCTCGCCGCGCGCACCGTCGCCGCCCCGCAGGACATCCCCGTCGGCGTGCTCACCGCGCTGACCGGCGGCCCGTTCTTCCTGTACCTGCTGCGGCGGCGCACCGAAGGAGTACCGGCATGACGCCGAACCCGTTGCCCGGCGAGTTGCGCACCGAAGGACTCTCCTACGAGGTCGACGGCCGGCTCCTCGTCGACTCCGTCGACCTCACCGCCGCCCCCGGCGAGACCGTCGGCGTCGTCGGCCCCAACGGCAGCGGCAAGACCACGCTGCTGCGCTGCGTGTACGGCACGCTGCGCCCCACCGCGGGCCGCGCCCTCCTCGACGGCGACGACCTGCACGCGCTGTCCGCGAAGGCGCGCGCCCGGCGCCTGGCCACCGTCCCGCAGGACGGGCAGGCCGCCTTCGAGCTGACCGTACGGCAGGTCGTCGCGATGGGCCGCTCCCCGCACAAGCGGTTCTGGGAGGCCGACACGGCGGCCGACGACGCGCTCGTCGCGGCGGCGCTGGCCCGGGTCGGCGTCGCGGAGCTCGCCGACCGTACCTTCCCCTCGCTCTCCGGCGGCGAGCGGCAGCGCGCGCTGGTGGCCCGCGCCCTGGTCCAGGAGCCGACCCTGGTCGTCCTCGACGAACCCACCAACCACCTGGACATCCGCTACCAGCTGGAGATCCTCTCCTTCGTCCGCGGCCTGGGCACCACCAACCTGCTCGCCCTGCACGACCTGAACCTCGCCGCGTACTACTGCGACCGCCTGCACGTCCTCGACGGCGGCCGCCTCGTCGCCTCCGGGGCGCCGAAGGAGGTCCTCACCACCGAGCTGCTCGCCACCGTGTACGGGGTGACCGCCGAGGTCAGCACCCATCCGCTGACCGGCGCCCCGACGGTCGTCTATCTGCCGCCGCCCGCATCCTGAACGGATTCCGTCCACGAGCTGAGATCACATTCCGGGATCCGGACCGGGAATCGATACGATGACCGCATGGTTCCCCACGACGTGAGCGAAAAGACGCCGGGCGCACTGCTCGTTGCGCGGCTGCACGTCGACCTGTGCCGCCTCGCCAGCGCGATCTGTTCCCGCTGAACCGCGCCGCCGCACGGCCGTGGGCCGCGGCAACGGCGCCTCCGTACGCGCGCCACCAGCAGCGCGGCACCGCCGCGCGCCCACACCCCGCACTTCCACGACGCACTTCCACGACGCACTTCTCGACTCCCGACAGGAGCCCAGCATGGCCATCGAGGTCCGCATCCCGACCATCCTCCGCACCTACACCGACGGCGAGAAGGCCGTGCAGGGCAGCGGGAACACCCTCGCCGAGCTCTTCACCGACCTCGACTCGCGCCACAACGGCATCGCCGAGCGCATCGTGGACGGCGACAAGCTGCGCCGCTTCGTGAACGTGTACCTGAACGACGAGGACGTCCGCTTCCTCGACGGCATCTCCACGAAGCTCGCCGACGGCGACAGCGTCACGATCCTGCCGGCCGTCGCCGGCGGCATGGTCTAGGCCCGATCCCGGATGCCTCGCTACGACTCCCCGCTCGCCGCGGTCGGCAACACGCCGCTCGTCCGCCTGCCGCGGCTCTCGCCCTCGGACGAGGTCCGCATCTGGGCCAAGCTGGAGGACCGCAACCCGACCGGCTCCATCAAGGACCGGCCCGCCCTCCACATGGTCGAACAGGCCGAGAAGGACGGCCGGTTGACGCCCGGCTGCACGATCCTGGAGCCGACCTCCGGCAACACCGGCATCTCGCTCGCCATGGCGGCCAAGCTCAAGGGCTACCGCATCGTGTGCGTGATGCCGGAGAACACCTCCCAGGAGCGGCGCGACCTGCTCGCCATGTGGGGCGCCGAGATCATCTCCTCGCCGGCCGCGGGCGGCTCCAACACCGCGGTCCGCGTCGCCAAGGAGCTCGCCGCCGAGCACCCGGACTGGGTGATGCTCTACCAGTACGGCAACCCGGACAACGCGGGCGCCCACTACGCCACGACGGGCCCGGAGATCCTCACCGACCTCCCCTCCATCACCCACTTCGTGGCGGGCCTCGGCACCACGGGCACGCTCATGGGCGTCGGCCGCTACCTGCGCGAACAGAAGCCGGACATCAAGATCGTCGCGGCCGAGCCCCGCTACGACGACCTCGTGTACGGCCTGCGCAACCTCGACGAGGGGTTCGTCCCCGAGCTGTACGACGCGTCGGTCCTGACCACCCGCTTCTCGGTCGGCTCGGCCGACGCGGTCACCCGTACCCGCGAACTCCTCCAGCAGGAGGGGATCTTCGCGGGCGTCTCCACGGGGGCGGCGCTGCACGCGGCGATCGGGGTGGGCAGGAAGGCGGTCAAGGCCGGCGAGCCGGCCGACATCGTCTTCGTCGTGGCCGACGGCGGCTGGAAGTACCTGTCGACGGGCGTCTACACCGCGGCGACGACGGAGGCGGCGATCGAAACGCTGCAGGGCCAACTCTGGGCGTAGGGCTTGCCGCCGCCCCGGGTGACGGTCCATCGCCGGCTGCGCCTGGCTCGTCCTCATACGCCGGACGGGCTTGAGGTGACGGGGCTCGGTCGATCGCCGGCTGCCGCCGAGCTCGTCCTCAAACGCCGGACAGGCTGATACTCCGCCGCGCCGGACGGCTGGAAGTCCGTCGCGGAGAACGGGCTGCAACTCTGCCACGTCCCGGACACCGCAGCCCTGCCCGAGAAGTCGTCCCCGGCGGCGGGATCTTCAGCCTGTCCGGCGTTTGAGGACGAGCCCGGCGGAGCCGGTGATTGACGGTGCTGGGGTTCCGGTCCGGGCGTCGGTGGTTTCAGCCTGTCCGGCGTTTGAGGACGAACTCGGCGGAGCCGGTGATTGACGGTGCTGGGGTTCCGGTTCAGGCGTCGGGGATTCCAGCCTGTCCGGCGTTTGAGGACGAGCCAGGCGCAGCCGGCGACAGAACCCGCTCAGCCCGCCAGGAACCGCACCTGATCCCACACCACCGGATCCACCACCCCCGCCCGCCGCCGGAAGTCGCCCAGCGGGACCTCCCGCAGCTCGTCCGTCTCCAGGAAGCTGGGGCGGCCCTGCGCGTCGCCCACCGCGCCCGGCGGCAGCGTGATCACGCCCGACCGCTCGTCGTGGTACTTGCTCGTGATCTTCGCGACCCGGGCGCTCCGCCCGTGCACCGAGAGGACCAGACACGGCCGGTCCTTGCCGCCCGGGCCGTCCTCGTACGGCACCCGCGCCCACCAGATCTCCGCGGGCCGCGGCGCGGGCAGCCGCCGCCGCGGCCCGCGCGGCGGCCGGGTCCGGCCCGGCGGCCGTGAGCTGGGCACACGCGGGCCGCGCCCCCAGCCGTCCACCAGCGTGACGACGAGCGCGAGCACCACCACGGCGGCCAGCGCGAGCCACCAGGACGTGTCCATGAGGACGACGGTACCGGCGCACGCCCCGTGCCGCCCACCGCGCCCCGGGCGCCCCAAGAGACCCCCGAACCGGTGACAGCGCAGGTGAGTTCCCCCACAACGGCCCGCGACGGAGGAGCGACCAGGCCTTTTGCGCCTTACGCTCGACGGACCGCACACCACCCCTCAGCTCTCCTGTCAGCGCGGAGGTTCCAGCTACATGAAGCTCACCGTCGTCGGCTGCTCGGGGTCGTTTCCGTCCGCGGACTCGGCCTGCTCGAGCTACCTCGTCGAGGCCGACGGCTTCCGGTTGCTGCTCGACATGGGCAACGGCGCCCTCGGCGAGCTGCAGCGCCACATCGGCCTGTACGACCTGGACGCGGTCTTCCTCAGCCATCTGCACGCCGATCACTGCATCGACATGTGCGCGTACTTCGTCGCCCGCTACTACCGGCACGAGGGCGGCCGCTGCGCCCCCATCCCGGTCTACGGTCCCGAGGGCACCGAGCAGCGGCTCACCACCGCGTACGCCGACACGCCCTCCGCCTCCTCGATGAGCGAGGTCTTCGACTTCCACACGGTCAAGCCCGCCTCGTTCGACATCGGCCCGTTCGCCGTGCGCACCGAGAAGATGTGCCACCCGGTCGAGGCGTACGCCATCCGCGTCGAGCACGGCGGGAAGTCCCTCACGTACTCCGGGGACACCGGGCCCACCGCGGCCCTGGACGAACTCGCCGGGGGCACCGACCTCTTCCTCTGCGAGGCGGCCTTCACGCACGGCAAGGAGAACATCCCCGACCTGCACCTGAACGGCCGCGAGGCGGGCGAATCCGCCCGGCGCGCCGGTGCGGGAAGGATGCTGCTCACCCACATCCCGCCGTGGACCGACCCCCAGGTGAACCTCGCCGACGCCCGCGCCGTGTACGACGGCCCGACCGAGCTCGCCGCGTCCGGCGCCACGTACGAGGTCTGACCGGCCGGACGGTCCCGGCGCCGCCGGCAGCGGTCTCAGTCCCGCCGGAAGCCGCGGCCGCCCAGCGCCATCCGGTTCCACGTGTGGCGGCGGCCGCGGATCGCCACCGAGTAGTCGTACATCACCTCCGGGTCGCACATCCCCGGCAGGAACGAGTCCCCGAAGTGGTGGGCGTCGACGCCCACCTCCTTGGCGGTCAGGGCGAGTTGGGGCACCACGTCGCCGTGGCTGCCCTCCTGGCTGGTGCCGATCGCGCCCATCACCACCGCGCCCGCGTCCTGCACCGCCGCCACCGCCTCGGCCGCCAGCTCCCGGGTGACGCCCGGCAGCGTGCCGGGCAGGGGGAGGACCACCCCGTCCGCGCCCGCGTCCACCAGTGACGTCAGCCGCTCCACCGTGACCCGCTCCGGGTGCCCCGCGTGGTGCATCTTGCCGCTCCACAGCGCCACGTCGTCGCCGAGCCCGGCGCGCAGCTCCTCGGTGACCCGCGCGAGCCCCTCGTACGACCCGCCCGTGCCGGGGTTGGCGGTGAGGCAGAGCATCGCCGCGCCCATGTCGATCAGGCGTTTGGCGTACTCCGGCCTGGCCCGGCGGATCTCGGGGACGTCGCCGGGCTCCAGGTTGATGCCCACCGGGCGGCCGATGTACGCGGCGAGGTCGGCGATGGAGGCGAAGGTGCCGAGGCCCGGCAGGTGGAGCCGCTCGCCGTCCCAGGCGCGCTCGATGAGGTTCAGTACGACGATGTCGGCGCCGAAGGCCGCGACGAGCTCGGCGTTGTGCACACCCGGCATGCCCGGCATCGGGATGAGGGCGGCGCGGTCGGCGAAGACCTCGGCGACCATGGTGCGGCCCTCGGCGGCGGCCACCGAGGCGGTCAGGGCGCGGCCGCGCAGGGCGGCGAGGCGCTCGCGGTCGAGGTCGAGGATGCGGGGGGTGGCCCTGTGGCCGTGCGGGTCGCTCATGTCTCGACCGTATGCGGCCGGGCACGACGAAGCCCCTCGCCGTTGGTACCGATGGCGAGGGGCTTACGTCACTCAGCTGCGGGCGGAGGCTACTTGGCCTCGGCCTTCTGGAGCTCGGCGAGCTCCTCGTCGGACTCGCGGCCCGGCGTCGGCAGGTTGAACTTGGTGATCGCGAAGCGGAAGACCACGTAGTAGACCGCCGCGAAGCAGAGGCCGACCAGGGCCAGGCCCAGCGGGTTCTTCGCGATGCCGAAGTTGATGGCGTAGTCGACGAAGCCGGCCGAGAAGCCGAAGCCGTCCTTCATGCCGAGCGCCCAGGTCAGCGCCATGGAGACACCGGTGAGCACCGCGTGGATCGCGTACAGGACCGGCGCGATGAACATGAAGGTGAACTCGATCGGCTCGGTCACACCGGTCACGAACGCGGTGGCGGCGAGCGAGAACATCATGCCGCCGACGACCTTGCGGCGCTCGGGACGGGCGCAGTGCGTGATCGCGAGGCAGGCGGCGGGCAGCGCGAACATCATGATCGGGAAGAAGCCGGTCATGAACTGGCCCGCGGTCGGGTCGCCCTCGAGGAAGCGGGCGATGTCGCCGTGCTTGCCCTCGTAGTCACCGGCCTGGAACCAGGGGAAGGAGTTCAGCAGGTGGTGCATGCCGACCGGGATCAGCGCGCGGTTGGCGACACCGAAGATGCCGGCGCCCACGGCGCCCGAACCGACCAGCCACTCACCGAAGTTGTGCAGGCCGGTGCCGAGGACGGGCCAGATGTAGCCGAAGACGATGCCGATGAACAGGCCCGCGAAGGCCGACAGGATCGGGACCAGGCGGCGGCCGCCGAAGAAGCCGGCCCAGTCGGGCAGCTTCGTGCGGTAGAAGCGCTGGTAGATCAGGGCGACGACGATGCCCATGACGACACCGCCGAGCACGCCCGCGTCGACGGCCTTCTCGGCCATGACTATCTTGCCGTCGACGACCGTCTCGACCTTCGGCAAGTTCTTGTCCGTGAAGGTGCCGAGGACGTTCTTGAAGACCAGGTAGCCGGTGACGGCCGCGAGGGCAGTCGAGCCGTCCGACTTCTTGGCGAAGCCGATCGCGATGCCGACGGCGAACAGCAGCGCCATGTTGTCCATGATCGCGCCACCACCGGCGGCCATGAACTCGGCGATCTTGTTGATGAAGCCCGGCATGGACGGCTTGCCGAGCATGTCGTCGTGGCCCAGGCGGACCAGGAGCGCTCCGGCGGGCAGCACGGCGACCGGCAGCATGAGGCTGCGGCCGATGCGCTGCATGACAGCCATCACGCCGGCGCCCTTTTTCTTCTCGGCCGCGGGGGCGGCATTGGCCGTGGGCACAACTTCCTCCAGTGGGCAAGGCGCCGCCTGGGGACAGGGAAGTGGAAGACGGCGGCGTCTTTGGGGGACGCGGCGAGAAGGCCGCGTGGTCTACACCAATAAGTGGTGTAGACCTGTTGTAGCACGGTGAAGGTGACGTAAGGAACCCGCGATTCCTGTGGGGTCTGCCATATCCCGACATGACAGACCAAAGACCCCCGGACAAAGGTCCGAGGGCCTGGAAGCGGACGGCGCGGAACCCGCCGCGAGCGGAAGTTACGCCTTCGTCTGCTCCCTGTCCAACGCCTCCGATTCTTCCTCCGGTTCACGTCCCGGCGTATGCAGATCGAACTTCGTGATGACGAAGCGGAACAGCGCGTAGTACACGACGCCGAAGCACAGCCCGATCGGGATGATCAGCCATGGCTTGGTCGCCAGGCTCCAGTTGATGACGTAGTCGATCAGCCCCGCGGAGAAGCTGAACCCGTCCTTCACGCCCAGCGCCCACGTCACCGCCATCGACACACCGGTCAGCACCGCGTGGATCGCGTACAGCGCCGGGGCGATGAAGAGGAACGAGTACTCGATCGGCTCGGTGATGCCCGTGACGAACGACGTCAGACCGACCGAGAGCATCAGGCCGCCGACCACCTTGCGCCGCTCCGGGCGCGCGCAGTGCGTGATCGCCAGCGCCGCCGCGGGCAGCGCGAACATCATGATCGGGAAGAAGCCGGAGGTGAACTGGCCCGCCGTCGGGTCGCCCGCCAGGAACCGGTTGATGTCACCGTGCACCATCGTGCCGTCGGGCTTGGTGTAGTCGCCGAACTGGAACCACACGAAGGTGTTCAGGAACTGGTGCAGGCCGACCGTGAGCAGCGCGCGGTTGGCGACGCCGAAGATGCCCGAGCCCAGCCAGCCGAGGTCGACCAGCCACTTGGAGAAGCTGGTCAGCGCGTCGCCGATGGGCGGCCAGATCCACACGCAGAGCCCCGCGAAGACCAGACCCACGAAGGCCATGATGATCGGCACGAGCCGGCGCCCGTTGAAGAAGCCGAGCCAGTCGACCAGCTTCACGCGGTGGTAGCGCTGCCAGAACCAGGCCGCGAGCAGCCCCATCACGATGCCGCCGAACACCCCCGGATTCTGGTACGGCGCCTGCGCGACCGTCCCGTCCTCCGCCACGCAGACGCCGCCCCACATCCCCGCGCCGCCGAACGTGGTGTCCTGCGGGCAGCCGTCGGGAAAGGCGCGCAGCACCGCGTAGTAGACGAGGAACCCCGCGACCGCCGCCAGCGCCGTGGAGCCGTCCGACTTCTTCGCCATGCCGATCGCGACGCCGATGCAGAACAGCAGCGGCAGGCCGAGCGTGGAGTCGAGCAGCGAACCGCCCGCGGCCGCGAAGACCTTCGCCACGTTCGTCCACCCGAGACCGTCGTCGCCGAACACGTCGGGCTGTCCGAGACGGTTCAGGATGCCCGCCGCGGGAAGCACGGCGATGGGCAGCTGCAGGCTGCGTCCCATCTTCTGCAGGCCCTGGAAAAGACCGTTCCACCACTTCTTCTGCGGCACCGCGGCGGCTGCGGAACTCATCGGCGTCCCTCCCGGAACAAGCCAGGTTTGGCGGTCGTTGAAAACTGGTGTAGACCAGTTGCGGTACGTGTGGGAGCGGCGCCCGGCCGGGGCCGGCACCTTGACCGTCATCATTGGGCACGACTGCCGTAACCGCCCGCGAAGATGGTCCAACCGTGCGTTACCGTGGCAAAGCGGTCCCCCGGCCGCGAGAAACACAGGGAGAAACACATGGCCAGCAAGGCTGAGAAGATCGTTGCCGGGCTCGGCGGCATCGACAACATCGAAGAGGTCGAGGGCTGCATCACCCGCCTCCGTACCGAGGTCAAGGACCCCGCCCTGGTCGACGACGCCGCGCTGAAGGCCGCCGGCGCGCACGGCGTCGTCAAGATGGGCACGGCCGTCCAGGTCGTCATCGGCACGGACGCCGACCCGATCGCGGCGGACATCGAAGACATGATGTGAGACCGGTTCCCCGGACTCACCCCTGAGGGGCCCTCCCGCACGCCGGGGCGGCCCCTTCGGCCGTGCGGGCCCCCCTTCTGACGCGCGGGCCTCCCGAAGCGCGGGCCTCGCCGGCCTCTGCCGCCGCACGCGACCGCGGGACGCGCCCACCCCGCCTCCCGCTAGGCTCGACGCATGTCCTCAACTCCCGGCATCGACACCCCCCGCATCGACGGCCGCACCCCCGAACAGCTCCGCCCGGTCACCATCGAACGCGGCTGGAGCAAGCACGCGGAGGGCTCCGTCCTCATCTCCTTCGGCGACACCAAGGTCTTCTGCACCGCCTCCGTCACCGAGGGCGTGCCGCGCTGGCGCAAGGGCAGCGGCGAAGGCTGGGTCACCGCCGAGTACTCGATGCTGCCCCGCTCCACCAACACCCGCGGCGACCGCGAATCCGTACGCGGCAAGATCGGCGGCCGCACCCACGAGATCTCCCGCCTCATCGGCCGCTCCCTGCGCGCCGTCATCGACTACAAGGCGCTCGGCGAGAACACCGTCGTCCTCGACTGCGACGTCCTCCAGGCCGACGGCGGCACCCGCACCGCCGCCATCACCGGCGCCTACGTCGCCCTCGCCGACGCCGTCGCCTGGGCCCAGGGCAAGAAGCTCGTCAAGCACGGCCGCAAGCCCCTCACCGGCACCGTCAGCGCCGTCTCCGTCGGCATCGTCGACGGCGTCCCGCTCCTCGACCTCTGCTACGAGGAGGACGTACGCGCCGACACCGACATGAACGTCGTCTGCACCGGCGACGGCCGCTTCGTCGAGGTCCAGGGCACCGCCGAGGCCGAGCCGTTCGCCCGCAAGGAGCTCAACGCGCTCCTCGACCTCGCGGTCGGCGGCTGCGAGGAGCTCGCCGCGTTCCAGCGCGCGGCGCTCGAAGCGACGCGCTGACACCCTCCGCGCGCCCCTCGCGCGCGACGGCGGCCCCCGGCGACGTACGTCACGCCGCACCGGAGGCAACCACCCACCCCCCACCGGACGTTATTACGAGTACGGGCGCACGGGCAGAACCGCGCGTCCGTACGTACCCGGGGAGGGACCGAACCATGGCCGCGCGACACCGTCGTATCGCCACCGCCGTCGCCACGGCACTGATCGTCATTCCGGCCGGCGTGGGCCTCGTCGGCTGCGACGCCGTCTCCAAGGCCCTGGACTGCGTCCAGACCGCGGACACCATCGCCGACAGCGTCACCGACCTCCAGCAGGCCGTGGAGAACGCCGGCGACAACCCCGCCGCGGCGGACCGGGCGCTCGACGACATCGGCAAGAACCTCGACAAGATCGACGCGAAGACCGACGACACGGACGTGAGCAAGGCCGTCGACCACCTCGACCAGGCCGTCGACAACGTCCGCACCGCCATCAGGAACGGCGACAGCACGCCGGACGTCGGCCCCGTCACGGACGCGGCGGGCGAACTGACGAAGGTCTGCACGCCGTAAGGGGGCCCGCCGGGACGGCGATACTGGGGGCATGACCCGCCTCATCCTCGCCACCCGTAACGCCGGCAAGATCACGGAACTCCGGGCGATCCTCGCCGACGCAGGCCTCGACCACGACCTCGTCGGCGCGGACGCCTTCCCCGACGTACCCGACGTCAGGGAAACGGGCGTCACCTTCGCCGAGAACGCCCTCCTCAAGGCCCACGCCCTCGCCCGGGCCACCGGCCTGCCCGCCGTCGCCGACGACTCCGGCCTCTGCGTCGACGTCCTCGGCGGCGCGCCCGGCATCTTCTCCGCCCGCTGGGCCGGCCGCCACGGCGACGACCGGGCCAACCTGGACCTGCTCCTGGCTCAGCTCGGCGACATCGACGCACCGGAACACCGCGGCGCCCACTTCGCCTGCGCGGCGGCGCTGGCCCTGCCGGACGGCACGGAACGGGTGGTGGAGGGCCGCCTGCGCGGAGTCCTGCGGCACGCCCCCGCGGGCACGGGTGGCTTCGGCTACGACCCGATCCTCCAGCCGCAGGGCGAGTCCCGCACGTGCGCGGAGCTGACGGCGGCGGAAAAGAACGCGATCAGCCACCGCGGGGAGGCGTTCCGGGGGCTGGTGCCGGTGGTGCGGGAGCTGCTGGGCTGAGAGGAGCATGCAAATGGCCTGCGCTCACATCTTGGATTCGCAGGCCATTTTTGTGCGGCGGAAGGGATTCGAACCCTCAAGCCCGGTCAAGGGCCACAGATCCTAAGTCTGCTGCGTCGCCACTGCGCCACCGCCGCCAGCCGCCAGCCATCGTACCGGGCGGACGGCCGGGGACGGCCGGGGGATGCCGCGCGATGTCCGGATGCGGCAGCGGCCCGTCCCACGTGGGGAACGGGCCGCTGCGACAGGGGACGGTGAAGGTCAGAACCGCGGCGACGGGGCCTGGGCCTCGACCAGTTCTGCCGCTTCCTCCTTCGTCTCCACCGACGGCGGGGAGCCCGTCAGCGGCTGCTGTGCCGTCTCCTTCATGCACGCCACCGCGATGACACCGACGACCGCCGCCGCCATCGAGTAGTACGCGGGGATCATGTCCGTCCCCGTCACGCTGATCAGCGACGTGATGACCAGCGGAGCGGTGCCGCCGAAGAGGGAGGCGGAGATGTTGTAGCCGACGGAGAGGGAGCCGTAGCGGACCGACGTGGGGAACAGGGCCGGGAGCGTCGCCGACATCGTGCCGAGCAGGCAGACCAGCGAGAGGCCGAGCAGCAGCATGCCGGCCGAGACCCCGAGCAGGCTGCCCTGCTTGATGAGCAGGAACGCCGGGATGGAGAGGACGAGGAAGCTCACCATGCCCGTCATCAGGAGCGGCTTGCGGCCGAAGCGGTCGGAGAGCTTGCCGACCTGGGTGATGATCAGCATCAGGACGATCATCGTGCCGATGAGGATGAGCAGGCCGTGCGAGTCGTCGTAGCCGAGCTCGTCGGAGAGGTACGTCGGCATGTACGACAGGAGCATGTAGTCGGTGATGTTGTACGCGCCGACCAGCGCGATGCACAGGACCAGCGTCGGCCAGTGGTCGCGGAAGATCTTCGCGAGGTCGCCCTTGGCGGTGGTCTCCACGGCGGAGGCGCCCTCGCTCGCCGAGTGGTAGGTCGCGTCCTCCATCTTCTGGAACGCGGGGGTCTCGTCGAGCTTGAGCCGCAGGTAGAGGCCGACCAGGCCGAGCGGGCCCGCCACGAGGAACGGGATGCGCCAGCCCCAGGAGTCCATGGAGTCGGAGCCGAGGGCGGAGTTGAGGATGAGGACCAGGCCCGCCGCGCCGGTGTAGCCGGCGAGGGTGCCCATCTCCAGGAAGCTGCCGAAGAAGCCGCGGCGCTTGTCGGGGGCGTACTCGGCGATGAAGGTCGAGGCGCCGCCGTACTCGCCGCCGGTGGAGAAGCCCTGCACCAGGCGGAAGAAGATCAGCAGGACCGGCGCCCAGAAACCGATGGTGGCGTAGGACGGGATCAGACCGATGGCGAGCGTGCCGATCGCCATCATGATCATCGTCAGCGCGAGGACCTTCTTGCGGCCGATCTTGTCGCCCATCGGGCCGAAGACCATGCCGCCGATGGGGCGCACGAGGAACGACACCGCGAAGGTGGCGAAGGACGAGATCAGCTGGACCGTGTCGTTCCCGGACGGGAAGAAGACGTGGCCGATGGTGACGGCCAGGTAGCTGTAGATGCCGAAGTCGAACCATTCCATGGCGTTGCCGAGCGAGGCGGCTTTGACCGCCCGCTTGACGGCGGCCTCGTCGGTGACCGTGATGTCGGTCCGGCGCAGGGGCGGGTTCTTGCGGCGTCTGACGGCCCGGAAGAGGTTCCGGTGCCGCTTCACCGCCTCGGCGTCGGCCGCGATCTCTTCGTTGGCCGCCATGGAGTGGTTCCTTTCATTCTTCGTACAAGTTCCCCGGGGGATCACTTGCTCGAAGATGGCCGATGCAAACGAGAGCCCCCCGGGAGGGGGGCTTCGTCACAGTGCGGCGGGAAGGGGCGAGCCGGTTCTCAGACGCCGAGGTCCCTGATGATCTTCGCTACGTGGCCCGTCGCCTTCACGTTGTAGAACGCGTGCTCGACCTTGCCCTGCTCGTCGACCACGACGGTCGAGCGGATCACGCCGGTCACCGTCTTGCCGTAGAGCTTCTTCTCGCCGAAGGCGCCGTACGCCGCGAGGGTCTCCTTGGAGGGGTCGCCGACCAGCGTGACCTTGAGGTTCTCCTGCTCGCGGAACTTCGCGAGCTTCTCCGGCTTGTCCGGCGAGACGCCGATGACGTCGTAGCCGGCGGCGGCCAGCGCGTCGAGGTTGTCGGTGAAGTCGCAGGCCTGCTTGGTGCAGCCGGGGGTGAGGGCGGCCGGGTAGAAGTAGACGATGACCTTGCGGCCCTTGTGGTCGGCCAGCGAGACGTCCTTGCCGTCGGCGTCGGGCAGGGTGAAGGCGGGGGCGGTGTCGCCGGGCTGCAGTCGCTCGCTCATGCGCGGTCTCCTCGTACGGGGCTTGCATCGGGGGTGTGATGACGGAGTCGAGCGTAATAGGGGTGCCGTGGGGTGCGGTGCGCGCGAAGCTGACAGACTGTGGGGTAAGGATTCACGGATTGACCGGTTCAGATTCTCAGCTACGACGACGGAGGCAGCGCGGTGTCGGATGCCAGGACCCCTGCGCAGATCGAGGCGGACATCAAGCGCCGGCGCGACCAGTTGGCCGAGACCCTCGACGAGATCGGGGTGCGTGTCCACCCCAAGACGATCGTCGGCGACGCGAAGGCGAAGGTCGCCTCCAGCGTGGACCACACACTCGGGCGGGCGTACGTCGGGGCGAACCGCTTCGTCTCGGACCTGCGGGGACAGCTGGTCAGGGAGGACGGCGCGCCGCGCATCGAGCGGATCGTGCCGGTCGCCCTGGTGGCGGTGGGCCTCGTAGGGCTCCTCGTGGTGAGCTCGCGGCGGCGCGCCGACTGAAGGCCGGCGGATGAGCGCCGACCCGGGAGACCACGGCGGCGGCCGGGACAGGTAGGTTCTGGGGCGTGAGCGAGAAGAACCCCCACGACGACAAGCTGCCCATCCGCATGCTGCACGACCGCGTGCTCGTGCGGCAGGACACCAGCGAGGGCGAGCGGCGCTCCGGCGGCGGCATCCTGATCCCCGCGACCGCGGCGGTGGGCCGCAGGCTCGCCTGGGCCGAGGTGGTCGCGGTCGGGCAGAACGTCCGCACGGTCGAGCCCGGTGACCGGGTCCTGTACGACCCGGAGGACCGCGCCGAGGTCGAGGTGCGGGGCGTGGCCTACGTGCTGATGCGCGAGCGCGATCTGCACGCGGTGGCCGCCGACCGCTTCGAGGGCTCGGAGGACTCGACGGGGCTCTACCTGTAGACCTGTGGCGGTGCGCCCGTGAGCTGGGTGGAGGGGCCGGTGACCAGCGTCACCGGCCCCTCACGCATGGGTTTTGCTACGGTGGAACGACCCCGACGAGACGCGCCGTACCGGGTTTTCCGCAAAGACGACGCACCCCATCAGGTAACGCGTTCACGCGTATCACTCGTCGGAGGTGCCGTCATGGCCTGGGTTCTGCTGATCGTCGCCGGTCTGCTCGAAGTGGGCTGGTCGATCGGGATGAAGTACACGGACGGTTTCACGCGGCTGTGGCCCAGCGTGCTCACCGGCATGGGCATCGTCGCCAGCATGATGCTGCTGTCGCAGGCCGCCAAGACGCTGCCCATCGGTACGGCCTACGGGGTGTGGGTCGGCATCGGCGCGGCCGGCGCCGCGGTGCTGGGCATGGTGATCCTGGGTGAGCCGGTCACCGCCGCGCGGATCTTCTTCGTCTGTCTGCTGCTGGTCGCCGTGGTCGGCCTGAAGGCGACGTCCGGCCACTAGGGCCGAGGGCCGCGGGCGCGGGGAGGAGCGGGGGCCCGGCCGCGACCGGGGCCCCCGGCCCACCTATCCGTCCGTGATGCCGCCCAGCGCGCCCCCGTCGTCCGTGCCGCCGTCGGGTGACCCCCCGGTGTCGGTGCCGCCGTCCGTGGGGCCGCCCTGGACGCCGCCGTCGGTCGGCCCGCCGTCGACGGTGCCGCCGTCCGTGGTGGGGCCGCC
Source organism: Streptomyces sp. NPDC041122 (assembly GCF_055592445.1). NCBI lineage: Bacteria > Bacillati > Actinomycetota > Actinomycetes > Kitasatosporales > Streptomycetaceae > Streptomyces > Streptomyces sp. NPDC041122. The sequence continues at coordinate 849,944 of NZ_JBVIYQ010000001.1, read as the reverse complement.
GTCGTTCGTGCCGCCGTCGGGGCCACCCGTCTGGCCGCCCGTCCTGCCGCCGTTCTGGCCGCCGTTCCGCTGGCCGCCGTCGGTGGTGCCGCCGGTGTCCGGGCCGCCGGTCGTGGTGGTGCCGCCGGTGTCCTGCTCGCCGCCGGTGTCGGTGCCGCCGTCCGTGGTCCCGCCGGTCTCCGGGTCGCCGGTGTCACCCGTGCCCGGGTCGGTCGGCGGCAGCGGCTCGTCGGAGCCCTGCTCCAGCTCCAGGTCGAAGTCCTTGACCGGCTTGCCCTCCAGGGCGGCCTTGGTGAACTGCGCCCAGACGCGTGCCGGGTAGGCGCCGCCGTTGATGCGCTGCTCGCCGAGCGCCCCGTACAGCGGGGTGTGGGCGCCGGTCTCCGGGTTCTGGCCCATCACCGAGACCACCGTCGCGAGCTCGGGGGTGTAGCCGGCGAACCAGGCCGCCGTGTCGTTCTCGGCGGTGCCGGTCTTGCCCGCGGCGGGGCGGCCCGCGCCCTGCGCGGCCGTTCCGGTGCCGCCCTGGACGACGCTCTGCAGGATCGAGGTGGTGGTGTCCGCGGCCTCGCGGGTCACCGCCTGCTCGGTCTTCTGCTCCGGCAGCTCGATCTCCCTGCCGTCCCGGGTGATCTTCTCCACGAGGGTGTACGTGCCGTGCTTGCCGTGGTTGGCCAGCGTCGCGTACGCCTCGGTCATGTCGAGGACGCTCGCGGTGGACGGGCCGAGCGCGATCGAGGGGGAGGCGTTGAGGTCGGGGGTGCTCTCCGGGACGCCGAGGTCGATCGCGGTGTCCTTGACCTTGTCGGAGCCGACATCGACGGCCATCTGCGCGTACACCGAGTTCACGGACTTGTCGGTGGCGGTGCGGACGCTGATGTCGCCGTAGTCGACGTTGTCCTCGTTCTCGGGGGCGTACGAGCCGCCGCTCCAGCCCTGCACGGGGCGCTTGTTGGTGCCGTCGTAAATGGTGTTCGGGGTGATCGGGCGGCCGTCCTGGGTGACCGAGCCGTTCTGCACGGCGGAGGTGAAGACGAACGGCTTGAAGGTGGAGCCGACCTGGTAGTCGCGGCGCGTGGCGTTGTTGACGTACTGCTTGGTGTAGTCGATGCCGCCGTACATCGCGACGACCTTGCCGGTCGCCGGGACGATGGAGGCGCCGCCCGCGCGGACGTTGCGGTCGGCCTTGCGGGCGTCCTTGTCGACCTTGTCCATCACCTGCTCGTCGACGGCCTTCTTGAAGGCGTCCTGGCGGTCCTTCTGCAGGGTCGTGGTGATGCGGTAGCCGCCCTTGGCGAGGGTGTCCTCGTCGATGATGTCGTTGCCGGTGAGGTAGTCCTCGACGGCCTTGACGACATAGCCGCGCTGGCCGGAGAGGCCCGCCGCGCCCTTGGCCGCTTCGGGCTTGGGGAACTTCGCCTTCGCCCGCTCGCCCCGGGAGAGCCAGCCCTCCTTGACCATGCCGTCCAGGACGTAGTTCCAGCGGCCCGCCGCACGCGGCTTGTTCTCCGGGTGGGTGGCGACGTCGTAGGCGTTGGGGGAGTTGAGGAGGGTCGCGAGGTAGGCGCCCTGGGCGGTGGAGAGCTCCTGGACGTTCTTGCCGAAGTAGGCCTGCGCGGCGGCCTGGATGCCGTAGGCGTTGCGGCCGAAGTAACTGGTGTTGAGGTAGCCCTCCAGGATGTCGTCCTTGCTCACCTCGCGGTCCAGCTTGATGGAGATGAAGAACTCCTTCACCTTGCGGCTGACCGTCTGCTCCTGGCCCAGGTAGTAGTTCTTCACGTACTGCTGGGTGATGGTGGAGCCGGACTGCTTGCCCTTGCCGGTGACGGTGTTCCAGGCCGCGCGGATCATCGCCTTCGGGTCGACCGCGGACTCGCCGTAGAAGTCGCGGTCCTCGGCGGCCAGCACGGCGTGCTGCACGGTGAGCGGGACCTGCTTGAGCGGCACCTTCTCGCGGTTGACCTCGCCGTCGCGGGCGATCTGGGTGCCGTCGGAGTAGAGGTAGACGTTGCTCTGCTTCGTGGCCGCCTTGTTGGCCGGCGGGATGTCGACCAGCATGTAGCCCGCCATGAAGGCGCCCACGACCAGCAGGATCAGCAGGATGAAGCCGCCGAGCACCATGCGCCAGGTGGGGAAGATCCGCCGCCAGCCCTTGCGCTTGGGCCGCTTCGGCTTCTTGCCCTTGCCCTTGCCGGGCTCGGCGCCCTCGGCGCCCTGACCGGACCCGCCGTCACCGCCGTCGCCCGCGCCCCCGTCACCGGCCTTGCCGCCCCTGCCGCCGGCACCGCCGTCCGCGGCCGCCGTGCCCCCGGGTGCGTCCGGCGGCGCCCCGGCGGGCGTGTCCTGCGGCTCCCTGGGCGCCCAGCCCTGGCGCCCGGCAGGACTCTGCTGCTGCGGCTCGTCGCTCATGTCTTGCGGAACTCCCGGTCTGCTTCGTACGTCCAGTACGCCTCGTCCACCCCATGGCGCCCCATGGCCCCCCCCGTGCCCACCCATTGCACACCCAGTCACAGACGTTCGTGACCAGGCACGCGCCCCCGTGCCGAAAATGCGTGGCACGGGCGCCCCCGATCGCACTAGGCTCCAGCGCTTTGGCCCGGTTCGGGACGAAGCCCACGGTGAAAGGGATGCACGTGCGCGCAGGACGGTTCCGTTTGTACGCGGCCGTCGCCGGGGGCAGCTTCCGTCGCTACTCCACGTATCGGGTCGCGACGGCCGCCGGGGTGTTCACCAACTCCGTCTTCGGACTCATTCTCGCCTACACCTATGTGGCCCTGTGGGACGAGCGTCCGGGCCTCGGCGGCTACGACCAGTCGCAGGCGCTCACCTACGTCTGGCTGGGCCAGGGCCTGCTCACGGCGATGGCGCTGATGGGCGGCGGCTTCGAGGGCGAGCTGATCGAGCGGATCCGCACCGGCGACGTCGCCGTCGACCTGTACCGGCCCGCCGACCTCCAGCTGTGGTGGCTGGCGGCGGACCTGGGCCGCGGCGGCTTCCAGCTGCTCGGGCGCGGCGCGGTGCCGATGGTCTTCGGCGCCCTCGTCTTCGACCTGACCGTGCCGTCGGACGTGCTGCGCTGGCCGGCGTTCCTGCTGGCCGTCCTGCTCGGCGGCCTGGTCTCCTTCGCGCTCCGCTATCTGGTGGCGCTCTCCGCGTTCTGGCTCATGGACGGGGCGGGCACCCTTCAGGTGTCGATGCTCGCGGGCACCTTCTTCTCCGGAATGCTGCTCCCGCTGAACGTCTTCCCCGGCGTGCTCGGCGAGTTCGCCCGCGCGCTGCCGTGGTCGGCGCTGCTGCAGCGGCCGGCCGACGTCTTCCTCGGCAGCACCACCGGCACGGGGCTGCTGCGCACCTACGCCTTCCAGCTCGGCTGGGCCGCGGCGCTGCTCGCGGCCGGTCGTCTGGTGCAGGCCGCGGCCACCCGCCGGGTGGTGGTGCAGGGTGGCTGACCTGCGACAGCTGCGCGAGGGGCTGCGGGCCTACCGGCTGATCTCGGCCATGTGGATCCGCTCCCTCATGGCCTACCGGGTCTCCTTCGCGCTGACCGCGTTCGGCAACTTCGCGGTGACCGCGTTCGACTTCGTGGCGATCCTGCTGATGTTCTCCCGGGTCGACCGGCTCGGCGGCTACGGGCTCCCCGAGATCGCCTTCCTGTACGGCGTCTCGTGCACCGCGTTCGGGCTCGCCGACCTCTCCATGGGGTCGATGGACCGGCTGGGCCGACGGGTGCGCGACGGCACCCTCGACACGCTCCTGGTGCGCCCCGCCCCGGTCATCGCCCAGGTCGCCGCCGACCGGTTCGGACTGCACCGGATCGGCCGCCTCACCCAGGGCGCGGCGGTCCTCACGTACGCGCTGGTGGTCCTGGACGTCGACTGGACCGTGCTGAAGGTCCTGATGGTGCCGATGATGCTGCTGTGCGGCACCGCGATCTTCGCCGCCGTGTTCGTGATGGGCGGCGCCTTCCAGTTCCTGGCGCAGGACGCGGCGGAGGTGCAGAACGCCTTCACGTACGGCGGCACCACCCTGTTGCAGTATCCGCCGACCGTCTTCGCCAAGGACCTGGTGCGCGGCGTCACCTTCGTGCTGCCGCTCGCCTTCGTCAACTGGCTGCCCGCGCTGTACGTGCTGGGCCGGCCCTACCCGCTCGACCTGCCGGTCTGGGTGGCGTTCGCGCCGCCGCCGGTGGCCGCCGGATGTCTCGCCCTCGCCGGACTCGCCTGGCGCGCCGGTCTCCGCTCGTACCGCAGCACCGGGAGCTGAACTGCCGTGGACACCCCCCACATCGACGCCCCTCTCATCGAACTCGACGGCGTGGAGAAGGTTTTCGACGTACGCAGGAAGACCGGCTTCCTGCGGCGCGAACGGCACCAGGTCCGGGCCGTCGACGGGATCTCCTTCACCGTCCCGCGCGGGGAGATGGTCGGCTACATCGGACCCAACGGCGCGGGCAAGTCGACGACGATCAAGATGCTGACGGGCATCCTCACCCCGAGCGGCGGCCGGCTGCGGGTCGCCGGCATCGACCCCTCCCGCGAGCGCGGCCGCCTCGCCCGGCGCATCGGCGTCGTCTTCGGCCAGCGCACCACGCTCTGGTGGGACCTGCCGCTGATCGACTCGTACCGCCTGATGCACCGGATGTACCGGATCCCCGACGCCCGGTACGCCGAGAACCTCGACCGGTGTGTCGAACTCCTCGAACTCGGCGCCCTGTTGGACGTGCCGGTGCGCCAGCTCTCGCTCGGCCAGCGGATGCGCGGCGACATCGCGGCGGCGCTCCTGCACGACCCCGAGGTGCTCTACCTGGACGAGCCGACGATCGGCCTCGACGTGATCAGCAAGGCGAAGGTGCGCGGTTTCCTGCGCGACCTGAACGCGGAGTCCGGCACGACGGTCCTGCTCACCACGCACGACCTGACCGACATCGAGCAGCTCTGCGAGCGGGTGATGGTCATCGACCACGGGCGGCTGATGTACGACGGTCCACTGGCGGGCCTGCACGAGGTGGGCGAGAGCGAGCGCACCCTCGTCGTCGACCTGGAACGTGAACTCCCGCCGATCGAGATCGAGTCGGCGCGGGTGGTGAAGGTGGAGGGGCCGCGCCAGTGGCTCGCCTTCCCCGCCGCGGACTCGGCGGCTCCGCTCGTCGCGCGGGTCGCGGCCCGCTATCCCCTGGCCGACCTCTCGGTCAGGGAGCCCGACATCGAGGCGGTCATCGCGAAGATGTACGCGGAGAAGCCGACCTCGTAGGCTGCCGGTATGAGTGACGAACTCCCCGACCTGCGGGCCTCGGACGCCGACCGCGAGCGGGTCGCCGAACAACTGCGTGACGCGCTGGCCGAGGGCCGCCTCGACATGACGGAGTTCGAGGAGCGCCTCGACGCGACGTACAAGGCCCGCACCTACGGGGAGCTGGCCCCGCTCACCCGTGACCTGCCCGGTCACGGCGCCAGGATCTCGATGGTGAAGGGGCCGGTCGATCACGACGACCCGGCCGCGATCGACTGGAGCGAGCGGATGGTGGCCGGCGAGGCGACCTCCACCCTCGGCTTCGCCTTCTGGAGCGGGTTCAGCCGCAAGGGCGGCTGGGTGGTGGGCCGGCAGTTCAACGGCTTCGCCATGTGGGGCGGCGGCGAGATCGACCTGCGCGAGGCGCGGTTCACGGAGCGGGACGTCGAGATCCGCTGCTTCACGATCATGGGCGGGATGCAGGTCGTCGTGCCGCCGGACATGACCGTGGTGGTCAGGGGCTTCGGCATCATGGGCGGCTTCGACGACAAGGCCACGGGCGAGGGCACCCCCGGCTCCCCCCGGGTGGTGGTCAAGGGCTTCGCCCTGATGGGCGGCGTAGGCGTGGACCGCAAGATCCGCAGAACGGAACGCCTCCGCCAGAAGGAGGCCCGCCGCCAGGACCGCCTGAACCGCCGCAAGGAACTGGACTGACCCGAAGCGAATGTATTCGGGGGGTGGGGAAGGTCTTGGAGGGGCGCGGGGAACGCTTTTAGGGGCGCGGGGAACGGCGCAGGACCGAGCCACGGGGTGGCGGCGCGGCGAACGGGGGGGGGCGGGCCGGAGTCCGACCTGAAAGGGGCGCGGGGAACGGCGCGACCAGCCCCCACCCACCCCGCAGACGAACGAACGAACCCGGCCCCGCAAGGCCCCCCCCAGCCCCCCGAAGGGTCAAAGCTCGGCCGCAGCCGACCCCTTGAGCTGAGAAAGATTGAACGCCTCAGCCATCCGCCGGAACCCCGCATCGGACGGATGCAGATGATCCCCCGAGTCGAACTGCCCCCGAAGCCGGCGCAGATCGTACGGATCCCGCAACGCCCGGTCGAAGTCCACGAACTCGTCGAAGACCTGCCCGGAGCGGATCCGCTCGTTCACGGCCTGCCGCACGCCCTCCAGGACGGGCTCGTACCCCCGGTGCCCGCCGAACGGCATGAGCGTCGCCCCGACGACCCGCAGCCCGCGCGTGTGCGCCTGCCGCGTCAGCTCCCGCAGACCCTCGACGATGCGGTCGGGATCATTCTGGTGCGGGTTGCGCAGGATGTCGTTGACGCCGAGCGCGATCACGACGGCCTTGACGCCCGAGCGGTTCAGCACGTCACGGTCGAAGCGGGAGAGCCCGCTGGGGTTGACCGCGGGCTGCCCGCGCCCGTCGGAGAGGATGCGGTTGCCGCTGATGCCCTGGTTCACGACGCCGTAGCGCGGCGCGCCCGGCTCGTCGCGCAGCCGGTCGGCGAGGACGTCGGTCCAGCGGCGGTTGGCGCCCATCGTCGAGGAGATGCCGTCGGTGATGGAGTCGCCGAAGACGACGACCGTGCCGTTGGTCTCGTTGCTGAGCACGTCCACCGCGGACAGGTAGCGCCAGTACGGGCTCTGCTCGGTGTACGCGTCACCCAGCTGGTCCTCGGTGCGGTCACCGTCGGCGACGTAGCTGATCTGGCGCGCGTGCGGGTGGTAGGTGACCGGGCCCGACGGGGTCGGCGAGTACGTCGTGACGAGCAGGTCCTGGTCGTGCGGGACGTGCAGCCGGGCCGCGTCGCTCAGCACCTGCTGCCCCGGCGGGATCACCACCGAGGTGTTGCCGTCGAAGGTCAGCCGGCGCAGCGTGCCCGCCGCGGCGGCCGGGTTGTTCGACGCGGAGGCGAGCGCGATCGAGGCGTGCGTGATGCTGAGCGGCGTCCTGCCGTACAGGTTCGACAGGGTGATGCGGGCGCTGGTGCCGCCGACGCTGGTGTGCACGACGTTGCGGATCGAGCGGCCGGCGAACCCCTTCTGCTCCGTGCCCGGTTCGGACCCGGCGGGGGACGCGGACCAGGAGCCGACCCAGGTGCCGGACGAGGCGGGTGCGGCGGAGTTGCGGGGGGAGCGCCCACCGGCGCTGATGGAGTCCTGCGAGCCGTCGTCGGTACCGGCCACGCCGACGTATATGGCGGCGGAAATCACCACTATGACCGCGATGACCGCGGCGAGAAGGGCATAACCGTGTCGCTTGGTCATGCGGGCTCTTTCTCCTCGGGCAGGGGGAGCCCCGAGGCTCCGGTGTGATCACCCCATGATGCGGCATGGGCCGTGAGGCGGCCGACACTGCCCCCCTCCGTCCTGTGAGACGCCGGGAACTCGTCGTTCGTTCCAGGAGTCGGTCAGGAAGGGGCGTAGAACACATGGCGTGGGGACAATCGGGACACGAGAGGTGGCACGGCGAGGAAACCACGCGGACGAGTACGACGCGAACGGGCCAGGTGGAGTGAGTGAGACGTACAGACGCGGAGCAGCCTGCTGAACCGGACGGGGAGGAATCGGGCGTACCAGGTCGGAGGGCGGCGGGGGCCGCCGGGAGGGGTCGGGCGGCGGGGCCCGGGGGAGAGCATGCCCGCGCGCCCGGCCGCCCAAGCGATGACCCGTTCGGAGCAACGGGAGCCACAGTCGGCGGCCCGGCCGCGCCGGCCCCCGCTTCCGCCCCCGCACCCGCCCCCGGTGGCCTCACCTACAGCCCCGCCGACGAGGAGAAGCGCCGCGGCGTCCGCCGTATGAAGGCCACGGCGACGGGACTGCTCGTTCTGGTCGCCGTCGTCTACGTCCTGGCGAAATGGGCGCAGCACTCCGGCGCGGGTGCCTGGGCGGGGTACGTGGCGGCGGCCGCCGAGGCGGGCATGGTCGGCGCGCTCGCCGACTGGTTCGCGGTGACGGCGCTCTTCCGCCACCCGCTCGGCCTGCCCATCCCGCACACCGCGATCATCCCGCACAAGAAGGACCAACTGGGTGCGTCGCTCGGTGACTTCGTGGGGGAGAACTTCCTCTCCGCCGACGTCGTACGGGGCCGCCTGCACGCCGTCGGCATCGGCGGGCGCCTCGGCACCTGGCTTGCCGACCCCGCGCACGCCGACCGCGTCACCGCCGAGCTCGCCACGGCACTGCGCGGCGCCCTCACCGTGCTGCGCGACTCCGACGTGCAGGCCGTCGTCGGCGAGGCCATCACGCGCCGCGCCGACGCCCAGGAGATCGCCCCCGGCATGGGCAAGATGCTGGAGAAGGTCGTCGCGGACGGCGGCCACAAGCGGGTCGTCGACCTGGTCTGCGTCCGCGCCCACGACTGGCTGGTCGAGCACGCCGACTCGGTGATGGACGCGGTGCAGGGCGGCGCACCCGGCTGGACCCCGCGGTTCGTCGACAAGCGGGTCGGCGAGCGCGTCTACAAGGAACTGCTCCGCTTCGTCACCGAGATGCGGGACATGCCGGGCCACCCGGCGCGCGGCGCCGTCGACCGCTTCCTCGCGGACTTCGCCGCCGACCTGCAGTCCGACTCGGACACCCGTGCGCGCGTGGAGCGCCTCAAGCGGGACATCCTGGCGCGCGGCGAGGTGCAGGACCTGATCGCCTCCGCGTGGTCGTCGGTGCGCGCGATGATCGTGGCCGCCGCCGAGGACGAGCGCAGCGAACTGCGGCTGCGCGTGCGGGCCTCGCTCCTGTCGCTGGGCGCGCGGATGGCGACGAACGGCCGGCTCCAGCGCAAGGTCGACGGCTGGGTGGAAGGCGCGGCGGTGTACGTGGTCACGACGTACCGCGCCGAGATCACCTCGCTCATCACGGACACGGTGGCGGGCTGGGACGCGGAGCACACCTCGAAGAAGATCGAGGCGCACATCGGCCGTGACCTGCAGTTCATCCGCATCAACGGCACGGTGGTCGGCTCCCTGGCGGGGCTCGCGATCTATACGGTGTCGCGGCTGCTGGGGGCGTAGGGGGCCGGACGGCGGCTACGGGGGGCGCGCGACCCCCGTACGACCGCTGTACGGCCCTCCCGGCGCGCGTGAGACCGCGATTGCCGGGCACTCTGGAGGAGCCCCTGGGAAGCGCCACGGGGCTCCCGGGAGGTGTGATGACCGCAGCCCACGACACGTCGACCGTCACCACGGCCGTGCCCGCCCGCCTCGACCGGCTGCCGTGGTCCCGCTGGCACTGGATGATCGTGATCGGCCTCGGCACCGTCTGGATCCTGGACGGCCTGGAGGTCACCACCGTCGGCAACATCGCGAGCCGCCTCTCCGAGGACGGCAGCGGCCTGGCGATCAGCTCCGCCCAGGTCACCGGCGTCGCGGCGGCCCTCTATGTGACGGGGGCCTGCGCCGGCGCGCTGTTCTTCGGCTGGCTCACCGACAAGTTCGGCCGCAAGAAGCTCTTCATGGTCACCCTCGCGGTCTACCTGTGCGCGACCGCCATGACCGCGCTCTCCTTCGACGCGTGGTGGTTCTTCCTCTTCCGGTTCCTGACCGGCTTCGGCATCGGCGGCGAGTACGCGGCCATCAACTCGGCCATCGACGAGCTCATCCCGTCCACGTACCGTGGCCGCGTCGACCTGATCATCAACGGCAGCTACTGGCTGGGCGCGATCGGCGGCTCGCTGCTCTCCGTCCTCATGCTCAACACGGACATCTTCCCCAAGGACCTCGGCTGGCGGCTCACCTTCGCCCTGGGCGTCGTCCTCGGCCTGGTGATCCTGCTCGTACGCCGGCACGTGCCGGAGAGCCCGCGGTGGCAGTTCATCCACGGGCGGGGCGAGGAGGCGGAGGGCCTGGTCTCGTCGGTGGAACGGGAGATCGAGGAGGAGAAGGGCGAGCGGCTGCCGCCGCCGGAGCACGAGATCACCATCCACCAGCGCAAGAGCATCGGCTTCGGCCTGATCGCCAGGACCGTCTTCCGGGACTACCCCAAGCGGGCGGTCCTCGGCCTCTCGCTCTTCATCGGCCAGGCGTTCCTCTACAACGCGATCACGTTCGGCTTCGGCGCGATCCTCACCAAGTTCTTCGACGTCCCGTCGGGCAGGACGGGGTACTACTTCGCGGTGATCGCGGCCGGCAACTTCCTGGGCCCGCTCTTCCTCGGCAAGCTCTTCGACACGGTGGGCCGCCGGATCATGATCTCCTCGACGTACCTCCTCTCCGGCATCCTGCTCTTCGGCACGGCCTGGCTCTTCGACCGCGGTTCGCTGACCGCGACGACGATGACGGCCTGCTGGTGCGTGGTGCTGTTCTTCGCGTCGGCGGGCGCGAGCAGCGCGTATCTGACCGTCTCCGAGATCTTCCCGATGGAGACCCGCGCCATGGCCATCGCCTTCTTCTACGCGATCGGCACGGCGGCGGGCGGCATCAGCGGCCCGCTGATCTTCGCCGACCTGACCGAGTCGGGCGTGGTCGGGGACACGGTCCTCGCCTTCCAGACCGGCGCGGGCCTGATGTGCGCGGCGGGGCTGGTGGCGGCGGTGTTCGCGGTGAAGGCGGAGCGCCGGTCGCTGGAGGACATCGCGGCGCCGCTGTCGACGGCGGCGCAGCCGTCGTCGCGTACGACGTGAGACATCGGTGAGCCGTACGACGAGCGGGGACCGCGGTGTCCGCGGTGGCCATGGCGGTCATGGTGGCCACCGGGTGGCGGTCCTGGTGCGGGACGGCGTGCTGCCGATGGAACTGGGCCTGGTGCACCAGCTGTTCGGCGGGGCGCGCGGCCCGTCGGGGGAGCGGCTGTACGAGGTGCGGACGTGCGCGGTGGACGGTCCGCGCGAGATCCGTACGGACGCGGACTTCCCGATCGGCGCCCCGCACGGGTCGGAGGCGCTGCGGTGGGCGCGGACGGTGATCGTCCCGGCGTCGCACGAGGAGGACGAGTTCCTGGCCCCGGGCACCCTGCCGGCACCGCTGGCGCGGGCGCTGGACGCCGCGGCCGGCGGCGGGGCGCGGCTGGCGTCGATCTGCACGGGCGCGTTCGTGCTGGCGGCCGCGGGCCTGCTCGACGGCCGCAGGGCGACGACGCACTGGCTGTCGACGGACCGGTTCGCCCGCGCGTTCCCCGCGGTGACGGTGGACCCCGACGTCCTGTACGTGGACGAGGGCCGGATCCTCACCTCGGCCGGGGAGGCGGCGGGCGTGGACCTCTGTCTGCACATGATCCGCGAGGACCACGGCGCGGCGGTGGCGGCGGACGTGGCACGCCGCACGGTGGTACCGCCGCACCGGGAGGGCGGCCAGGCGCAGTACATCCGACGCCCGGTGACGGAGGAGAAGTCGACGTCGACGGCCGACGCCCGTACGTGGGCCGCGGAGCACCTGCACGAGCCGCTGACGCTGGGGGAGCTGGCGGCCCGCGCCGCGATGAGCGTACGGACGTTCAACCGCCGCTTCCGCGAGGAGACGGGCCTGACGCCGATGCGCTGGCTGACGCAGCGCCGGGTGGACCGGGCCCGCGAACTCCTGGAAACGACGGACCACACGGTGGACCGGGTGGCGACGGAGACGGGCTTCGGCACGGCGGCGTCGCTGCGACAGCACTTCGTGGCGGGGGTGGGGGTACCGCCGGCGACGTATCGGGCGACGTTCAGGGGCGGGGGCAAGGGCGGGGGCAAGGGCGGGGCCTGACGGAGCCGGGCCACTCCGGGGACGGCCCCCGTCGACGGCTCCGCTCGCCGGGGGCCCGCCCCCTCCCCTCAGGCCCCCTCAGGTCCCCTCAGGTCCGGTCAGGCGCGGCGGTCGGCCAGCGCCCAGGAGGCGGCGGCGACACCGGCGGCGACCCCGAAGACGGCGGGCCAGGCGCCGACCTTCTTGGCGAGCGGGTGGGACCCGGCGAACCCGGCGACGTAGGCGGCGGAGAGCGCGGCGGCGGTCTTCGGGCCGGCGGCCTCGCGCCACTGCCGGGCGGCCACGGTCCCGGCCGCGGCGAGCACGGCCCCGCCGAGGGGCCGCTTCTTGGTGATACGGGCGGTGGTGTACCCCCCGATGAGCCCGCCCGCGGCCACCGCTGCCGCCGGAATCTTCGCCATGATTAGTCCGCCTCTCGGTGATACGTCCATGTTGTCTACTTGCCTATGGGGTGAGGTTAACGCGCAGCGAGGAGCCGCCGGCAGGCGGGCTCAGAGCTTCGGCTCGCTCGCCCCGGGCCGGGCGTCGGCCCACGCGGCGAGCACGTCGACGGCGTCCGAGCGGGGCGCCCCCTGGACGGCCACCTCGCCCAACAGCCGCCGCTCCCCGTTGGGCAGGGCGAGCTCCCGGTAGAACCGCAGGTCGGGGTGGCCGTTGCGGGCGGCGTCGTGCCGGTCGGCGGCATAGACGAGCCGGGAGATCCCCGCCCAGTAGCAGGCGGTGAGACACATGGGGCAGGGCTCACAGCTGGAGTAGAGCGTGGCCCCCTCCATGACGTACGCCCCGAGCCGCCGCCCCGCGTCCCGCAGCGCCACGACTTCGGCGTGCGCGGTGGGATCACAGTCCTCGACGACGGAGTTGCTCCCGAACCCGACGACCTCCCCACCGAGGACTACGAGGGCGCCGAAGGGTTTCTTGGTGCTTCCGTCTTCGAGGGAGTGCCGAGAGGCGGCGATGGCTTGGGCGAGGAACGGGCGGTCCTGGGCGGATTCGGGGGCGTACGGCATGGTGTCTCCCTGTCCATCGACCACATTTGAGCGAGAGCACCGTAACCGTGTCAGGAGGGGGATATCTCGGTACTTCGCTGTGGAGTCGAGCGACACAGGGTCATCAGCGGCGCCGTGAGTCAGATGTGGCCCCGGTCCAGCAGATCGGGCGGCACCTTGGCGACGATATCGGGCTCCCGATGGTTGTGGTGGACGAAGTACAGCGACTTGCGCGCACGCGTGCACAGGACGTGGAAGCGCCTGCGTGCGGAGGCACCTGTCGGGTCTTCCGAGTAGGCATCCAGATCGGGGACGAAGACTGTGTCGAACTCCATGCCCTTCATGCTCGCTGCGTGGATGATGTGCACGCGGCGCGAGGAGAAGTCGACCACGGAACGATTGATGTCGGACGAGACATAGGACTCCACCGAGGCGGCGTGATCGCCTACTGCCAGTCGGCGATGGATCTCGCGTTGCAGCTCCGTGTTTCTGCAGATGATTCCGATGCTGTGGTCGGGGTGAGCCGCTATGAACTGCGAAAGCTGTGCCAGAAAGGCATCAGGGTGCCCGCAACGGAGGAGCACCGGCTTGTCGCCGGTGCGCTGCGGAAGAGGTTCGGGCATCACCGGAGGGCGTACGCGGAAACTATCGGCGAGGTGGACGATCTCTCGAGTGGAGCGCAGGTTCCCCGACAGCGGAGGTGGGCCGTCCGCGGCCTTGAGAGTGCGACGGATGACTTCCAGGCTTGTCTGGTCCTCGCCGATACCCAGGTCTTCGTCCGCGAAGACCGTGATCCGGCCGGCGAGGAAGCGCCAGAGCCGATAGAAGCCGAGTGGAAGCTCCTGGCCTTCGTCGACGACCAGGCCGTCCACTCTGCTCGGAAGCCTGTCGATGCAGCTGTCGAGCATCGCAGCCCAGTCGTAGTTCCACTCCCCGGTGTCGTCACTCGGCGGGGCGCAGGCGAAGTTGTCGTTCCAGAAGGTTCGCAGCCAGCGGTGGAAGGTGGTGACGCGGATACCTTCGCTGACGCGCGCCGAAATGTGAGCCGTGCGTTGGCTCAGCAGGTTGCTGTGCGTGATGAGGGCAGTGGGTCTACCCACGGTCGCCAACGCCCAGGCGCGATAGACGGCGGTGACCGTCTTGCCGGACCCGGGGTGCCCGGTCACAAGGTGGCGGCCGTCGAAAGGCAGGGTGACCACCGCTTCCTGGTCGGGGGTCAGGTCGAGGAGCGATGGCAGGGTCACGGCGCCTCGACCGCGGCCGCCGACTCCTCGAAGGCGGCTTCGATCACCGGCCGGAAGAATCCCTCCACTTGGCCGTCGCCGATCAGCAGGGTTCGATCCAGCAAGACGTTCCCGACCTCGCACGATGTCTCGGGCAGCAGGGTGCAGGCATGACAGGCGGCTCTGTTGAGGTTGGCCAAGGAGCGGCCGGTGGAGTCGGAGCAGAGCGGGTCCTGCGAGCACCACTGCGCCGATTCCAGCAGGCGCACCAGGGTGTCGGTCAGGTACGGGGGCTGCCCTTGTCGGACCAAGCCGCCGAGGGTCCCCTCGGAGTCCCCGGCCGCCGTATAGACGAATACTCCCGACTGGGCCGGGTGCCGGCTGCCCGGTGTGTGACTCCGCGCGTACACACGCTCTCTGAGCGACGCGGCGTTGTACCCGCTGTCGTAGGACAACTGCCGGATGAGTTGGTGGGCCAAGGTGTGCAGCATGACGTACCTGGGCAGGAGCCGCGGGCCGGTCCGCTCGCGGCAGCGATCCTGCTGGAAGGACGAGCCGAGATTGGTCTCCAACTGGCCGACCCACTCCCGCACGCCCGGGGAGTCCTCCCAGGTGCTCAGTGCGTCGTCGTCGAGAGCGATGAAGATGCCCTCACCGTACGATTCCACGGCAGGGAGCCACTTCGCCCTGGCCACAGGATTGACCGAGACCAGCCGATCACGATCGTCCGCCTCGATGCGGGTGAACCCTTCGAGCGCCCTCACCTCTCGGATGCGAGTGGCCGCGACCACCCGATCGAGTCGCTGGTGGAGCCGGGAGACCGACGGCGGATCGTCCTGCCTCGAGCCAAGACCCACCTGTGCGATGCGGAACTCGCGCGAGGACACGCCCTTCGGGTCGGGACTGGTGAAAGCCGCCCATTCGCCGATGCTCAGATCGTCCGCGGTGTCGTTGCCCGCGGGGGCGGCCGACCTGTCGGCAGCATCCCTCTGCAGAAGCTCCCGGACGAACTCTTCGCCTACTTCGCATTCCTCCGCGATGATTTCGATGAGCGTGCCCGCAGCGGGCCCGTCGGGTGCGCCTGCGACTCTCCACCAGTGAGCGTGTGTCGTCACCTCCAGTGCCTTGGTGTCGTCACTGTCGCCGTCGGGCAGCGGGATCTCGATGGCGGAGTGAACGACGGGGAAGTAGACGTTGGAGGCGCCGCGTTGGATGACGCGGGGCGTCTCCTCGCAGTCCACCCGCTCGTCGCCCTCGTCCTGCCATGGGTGGGTCCCCGAGCAGAACACCCCGCGTCGCTGCAGGGCGTTCTTGTCCGTGACACCTTCGAGAGATCGACTGGCACCGCAAACACCACAATTGACGCGGAGCGCGTCGAGGCCGGAGGAATCCGGAGAGGTCACGAAGGTGAGCTGATTCACCCGGCACTGCCGACGGTCGTGGCCTTCGGCCTGCCAGTGCGCCCAGCGGCGCCAGTCGATGTCGGCCATATGCCCGTCGCGGCACACCTGGACGAAACGCATGGGCGCGAGTTGGGGGGAGTCGGAGCAGCGTCCGCACCTCGGTGCCTTGTCCTTCTCCTCGCGCTCCGCGACCCAGTAGGTCATTCTCCGACACTTGGGGCAGAACAACCACCGGGGGAAGCGTACATACCCCGGGCCCACCCGAGAGACGTACTGCGCTTTGCCCGCTGGGACCGCAGGGGCCGCGCGGAAGCCCGTGACGTCGAGTTTGCGGGCCAGCCGCGGAGACTCGACGGCGTCCCCCCGGCTCCAACTACGGGTGTCCGCAGCGACGAACGACTCTCCTCGAAGGTCGATGATGCCGCCGACCCCGAAGGGTGACACCGTCTGGGTCCGCCGGATCTTCCGCCTGTTGTCCTTCGTGTTGTCCTTCACGGCGCTAGGCCCCTCTCACGGCGACCAGGCAGTCCCGGTCGACGTTACGCATGGATTGAGCCGTCTCCCACAGGCCCTCGGCAGGCTTCCCGAAGTCGGTCAGCAGAGCGTCGTCGCCCCGCCCGTGCGGCTTGTAGTAGAGGCGTCCGCCGTTTCCTCGTGCCGACTCGGCTGCCTGGAGCCATTCGTCGATCCGCTCGTTGAGGTCGATCTCGGCTGCGTCGGCCTCATCGGGATCGGAGCTGCGAATGTGGCGCAGGATGCGATCCCGGATCATTTCCAGGTCGTCGCGACGGCCCGACACATCCCCCGCAGTGTCCTCGGCAGTGAGACCGAGACCGTGGCGCACGAGGATGGTGAGCACGGCGTGCAGTGCGCGCTGCCTGGACGGTGGTGACCAAGGAGTGACGCTTGTCGGCTCGACATGTCGGTAGAGAGAAGCGTGGTAGGGCCCGAAGGACTCGTAGTGGGACCGGTCGCGA
Source organism: Streptomyces sp. NPDC041122 (assembly GCF_055592445.1). Lineage (NCBI taxonomy): Bacteria > Bacillati > Actinomycetota > Actinomycetes > Kitasatosporales > Streptomycetaceae > Streptomyces > Streptomyces sp. NPDC041122. The sequence goes on along the minus strand of NZ_JBVIYQ010000001.1, from coordinate 833,446 downwards.
GGTTTGGAGGACCGGAAGAGCGTCACGATCAGGCCGGGAACCAATCGTCGCCCCACGCGGCTGGTCGCCTGGATGTACTCGGACGTCGTCTTGGGTTGCCCATTCATGATCATGAGTCCGAGCCGAGGTACGTCGACACCCACGGACAGCATGTTGGTGGTGGCGAGGAAGGAGATGCTCTCCTTGTCGGTGAGTGGTCTACCGAGTCGGTCGAGCAGCTTGGGCTGGTTGGTTCGAGAGATATTGCTGGTCAGCTCGACGACCGCGTTGTCGGGAAGCTCGCGACGGGCCGCCTCGTGACGCGTCAGGTGCGCGAGCCGCGCCGGGATGTCGTCACGGGCGATCGTGATCGTACGGCCCAGCTCACGAAGGCTGTTGTGGTAGGCGACCACGGTCCAGTACGCGTCGCGCAGGTCGTCCCGGTCGGTGACGGATTTCGGGGCCTGGAGCGTGGCGGCCCCGGTGTGGACTGTCGCCGTCGCCGGTGTGTGTCCCTGGGCCATCACGCCGACGTACAGCCGGCCCGGCCGAGTGTCGTCGGTGGACGCGAAGAAGGAATTGCGTGCGTCGAGACCGGCCGGCGGGAAGAGCTGGGTCCGGCGTCCGTAGAGGTTCTGGATCTGTTCCTGCGACCTCCGGATGGTGGCCGTCGACGCGATGACCTTCGGTTTGTCTCCCTCCCAACCGCACAGTTCGAGGACGGCTGACTCGTACAGTCCGACGGTGGTCCCCAGCGGGCCCGCAAGGAGATGCAGCTCGTCCTGGATGACGAGTGAGGGCCTCATCCGGCCGCGACCGCCGAAGATCCTTCCTGCCTTCGGCTCCCAGGCCAGCCGGGCGAACTTGTCCACCGTGCCGAGCAGGAAGGTCGGCGGGGACTCGTAGATGTGCTGGTCCACGACCGCGACCGGGAGTTCGTCGTGGAAGACACAGGTCTCGCGCGGGCAGTTGAAGGAGAAGGAGGAGTGGTCCGCGGAGACGCCGTAGTCGCTGTCCCGCGTGTTGCGCCTCGGAACGATCTCGGTGCCGCACCAGGGGCAACGCTCCAGCAGGAAACGGTCGTCGGGCTCGGTGAGCTGCTTCAGCTCGCCGAGTTCGACCGCGGCTCGGGCGTAGGAGTTCGGTGTGGTCTCCTGCCCCACCCAGAGGCCGACCGTGATCGGTTCGCTCCCCAGCCGCCGGCCTTCGTCCCCGTCATGGCCACGCCTCATGTACTCGAGGGCGCAGATCGCGGTGGCCGTCCGTTGGAACTGTTGAGTGGTGAGAAGACTGAGTGTGTAGCGGCTGATGACCGCGGTGCCGCCCCCGATGGTTCCGTGGTGCAGCCTTCGCCAGGCGATCTCGAAGCAGGCCGTCAGTAGGTACGCCTCGGTCTTGCCGCCGCCGGTGGGGAACCAGATCAAGTCGACGGTGTCACGGTCCGCGCTGTTCGGATGCATCAACCCGTCGACCACGAGCAGGAAGAACGCGAGTTGGAACGGGTGCCATGCCGCGCTGCCGTCGGGCTCGGTGACTTGGACGACGTCTTCGTTCCGACGACGACGAGTGCCGGCCAGGTCACGGTGCGAATGGAGCATCTGCAGGGCCATGGCGCGGTTTGCCAGCCGGAATGCCTCGCGCGCGTCCTCTCCGGCAGAGGTGTCCGAGGTGAGCGCTCGTACCCCGGATTCCATCCGGTCGACCGCGGTACGGATTCGCTCCAGGATGCGTGCCGCCGGGGGCTTCGCCCAGTTCTGAAGCTCGGACCGCTCGGTCTCCAGGCTCTCGTACCAGGCACGGTAATCAGCCACGAATGAGGCCAGCCCGTCGCGCAATTGCTCGACCGACAGGCCGGGGTCCGACAACGCGGTGAGCTTCAGGATGGGCAGGTCGGCCGGACCGTCCGGCCGGATGTGCGGGACGGCCTTCTGCGGCAGGACATCGACGCTCAGCGAGGTGATGGGCTTGCGGGTGTCGTCCCATTCGACGGCGCACCCATGGCCGATGGCCCGGGTCACGACGTGTCGGTACTGGATCCGCAGCTCCTGCTCTTCGGGGTCGCGGCTGTTGAGTCTGGTGCTCGGGTATTCGAGGATCTCGCCGCCAATGGTCCTCGCCGTCAATTCGGCTTGGAAGAGCATGAGGCTCCAGGAATCCCGCGGGTCTTCCTCCTCGCGGTGCGAGTTGGCCAGGACGCAGGTCACCAAGTGCCCGTTCCGGTGACGACGCCATCGGGTGTACAACATCGCGTGGCCGTCCAGCACGGAGGTGCCACTGGTGGATCCAGGGGTGACCGAGACGGACTCAGTCTGACGGGGGAGACGTTTCCATACCCTGCGCCGGCCCTCACGGGAGGTCTCGTAACGAGCGGCGGAGCACACCAGGTCGATCCTCGGGGCGTCGGTGAAGAAGGAGAACCCCATCGACGACGGCAGCCAGGCGTTGGCCTCGGCCACCGGGTCGTCCGCGAATCCGTCCTCCTCGCCGAGACCGATCGCTCCCTCCGGGTCCTCCTGCTCGCCGGCAGCCGAGGAGTGGACATGCAGGTCGGTGCCGCGTGGATAGAGCGTGCCCATGAGATAGCGGCGATCCGGCGGGTCGACCAACGTCTCGTCCTCGCCGTCCGCGGGGCCGACCAACTGCTGTCGCAGGTATGCGACGAAGGCCTCGCGGTGCTCCGCCAGTTCGATTTCGGTAGCGGTCACTTCGCGGCACCGGTCCTTTTCAGCGAGGAGAGGCCCATGTCTTTGAGCAGAGGCTTGACGTCCGGACGGATCGCGATCCACAACTGGGCGCGAGCCCGTGTCCAAGCGACATAGACCGGATCCAGCCGTCCCGCCAGGACCTCGGCGTCCATGTCGACGACACAAACGGCTTGGTTCTCGAGCCCCTTGAAGTCGGTCACCGATGACCACGTGATTCTCTTGCGCGGTACGCCGGTGCCCACTGTGTCGGAGTAGCGCTCGATCCTTCCGGAGCGGCGCGACAAACGAGCCGACGACCTCTCCCAGTCGCCTGTCGACGACAGGATGGTGATGTCTCCGGGGGAGAGCCCTTCGGCGGCCAACCGGTCCAGATAGGAGTCCAGGGCCTCGGCTTCGTCCTCACGGGAACGGACATCGGCGAACACGACGTGCTCGCCCTGGCCTGCCTTGGCGACGCCGATGTCAGCACCTGTATACATCTGTACCTGAGTCACGATCTGTTCGGTGTTCCGACAGTTCCGACCGAGCGCGAGACTCGTGACTCCCAGGCCTCGGAGGTATTCCCACGCCTCGTTGTCGTAGTGCTCCGGTGACAGCACCTGGTTGTTCTGGTCGAGCATGAAGATCCAATGCCCTTGGTCCAGGCCACCGTCGACCAATCCGTCGAGCTCTCCCAGCGACTCGAAGTTCATCAGGTCCTGCGCCTCGTCCACGATCAGATGGTCGAAGGTTCGTCCGCGCACCTCGTGGAGACGTTCGTAGGGAAGGACTGTGACTGCTTCATCGGCCAGGACGTGAGACACATGTCGAGCCAGCGGGTTGCTGACGCAGGTGAACAGGACGCTGCCGCGGACCGACTTGCGCCGCGCGGCCTCCGCGGCCAGGAATGTCTTGCCCGTACCCGCGCCACCCCTCCAGACATGACGGGGGTTTTCGGCCAATGCGTCAATCTTCTCGTACTGTTCGGCCGTCAGGCGTTCGAACTCGGCCTCGAGATCCGTGATGCGTGAACGGAGGTTGGGAACGAGGTCGAAATTCGGCCGCATCGCTCGCACGATGTCCTTGCGCAGAGCGGAGGGGAGCGGCGAGATGGCCGATCGGTTTTTTCCCTTGTTCCGCCAGTACTTGCCTGCTCGCTCGATTGCGGCTTCGAGCCCTCGACCCCCGTCATAGGCCCGCTGGCCCAGATACTGCTCCGGGTCGTACGTCGTCATGGGCGGGAGGTCGACGTTCGGCGTGACGACCAGATAACCTCCCACGGCATCCCGTGCCCGGAGCCCGTCGACCGCCTGCCGCAGCTCGCGCTCCATCTCGTGCATACCGGAACTGGCCTGCTCGAAGGGGCCTTCCCGGCGCGCTTCCGTCCTGCCGCCCCGCTCGAACCACCACTCCCCGTCGTGATGGGAGACCCGACCACCCTTCACCTCGACGAACAGGATGAGTTGTGGAGTGACCACGACGAAGTCGATCTCGCCAACGCGCTTGTAGTGATGCGCCGGCAGGTGGACCGAGTGCAGCGCCACGCTCTCACTGTCGGGAATGGCTTGGAGCGCGGCGAACACGTCGCGCTCGGCGCGGCTTCGCGTCCTCGGCGAGATCTCACTCGGAATGGTCTTCATCAACTCTCCACGTAGCGGCGGCAACAAGGTCACGATAGCGATATGAATTGAGTACGGACACGGAGGTTGGCGCGGAGGAGCGGGATGGGCGCGATAGGTCGGCCCCTGGACAACAGCGAGGGCCGGGCCGCCGGGTGGGGGCAGCTCCTGCGACTGTTGCGGCGTTTTCGGGCGGAGGGTGTGGAACTGGACATTGCCCTCTCGAGGGTGTCTGTCGCGGCCGGGCTCGACCAGGGCGCCGCGCGTGCACTCGCGGCCGCGATGGGGGCCGAAGGTTGGGTGCCGAGTCGACCGCAGCGACCCGGTCCGGGAGCGGGGAGCGACAGTGGGCCAACCTGTCAACCGTTGTGGTCAGCACACGAAGGTGATCCGGAGCCCGATTCGGACGCGCCGATTGCCGATGCCTCGGGGCCCGGCCATGTCCGGGCGCCGCGTGTGGTGGTCGATCACGACAGCGCACGCGCTGCCGCTCGACGGATACTGGACGAAGATCGTTGGAACAGAAGCCCGGACGGGCGGATCCTCACCGCTGAGGAAGAGGTGGGGCTCTTCCTGCTGATTCGTGGAGAGTTGCCGTGCGCGGAGGACATTCCCCGGGGCTATCTGCGTGATCTGCCGAGGGGCGGTGAAGCGCGCCGTGCCTACGAGGCGTTGGTGGCCCACAACATGCGGCTCGTCTACTCGGTAGTGCGAGGCATGGCCCACGGCAACGACCTCGATATCGACGACTTGGCGCAGTACGGGGTCATCGGTCTGACTCGTGCAGTGGAGAAGTTCGATATTGCGCTCGGGTACAAGTTCTCGACCTATGCGACGAGTTGGATCAGGCAGTCGGCGGACAGGGCGGTCGCTGACTTCGGGGCCGTCATCAGGTTGCCCGTGCATGTGCGTGATGCGGTGAGGAAGACGGTTCGGGTCCAGCGGGAGTTGCGAGCCGTTGGGATCGAGCCCGATGTGGTCGACCTTCAGAAGGCGACGGGCTTCTCCCTCGAGAAGGTCACCTCGTACTTGCAGTTGGCGCGACGCGCGAGCTCTCTCGATGCTCTCGTCGAAATCGGCTTCCCCGAGTCCGCGATCTCCGACCACCGAAAGGCGTTTGATGCCCCGTACCGTTCGCTGCGTCGGTATCTCGCCCTGGATGAACTGCAGCCCCTGCTGGGGGTTTTGAACAAGCGCACACTGTCTGTGATCATGTATCGCTACGGGTTGGTGGACGGGGAGAAGTGGACGCTGGAGGAGGTCGGCCGCCTTTTCGGTGTCACGCGTGAGCGGGCGCGGCAATTGGAGGTTCGGGGCCTGTCGGACATGCGGATCTCCCTGGGCCTCGAACCGGACCAGGCGCGGGCCGCCGGGCGGAGGGAGAGGGCCCAGCGGGAGTGGGAAGCGGTGGGTAACGCGCTCGCATCGCGTGTGCGGAGAGCCCACCGCAGGGCTCGTGCGGGAGCGGAGCGCAGGGTTTCCGCGCGAGCCGGGGACGCGAAGAGAGCGGACAACGGAATGGCTGTGGAAGAAGGATCGTTCGCCCATTGGCTCACGGAGCGCATGGGCGGCCACGGGACGGGGGAGGCAGAGCTTGCGCAACGGCTCGATGTGCCTCAATTCCTCATTTCCTCATGGCGGGAGGGCCGGTCGGTACCGAACGATGACATGCGGGCGGCGATCGAAGCGTTCTTCGATGCTCCCGAGGAGGTTGAGGAGGAAGCGGTAGGGCCGCCGGAGACGGACGACCTCGGGAGTGTGGGTTGGTACCACAGGCCGGCGCATCTGGACGGAGGCCGAGAATTCGGAAACGCCGCGGCTTTCGCTTTCGATGCCGACGTCGAGGTGTTGGCACGAGAGGCCACCCAGAACAGCCTCGACGAACGCCTTCCCAACTCCCGCCCGGTCCGAGTCCACTACACATTGCATGAACTGACCGGGGAGTGGCTGACGCGCTTTTGCGAGGCGCTCCATTGGGAAGACCTCCTGCCGCACTACCGGGTGGCGGCCGCGCAGGACCAGAAGGTCGGACGCGCGATCGCCGCAGGACTGCGCGAGGTGGAGCAGCGGGGCCGGCTCGTGTTGTTGAGGGTCGACGACTACAACGCTTCCGGCCTGACCGGCGACGACTACGAGACCGGGCGTTTCGCAGCCGTCGTGCGTCGCCAACTGGACAGTCACAAGTCCACGGACGGTGCGGGGGGTTCGTACGGTCTCGGAAAGGCGACGCTCTGGGCAACCAGTCAACTCGGTCTCGTACTCATGAACTCCACCTTGTCCGAACCGCATGAAGGGCGCACGGAGCGACGGCTCGTCGGGCGCCTCGACCTGCCGTGGCGTGAGGTCGGTGGTATGCCCTGCGCCGGGCCTGCTTGGTTCGGGCAGCTCGATCCCGACCGGGGTGATGCGGACGTGGCACGTTCGTGGTGGGCCGATCAGGAGACGGTCGAGCGGCTGCATCTCACACGGGAGAACGAGGAGCCGGGCACATCGTTCCTGATCGTCGGTGCACACGACGTGGCGAGCCTGGCCGAGGCCGGTCCGCCTGCCGAGGAGGAAGCGAGCGAGGACGCGGACAGCGTGCACCTGATGCACAAGAGGCTCGTCCAGGCCCTCGGACGCAACTTCTGGGCCGCTATGACTTGTGGAGACGGCGGAGAACCACAACTGGAGGCATTCGTCCGAACGCTGCGCAACGGTGAAGAGATCATCGGGGAGGAGCGAGTCGATCCGAGTGTTGCCCAACCCTCGCGTACTCGTGCGCTCCAGGCTTTTCTGGACGGGACGACCGTGGGTCGTCTGACCGAGGCAGGGCAGGTGGCGATGACGACCGTGCCACTGAAGGTGCCCGACCTGGTGGAGGGGCAGAGCGGGGGTGAGCACCGGGCGGTGCTTCTGGTGACAGACGCCGCCGACGCCGACGGCAGGCCGAATACGGTGGTGGCCATGCGCGGCAACCGTATGACGGTCAAGACCAGCAGGGTCCCTGATCTGCCCTTGGGGACCAACCCGTTTCAAGCGGTTCTGCTCGTGGGGCAGGCCGCGGGTGACGTCCGCCTCGCCGACGAGGCCGAGGCTTTCCTGCGCGCCTCCGAGCCTCCCGAACACAACAAGTGGGGGCAGACGGAAGAGCTACGGATGCGGTACTCGCCTTCCGCCTACCGTCGCATCGCGGCCTTGACCCGTGACACGAACAAGGCCGTGCGTGAGCTCGTCGCTCTTCCCAAGGAGAAGCGGCGCAGCGGTAGCGACCGGTTGCGCAAGCGCCTCACCGTGGGCGGCACGAAGACGGTCCGCGCCAATGACGCGGCGGGTCTGCCGACGCTGGACGACTTGGACGCCCGGATCGACGAGACCGGTGCGTGGTGCGTCATGGCCGAGGTGAAGGTTCCGGCCGGAGGCGACTCGTGGCAGGTCGCACCCGTGGCCAAGTTGGAGGTGCGATCGGGTTCGAGGCCCGTCGTGTCGTGGGCCGAGCTCACCGCCGTGAGCAGTTGCGAAGTCGTCGAGGGGATGCTGCGTTTCTCGCCCGGCGCGCGAAGGGCCACCTTCCGAGGGGTGACGGACGTCTCGACTCACCCGGTACGGGCATCCCTCACCGGGCTCGTGGTCGAACTCAACACCGGGAAGGGGAACAAGGCATGAGGGCTTATCCGTACAAGCGGCTCTCCGGTGTGGTGTCTCTACGCGTGACCGCGGTCAGTCTCAGGGGGCCGAGTGAGCACCGGGAGGAACTCGACACCAAGGCGTTCTCGGTTGTCGAGCAAGTAGTGGCCCTGGGGCAGGCCGAACGGAGCAACTGGGAGAAGGCCCGTCTGAAGCTGTCGGCCACTGTTCCGGCCAAGGCGACGGAGTCCAACGGCTATTGGTCGGATGTGTCGGTCATCGCTGTGCTGACGGACAAGGCGACCAATACGCGGGTGTCAGCCCGACTGGACTCCAGAACCGAGGGTGGTCGGGAATGGGTCGGCGCCCTGGAACTGTGCCGCCTCGACCATGTGGACCGAGTCGCCCTGTCCGTCCACGTGGTGGCAACCGCCGATGGTGTGCCGGGGCGGGTCATCGCCTCGTCGGAACCGGACAAGGAGTGGGTCGTCGACCTGAAGGCCGAGGCGCCTCAGCGAGAGCGTGAACTCGACGTCGTCGAGGTCGGATTCCGAGAGGGACCCGAGTGGTTGCGTCCCTTCAGGGACGTCCCTTGGATCGTCGATACATCCGGTGAGCTGCCCGCGGTCCACGTCAATACCGACTTCGAAGGCATTACCGATCTCGTCGGCGGCGAAGGCTCACAGGTCGAGGGGCTCGTGCGTGACCTGCTCCTCGCGCAGATGTGCACGGATGTGTGGACCGCGGTGTTCCACACCGCGATCGGGGACCTGGAGACCGAGGGCGACGGCACGCCCCTCTTTCCGCACGACTGGCGGGGCGAGGTGCTCCGGGAGATGCTTCCGGACGTCGTCCCGGGCCGCTCGGGCGAGGAGGCGCTGCGCGAGGTGCACCGGCACCGCACCGGAACCTCGGGATGGATTGACCTTCAGCCTCGTATCCATTTCGCCGCCACCCGTAGAGCCGACGTGCCGAAGGCTCTGTCCACCACCATTCGTGGCCTGGACCGACTCCAGCAGGGAAGCGACTCATGACCGACCGGCCGGCTTACCTGCCGGAACGCCTGGCGATGCTCTCGGATCTCAACGCCGCCCAGTATCTGACCGAAGGAGTGCTCACGGGCAAGGAGAATGTCCCCGCCCTGGCACTCAACAAGAGGGCCGAGCCGCTGCGGAGTGCCGATGCCCGGTCGCAGTTGGCCCCGGTGCGTGACCTCTTCGACGAGGCCATGCGCATGTGGGGCGACGGCAGACCGACGAGAGCGGACGCATGGCTTGCTCCACGCCTCCATGCGACGCTCCGGCTTGCCCGTGGCGAAGCCGCTGACCGAAGGTTCTGGAATTTCCTGGCCCTGGGCGTCGCCCCCGACTACGTCGTCTGGCGCCACATGTCGGAGCCCAAGGAGGTAGGCAAGTTGCCGAGTGTCGCGGCCAGCCGCTTTCGCGGCCCTCACCACACCCAGGCGTTCGCTCGGTTGTGGTGGGCCGCGGAACTGTTCCGCAACGGCCCCGACTACGTTCCGGCAGTGACTGCCTGTACCCATCAGGACATGCTCAACACCGCGTTGCGGCTCGATGTGATCGACCATCGGCCCACTGCTCAAGCGATGGTGCGCCTCATGGACCGCGGCATTGTGCGCAACGGCCGTGAGATCAACGCTCTGGCCGGCGCAGTCAACACATCGGCCGCCACTCTGATGTACGACGTCGTCTCCCCGGACGTGGAGCGGGACGGAGAGCCGTTGCAGCGGTGGATCGAAGCCGCGGAATGGGCAGGCCCGGTACCTCACAAGGCACTTCCCGAGGGGCCGGACGAAGAACGGGCCCCGGACTCCTCGGTGGAGACGCTGGCCGACTACTTCGCGGAACTCTTCGAGGACGTACCGGTACGAGGGCGGGAGCCTGGCGGCGACGAGGAGTGACGCAATCGGGTGGGCCGATCTCAGGCACTGTCGGCGGGGGCTGCGGCCCCTGCGGGCTGCCACTTCTCCAGCCGGGTGAGCAGTTCCTCGTCCGGCCCCTCGAAGCCGAGGGCACAGCACAGGATGTGGAGGGAGAGCCGCGGCGGAATGGCGTTGCCGATCTGTTGAGCGACATCGGTCGACCGCCACGGATAGGCAGCCGGGAATGATTGCAGAAGGCCCGCCTCCCTGAGGGACAGCCGCTCCAGTTCCTCGCCGATCTGCTTGGTACCGGCGCTTGTCCTCTTCAGACTGAAGACGCGGTTACGTCGAATCTTGCCGGTGACTGTCGCCGCTGGTTCCTCGGACGTACGGCGACCCCGCTTCTTGGGATCGCCGCCCGAGCCGTAGTTCGAGACCACTTCGAAGTCGGCAGGTCTGTCGCGGAGGACATCCTGCATAGCTGTCCACCGCACGATGGGCCTGTCCGTGGAAGCGCTGGTGAACAGAGCCTCCTGGCGAGCCTCCTCAGGCTGGTCCTCCGCGGGCTTCTGTACTTTGGGGAGCCTTTCGACTCCGGGCCGATATCGCTGATGGGTCCGCAGAGGGAAGGCGACCGTCTTTTCCTCGTCCTCCGGGGCATAACGGGCGATCAGTACCGCTCGACGACGTGTCTGGGGGACACCGAACTCCTCGGCGTTCAGGACGTGGGCGTCGGCGGCGTAGCCCGTGGCTCTGAGAATGTCGACGTAGTGCTTCCACACCGGCAGCACGGTCGGTACTTGTTCCAGCACGACAACGTCGTAGGGTTTCTCACGCTTGAGCTTGGCTTCCATGATCCAACGCAGCGGTTGGAGCACGAGCCCGGTGCGGTCGTCCGACATGGCGTCGGTCTCCGCCTTGACCTCTTTCCAGGCGGCCTCGAACGCGGCTGCGTCCTCGTGTCCGGCCAAACGTGTGGCCAGACGCTTCACATCCTCCAGCGCTTGGTGCCCCTCACGGTTACCGGCGACGGAGAACGACTGGCACGGTGGTCCGCCGGTGAGCACGTTGGCGTCCGCGACCTCAGGATCGCAGGGTCCCAGTTCGGCGACGTCCTTCTCATGGGTGGTCCGCAGACCGGCCGCCGCGCGTGTGGCGCGCGTCGGGTCGTCCCACTCGACCCCGATGCTCTCCACTCCCATGATCGAGGCGGCGATATCGAGGCCACCTGGCCCGGCGAACAGGTCCACGATGTGGAAATTCGCAGGCTGAAGTGGTCGACGTGGTGCGGGGGTCATGGGATTGAAGTGTAGCCGGCGGTGGGTGGTGGTTGTGGCCGTCCTGCTGAGCCGCGTGAGATAGGTGCGGGTGTGGGCATCAGGTCCGCAGGGCTCGGGCGACAGCCAGCCCCAGCGCCCTGCCGACGGGCGGTGGCGAGGCGTGGCCGATCTGGCGGTATCTGGCTGTTTTTCCCCCCGCGAAAATCCAGTCGGCGGGAAACGCCTGGAGCACTGCCGCTTGGTCCACCGTGAGCTTCTTGAGCGGGGAACCGGATGTGTCCGACTCCTGAATACCGTCCGGATCGGGCACCTCGTCGGCAAGTGCGCCACCATTGATCCCCATGCGCGCCCACGCCTTCTTGGTGCCGGTCAGACCGAGATCGGCGCCTCCGCGATTTTCCGACCCTCCCACCAGCGTCGGTGCGACCTGGTTCGCCTGGGTTGCCCACGCATCGGCGCCTGCCCAACCTCGTGCCGACATGGATGCGTGTAGCGCTCGACCTGCCGATATGTGCTGGGTCACGGTGGGAGCGGGCTGCCGGAAGCTGTCGAAGAACTCCTGCTTCAAAGCGATGAGCACACCTTGCTTGCGGTCCTGCGGTACGCCGAAATCCGCGGCGTTGAGGATGAACCAGTGAAATCCGTAGCCGAGGTGCTCGAGCTCCCGCTGAATGAAGGTACGTACTTCCTCGAACGCGACGTCGTCGACGAGCCCCGGCACATTCTCGATGAGCAAGGAACGTGGTTGTATGGCATGAGCCAGGTAGACCGCCGCTTTGAGGAGTCGCAATTCGATTCCGGTCTCCACGCGCTTCGCGGTCGCCGAGGACTTCACTCGAGGGAGGCCGGCGGACAGCAAGTCCACGTCGTAGGTCTCTCGAGCCTCAGTGGGGTCGAAGTCGTGGAGATCCGTCTGCAGAACATTCCATGCAGGCCTGTTCATCCGGAGTGTTTCGCACGCGGCCGGCTTGTTGTCCAGGAGGAGGACCGGTTCAAAACCGGCCTGCTCCAACCCGAGGGCCAGCCCTCCACCACCGGAACAGACATCCACGAATCTCAAGCCGCTCACTGCGTTCCCCCGTCGTTGCGCTCTTGGCTCTCCCGGCGCTGTCGCGCGACGGCCGCTGCCACCCGTGTCGCCACCCGGTCAGGCTTCTCATGCTCCCAGAACCGTAGAACGATCCATCCGGATTCGGTCAGATGTCTGTTCGTTTCCAGGTCCCGGGCGATGTTGCGGTCGAGCTTTTCCCGCCACCACTCCGCATTCGCCTTGGGCTGGGTCGCGTGCTCCGGGCACCCGTGCCAGAAGCAACCATCGAGGAAGACGGCCACTTTGGCTCGGGTGAAGGCAATGTCGATGGTCCGCCTGGGCATGTCAGGGACACGAACGTTGAGACGGTAGCGATGGCCGGAGGCGTGGAGCAGGCGCCGTACCGCAACTTCAGGTGCGGTGTCCCGACTCAGTTGCCGGCGCATCCTCGCAGAGACGCCCGGCGAGGACGGTTTCGCTGTACTCAAGGAATTCTCGTCTCCTACGGCGGGAAATCCTGTCGATCGGAAATCGAGAGCTGATCCCTGCCTGATCCCGGCCGAAAATGTTGTGAGTTCCGTTTCGTGCTCGCCACCGGCGCGCCCTCAGATGCCATCGCCGCCGTGGCACTCCCCATACCCCCGCCCCGACCCGCACCAGCACACCCCGCCCCCCTCCGGCGGCCACGGCACCGCCCGCCCCCGGGCCGCCAGGGTCGTCGCGTACTGGGGGAGCAGGGACGGGTCCTCCGGGGACGTGCCCTCCGAGGCCGCGAAGGCCTCGTAGGAGGGGACCGTGCCGGTCACGATGCCGAGGTTCGGGGTGCCGGACGCCGCGAGTTCGTGGAGTGAGGACTCTATGGTCGACAGGTGCTCCTCGTGGGAGGGGTACTCCGACGTCAAGGCCGGGTACGCCGTCAGGAGTTCCGTCAGTTCCGGCGCCGGCCAGTGCAGGACCGCCACCGGGAAGGGGCGGGACAGCGCCTCCCGGTACGAGCCCAACTCCGCCTGGATGCGGGCGATTTCCGCGCGCAGTTCCGCCGGGTTCTCCGAGCCAAGGGACCACACCCGCTTGGGATCGTGCAGCTCGTCCAGGGAGACCGGCGCCGTCGAGACGCGGTCGGCCAGCGTGTCCCACTCGTCGTGCTCGGCGCCGAGCAGGCGGCGTACGCGGTGGCGGCCGAAGAGGAGCGGGTGCGTGGCGTAGGGAGGTTCCGCGGCGGCGGACGGGACGACGCGCGCCACCGCCTCCGTGAACGTCTCGTGCGCCTGTTCCAGCTCGTCGTGCGATTCGAGGGACTCCGCCACGATGACCCACGGTGCGGGGTCCCGCGGGGCCGCCGCGCGGACGCCGTCGATGATCGCCCGGGCCTCCGCCTCGTGGTCGTACTCCCAGAGGTTCGAGGCCTTCAGCGCGCGGATGAGGAGCGGGGAGCCCGCGGGGTGCGGTGCGTCCGCGGACAGCAGGCGGTCGTAGAGCGTCGTCGCGCGATCGCGCGCGCCGGCCAGTTCGAGGTGGGCCGCGGCCTGGAGGAGGAGCTGTTCGGCGTCCTCCGGGTACAGGCCGGCCGTGCGTTCCAGGCGCGCGGCTTCGGCGATGTGGTCGACGTCGACGTGGTCGGCAGCAGCAGGCTTCTCGGGGCGCATACGGGACACGGTACTGCCGGGACGGGTCCCAGCAGGAGGGTGAGGGTTGGTTCGGCTGACGGGCCGGGCCGTCATGAGCTTCGCCGCTTGCCGCTTGCCGCTTGCCGCTTGCCGCTCGCCGCTTGCCGCTCGCCGCTCGTCGCCCGGTGCTCGCCGCTCGTCGCCCGGTGCTCGCCGCTCGTCGCACCATGGATTGTTCTGGGCGCAGCGCCTATTCTCCCGGCGGCCGGACCGGTTCCCGGCCCGAGGAGGCCCCGTGCGCGAGCGCGTTCCCGTCGTTCCGGTGGTGGTGCAAGGGCGCCGGCCTGCCCACCGGGCCCCCCGGCGCCCGCCCGCCGTCCGCGTCCTCTGGAGCGCCGCCGAGGTCGCCGTCACCCTCGGCCTCGTCCTCCTCCTGCTCGTCGCGCACCAGCTCTGGTGGACCAACCGGCAGGCCCGTGCCGCCGCCGAGCGGAAGGTCCACGCCCTGGAGGAGGAGTGGGGCAGGGACGGCGGCGGGGGAGGGAGCCCGGGCGCGGGGAGCCCGGCCCGCCCGGAGGCGGACCCACGGCACGGCTCCCGGACCGAGGCGGGCGGCGGGGAGGCGCGAGGCGGTGGGTCCTCCGCCCGGTCCGGGGCCTCCCGTGCAGCCGGTTCAGGTTCCAGCCCCCGCTGGGACCAGGCGTACGCCATCCTCCGCATCCCCCGCATCGGCATCCGCGTCCCCGTCGCCGAGGGAGTCGACAAGGCCGCCGTGCTCAATCGCGGGTACGCCGGGCACTACCCCGGCACCGCCCAGCCCGGCCGGGCCGGGAACTTCGCCCTCGCCGGGCACCGCAACACCCACGGCGAGCCGTTCCGTCACATCGACCGGCTGCGGCGCGGGGACGAGGTCACCGTCGAGACCGCGCGGGCCACCTACACGTACGTCGTCGACAAGACCCTCGCGCAGACCTCCGCCCGCGACGGGGGTGTCATCCGTACCGTGCCGCGCAGTGACGTCCGCGCGGGGTACGGGTACCGGCAGCCCGGCTACTACCTGACCCTCACCACCTGCACCCCGGAATACACCTCCACGTACCGCCTCGTGGTGTGGGGCAAGCTGCGCGCCATGCGACCCCGCTAGCCCCTCCCACGCGGCCGCGGGCCGCCCCGGCCGGTCACCGGCCCGCCCCCGGATGAGGTGGCCCGCCCCCGGATAAGGTCAGGCCTCGTGATCGCTCGCCGTCCCCATCTCCTCTGGCTGCTCGGCCCCTTCGTGCTGTACCTCGGGGTCCTGCCGTTCGCCGACCGTGTGCGGCCCGTCGTCCTCGGGCTGCCGTTCCTCTTCTTCTGGCTGCTCTGCGCGACCCTCCTCACACCGGTCTGCGTATGGCTCACCCACCGGGGCGACCGCAAGCGCGGTGACCGGAAGCGGAAGGAGCGCCGCGCATGAGCGACGGAGCCGTCGCCACCGCCGTCTTCGGCGTCTTCATGGCCGCCACCGTCGTCCTCGGCCTCGCCGCCGTCCGCGGGCGCGGCCGGCAGGGCGGGATCGCCGAGTGGTCCGTGGGCGGGCGCAGCCTCGGCGCCGTGTTCATCTGGGTGCTGATGGCGGGCGAGGGCTACACCAGCTTCAGCTATCTGGGCGCCGCGGGCTGGGGCTACAACTACGGCGCCCCCGTGCTGTACGTCGTCGCCTACATGTCCTGCGGGTACGCCGTCGGTTACGTGGTCGGTCCCATGCTCTGGGCCTACGCGCGGCGCCACGGGCTCGTCGGCATCTCGGACATGGTCGCCCACCGGTTCGGCCGGCCCTGGCTCGGCGCGGGCGTCGCCGTTCTCGCCACCGTCTTCCTGCTGCCCTACATCCAGTTGCAGATCACCGGCATGGGCGTCGTCGTCTCGACCATCTCGTACGGCGCCATCAGCCTCAACTGGGCCTACTTCATCGGCTTCGCCGTCACCACCGGGTTCGTGGTGGTGAGCGGGCTGCGCGGCAGCGCCTGGGTCTCGGTCCTGAAGGACGTCCTCGTCATCGGGACGCTCGCCTTCCTCGCCGTCTACGTACCCCTGCACTATTTCGACGGATACGGGGACTTCCTCCACCGGATCGTGCGCGAGAAGAGCGACTGGCTCACACTGCCGGGCAGCGGCGGCAGCGTGTACGGGCAGGCGTGGTTCGCCACGACCTCGCTCCTCAACGCGCTGACCGTCGTCATCTTCCCGACCACCGTCGCCGGCTACCTCGGCGCCCGCAGCGCGGACGCGCTGCGCCGCAACGCCATCTGGCTGCCCGCCTACAACGTCCTCCTCTTCGTGCCCATGCTCCTCGGCATGGCCGCGCTCTTCGTGGTGCCGGGGCTCGTCGGCGCCGAGTCCAACCTCGCGCTGTTCGAGCTGGTGGTGGATTCGCTGCCCGCGTGGGCCGTCGGCGTCATCGGGGTGGCCGCCGCGCTCTCCTCGATCGTCCCGATGGCCGTGTTCATGCTGGTCATCGGGACGATGTGGGGCAGCAGCGTGCTGTCCCTGCTGCCCCGGTGGCGGACTCCGCAGCGGCAGAAGCTCGCCTCGCAGGGCGTGGTCGTCATCGCGGGCGCCCTCGCGCTCGCCCTCACCTACGGGGCGCCCAACACCCTCGTACGGCTCTCCCTCATCTCGTACGAGGGGATGGCGCAGCTCGTACCGATGCTGCTGCTGGGGCTCGTGTGGCGGAAGCTGACGCTCGCCGGGGCGCTGAGCGGGCTGGTCGTGGGCGTCGCGGCCGTGTGCGCGCTCGTCTTCAGCGACCACGATCCCGTCCTCGGGGTCAACGCCGGGATCCTCGCGCTCGCGCTCAACCTCGTCGTCGCGCTCGCCGTGACGTACGCGGGTCCCGCCGACCGCGCGGACGGGCGGCCGGACGACGAGGTCCTCGCCAGCGATCCCCTCGACGACGAGCACGACGAGCACGACGAGCGTGACGAGCACGACGAGCACGGGCCGGACGGCGCCGGCGTCGGCTCCGCGGCCGATCCTGTATAACGGCAGGTACGAGTACGGCCGTATGTACGAGTGCGGCCGTCCGGACGCGTACCGCCGATACACGAGCCGTCGGACCGGGGAGAGGAGGCAGCCGTGCACGACATGATCCGTGCGACGAGGGCTGCCGCGCGCCCCGCCCTGCTGCTCCTGTTCCTGCTCGTCGAGGTCGTCCTCGTCGACACCGGCAGCCTCACCGCCGCCGTCGCGCTCGCCGCGACCGCCGCGGCGTCCTCCGCGCTCGCCGTCTGCTCCCTGCTCGCCGCGCGCTGCGCGCCCGCCGTGCCCCGCACCCGCGTGCGCACCGCCATCCGCGACCGCGAGCGGCGCACCGCCTTCCTGCCGCAACGCGACCCCGACGCCAGGGGCCGCACCCGGCCCCGAGCACCCGGCCGTCTCCTCCTGACGGCCGCGTAGGGACCCGGGCGCGCAGCCCGCACCCGTCTCACCGATCCCTCCCCGCGCCCCGTCACGCCGCCGCGACCTCACCCGTCGCTTCCTCTCCCGGCACGACGAGACCCTCGGAGGGCTCCTCCATGTCCGCATTCATGTCCGTGTTCGCCAGCCTGGTCGAGCACCTCGCCGATCTGCTCGACCCGCTCTTCCACGCCTCGGCGACCGCCGCCGCGATCGTGCTGTTCACCGCCTGCGTACGGCTCCTCGTCCACCCCCTGTCGCGGGCGTCGGCCCGGGGCCAGCGGGCCCGCGCCAAGCTGTCGCCGCGGATCGCGGAGCTGCGCCGGAAGCACGCCAAGAACCCGGAGAAGCTGCAGAAGGCCGTCCTGGAGCTGCACCGCGAGGAGCAGGTGTCGCCGCTCTCCGGCTGCCTGCCCAGCCTCTTCCAGCTGCCGGCTTTCTTCCTGCTCTACCACCTCTTCTCCAACTCCAGCATCGGCGGCGAGGCCAACGCGCTGCTCGGCCACACGCTCTTCGCCGCGCCGCTCGGCGGCAGGTGGGCGGACGCGCTGGGCCACGGCGGGGTCTTCGGCGCGCAGGGCCTCGTCTATCTGGCGCTGTTCGCCCTCGTCGCCGTGGTCGCCACCTTCAACTACCGGCGCACCAAGCGGCAGATGGCGGCCAACCCGCTGCCGCAGGCCGGTGCCGGCGACCAGCAGGTGCCCGGGATGGGGGCGATCACGAAGTTCATGCCGCTGATGTCGTTCATGACGCTGTTCACCGTGGCCGTGGTGCCGCTGGCCGCCGCGCTGTACGTGGTGACCAGCACGACGTGGAGCGCGGTCGAGCGCGCGGTGCTGTACCGGGACATGCCGGGCAGCGCGGGGGCCCTGGCCGCCGCCGCGTGAGGACGGCGGCGGTGGACCGGTGACGGCGGCTACCGCCCGGTAAGGGTCCAGTACGTGAACGGGGTATTGCGGACCGGACGGGGACCTTGGACGATCGACCAAACCTCCGATGGCCGCAACCCATCGGCCGGGCCCCCGAAGGAATGGAGTCTGACCATGAAGCTGCTGCGAGTCGGTACCGCAGGATCGGAGCGCCCCGCGCTCCTCGACGCCGAAGGCACCCTCCGTGACCTGTCGGGCATCGTCGCCGACATCGACGGCGAGGTCCTCGCCGACGCCGCCGCGATCGGCCGGATCAGGGCCGCCGCCGACGCCGGTGACCTGCCCGTTCTCGCGGCCGACGGGCTGCGCGTCGGGCCACCGCTCGCACGGATCGGCAAGGTCGTCTGCATCGGGCTGAACTACTTCGACCACGCCCGCGAGACGGGCGCCGAGCCGCCCGCCGAGCCCGTCGTCTTCTTCAAGGCGGCGGACACGGTGGTCGGTCCCGATGACACCGTCCTGGTGCCGCGCCGCTCGGTGAAGACCGACTGGGAGGTCGAGCTCGCCGTGGTCATCGGACGTACGGCGCGCTACCTGGAGTCCCCCGAGGAGGCCCTGGCGCACGTCGCCGGGTACGCGGTTTCCCACGACGTCTCGGAGCGCGAGTTCCAGATAGAGCGGGGCGGCACCTGGGACAAGGGCAAGAACTGCGAGACGTTCAACCCGCTGGGCCCGTGGCTGGTCACCGCCGACGAGGTCGCCGACCCGCAGGCGCTCTCCCTGAAGCTCTGGGTCAACGGCGAGCTGAAGCAGGACGGCACGACCGCCGAGCAGATCTTCCCGGTCGCCGAAGTGGTGCGCTACGTCAGCCAGTTCATGACGCTCTACCCCGGTGACGTGATCAACACGGGGACGCCGGCGGGCGTGGCGATGGGCCGGCCGGAGCCGAAGCCGTATCTGCGGGCGGGCGACGTGGTGGAGCTGGAGGTCGAGGGGCTCGGCCGGCAGCGGCAGGAGCTCAAGGACGCATAGCGCCCGCCCCCCCCCCCGCAGAGGTGCCCCCAGCGTTCCCGGTCCGCCGGGGGCGCCGGCGCGTCATGATGGCGTTCATGGGACTGAATCCGGCCGTGGCCGCCCTCGGCGGCACGGCGCTGGGCGCTCTCGCCACGTTCTCCAGCGCCTGGCTGATCCAGCGGGCCACGACCCGGCGCGAGCGGGAGAACCGGGTCTGGGACCGGCGGATGGCCGTCTACGACGAGGTGATGATCGTCGTCCGGCGGATGGCGGACCTCCGGGAGACCGTGCTGCGGACCGGCGGCTTTCCCGAGCGCCGGGCGGGTGAGACGGGCCCCGCCGACGACATGTCCCCCCTCCTCGCCCGCCTGGAGATCTACGGCAGCGACGCGCTGCTCGCCGCCTGCAAACGTGCCTTCGCCGCGTGGCGGCGGTGGAACCTGGCCTGGGCGAAATGGCACACACAGCTGGAGAACAATCCCCGGATCAGCGACAACGACGCATTCTGGGTCGAGTTCCGGGAAACCGTGCGGAAATCACGGAAGGCCGACCGCCGGGTCCTGGCGCTGCTGCGGCGCGAGGTCCATCCCGAAAAGGTGTCATGGGGGCGGAAGTTGCTCGCGGGAGTCAAGCGGCTGAAGGGGTACGGACGGTCCGGAAACGACACCTGAGTACGCACGGGAGAAAAAGACAAAAGCGTGTCGACGCATTCCGGCCTTCCTTCCGGCATATTCCACGAGAAGGCGCACGGGGCGCTTTCCCGGCAACCATTTCTGGCTACCATGGCGTCTCCCCTGCGAAAGCCGGGGTTCGCTCAGGGTCCGGACGGGGGGCTGGCCCGTGGTGTACGACGAGCATTTCATCGAGATCTTCCGCGGCGGCTGCCGGATGGGCGCCGAGTGCCGCCGGGGCGACGACTGCCGCCGGGCCGAGGGGCTCGGGGACGGTGAGAGCTGCCGGCGCGGTGCGGGCGTCCGGCTCACCCGGGAGTTCGCCCTCGCCGCCGCGCACAGTCTGCGGGCCCGTGAGCTCAAGGGCCTGGACACGGTCACGCTCCGGCTGTCCGACGGCAGGCAGGTCATGGCCGCGGTCCTGGACCACGACCGCCGCTCCGACCTGGCGCTGCTGAACCTCACGTTCCCCGACGGGGAGGACGTCCGGCTCCCGGGCGTGTGCTTCGACGACGCCCGGCAGGGCGAGCCGTGGAAGGCGACCCATCAGCCGCCGGACACCGACGACGTGCTGACCGGCTGCGTGGCCGAGGTCGCGTACGGGTACGGGGAGCCGCAGAAGGGCGTGCGGGTCTGCGCCCTCCGGCTCAACTGCCGTGTCACTCTCGATGATTACTCGGTCTACGCGGGCAGCCCGGTGGAGCGGGGCGACCCCAACGGGCCGACGGCGGTCCTGGGCCTCATCGTCCAGCGGCGCGCCGAGGCGCGCACGCCGGGGGACACCGTCTTCGCCGGCACGATCCGTGAGGCGGTGCGGCAGTTCGACCGTTTCCGGTTCCGCATCGAGGACCTGTCCCGGGACCAACTGCCCCTGGCCGTACGGCCGTACGCGGTGGACGCGGCCGAGACCGAACAGAAGCTCCGGATCGATGCCGCGGTCGAGGAGGCCCTGAAGCGGGCGGGCCACGACTCCGTGGTGGCCGTGCACTGGATACGCCGCTGACCCAGCACACCGGCGCATGGGCCGGCGACATCCCGGGAGGGACCATGACCACCACGCGGTACCTGGACGAGGCCATCGCGGTGGCGGAGGAGATGCTCCTCGCGCCCGACACCCCGCACCCGCGGGACAGGAACCGGCTGGCGGCCTGCGTGAAGCACGTCCGCGGGCCCGACCGCGCCGACCGCTCCCAGCAGTTGCGCGCCGGGCAGCTCACCCACTTGGCCAAGCTCCTGTCCGCCCTCGGCATGAAGACGCTCTCCCTGTCGGTGGCCGACATGACCCTGCGGCACATGGAGACCGTGGAGGCGGACCACGAGGTCTACGCGGCGTCCGTCTGGAATGAACTCGGCGCGCTGTTCGCCGAGCACGGCGACCTGGAACGGTCGAGGCTGGTCCTGTGCCGGGCGCTCACCCGGGCCCAGGTGGGCGACGGCGTCCCCGAACGGGGCCGGATCCTCGCCAACCTGAGCGCCGTGAGCCTGCGCAGGAAGGATCTGGCGGACGCGGGGTTCTGGGCGGACAAGGCGCTGGAGGAGATGGACGCGCGCCCCGGGGACGACCCGGACGCGCGGCTGACGGCGGACTGGGTGCGCTGGGAGGTCGCCAGGGCGGATGCGGACGGCGGGGCGACCGCCGGGACCTCCGACACGCTCCAGAAGTTCGACCGCTCGGCGGAGCACTCCATCGCCCTCAAGGGCGGCGACCACCCCGCCGCGATCGCCGCGCGGCGGGCGCTCGCCGTGGCCAAGTTCGAGGCGGCGTGGGACGGCCCCGATCCGGAGGCGGTCGAACGGCAGTTGAGCGAGCTGGAGATCGTCCGGCTGAACGCGGCGGCGTTTCTCGGGGCGACCCACCGCGAGACCATCGTCGCCCAAGCGGCGCTGGCGGTCGCCGAGTTCGAGGCGGCGGGCGCCCCGGGCAGTGTGCTGCGCCGGCAGCGGGCGGTCTCGCTCCTGGAGGACGCCGAGGACATGGCGGTGGAGGCGCTCGGCCGCGAACACGACCAGACCCTCGCGATCCGCGAGGCGCTCGCGCACTTACGGGCGGCCACGGTGCAGGCGGACGACCTGCCGTACCGGATCGACCGCACGTACACGCCGCAGGAGAACGACCTCCGCAACGCCGAGAAGCGGCGGGCCATCGACGCGGAGCGCAACGTCATCCGGCTCACCGCGCACGCGGGCGCCTCGTACTTCCTCCCCGAACTGGACATCTTCTACTGGCAGATCCACCGTGCCCTGGAGCGCGGCACCTACTTCCACATCATCCTGAGCAGCCCCTGGAACAATCTGGCGATCTTCATGCAGCACGGTGCGGAGGACATCGTGGACCGGGTGTGGGGGAGCACGTACTACCAGCAGACGTTCCGGCCGGTCATCGACTCCTATCTGGCGCTGCGCGACCGGTTCCCCGGCCGCATCGAACTGAAGCTGACCCCGACCGACATCTCGGGGTCGACGCTGCTCACCTCGGACGCGGGTTTCTTCGAGCCGTACATCACGATGAATCCGCTGCAGCGCACGCGCAGGGGCCTCAGCGTCTTCGAGCACCGGTTCCTCAGGGACAGCAAGTACTACGAGGACAGCCTGGCCGCGTTCCGTACGCAGTGGGAACTCACCAGCACCTGGGAGCAGTTCGGCAGGCACGAGGAGAAGCACAAGGCGCGGCTGCGGGCGCTGATGCTGACGCAGTCGGACGACCGGTGGAGCAAGACCGAGGGGCGCACCGCTAGGGGCAGTGCACCGCGCCGTCCCTGACGCTCCGCAGCACGCCCGCCGAGCCGACGAAGAGGGCGTCGGGGAGTGCGTCCAGGGGCCAGAACTGCCAGCGCTCGCAGCGGTCGGGTTCGCGCAGCCGGACGTCCCCGGTGTAGTCGACGACCTCGACGCCGACCTGCATGTGGTGGTTGGCCGCCGGGTCCGGATCGGTCACGCAGGCGACGCGCAGGTCCAGGGCCAGGATGCCGGTCTCCTCCGCCAACTCCCGTCGCGCGGCGGCCTGGAGGGACTCGCCCAGCTCCAGGTGGCCGCCGGGCAGACCCCAGGTGCCGGCGCCGAAACAGTTGGCCCGCAGGCCGAGCAGGACATCGCCGCCGTCGCGCACGATCGCCTGGACTCCCACGCGTACGTGTGCCGTCATCAAGAGCTCCTCACGGGGCCGGTCGGCCCGGGTCCGGGTAGGTGCCGGCGAAGTTCTCGACGTTCCTGGCAGGGGTGATCAGTTCGGCGGGCCGGAGCGTTTCGTCCGCCAGCTTTTCGAAGAGGTTCCCGATTCTTCTCTCCTCACCCGCGTCGACGACGACGATCTCGCAGTCCGGGTCGATGAAGAAGTAACTGCCGGTGCGGGTGCGGTTGCGGTAGACCCGCAAGGTCACCTCGTGCTCGCGCGCGGCCCGTTCGCACTCCTTCACCACCGCCTCGAACTCCTCGTCGCCCAGGGAGAGCCAATCCCGGTTGTCCGCGCCGTAGTTGGTCTCCGACATCTGGTAGACCTTCCACACATGGGGCCTGGCCCCCTCCTCGACCAGGTCGAGGACGCGCGGGGCGCCCTTGGCGTTGAGCCGGGTGACGACGGTGCCGAGCTTCACGCGGACGTGCCGGTGGTTCTTGCGCACCTCCTTGAGCAGGCCGAGCACGCGGTCGCGGTGCGGTGCCTTGCTGCCGGTGCGCATGAGGTCGTGTTCCGCCGCGTCCCGGGACTCCAGCGGCAGGGCGATCCAGGAGAGGTGCGGGAGGATGCGGTGCATCGTCTTCAGCGGGGCGAGGCCGTTGGTGCTGAGGACGACGCGCGGCGGGGGGCGGCCGTCGTCGAAGGGTTTGCCCAACTCCCCGACCAGGTCGGCGAGATAGGGGAGAAGAGTCGGTTCTCCGCCCGAGATCACCACCCCCTGCACGCCCCCGTCCCGCAGGGCGGCGACCACCTTCTGGGCGGTTTCCCAGGTCATGGACGGCATGTCGTGGCGCGGACCGAAACAAAAGGGGCATTCAAGATTGCACCGCCCGAGAAGGCGCAAATCTACGAAGGCGGGCAGTTGCATGGCTGGACCCTATGAGCCCCCGAGACGCGATACGCCACTTCTGCGATATCCGCAGGGGATGGTTCACCCAAAGCGGTGAAAATGGTCCGATTACCCGGCGAGGAATCCTTCCAGCGCTTCCACGACCAGTGCGTGATCCTCGACCTGGGGCAGCCCCGACACCACCACCGTGCCGACCACCCCCGCCCCCTCGACCGCGAGCGGGAACGCGCCGCCGTGGGTCGCGTACACGTCGGGGTCGAGGCGCGAGGAGTCCTCGAAGGTCGTGCCCTTGGCGCGGAAGCGGGTGCCGACCTGGAGGGACGAGCACTGGTAGCGCTCCACGACGCGGCGCTTGCGGTCGATCCAGGCGTCGTTGTCGGGCGTCGAGCCGGGCAGCGCCGCGTGGAAGAGCTGCTGGCCGCCGCGCCGGATGTCGACGGCCACCGGGGCGCCGCGGTCGCGGGCCAGCTCCACCAGGAGCGTGCCGAGCGCCCACGCGTCGTCGTAGGTGAAGTGGGGGAGGACCAGCCGGCGCTCCTGGTCCCGCAGTTCGTCGAGGGAGGGCGCGTCGCTCACAGCGTCACCGCCACACCGTCGCGGGCCGAGCGGCGGGCCGCCTCGAGGACGTCCAGGGCCGCGGCGGCCTGGTGCGCGGTGACGGGGTTCTCGCCGGTGCCGCGCAGCGCGTCGGCCACCGCCGCGTAGTACGCGGGATAGTCGCCCGGCAGGGTGGGCAACGGGCGGCCGCCGCCCGTCAGCGGGGACTCGCCGGAGCCGACCCGGCCCCACATCGACTCGGGCTCCACGCCCCACGGCTCCCGCGCCGTCGGGCGCCTGCCGTCGCGCAGCGCCGCCTCCTGCGGGTCGAGGCCGTACTTCACGTAGCCCGCCTGCGAACCGAGCACGCGCAAGCGCGGGCCGAGCTGGGCGGTGGTGGCCGATACGTAGAGGTGCGAGCGGACGCCGCTCGCGTGCGTGATCGCGATGAACGTGTCGTCGTCCGCCTCCGCGCCCGGCCGCCGCACGTCCGACTCCGCGTACACGCGGACCGCCGGGCCGAACAGCACCAGGGCCTGGTCGACGACGTGGCTGCCCAAGTCGTACAGGAGGCCGCCGATCTCCTCGGGGTCGCCGGACTCGCGCCAGCCGCCCTTCGGCTGCGGACGCCACCGTTCGAAGCGTGACTCGAAGCGCCATACGTCGCCGAGCTCGCCGTCGGCCAGGAGCTGTCGCAGCGTGCGGAAGTCGTTGTCCCAGCGGCGGTTCTGGAAGACGGACAGCAGGAGCCCGCGGTCGTCGGCGAGGGCGGCGAGCTCGCGCGCCTCGGCCGCGGTGCCCGCGATCGGCTTGTCCACGACGACCGGCAGGCCCGCCTCGAGGGCGGCGGTGGCGAGCGCGACGTGCGTCTTGTTCGGGGACGCGACGACGATCAGGTCGAGCTCGTCGGCCCGCTCCCACAGCTCGTCGGCGGAGGCCGCGCACCGCAGGTCGTCGCCGAACTCGGCGCGGGCCTGCGCCTGCCGCTCGGGGTTCGACGTGACGACCGTGTCGAGGACGAGGCCCTCGGTGGCGGCGATCAGCGGGGCGTGGAAGACGGAGCCCGCGAGGCCGTACCCGACGAGGCCGACGCGGAGCGCGGAGCGTGAGGTGCCGGTGCCGGTGCCCGTGTCCGTGCCGAAGTCAGTGCCAGTACCTGTGCCAGTCATGCACTCCACTTAAGCAACGGTGTTGCCAAAGTGCAAGCGGGCGGGACAATGGCGGGGTGATGTCGTACGTGAACAGGGTGAATCCCGGAGTGAACCTGTCGGCGCTGCGCGGGCACAACGCCGCGCTCGTGCTCGACCTGCTGCGCGCGGCGGGTGAGGCGGGCATCAGCCGGCTGGAGCTCGCCGAGCGCACGGGGCTCACCCCGCAGGCGGTCAGCAAGATCACCGCGAGGCTGCGGGCGGAGGGATTCGCGGCGGAGGCGGGCCGCCGCGCCTCGACGGGCGGCAAGCCGCGGACGGTGCTGCGGCTCGTGCCCGGCGCGGGGCACGCGGTGGGACTCCACCTCGACCGCGACGAGCTGACGGCGGTCCTGGTCGACCTCACCGGGGCGGTGGTCGCCGAACGCCGCGCGCCGCTGGCCTTCGGCGCGGGCGCGGAGGCGGTGGTCGAGGCGGCCGCGGGCGAGGTGGAGCGGCTGCTGGCCGCCGGTGGAGGGGAGAGGGCCGCTGAGGGGGGTGGTCCGGGGACCGGGTGGCGGGTGTCCGGGGTCGGGGTCGCGCTGCCCGGACCCCTCGACCACGCCGAGGGGGTGCTGCGCCGGGTCACGGGCTTCCCCGAGCTGGACGGGTTCGGGCTGCGGGACGCGCTCGGGGCGCGGCTCGGGCTGCCCGTCGTCGTGGACAAGGACACGAATGCCGCGGCGCTCGGCCTGGCGCTCGCGGGGGACGCGGACACCTTCGCGTATCTGCACCTCGGGACCGGGCTCGGGGCGGGGCTGGTGCTGGACGGGACGCTGTATCGCGGTGCGCGTACCGGGGCGGGCGAATTCGGCCACCAGGTCCTGCAGTTGGACGGGCCGCGATGCGAGTGCGGGGACCGGGGGTGCGTGGAGGCGCTCTGCCTGGCGGCGGTCGCGCGGGGCGACGTGGAGGAGGCGGCGCGGGTACTGGGCACGGCGGCCGGCAACCTGATCGGACTCCTCGACGTCGACCGCGTGCTGCTCGGGGGGCGGACGGTTTTCGCGGACGGGGACGTGTTCGTACGGGGGGTGGGGGCGGTCGTCGCCGAGCGGGCCCGGCGCGGGGGCCGGGGCCGGGGCCCGGGGGCGGGTGAGGGTGCGGGCCCGGGTGCGGGCGAGGGTGCGGGTCCGGGTGCGGGCCCGGGCCCGGGCTCGGGGGCGCGGGTGACGGTTGGGCTGGCGCCCGGTGGGGAGCGGGGGGTCGCGGAGGGGGCGGCTCAGCTGGTCTTGGCGCCGGTGTTCGGGCGGGCGGTTGTGGGGGTGGTCGGCGGGTGAGGGGGGTGGGGGTGTGTGTTGTTTTTATGGGGGTGCGGGTGGGTGGGGGTTGCTCGCGCAGTTCCCCGCGCCCCTGATGTGCTTGAGCTCGGTTGTGTGGTGCGAGGGGTGGGGGTTTGTCGCGCAGTTCCCCGCGCCCCTGAGGGGGGTTGGGCTTGTTCGTGGTGGTGCGGGTCGGGGGTGGTTGCTCGCGCAGTTCCCCGCGCCCCTCATGTGCTTGAGCTCGGTTGTGTGGTGCGGGTGGGTGGGGGTTTGTTGCGCAGTTCCTCGCGTCCCTGAGGGGGTTGGGCTCGGTTGTGTGGTGCGCGTGGGTGGGCCGGGCTTGCCCCTCGCGTCGCTGATGTCTCTGAGCCGGGTGGGGCGGTGCTTACTGGGTGAGGGCCGGGGGTCCTCCTCAGGGGCGCGGGGAACTGCGCGACAAGCCACCGGCGTCCCGCAGGCGACATGCGGCAGGAGGCCCCCCAGGGGCGCGAGGAACTGCGCGCTCAGCCGACGCCGGCCCGCACGGCGACACGCGACCTGAGGACCCCTGGGGGCGCGGGGAACTGCGCGACAAACCCTCACCCACCCGCACCGCACCGCGCCACGCCGCACGCGGCACCAGGCCCCCAGGGGCGCGGGGAACTGCGCAAGTACCCCCACCCCACCTACAACTAGGCCCCCGTGGGCCGCAGCAAGCCGTCCACCAGCGCGTCCACCATCCCGCGAGGAACCCCCGCCCCCGTAAGGGCGCGGTAGACCAGCGGCCCCGTCAGCGCGTCGACCGTCGCGTCGGGGGAGAGGCGGGGCGCGATCTCCCCCGCCTCCGTCGCCCGCGCGAGCATCTCGCTCTCCCGCGCCCGCCGCGGCCCGAGATACCGCTCGTTGAAGCTCTTGGCCGTCTCCGGATGATGCTGCGCCTCGGCGACGAGCGCGAGCAGCACCTTGCCGGCGGGGTCGCGCGTGAGGAACCGCGCGAACCGGCGCAGGTAGCCGCGGATGCTCTCCGCCGTGGGCCGCTCCGTCGGGACCGGCAGCCGCTTGGCGCTGTCCTCGATCAGCGTGTCGAGGAGGATCTCCACCTTCGAGGGCCACCAGCGGTAGATCGTCTGCTTCGCGACGCCCGCGCGGCGCGCGATCGCCTCGATGGTCAGGGCGCCGAAACCGTGCTCGACGAGCAGGTCGTCCGCGGCGTGCAGGACGGCCAGACGCGCGGCCTCGTCGCGCCGGCTGCCGGAGTGGGGCCGGCGGGGGCCGGAGGTCGGGGCGGGCATGCGGACACGATACCCGGCGGCCGATGCGAGGCCATTGTATGGACGCGACGTTGCGTCTAGCCTGGACGTCGCGTCCAGGCAAGGCGCATTCCGGCGCGCCCGACGCCCCCGCCCACACCAAGGAGTACCCGTGTCCACCGCCCCTGTTCCTGTTCCTGTTACCGCTACCGCTACCGCTGCCCCAGTCACAGTCCCAGTCACAGCCCCAGCCACAACCTCCGCTCCCGCCCCCGCCGAGGCCGGCTCGTCCGGGCGGCGGGCCCTCGTCGTCGGGGCCTCCCGGGGGTTAGGGCTCGTCCTCGTCGACGAGCTCACCCGGCGCGGCTGGCACGTCGTGGCCACGGCCCGCGAGACCCGCGGCGAGCTGCGCGAACTCGCCGAGACCCGGGAGGGGCGGCTCACCCTGGAGACCCTGGAGATGACCAGCCCCGACGAACTCGCCGCGCTGCGCGAGCGGTTGGCCGGCACCCGGCTCGACCTGCTCTTCGTCAACGCCGCGATCGACCGGGGTGACCTGCCGATCAGCGAGGTGCCGACGGAGATGTTCACCGAGGTGATGGTGACCAACGCGCTGAGCCCGCTGCGCACCCTGGAGGCCCTGCGCGAGATGGTCGTCCCCGGCGGGACCGTCGCGGTCATGTCCTCCGACCAGGGCAGCATCTCCCGCAACACGGAAGGCGGTTACGAGCTGTACAAGGCCAGCAAGGCCGCGCTCAACCAGCTGATGCGCAGTTACGCGACCCGTTACGCCGACGACGGGCTGACCAAGCTGCTCGTCGACCCCGGGCACAACCGCACCCGGCTCGGCGGGCCCGGCGCGCCGCTCGACCCGCGGGAGAGCGTGCCGGCGGTCGTCGACGTACTGGAGAAGGCGGCGGAGGCGGGGTCGGAGGCGGGCGCGGCCGGGCTGCGGTTCCTGGACCGGCACGGCGAGCCCGTGCCGTGGTAGCGCTCCGCGCGGGGTGACCCGGTGAACCCGTCGGCGCGGAATCTCCCCTGAACGGGGGGACCGGGACGGGCCGATCGGGCCTATCGGGTGGTGGCGGGGAGGCGGGACGGCGCGTGCGTGGAAGGCTCTCGGGGGTCCCGGCGTTCCGTCGGCGTCCGGCTCAGCAAAGGTTCTGGTCCTCCATGCGCTTCCGCAGCTCGCTCGTCCTCGGTGTCGCCGCCGCGGCCGTCGCCCTCGTACCCGTGGCGGCCGGGGTGTCCGGCGCGGCCGAGGGGGGTGGCGTACGGGGCGGTCACGTCTGCGCGGTCGCGCGTACGGCGGGCTCGGCGGCCGTGAAGGGCTCGCCCTGCGGCGCCGGGGGCCTTGGCGTCGCGGCCCCGCGGGAAGCCGATCCCGCCGCCCGGGAGGACTCCGCCGTCCGGCCCGGTGCCGTCCGGCCCGGTGGCGTTCGGTCCGGTGCCGTCCGCCGTGACTCCGCCGTCCGCCGTGACTCCGCCGTCCGGCCCGACGCCGCGAACCGGCCCACCTGCTCGTCCGCCGACGGCACCGACTTCCCCATCGACACCCGCATCCACCGGGGGCCCGGCACGTACCGGCCGGGGGAGGGGTACCGGGACTGGACGATCGACCTCACCAACACCACCGACGAGTCCTGCGGCAACATCCACCCGATCCTCGTCCTCGTCGACCGGGCGCGGACGCTGGAGCCGGAGCAGGTGCAGCTGGAGTTCCACGACGGGACGCGCAGGCGACCCGTGCGCTTCGAGAAGACCGGACCGGGCGAGAACATCGGCGTCTTCGACGACGGCTTCCCCGGGTTCACGGTCGCACCGGGCCGGACCGTCGGCGTCAAGGTACGGCTCTCCTTCACCTCCGACACGGAGGCCGACCACGTCGCGGCCACGGCGGCGCTGGTGCAGCGCAGGGAGGACGACGGCGACTGGGTCGGCGAGTCCAACGAGTACGCGTTCGACGTCGAGCCCGACGGCCCCGCGACCCCGACCGCCGAACAGCTCGCGCAGACGGGCCCGGGCACACCGCTCGCCCTGGGCATCGCCGCGGGCGCGGTCCTGCTGGGCGTGGGCGCGATCGTCATGACGACCCGCCGCATGCGCACGAAACGCAACTGACCCTCCCCGGCGCCCCCCCCGGCCCCCGAGTTCAGCCCCCTGGGCTCCGGTCCCCCGCCACCCCGCATTCACCCCCACGTTCACGTACGTCTGCGAACATCCCGGGGTGGACAACCCGAACCCTGCCCCCACGCCCGCCCCGCGGGCGCCGCGTGTTCCCGCCCATCTGCTCGACCAGGCGCCGGGTGCGCCCATTCGGTCCGGGATTCCCGAGCACGGGCGGATCCCCAAGTACTACGCCGTGAAGGCGCGGATCGCCGCGCTCGTCGAGGAGTTGGGCGACGGGCAGACCCTGCCCACCGAGCGGGATCTCGCCGAGCGGTACGAGGTGGCGCGGGAGACCGTGCGGCAGGCGTTGCGGGAGCTCCTTCTCGAAGGGCGGCTGCGCCGGCAGGGGCGCGGCACCGTCGTCGCCGGGCCCAAGCTGGAGCAGCCGCTGTCGCTGGCGAGTTACACGGAAGGCGTGCGGCGCCAGGGCCGTACCCCCGGCCGCAACCTCATCTCCCTGGACCGCTTCCCGTGCCCCGCCGCGCTCGCCGCCGAGATCGGGGCCGTCGTGGGCGAGGACGTCTGGCACATGGAGCGCGTCCTGCTCGCCGACGACGAGCGGGTCGGCCTGGAGAGCACGTACGTCCGCGTCGGCCGTGTGCCGCGGCTCGACACCGACTTCGAGCCCGACTCCTCCTTCTACTCCTACCTCCGCGACCGTCTCGGCATCGCCTTCGGGGACGCCGACGAGCGGATCGAGACGGTCCTCGCCACCCCGCGCGAGGCCCTGCTCGTCGGGACGCCGCCCGCACTGCCCATGCTGCTCATCCACCGGCTCTCGCGGGACACCGCCGGACGGCCGCTGGAGCGGGTGCGCACCCTCTACCGCGGCGACCGGTTCTCGTTCACCACGCGGCTCGACGGACACGCCTGACCCTTGCGGGTGCCCCGGCCGACGCGGTCACATCACGGAAACGTAACGGGTCTGGTCCAAGCTTGGGGGCCCGTTCACCGTCCCGTCGTCCGCCGGTCCCGCGCGGGTCATCCGTCGCCCGCAGCGTTGCCGTCGTGAGAGTCATCGTCGTAGGAGCCGGCGTGGTGGGAACCATGCACGCCTGGCACGCAGTGGAACGCGGCCACGAGGTCGTACAGATCGAGCGCGAGAGCGAGGCCCGCGGGGCGTCGCTGCGCAACTTCGGACAGATATGGGTGAGCGGCCGGGCGGGCGGCGAGGAGCTCGACACCGCCCTGCGCGCCCGCGAACTGTGGGAGGACATCGGCGCGCGGGTCCCCGGCCTCGGCTTCCGGGCCAACGGCTCCCTGACCCTCGTACGCGACGCACGCGAGCGCGCCGTCGCCGAGGCCGCGCTGGCCAGGCCCGACGCCGCCGCCCGCGGCTACAAGCTGCTCGGCGCCGACGAGGCCCGCGCCCTCAACCCGGCCCTGCGCGGCGACTTCGTCGCGGGCCTGTGGTGCGAGCGGGACGCGGCGGTGGAACCCCGTACCGCCCAACTCAGGCTGCGCGAGGCGCTGCTGGCCTCCCCGCGCTACACGTTCCTGCCGGGGCGCGAGGTCCGCGAGGTCGTCGGGGAGCGCGGTGTCCGCGACGACCACGGCGACGTGCACACCGGCGACGCCGTCGTCCTCGCCACCGGCGCCTGGCTCGGCGGCCTCGTCCGCGAACTGGCCGGGCCCGGCCTGCCGGTGCGCCGCGTCCGGCTCCAGATGATGCAGACCGAACCGCTCGGCGAGCCGCTCACCACCTCCGTCGCCGACGCCGACAGCTTCCGCTACTACCCCGCCTACCGCTCGCCCGCGCTCGACGAGCTCACCGCGCACCAGCCGCAGACCCCCACCGCCGCCGCGCACAAGATGCAGCTGCTCATGGTGCAGCGCGCGGACGGCGGCCTGACCATCGGCGACACCCACGAGTACGAGCACCCCTTCGCCTTCGACACCGACGAGGCCCCCTACGACCACCTCACCGAGGTCGTCGAGGGCTTCCTCGGCCGCCCGCTGCCGAGGATCCGGCGCCGCTGGGCCGGGGTGTACGCGCAGTGCGCCGACACGAGCCGGGTCGTGCACCGGCAGCAGGTGCGCGAGGGCGTGTGGCTGGTGACCGGGCCCGGGGGGCGCGGCATGACCTGCTCGCCCGCCATCGCCGAGAAGACCGCGAACGAGCTGGGATGGTGAACGGGTTGACCACGAAGCACACCGGCCGTATCCGCCTTGTCGTCCTCGACATGGCCGGGACCACCGTCGCCGACGGCGGCCTCGTCGAGCAGGCCTTCGCCGCCGCCGCGCGCGAGCTCGGCGTCGAGCCGGACTCCGCGGACCACGCCGCGAAGCTGGAGTACGTGCGCGCCACCATGGGCGAGTCCAAGATCTCCGTCTTCCGGCACCTGTTCGGCGACGAGGCGCGCGCCCAGCAGGCCAACACGGCCTTCGAGAAGGCGTACGGGACGCTCGTCGACGGCGGCCGCATCGCGCCCGTGCCCGGAGCGCGCGAGGCCGTGGAGGAGCTCACGCAGGACGGGCGGACCGTCGTCCTGACCACCGGCTTCGCCCGCGTCACCCAGGACGCCATCCTCGACGCGCTGGGCTGGCGGGACCTGGTCGGACTGACCCTGTGCCCCGCCGACGCCGGCGGCCGCGGCCGGCCCTACCCGGACATGGTGCTCAGCGCGTTCCTGCGCACCGGCGCCGCGGACGGCGTCCAGGACGTCGCGGTCGCGGGCGACACGGCGTACGACATGCGCAGCGGCGTACGGGCGGGTGCCTCGGTGGTCGCCGGGGTGCTGACCGGCGCGCACGGCGCCACCGCGCTCCGCGAGGCCGGCGCCACCCATGTGCTCGGTTCGGTCGCCGAACTCCCCGCCGTCCTGCGCGGAGTCGGCTGATGGGCAGCGGCATCCGCTTCGACCGGGTCAGTGTCGCCTACGGCGGCACCACCGTCCTCGACTCCCTCGACCTGACCGTGGAGCCGGGCGAGGTGATGGCCCTGCTCGGGCCCTCCGGGTCCGGCAAGACCACCGCGCTGCGGACCGTCGCCGGGTTCGTGCGGCCCGCCTCGGGGCGGGTGTTCATCGGGGACCGCGACGTCACCGCGCTGCCGCCGCACCGGCGCGGCATCGGCATGGTCGTCCAGAGTTACGCGCTCTTCCCGCACATGCGGGTCGCGGACAACGTCGCCTTCGGCATGAAGGCGCGCAAGACCGCCAGGTCCGAGATTCCCGGGCGGGTCGCGGAGGCGCTGGAGATGACCGGGATGGCGGCGTACGCGAAGCGGTATCCGCGCGAGCTGTCCGGCGGGCAGCAGCAGCGGGTCGCCATCGCGCGGGCGCTCGCCGTCCGGCCCGGCGTGCTGCTGCTCGACGAGCCGCTGTCCGCGCTCGACGCGCAGCTGCGGTCGGGGATGCTGGCGGAACTGGCCCGGCTGCACCGGGAGTTGCCGGACGTCTCCATCCTGTACGTCACCCATGACCAGGTGGAGGCGCTCACCCTGGCCGACCGGATCGCCGTGATGGACCGGGCGCGGCTGCGGGACTGCGGGACGCCCCAGGAGTTGTACCGGGCGCCCCGGACGGAGTTCACGGCGTCCTTCGTGGGCAACGCGAACCTCCTGCCGGTGACGGTGGGTTCGGGGGGTGTGTCCTTCGGCGGGGCCGAGCTCGAGGTCGACACGGGGGGCGTGGCCGCCGGGGTGACGGCCACGTTGTGCGTGCGGCCGCACCTCGTGGGGCTCGGGGAGGGCCCGAACCCCCTGCGGGGAGAGGTGGTCGAGGTGCAGTGGCGGGGGGCCACGCACCGGCTGTACGTCGAGGTCGGCGGAGAGCGGATCAAGGCGGACGTCCGGGAGCTGCGGACCCCGCCGGCTCTCGGTGCGACGGTGACCCTGCACTTCGCGCCCGAGGACGCGGTGCTGCTCTCCGCAGGGGTGACCGATGCGTAGTCCCGCCGAGCGCCTCGCGAAAAGCGCCCCGGCACCGGGGACCGTGCCCGCCCCGGCAAAGGCCCCACCGGCCGCCGGCGGAACCGGGGGACGCGTCCGCAAGGTGCCCGCCTTCCTCTGGGCCCTTCCCCCCGCCGCCCTGCTCGGGCTCTTCTTCCTCTACCCGCTCGCGCTCGTCGTGCGGCAGTCCGTGCGGCCCGACACCGGGGGCACCTCGTTCGAGCCCTACGCCGACGTCTTCGGCTCCGAGGCGTTCCGGGAGGCGCTCGGGACGACGGTGTGGCTGGCCGTCGGGGCGACCGCGGGATGCCTCGTGCTCGGCTTCGCGCTCGCGCTGATCATCGCCTTCGTGCCGTTTCCCGGCGCCAAGGCCGTCTCCCGGTTCATCGACGTCTTCCTCTCCTTTCCGTCCTTCCTGATCACCCTCGCCCTGCTGTTCCTCTACGGGACGAAGGGCATGGCCAACGGGGTGTGGACGGACGCCACCGGCGCCACCGAGGGGCCGTTCCAGTTCCTGACCACCCCGTGGGGCGTGTTGCTCGCCGAGATCACGTACTTCACGCCCTTCGTGATGCGCCCCCTGCTCGCCGCGTTCTCGCAGATCGACACGGCCCAGCTGGAGGTGGCGTCCGGTCTCGGGGCGCGGCCCGCCCGGATCGTGCGCCGGGTGATCCTGCCCGAGGCGCTGCCCGCGCTCGCCGCCGGCGGCAGTCTCGTCCTCGTCATGTGCCTGAACGAGTTCGGCATCGTCCTCTTCACCGGCGCCAAGGGCGTCACGACGCTGCCGATGCTCGTGTACGGCAAGGCCATCCTGGAGTCCGACTACCCGGCGGCCTGTGTGGTGGCCGTCGTCAACATCCTGATCTCCGTGGGCCTTTACGGCCTCTACCGGGTGGTGAGCCGTCGTGCTGGTGCATAGCCGCAAGGCGAGGTGGGCCACCTGGGCGCTCTTCGCCGTCCTCTTCCTGCCGCTCTTCGCGCTGCCGCTGCTCGTGATCCTCACGGCGTCGCTCGCGGAGCACTGGTCGGGGGCGTTCCCCTCCGGCTTCACCGGAGAGCACTACGCCTCGGCCACCCGCGGGGAGTCCCTGGAGGCCCTCACCACCAGCCTGGTGACCGCGGTGAGCAGCAGCCTGCTCGCGCTGGCCGTCGGCACCTGGGCCGCGCTCGCCGCCGCCTCCCTGAAGAAGGGCGGCAAGAGGTTCCTCGACGCACTGTTCATGCTGCCCGTCGCCGTGCCGTCGGTGGTCGTCGGCCTCGCGGTCCTCGTCGCGTTCTCCGAGCCGCCCATCATCCTCAACGGCACCCGGTGGATCGTCGTCCTCGCGCACACCCTGCTCGTCACGGCCTTCGCCCACCAGTCCGTCTCGGCCGCCCTCGTGCGGCTCGACCCGGTGTACGAGCAGGCCGCCGCGTCACTGGGCGCCCGGCCCTCGTACGTCCTGTGGAAGGTGAAGCTGCCGCTGCTCCTGCCGTCCCTGACCGCGGCCGCCGGGCTCTGCTTCGCGCTCTCCATGGGCGAGTTGAGCGCCACGATGATGCTCTACCCACCGGACTGGGTGCCGCTGCCCGTGCGGATCTACGCGGCCACCGACCGCGGCTCCACCTTCACCGGCGCCGCCGTCGCGGTGGTCCTCATGGCCGCCACCCTGCTCGTGCTCCTCGCCGTCTCCCGCATCCGCACCCGCGCCTCCTACCGCTGAACCGCCCGCCCCCGCACGGACCTTCACGTCATCAAGGAGTACGAAACGTCATGTCCCGCCTCACCCGCGTCCACCCCGCCCGCACGATCGCCGCCGTCACCGGCGCCCTCGTCCTCGCCGGCTCCCTCACCGCGTGCGGCGGCAGCTCCGCCGCCTCCGACGACAAGGTCGTCACCGTCTACAGCGCCGACGGCCTCAAGGGTGAGAAGGGTGACGGCTGGTACGACCGCGTCTTCGAGGACTTCCGCAAGCAGACCGGCATCAAGGTCAACTACGTCGAGGGCGGCTCCGGCGAGATGGTGCAGCGCGCCGTCCGCGAGAAGTCCCACACCCAGGCCGACGTCCTGATCACCCTGCCGCCCTTCATCCAACAGGCGGGTGAAAAGGGACTGTTGAAGAAGTACGAGCCCGAGGGGGCACAGGAGGTCGGCGCCGCCGACAAGGCCGCAGACGGCACCTGGACCTCCGTGGTGAAGAACTACTTCGGCTTCATCTACAACAAGAAGGAGCTCCCCGGCGGCAAGGCGCCGAAGACCTGGGAGGACCTCACCGAGGGCACGTACAAGGACAAGGTGCAGTA
The DNA here is from genome assembly GCF_055592445.1 of Streptomyces sp. NPDC041122. Taxonomy (NCBI): domain Bacteria; kingdom Bacillati; phylum Actinomycetota; class Actinomycetes; order Kitasatosporales; family Streptomycetaceae; genus Streptomyces; species Streptomyces sp. NPDC041122. The sequence goes on along the minus strand of NZ_JBVIYQ010000001.1, from coordinate 797,192 downwards.
CTCCACGCCCGGCGTCGCGGGCGACGGCACCGCCGTGCTCATCAAGGCCATGCACGACTTCGGCGGCAAGAAGCCGGCGATGGAGTACCTGGCGAAGCTGCAGACCAACAACGTCGGCCCGTCCGCCTCCACCGGCAAGCTCGCGCCCAAGGTCGACAAGGGCGAACTCCTCGCCGCCAACGGTGACGTCCAGATGAACCACGCGCAGTCCAAGGACATGCCGAACCTCGGCATCTGGTTCCCCGCCACCGCGAAGAACCCCGACCAGCCCACCACCTTCGCGCTGCCCTACGCGGCCGGGCTCGTCTCCAAGGCCCCGCACGAGGCCAACGCCAGGAAGTTCCTCGACTTCCTGCTCGGGAGGCAGGCGCAGCGACAGGTCAGCGAGATCGGCGGCGGCTTCCCGGCCCGCGAGGACGTCAAGCCCACCGACGCCAACGCCATCGCCCTCGACAAGATCGTCGACGGCGTGGAGATCTTCCGGCCGGACTGGCGGGACGTCGCCGAGAACCTGCCGTCGTACGTGGCGGACTGGAAGTCGGCGACCGGTAGCTGAGAGTTCACCGCCGTGACCCTGGCCCCAGCGGTTCGGTAGCGAAAGGATAACGGGTATGGACCCAACGCCCCTGGTTCTCCGGGGGTGTTGGCGTGCGCCGCCCTCCCCACCCCCGATTCCGGAGGATCACGTGTCGTCAGGTATCTCCCGCCGCTCGCTGCTCGTCTCCGCCGCCGCCCTCGCGGCCTCGGCGGGCCCCCTGGCCGCCGTCGCACAGGCTGCGGCCAAGACCCCGAAGGTCCTGGTCATAGGGCTCGACGGCGCCCTGCTCAACAGAATCAAGGACGCGCGGACCCCCACCCTGAAGGGCCTGATGAGCGCGGGCCTCACGGCCCCGAGCGCCCTGTACTCGGCCCCCCTCGCGCCCACCTCGTCGGGCCCCGGCTGGTCCACGCTCATCACCGGCGTCTGGCCCGACAAGCACCGGGTCGTGAACAACGACTTCACCGGCCACCAGCTGGCGAGGTACCCGGACTTCATGACCCGGATCGAGGCGGTCAGGCCCGGCCTGCGGACCTACGCCGTCGCCTCCTGGAACCCCATCACCGACATCGTCTTCTCCGCGAAGGTCGACGCCCGCGTCTCCACACCGGCCGCCGAGTACGACACCGGCACCACCGCCCGCGCCGTCGCCGAGCTCGAGAACGGCGACCCTGCCGCGGTCTTCGTCCAGCTCGACAACGTCGACCACGCGGGCCACAGCAGCGGCGCCGCGAGCCAGGCCTACCTCGACGCGCTGCACGGCGTCGACACCCAGACCGGCCGGATCCTCGCGGCTGTCACCTCCCGTGCCACGTACGACGACGAGGACTGGCTCGTCATGATCACCGCCGACCACGGGCACACCGACGCGGGCGGCCACGGCGGCTCCAGCTGGCCCGAACGGCAGACCTTCCTGATCGCCACCGGCCCCACGATCACCGCGGGCTCGGTCCGCCACGACATCCGGATGCCCGACGTCGCCGCCTCCGCCCTCGCCCACCTCGGCATCGCCATCGCCCCCGCCTGGCAGCTGGACGGCCGCCCTCTCCAGCAGCCGCGCCCCGACGCCTTCGACGCCCTGCGCGCCCGGCTGACCGGACCGGTCGACGAGAGCGGCGTCGGCCCCGGCGTCCTCGGCTTCACGCACACCCCGCCGGACGGCTGGAGCGTCGACAACAGCAGGATGGGTGGCGGCGGCGTCACCGAGTGGCGCGGCTGGTCCTTCACGACGGACGAGTTCTGGACGAAGGCCGCCCGCGACCAGCAGCGCGAGAACAACATCCGCGCCCGCGGCGTCTTCGCGGTCGCCGACGGCGACGAGTGGGCCGACAAGACGTTCACCGGCACCTTCGACTCGACCCTCGTCAGCCCGCCCTACGACGTGACGGGCGGCACGGACGCGACGCTCGCCTACACCACGTACTACCGCCAAGAGGCCCCGCAGAAGGGCGAGGTGCTCGTCTCCTACGACGGCGGCGCCCCGGTCACGGTCAGGACCTACACGGTGGACACCCCGTCCGTCGTCGAGCACATCACCCTGCGCGTCCCGGCCGGCGCCCGCACGGCCCGGGTCCGCTTCCGTTACACCGGCGGCAACAACTGGTACTGGGCCGTCGACGGCGTACAGATCACGCCCTCCTGACCCGGTCCAAGATCGCGGCTTCCTGATTAGGCTGAGGGGCGTCGGCACAGCGCTGTCCCGGCGCCCCTCAGTTACCCCGCATCGACGCAGAACGCAGGAGTGCACCCCATGGCAGAGCGCAAGCCCATCGAATCGTGGCTCACCGACATGGACGGCGTGCTCATCCACGAGGGGGTGCCGATCCCCGGCGCCGACGCCTTCGTCAAGAAGCTCCGCGACTCCGGCAAGCCCTTCCTCGTGCTGACGAACAACTCCATCTACACCGCGCGCGACCTCCAGGCCCGCCTCGCCCGCATGGGCCTGGACGTGCCCGTGGAGAACATCTGGACCTCCGCGCTCGCCACCGCCAAGTTCCTCGACGACCAGCGCCCCGGCGGCACCGCGTACGTCATCGGCGAGGCCGGCCTCACCACCGCCCTGCACGACATCGGATACGTCCTCACCGACCACGCCCCGGACTACGTGGTGCTCGGTGAGACCCGCACGTACTCCTTCGAGGCCATGACCAAGGCCGTCCGGCTCATCAACGGCGGCGCCCGCTTCATCTGCACCAACCCCGACGAGACCGGCCCCTCCACCGAGGGCCCGCTGCCCGCGACCGGCGCCGTCGCCGCGCTGATCACCAAGGCGACCGGCAAGACCCCCTACTTCGCCGGCAAGCCCAACCCGCTGATGATGCGGACCGGCCTGAACGCCATCGGGGCGCACTCGGAGACCAGCGCGATGATCGGCGACCGCATGGACACCGATGTCCTGGCCGGTCTGGAGGCCGGGATGGAGACGTTCCTGGTGCTCACCGGGCTCACCACCCGGGCCGACATCGACAAGTACCCCTTCCGCCCGTCCACCGTCGTGAACTCCATCGCGGACCTCGTGGACCGCATCTGACCTGCGGCTGAGCCTCCGGAGCCGCCCCCGGCGGCCGGTTTCGAGATGCGAAGGCGCGCCCCGCGCGTGAACCTCGTATCAGGAGGTTCACGATGCGTATATGTTCCCTTGCTGTCCGTGCGGCCGGGGTGGCCGTCGCCCTGGCGGCCGCCCTGCCCGCCACCGCGGCGCTGGCCCACGACGAGGGCTCCGTGAGGGCCACCGTCATACCGTCCAGCAGCGCGCCCGGCGCCACCGTGGAGGTGAGCGTCACGGGCTGTGACGGCACGACCGGGTCGGCCGGGTCGGGGGCCTTCGAGGGGGACGCCAGGCTCACCGGCCGCGACGGCGGCAGGTACGCGCTCAATGGCACCGCCACCATCCGGCACGGCGTCTCCGGCACGTACGACGTCACCGTCACCTGTGACGGCCACCCGCACCAGGGCGCCGGCAGGGTCCAGGTGACCGGGGGCCACCACCAGGAGGGGGGCCACCACCAAGAGGGGGGCCACCACCAGGACGGGGGTCACCACCAGGAACCCGTCTCGCCGGTGCGCGCCGGGGGCGGCGGCGCCGCGGAGCGGGTCCACACCGCCACGTCCGCCGACGCCCAGGAGGCGGGGCCGGGCACCCGGCACGCCGTGGTCGGCCTGGTCCTCGCCGGGGTCGCGGCCGTGGCCGTCGCGATCCGCAGCGTCCGCAAGCGCCGCTCCGAGTGACGGGCCGGGTGCTGTGGTGTCCAGCGGTGAACACAACGCAGGCTCGGGACGGCTGCTGACCGGTGTGGCGTGGGCCGTCCTCCTGGTCGGTCTTTCGCTCTGGGGGAGCGGCATCACCGATCTGCCCGGCGGGCTCTCCGGACCCGCCACCGGCGACGTGGCCGCGGTCGGCCGCCCGCTCGGCGTCGAACTCCCCTCCGCGCACCGGCCGTTGCCGCCCGCGCGCCCGCTGCGCGTCGACGTCCCGTCGCTGAAGGTGCGGGCCCCGGTGTCGGCCCGCGGCCTGGACGCGGAAGGAGCGATCGACCCGCCCCCCTTCTCCGAGGCCGACTCGGTCGGCTGGTACGGCGGCGGCACCCGTCCCGGCGCCCCGGGCGTGGCCCTCGTCGTCGGCCACGTCGACACCGAGACCGAGCCCGCCGTCTTCTACGACCTCAGCGCGCTGCGTCCCGGTGAGAAGGTCGAGGTGACCCGCGACGACGGCACCGTCGCCGAGTTCACCGTGGACGACGTACGGGTCGTCACCCGCGCCCGCTTCGACGCGAAGAAGGCGTACGGGCACCACGAGGCGGGCCGCGCGGAGCTGCGCCTGATCACCTGCGGCGGCACCTTCGACAAGGCGGCCCGCACCTACACGGCGAACGTGATCGTCTCGGCGTACCTCACGGGCGTACGGCAGTGACGTACGGACAGGGGCCGGGCCTGCTCGGCGGCACCCGGTCCGGTCGGCGGCCCGCTCCCCCCGGAGTCGCCGACCGGACCGGTCCTCGACCGCGCGCGCACGAGCTGCGGGAGTAACCCGGCGTCGGCGCGGGAGGTCCTGGACCATTCCGGCACACGGAATGGCGTCGGCAGGCCGGGGGCTCGGGCCTGTGACCGACTGTAGAACGAACCGGCGGCTGGGCCTAGGGGGCGATCGAGTCACCACAGGAGTCGCGACCGCCTCCGCAGCACCGTGCGACGCACCGCGCCGACACCGCCGTAACAGCTCTCCTACAGGTCTTCGTGCAGTCCGGACGGCCCTCGTGGGCAGGGGATACGTATGTCAGGATTGACAAACGGACTGTGCACCGAGGGGGAGTGGATGTACCGCAAGGACACCGGCCGCGGACAGAATTTCGCGGTCAGGGGGATGCGGGCGGGAGCGGCACTCGCCGGGGCGGCGCTGCTCATGGCGGGCTGTTCCTCCGGTGACGCGGACGACGGTGCGTCGAGCCCTCCGGTGAGGCAACAGCCCAAGGACAAGGACCCGTTCTGGGTCAACCCGGACGGCAGGGCGGCGAAGCAGGCCGCCTCGTACGCCGAGGACGGCAAGAAGGACGAGGCCGGCCGGATCCGGAAGATCGCCGAACAGCCCGTCGCCGAATGGCTGCTCCCGGAGAACGCCGAGGAGCAGGCGCGCGGCTTCACCGAGGCCGCCGACCAGGCCGACCGGGACGCCCTGTTGGTCCTCTACAACATCCCGCACCGCGACTGCGGCCAGTACTCGGGCGGCGGCGCCGCCGACGGCAACGCCTACCGCGCCTTCGTCGACCAGGTGGCCAAGGGCATCGGCGATCGCCACGCCACGGTGATCCTGGAGCCCGACGCGGTGCTCCACATGGTCGACAAGTGCACGCCGGAGCAGTTCCACGAGGAGCGCTACGACCTCCTCAACGGCGCCATCGGCAAACTCAAGTCCCTGAAGAACACCAAGGTGTACCTGGACGCGGGCAACGCGGGCTGGAAGAACCCCGACTCGCTCTGGGAGCCCCTGAAGCGGTCCGGCGTCGAGCAGGCCGACGGCTTCTCGGTGAACGTGTCCAACTTCCAGACCACCGAGGCCAGCACGGAGTTCGGGAAGAGGCTCTCCGCGAAGATCGGCAACAAGCCGTTCGTCGTCGACACGGGCCGCAACGGCAACGGCCCCTACACCAAGGGCAAGGACCCCTGGTGCAACCCGCCGGGCCGGGCGCTCGGCGAGACGCCGACGACGAAGACGTCCGACCCGCTCGTCGACGCGTATCTGTGGGTCAAGCGGCCCGGCGAGTCCGACGGCACGTGCCGGGGCGGCCCGAAGGCGGGCGAGTGGTGGCCGGAGTACGCGCTGGGCCTGGCGAAGGCGTCCCGCTAGGGGCGCCCGGAGGGCGCTTCAGGGGCGCGGGGAACTGCGCGCTCAGCACACGAAAAGCCGCAGACGCATCTGCCGGGACCCGGCAAACGCGTCTGCGGCTTTCTGGTTGGTTGCTCGCGCAGTTCCCCGCGCCCCTGAACGCCCCTCCGGGGCGACCTAGGGCACCCGCACCCACTGCGCCTTGCTGGGCGTGCCCTTGTCGTTTGTCACAAAGAGCATGTACCAACCGGACTCCACCAGGCTGCGGTTGGTCGGAACCGTCACAGAGACATCGTCCCCGCTCTTCTTCAGGTCGAGCGCGATCGACGTCTGGTCGATGTCCGTGACGTGTGTGGACGCGCTCGGCCTGATCAGCCGGGCCGACTTGACGGACGAGGCGTGCTCGACGGGGAACGTCCCCGTGCCGCCCCGCCGGATCGTCTCCGGGCCCTTGCCGAGCTCCGGCCGCGAGCCGTGGTAGAGGTAGGGCGGCGTGTAGATCTCGATGCGCTGCTCGAAGACGCCCGGCTTGGTGTCGGCGGCGTCGGCGTAGAGCGAGTCCGAGCCGAAGAACATCACGCGGCCGTCGGGCAGCAGGATCGAACCGGAGTGGTAGTTGCGGCCCACCTCCGGGTCGGCGACCCGCTTCATCTCACCGGTCTTCGCGTCGTAGATGCGCGCCTGGTGGATGTTGGAGGCGCCGCGGCCGCGGTAGTCCTCGGAACCGCCGGAGATCAGCACGGTGTCGTCGGGCAGCGTGGATATCTGCGGGTAGCGCGTGCCCTTCTCCAGCTCGGGGCCGTCCGCGAACATCGGCTTCTCGGCCTTGAGGTCGACGATGCGGGTCTTGTCGCTGGACTCCTTGGACTCGCCGACGCCGCCGCCGCCGACCACCATGTACTTCTGGTCCTGGGCGGGCGGCAGTTCGACCGTGCCGGAGGTCTCCATGAGCGCGCTGTCGCTCAGGCCCGGAATGCCCTGCCACTTGTTGGTCCTCAGGTTCCAGATGCCGGGCTTGCGGCCGACGTCGGCGGGGCCGTACCCCGCGTTGGAACCGGAGTAGAAGAGCCGGCCGTCGGCCATCTGGAAGATCGCCGGATAGGTCGGGAACTGCCGGATGCCCTTGGTGTACGTCCACTTCCTGGTCTTCGGGTCGTACACCTCGTTCTTGCCCGGCACCAGCTGGCCGATCTCGTCGAGGCCGGAGGTGGAGAGGATCTTGCCGTCGGTGAGCGTGGTCAGCGTGGGGTACCAGCGCGCCTCGTTCATCGGGTCGACCTTGATGTACCGCTCGGCGACCGGATCGAACTCGAAGGCGTCCTTGATCCCCTGGAAGTCCTTCTTGTCCAGGGCGAGTTTCTGCGCCATGCCGTAGACGTTGCGGGTGTCGGCGCCCTTCAGGCCCTGGATGCGGTAGTTGTCCTGGGTGCCCGTCTCGTGCTTCGCGCCGCTCTCGGACGCCTCCACGTAGACCCGGCCGAGGCCCGGCTCGGTGCGCTGGAACGCACCGGTCCGCGGGTCGAAGACCTTCTTCGCCTTCTCGACGAGGATGTTGTCCTTGGAGACGAACGTCTTGCCGTTCTTCTTGCCGGTGAACTTGGTGCCCGCCGGGATCGTCTTCGGCTCGTCCGGGTCCTCGTTGTGCACGATCATCAGGCCGCCGGCCTTGGTGATGTCGCCCTTCAGCTTCTCGTAGCGCTGCGTGCCGCCCGCGATCAGCAGATTGCCGTTGCCCAGCTGGGTGTGGCCGGTGCAGAACAGGTCGGTGGGCGTCGGGATCTTCTTGATGGTGTTCTTGACCGGGTCCCACAGCCGGGTGTCGAACTTCTTCTTGTCGAAGTTCTTCTGGTTGTTGCCCGACCCGGCGACCAGCAGCACCTTGCCGGTGTGCAGCAGGGCCGCGTGGATGGTGTTCTGGCGGTACTCCTCAGGGAAGTCGATGACGTCCCAGTGGCCGTTGTCCGCCTTGTACTCCGGCTTGTTGATCTTGTAGTCGTGGTACTTCTCGGAGCCCACGCGCCACAGCCACGGTCCGTTCATCCCCGCCAGCGCGAGGACGACCGCCGCGCCTATCGCGATGCGGCGGGCGCGGCGGCGGCTGGAACGGTCTTTCATTTCTTACGTCCCCCAAGGGAAATCTGCATGGTCTGGTCGGGCGCTCCGGCCCAGTCGGGCTTCTGGTCGGGGGTGTGCGGCGCGGCGTGCCGCGGGGCGTACTGCGGCGGGCCGGAACTCCCTGCGGCCCCGGGCGGCTTCGGCTTCTTCTCCTGCCGCATGCCGTACCGCCAGGCGAAGATCGGCGCCGCCGTGACCAGCAGGGCGAAGGTGGCCCAGGTGATCATCGCGGGGTGGGAGTGCCCGTACACGAAGGAGGCGGCCATCGAGGCGGCGAAGACCAGGATGAAGAAGAGGTGGATGCGGAAGGTCCCGAACAGCGTGTCCGGACTCGCCGAGTCGCCCTTGGGGGTCACCACGAACTTGCTCTTGCGGCGCAGCGCGGCGTCCAGGAGCGAGCGGGCGTAGATCGGCGCCGAGAGGGCCGACATCACCATGCCCGCCACACCGCCGGAGCCCTCCGGCTCGTGCGGCGAGACGTTGTGCCTGCGGTTCCAGATGTACAGGCCGATCTGCAGCGCCGAGGCGTTGCCGTACAGCATCAGCCAGATGGTCGGGTCGATGTTCACGCCGGACGCGCCGAGACCCAGGAACAACGCGCAGCTCAGCGCCGCGAGGATCCAGTTCATGGCGGACATCGGGTAGAAGATGACCATCATCGTGTAGTTGAAGAGACGGCCCGGGGGCAGCGAGAACGGTGCCTTCCAGAACTGCTTGAGGATCGTCTCGTACGTACCGCGGGACCAGCGCAGCTGCTGGGTGAAGAAGTCCGTCCAGGCGTTGGGGCCCTCGCCGACCGCGAGCACGTCCGGGGTGTAGACCGACTTCCACTTCTTGCCGGTCACCGGGTTGGTGGCGCGGTGGATCTCGAAGCCGGTCGCCATGTCCTCGGTGATCGAGTCGTACAGGCCGCCGATCTGCTTCAGGGCCTTGATGCGCACCGCGTTGGAGGTGCCGACGAACATGGGGGCGCCGTAGGCGTTGCCGGCCCGCTGGATCAGAGCGTGGAAGAGGAACTGCTGGGACTCGGCGGCCTTGGTGACGAAGTTGTCGTAGTTGCCGTAGACCTGCGGGCCGATGACGAAGCCGACGTTCTCGTCGCGGAAGAAGCCGAGCATCCGCTCCAGGTAGTTCGGCATCGGGACGTGGTCGGTGTCGACGGAGGCGAAGTAGTCGTAGTCGTCGCCGTGCGCGTCCAGCCAGGCGTTGTAGTTGCCGTGCTTGGTCTTGGCGCGGTGCGGGCCCTTGGCCATGTTCCACTTCGCCACGCCCTTGCGGGAGAAGTGGTGGACGCCGAGCCGCCGGCAGACCTCCTTGACCTCGGGGTCGTCACCCTCGTCGAGGAGCCAGACGTGCATCAGGCCGCGGTGCCGGATCCTGACCGCGGCCTCCAGCGTCTTCGTCACCATCTCGATCGGCTCCTTGCCGGGCACGAACGAGGTGAGGAAGGCGACCCTGGTACCGGTCTCGGGGACCACGGGTATCGGATCGCGGGCGACGAGCGTGGCGTGCGCGTTGGAGAGCACGTTCATGCAGCGGAAGAACTCGATCAGGCCGATGGATATGAGCATGACGACGTCGAGGGCCGGCAGCCAGTCGTGGGCGACGTAGTCCCGCTTCGTCCAGTGCTCGGGCTGCAGCAGCCAGCCGAGCAGCACCAGCGAGAGCAGCGGCGCCGCGCCCAGCATCAGCGCGGCCCGGACCTTGTGCGGTTCCTGGGAGAGCAGCGAGCGGTAGCGCACGGTGTACGGCTTGGCCGGGTCGGGCTGCGTCAGCGGTCCCGCGAGTCTGCTGTAGTGCTCGTAGTCGTACCGCGGCAGGCTCTTCCTGATTCTGCGGAAGCCGCCCGTCCGGTGCGACGGCACCCGGAGCTGGGTCGTCTCTGACGGGTCGTTCTGCCGCGCGCCCGCCGGCGTCGACGTCATGGGTCATCCCCCCGCACGCGGTCCCCCGCGTGTTCGTAGGTCGTTCCGTCCGCTCGGGTGGGTCCCCTCGGCCGCGCGGACGTATTCAGTGGCGGACCACCGTCTCCTTAGACATGGAACGGTGTCCTTCCGGTTGCATGATGCCCCCCTCGGCATCGCGTCGTGAACAGGACCCCCGCCGCCTGCCGCGCCGTGGTCCCGGGAGGCCCCAACTGCCCCGTATCGTCCGCCTCGTGAGGCCCGACGGCTCCGGACAGGGTTCTATGCCCCCCTGCATGATCGCAAGGTGGGCACAAGGGGTTTACCGGTCAGGTGAGGGATGGGCGGGATCTACCGGGACGGGAGAGCTCAGACGGGTGCGAATGTTGCCGAAGTGCTCGCGTATGGCCCGCTCCGCCCGCAGCGCGTCCCCCGAACGGACCGCCTCCAGGATCTCGCGGTGCTGGCGGCAGGTGATCTTCGGGTCCTGCGGAACGTCCACCAAATCGGTACGGACCCGGTGAAAGGCGTCCCAGAAGGCCTCCAGGACCTCGCCGAGGAGCAGATTGCCGAGGCCTCGGTAGAGGGTGGCGTGAAACGCGCGGTCGGTCTCGGCGCGCACGGTGGCCTCGGCGGAGGCCGCCTCGCCCTCCATCCGCTCGACCAAGGCGTCCAGTTCGGCCAGATCCGCCTCCGGCACCCGGCCCGCGAGGCGCGCGATGAGCCCGGTCTCCACGGCCTCCCGCAGCTCCAGGAGCTGGAGCAGGCTGTCCTCGCCGCGGTAGTGGCCCGCGACCGTGCGGAAGGCGAGGCCCTCGATCATCGGGGCCACCGACATCGGGCCGACGTACGTCCCGAAACCGTGCCGGATCTCGACGATGCCCATCGCCTGGAGCGCCTTGAGGGCCTCCCGGACGGAGTTCCTGCTGACGCCCAGGCGCTCCATCAGCTCGGGCTCGGTCGGCAGGGAGGCCCCGGAGGGCAGCCTGGAGTCGATGATGAGCTTCTTGATCCGCTCCTGGATGTCGCGCGCCATGGCGCAACGTTAGCGGTACGGATACGGGGGCGAGGCCCCGTCCGGACACGACGAAGGCCCCCCGCGTGAACGGAGGGCCTTCGCTGTCTGTGCGCCGCCAGGGACTCGAACCCCGGACCCGCTGATTAAGAGTCAGCTGCTCTAACCAACTGAGCTAGCGGCGCCTGCTGACCTGGATAACTCTACCGGATGTCCGGGGGTGCTCCCGACCACCCGGCGGCCCCGCGGCGGGGCCGGGGGCGGGCCCGGGGAGGCGCCGGGCGGCGGCCGATCCATCATTCGGACCGTCAACATGCGGTATCCCGGGACAGTTGCGAAACTGACGGACGTGCAGATGCGCGGAGATTCTTTTACGGGGTGTGAGGGGAATCGCATGGAGGCCCCTCCGGTATTCGAGGAATTCACGCCGGAGAGCGATTGCGGCTGTCCCGGCTGTATTGACCGGCGCCGCACGGCGGCGCACAATCCACCGCCCCGGTTCGGCGGCCACCCGGCGGCGCACGGCGCCCGCCGGGCCCTGGTCCTCGCCGCGGCGGCCGGCACGGTGCTCGGCGGCCAGGCACTGCCCGCGGTGGCGTCGGCCGAGGTGGGCGGCGTGCCCGCGGCCCCGGGGGCGGTCCCGGCGGACGACGGCCCGGACAGCCCGCAGGGCACCATGGGCCCGCTGCACGGCGGCGCGGGCGACCCGACGCAGGGCCCGTCGAAGGCGCCGGTGCCCCGGAAGACCACCCGGGCGGAGATCATCGCCAGGGCCGAGAAGTGGATCGCGGCGAAGGTGCCGTACGACATGGGGAAGTTCTGGTCGGACGGCTATCGGCAGGACTGCTCGGGCTTTGTCTCGATGGCCTGGAATCTCGCGGGCAACGAATGGACGGGCAGCCTCCCCACCCATGCGGTGCGTATCGCGAAGGAACAGCTGCAGCCCGGCGACATTCTTCTCTTCCACAATCCGGCGGACCCCACCAAGGGCTCGCACGTGACGATTTTCGGCGGCTGGACGGACGCCGCGCACGCGCATTACACGGCGTACGAACAGACCCGCCCGCACGCCAGGAAACAGGCCACCCCTTATGGCTACTGGACCAACGCCGGCCGCTATCTGGCCTATCGCTACAAGGGCGTCACCGAGGTCACCCCGGGCGCCCCGGTCTCCACGATGTCGCCGTATCCCGGCGCGCGCTCCTTCGGGCCCGGCGCGAACAACACGTACGTGACCCAGCTCGGCAGGGCGCTGGTCGCCCGGGGCGGCAAACGCTTCTACCGCTCGGGTCCCGGCCCGCGCTGGACCGAGGCGGACCGCAGGGCGACGCAGGCGTTCCAGCAGGCGCAGGGGTGGCGGGGCAAGGACGCGGACGGGCTGCCGGGGCCGACGACGTGGTCGTACCTGATGAAGGGGAAGGGCCGGAACATCCCCGCGGCGGGCGGTGCGGGGCCGCAGGGACGGCCCGGCGGCGGTGCGGGGACGGCCGTGGGCGCGAGCACGAGCGCGGGTGTGGGTGTGGGCGCGGGTGTGCCGGCCTACCCCGGCCGGGACGTCTTCCGGCCGGGCCGGACCCATCCGGCGATCGAGCGGCTCGGCAGAGCGCTGGTGAGGAAGGGCTTCGGCAGGTACTACACGCGGGGTCCGGGGCCGCGCTGGGGCGAGGGCGACCGGCGCAACGTGGCGGCGTTCCAGCGGGCCCAGGGCTGGCGGGGCGCGGCGGCCGACGGCCTGCCGGGGCCGGAGACGTGGCGGCGGTTGTTCCGGTGAGGGGGACGCGGGCCGGTCCGGACGGCCCCTCGCCCGCCCCGCGGCACGTCCGCGGTCCCGGGCCCCGGCGCGCAGGTCCGGGCACGAACGAGAACGGCACGATCGAGTCGGAGGCACGAATGAGTCGGAGGCACGGATGAGTGCGACGGCGGCTTCCCAGCCACAGTCCCCTCGGACCTCTCAGTCACCGAAGTCGCCCCAGCCACCGCAGTCCCCACCGCCCTGCCCGCCACCGCAGTCACACCAGACCCCACAGCCCCCGCAACCCTCGCAGTCCCATGACTCTCCGTCGTCCCCGAGGCTGTCGCCGTCCGACGGGGCGGCGGGACCGTCCGACGGAGCGGTGGGGCCCGTCCTCGCGCGGGCGCCACGGCTGATCCAGGGTGAGGCCACCACCGAGATCCCCGTGCACCTGCTCTTCCGCGACGACCCGGACGACACGGCGGGCGTCCGGCTCCCGCCCGCCGTGGTGCGGCGCCGGCAGGGCACCGGCGAGCAGCCCCGCACGCCGCGGCGGCCCGCGCCGCCCGCGTTCCAGCCCCCGCCGCGGCCCGTGCCCGACGTCGACCTCGCGCTCGCGGAGCGCCGGGCGCGCGTCCTGCCGGGCCTCGCCGGGGTGCTCGGCGGCTGTGCGGGCGTCGCCGGGTGCGCGCTCTCGCTCTGGTGGGCCGGCGTCCTCCCGGATCCCGCGCTGCGGGTGACGGGCCTGCCCGGCTACGGGGGCGGCGGCCTCGGCGCCGCGCAGTGGGCGTCGCTCGCCGGGTCCGGGACGCTCGGCCTCTTCGGGTTCGGCGGTCTGGCCCGCGGGCGGGTCGGCAGGGCCTGGGTGCTCAGCCTCTTCGGCCGCTACCGGGGCACGGTCCGGCGTACGGGCCTGGTGTGGGTGAACCCGCTGCTGCTGCGCCGCCGGGTCGACGTACGGCTGCGGCACTGGCGGAGCGAACCGATGCCGGCGGTGGACCGCTGCGGGGTCGCCCTGCGCGTGGTGCTGCTCGTGGTGTGGCGGGTCAAGGACCCGGCGCGGGCCACCCTCGCGGTCGAGGACCACCAGGAGTACCTCCGCGAGTGCGTGGAGGCGACCACGGCGCGGGTGCTCTCCCGGCTGCCCGCGGACGCCTTCCACGACGAGGCCCCGACCCTGCGCGACGCCGATGCGGTGGGCGCCGCGCTGACCCGGGCGCTCGCCGCGGACGCGGAGGCGGTCGGCGTGCAGATCTTCTCGGCCCAGCCGACCCGTATCGAGTACGCCCCGGAGGTCGCCGCCGTCATGCAGCGCCGCCGGGTGGCCGCGCTGGACGCCAGGCACCGCGACACCGTGCTGACCTCGGTGGTCGACTCGGTCGAGGACACGGTGACCCGGCTGACCACCCGGGGCCTGGTGGCGCTGGACGACTACGAGCGCAAGGCCTTGGTGAAGGACCTGACGGTGGCGTTCTATACGGGCCATGGAGAACCCCGCTGATCACCCCGCGCCTGCCCCCACCCCTGCCCCCGCCCCTCCCCGGACCCACGGCTCCCCGGGCCCCGTCGGCTCCCTGGACCGCCTCGCCGCCGACGCCCGGCGGCTGACCGAGGGCGTGCCGCGCGCCGTCCTCGGGATCGCGGGCCCGCCCGGCACCGGCAAGTCGACCCTCGCGCGGGCCCTGGCCGAGCGGATCGGCGCGGACGCGGCCTACCTTCCGCTGGACGGCTTCCACCTCTCCAACGACCAGTTGGCGCGGCTCGGCCTCACCGGCCGCAAGGGCTCGGAGCCGAGTTTCGACGTGTCCGGTTACGTCGCGCTGCTGCGCCGCGTGCTCGACGAGCCGGGGCACGACATCTACGTACCCGACTACGACCGCACGCTCCACGAGCCGATCGCGGCCCGTCACCTCGTCCCGCCGGCCGCCCGCCTGGTGATCACCGAGGGCAACTACCTCGCCTGCGATCTGCCCGGCTGGCGCGCGGCGCGCGGCCTGATGAGGGAGTGCTGGTACGTGGACGCACCCGCGGAGGTACGCCAACAGCGCTTGATCGAAAGGCAGTTGGCGGGCGGGCGTGCCGCGCGGGAGGCGGCGGAGTGGGTCGCCGTGAACGACATGCCCAACGGTGAACTGGTGGAGTCCTCGCGCGGCCGATGCGGACGGATCCTCTCCACGATTGGTATGGACATGTTCAACTACCGGCAATAATCTGAGGCTTGGTCTAGACCGCAGTGCACGCACGTCCCACGGAACTCCCCATGTTCGGCAGGAGCGGCACATGCGAAACAAGAAGATGTACGCGGCCCTGGTCGGTCTCGGTACGGTCGGCGCGTTCGCGCTCTCCTCCGGTGGCGCCAGCGGTCACGGCTACACGGATCTGCCGGCCAGCCGGCAGATCAACTGCGCCAAGGGCGTGGTGAGCAACTGCGGTTCCATCCAGTACGAGCCGCAGAGCGTCGAGGGCCCCAAGGGCTTCCCCGCGGGCGGCCCGGCCGACGGCAAGATCTGTTCGGCGGGCATCGCCGGTTTCGACCAGCTCAACTCGCCCAAGACGCCGGGAGGCGGGGCCTGGCCGACGACGAAGGTCAGCGGCGGCCAGAACTACACCTTCCGCTGGCAGTTCACCGCGCGTCACCGCACCACCGACTTCAAGTACTACATCACCAAACAGGGCTGGGACGACAGCAAGGCGGTGACCAGGGGAGCCCTGGACACCACGCCGTTCCTCAGCGTCCCGTACAACAGCCAGCAGCCGCCCGCGACGCTGTCGCACAGCGGCACCATCCCCGGCGGGCGCAGCGGACACCATGTGATCGTCGCCGTCTGGACGATCGCGGACACGGCGAACGCGTTCTACGCCTGCTCCGACGTCCAGTTCTGAGGAACGCTTGAGGAACTTCCCCCTTCCTCACGGGTAGGTTCTGCGCACGCCGTGCCGACCACACGGTGTGCGCAGAGCCGTGCACGGCGCCGTGCGACGGCCCGTTCGTCCGTATCGGGGGATGCTCATGCAGTTCTTCTTCTACGCCGTGCCCACGGTCATCGCCTGCGGCGTGATCCTCATGGCGGCCCGGGTGGTCCGGCGCTCGGCGCAGGTGAGCCGGGCCTGGAACAGCGGCCTGACGGCCGAGGCCCGCTGCCTGCGGACCTACACGACGACCAGCGGCCACCGTGGCCACGACCACATCTCCACCACCCTGCACCACGTCTACGAGTTCACCACCCGTGAGGGCCGCACGGTCCGCTTCGAGGAGGAGGACGGTCCGGCGACGACCGTGCAGGGGGACGTCGTCACCGTGCGCTACACGGCCGAGCGCCCCGACGCGGCGACCGCGTACGCGCCGCGTCCGTTCGCGATGGCGGCCGGCACGGTGGGGACGCTCTGCTTCCTCGCCCTGATGCTGGCGTTCTGCGTCTTCTTCGTCGTGCAGGTGCACGACGGCTTCGCCTCCGACGGCTTCGGCGACGACATGCCGTAAGGGAAAGAGACCACCAGGACTGCCAATCTGACGGTACGTCAATTACCGTGCACCGCCATGAAGTCCACCGGAACGACGGTCGCGGAACTCGTGCGGGCGCGGTGGGGCGACCACCGCACCGGGCTGCGTCACACGGGCGGGGAGCTGAGCCACCACCAGGTGACGGCGGGCGCGGCGGCGAGGGCCGCGCTCCTCGGCGACCTGCTGCCGCGCCGCGGCGCGCCGCACATCGGCGTCCTGCTCGACAACACCCCGGAATTCCCCCTCTGGCTGAGCGCGGCGGCCCTCGCCGGGGTGGCGGTGGCGGGCATCAACCCCACCCGGCGCGGCCCGGAACTGGCCCGCGACATCCTGCACACCGAATGCAAGATCCTGGTGACGGACGAGCACCACCTCCCCCTCCTCGCCCACCTCGAACTCCCCGGCGTCCGCGTCCTGTCGACCGGCACACCCGCCTACGAGGAACTGCTCGCGCCCTACGCCGACGCGAAGCCGGAGATCGCGCGGACCGTGCACCCCGGCAGCCGCATGCTGCTCTACTTCACGTCCGGCTCGACCGGCGCGCCCAAGGCGGCGATCTGCAGCCAGGGCCGGCTCGCGGCGGCCGGCGCGTCGCTGGTGACGCACTTCGGGGTCCGGCCCACGGACACCCACTACATCTGCATGCCGCTCTTCCACGGCAACGCGGTGATCGCCGACTGGTCGCCGGCGCTCGCCGCGGGGGCGGCGATCGCGCTGCGGGCCCGCTTCTCCGCGACCCGGTTCCTCACCGACGTACGGGAGTTCGGGGCGACGTACTTCACGTACGTGGGCCGCGCGGTCCAGTACGTCCTGGCCACGCCCGAGCGCCCGGACGACCGGGAGAACCCGCTGCGGGTCGGGTTCGGGACCGAGGCGGGGGCGGTGGACGCGGCGCGTTTCGAGGAGCGGTTCGGGGTGCGGCTCGTGGAGGGGTACGGATCCTCCGAGGGCGGCGCGGCGATCCAGCGCACCCCGGGCACGCCGGCCGGGGCGATCGGCCGGGCCGCACCCGGGGACGACCTGGCGGTGCTGGACCCCGACACGCTCCGGGAGTGCGAGGCGGCGAGCTTCACCGCCGACGGCCGCCTCCTGAACGGCCGCACCGCGATAGGGGAGTTGGTGAACCGCGGCCCGAACCCCTTCGAGGGGTACTGGCGCAACGAGGAGGCCCGGGCGGAACGGCAGCGGGGCGGTTGGTACTGGACGGGCGACCTCTTCTACCGCGACGCCGAGGGCTATCTCTACTTCGCGGGGCGCACGGACGACCGGCTCCGCGTCGACAGCGAGAACCTCGCGGCGGCGATGATCGAGAACATCCTCGCCCGGTACGCGGGGGCGGCGGCGGTCGCGGTGTACGCGGTCCCGGACCCCGTGGCGGGGGACCAGGTCATGGCGGCCCTCGCGCCCCCCGCCGGCACCTCCTTCGACCCGCTCGCCTTCGCCGAGTTCCTGCTCGCCCAGCCGGACCTGGGCACGAAGATGGCGCCGCGCTTCGTACGGGTGCTGGAGCGGATGCCGGTGACGGCGACGAACAAGGTGGCGCGGTCGACACTGCGGGGCGAGGGCTTCCGCTGCGGGGACCCCGTGTGGTGGCGCCCACCCGGCGCCACCACGTACCGCCTCCTCACGCCCTCCGACGTGCGGGACCTGGTGGCCCAGTACGGGGAGCGGGGCCGGGGGGCGCTGCTGGACGGCTGAGGGGCCCTCGTCCGCGGCCGGGGGGACGGGGGGCTGGGTTCTCCCACCCCTACCTGCGGGTGCAAACAGCCCCGCCGCTCCGCGGCGGATGTTCCCACCCACCCACCCGTTTACCCCGCACCGTCTTGCGGGAGTAGGGGCGGGCGGGTGGGCCACCCTGCGACGGGCGCCTGGCGCCTGGCGCCGGGCGGCCTGCGGTTGGCGTGGGGTCGTCCCACCGGGCCGCACGCGCGTACGAGACGGGAGGGGACGTGGGGGTATGTGCGCACGGAGCACCGAGCACGCTGTAGCAATGTTGTCCGCGAGGCGCGACGCAGGGATAGCGAGTACGTACATACCCCCGCGGCCCCGCACCCAACGACGGGTACTAGGCGCAGACCCCAGCCCAGTCGCAGACGCCACGCCCCCGCATACCGTAGGCCCATGATCCGGGGGAACCACACGCGGCCGTGGCGCAGCGCCGCCTATCTGTTGACCGGTGCCGTCCTGGGCGTCACCGTTCTCGCCCTCACCCTGACCCTCACCCTCGCAGGCCTCGCCCTCACCCTCGTCCTCATCGGCCTCCCCCTCCTCGCCGCCGTCCCCCTCACCGGCCTCCCCGTAGCCGCCCTGGAACGCCGCCGCGCCCGCATCCTCGGCCCGGACCTCGCGTCCGCCACACCCCACCGCACCCCCACCACCCCCGGCTTCCCCGCCTGGCTCCGCCTCCGACTCACCGAGCAGGCGACCTGGCGCGAACTCGCGTACACCGCCCTGCTCGCCCTCGTCCTGTGGCCCCTGGACCTCCTCGTCCTGGCCTGCACCGTGGCCCTCCCCGCCCTCCTCCTCGCCGCCCCCGCCCACCTCGCCCTGTCCACCGGCGACGGCGGCGTCCGCCCCGCCAAGCTGTGGGTCGTCGACAGTTACCCCGAGGCCGCCGGCACCGCGCTGCTGGGCCTCGTCCTGCTGCTCGCCCTCGCGCACCCGCTCCGCGCCTACGCCGCCACCCGCGCCGCCCTCACCCGCTTCCTCCTCGCCCCGCGCGAGACGGAACTCGCCGGCATCCTCGCCGAGGTCACCCGCTCCCGGGCCCGCCTCGTCGACGCCTTCGAGGCCGAACGGCGCCGTATCGAGAGGGACTTGCACGACGGCGCGCAACAGCGCCTCGTCGCGCTGACCATGACCCTGGGCCTCGCCCGCCTCGACGCACCCACGGAAGGACCCCTCGCCGACCGCCTCGCCACCGCGCACGACGAGGCGGGCCACGTCCTCGCCGAACTGCGCGAGCTCATCCACGGCATTCACCCCCAGGTCCTCGCCGACCACGGCCTCACCGCGGCCATCGAGGACATCGCCGACCGCTCCGCGATCCCCGTCCGAACGGACACCAGCGCCACCAACGACACCAGCGCCACCAACGACACCAGCGCGACCAACGACGCCAGCGCCACCAGCGAGGAAGCACCCCGCCCCCTACCCCGCTTCCCCCGAGCCGTGGAGTCCGCCGCCTACTTCGCGGTCCGCGAGCTCCTGGCCAACGTCGGCAAACACAGCGCCGCCACCCAAGCCCGCGTCACCGTCATCCACACCACCGCCACCCACACCACCGCCACCCACACCACCGCCACCCACACCACCGCCACCCACACCACCGCCACCCACACCACCGCCACCCACACCACCGCCCAGGCCACCACCCACACCGCCGCCGACGGAGTCCTCCGCATCGAGGTCCACGACGACGGCCGCGGCGGCGCCGACCCCGTGCGCGGCACGGGTCTGACGGGCCTCGCCGACCGCCTCGCCGTCCTCGATGGCACACTGACGCTCGCCAGCCCGCAGGGCGGCCCGACCACCGTGTCGGTGGAGATCCCCGTGGAGTCCCCTTGCCCGGCGCCAAGTTGAGAGTCGTCCTCGCCGAGGACAGCGTGCTGTTGCGCGAGGGACTCGTCGCGGTGCTCGGCAGGTTCGGACACGAGACGGTCGCGGCGGTGGGCGACGCGGACGCGCTGCGGCACGCCGTGTCCGCGTACGAGCCGGACATCGTGGTGACCGACGTACGGATGCCTCCGAGCTTCCACGACGAGGGTCTGCGCGCGGCGGTGGAGCTCAGGGAGCAACGGCCCGCGCTGCCCGTCCTCGTGCTGAGCCAGTACGTCCAACGGTCCTACGCCGCCGAGCTGTTGGACTCCGGCGACGGCACCGGCGTGGGGTATCTGCTCAAGGACCGCGTCGGCCAGGTCGAGCAGTTCATCGCGGGCCTCACGCAGGTCGCGGAGGGCGGAACGGTCGTCGACCCGGAGGTCGTACGGCAGTTGCTGCGCCGTCGCCGCGACCCGCTGGAGCGGCTGACCCCGCGGGAGCGCGAGGTGCTCGGCCTCGTCGCCGAGGGGAAGTCGAACGCGGCGATCGCCGCCGAACTCGTCGTCTCCGAGGCGGCCGTGGGCAAGCACATCGGCAACATCCTCGGGAAACTGGGTCTGCCGCAGAAGGACGGGACACACCGCAGGGTCCTCGCGGTCCTCGCGTATCTCCGGGCGTGAGGCCGGCCACGCCACCGGACCCACGCGCGTGAGGAACCCGTGCGGAAGGAACACAAGTCGGTAAAACCGCTCGCCTGACCTATTACGATCCAGACCCATGAGCGCGCCCGAACACCCCGGAACACCCGCCGCCCCGGACGAGACCCCGGCCCCCACCCTCACCGATGAGCCCGCCGCCCCGGCCGGCACCGACGAGGCCCCCGCCCCCACCCCGGCCGCCCGCGCCCGCAGGGCCCGCATCGCCGCGGCCTCGCTCCTGATGGCCGCGGCGGCCGTCGTGCTCGCGCTGCGCCTGGCCAGCCGCTCCTCCGTCCTCGTCGTCGGCGTCTACGGCCTGCTGCTCATCCTCTGCGGCGTGGTGATCGAGCTGAGCCGCCGCGGCCGTACCCGGCTCGGCAGCTATCTGCTGGCCGCGGGCCTGGCCGCCGCACTCGTCATGGACGGCTTCGTCCTTTCCTGACCCACCTCGGGCACCCCGCCATGACCCACCGCCATAACCCCACCGCCATAACCCACCTCAGGCACCCCGCGCTCACGACTCCAGATACCGCAGCACCGCCAGCATCCGCCGGCTGTAGCCCGTGGTCCGGGAGAGTCCGAGCTTGTCGAAGATCGCGTTGAGGTTCTTCTCGACCGCGCTCAGCGAGATGTGCAGCTTCTCCCCGATGGCCGCGTTGGTGTGCCCCTCCGCCAGCGCTTCCAGGACCGTCCGCTCCCGCGGCGTGAGCCGGGTCAGCGGGTCGGCGTGCGTGGTGCGGATGAGCAACTGCCGTACGACCTCGGGGTCGATGGCCGCACCGCCCGCGTGCACCCGCTCCAGCGCGTCGAGGAACTCCTCGACCTGCGCCACCCGGTCCTTGAGGAGGTAGCCGACCCGCTCGGCGCTCGAAGTGAGCAGCTGCGCCGCGTAGTTGCGCTCCACGTACTGGGAGAGGACGACCACGCCGATCTCCGGGCGCAGCGCGCGGATCCGCACCGCGGCCCGCAGGCCGTCGTCCGTGTGGTCCGGCGGCATGCGGATGTCGGTGACGACGACGTCGACGCCGGGGGCGTGCGCCTCGACCGCGCGCAGCAGGGCGTCGCCGTCGCCCACGGCGGCGAGGACCTCGTGGCCCTCCTCGGCGAGCAGCCGGACGAGGCCCTCCCGCAGCAGGGTCGAGTCCTCGGCGAGGATTACGCGCACGGCAGCTCCGCGGTGATCGTGGTGGGTCCCCCGAGGGGGCTGTCGACGCGCAGGGTGCCGTCGAGCGCGGCGACCCGGCTGCGCAGTCCGGTCAGTCCGCTGCCCGCCGGGTCCGCGCCGCCGGTGCCGCTGTCGCGGACGAGGACGGTGAGCGTGGTGCCGGTCCCGCGCACCCGGACGAAGACCTCGTCGGCCGCCGCGTGCTTGGCGGCGTTGGTCACGGCCTCCGAGACCACGAAGTACGCGGCGGTCTCGACCGGCGAGGGCAGCGGCCCGGTGTCCGGCACGTCGTACTCCATGCGCACGGGGAGCGCGCACCGCTCCGACACCCCGCCGAGCGCCTCGCGCAGGCCCAGGCTGTCGAGGGCGCTGGGGTAGACCCGCCAGGCCACCTCGCGCAGTTCGGTGAGGACCTCCTGGGCCTCCTTGTGGGCCTGTTCGAGGAGCGCGTCCGCCCGCTCCGGGGTGCGGCCGCGGCGAGCCCGGCCGAGCAGCATGGCGAGGGCGACGAGCCGCTGCTGGACGCCGTCGTGCAGATCGCGCTCGACCCGGCGCCGCTCCACGTCGACCGCGCGCACCACCGCGGCCCGGCTGGTGGCCAGTTCGTCGATGCGCCGCCGCAGCAGCTCCTGCTCGGAGGGGCCGAAGCACGCGCGGGCGAGGCGGGCGTCCTGGTCGGTCAGTGCGCGCAGCCCCTGGACGGCGAGGAAGAGCAGGGTGCCGCCGAGGACGACCTGGCCGGCCAGGTCGGCCCAGGTCATCGAGGTGTGCGGGAGTGACACGGCGAAGATCCCGGCGAGGACCGCGCCGAAGTCGACCAGGGCGACCACGACGGCGCAGAGCAGCCCGGAGTACGTACGGGCCGCGAGGTAGCGCAGGATCCGGGCGTCGTCGGCCCGGTGCTCGGGGAAGGTGTCGCGGAAGAAGAGGGAGCGGCGGCGCCGTTCGAGGGCGGTCAGCCCGCGGGCGCCCGCGGCGAGCAGCGCGTGGGCGCGGCGGCGGGTGCGCGGCCAGAGCAGGAAGGCGCCGAGGGTCGCGCCGGCCGCGGCGAAGTACACCAGGCCGAGCAGGGCGGTGAGGCAGCCGACGAGTACGCCGGAGACCCTGAGCAGAAACGGGGCGGCCACGGGCTCCTTCACGCCGTCCGACACTAGCCGAGCCCTATTCGGCACGACGGTGCCGGGCTCCCGCCCCGGCCCCGTCCCGGGATGTCTTCCGGGAGCGCACCCGTACCGCCACGTACACCGCGATCGCCCCGGCGGCGAGGACGAGGACGGCCTTGGAGAGGAGCCCCACGTATGTCTCGACCGCACCCCACTGATCGCCCAGCCAGTAGCCCGCAAGGACGAGGACGGAGTTCCAGACCAGGCTGCCCGCGGTGGTCAGGGCGAGGAAGAGCGGCAGCCGCATGCGCTCCACGCCGGCCGGTACGGAGATCAGGCTGCGGAAGACCGGCACCATCCGGCCCAGGAGCACCGCCTTGGTGCCGTGCCGCGCGAACCACGCCTCGGTCCGTTCCAGGTCGGCCGCCTTGACCAGCGGCAGCCTCGCCCACAGGGCGTGCATGCGCTCGCGCCCGAAGAGGACGCCGATCCCGTAGAGGACGGCGGCGCCGGCCACCGAGCCGAGCGTCGTCCAGAACAGCGCGGAGAACAGACTGATCACGCCCTGACCGGCGGCGAAGCCGGTGAGCGGCAGGATCACCTCGCTGGGCAGCGGCGGGAAGAGGTTCTCCAGGGCGATGGCGAGCCCGGCGCCCGGGCCGCCCAGCACGTCGACGAGGCCGGCGGCCCAGCCCGCGATGCCGCCCGCGGGTTCCTGGGGGAGGGCGAGAGTCGTGAGGTCCATGCATCTCACGGTAGAAAGCGCAGGTCAGCGGCGGTATGCGGGTTGCCGTCGAGAAGGGGTGCGGTTTACCGCAGCTCGGCGGGGGCCGGTCGGCGGCTGGTCAGGAGCACCCCTCGGGGCCAGGTAGTATTAACGAGTCAGCAGGCGCCGCTAGCTCAGTTGGTTAGAGCAGCTGACTCTTAATCAGCGGGTCCGGGGTTCGAGTCCCTGGCGGCGCACTTGCGAATGCCGAAAGGGCGTTCCCGGTCTCCGGGGGCGCCCTTTCGGCGTACCGGCGCCCCCGCCTCAGATCGCGAGCGACAGCAGCACCGGCGCCGCCCCGCGGTTCAGGGTGTCCGCGGCCTCCCGCAGCCGGTGCGCGTGCTCCACCGGCAGGGACAGGGCGAGGCACCCCACCGCGGACCCCGCGGTGATCGGCACCGCCGCGCACACCGTGCCGACCGCGTACTCCTGGAGGTCGAGGACCGGCACCGTCGCGGGCTGCGCGGCGAGCCGGTTCAGGAGGACCCGTTCGTTCGTGATCGTCCGGGAGGTGAGCCGCGCCATCTTGTGCCGGGAGAGGTGGTCCCTGCGGCCGTCGACGTCGAGCTGGGTGAGCAGGCTCTTGCCGACCGCGCTGGCGTGGGCGGAGGAGCGGAAGTCCACCCACTCGTTGACCGCCGGGGTGCCGGGTCCGGCCGCGAAGTCGGTGACGCGGACCTCGCCGTCCACGTACCGGCTGATGTAGACCGCGGCGCCGATGGAGTCGCGCAGCCCGTCCAGGGTGCGCTGGAGCTGCTCGCGCAGCGCCTCGGCGTGCTGGTGGGCCGAGCCGAGGCGGCCGAGGGTCTCGCCGGTCACGTACGCCCCGGAGGGGTCGTCGGCGAGCTGCTCGACGTATCCCTCCTCGCGCAGCATGTGCAGGAGCGGGGTGAGCCGGTCGGCGGGCAGTCCGGTGTCGCGGGAGATCCGGGCGGCGGTCACTCCGGTGCCGTGCCGGGCGACCGTCTCCAGCACCCGCAGGGCGCTCTGGACGGAGCGGTGCGGGGTGGTCGCCTCGTGCTGCAACGCCACGGCATCCCCCTGCGTGGAACGGTTCCGGACAGCTGGACTCCGTTCCACGATAGCGGCCAAGTGGCGCATTTGGAGCGTGGGTTGACGATATTGGCGGCCCGCACCCGCCGCACCGGCGGGAACGCCTCGCGCTGGCATATGCCCAGGTCATTGCCCGTCAGGATCCGGGCCGTGCCCCGGGCGGTTCGCCCGGGGCACGGCCCGGAGCGCGGTCAGAGCACCGCGCTCAGGAACTCCCGGGTCCGCTCGTGCTCGGGCTCCGTGAAGATCTTCTCCGGGGACCCGGACTCGATGACGCGGCCCGAGTCGAACATGAGCACCTGGTCCGAGATGTCCCGGGCGAAGTTCATCTCGTGGGTCACGCACAGCATGGTGATGTCGGTGGTGTGCGCGATGTCGCGGAGCACGTCGAGGACGCCCGCCACCAGCTCCGGGTCGAGCGCCGACGTCACCTCGTCGAGCAGCAGCACCTGCGGGCGCATCGCCAGGGCGCGGGCGATGGCGACGCGCTGCTGCTGGCCGCCGGAGAGCTGGGTCGGGTACGCGTCGCAGCGGTCGCCGAGCCCGACCAGGTCGAGCAGCTCGCGGGCGCGCACGTCGGCCTCGTCCTTGGACATGCCGAGGACGGAGACGGGGGCCTCGGTGATGTTTCTGAGCACCTTCATGTTCGGGAAGAGGTTGAACTGCTGGAACACCATCCCGATGTTCTTGCGGACCTCGCGGACGTGCTTCTCGCCGGCCGGGACGAGCTTGCCGTTCTTCTCCTCGTGGGTGAGGTATCTGCCGCCCACCTTGATCGTGCCCTGCTCCGGCTTCACCAGCGTCATGAGCAGGCGCAGGATCGTCGTCTTGCCGGAGCCGGAGGGGCCGATCAGCGTCACGTGCTTGCCGGAGGCGACCGAGAAGTCCAGCTCGTCGAGGACCGTGTTCGAGCCGTAGCGCTTGACGACCTTGTCGAAGCGGATCAGCTCGCTGCCGTCGACGGCGGGGTTGGTGGTTTCCTGGGAAGTGCTGCTGTCAGCGGACAAGGCGACGCTCCAAAACTCGCAGAAGAAGAGAGGCCGGGTAGGCGATGACGATGAAGGCGACACCGACCACGCTGATCGCCTCGTAGGTGAAGGTCGTCTGGCTGTAGCCCTGGGCCTGGCCCAGCATGTCGAGCGCGCCGATGGCCGCCATCTGCGGCGACTCCTTCAGCATGACGATCACGTAGTTGCCGAGGGCGGGGATCACCCGGCGCACCGCCTGCGGCAGGATCACGGACGTCCAGGTGCGGCGCTTGGAGAGGCTGAGCGCGGTCGCCGCCTCCCACTGGCCGGCCGGCACGCCGTCGATCCCGGCGCGGTAGACCTCCGAGGTGTACGTCGAGTAGTGCAGCCCGAGTCCGACGATGCCCGTGGTGAGCGGGGACATCGAGGGGCCCCACTCCGGCACCACGTAAAACAGGAAGAACAGCTGCACCAGGAGCGGGGTGTTGCGGATGAACTCGGTGACCACCGTGACCGGCCAGCGGATCCACTTCTTCTCGGAGCGCTGGGCGACCGCCCAGACCAGGCCGAGCGAGAAGGCGATCAGGGTGCCGAAGAGCAGCGCCTTGAGAGTGAGCTCCAGGCCGTCCCAGAAGAGCGGCATGAAGTCGTCGACGTGCGACCAGTTCCAGTTCACTTGGCGGCCCCCGCACCCGTGATGACGTCGATCGAGGACTTGGAGCGCAACCCGCCGAACAGGCCCGTCTTCTCCGGCGCCTGCCCGACCCGCTTCTTGGCGTGCCGCTCCAGGATCCGCATGGCGCGGGTGAGGACGAACGCGAAGACGAAGTACAGGGCGAGCAGCAGGGTGTAGATCGGCGCGCTCTCGTTCTTCACGAGGCGCAGCAGGTCACCGGCGAAGGTCATGTCGGCCACCGCGATGAGCGAGACCAGCGAGGTGCCCTTGAGCAGTTCGATGAGCAGGTTGTTGAACGGCGGGATCATCTCCGGCCAGGCCTGCGGGAGTTCGATGCGGCGCAGCCGCTGCGCCGGGGTGAAGTTCAGGGCGATGCCCGCCTCGCGCTGCGCGACCGGCACCGCGGCGAGCGCGCCGCGCACGATCTCGGAGGCGTACGCGCCGTAGGTGATGCCGAGCGCGAGGATGCCCGCGAACATCGGCTGGAAGCTGATGTTGAAGACCGGCGGCACCGTGAACGCGATCCAGAACATGAAGACCAGCGACGAGGTGCTGCGGAAGATCTCGAAGTAGGCGCCGGCGAGGAAGCGCACGATCCACAGCCGGCTGGTGCGCAGCACGCCGATCGGGAAGGCGATCACGAAGGCGAGGGCGGCGCTGAGGAAGGTGACCTGGACGGTGATCCAGACACCGGGCAGGAACCAGTTCGTGAGGAACTCCGACGACATCATGAGGAGGACCCCTTCGCCGGTGGGCACAGCTTCCGCACGGTCAGGTCGGTCATCTCCGCCTCCGTGAAGCCGAACGGCTTGACGATGCGCAGGAGTTCGCCGCTCTCCTTGAGCTTGTGCAGCTCCTTGTTGAAGGCGTCCCTGAGGTTCTTCTCGGAGAGCCGGAAGGCGAAACCGCCCGCGCCGTAGGCCGGTTCGCCGTCGACGACCGGCTGGAAGGGCTCGGTCGCCTCGACCCGCGGGTTCTTCTTGATCACCGTGCGTACGGTGACGTTGGTGCCGGCGAAGGCGTCGACGCGGCCCTGGGCCACGGCGTCGAGCCCGGCCACCTGGTCGGGCAGGACGAGGACGGACTTCACGCCGGCCGCCTTGGCGTAGTCGATCTCCGCGTAGGCGGTGCCGCTCGCCAGCTTCAGGCCCTTCTTGGCGATGTCCTCGTATCTCTTGATCCCGTGCGGATTGCCCTTCCTCACGATGAAGGAGTCGAGCATGAGGTAGTCGGGGTCGGAGAAGAGCACCTGCGCGCAGCGGGTCGGGTTGATGTACATGCCCGCGGAGACCACGTCGAACTGCCGGGCCTGCGTGAGGCCGGGGATCAGCGCGCCGAACTTGGTGGGCACCGCCTTGACCTCGGGTACGCCGAGGCGGGGGAAGATGACCTTGGCGATCGCCGGTGCCTCGCCGGTGACCTCGCCGTTCTCGTCGATGTATCCGAACGGGACCTCGCCCGCGACACCGATCCTGACCGTGCCGCTGTCGCGCAGCCGGTCCAGCAGATCGCCCCCCTCGACCTTCCCCTCGTCGGGGACCCGGCTGCATGCCGAGACCCCGAGAGCGCCCAGTGCCGCCCCGCCCGCTCCGGTGAGCAGGCTGCGGCGGCGGACCGCTCTGCCTATGAATCCCTCGTCGTTCCCAAGTGGTGGAGCCATGGGCGCGCGGCTACCCGACTCGAAGCAACATATGCCGATGAATTCCGGCCCCTGATGCAATCGTTGTGGTCTTGACCCAGGGAGGAGCATGGGACGCATGGCAGACCGATTCATCGAAGTCTCCCTCGCCAAGCGGGGAGTTCAGTGCACGGCAAAGCTGCTCGACGACCGGGCGCCGGTGACCTGCGCGGCGGTGTGGGAGGCGCTGCCGCTCGGCTCGGACGTCTATCACGCGAAGTACGCGCGCAACGAGATCTATGCCCTTTTCCCGGCCTTCGCGGACCGGGAGCCACCCCTGGAGAACCCCACCGTCACTCCCATTCCGGGCGACCTCTGCTATTTCTCCTTCTCCGGTACGGAACTGGGCACCCAGGCGTACGGATACGAGGCGGAGGCCGACGTGAAGGCGGGCACCACGGTCGTGGACCTCGCCCTCTTCTACGAACGGAACAATCTGCTCCTCAACGGCGACGTGGGCTGGGTCCCCGGCATCGTCTGGGGCCAGATCGTCGAAGGCCTCGACCGGATGGCCGAGGCCTGCAACGACCTGTGGCGCGCGGGCGCACAGGGGGAGACGCTGACGTTCCGGCGGAAGTGAAGCCGTCCGGCGATCGAGGACCGGGGGTCCGGGGGTGAAGCCCCCGGGTGCCTAAGCCACGGAGGGCGGCGCGACGCCTCCGGCCCCCGCCTCGTACAACGCGTGCGCCGCACGCAGCACCACCGTGTCCGCGTGGCGCGCGCCCACGATCTGCACCCCGATCGGCAGGCCGTCGCCGTCGGTCCCGCAGGGAACCGTCGCGGCGGGCTGCTGGGTGAGGTTGAAGGGGTACGTGAACGGGGTCCACCCCGTCCACCGCCGGTGCCCCGAGCCGCGCGGCACCTCGGCGCCCGCCGCGAACGCGGTGATCGGCAGCGTCGGCGTGACCAGCAGGTCGTACGTCGAGTGGAAGTGGCCCATGCGGCGCCCGAGGTCCGTCCGGACGTCGACGGCCGCCAGGTAGTCCAGCGCGCTGTACCGCGCGCCCTGCCCGCAGACCTCGCGCAGCCCCGGGTCGAGCAACGCCCGCTGCGCGGCGGACAGATGCTGCACCACCCGCGCCGCCCCGCTGAACCACAGGGTGTGGAAGGCCTCCACAGGGTCGGAGAAGTCGGGGTCGGCCTCCTCCACGTACGCGCCCTGCTCCGCCAGTGACTCCACCGCCCGCCGCACCGCCGCCGCGACCGCGGGACGCACCGCGACCTGGCCGCCCAGCGAGGGCGAGTAGGCGATGCGCAGCCCGCGCACCCCGCCGTCCAGGCCGGCCCGGAAACTCCCTGCCACCGCGCCCAGTTGGGACCAGTCGCGCGGATCGGGCCCGGTGATCACCTCCATCATCAGCGCCGCGTCCGCCGCGTCCCGCGTCATCGGGCCCACATGGGAGAGCGTCCCGAACGGGCTTGCCGGATACAGCGGCACGCGCCCGTACGTCGGCTTCATCCCGAAGATCCCGCAGAACGACGCCGGGATCCGCACCGAGCCGCCGCCGTCCGTGCCGAGCGAGAGCGGGCCGGCGCCGACCGCCACGGCCACCGCGCTGCCGCCGCTGGAGCCGCCCGACGTGCGTGCCGTGTCGTACGGATTGCGGGTGATCCCGCTCTGCGGACCGTCCGTGACGCCCTTCCACCCGAACTCCGGCGTCGTGGTGCGGCCGATGAACACCGCGCCGTGCTCGCGCAGCCGGGCGACCGACGGCGCGTCCTCGTTCCACTTCCCCTCGGGGCGCACGGTCCGCGACCCGCGCAGGGTGGGCCCGCCGCGCAGCAGGAGGAGATCCTTCACCGTGGTCGGAACGCCGTCCACGAGCCCCTGCGGCGCACCCCGCCGCCACCGCTCCGCACTGGCCTCGGCCTGTGCCAGAGCGCTCTCCGGCTCGATCCGCACGAACGCGTTCACCGCCGGCTGGGTCTCCTCGGCCCGGCGCAGCGCGGCACCGACCGCGTCGACCGGGCTGAATTCACCCTTGCGGTAACCGTCGACGAGTTGTACTGCGGTGAGATCCGTGAGCTCGGTCATGCACGCTCCTCAGTGTCCGGGTCAGTGTCCGGGGACGTATCCGCGTTCCTTGTCGACCACGTTCGCCAGCGGCCGTCCGGCCTCCCACGCCGCGTACAACTCGACGAACTGGCGGCCCAGTTCGTCACGCCAGCCGATCGTGTCACCGCTCATGTGCGGGGAGACCAGCAGGCCGGGAGCGGTCCACAGCGGGCTGTCCGCGGGCAGCGGCTCCCGCTCGAAGACGTCGAGCGCGGCGCCCGCGATCGACCGCTCGGACAGGGCGTCCAGCAGGTCGTCCTCGACCACGAGCGGGCCGCGCCCGATGTTGATGAACCGCGCCGACGGCTGCATGAGGCCGAAGCGCCGGGCGTCGAACATGCCGCGGGTGTCGTCCGTGAGCGGCGCCGCGCACACCACCCAGTCGGCGCGGGCGAGCAGCGGATCGAGGTCGCCGGGTCCGTGCAGACCGGGGCGCTCGGTGCGTCCCACCAGCGCGGTGGTGATGCCGAGCGCCTCCAGCGTGCGCGCGATCGCCCGGCCGATCGGACCCGAACCCACCACGCACGCGCGCGTGCCGGCGATCCGCTGCGACTCTCGGTGGCGCCAGGTGTGCTCGCGCTGCAGCTCCAGGGTGCGCGGCAGGTCCTTGCCGAGGGCGAGCACCAGGGCCGCCACGTACTCCGCGATGGGCTGGTCGAAGACGCCGCGCGCGTTGGTCACCACCGTGTCGGACGCGGCGAGTTCGGGACACATCAGATGGTCCACGCCGGCGCTCGCGGTGTGCACCCAGCGGGGTCTCGCCCCCGCGCCCGGCCAGGCGCGGCGCACCGCGTCCGACTGGAAGTCCCACACCAGCAACACGTCGGCGAGCGGCAGCCGCTCCGCCAGGCTGGCCTCGTCCGCGTGCAGGATCCGGGCCCGGCCGGTCAGTCCACCGAGGCGCGGGGGAGGCGCCGGTGACGGGGCGTCAAGGACGAGGACGGTCGTATCGGACATCGAGGGGAAACCGTTTCGCAATGAGGTTCCGCTTCCCTGTCGGAGGTACGGCTCCGGCGTGACACAGACACGACTTCAGCCGTCTGAGATGTGCGGATTGACCACGCTCGCACCCGAACCTACCTTCGTCAACAGAGGCACTGCTGTACCGGCAGCGCACCGAACCAGTACTCTCCGTGCAGCCGCTCCCACTCTCTGTGCGGTACGCCGCGCAGCATCCCCGTCCCGCCGTCCCGGCGCGTCGCCGGCTTCGCTCGTCCCGGCCCCCGGCCGGTCCCTGAATGCACGCACGAACTTGGGGACTGTTCATGGACGTCTCTTTCCTCGGCGGACCGCACCCTCAACGAGGTGTAGGTGTCGTTGCCCCTTTCGACTTCGTCCTCGACCGTGAACTGTGGCGGTGGATCCCGGACGAGATCTCCCTCCATCTGACCCGCACCCCCTATGTGCCCGTCGAGGTCAGCCTCGACCTGGCCCGCCTGGTCAGCGAGCACGAGACCCTCGCGGAGGCGGTCCGCGCACTGACCGCCGCGGAGCCCGAAGTCCTCGCGTACGCCTGCACATCGGGCAGTTTCGTCGGCGGCATCGCGGGGGAGCGCGCGATGTGCGAGGCGATGACACGCGAGGGCGCGGTCGCCTCGGTGACCACCTCGGGCGCGCTCCTGGAAGCCCTCGACGAGCTGGGCGCACGCCGCATCGCGCTCGTCACGCCCTACACCTGGTCGGTGACCCAGTCCCTGGAGGAGTACCTCGCCGAGGCGCACGTCCGCGTCTCGGCCCGCGCCTATCTGGGGCTCACCCGGCACATCTGGAAGGTGCCCTACCGGGACGTGGCGGACATGGCGCGCCGCGCCCTCCAGGGCAGTGCCGGCGGCTGCGACGCCCTCTTCATCAGCTGTACGAACCTCCCGACGTACGACGTCATCCCGCAACTGGAGGCGGAGCTGCGGATGCCGGTGATCTCCGCGAACCAGGTGACGATGTGGTCCGCACTGCGTCGGCTGGGTACGCGTGCGGTAGGGCCCTATCAGGCACTGATCGATCCGACGGCGCGGCCGGGCGCGAGCCCGCTCGCCCCGCCGGCCCCACCCCAGGGGCAGGGCCTGCCCGAAGTACCACCCGCAGAAGGAGGAGGCTGGACGTGACGGCACTCGGATTTCTCTACCCGGGGCACTCGGCCGAGGACGACTACCCCCGCATGGAGCAGATGCTCGGCAGCGATGTCCGGCTGCAGGTCGTCCACACGGACATCGGCGAGGACGCGCACCGGGTCGACGCGCTCCTGGAGATGGGATCGGACGCCCGGCTCACCGCGGGCGTCGAGGAGCTGCGGCTCTCCGGCGCGGAGGCGGTGGTGTGGGCGTGCACCAGCGCCAGCTTCGTCTTCGGCTGGGACGGCGCGCACGACCAGGTGCGCAAGCTGGCGATGGCGGCGGGTCTGCCCGCCTCCTCGACGTCGTTCGCCTTCGCCCACGCGGTGCGCGAGGTGGGCGCGGCCCGGGTCGCGGTCGCGGCGACGTATCCGGAGGACGTGGCCGGGCTCTTCGCGTCCTTCCTGAAGGACTCCGGCGCGGAGGTCGTCCAGGCGCGCGGCAGCGGTGTCATCACGGCGGCGGAGGTCGGCACGTGGGGCCGCGACGAGGTCTTCGCGCTGGCCCGCGACGGCGACCACCCGGACGCCCAGGCGCTGCTCCTGCCGGACACCGCGCTGCACACGGCGGCGTACGTCACGGAGCTGGAGGCGGAGCTCGGCAAGCCGGTCCTGACGGCCAATCAGGTCTCGGTGTGGGAGGCGCTGCGGCTGGCCCGGCGCAGGGTGAACGCGCCGGAGCTCGGACACCTCTTCACGAAGGAGCCGCTGGTCCAGGTCAAGGGCTGAGGATCAGCCTCACCACCGTTAACGTCTGCACCGACCCGGAGACGTAGTAGAGGACGATGGCGCCCTCGACCGTCGCCTCCCTGCGGTCGGGGTCGTCCCGTACGGGTGTGGAGCCGTGGCCGTAGGGATCCCGGCCGAGGGTGCGGGCGAGCGTGGCGCGGAAGGCGTCGGCGTCGCCCATCTTGGCGAGGGTGTCGTCGGCGGGCGGCGCGTAGGTGACACGGTGGGCCCGGCGGTGGCGGGGGCTCACGCGGTGCCCCGCCTCTCGGCCTCGTCGGAGGCCAGCCGGACGAGCCGGGCCTCCGCGGCGGGGTCGGGCACGGCCTCCAGCATCCAGTGCCGCATCACGGCGTGGATCTCGTCGACCCCGGCCGCGTTGATGGCCCGGTCGAACTCGGCGCGCCGCTCCTCGGGCAGGGCGGCGCGGATGTCCGGGAGGGTGTTGGGCACCTCGACCTCGACTCCGTCGACGAGGGTCTTCAGCGGATCAGCCATGGTCGGCACGGTATCCGGGCGGGGGCGCCCCGGTGGGGGGAATGGGCGCGGACGCCCGCGCCGACGTGCGGGGAATAAAACGGAGTGACCCTCCTGTTGTGCCGTCCAGACCTACGTGACGTACGTACGCAGTGCAGGAGGCACCCCCAGTGACAGTGGACCCGACCGGCGACGGCATCCGTGACGACCGCGGGGCGCGGCCGGACGACGACGGCATCCGCGGCGAGCGGCACGGCAGCGCGCCGGTGCCGCTGTCCGTGCTCGACCTGGTGACCGTCGGCGCGGGGCGCACCGCCACCGACGCCCTGCGCACCAGCGTCGACATCGCCAAGCTGGCCGAGGCCCGCGGTTACCACCGCTACTGGGTCGCCGAGCACCACTCCATGCCCGGTGTCGCCTCCTCCTCGCCGGCCGTGATCCTCGCCCACCTCGCCGCGCACACCGGCCGCATCCGGCTCGGCTCGGGCGGGGTCATGCTGCCCAACCACGCGCCGCTCGTCATCGCCGAGCAGTTCGGCACGCTGGAGGCGATGGCGCCGGGCCGCGTCGACCTGGGCCTCGGCCGCGCGCCGGGCACGGACGGCGCGACGGCCGCCGCGCTGCGGCGCACGGACCGCCTGAACGAGGGCGCCGACGACTTCCCGCAGCAACTCGCCGAGCTCACCCGCTTCCTGGACGACGACTTCCCCGACGGACACCCCTACCGCCGCATCCATGCCGTCCCCGGCCCCGTCCAGTCGACTTCCCCCGGCGGCGTGCAGTCCCCGCACCGCCCGCCGCTCTGGCTGCTCGGCTCCTCCGGCTTCAGCGCGCGGCTCGCCGGGACGCTCGGGCTGCCGTTCGCCTTCGCGCACCACTTCTCCGCGCAGAACACGATCCCGGCGCTCGACCTCTACCGCGAGTCGTTCCGGCCCTCCGCGGTCCTCGACGCCCCCTACGCGCTCATCGGCGTCTCGGCGCTGGCGACCGAGGACGAGAACGAGGCCCGCCGCCAGGTCATGGCCGCGGCCCTGAACATGGTCCGCCTGCGCACGGGCCGCCCCGGCCTGGTCCCCACACCCGAGGAGGCGGCGGCCCACGAATTCTCGGAGATGGAACGGGAGTTCATCACGAGCTGGAACTCCAACGTCATCCACGGCACCCCCGACCAGGTCCGCACGGGCCTCGACGACCTGGCCAAGCGCACGGGCGCGGACGAACTGATGCTCACGGCCAACGCCCACGGGGGCGAGGTCCGCCTGCGCTCGTACGAACTCATCGCGAACGAGTACGGGTTGCCTTCGGCCTGACGCGGGCCCCTGCGCGGGGCGGCACCCTCTGCCCGCGCAGTTCCTCGCGCCCCTTGACGTCAACGGTGCCGGGTGCGCCCCGTAAGGGGCGCGGGGAACTGCGCGAGCGGCCCAGGTGGACCGGCGGCCGCG
>NZ_JBVIYQ010000001.1:0-762514 GCF_055592445.1 Streptomyces sp. NPDC041122 | reverse complement strand
GCGGGTGGACCGTGGTCGGCAGTCACGTCTGCGGGGTGCTGCTTGGGTGCCGGGTGCGGCCCGGTCGTGGCTGGTCGCGCAGTTCCTCGCGTCCCTGTCGGGGCTGACCGGCGCCGATGAGGTGCTGGGTGGGCCCCGTAAGGGGCGCGGGGAACTGCGCGAGCGGCCCAGGTGGACCGGCGGCCGCGGGTGGACCGTGGTCGGCAGTCACGTCTGCGGGGTGCTGCTTGGGTGCCGGGTGCGGCCCGGTCGTGGCTGGTCGCGCAGTTCCTCGCGTCCCTGCCGGGGCTGACCGGTGCTGATGAGGTGCTGGGTGCGCCCCGTAAGGGGCGCGGGGAACTGCGCGAGCAACCAGCGCGGGCCCGCAGCCGCGAGCATGCGGCACCCGGCAGACGCCCCGTACCGTCACCCCTAGCGGGAGCTGAGGAGCGCGGAGATACGATCCGGCGCGACGGGGCGCGAGTACAGCCACCCCTGCCCCGTATCGCACCCGATCCTCCGCAACCGCTCGGCCTGAGACGCAGTCTCCACGCACTCGGCCGTCACCGTGAGCCCCAGCCGGTGCGCGAGCTGCACCATCGCCTCGACGATCACCTCGTCGGCGGGGTTCGTGTGCGTCTCGCCCTCCTCGTACTGGAAGCCCCGGACGAACGACCCGTCCAGCTTCAGGACGGAGACCGGAAGCCGGCTCAGGTACGCCAGGTTCGAGTACCCCGTGCCGAAGTCGTCGATGGCGATCCGCACCCCCATGTCGCTCAGCGCCTGCAACGCCTGCAACGGGCGCCCCGCCGACCCCATGACCGCGGACTCGGTGAGCTCCAGTTGCAGCAGCCGCGCCGGCAGCCCCGTCTCGGCGAGGATCTCCGCGACGTCCGCGACCAGATCCGAGTCCCACACCTGACGCACCGCCACATTGACGCTGACGAACACCGGTTCGCGCTCCGGGTGCTCCAACTGCCACCGCACCGCCTGCCGGCAGGCACTGCGCAGCACCCACCGGCCGAGCTGCACGATCGAGCCGTCCTCCTCGGCCAGTCCGATGAACCGATTCGGCGTCAGCAGGCCGAACTGCGGATGCTGCCACCGCACCAGCGCCTCGACGCCGTGCAGCCCCTCGTCGTCGAGCCCCACCAGCGGCTGGTACTCCAGCACGAACTCATCGCGTTCGACGGCGGGTCGCAGTGAACTGGCCAGTGCCTGACGGGTCATGCGGTGCGCGTTGCGCTCCGGGTCGAACAGCGTCCAGCGGGCCTTGCCGTCCGTCTTCGCCCAGTACAGCGTGGTGTCGGCGGCCTGCATGAGCCCCGTCGTGGTGGTGCCGGCCGCGCGCCGTTCGACGACGCCGATGGACGCGGAGACGGAGAGCCGCTGCCCGGACAGGTCGAACGGCTCCTGCAGCGCCGTCAGCGTCGTCTCGGCGAGATCCGTGAGCTGGTCCGTGCCGGTCGAGTCCTCGACGAGCAGCGCGAACTCGTCGCCGCCGAGCCGCGCGACCAGCGGCGCCCCCGTCCTGCCGTAACCGGCCCGGTCCGCGCAGCGGGTGAGCCGGTCCGCGACGGCGGCGAGCAGCCGGTCGCCGACCCGGTGGCCGAGCGTGTCGTTGACCGCCTTGAACCCGTCGAGGTCGAGGTAGCAGAGCCCGATCCGCCCGGTGCTGGTGTCGTCGTACGTGCCCGCCTCCAGCGCGGCGGCGAGCCGCTCGAAGAAGAGGTTGCGGTTGGGCAGCCGGGTCACCGGGTCGTGCATCCGCACATGGCGCAGCCGGGCCTGCAGTTCGCGCCGCGCACTGATGTCGGCGGCGGCGAGCAGCACCGTCCCGCTCCCGCCCCGCCCCGTCCCGGCCTCGCCCCGCCCCGCGGGCGCCGGCATCGGCGAGACGGTGATCTGCACCCAGAGCGAGTGCCCGTCGGGGTGCTTCAGGCGCCGGGTGCAGCGCAGCCTGGCCTGCCGGCCCCGGAGCACCTCGCGGTAGGCGTGCCAGGTGCGGGCGTCGGAGGAGAGGTCGATCAGATCGGCGGCGACGCTGCCGGTGAGCGAGCCGGGGGCCGCGCCGAAGAGGGCGGCGAGCGCGTCGTTGGCGCTGAGCACCAGGCCCTCGTCGTCGATGACGGCGAGGGGCAACGGGGCGGCCGCGAAGGCGCCGCGGTAGTCGGACCGCTCCGTATGGCGACGCTCCGTGAGGTCGGCTCGGGCCGGGCCGGGTGCTGTGACCGTCGTGGGGGTGGGCCCTTGGGACGTTCCGTTCACCGCTTGCTCCCGCAGTGCAGGTTGTTCTCGAACAGGTCTCGTCGGCCGGCGGTCTCGGCGGGCGGTGGTGTGGGGACCGGGCCCGCGCTGGAAAGTGTGCCGATCATAGAGGCTGGCCAGAGGGCTGTTCCAGCCGTACCGCCGGGGAGGGCGGGGCCCACCGCCGTCGGCAGATCGTTTCTGCTCGGCCCTGAACTGGTTCCGATGCGACCCGATCGCTTGTGACGTTCCGTGAGCGGTCGGGGTGTCGCCCTCTCGCCGCTCCGTCACTCGGAAGGGCCAGACAAACAGGGCGAGCGTCAAAAAATCACCACAAGGTGGGTGGGATGTCCCGCATTCCGCACCCGGAGGTCGACGTGCCGCGTCAGCTCCCCCCTTGGGGACTCACCCGTGGAGGGGGGAACTCCCGTCTGCGCAGCACCGCCGCCCTGCTCACCTCCCTGACCGCCCTGGCCGCCACCTCTCTGGTCGCGGGCCCCGCGATCGCCGAGTCGCCCGGCGGGCCGTGTGCCCTGCGCCGCACCACCGCACACCACTCGGAGGGCCTGGACACCTGGAACACCTCCTACCCGCGCCCCGTGCGGACGCTGAACGCGGTCATGGTGTTCCTCTCCTTCCCCGACTCGCCGCCGCTCACCACCCCCGACGAGCTGACCGCCGACTACTTCCCGGCCACCAGCCAGTTCTTCGAGCGGGCCTCGTACGGCAAGTTCAGGCTGGCCCCGCACCCGCGGCGGGAGTGGGTCGAGATGCCGCACGGCTCCCTCTCGTACGCCATACGGCGCGACTGGAACGCCCAGCGCCGCGCCGCCTATCTGCGCGACGCGATGGCGGCCGCCGACCCGCACGTGGACTTCTCGCGGTACGACCTCGTGTACTTCGTCGCCGACCCGGACGCGCCCGGCGTCGACTCGGACGCCACGAAGGTGGTGAACCTCGACCACCCCCTGCGCGCCGACGGCACGGACATCCGGCGCATCGTCACCGTCTTCGAGCGCCACCCCCCGGACCGCAACGTCCTGGCCCACGAGACGGGCCACGTCTTCGACCTGCCCGATCTGTACCACCGCCCCACCGACGGCAAGGGCGACTGGGACACCCACGTCGGCGACTGGGACGTCATGGGCAGCCAGTTCGGCCTCGCCCCCGACCTGTTCGGCTGGCACAAGTGGAAGCTGGGCTGGCTGGAACGGCGCCAGGTGCGGTGTCTGCGGGCGGGGACGGAGCGGCTCACCCTGGACCCGCTGGCGGCGCCGCAGCCGCCCGGCGCGCTGGGCGGCACCCGGCTCGCCGTGATCCGCACCGGCCGGGGCTCGGCGCTCGCCCTGGAGGCCCGCGGCCCCCTCGGCAACGACCAGGCCTCCTGTACGGCGGGGGTGCTCCTGTACCGGGTGCGCAACGAGGCGGCGTCCGGCGGCGGTCCGGTCGAGGTCGTCGACGCCCATCCGGACTCCGAGTCCTGCTGGGGCGAGTCGGTCTACCCGCAGCTGGCCGACGCCCCGGTGCGCGAGGGCGAGAGCTTCACGGTGCCGGGCGAGGAGATCCGCGTCGAGGTGGCGGGGCGGACGGCGTCCGGTGCCTGGACGGTGAACGTCACGACGGGCTGAGACGCCCACGCACGCTCCGCACCCCTGTGCCCCGCCCACCGGACGCGCCTCGTACGGAGGCGGCACGCAAGAAGCCCCTCGCTCTCGCGAGGGGCTTCTCACCGTCTGTGCGCCGCCAGGGACTCGAACCCCGGACCCGCTGATTAAGAGTCAGCTGCTCTAACCAACTGAGCTAGCGGCGCCTGCTGACGTCGTAGACCTTAGCATCCTGATCGCCGCCAGGAAAAATCGATATGCGCACGGCGGAGGAGGCCGCGGCCCGTGCCGCCCGGACGCAGGCCCAGAGGATGATCTCGGGCCCCGGGAGCCAGGGGTGACGGGTGTCGGGGGCCACCAGCCAGCGCGATCCGAGGCGGTCGCCGCAGGCCTCGCCCGGGGCGCCGGCGCCGTCCGCGAGCGGCGGCACGGTGACCGCGTCGCCGGTGCCGTGGCAGAGCACGGAGGGGACGGCGCGGCCCCACTCCTCCCACTCCAGGAGGGAGGGCAGCCGCTGGGCGGTGCCGGGGGCGGTGAAGAGCAGGACGCGGCCGCGGTGGGCGGCGACCGGCCCGGAGCCGGGCCCCTCGGTCCATAACCGGTCCAGCATCCGCCGCCCGAACACCGCGGGGACGCTCACCACGTCGAAGGCGGTGCCGCAGGGGAGCACGGCGGGGGCGGTGGGCTCGCTGCGCCACAGGGCGAGGGCGCTGCGCGGATACGTCTCCGCCGAGGCGAGCCAGGCGGCCCCTTCGGAGGTGACGGCGCAGGCGTCGTGGGCGGGCCCGGCGAGGGAGGAGGTCACGGAGGTGTGGAGGGAGAGACTGCTCATGACAGCAACATGTACCGAGGGTGAAGAGGTCATCTCCGAGAGTTGCCGAAAACCGGGACAGCAGGGAGTGGTGTGGGGTACCTTGCCCCCCTGGCATATGCCAGCGCAGGGCCTCCGCAGACGACCTGCGGCCCACGGCCTACTGGCGCTCGGCGCCGCCCCGCAGCAGGTCCCGGCCGAACTCGACCATCTTCTTCGCGTAGTCCTCGGTCCACTCCGCGCGCTCCGCGATCACCGCGAGCGTCAGCCGGTCGAACCGGCGGGGGTCGGCGAGCTGGGCGGCCGCGATGGCCTGGAACTCGATGGACCGGTCCGTCGCCGCGCGGAACGCGTGGGTCAGCTCGGTCGCGCGGTCCAGCAGCTCGCGCGGGTCCTCCATCGACTCCAGGTCGAAGAAGTGCTCGGGGTCCGCAGTGGCCTCGGCCGGCTCGAAGAGCAGGGGCGCGGGTCGCATGCGCTGTTCGCTCCGGGGCCGCTCGGGCTCCGCCATGGTGGTTCCTCCTCGTACGGTGCGGCCGTCCGTTCCGGTGTCCGGCCGACTCCCATTCTCCCTTGCGGCACAAGGGGGCGGGGCTTACCGGCAGGGCCTACCGGGGCCAGCGCACCCGGTGCTCCGACAGCCGTGCGAGCACCGCGTGGTTCGCCTCCCAGCCGTCCGGGAACTTCACCGTGACGCCCAGCTGCACCGGTTCCGTCGACGGGTGGTCGTCCAGCAGGGCGCCGACCCCCGCGCGGCAGACGACGATGCACGCGTGCCGGTGCCGGGACGTCAGCACGCAGAGCCGGCCCGTCTCCAGGTGGAAGGCGGTCGCGTCCGGCCGGCCGGAGAGCGGGTGCAGGACGACCGTCACGTCGTACTCACGGCCCTGGAGCCGGTTGGCGGTGTCCACCGTGACGTCCATGACGCCGAGGTCGGCGAGGGCCGCGCGGACCGCCGCCGCCTGGTCGCGGTGGGCGGTGCCGACCGCGATGCGGTCTGCGGTGAGCGGGGTGGGGTCGGGGCCGCGCTCGGAGGTGGCGGCGCCACCCCGGTCCAGCAGACGGCGGACGACCTGGGCCAGCGCGCGGACCGCCTCGGGATCCGTGCGCGGCGTGTTGCGCGCGGGCAGTTCGAGCAGACCCCAGCCCGACTCGGCCGCCTCGTCGATCACCCGGTCCGGGCCCGAACCGTCCGACGCCACCGCGAAGCGCAGCGCCCGGTCCCCGTGGCCCGTACCGCTGCGGAACGGCGTGTACGGGTAGAACGCGTCGGAGACGAGCGGCGCCGCCGAGGCGGGCAGCCGCCAGGAGACCGGCAGCCGGTGCTGCGGCAGCTCGGGGTTGTGGGCGAGCAGCGTCGTCACCGCGGACGCCGACGGGTCGTACGAAAGCCCCGCCCACTGGTCCGCGCCGACGATCGAGAACGGGTCCAGCTGCCCCGGATCGCCCACGAACAGCGCCCGTTCGAAGAGCCCCGCCACGGCGAGCAGCGCGTCCGAGCGCATCTGGTACGCCTCGTCGACGATGGCGTGGCCCCAGGGCGCGTCGAGCTGCTCCACCTTCACGTGCGCCCACTTCGCGGCCGTCGAGATGACCACGTCGAGACCGGCCAGGTCGCCCGGCTTCGTGGACTTGCGCACGTGTTCCAGGTCGTCGAGGGCCTTGTCGTACGGATCGGGGTCGCTGCTGTGCAGACGGCCGACCGGCAGTTCCGGGTCCTTCTCGGCGAGGCGCAGGACCAGGTCGTCCACCTGCGCGTTCGTCTGCGCGATGATCATCAACGGGCGGCCCGCCGCGGCCAGTTCGAGGGCCGCGCGGACCACCAGCGTCGACTTTCCCGCGCCGGGCGGCGAGTCGACGACGACGCCGCGGTGGGTGCCGTGCAGCGTGTCGTGGAGGATCGCCTCGGTGGCGCGCGCGGCCTCGGCGCCGGGGTCGAAGGAGGCGCCCGCGGGCGGGGCGAGCTGCATCACAGGGTGTCCTCCGCGGTCACGGGGTCGGGGCGCTCCGCGGTGTCCGCGGAGTCGGCGGGCGGCCCGCCGTGCGTCCACGGGGTGGCCTCGGGGTCGGGCAGCTTGGGGCCGCCGCGCTGCTCGTGCTCGAACAGGGTCCAGCAGATCCGGTCGCCCTTGGCGGGCACCGACCCGGACTCGGGCTCCTTGCCGCGGCCCATCTTGTCGACGATGCGCAGGACGACCGTCCCGCCGCCCGCCTCGCCCTCGTACGCCACGAACTCCGCGGTCTGCGGCTTGCCCTGGAGGGAGCGGTACACCTTGGTGCGCTCGCCGAGGTGCGGCCGGTCGTCGGTGCGGACGGTGACCAGGGGGCGCGGCCGGGGGCTCTTGGCGTCGTTGTACGCCATCACGACCTCCGTCACCTCTCCGGCGAAGGCCTCGCCCGCGAGCCGGCGGCCCGCCATCACCAGGGGGTCGTCGAGGGCCTCCTGGGCGTCGAGGCGGGCCTGTTCGCGCTCGCGGGTGGCGAGCTTGTTGGCCGCGGTGACCGCGTCGTCCACGCGGGGCTGCGGCGGTTCGCCGGCCGTCACGCGGTCGCGGTGGCCGGTGAACGACCAGCGGTCGCGGGTCCACCGCTCGGCGGCGCGCGGCGCCTCGGGGAGCGTGCACAGGGCGTCGAGGCCGCGCCAGACGGCGTCCCAGGTGGGGCGGGTCCTGCTTTCGACCAGGGCGTGGATCTCCCGCTCGGCGGCGGTCAGCAGCGCGAGACGCCCGTCCGCCTCGACGCCGTCCTCGGCGGCGGCCAGCGCGGTCCGCGCGCGGTCGTAGCGCTCCATGGCCGGGGCCAGCAGGTCGTTGTCGAACGCCGGGTCGGTGGCCGGGCCCGCGGGCGGGCACAGCAGCTGGCCGTCCCGGTCGCGGGCGAGTTCGGCGCGCAGGGCCGCCTCGGCGCCGGACGTGCCCGCGGGCGCCTCGATCCAGGCGAGCAGGGCGCCGAGGTGCTGGTCCTCCAGGCTGGACTGGCCGGTGGCCCAGTGCCGGGAGAGCAGCTCGGTCATGGCGGCGAGCAGCGACGAGCCGGGCACCCGGGCGCGCTCGCCGAAGTGCGTCAGCCAGCGGCCGAGGAGGGGGACGCGGGCCGGGGCGGGGTAGGGCGCGTCGGGGCCCTGTTCGGCGGTGCGGCGAAAGCGCATGGAGCGGCCGAGGAGCCGGACGAACTCGATGCCGGCGCGGCTGGGCACGATGATCTGCGGGGCGTCCGCGCAGAGTTCGACCTCGACCTTGACGCGCTTGCCGGTCTCCGGGTCGGTCTCGTTGCGCTCGGCGGCCTCGACGTCCTGCGCGAAGGAGTCCACGTACGGCAGGACGACCTCGGCGAGCTCCGCGAGGAAGGCGAAGCGCAGGTCGCGGTCGCGCGGCTGCGGGACGGTGAGCAGCCGCGGCGAGGTCCGCTCGGTCCCGACGAGGGCGCCCAGCGGCGCCCCCGTCTCACCGGCGGTGGTGAGCGGCACGAGGACGAGGGGCCGCTGCGCGATGTGCCGGTGCCGTACGGTCGCCCGCGCCTGGGCCCGCCCGGTGGAAACGGCTTCGAGCCGAGCAAGACTGTCGATCAGAGACACGGAACCCCTTCCGGAAAATAGGACGGGCGAGTGGGGAAAATCCGCCGCGAAGCGGCAGGACAGTCAGCCGACGACGAACGGAACCCCCACCCGAACGAGTCGCGGCTCAGCAAGAGGATCCCCCCAAGGCGCCCCGGCCAGAAACCGCCTCGGACCGCAGCGACGCCGCCCTCCGCAACGCCGCCACCGTCGGATCCGCCGGGTCGCCCGACGTCCCCGCGGCCGCCGCGAGGACGTCGTCCACACGCGTCAGGCCGCCCAGCTCACCCCGGATCGACCGGCCGAGCGACGTCACGTCACCGCGCTCGCGGGCCCGCTCCCGGCAGTGGAAGGCCAGCTCGCAGGTGGCCAGGCACTCGGGGGCGTACGTCGCCGGGACCGACTCGACCGCCGCGGTCAGCTCGGCGGTGGAGCGCCGCACGTCGAAGGTGGTGCCTTCCGGGAGCTCGGCCGCGATGTCCTCGACCCGGGTGAGCCGGTCCAGCTGCCTGCGGGTCACCGAGAGCTGTTTGCGGACGTCGATCGCGGACGCCGTCGGAAGGTTCGAGAAGTCCTTGGGGCAGACCAGGAGCACCTGGTGCCGGACGCTCGGAGCCGGGTCAAGGCGCGCGGCCACCGCCTCCAGGGCCAGCACATACACCGCCGCCTGGCGCGCCGCCGCGCCCACCTTCGCCGCGTCCGCCGAGCCGTCGATCATCGGGAAGGACTTGATCTCGACGACCGTCCAGGTGCCGTCCGGCTGGACCACGACCGCGTCCGGCTCCAGGAAGGCGGGCGTGCCCGCGACGTCCAGGACCAGCATCGGGTGGTCGAGCAGGGTCCAGCCGCCGGAGGCGGTGGCGTCGCGCAGGGCGAGGGCGGTGCGCGCGGCGCGGCCCTCGGGGCCGGCCGCCGACAGGTCGGGGACGGCGGCGTCGCCCGCCACCGGCTCGGGCCCGCCGAGGCTGCCGTGGGTCAGGCGCAGCAGCTCCGCGCCGCCGTCGGCCTTGACCCGCGCCTCGAAGGCGTTGCCCCGGACGAACGCGAACTGGGACTGGCCGAAGCCGGAGGCGGCACCGAGGGACTGCGCGAGCGCCGTCTTGTCCACCCCCGCGCCGTCGAGCAGCGCGCGCCGCCGGCACCCGGGGTTGGCGGCGAGGGCGGCAAGGGCGCGGGCGTCCAGCGGCCGCGCGGGCAGGTCGGC
Organism: Streptomyces sp. NPDC041122; assembly: GCF_055592445.1. Lineage (NCBI taxonomy): Bacteria > Bacillati > Actinomycetota > Actinomycetes > Kitasatosporales > Streptomycetaceae > Streptomyces > Streptomyces sp. NPDC041122. The sequence goes on along the minus strand of NZ_JBVIYQ010000001.1, from coordinate 753,116 downwards.
GCCGCGCAGCTCAGTGAGCCTTCCCCAGGCTCTCGACCTCGCCGGGGCGGGGGATGCCCCAGTCCGGTTCGTCGTCCCCCGCTCCGGCGGGGCGGCCTGCGTCGGCAGGCCGGGCACCCGGCTCGGCGCCGGGGGCGGCGGCACTCTGCTTGCGCTGTCGGGGAATTCGCTCACCCGTCGAAGTCTGGCACCCGGCACCGACAAATGAGGACTCTGTGGCGGGCGAGGCCGCGGAGGAGGGCAGGAAACGCTCCCGCAGCCGGTCCATCACCGGCTCCGCGAGCCGCTGCACGGGCCGCACCAGGAGCAGTCCGACGCCCATCACGGCGCAGCCCGCGAGCGCGTCGAAGAAGTAGTGGTTGGCGGTGCCCATCACCACGAGCGTCGTGATGAGCGGGTAGGCGACGGCGGCCGCCTTGGTCAGCGGCGAGCGCCCGCAGCGCCACAGCATCACACCGCACCACAGCGCCCACCCGACGTGCAGGCTGGGCATGGCCGCGTACTGGTTCGTCATCCCGCCGAGACCGCGCGGCGCGCTCGCCTCGCCGCCCCACCAGCCGAAGTCGCTGTACTGCGCCATGGTGTCGACGAAGCCGTGGCCCTTGCTCAGCAGCCGGGGCGGGCAGGTCGGAAGCAGCGTGAAGCCGATCAGGCCGATCATCGTGGAGATCATCAGCCACGCGCGTGCGGCGCGGTAGCGGACCGCGTGGCTGCGGAACAGCCAGACCAGCACGGCCGGCGTGACGAGGTAGTGCAGCGAGGCGTACCAGAAGTCAGCGGGGACGCCGATCCAGGCGTTGGCGGTGAAGAGCCGGTTCAGCGGGCTCTCCGCGTCGAGCCGCAGGAACTGCTCGGCCTTGAGGATCCCCACGCCGTGGTCGACCGCCTCGGCGACGTCACCGCGGACGATCAGCCGGCCGGCCGAGTACGCGGCGTACACCAGGACGATCAGCGGCAGCTCGGTCCACCAGCGGAGCCGGTGTCCGGTTATGCCCGCGGTGCCCGGCACGTCGGTCTTCGGCATCCGGTCGGTCCCCCATCGTCTCTGTTCATGCGGCGTATGCCGCCGCATCACTTTACGGCGCGCGCTGGGGCCGTCGAGGAGTCCCCCGGCCGTCTAAGACGCAGAGATCGGCGAGCGGGTTGCCAGGGACGGCCGGTGTCCGATCCAGGGTGGGTGATGATGGAGGGAGCGGTCCACCACAGTCCGCAAAAAGCAGCAAAAGTCCCGTCGGCGCAGGTGACGGGGCGGTTACGCGTACGACTTGGAGAGAGCTCATGGCACCCCGCATCCTGCTGGCCCGGCACGGCCAGACGGAATGGTCGCTGTCCGGGAAGCACACCGGCAGGACGGACATCCCCCTCCTGGAGGAGGGCCGTCGGGGCGCCAAGCTGCTGGGCGAGCGGCTGCACCGGGCGCCCCTGGACGGCCTCCCGGACGTCGAGGTGCGCACGAGCCCGCTCTCCCGCGCGCGGGAGACCTGTGAGATCGCCGGCTTCGGCGACCGGGCGACGACCTGGGACGCGCTGATGGAGTTCGACTACGGCGGGTACGAGGGCATGACCCCCGCGGACATCCAGGCGGTCCGCCCCGGCTGGTTCATCTGGCGCGACGGCGTCCCCAAGGGCGAGACCCTGGAGCAGGTCTCCGCGCGCGCGGACGAGGTGGTGGACTGGGCCAGGAGCGCCGACCGCGACGTCCTGGTCTTCGCGCACGGCCACATCCTGCGCGTCATCGCCGCCCGCTGGCTGGGCTCCGGCATCGAGTTCGCCGCCCGGGTCCGCCTCAACCCGACGTCCCTCTCGGTCCTCGGCTGGGCCTACGGGGAGCCCGCCATCGAGTCGTGGAACGAGACGGGCCACCTGTTCTAGCGACCCCGGCCGGTACGTCTACACGGCACGCCGCAGCCCGGCGTGCCCCGCCAGGAAGTCGTCCACCTCGGGGACGCCGCGGTGCGGCAGCAGGACCCGCGCGGTCGCGGCCAGCATCGACTGGATGCGCGACGACTGCACCTCGCCGAGGAGCGCGAGCACCCGAAGACCCGCCCGGGCGGCCTCGTCGGGGCGGCCCGCACGGGCCAGGTCGTCGGCGAGTTCGGCGGTGTAGAGCGCGATGTTCCTGGTGAACTGCGGGGTCTGCGCGGCGGCGGTGGTCGCCGCGAGCCGCGCGTGCCCGGCGGCCCGCGCCCATTCGCCCAGCGCCGACCAGCACTGCGCCTCCAGACCCGCGAGCTCGGCAGGCCCGTAGAAGGTCATCCACTCCGGGTCCTCGTCGCGGGCGCCGCGGTCGAAGAGGCCGTGGGCGCGCGAGAGCGCCTGTTCGCACCCCGCGCGGTCGCCGAGCCCCGCCCAGCCGCCGGCCTCCCGCAGCGCGAGCAGCGAGAGCAGCCGGGGCGAGCCGAGCCTGCGGGCGGCGTGGGTGGCCGCCTGCGCGGCCCGCACCGCCTCCCGGGGGCGCCCGGCGTCCCGCGCGAGGAACGCCGTGTTGCAGAAGGCGTGCGCCTCCAGCGCGGCGTCCCCGGAGACCCGGGCCGTCGCGAGGGCTTCGCCGTAGTGCGAGCGGGCGTCGTCGAAGCGGCCCGAGTCGTGCGCCAGCCACCCCACGGAGATGGCGAGTTCACCGGCGCCGGCGTGCAGCCGGTCCGAGGTGGACTGCCGGGTGGTGGTGCCCGCGTCGAGCAGGGTGTAGGCGGTGCGCAGCGGCGCGGCCGCCCGCCGGTAGAGGCCGTCGGCGCCGTGCCGGTCGTCGAGCAGCCTGATCTTGCGCACGGCCGTCTCGACCGCGCCGACCTCGGCATCCCCGACGCGGCGCCCGCGCAGGGCGGCCGCCTCCGCCGGGCCGCCCAGGGTGAGCCCGATGGGCCCGAGGGCGGCCGCCACGGTGGCCGTGGAGCCGGTCATGAACGCGCGACGCTGCACGTCGCTCTCCTCGTGGGTCTGGACCGCGTACGGATCACAGGCGCGGGGGTCGGACCCGGTCGGATGGGACTCGTACAGGTGGATCGTGGTCGCTGGGACGGGTGTCGGGGGGACGGGTGGGGACTCGGTGCGCACCCCTCTTCCGCGCACCAGGGCGCGGGGGGCGAACCCCAGGTCCGTCAGGGTCCGGCCGGGGAACATGTGCAGGAACACGCGTTCGTAGGCGTAGTTGGGGCAACGGATCTCACCCGCTTCCACGCGTCCGATGTACCGCGCGTCGCAGCAGACCCGCTCGCCGATCTCGCGGGCGGCCCGCCGCACCGCCGCGGCGAACTCGCCCGGCGAGCGCTGTCCGCGGAGTCGGCGGAAGGCAAGGTTCGGTCGTGGGGACTGAGTTGACGATGCCATCGGTGACGACGCCATGGCCGGACCCTCTCGTGCGGATCGTGCCGGAACGTGCCCACGCTCGCGCACCGGGCGCCGCACCCGCGCACGGGATCTCGCGGGGCCACCCTGTTCCGGCGGAGCACGAACGTACCCTCTGTGACCGGTCGGCCACGTGGTGTTTGGCTACAAACCGGATATCTCACCCGCGATCCGCCATGAACTGCCATCCTTTGCGGCGGCGAGCCGCAGTGCCTGTTGACGCCGACCCGCGTTGAACCAAGAGGAGCGGGAGCCAGGCGGTCCCCGCACTGGCGAGGAGGGGTCCCCTTGTTGGAGATCGGCACGGAGAACGGCGACTCCCGTACGAGCGGCATGTACCCGGCGGCGCGCGACGGCGCCGCCCCGGCATCCCTGACCACGGCGCGGCACCGGCCCACCCCGGACGTCAGCGCCCCGCCCGACGGTGCCCTCTGCGACGACGAGTGCTGCGACCTGGTGACGGTCCCGTCCCGGCAGGGACTGGAGGCGGTCGACATCCTGCGCCGCGGCGCGGCCGACACCATCGGCCCCGTGCTGCACGACGGGGGCGGCGACACCCTCGGCTTCCTGGTGCCGCCCGGTACCGCCGACGGCTGGGACCTGCCGGGCAGCGCCTGCACCCAGACCTTCGGCCGCGGCCTCAGCGTGTACGCGGAACCGGCTCCCGGCCCCAGCGGCCCCGTCGTCCCCGACCCTCCGGTCGCGGGCACCGGCTGGCTGCTGCCGCCCGGCGGCGAGACCGACCCCGTCACCGACCCGGCCGTCCTGCGCGCCGCGCTCGGCCAGGCGGCCCGCACCATCGAGGCCGCCGACAGCTGTCGCTGACCCCGGCGACACCACCCGCCGGGCCGCCGCACCCGCGCCCCCCGATAATGGTCGGATGGCAAGGAACAAGCGGGCCCGGGAAGCGCGGGAAGCCGTGGTCGAGGACGTCGACGGCGGGCTCGCCGAGCTCCTGCCGGACCGGGACAGGCCGCGCGCCTGGACGCTGCTCGTGGACGGCGCCCCGCAGTCCCACGTCGACCTCGACGACCCCGCGTACCTCGACTTCGAGTACCAGCGCAGGCTCGGCCACATCGCCGACCTCGTCGCCCCGCCCGGCAGGCCCGTCCACGCGCTGCACCTCGGCGGCGGCGCCTTCACCCTCGCCCGCTACATAGCCGCGACCCGCCCCCGCTCCACCCAGCAGATCGTCGAGCGGGACACCGCGCTCGTCCGGCTCGTCCGCCGCGAACTGCCCCTCGACCCCCAGGCCCGGGTCCGGGTGCGCGGCACCGACGCCCGCGAGGGGCTCGCCAAGATCGCCGACGGCTGGGCCGACCTCGTCATCGCCGACGTCTTCAGCGGGGCCCGCACCCCCGCCCACCTCACCAGCACGGAGTTCCTCACCGACGTCCGCAGGGTCCTCAAGCCCGGCGGGTACTACGCCGCGAACCTCGCCGACGGCCCGCCGCTCGCGCACCTGCGCGGCCAGATCGCCACCGCCGCCGCGCTCTTCCCCGAACTCGCGCTCGCCGCCGACCCGGCCGTCCTGCGCGGCCGGCGCTTCGGCAACGCCGTCCTGCTCGCCGCCGACCGCGCGCTCCCGGTCGCCGAGCTGACCCGTCGCTGCGCGAGCGACCCGCACCCCGGCAGGGTCGAACACGGCCGGGGCCTCACGGACTTCACCGGGGGAGCGGCGGCGGTCGCCGACGCCGGCGCGGTCGCCTCACCCGCGCCGCCCCCGTCGGTCTTCCGCTGAGCCGTTCGACCCGCCGGACCGAACCGGCGCGCGGGCTCAGGACTTCTCGATCTCCACCCGCGGCGCCGTGTCGTGCCAGGTGCAGAAGACCGAGACCTGGGCCGCGCCCCCGGTGAAGTCCACCCGGATCCACTTGTCCTGCTTCCACGTCTGCACGGACCAGCCGGCCGCCGGGGTCGCGGAGACCAGCGTCGCGGAGTCCTTGCCGAGGTCGAGGACGACCCGGCCGCCGTCGGTGTGGTAGCTCTTCACCGTGCCCGCGCCCGCGCCGGAACTCGCCGGAGGCGGCGAGGGCTTCGTGGAGTGCGCCGGCCCGGTCGGCCCGGTCGCCTTCGGCGACGTGGACGCTTTCGGCGGCCCGGCCGACGTCGAGGGCTTGTGGGCGGGGGGCGAGGGGGTGCGGTGGGTCGACGAGGCGCGCGGCTCCGCGCGGTCGGGGCCACCGTCGTCGGCCGCCAGCGGCAGGGCGCGCGGCGGGTCGTAGGCGGTGCCCGCCATCACCGTGTGGACGCCCCACCAGGACAGCGTGACCGCCGCGCCCGTGGCGAGCGACCACGCGATGGCGTGTACGAGTCCTCTGTGCATCGCGGGCCATACTGCACCACGTCCCGCACGCCTGTCCCGCGGGGCCGCCGGGCCCGTGACCGGCGGGCGCGGGCACATCCCGGAGAGGACCGCGTTCCTCCGTATGGCGTACGGTGCCGCCCATGGCAAGTGTGCTCGTCGTCGAGGATGACCAGTTCGTGCGCTCCGCCCTCATCCGGCATCTGACCGACGCGTCGCACACCGTGCGCAGCGTCGGCACCGCCCTGGAGGCGCTGCGCGAGGTCGCCCATTTCCGTTTCGACGTGGTGATCCTGGATCTCGGCCTGCCCGACCTCGACGGGTCGGAGGCGCTGAAGATGCTGCGCGGCATCACGGACGTCCCCGTGATCATCGCGACCGCGCGGGACGACGAGACGGAGATCGTCCGGCTCCTGAACGACGGCGCCGACGACTACCTCACCAAGCCGTTCTCCGTCGAGCACCTCTCGGCGCGGATGGCCGCCGTGCTGCGCCGCGCACGGGTCGGCGCCGGCGAGGCGCCGCCCAGTAACGTGTTGCGGGTCGGCGGCCTCAGCATCGACCCGCTGCGCCGCCAGGCCGCGCTGGACGGCGCGCGCCTGGACCTGACCCGCCGCGAGTTCGACCTGCTGGCCTTCCTCGCCGGACGGCCCGGCGTCGTCGTACCGCGCAAGGAACTGCTCGCCGAGGTCTGGCAGCAGAGTTACGGCGACGACCAGACCATCGACGTACATCTGTCGTGGCTGCGGCGGAAGCTGGGCGAGACGGCCGCCCGGCCGCGCTATCTGCACACCCTGCGCGGGGTCGGCGTGAAGCTGGAACCGCCGCTGCCGGAGCAGGCGCTGTGAGGTGGGCGCTCGTCAAGGTCTGCCTGGCCGTCACGACGATGGTCGTGGTCGCCTTCGCGGTGCCGCTCGGCCTGGTCGTCAAGGAGATGGCCAGGGACCGGGCGATCTCCAACGCGGAGCGGCACGGCGCGGGCATGGGCCCCACGCTCTCCATCACCACCGACCGCGCGGAGCTCACCCGGGCCGTCGCCTCGTCCGAGGCGGGCGGCGACGGGCGGATGGCGGTGTACGTGCCGGCCGTCGACGACCATCCCGCCTTCGAGGTCGGCGACCCGCGGGCCGGGGCACGGGCCGTGGAGGCCACCCGCAAGGAGGGCCGCGCGCGGACCACGGAGGTGCCCGGCGGCTTCGTCGTCCTCCAGCCGACCGCGCTCAGCTCGGGCACGGCCGTCGTGGAGATCTACGTGCCCGAGGCCGAGATCAGCAACGGCGTGACCACCGCGTGGGTGGTCCTCGCGGGCGTCGGCATCGCGCTGGTCATCGGCTCGGTGGCGGTCGCCGACCGCCTCGGCGTCCGCATGGTTCAGCCCGCCAGACGCCTGGTGGGCGCCGCGCACGACCTCGGCGAGGGCAAGCTGGGGGCGCGGGTGCCCGAGGAGGGGCCGACCGAACTGCGGCTCGCCGCCGTGGCGTTCAACGCGATGGCCGACCAGGTGGTGCAACTGCTCGCCAACGAGCGGGAGCTGGCGGCCGACCTCTCCCACCGGCTGCGCACCCCGCTGACCGTGCTGCGGCTCAACGCGGCCTCGCTCGGCGAAGGGCCCGCGGCCGAACAGACCCGCACCGCCGTCGAGACGCTGGAGCGCGAGGTCGACACCATCATCCGCACCGCGCGGGACGCCAAGCCGCAGACGGCGACGGTCGGCCCCGGCGCGGGCTGTGACGCGGCCGAGGTGATCCGGGACCGGATGGCCTTCTGGTCGGCGCTCGCCGAGGACGAGGGGCGCGAGGTCCGGGTCGCGGGCGTCGACCGGCCGGTCCGCATCCCGGTGGCCCGCACCGAACTGGTCGCCGCGCTCGACGCGTTGCTCGGCAACGTCTTCCGGCACACCGGCGAGGGCACGGCCTTCTCGGTGGACGTGCACAGCGGGGAGGACGCGGTGATCGTCCTCGTCTCCGACGCCGGACCCGGCATCGCCGACCCCGAGGCCGCGCTCGCCCGGGGCACCGGATCGGGTGAGGACGGCTCCACGGGGCTCGGCCTCGACATCGTGCGCCGCCTCGCCGAGTCCACGGGCGGCGACGTCCGGATCGGCAGCTCGGTGCTCGGCGGCACGGAGGTCCGCATCTGGATCCAGCGGGACGCGCGCCGCCCGGGCGATGTCCGCCGGGGTCACCGGGGCGACGCGGTACGCCGCCGCAAGCGCACCCCGGCCCCGGGCTGACGGCCGCCGGGGACGGTCACCCACCCGGCCTCAGCGCCGCGCGGCCAGATCCAGCGTCCACCACGGCCCGCCCGGGCCGCGCACCACGCCGACGCCCGCGTCCGTGTAGGGGCAGGAGAGGACGACGGCCCGGTGGGAGGGGCTGCGCATCCAGGCCCTGACGGCGGCCTCCGGGGTGCGCGGACCGGCCGCGATGACCTCGCCGGCCCGGCGGGGCCGGTAGCCGGCCTCCCGCATCCGCTCCAGCGGCCGGCTGCCGTCCGTCCCGAGATGGGTGAGGCGCTCGTGGTCGGACATGTCGTCGCTGTGCTCCCTGGCGGACCGGCTGAGCGAGGCCCGCAGCCGTACGGGGGCACAACCGGCCCCAGCGCGGTGCCGGTTGATCTCCGCGACGACGTGGGCGGACCGTCCCGCCCGGAACGCGGGGTGCCCCTCGGGGGCGGCGAGCGGCGTCGACCAGGGCGGGGCCTCGGCCGCCGGCTCGTACGGGGCCGGCGGGGGCCAGTCGGGCGGTGCCGGCTCGGCCCGGGCCACCGTCGGGCAGGCGAGCAGGGCGGCGAGGAGGAGGACGAAGCCTCCGGCGGGCACTGCTCTGCGCGTTCCGGTCATGGATTCCCTTTCCCGCAGGTGAGGCCATGGTGATGAAAACACCCATTTTCATCCCTGGGCCCCTGTCTGTCCTGCTGGAAGACGCACAGGCAAGGTCGGGCTCCCCGGCGCGCGATCTTTAATCGGCCCCCATCCCTCCCTTAAGCGCGCCCTAAGATCCTCAACGCGCGTCCCGCATGGGCGTTTTGTCGCTTCCGGCGCGGCTAGCGTGCTGCCGCACCCCCACCCCCGTACAGCTAAGGCAGGCACGCGATGAGCAGCACGCACCGGCGCACGGTGAGCACCCGTTCCAAGGTCATAGGAGGGCTGGTCGCCGCGTCACTCGTCGGCGGCGGCGCCTTCCTCTTCTCCGGGACGGCCCTCGCGACCAAGGCCCCCGCCGGGAAGGCGCCCGCGCAGGCCGGAGCGGCGAAGGACGCGGCCGAGGGCGGCGCCACCTTCGCGCCCTTCGTCGACACCTCCCTCGCCCCCGCCTACGACCTCGTGGACACGGCGACGAAGACCGGCGTCAAGGAGTTCAACCTCGCCTTCATCACCTCCGGCGGCGGCTGTGAGCCGCTGTGGGGTGGCACGACGGGTCTCGGCGACGACAAGGTGGCCGCGCAGATCGGCGACCTGCGCGCCAAGGGCGGCGACGTCCGCGTCTCCTTCGGCGGGCAGGCCGGCTCCGAGCTCGGCCTGAAGTGCGACAGCGCGGACGCGCTGGCCACGGCGTACGGCAAGGTCGTGGACGCCTACAAGCTGACCAAGGTCGACTTCGACATCGAGGGCGGCGCCCTGCCGGACACCGCCGCGAACACCCGCCGCGCCGAGGCCATCGCCACCCTGCAGAAGCAGCACCCGGACCTGAACGTCTCGTTCACGCTGCCCGTGATGCCCGAAGGGCTCACCCAGCCCGGCGTGGACCTGCTCGCCGACGCCAAGAAGAACGGCGTGCGGGTCGACGCGGTGAACGTCATGGCCATGGACTACGGGGCCTCGTACAGCGGCGACATGGGCACGTACGCCGTGCAGGCCGCCACCGCCACCCAGAAGCAGATCAAGACCGCGCTCGGCCTCTCCGACGAGGCCGCCTGGAAGGCCGTCGCCGTCACCCCGATGATCGGCGTCAACGACGTCGCGACCGAGGTGTTCAAGGCGGACGACGCCGACCAGCTCGTGAAGTTCGCGAAGGACAAGGGCATCGGCTGGCTGTCGATGTGGTCGTCGACCCGCGACAAGGCCTGCGAGGGCGGCGCGTCGGGCTCCGCGCAGCCGACGTGCTCGTCGATCGAGCAGGAGCCGCTCGCATTCACGAAGGCGTTCGCGGCGTACAAGTGAGCCGGCGCCCCGGCCGGACCTCCCCCCACCCGGCCGGGGCACCACCCCGCTCAGTCCAGGGCCGGGCCCGGCGGCAGCTCGCCGGCCGCGGCGACCTTCGCGTACCAGTGGGCGCTGGACTTCGGGGTGCGGGCCTGCGTCGCGTAGTCGACGTAGACCGCGCCGAACCGCTTGCTGTAGCCGTACGCCCATTCGAAGTTGTCGAGCAGTGACCAGAGGTAGTAGCCGCGCACGTCCGCGCCCGCGGCGATGGCCTCCCGCACCGCGGCGAGGTGGCCGTGCAGATAGCGGATGCGCTCGGGGTCGTGGACCTGACCGCCCGCGCTCGGCTCGTCGTCGAAGGCCGCGCCGTTTTCCGTCACGTAGAGCGGAACCCCGGGGGCCTGGGCGGTGTACTCGAGGAGAAGGTCCTTGAGGCCGCTCGGGTCCACCGGCCAGTCCATGGCGGTGAGTTCACCGGGCGCCCGGTGGAAGGAGACGTGCTCGTCGGCGCCCGGCCAGGGCGAGTGGCTGCTCGCGCCGTGACCGTCGGCGCGTTGCCGGTCGGCCGCGTCGGCGGGGGCGGCCGAGACGACGGCGGGGGCGTAGTAGTTGATGCCGAGGAAGTCCAGCGGGTGGCGGGCGATGCGCAGGTCGTGGTCGCCGACGAAGGACCAGTCCGTGATGCCGGCGGTGTCCGCCAGCAGATCGTCGTCGTACGTGCCGCGCAGCATCGGCCCGGTGAAGACGCGGTTGGCCAGTGCGTCGATCCGGCGGCGCGCGTCCTGGTCGGCGGGGGACGGGGTGAGCGGGCGCACCGCGCTCGGGTTGAGACTGACGCCGATCCGGGCGCGGCCCGGCAGGCCGTCGCGCAGTGCCTGGGCGCCCAGGCCGTGCGCGAGGTTCAGGTGGTGAGCCGCGCGCAGGGCGGCGGCGGGGTCGGTGCGGCCCGGCGCGTGCACCCCCGAGCCGTAGCCGAGGAACGCGCTGCACCACGGCTCGTTGAGCGTCGACCACATCTCCACGCGGTCGCCGAGCGCACCGGCGACGATCCCGGCGTACTCCGCGAAGCGGTAGGCGGTGTCCCGCTCCGGCCAGCCGCCGCCGGCCGCCGAGCCGCTGGGGAAGGCGTCCTCCAGCTCCTGCGGGAGGTCCCAGTGGTAGAGCGTCACCATCGGCTGGATGCCGTGCGCGAGCAGTTCGTCGACGAGCGCGCGGTAGAAGTCGAGCCCGCGCTGCACGGCGGGCCCGCGCCCGGTGGGCTGCACCCGCGTCCAGGACACCGAGAAGCGGTACGCGGAAAGCCCCAGGTCGGCCATGAGCCGCACGTCGTCGCGCCACCGGTGGTAATGGTCGACGGCGACGTCCCCGGTGTCACCGCCGAGCACCTTGCCCGGCGTGTGACTGAAGGTGTCCCAGATGGAGGGCGTGCGCCCGTCCTCCCGCGCGGCGCCCTCGATCTGGTAGGCGGCGGTCGCGGCGCCCCACAGGAAGCCGGGCGGAAAGGCCGGGTCGGCGGAGGTCGGGTTCACGGAGGTCAGAGACATAGGAGCGCTCCCATGGGTGGTACGGAAGGAAGAGGTACGGGGAGTCGGTGAGGGGCGGCCGACGGGCCGGTCGTGCGGGGAGCGGCTCAGCCCTTGACCGCGCCCTGCATGATCCCGCCCACGATCTGCTTGCCGAACAGCACGAAGGCGAGCAGCAGCGGCAGCGTGCCGAGCAGCGCGCCCGCCATGATCACGGACTGGTCGGGGATGGCCCCGCGGCCGAGCCCGGCGAGGGCCACCTGCACGGTCGGCTCGCCCCCCTGGGTCAGGGCGATGATCGGCCAGAAGAAGTCGTTCCACGCCATGACGAAGGTGAGCATGCCGAGGACCGCCATCGCGGGACGGGCGGCAGGGAAGACGACGTGCCAGATGACGCGCCAGCTGTTCGCCCCGTCCATCCGGGCCGCCTCTATCAGCTCGGTGGGCAGCGCCTCCTTGAGGTACTGCCGCATGAAGAACACCCCGAACGCACTGACCAGGGTGGGCAGGACGACGGACTGCAACTGGTCGGTCCAGCCGAGCTCGGCCACCACCATGAAGAGGGGAACGACGCTGAGCTGGGGCGGCACCATCATCGTGCCGATCACCAGGAGCAGCAGGAAGCCGCGGAAGCGGAAGCGGAGCTTGGCGAAGGCGAAGCCGGCCAGGGTCGAGAAGAGCACGGTGCCGACGGTGATCGAGCTCGCCACCACCAGGGTGTTGAGCAGGGCCGTGCCCATGTTGGCGTCGGTCCAGGCGATCTCCAGGTTCTTGAAGAGATTGCCGCCGAACCAGAAGGGAGGAGGCGTCTGGGCGAGCCGGGTGTTGTTGCGCGAGGCCGCGACGGCGGTCCACACCAGGGGGAAGAGCGAGCCGACGGTGAACAGGATCAGCACCGCGTACGTCAGTCTGCCGCCGTGGAGCTGGCGTCCGGCGCCCCGCTTCCCCTTGTTCCCCTTGTTCTGCTTGCGTCCGGTGTCCCGCGCGGCCCGTTCGCGGGGCCCGGTGGACAGAGTGGTGGTCACGTCATCCCCTCACGCGCTCTTGCGGATCCGGCTGCTGATGGCCCAGTTGACGAGGCCGATCAGCACGAGAATCAGGAACATCGTCCAGGCGATCGCCGAGGACCGGCCGAGGTGCTGGTTGAACCAGCCCTGTTCGTAGAGGTAGAGCCCGAGCGTCTGGAACTGGTGCTCGGTGCCTCCGGTGGGGCTCGCGCCCTGGCTGAACAGCAGCGGCTCACCGAAGAGCTGGGTCGCGCCGATCGTGGAGACGACACAGGTGAACAGGATCGTCGGCCGCAGCGAAGGGATCGTGACGTGCCGGAACTGCTGCCAGCGGCTCGCCCCGTCCAGCGCCGCCGACTCGTACAGGTCGTGCGGGATGGCCTGCATCGCCGCGAGATAGATGAGCGCGTTGTAGCCGGTCCAGCGCCAGATCACGATGGAGGAGACGGCGAACTGCGCGGACCAGTCGCCGTTCTGCCAGTCGACGGCGTCCACGCCGACCAGGCCCAGCCCCCAGTTGATCATGCCGTGGTCGGTGCGGCTGAACATCAGCACGAAGACCAGGGTCGCCGCGGCCACCGAGGTGGCGTACGGCGTGAGGATCGCGACCCGGAAGAACATCGAGCCGCGCAGCCGGTAGTTGAGGAGGTGGGCCAGGCCGAGCGCCATCAGGAGCTGGGGCACGGTGGAGAGGAGCCCGATGGTGAAGGTGTTGCCCAGCGCGTTCCAGAAGAACTCGTCGTCCCAGAGCCGGGTGAAGTTGCGCATCCCCACCCACTCCATGTCGGTGGGCGTGCCGAGCTCCACGCGGTGCAGCGAGGCCCACCCCGTATAGAGCAGGGGGAAGAGGCCGAAGGCGACGAAGAAGAGGAAGAAGGGGGAGACGAGGGCGTAGGGACTCCACTTGACGTCCCAGCGGTAACGGCGGCTGCGCCGTGCCCGGCGGCGTTCCTCGGGGTCCGCGGGCCGCGCGGTGGCCTCGGTGCGGGGGGCCGCGCCCTCCCCGTGGGAGGGCGCGGCGGTGGTGGCGTCGCTGGTCATCCCGGTCACTGGTCCAAAGCGTTGTCGATCGTCTTCACGGCCTTGTCCCAGGCCTCGTCAGGAGCGGTTCCCTTCTGGTCGACGCCGAGCATCCCGGTGTCGGCCAGGTACTGGGAGATGATTCCGTCCTTGGGCCCGATGGGCTGGACCGGCACGCCCTCGGCGGCGCGGGAGAAGATCCGGCCCACGGGCGCGTTGCCGAAGTAGGGGTTCTCGGCGCCCTTCACCTCGGGCAGGTCGTACGCGGCGTCGGCGCTCGGGAAGCTGGCCCGCTGGTCGAAGAGGGTGGCGAGCTGCTTGGGCTCGGTCAGCCAGGCGGCGAGCTTGGCGGCCTCCTCCTTGTTCTTGCCGGCCTCGGGCACGGTCAGGAAGGAGCCGCCCCAGTTGCCGGGCCTGGGGGAGGGGGCCACGTCCCACTTGTCCTTGCCCTTGTCGCCCGCCTTGTCCTTGATGTAGCCGAGCATCCAGGGCGGGCAGGTGAGGGTGGCGAACGAACCGTTGGAGATGGCCTGGTCCCAACTGGGCTGGAACTGCTGGAGCTTGGCGGTCAGGCCGGACTCGGCGAAGTCGGCGGCGATGTCCCAGCCCTCCTTCACCGCGGCGCTGTCCTTGTAGATCAGCTCGCCGTCCTTGTCGTAGAACTTCTCCTTGCCCGAGGCGTGCACGGCGGCCATCACGCCGGTCGCGCCGTCCACGAAGGAGGTGCCCTTGGGCGCCTTGGCCTGGTAGCGCTTGCCCGCCGCGAGGTACTTCTTCCAGTCGCCGGCCCAGAGCTTGCCGACCTCGTCGCGGTCGGTGGGCAGGCCGGCCTTCTCGAAGAGGTCCTTGCGGTAACAGATGCCGGTCGGGCCGATGTCGGTGCCGAGTCCGATCGTCTTGCCGTCCTTGCTGGTGCCCTGCCGCCACTTCCAGTCCAGGAAGTCGTTCTTGTCGACGCCGTCGACCTTGCCGAGGTCCATCAGCTTGGCGGAGTGCGTGGTGGTCAGCTCGGCGATGTTGCCGACCTCGACGGCCTGGATGTCGGAGAGTCCGCTGCCGCTGCTGAGGTGGGTGAGCAGGGCGGGCCAGTAGTTCTCGTTGCGCTGCACGGAGTTCTGTTTGATCTTGATGTCCGGGTGGAGCTTCTCGTACTCCTTGTAAAGACCGGCCTCCTGGAGGCCGAAGGCGCCGAATACGCCGATCGTGAGCGTCGTCCTGCCCTTGCCGCCGCCCCCTCCGCCGCCGCCGCCCGAGGCGCCGGTGTCGTCTCCGTCGTCGGCACAGCCGGCCAGCAGCCCGGCGGCCAGAGCGGTGACGGCCGCGAGGACGGTCACCCTGCGGTATGTGCGAGTCCTGTGGCGCATTACGTCCTCCTCGTGCCCTGACGTGCCGACCGCCCTCGGTCAACTCGGCAGCGATGGCTGTGAGTTGAGGAGTCGAACGCGGGCGGGGGACGTGCGGGTCGGGTAAGAGCCGAGTACGGTGGGAGCGCTCCCATGTGTGATGTCTTGAAGAGTCGCGGCTCTCCGCGGGGGTGTCAAGGCAGCGGACGCCAAGAGTTGAAGGCAGCGGATGCCACGGGTCGAAGGCAGCGGATGCCAGGAGTCGAAGGCAGCCGTCCGGCGGTGGCCGGGCCGTCCGCGGTCCGGGTCCGGCCCGCGGGCGGGCCGCGCACCGGCTGTTAGATTCGCGTCGACGGGAGGCACGGATGGGGACTGGTCAGCCCAGGGGGCGCAGTGGTGGGCGGCCCACGCTCGAAGAGGTGGCGGCGCGCGCCGGAGTCGGCCGCGGCACCGTGTCCCGGGTGATCAACGGCTCGCCGCGGGTGAGCGAGCGCACCCGCGCCGCGGTCGAGGAGGCGGTGGCGGAGCTCGGTTATGTCCCGAACACGGCGGCGCGGGCGCTGGCCGCGAACCGTACGGACTCCATCGCGGTCGTCGTGCCCGAGCCGGAGGCGCGGTTCTTCGCCGAGCCGTACTTCTCGGACATCATCCACGGCGTCGGCCAGGCCCTCGCGGACACGGACATGCAGCTGGTGCTGACCTTCGCGGGCGGCGACCGGGAGCGCAGACGGCTCGCGCAGTATCTGGCCGCGCACCGGGTGGACGGCGTCCTGCTGGTCTCGGTGCACGCCGACGACCCGCTGCCCGACCTCCTCCAGCAGCTGGACACGCCCGCGGTGATCAGCGGCCGCAGGTCGGCCCACGAGACGCTGGCCTCGGTGGACTCGGACAACTTCGCGGGCGCCCGGGCGGCCGTCGCCCACCTGGTGGCCCGCGGCCGCCGCACCATAGCGACGATCACCGGCCGTCTCGACGTGTACGGCGCCCGGCGCCGCCTGGACGGATACCGCGAGGGTCTGCGGGCCGCGGGCCACCCGGTCGACGAGACGCTGATCGCGCGGGGCGACTTCACCGAGGAGGGCGGCAGCCGTGCCATGGCCGAACTCCTGGAACGCAACCCGGACTTGGACGCGGTCTTCGCGGGCTCGGACGTGATGGCGGCCGGCGCCCGGCAGGTGCTGCGCGCGGCGGGCCGGCGCATACCCGAGGACGTGGCCCTGGTCGGCTTCGACGACTCGGCCATCGCCCGCCACATGGACCCGCCCCTGACGAGCGTGCGCCAGCCGATCACGGAGATGGGCCGCACGATGACGGAGGTCCTGCTCGCCGAGATCGCGTCGAGGGCCGAGGCGGGGGAGTCCGGGCAGACCAGAGGGGCGGGGGAGACCGGGGGGCGGCGCGCCGCCGGTGGCGGTGCCGGGTCCGGGTCCGGGTCCGGCGGTCGGCGGCAGATCGTGCTGCCGACGGAGTTGGTGGAGCGCGCCTCGTCCTGAGCCCCGCCGGGCCGGGGAAGGCGGGAAACCGGCCCATGACCAGCCGTCACCACGCTGCGTGACGCTCCGACGTGCGCCTCGCCGCACCGCGCCGGAAGCTGTCAGCGGAGGGCAGGAGTCCCCCCGCGAAGGAGGCCCACCATGGGCATGAAGGACCAGTTCCAGGACAAGGCCAAGGCGCTCGAGGAGCAGGCCGATAAGGCGCGGCGCGGCGCCCGGGACGAGGCGTCGGAGCGCGGCCGTCAGGCCGGGGACCGGGCCGAGCGGGGCCGGGACCGGGCCGAGCAGGGCCGGGACCGGCTCCGCGACACCGCGGACGACGCGCGGGACCGCTTCCAGTCCTGACGGCGCGATCCCGGCAGGTCCTCGGCCGATGGCCAGGGCCCCGGTGAGCACACGGTAGCGGCTGTGGCGCCCCGTGAACGCGTGAACGAGCCCCCGTCTCGTCGATCGAGGCGGGGGCTCGTCGCGCGTTCTCAGTTGTTGGCGTTGACGCAGGTGTTGCCGGCCGCCGGGTTCAGCAGGGCGAGGACGTCCACGCCGATGCCGCAGGCGTTGACGGGGACCTCGACCGGGATCTGGACGTTGGTGCCGGAGAGGATGCCGGGGCTGTTGCCGGTCGTCGCGGTCGGCCCGTCATCGGCCAGGGCCTGCCCTGCTCCTCCCAGAACGGTCAGGCCCGACAGCAGTACGGCGGCGGTGAGAACTCGGGCACGGCGCATGGAAGACCTCCAAGGGTTCGGGAACGCGTGCGAGTCCAACTCACCCCAGTCCCGTCCAACTCGCGACCGCTGACGGCCATATGAACGACGGGGCACTTCGCGGCGCGCCCCGCGCAGCGCCGCCCGAGGCCCTCCGCGATCGCTGAACCGCCGTCACCTCGAACGGGGCCCCGCGCGACCTCTCCGGTGGCGGGCCGCAGGAAGCGTGCATAGAACGGGAGACACACGCTCACCATGCGGGGCGAGAACGCCCTGCTGAAATGGAGAAGTGACATGGCCGCTGAGCCTTACTCTGCCGCCGGGGAAACGTCCGGGACCGGCGAACCTGTGGTTTCGACGACGCTCCACTGGGGCACCGCGCAGCTCGGCGCCCCACCCCGCGAGCAGCCCGCCCCGATACCGCAGACGGCGGAGTCCGACACGCGTCCCGCCGCGGGCCCCGCCGGCCACCCGACCGGCCCCACCACTGACCACACGGCCCACATCACCGAGCCCACGGGCCGCATCACCGGCCCCACGGCCGACATCACCGACCCCACGGGCCACATCACGTACCCGCCGGCCGGTGTCGTGGTCCCGGAACGGCCCACGCACGAGCCGGACCGGCCCCCCACCGACCCCGACCGGCCCCCGCAGGAACCGGGGCGGCCCCCGAACGCCCCGGCCGAGCGGCCCGCCGAGCAGGCGGCGCCCGCCCCCGAGGCAGAGGCGGAAGCCGACGCCGACGACGACGCCGTGGTCGAGCTCATACGCGTCGCCGTGGTGTCCCGTCCGCTGGACGACGTCGTCGACCTGGTCACCCGCCTGGAGCAGTCGCCCGAGGAACGTGCGACCGCGCGGTCGGTCCTGCGGCTCGCGGCCGTGGCGCGCTCCGTCGAGGACGTCACCCGGCTGGTCGAACTCCTCGGCCCGCCCGAGTACCCGGCCGACCACATGGACGAGGCCATCCGGCACGCCGCCGAGGAGCGGCCCATCCCCGAGGTGAGCCGTCTCGTCCAGCTGCTCTCCCGTCCCCCGCACGACCCGCACAGCGGCGCCGAAGTGGTGCACGCGGCGGGCACGGCGCGCTCCGTCGAGGACCTGATGGAGCTGATGGACAGCCTGCGCGACCACGCGGGTGACGGCTCCACCACGCACCCCATCAACCTCGCCGCGCTCACCAGGCGGGCGCCGGCCGAGACCGACGCCTCGACCGCGCCGGGCACCCCGGGCGCGCAGCCCGCCGGTGCCGGTCAGGCCTCGCCCGCCGTGGCGAAGGACGCCGCCGCCCCCGGGCGGGCACGTGAGCGCACCCCCGTGACGTGGCTGCGCCGCGTGGCCGGCGTGCTGTTCCTGCTCTGCGCGGCGGCCCACGTCCCGATGGACTGGTCGCACACGCCCACGGCGGGTCTCTCCGTCGCGGTCGGCGTCGCCGCCGTGTGCGCGGTGGCGGGCGTGGCGCTCTGCCTGAGCGGTTCGCCGCTCGTGGCGGTGGCGGCCACCCTGGTGGCCGGTGCCCTGACCGTGGGTCATCTCATCGACGACCGGGTCAACTCCAGGACGCTCGGCTACGTGCTGCGTCCCGACGGGGTGGCACCGCCGCTGCCCGCCGTGTCAGCGATGGTCGCGACGCTGGCCGCGCTGCTGGTCGTGGCGCTCACGGTGGCGGGCCTCAGGGCGGCGGCCAACCGGACCCCCACCCAGGCCCCGCGCCGCTAGGCCGGCCGAGGCAGACCAAGGACATGAGCAGGGCCGACCCGTTCGCACAGGTCGGCCCCGCTCATGTCGTCGGTCGTGCGCCCCCTCTCCATGAGGGCGGGAGGAGTTGTGAGTTCAGGCCGAGTCGCCCGACGAGGCGCGGACGGCGGCTCGTGCGGCCCGCAGCGCGCGACGGATCCTCTCGCCCTCCTCGCAGTCCGCCCAGCGGTGACAGGGCATACACCCGTCCAGGTGCGTGAGGAGGCGTTGGTACGCCTGCCGCTCCCGGTGTTTCTCGGCCTCGGCCATCCGCTTGGTCAACAAGACTCCGCCCCCTCGCCGGCGCTGCGGCCGATGTGGCCGAGGGCCTCCACGGCCAGGGGCTCGCACAGGTGACCCTCGAAGCGCGGCGCCACCACCCAGTGCGTGCCGGGAGGTTCGGTACGGGTGAGCTTCGGTACGCCGAGGTAGGTGCCGGCCCCCAGCCACGGGGCGACGTCCTGGTGCCGCCAAGTCCCCTGGCGCCGGGGCCTGGTCAGCGCGTAATAGGCGCCGCCCATGGTGCGGCCGTCGAAGATCACGGGCCCGTCGAGGTTCTGCGCGAGCCGGGCTGCGATCACCGTCGGGTCGGTGGACCGCACAGCGCTGTGCACGAGACGCTCGGGGAGGCGGACCGCATCGAACCGGCGACCGCAGGGCAGCAGGGCCACGCCGGTGTCGGCCCATTCGCGCCGGGCCTGCGCCGGCTCCTGCTGGGAACGTGCGAACCAGTCGGCGGCTTGTTCCACCACGGTGCTCATGCCGGTACCCCTGCGGGCCCGCCCCCGGCGGGCGGCAGCCATCGGCCCACCCACTTGTGCGGTGCATACCTGTTCCACGGACGCAAGGAGCCTCTCCTCGCTTGTCGTCTCACCCATCGTGCCCCCTGACCTGTCGGCGTCGATGCACAGATCATGGGAGTGGGACGAGGTGGTAAGGACTACACCTTGTATCCCCGGAACCGCTTGCGTCACGCGGCCCCGAGCCACCCGACGAAGTTGTCGAGTGACTCTTCGTCCGCTCGTTTCAGCCGGCGCAGGGTCACCGCCGTCTCGCGGACCCACGGATGCTCGCGCGTATGCAGAGGAGCGATGGCGCGGGCTACTTTCAGGGACTCGAAGGCCTCGTCGAAGCGCTTGCCCCACAACTGCGCGCGGGCGAGCTCGATCCAGAAGCCGGAGCGCCGTTCGGCGGGCAGAGGGTCGGACGGCGCCCAATCCCGAGCGACGGCGAAGGCGCGGCCGATGTGGTCGTTGCCCAGGCTCACGGCCACCGACACCTCATGAATCCGTACCGATTCAGGCCCGAACGCCGTGCCCAAATAGTTTCCCTCGCGTACGCCCTCGCTCAACTGGCGGGCCGCTCGCAGGTGTTCCTCCGCGGCGTCCGCGTCTCCGCCCCTGCCGGCGATGACGGCGGCGCGCATGTGCAGGGCACCCCTTGCGGCCGAGGCCTGCGGAGCGGTCGCGGCCGGCGCGGCGTCGACGGCCGTCTCCAGGGCTTTCAGGCCTGCCTCATGAGCGCGGGCGACGAAGAACGTCTCTGTGCGTACGTATGCCGCCGATGCCGTCAGAAGAGGGTCCTCGACGTGTGGAACGGCCCACCGCATGAGGTCGATGAGGCGCGCCGAGAGATCGCGGGCGCCGTACTTGTAGGCGACGGCGTCGGCGGAGCGGGCGGCGCCGACCACGAGGCGTGCCGCGGTCCTGCGGTCCGGTGCGGTGTGAAAGGCGGCGAGCGCGTCACCGAGGAGAGCGGGGGCGTGCTTGGCGATCCGGCCGTACTGGGCACCGAGCCGCCAGGCGATGGCGTCCCCCACGGTGTCGTACAGCTCGTCGAGGCTACGACGGGGCGGAACAGGGGGGACGTCGTAACCGGCGATGCTCGCCGAGATGTCCGGCAGTGCCGCATGCACGCGGCGTTCGGTCCCCGTATAGGAGGACAGGAGCCGGGTCGGGTCGACGCCGAGCGCGGCTGCGATCGCTTCGAGAGCCGCGTCGCTCGGCCGACGCGCCCCCTGCTCGATTCCTTTGATCGTGGCCAGGGGCAGGTACGCCCTGCGGGCCAGATCGACCTGTCGCAGGCGCTTCGTCTTACGGGTGGTGGCGATGCGCCGCCCCACATGATCGTCAACTGCGCTCATGCTGGCTCCGGTTCGAGGCATCCGCTTCGAACCGTACTCACGTCGTCACACGCCCGTACGCGTACGGCAGCCATTCATCCGCTGGTGGCACCGCTTCATTCGCGATCAGCGGTGGACGATGCCCACGAGATCCATGAGTGAGTCGATCCGGTGGTCCGCCACAGCGATGACTTCCGGGGCGTCCGCCCACAGATGGCCCCACGGGCCACGACGAAGGTGGGCGGTGCGCAGTCCCGCCGCGTGGGCCGGGAACGTGTCGTTGTGCGGGTGGTCGCCGACGTAGAGGATCTCTTCCGCCGCGGTGCCGGACACCGAGATCAGCCGCTCGTAGAACGCGGCCGAGGGCTTGGCGACGCCCCACTCCCCAGACGTCGCGACCACGTCTGTCGGCAGGTCGAGGGCCCGCAGCAGTTCGCCGGCCTTCACCGTCTGGTTGCCCGCGACGATGACGCGGATACCGGCTCGGCGCAGCGCGGCGAGGGCCGGGCGCACGTCGTCGTACACGTCCCTTTCGTCGAGGTCCTCGCCCCGGCCAGCCTCTTCGCGGGCCCGGTACTCCGCCGGGACGTCGATGTGCGGCCGGATCAGGTGCAGCGCCTCGGCGTTGTCCTTGCCCTGCGCGACCACCGCGCCGACGAGCGCTGACACCGTGTGGCGCGGCACACCCAGCCAGTCGGCCCAAGCGGCCCAGTACCGGTCGTCCCGGACGAGGGTCTCGCCTACGTCGAATGCGATGGTACGGATCATGGAGCGACCCTAGTAGGACCGGCCGGGGGCACGACGGAAACCCCACCCGGCCGGAGATGACGGGACGGGGCTCGGCCTATCAGCCGGGCGATCTCGATAGTGGCCCTTGCCTCACCATGCAGGCGGATGATTTTCGCGCGTTCCGTGTCGGCGACCTTCCGCATGTTCTTACGTACGGCCATGACGGTCACCTCATGAAGGCTTGCGACGGCTCTGTTGCGTGAGCAGGGCCAAGCCGCGCTGCGACCGTCTCCGAGGTAGAGGCAGAGCAACCGCAGTCAGCAGCGATCACCGGAGCGAGCCAGCTAGTAGTGGCAGTGGACGCTCCAGGAGAGGGGAAGGATCACGCCATGCAGATGACAGATGCCTTCGCCACGACAGTCGCCGCAGTCGCACCAGTGATTGTGCTCGTGGGTGTTGTGGAAGTAGACCAGCGCCGAAAGTTCCTTCGTGAAGCGCTGGTTGCCGATGTTGAGGAATTCCGCACCGCCCTGGGGCATCTCCCAGGGCATCCGACGCGGGAAGACGTAGACACCGCGCGAGCTCGGCTCGTACCTCTACTTCCTCAAACGCGACGGTGGAGCGACCCATCCTTACGCGCGTACTGCGCAGGGCTGGGGTGGATTCTGATTGTGTTTGCGCTCGTTACGGTCGAGGGGGTGGCGCTTGGCTGGCTTGCGAAGGCAGAAGGCAAACCGGAAGCGGGCCAAGCCATGTTCTGTCTCATGACCGTAATCGTCGGCATGTTCTGGGTGGCGACCCCGCCGATGGTGCGTCTCCTGCGGGCTCCGGTAGATCTACTAGATCAGCGAGCACGTGAGATGCGCAGATTGCAGCAATTGGAAAGGGAAGTATCGGACCGCCGAGACTCTTGAGTTCGCAAACATTCCAACGGCGGACTGTAGTTTCCGGGCATGTCGGATCTGCAGCGTGCACGATCACCGGGAAGAATGCAACGCTCGCCGAATAGGGGCGGGCTATATAACGAAGTGGTGACTCCGGTGCCTTCCGCAATCCCGTTGGTCAGAATCGCTCACACCACGAGCAGGAGTACCGGGAGGGGCTATGGACACTGGAGACCTTGCGACATGGGTGGGCGCGGGCGTCGCCGCTGCCGCTACCTTGTGGACTCTCAAGAGCCAGCGGGATCAGATTGCTGAACAACGTGAGTTCATCGAGCGGCAGTCCGCCGTCCTTGACTTGGAGCGCTCAGAGCTTGTAGCGCTGGCTCAGGACAGAAGGTGGGCACAAGCGAGGCAGGTTCGCCGAGCCGCTTCTACGGCGGGCGGCGTCCTGCTTGACTCGGTCTTGGGGATTAGGGACTCGGACACCCATTGGAACGTCACGGTGACGAACCGCAGTGACAAGCCTCTCTACCACGTCACTATCAACTTCGAGCGTGAGGGTGGCGGAAGTTACAAGGCCGAAATTGTGAGTGGTGGACACCGCGCGCCTGTTCCGATCCTTGGGCCCGAGAAGGAAATCACCTTCGAATCCCGTCGGTGGGGCGCCCATCACGATGTATGCGCACACCGCCCAACCCTGTACTTCCGTGATGCGCAAGGTGTGGTCTGGCGTCTTGATGCTGACGACGAGTTGGTGGAGTGGGACACGATCCCGAGCTAAGCATGACGCGTTCCCGCTGCACCGGGGGCGCGGCGGGACTCGGTTCTCAGGGTGTCACTTTAGAGGGGCGCCCGGGGTGGGCTTGTCGTCGCCCTTTACCTAACCGCCCTGTGTGCTGCGGTAGTCGGTGGCGTGGCGTTGCGGCGCCGTGCGGGCCCCCGGCGTGCGGGCCGGCGGCCGGGGCGTTCCACGATGCTCGCCATAGCGGGAGGCTATGACCCTGGGGTCATGATCGGTTCCCGCTGTGTTCCCAAAGTTTTGGACACGAAGAAGGACCGACCTGCTTTCGCAGGTCGAGCCTTGATCAATCAGGGTGAGTGACGGGACTTGAACCAGATAATCGACCCTATTGCGACCTGCAACGATGCAGAATATCGATGCAAATAGGGCCAGCTTGATGTCAGTCAGTGTCGGTACGCTGTATCGCGTGCCCTCCGGTTTGGCCGCGGCCAAACGGTGGCTACCTTCCGTCCCCGGCCCCACCACGGGTGAGTGCAAAGCGGCGTACCCGAAGACCTAGAACTGACAGCGCCCCGGCGTGAGGCGGTGGCGCCGCTGGCTCTCGCCCGGAACATGCCGCAGCGAGCGTTGAGCGGGTGCCGCCCGCTCCGCCGTCGCCCCGCGTCCTTGCCGCCCGACGGGCCGTAGGCGATCGCATTTGAGTCGCACGACTCCGCGCGGAACTCAGCCAGGAGCGCCTTGCCGATAAGGCCGGCCTCGACCGCCAGGCCATCAACCGCATCGAGCAGGGCCACGCCTCTCCCCTCGACAACCTGATCCGTATCGCCGACGCCCTCGGCGTCCCGCTCCGCGACCTCGTCTGACCTGAAGAGGGTCCGACTCAGCGAACGAGCCGGACCCTCAACGAGGTCAGGTCGCTGGCCCGCCCTCACGCCAGTACGGACTGTTCAGGATGGCGTTCTGCCGCCGTACGGCCGTCCACGTCTGCTCGGGCGTAGAGCCGAGCGGCGTACACAGGTGGCAGATGTAGCTGCCCGCGGCACTGTGCACTGTCGGGGCCGGTGGTCCGGGGTGCTGCGAGCAGACCGGGCCGCCCGTCAGAGAACGGAGATTGTCGCGAGGCGGGGTCCAGGCCTCGCGCTCTCCGCCCGCGGTTTCAGGCTGCGGCGCTGGCCTCGGCGAGTTCCTCTGCGCTCGCCCGGAAGCTGTCGAACTCACCCGCGATCACCCCGTCGAAGAACTTGCTGATCTCCACCCGGCTCATCAGCAGCACCGGTGCGGCCGGGTCCTTGTCGTCGCTGATTGCGATGAGCCGGGTGCCGTCGGGGATGCCGTGGTGTGGATGGCCCTGCGCTTCACCGGCGTCCGCGAGGATCACACAGTCCTTCAGGATCGGGTCGAGATCGGTCCGGCCGGCCTTGCGCCAGTCGAGGCCGGGTGCGGTGTGGTGCTCGTAGGGGACGGTGGTGCGGCCGTTCGTGAGCGTGCCCATGGGGCGCCTCCTGTTGAGTGGTTCGGGCCCCCGGGGTTCAGCCAGGGGCTGGTCACCCTCCGCGGGTGCGGTAGGAGTTGAGAGGGGGGCGGGTCAGTCCGCCGGACGGGCGGCCATCCGGGCGGCGCGGAGTGCGCGCCGGATCCGCTCGCCCTCCTCGCAGTCCGCCCACTCGTGGCAGGGCGCGCACCCGTCGAGGTGGGCGAGGAGACGTTGGTACGTCTCCTGCTCTCGACGCTCCTCGGTGGTCCGCTTGGTCAACACGGCTCCGCCCCCTCGTCGACGCTGCGACCGATGCGGCTGAGGGCCTCCACGGCCAGGGGCTCGCACAGGTCACCCTCGAAGCGGGGCGCCACCACCCAGTGCGTGCCGGGCGGTTGGGTACGAGTGAGCTTCGGTACGCCGAGGTAGAAGTCGGCCCCCAGCCACGGCGCCACGTCCTCGTGCCGCCAAGTCCCCTTCCGGCGCCGCCTGGTCAAGGCGTAGTACGTGCCGCCCATGGTGCGGCCGTCGTAGATCACCGGGCCGTCGAGGCTCTGCGCGAGCCGGGCGGCGACGACCTGTGGGTCGGTGGAGCGCACCGCGCTGTGTACGAGGTGCTCAGGGAGGCGGACCGCGTCGAACCTGCGGCCGCAGGGGAGCAGCGCTACTCCGGTAGCCGCCCACTCGCGCCAGGCCTGCGCAGGCTCCTGCAGGGAGCGGGCCAGCCAGTCGGAGATGGCGGAACCATCTCTTTGGCCGACAGACTCCACGGCTGTGAACGGGTCGACGCTCGCGGCGTCGTTCAACTCGGATGCTGAGGCCATGCCGAGGACGGTAGGGACGCACAACCGTGAGGACCTAGGCAGTGTTCTCGAATGTTCTCGAACTCTGGCCGGATGTTCTCGTGTGTTCTCGTATCGGGTGCTGCACCCTCTGGAGCGGGGCACATCGCAGCATGATGCTGGTGGCGACAACCCGAACTGAGGGGGCGGCATGGCGCGACGACTGCGTTTCATCGGCACGGACAGCAAGAACGGTGCCTGCCCAGCGCTGCACGAAGATCCCGACTCCGGGCAGGTGATCGTGCAGGGAACACCCGTCAATGACCCCGAGGACGTTTCCCAGCTCCAGCACTTCGGCCCGGACGACGCTGCGGTGGCCGTACCGCGCGAACTGCTCGTCAACCACGGGCCCAAGAAGATGGTGCGAGTGCCCGAGCTGATCGGCCTCGAAGAGTTCGGTCAGCTCTTCGAGACGTTCGCGCACTCGGCCTGGCACCTGGAGACCCGCCGCGGGTACGCCTCCGACAGGGACGATCCCGGCTTCGCCGAGTTCCGGCGCACGGGCCAGGCGCCCATGGATCTCGGCAGCGACTGGTGCACGAACATCCTTCGGCAGACGTCCAGCGGCAAGTACGTGGGGCGCGTGCGTGTGGTCGATGATCCCCCGACCGAGGGGCAGTTGTTCCTCATGGACTACTCCCGCTGCAATGCGGCGACAGGGGAGGACGTACGCAGCATCTGGCGTGCGGACGCGCAGCGCGCGCACCTGCCCGAAGAGGACTTCTGGATCTTCGACAGCCGTCTGGTGGCAGTGCTGCGCTTCGACGACGAGGACACCTTCCACGACGTCGAGGTGATCACCGAGCCCGCTGAGGTCCTGCGCTACTGCCAGGTCCGGGACGCAGCTGTGTGTCACGCTCTCCCGACCGAGGCGTTCACGGCGCAGTTGCGCGCGGACTGACGGCAGGAGGACGGTGAGCACGGACTTTCAGCAGGCCCGCGAGGCTCTCGGAGCCCGGCTCCGCGAGCTGCGACTCTCTGGTGCTGATGGTCGGCTCACCGGCCCGCAACTCGCCCATCGACTCGGCTGGCCACACTCCAAGATCTACAAGTTGGAGAACGGCCGGCAGACGGCGACGTCTGAGGACGTGCGCACGTGGGCCGAAGGTGTCGGCCGGCCCGAGGTCTTCGCCGAGCTCGACGCGCGTCTCAAGGGGTTCGAGTCCCACATCCGTTCCTGGCGTCGACAACTCACATCGGGACACCGGCCCGTACAGGACGGCTGGAATCTTGACGTGAGCCGGTCCACGGTCATTCGCGCGTGGGAGGAGGCCGTGGTCCCCGGCATGCTTCAGACCGCCGACTACGCCCGTGCCGTGTTCCTGCGCTACGCCGACCTCCATGGCACGAAGCGCGACACCGACGAAGCGGTGCGCCTGCGCATACGGCGCCAGGAGTGGCTGCACGAGACGGGGCACCGGTTGCACGCCCTGGTGTGGGAGGCGGCCCTCCACGCGCTGATCTGCACACCGGCCGTCCTCGCGAGCCAGCTCGACCGGCTCGCGGGCACGATCGGCATGGACACTGTGCACCTCGGCGTCATTCCGCTCTCCGCCCCGCTCAAGGTCCCCGCCGCCAACGGGTTCTGGGTCCTGGACGAGCGGCTCGTCATCACCGAGGACTGGCACGCGGAGCTGTGGTTGGACGACGACGACAACGTGGCCACTTACCTTCGCATCTGGAACACGCTCAGCGCATCGGCTGTGTATGGGGCAGACGCACAGATGATCATCACGCGTGCACATCGGGCGGTCCGCCCCCGCTGACCGCTTGCCGGGGCATGCCGCAGAGCCCTCGGCTGAGCCAGAGGGCCAGGGAAACGATCAAGGCCCGATCTGCTTTCGCAGATCGGGCCTTGATCATTCAGGGTGAGTGACGGGACTTGAACCCGCGGCCACCTGGACCACAACCAGGTGCTCTACCAACTGAGCTACACCCACCATGTCCGGTCTTCTGTCGTTCTTCCGACCGGCCGAGAAAAAGTGTACAGGGTCCGAAGGGGTGCTCGCGCCCACGTTTCCCGGACCCCGTACAGGGGGACCCGCGGAGGCTACTCCGCAGGCAGGACGTGCTTGGCCGCGATCGTCTTCGCGGTGTCCGAGTCCGGGCCCGGCTGCGGGACGAAGATCGCCTCGCGGTAGTAGCGGAGCTCGGCGATGGACTCGCGGATGTCGGCGAGCGCGCGGTGGTTGCCGTTCTTGTCCGGGCTGTTGAAGTACGCCCTCGGGTACCAGCGCCGGGCCAGCTCCTTGACGGAGGAGACGTCGACGATCCGGTAGTGGAGGTACTCCTCCAGGGTCTTCATGTCCCGCAGCAGGAAGCCGCGGTCGGTGCCGACCGAGTTTCCGCACAGCGGAGCCTTGCGGGGCTCCTTGACGTGCTCACGTACGTACGCCAGGACCTGCTCCTCGGCGTCGGCCAGCGTCGTGCCGCCGGCCAGTTCGTCGAGGAGCCCCGAGGCGGTGTGCATGGTGCGCACCACCTCGGGCATGGTCGCCAGCGCAGCGTCCGGCGGGCGGATCACGATGTCCACACCGTCGCCGAGCACGTTCAGTTCCGAGTCGGTGACCAGTGCGGCCACCTCGATAAGTGCGTCGTCCGTCAACGAGAGCCCGGTCATCTCGCAGTCGATCCACACCATGCGATCGTTCATGCGTCTTACCCTACGGCGCACTCCTCTGGCCGGGCAGGGGCGCACGTCCTGGCGCGTACGCGTCGGAGTTCGGTTTGCCGGGGTCGGTGGGCACCGAGGCCGAGGGGCCGAGCGCGCTGGCGGCCGCCGTGCGCCGGGTCTGGCTCGGCACCGGGCCCGCCTCCACCAGGGCCGGCACGGACTGCGCCGTCGCCGGCACCGGCTCCAGAGCCCGCTCGCCCTGCGGCCTGCGGGCGCGGTAGGCGGCCCGGTAGGCGGCGGGGGAGGAGCCGAGCTGGCGCCGGAAGTGGCCCCGCAGCGCCACCGGCGAGCGGAAGCCGCAGCGGCCCGCGACCTCGTCGACGGAGTAGTCGGAGGTCTCGAGCAGCCGCTGCGCCTGGAGCACCCGCTGGGTGATCAGCCACTGCAGCGGCGCGCTGCCGGTCAGCGAACGGAACCTGCGGTCGAAGGTGCGCCTGCTCATGTACGCGCGCGCGGCCAGGGTCTCCACGTCGAACTGCTCGTGGAGGTGCTCCAGGGCCCACGCGACGACCTCGGCGAGCGGGTCGGCACCGATCTCCTCGGGTAAAGACCTGTCGAGATAGCGCTCCTGGCCGCCGGCCCGGCGCGGCGGCACCACGAGCCTGCGGGCGAGCGCGCCCGCCGCTTCGTTGCCGTGGTCCGTGCGCACGATGTGCAGACAGAGATCGATTCCGGCCGCGGTGCCGGCGCTCGTCAGGACGTCCCCGTCGTCGACGAACAGCTCGCGCGGATCCACGTGGACGGACGGATAGCGCTTCGCGAGCGTCGGCGCGTACATCCAGTGGGTGGTCGCCGGGCGGCCGTCGAGCAGGCCCGCCGCGGCGAGTACGAACGCGCCGGTGCACAGCCCGACGATGCGGGCGCCCTCCTCGTGCGCGCGGCGCAGCGCGTCGAGCGCCTCCGGCGGTGGCGGCGACGTGATCGACCGCCAGGCCGGTACGACGACCGTGCCCGCCCGGCCGATGGCCTCCAGGCCGTGCGGCGCGGTGAGTTCGAGCCCGCCGGTGGTCCGCAGCGGTCCCTCCTCGCCGGCGCACACGAGCAGCCGGTAGCGGGGGACGCCGGCGTCCTGCCGGTCGATGCCGAAAACGGAGAGCGGTATGGAACTCTCGAAGATGGGACCGCCGCTGAAGAGCAGCACCGCTACGATCTCCCGGCGGCGCCGCCCCGAGAGTTTCCGGGCCGCGGTCTCCGGCGCGGCAGTGGAGTCGTGGCTCATGGTGCTAAACCCCCCTCGGTCGTCGCGGCTCCCTGTCCTTGACGTGCTTGCCTGGCTTGTCGCTGCTGCACGTTTCCCCTCGGTCCTCCACCAGTCCCCCGCCGTAATACAGTCAAGATCGAATCTACTGCGTCCCGTGCTGCCGGGGTGACCAGTTCATCACTCGGCAGATTGTCGACATGGCAACTTGGCGTGAAGCATTCGATCACGAAGCGTTGCACTCGCGCGGCCCGCTGGGAAGTGCGCCTCGGCTCCATGGCCGGTCCCCGTAGGGTGCGGAAGGCCCGAGAGCACCTTTCAGCCCTGGTCGGACGGGGGTTGAGGGGGCGTTCGGCCAGGGGATCCGTGGATCCCGGAAGTTGGCTGAAAAGCTACGGGAGCGTGTGTGTGAATCAGTCAGTCGACCGGCGTGCTGTCGGCACTGTGACGAGTGCCCCTGTGCGCCCCCGGAGCCGTCCTGCCGTGGCGCCCCCGGTTCCCGTTGTTCTGTTCTGCAAGCAGTCGCGCGGCGCCCCGTTCGGACTGGCGCAGGAGCACCCGGCAGACGCCGGTGACGGCCACGAGACCGAGCGCCGAGCCGGCGGCGCCGGCCAGTGACGTCCCGTATCCCACGAGGACGACGGGGACCAGCACGCAGCTGAACGCGGCCCAGCGGACCACGTCGCTCGCCGAATCCGGCGCGGGCGCGTCCCGCTGGTCCCGCGCGCGGGGTGCGGGCACCCCGCCGGGGCGGTGTTCGTGTGCCCCCTCGGACGGGCGCCGGTGGCCGTGGGCCGGGCCGTGCTGCCCCTGCCGGGACTGCCGGGCCGCGGGGGTCTGCCGGTGCTGCGGGCCTTGCTCGGGTGAAGCCGGGAAGCGGGGGGCGGAGGGGGGCGCGGTCGAATGTCCAGGCACGGCGTGCTCCCTGTGGCGATGGGGTACCGAGGTTCAACGCCCGGTCCGGCGGCGGGTCACTGGGGAGGGCGCCGGGGGGCCGCCGGACGGGTGGGCAAACCGCCTGTAGGAGGCAGCAACCATTGCCATACGGGCGAGGCTCGGGCATGCTCCGGTGAACGCCGGGAGCCCTGTGCAGGCCCCGGCGGAGCTCCGTTCGGGGCTTTTCGCAGGCCCTGTGCAGGAGAGGAGTGTCGCCGTACCCTTGGGGGTATGGGGTTGGGAAGATGATTCCCGGACGACCTCCCAGGTCGCTGAACATGGGCACCACCGAAAAGCCGACCCTCCCACAGAGGACTCCTTCGCCGAGACACCGATGGCCGGTCACGAATTCTCCGAACCTGCGGACCGCAAGAGGCAGGTCGCCGATCCGACAGCGACCCCCCAAGCGGCGGAAGAACCACGTCACTCCTGCGATCCCGCCTTCCGGCACGGTGTCGTCGTCGGCTTCGACGGCTCGACCTCCAGTGAGCGGGCCCTCGCCTACGCGATCGGCATGGCCCACCGTTCCGGCTCGGGCCTGATCATCGTCCACGTCGCCAACCGGCTGCCCACCACCGTGTGGGCCGGGTGCGAGCCCCCGGTCTTCGTCGACGTGCCGGACCACCGCACCGAAGTCCTCGGCCTGGAGCTGGCCTGCGCGGACTACCTGTCCGAGGTGCCGTGGATCCTCGTCGAGCGCGGCGGCGACATCTGCCACGAGCTGGAGGAGGTCGGCCACGAGTACAGCGCGGACGCGATCGTCGTCGGCTCCACGCACGGCATCGTCGGCCGCATCTTCGGCTCCGTCGCGGGCCGGCTCGCGCGCCGCGCGCAGCGCCCCGTCATCGTCATCCCGTAACACCCGGGCGCTCCCGGCGAGTTGGGGGAGAGCCCCGCGGGTGGGGCCGGCACCTACCACCTCGACCGCCCTCGTGTGCAGTCCTTTTGTGCACAGATAAATCTACTGGCGCGTAGAGGTGCTTTGTGCCCTTGTGAAGGGTACGAAAGGGGCCTGGGCGCGGGTCGGGGTAATGGGCGACCCCGGCCCTTCGAGGAACGACCCCCTGTGTGCTGGTGGCACGCACAGGGGGTCGTTCACGAGCGAGGTGCGGGTGTCCGCTCCTCGGCTACTCGACGGTCACGGACTTGGCGAGGTTGCGCGGCTTGTCGATGTCCCGGCCGAGCGCCAACGCCGTGTGGTAGGCGAGGAGTTGCAGCGGGATGCCCATCAGGATCGGGTCCAGCTCGTCCTCGTTCTTCGGGACGACGATGGTCTGGTCGGCCTTCTCCTGCTCCTGGTGCGCGACCGCGAGGATCTTGCCGCTGCGGGCCTTGATCTCCTCCAGGGCGGCGCGGTTCTTCTCCAGCAGATCGTCGTCGGGGACGATCGCGACCGTCGGCAGCGCGGGCTCGATGAGGGCGAGCGGGCCGTGCTTCAGCTCGGAGGCGGGGTAGGCCTCGGCGTGGATGTACGAGACCTCCTTGAGCTTGAGCGAGGCCTCGCGGGCGACGGGGTAGCCGCGTACGCGCCCGATGAAGAGCATGGAGCGGGCCTCCGCGTAGCTCTTCGCGATCTTCTTGATCTCGTCCTCCTGCTTGAGGATCTCCGAGATCTGGCCGGGCAGCTTGCGCAGGCCGTCGATGATCCGCTTGCCGTCGGAGACCGACAGGTCGCGGATGCGGCCCAGGTGCAGGGCGAGCAGGCCGAAGGCCACGGTGGTGTTGGTGAAGCACTTGGTGGAGACGACGCAGACCTCCGGGCCCGCGTGGACGTACACGCCCGCGTCCGCCTCACGGGCGATCGCCGAGCCGACGACGTTCACGACGCCGAGGACGCGGGCGCCCTTGCGCTTGAGCTCCTGGACGGCGGCGAGCACGTCGTAGGTCTCGCCGGACTGGGAGACCGCGATGTAGAGGGTGTCGGGGTCCACGACCGCGTTGCGGTAGCGGAACTCGCTCGCCGGCTCCGCGTCGGCGGGGATACGGGCCAGCTCCTCGATCATCTGGGCGCCGATCATGCCCGCGTGGTACGAGGTGCCGCAGCCGAGGATCTTGACGCGGCGCACCTTGCGGGCGTCGTGCGCGTCGAGGTTCAGGCCGCCGAGGTGCACGGTGGAGAAGCGGTCGTCGATGCGGCCGCGCAGGACGCGGTCCACGGCGTCGGGCTGCTCGAAGATCTCCTTGTGCATGTACGTGTCGTGGCCGCCCATGTCGTACGACTCGGCCTCCCACTCCACGGTGGTCGGCGAGGCCGTCGTGCGCGAGCCCTCGGTGGTGTAGGTGCGGTAGTCGTCGGCCTTGATGGTGGCCATCTCGCCGTCGTCCAGGGTGACCACCTGGCGGGTGTGGGAGACGAGCGCGGCGACGTCCGAGGCGACGAACATCTCCTTCTCGCCGATGCCGAGGACGACGGGGGAGCCGTTGCGGGCGACGACGATGCGGTCGTTGAAGTCGGCGTGCAGGACGGCGATGCCGTACGTGCCCTCGATGTGCCGCAGCGCCTCGCGGACCTTCTCCTCCAGGGTGTCGGCCTGGGAGCGGGCGACGAGGTGGGCGAGGACCTCGGTGTCGGTCTCGGAGAGGAACTCGATGCCGTCGGCGGTGAGCTTGGCGCGCAGCTCGGAGGCGTTGTCGATGATGCCGTTGTGGACGACGGCGACCTTGTCGTCACCCGACATGTGCGGGTGCGCGTTCTCGTCGGAGGGGGCGCCGTGGGTGGCCCAGCGGGTGTGGGCGATGCCGGTCGTGCCCTTGAAGCGGGCGGGGACCCTGGCCTCCAGGTCGCGGACGCGGCCCTTGGCCTTCACCATCTTCAGGCCGGAGGCCTTGGGACCGGTGACGGCGATGCCCGCGGAGTCGTAGCCGCGGTACTCCAGGCGCTGCAGGCCTTCGAGGAGGAGAGGGGCGACGTCACGCTTGCCGATGTATCCGACGATTCCGCACATGAAGGGATTCCTAGCCGTAGACGATGCGGCGCAGCTGCCGGAGGGTGAGCTCCGGAGGCGCGACCGCGCGGTATGCGAGATCCGCCGAGATCTTCTCGAAGATCGCCGCGTTCAGCAGGCCCTGACCCTGCAGTTCGCGGTGGCGGCGACGGACGAACTCCTCGGTCGTCTCGTCGAAGTAGGCGAGCACGTCCTGGATGACCCGCAGCGCTTCGCCCCGCTGGAGCGGGGTGCTGCGGGTGAGGTGATCCACCAGGTCGTCGTGCATGCGTTGATCCTGGGGTATCGCATGCCGCTTCGCAAGAATCCTGCCCGGAATCGGGCAGGATCGTGTCGCAACGGGTTCCGGCGGTACGGACCAAGGGTCGGCAGGGGGCTCGGGGGCGCGCTCACATGCGGCGCAGCACCGCCTGCTTGGCCGTCGTGAACTCCTCCTCGGTGAGGATCCCCGCCTGGTGCAGCTCGCCCAGCTCGCGCAGACGCCGCAGCAGCGCGTCGTGGTCCTCGGCGGCGGGCTGCGGGGCCGGGACGGCCGGTGCGGAGCCGGGCGGGGGAGCGAGCGACTTCCCGGTCGGGGGCGCGGTCGCCGGCGCCGCGGGGTGCGGCAGCCGGGCCTGCACCGCGGCGGCCACCAGGGCCATCAGCGGGTCCTTCTTGAAGCCCCACAGCTCGACGGCGTTCGGGTCGTACTTCGGCGGCGCCTTGGTCGGCGCGTTCCGCACGGTGAACCGGAGGTGGCCGTTCTCCAGGCCGGCCGCCGGCTGCCACTCCACGGCGACGATGTCGTCGAGCGCCAGCGACCGGGTACCGGCCGCCGACTTCGCCTCCTCCGTCTTCCAGTTCCACTCCAGGCGGACGGTCTCCCCGTCGAAGTTCGCCGTGCCGTCCCCGGCGGAGACGGAGAGCGGCACGGCCGGCCCCGCGAGCAGATAGGCCTCGCAGGGCGTGGCCGGCACCTGTTCGAGCAGCTGGGCGTTGCGGACCTCGTCGGCCAGATACTCCGCCACCCCGTACCGGCCCGGCTCCACGCCCAGCTGGTACGGGTCCGCGGAGCCCGACAGCATCCCGCCGGTCGCGAGGAGCAGCGGGTCGGCGCCGTCCCGCAGCCGCAGCCGCAACCGGCCCGACTTCTTGCCCTGTTCGAAGGCGATACCCGCCAACGCGCCGAGCGGTACGGACAGTTCACCCAGCGCCCTGCGCAACAGGGAAACGTTCTTGTCGTGGCCCGGCACCAGGCGCAGCGTTTCGCCGTCGAAGGTCCAGGTCCCGTCGCGCTGGATGATTTCCGCCATGCGTGGATTCTCGCACCGACCCCTTGGACACCTGGTCTACACCCCTTGACCCCTTGTAGGGGCCGGGTTACCAATGGGGACCGTTCGATTGCGATGCACCACAGTTGCGTCACGCGCCACCACAGACGCGCCGCACACGTGCCCCACCGCGGCGCCGGCCCGTCGAAGGGACCCGCTTGTGAGCTCGCAGAGAAGATCGACACGACTGTTCGGCGCGCTGCTGCTGGTGGCGACCGCCGGAGTCTCCTCGTTCGCCGCCGCGCCCGCCCCGGCGCCGGCCGCGCCGCCCGTCACCCCGCTCGGCCAGGTCGTGCCCGCCCCGCTGCAGGCCGAGCCGGGCGGCACCGGATACGAGATCACCGCCACGACCCGGATCCGGGTCGGCAAGGGCAGCGCACAGGAGCGGCGCGTCGGCGAGTACCTCGCCCGGGTGCTGCGGCCCTCCACCGGCTACCGGCTCCCGGTCACCGCCGACCGGGGCGGCGACGGCATCCGGCTGCGCATCAGCAACGCGCGGGCGGACGAGGCGCTCGGCGCCGAGGGGTACCGCGTGGTCTCCGCGCACGGCTCCCTCACCATCACCTCCCGTACCGGCGCCGGACTCTTCCACGGCGTCCAGACGGTGCGCCAGCAACTGCCCGCCGCCGCCGAGAAACAGAGCAGGCAGCGCGGACCGTGGCGGATCGCGGGCGGCACCATCAAGGACGCGCCGCGCTACGGCTACCGCTCCACCATGCTCGACGTCTCCCGGCACTTCTTCACCGTCGACCAGGTCAAGCGCTACATCGACCAGGCGGCGCTCTACAAGATGAACAAGCTGCATCTGCACCTCAGTGACGACCAGGGCTGGCGCATCGCCATCGACTCCTGGCCGCGGCTGACGACGTACGGCGGCTCCACGCAGGCCGGCGGCGGGCGGGGCGGCTTCTACACCAAGGCGCAGTACAAGGAGATCGTCGACTACGCCGCCTCCCGGTATCTGGAGGTCGTCCCGGAGATAGACATGCCGGGGCACACCAACGCCGCGCTCGCCTCGTACGCCGAGCTCAACTGCGACGGGGTCGCCCCGCCGCTCTACACCGGCACCGAGGTCGGCTTCAGCTCGCTGTGCGTCAAGAAGGACGTGACGTACGACTTCGTGGACGACGTGATCCGGGAGCTCGCCGCGATGACGCCCGGCAAGTACCTCCACATCGGCGGCGACGAGGCGCACTCCACCAGCCACGAGGACTTCGTCGCCTTCATGGACAAGGTGCAGCCGGTGGTCGGCAAGTACGGCAAGACGGTGGTCGGCTGGCACCAGCTGACCGGCGCGAAGCCGGTGGCCGGGGCCGTCGCGCAGTACTGGGGCTACGACCGGACCGGCGCCGCCGAGCGCGAGCAGGTCGTGAACGCCGCGAAGAACGGCACCAAGCTGGTCCTCTCGCCGGCCGACCGGGCCTACATCGACCACAAGTACACCAAGGACACCCCGCTCGGGCTGTCCTGGGCGGGCTACGTCGAGGTGCGGCGCTCCTACGACTGGGACCCCGCGACGTATCTCCAGGGCGCCCCCGCGGACTCGGTCATCGGTGTCGAGGCGCCGTTGTGGACGGAGACCCTGTCCACCTCCGCGCACCTGGACTACATGGCGTTCCCGCGGCTGCCCGGCATCGCCGAGCTCGGCTGGTCGCCCGCGGCCACGCACGACTGGGACACCTACAAGGTGCGGCTCGCCGCGCAGGCCCCGCGCTGGGAGGCGCTGGGCATCGGCTACTACAGGTCGCCGCAGGTGCCCTGGCCCGCCACGTAGGGGGGATCGGGCACGTGTTCAGGAGCGGGGCTCCCGGGGACCGTCCCGGAAGCCCCGCTCGGCCTGGAACCGCTCCCGGGTGCAGAAGCTCAGGAGAGCCTCCTTCTCCGGCTTCTGCACGACCGTCTCGGCGCGGAAGCCGACGGACTCGTTGAGGGCGTGGGCCCGCGTGTCGCGCACGTCGGGGTCGATCACCACCCGCTCGGCCGCCGAGTCGTCGAACAGCTCCCGCAGCACCGCGGTGAGCACGCCACGGGTGAAGCCGGGGACCTGCACGGCGGACGGGGCGGTCAGATAGCGCGTGCCGATGTCGCCGGGGCGCGGCTCGTAGAGGCCGACCAGCTCCGCGTACGCGGGGTCGTACCGCTCCACCAGGAACGACGGCACGCCCTTGTACAGACCGAGGAACGCCTCGTGGTGCCCGGAGGCGGCGATCGCCATGTACGTGCGCTCGACGTCGGTCAGGGTGGCGCCCCGCATCATCCAGTGCTCCGATTCGGGGTGCGTCACCCAGGTGTGCACCAGCTCGGAGTCGGTCAGGGGATCGAGCCGCCGGAGCGTGAAGTCGGCTCGCCCGCGGCCGGTGATCCCGCGGAGGTCAGCAAGCGCGGGCAAGGTGCTCTCCCCTCTCCGGCAGGTACTGCTCGGCCAGGTACTGCTCGGCGTGGTCGGCGACGAGGTCGAGGACGGCCTCGATGTCGGCGAGGGTCGTCTCGGGGTTGAGCAGCGTGAACTTCAGGTACTGGCGCTCGCCCACCCGGACGCCCGCGACCACCGCCTCCCCGGCGGCGAACAGGGCTTTGCCCGCGTACCGGTTGGCGCGGTCGATGGCGGCGGGAGCGCAGATCGCGGCGGGGAGGTAGCGGAAGACGAGCGTGGACAGCTGGGGTTCGTGCACGACGTCGAACCGCGGGTCGGCGACGAGGTGTTTCCAGCCCTCGGTGGCCAGGGCGCACACCGCGTCGAAGAGGTCGCCGACGGCGTCCGCGCCCATCACGCGCAGCGTCATCCACAGTTTCAGGGCGTCGAAGCGCCGGGTGGTGCGCAGGGACTTGCCCACCTGGTCGGGGACGCGCTCGCGGTACGTCGTGCGGGACAGCGCCGCCCGGTCGCGGACCAGGAGCGCCGACGAACCCACCGGCTGGAAGAAGGACTTGTGGAAGTCCACGGTGACGGAGTCGGCGTGCTCGATGCCGTCGAGGAGGTGCCGGTACCTGCGCGAGGCGAGCAGCCCGCAGCCGTACCCGGCGTCCACGTGCAGCCAGGTGCCGTACCGCGCGCACAGCCGGGCGATCTCGGGCAGCGGGTCGATGGAGCCGAAGTCGGTGGTGCCTGCGGTGGCGACGACGGCCATGGGGGAGAGGCCCGCGCGCCGGCAGCGCTCCAGGGCGCGGGCGAGGGCCACGGTCTGCAAGCGCTTGTTCCGGTCGGTGGGGAGGCTCACCACGGCGTCCTCGCCGAGGCCGAGCACTCGGGCCGCCTTGCGGATGCCGGGTCGTGCGGCCTCCGAGGTGAAGACGCGCAGGGTGGCGGGGTCCCGGTCCCCGGCCGCCTCGCGGGCCAGCAGCAGGGCGTGCAGGTCGGATTCGGCGCCGCCGCCGGTGAACACGCCGTCGGCGTCCCGGCCGAGGCCGATGCGTCCGGCCGTCCAGTCGACGACGCGGCGCTCGATGAGGGTGGCGCCCGTGGACCGCTCCCAGGTGTCGAGGGAGGAGTTGACGGCGCTGAGCACGGCCTCGCCCACCAGGGCGGGGATGACGACGGGGGAGTGCAGGTGCGCGAGGTGGCGCGGGTGATGGAGGTGCACGGCGTCGCGCAGGTACAGCTCTTCGAGCTCGTCGAGTGCGGCGAGGGTGTCGTGCAGCGGCTCGTCCAGGTCGACGGCCCCGACGCGGGGGGCGAGGGCGTCGGCGGTGATCCCGGTGAACGGCCGGGAAGCGGTGGCGAGTCGGGCAGCCACCCGCTCGACCCCTTCGGTCACGGAGTCGCGGTACCGCTCCGCGGTGGTGGCGTTGAGCAGGTGCGAGCGCATGAACTGCCCTCCAGGTGAGGGAATGTGAGTAACTAAGGTAAGCCTAACCTAATTCGATACTCATATGGGGTCGGGCCCGGAAAACGGAACTGCCCCCTCCCGGGCGGGAGGGGGCAGTCGGTGGGGCCGGGCGCGCGGGGCCCTACTTGAGCTTCTTCGCCTTCTCGATCGCGTCGGCCAGGTCCTCCAGGATCGGCGCACACTTGGCGTACGAGAAAATGGGCTCGGTGACGCGGGGGATGACCTGTCCGGCCTTGACCGCGGGCAGCTTCTTCCAGGTCGGCTTGGTCTTGTCGAGGTCGGCCGGCTGGAGGGCGGAGGTGCGGTTGTCCATCATGATGACGTCCGCGTCGTACTTGTCGACGTTCTCCCAGCTGAGGTTCTCGAACCAGCCGCCGGACTCCTTCTTCGCCGCCTCCGGCGGCTCGACCAGGTTCACGCCGAGTGCCTTGAAGTACTCCAGGTCGACGGAGAGGTTCGAGCCGGAGACGTAGAACAGGTCCTGGCTCGCGGAGCCGACGAGGACCCTGATGTCCTTGTGTGCCCTGGCGACCTTGCGCAGCCGCTCGGAGGCGTCCTCGAAGCGCTTCTTCGCCTGGGTGACCTTCTGCGACTTCACGTCCGCGCCGAGCGACTCGGCGAGCGCCTGGATGCGCTGCAGCGGGTGCGTGATCTGGCGGTCGTAGACGCTGATGCCGACGCTCGGGGCGAGCTTCAGGATCTTGTCCTTGCTCTCCTCGGGCACGTACCAGAGGGTGCCCTTGTCGTCGAACATCGTGGAGATCAGCACGTCGGGCGCGAGGCCCGCGTACTTCTCGATGTTGAACTGGCCC
This sequence comes from Streptomyces sp. NPDC041122, assembly GCF_055592445.1. NCBI lineage: Bacteria > Bacillati > Actinomycetota > Actinomycetes > Kitasatosporales > Streptomycetaceae > Streptomyces > Streptomyces sp. NPDC041122. The sequence goes on along the minus strand of NZ_JBVIYQ010000001.1, from coordinate 714,003 downwards.
CAGGTGTTGCCGATCACCGTCAGCTTGCTGACGTCCATGTCCCCGGCCTGGACGTCGGGCTTGCCGTCCTTCGTCCTCGTCGGGCCGAAAACGCCCTTGACCTCGATGCCGTAGTCGAACAGGGCGGCGGCGACACCGGTGAACGCCACGATGTTCTTCGGCGTCGCGTCGCGCTTCGCGGTCGTGCCGCGGTCGTCCTTGAAGCTCCAGGGGCCGGTCTTGCCGCTGCCCCCGGTCGTGCCGGAGTCGTCCTTCTTCTCGGTGCCGCAGGCCGCCAGGGCGGCGGTGAGGCCGAGGGCGCCGCCGGCGGCGAGGATGCCGCGACGGGACGGCTGGGGGAAGCGGGCCTGGGGCATGGGGGTCTCTGCTTTCGTGACGTACGGCGGCGGGGGCCGCTGGCCGGAACTAGAGCTTAGGCTAACCTAAGCTAACTCCTGGTCCAGCGGCCCCCGGCGTCCCTCACGTCACTCCCGGCCGCGCGCGGGCCCGCCTCAGCCCGCGAAGCCCAGCTCCCTGGCGATCAGCATGCGCTGCACCTCGCTCGTGCCCTCGCCGATCTCCAGGATCTTGGAGTCCCGCCACATGCGCGCCACGGGGTACTCGTTCATGAAGCCGTATCCGCCGTGGATCTGCGTGGCCTCCCGGGCGTTGTCCACCGCGACCGTCGAGGAGTAGAGCTTGGCGATGGCCGCCTGCTTCTTGAAGGGCTCGCCCGCGACCAGGCGCGATGCCGCGTCGTGCCAGCCGACGCGGGCCATGTGCGCCCGGGTCTCCATGTCGGCGATCTTGAACTGGATCGCCTGGTTCGCGCCGATCGCCTTGCCGAAGGCGTGCCGCTCCTTGGCGTACTTCACCGACTCGTCCACGCAGCCCTGGGCGAGACCGGTGGCGAGCGCGGAGATCGCGACCCGGCCCTCGTCGAGGATGCGCAGGAACTGGGCGTACCCGCGGCCCTCCTCGCCCAGCAGGTTCGCGGCGGGGACCCGGACGTCGGCGAAGGACAGCTCACGGGTGTCCGAGGCGTTCCACCCCACCTTCGAGTAGGGCGCCGCCACCGTGAAGCCGGGCGTCCCGGACGGCACGATGATCGAGGAGATCAGCGGGCGGCCGTCCTCCTTGCGGCCGGTCACGGCGGTGACGGTGACCAGGCCCGTGATGTCCGTACCGGAGTTGGTGATGAAGCACTTGGAGCCGTTGATCACCCACTCGTCGCCGTCGCGCACCGCCGTCGTCCGGGTGCCGCCGGCGTCCGAGCCGCCGTCCGGCTCGGTCAGGCCGAACGCGCCGAGCATCTCGCCCGTGCACAGCTTCGGCAGCCAGGTGCGCTTCTGCTCCTCGGTGCCGAACAGGTGCAGCGGCATCGCGCCCAGCGAGACGCCCGCCTCCAGGGTGATCGCCACCGACGAGTCGACGCGGGCGAGCTCCTCCAGGGCGATGCCGAGGGCGAAGTAGTCGCCGCCCATCCCGCCGTACTCCTCGGGGAAGGGCAGGCCGAACAGGCCCATGCGGCCCATCTCGCGGACGATCTCGTAGGGGAACTCGTGGCGCTCGTAGAAGTCGCCGATCTTGGGGGCGACGACGTCATGGGCGAACGCCTCCACCGTGCGGCGCAGTTCCTCGTGCTCGGGGCTCAGGCGGTGGTCCATCGTGTCTTCACTGCTCCTGGTGGGAGGCGTCGCGCGACGCGGTCTGCTCGTCCTGCGAGCGGGCCGTGAGGGCGCGGACGGTGCGGGACGGGCTGGGTCGGCCCAACTGATCGGCCATCCAGGCGCTGGTGGCGCTGAGACGGACCAGGTCGACCCCGGTCTCGATGCCGAGGCCGTGCAGCATCCAGACGAGGTCTTCGGTGGCGAGGTTGCCGGTGGCGCTCTTCGCGTACGGGCAGCCGCCGAGGCCGCCCGCGGACGCGTCCACCGTGCTCACGCCGTGCTGCAGCGCGGCGAGGGTGTTGGTGAGCGCCTGGCCGTACGTGTCGTGGAAGTGCACGCCGATGCGCTCGGTCGGCACCTGCACGGCGTTGAGCGCGGCGAGCATCGCGGAGACGTGGCCCGGGGTGGCCACGCCGATGGTGTCGCCGAGGCTCAGCTCGTCGCATCCCATGTCGATCAGGGCGCGGCAGACGCGGACGACCTTGGAGATGGGCACCGCGCCCTCCCAGGGATCGCCGAAGCACATCGAGAGGTAGCCGCGCACGTGCGCGCCCTCCGCACGGGCGCGCGCGACCACCGGGGCGAACATGGCGAGCGCCTCGTCCACCGTGCGGTTGAGGTTGGCCCTGGCGAACGAGTCGGTGGCGCTGGCGAACACGGCGACGCGGCGCGCGCCGAGCGCGAGGGCGCGGTCCAGGCCGCGTTCGTTCGGCACGAGGACCGGCAGGCGGACGCCGTCGAGGTCGGCCAGGAGCGGGAACAGCTGCTCGGCGTCGGCCAGTTGGGGCACCCACTTGGGGTGCACGAAACTCGTCGCCTCGACCGTCGTCAGGCCCGCCTCGGCCAGGCGGTGGACGAACTCCGCCTTGATCTCGGTGGGGACGACCGCCTTCTCGTTCTGCAGGCCGTCGCGGGCGCCGACCTCGTGGATGCGGACGCGGGCGGGCAGGCCCCGGGTGGGCACGACCATGGGGAGCGGCGCCTCTGCCAGCTCCAGCGGCTCGTCCTGCGGTGTCGGGGTGGGGCTGGTCATTCCTGCTCCTCCTCGGGGGTGACGACGGCGAGGACCTGGTCCATGGCCACGGTCGTGCCCGGGGTGACGTCGAGCTCGGTGACGGTGCCGGCATGCGGGGCGGAGATGACGTGCTCCATCTTCATCGCCTCGACCACCAGCAGGCTCTGGCCGGCGGCCACCTGATCGCCGGGGGAGACCTTCACGACGGTGACGGTGCCGGGCATGGGGGCGGTCAGGGCGTCGGCCCCGGCGTGCGCGGCGCCGGTGAGGGAGGCCGCCACCGGGTCGTGGTCCTGGACGTGCCAGGCGTCGCCGCCGGCGCCGAGCCAGTCGCCCGCGCGGCGGAAGGTGTGCTGGGTGCCGTCGACCGTGACGCGCACGTGGTCGGCGGTGACGGTGTGGCCGGTGCCGCGCAGGCGGTGGGCGACGGGGTCGGCCCCCGCGGCCTTGAGCCAGTGCGTCACCGGCGCCGGTGTGCCGCCGAGCCGCCAGCCGCTGGGCACCGAGAAGGGGTTGGTCCAGCCCTCGCCGGTGGGCCGCAGCGCGTCGGCGCGGACCGCGGCCGCCGCCTCGTACACCTCCTCGGGCACGCCGTCCGGCACCAGGCCGTCCGCCTCGCGCTCCACCAGGCCGGTGTCCAACTCGCCGGCCACCACGGCCGGGTGGGCCAGGAGCCTGCGCAGGAAGCCGGCGTTCGTCGGCACGCCGAGCGTGACCGTGTCGGCGAGGGCCGCGCGCAGCTTGCGCAGCGCCGTCGCCCGGTCCGGGCCGTACGCGATGACCTTGGACAGCATCGGGTCGTAGAGGCTGCCGACCTCCGTGCCCACGCTCAGCCCGGAGTCGGTGCGCACGCCGTCGCCCCGCGGTTCGCGCAGCGCCAGGACGGTGCCGCCGGACGGCAGGAAGCCCCGGGAGGGATCCTCCGCGCAGACGCGCGCCTCCACCGCGTGCCCGGTGAGGGTGATGTCGTCCTGGGCGAACGGGAGCGGCTCGCCGGCGGCGACCCGCAGCTGCCACTCCACCAGGTCGAGCCCGGTGATCAGCTCGGTGACCGGATGCTCCACCTGGAGGCGGGTGTTCATCTCCATGAAGTAGTACGACGAGGGGTCGCTGCCCGGCACGATGAACTCCACTGTGCCCGCGCCCGCGTACCCGCAGGAGCGGGCCGCCTGGACCGCCGCCTCGCCCATCGCCGCGCGCGTGGCCTCGTCCAGGAAGACGCTGGGCGCCTCCTCGATGATCTTCTGGTGGCGGCGCTGCAGCGAGCACTCGCGCTCACCGAGGTGCACCACGTTCCCGTGGCCGTCGGCGAGGACCTGGATCTCGATGTGCCGGGGCCGGTCGACCCAGCGCTCCACGAGCAGCGTGTCGTCGCCGAAGGAGGCGCGCGCCTCGCGCCGGGCAGCCGCGATCTCGTCGGCGAGGAGCGCCTCGTCGCGCACCAGGCGCATGCCCTTGCCGCCGCCGCCCGCGCTCGGCTTGAGCAGCACCGGGGTGCCGATCTCGCGTGCCGCGTCGGCCAGTTGGGCGTCGGTCAGGCCGCTGCCCGAGGAGCCGGGGACGACCGGCACGCCGGCCGCCCGCACCGTCTCCTTGGCGCGGATCTTGTCGCCCATGAGGGAGATGGCGGAGGCGGGCGGGCCGATGAAGGTGAGCCCGGCGTCCGCGCACGCCTGCGCGAACTCGGCGTTCTCCGCGAGGAATCCGTAGCCCGGATGGACCGCCTGGGCGCCGGACTTCGCCGCGGCCTCCAGGAGGCGGTCCGCGCGCAGATAGCTCTCGGCGGCCGGCGCCGGACCGATGCGCACCGCCGTGTCGGCCTCGCGCACGTGCCGGGCGTCGGCGTCCGCGTCGCTGAAGACCGCGACGGAGCGGACGCCGAGCTCGCGCAGCGTACGGATGACGCGCACCGCGATCTCGCCGCGGTTGGCGACGAGCACCGTGTCGAACATGGTCCCTCTCCCCGGGGTGGTCCGTTCCTTGAAGTCGCTCATCGTCGGCCCCTCACATCCGGAAGACGCCGAAGCCGGGCTCGCCCAGCGGGGCGCCCGCGCACGCGGTCAGGGCGAGGCCGAGGACCTGCCGGGTGTCCAGGGGGTCGATGACGCCGTCGTCCCAGAGCCGGGCCGTGGCGTAGTAGGCGTTGCCCTGCTCCTCGTACTGCGCGCGGATCGGGGCCTTGAAGGTGTCCTCGTCCTCGGCGGACCACTCCTCGCCGCGCGCCTCCAGCTGGTCGCGCTTGACGGTGGCGAGAACGGAGGCGGCCTGCTCGCCGCCCATCACGGAGATCTTGGCGTTGGGCCACATCCACAGGAAGCGGGGGCTGTAGGCCCGGCCGCACATCGAGTAGTTGCCCGCGCCGTACGAGCCGCCGACGACGACCGTCAGCTTCGGCACGCGGGTGCAGGCCACGGCCGTCACCATCTTCGCGCCGTGCTTGGCGATACCGCCCGCCTCGTAGTCCCGCCCGACCATGAAGCCGGAGATGTTCTGCAGGAAGACCAGGGGGATGCCGCGCTGGTCGCACAGCTCGATGAAGTGCGCGCCCTTCTGGGCGGACTCGGAGAACAGGATGCCGTTGTTGGCGACGATGCCGACCGGGTGGCCGTGGATGTGGGCGAAGCCGGTGACCAGGGTCGTGCCGTACTCCGCCTTGAACTCCTGGAAGCGGGAGCCGTCCACCACGCGCGCGATGACCTCGCGGACGTCGTAGGGGGTGCGGGAGTCCGTCGGGACCGCGCCGTACAACCCCAGCGGGTCGACCTTCGGCTCCTCCACGGGCTGCACGGACCACGGCGCCTCGCGGCGCTCGGGGAGCGTCGCGACGATCGTGCGCACGATGCGCAGGGCGTGGGCGTCGTCCTCGGCGAGGTGGTCGGTGACCCCGGAGGTCCGCGAGTGGACCTCGCCGCCGCCCAGTTCCTCGGCCGTGACGACCTCGCCGGTCGCGGCCTTCACCAGGGGCGGGCCGCCGAGGAAGATCGTGCCCTGATTGCGGACGATCACCGCCTCGTCGCTCATCGCCGGTACGTACGCCCCGCCGGCCGTGCAGGAGCCGAGGACCGCGGCGATCTGCGGGATGCCGGCCCCGGACATCCGGGCCTGGTTGTAGAAGATCCGCCCGAAGTGCTCGCGGTCGGGGAAGACGTCGTCCTGCATCGGCAGGAAGGCGCCGCCCGAGTCGACCAGGTAGAGGCACGGGAGGTGGTTCTCCAGGGCCACCTCCTGCGCGCGCAGGTGCTTCTTCACGGTCATGGGGTAGTACGTGCCGCCCTTGACCGTGGCGTCGTTGGCGACGATCACGCACTCGCGGCCCGAGACCCGGCCGATGCCCGCGATGACGCCGGCCGCCGGGGCGTCCCCGCCGTACAGCCCGTCGGCCGCGAGGGGGGCCAGCTCCAGGAAGGGGGAGCCGGGGTCCAGGAGCGCGTCGACCCGGTCGCGGGGCAGCAGCTTGCCGCGCGCCACATGGCGGGCCCGCGCCCGCTCCCCGCCGCCGAGCCCGGCCGCCGCGAGCTTGGCCCGCAACTCCTCGGCGAGGGCGGTGTGCGCCGCCTCGTTCGCCCGCCACGCCTCGGACGCGGGGTCAGCCGCGCTCGCCAGCACTGGTGCCTGCCGCATCAGTCGAGCCCCCTTGCTCGGTTAATGACCGTTAACGGTTTCCCTTAGGTTAACGATCGCTAACCGGCCTGTCTAGAATCAATTCCATGGCCACGAGAACCGACGCCCCCACCCGTCGCGAGCAGATCCTCAAGGAAGCCGCCCGGCTCTTCGCCGAGCGCGGCTTCCACGGAGTCGGAGTGGACGAGATAGGGGCCGCCGTCGGCATCAGCGGCCCCGGTCTCTACCGCCACTTCGCGGGCAAGGACGCGATGCTCGCCGAGCTGCTCGTCGGCATCAGCGGGCAGCTCCTGACCGGCGGCAAGCGGTGCGCGGCGGACGTGGGCGGACCGCCCGGGCAGGTCCTGGACGCGCTCATCCAGGGGCACATCGACTTCGCGCTCGACGACCGCTCCCTGATCACCCTGCACGACCGCGAGCTGGACCGCCTGCGGGACAGCGACCGCAAGCTGGTCCGCCAGCTCCAGCGGCAGTACGTGGAGATCTGGGTCGACGTGGTGCGCAAGGTCTACCCCGACCTCGCCGAGAACGCGGCGCGGGTGGCCGTGCACGCCGTCTTCGGGCTGCTGAACTCCACCCCGCACCTGAGCCGGCGGGACGCCCTGCCGAGCCGGGCAGCCATGGCGGACCTCCTGCACCGCCTCGCGCGCGGGGCGTTCGCGGCGGCGGTCGGGTGACGGGGGCGACAGGAGGTTTCTCTGGACGGGTCCGGTGACCGGCGGGTAACGTTGCTCTGAGCAAGCGCTTAGTCGACGTCGTGTAGAGGGAGCTCCCGTGCGCCGTACCGTTTTCAATGAGGACCACGAGGCGTTCCGGGAGACCCTGCGCGCCTTCATCGAGGCCGAGGTCGTGCCGGTCCACGACGAGTGGTTCGCCGCGGGCCAGGTGCCGCGGGAGTTCTACTACAAGCTCGCCGAGCTGGGCCTCTTCGGCATCAACGTCCCCGAGGAGTTCGGCGGCGCCGGCCTGGACACCCACAAGTTCGAGGCCATCCAGTACGAGGAGACCGCCCGCGCGGGCGTCACCTTCGGCGGCTCCGGCGTGCACGTGCTGCTCGCCCTGCCGTACATCAAGTCGCTCGCCACCGACGAGCAGAAGAAGCGCTACCTGGAGAAGTTCGTCTCCGCCGAGGAGATGTGGGCGCTGGCGATGACCGAGCCGGGCACCGGCTCCGACCTCGCGGGCATGAAGACCACCGCCAAGCTCTCCGCGGACGGCAGCCACTACGTCCTCAACGGCTCCAAGACCTTCATCACCGGCGGCGTGCACGCCGACCGCGTGATCGTCTGCGCCCGCACCTCCGCGCCCACCGCCGAGGACCGCCGGTACGGCATCTCCCTCTTCGCCGTCGACACCAAGTCCGAGGGCTACTCCATCGGCCGCAAGCTCGACAAGCTCGGCCTGAAGACCTCCGACACCGCCGAGCTCGCCTTCGTCGACGTGAAGGTGCCCGTCGAGGACCTCCTCGGCGAGGAGAACAAGGGCTTCTACTACCTCGGCAGCAACCTCCCCTCCGAGCGCTGGGGCATCGCCTACGGCGCGTACGCGCAGGCCAAGGCCGCCGTCCGGTTCGCCAAGGAGTACGTGCAGGACCGCACGGTCTTCGGCAAGACGGTCGCCTCCTTCCAGAACACCAAGTTCGAACTGGCCGCCTGCCAGGCCGAGGTGGACGCCGCCGAGGCCGTCGCCGACCGCGCCCTGGAGGCGCTGGACGCCGGTGAGCTGACCGCCGCCGAGGCCGCCTCCGCGAAGCTGTTCAACACCGAGGTCGCGCACCGCGTCATCGACAAGTGCCTCCAGCTGCACGGCGGGTACGGCTTCATGAACGAGTACCCCATCGCCCGCCTGTACGCGGACAACCGCGTCAACCGCATCTACGGCGGCACCAGCGAGGTCATGAAGATGATCATCGCGAAGAACATGGGTCTGTAGGGATCATCCGGGAGAGGCAGGCCGGTAGAGACGCCCTGGAGAACTACGTTCATGAACCAGGCACTTGACGCCCTCCTCGATCTGCTCGACCTGGAGCAGATCGAGGAGGACATCTTCCGGGGCGTGAGCCGCTCGGCGCTCGTGCCCCGCGTCTTCGGCGGCCAGGTCGCCGCGCAGGCCCTCGTCGCCGCCGGACGCACGGTCCCCGACGACCGTTCCCCAAGCTCTCGGCTTCGCTCGAGCAGGGGAGGCCCCAATGCCCACTCCCTGCACGCGTACTTCCTGCGCCCCGGCGATCCGGGCGCGCCCATCGTGTACACGGTCGACCGGATCCGCGACGGCCGCTCCTTCACCACGCGCCGGGTCGTTGCCGTCCAGCACGGGCAGCCGATCTTCCACCTCTCCGCGTCCTTCCAGACGTACGAGGAGGGGCTCGATCACCAGGCGCGGATGCCGCCCGCGCAGGACCCGGAGACGCTGCCGACCGCCGCCGAGATGCTGCCGCGCCACCTGCCGCGCGAGGTCGCCGACCGGCTCCTGGAGACCCGCGCCGCCGTCGACCTGCGCTACGCCGACGCGCCGCCCTGGGGCACCGTCGGACAGCCGCGCGAACCGCGCTCCCAGGTGTGGTTCCGGACGGGCGGGAAGCTGGCGGACGACCCGTTGCTGCACGTCTGCCTCGCCACCTACGTCTCCGACATGACGCTGCTCGACTCCGTGCTGCTCGCCCACGGGCGCGGCGGCTGGGCCGTCGGCGACGTCGTCGGCGCCTCGCTCGACCACGCCATGTGGTTCCACCGGCCCTTCCGCGCGGACGAGTGGCTGCTGTACGACCAGGAGTCGCCGACCTCGTCCGGCGGGCGGGGCCTCGGCCAGGCGCGGATCTGGACGCAGGACGGCCGGCTCGCGGTCACCGTCATCCAGGAGGGGCTGATCCGGGTACCGAGGTGAGCCCCGGGGGTTCGCGTGGCCCGCTGATCGGACATACCGTCCGATACATGTGGGAGGAAGCGGAACAGCAGGAGAAGACGGAACAGCAGGCGAGCGGCGAGAGCACCTTCACGGTCGTCGTCGCGGCCGTCGCCAACCTCGGGATCGCGCTGGCCAAGGCCGTCGCCGGCGTCCTCAGCGGATCCAGCGCGATGCTCTCCGAAGCGGCGCACTCGGTGGCCGACACCGTCACCGAGCTGATGCTGCTCGTCTCCCTGAAGGCCGGCGACAAGCCCGCCGACGAGGAACACCCGCTCGGCTACGGGGGCGCCCGCTACATCTGGGCGCTGCTCGCCTCCGTCGCCACCTTCGTCGGCGGCGGCGTCTTCGCGCTCTACGACGGCGTCCACGCCCTCACCCACGGCGAGGATCCCGGCGACCCGCTCATCTCGTACATCGTGCTCGCCGTCGCCTTCCTCCTTGAGGGGTACTCGCTGCGCACCGGTCTCAAGCAGGCGCGCGGCGAGGCGGACCGCTTCGGGGTGCACATCAAGCGCTACCTCCGCCACACCCCCGACACCGCGGTCAAGGCCGTCGTCATGGAGGACTCGGCGGCGCTCGTGGGTCTGGTGCTCGCCGCGGCCGGACTGCTCGGCGGGCAGCTCACCGGGTCCGGCGCGTGGGACGGCGTCGCCTCGCTCTGCATCGGGGTCCTGCTCATCTACGTGGCGTGGGTGCTCGGCCACGCCAACTCCGAGCTCCTGATCGGGCGCCCGCTGCCCCTGGAGATGCGGGCCGCGGTCCGCGCCGAACTGCTCGCCGACCCGCACGTCGTCGACGTCCTGGAGCTGACCACGCTCCTCCAGGGGCCCAGGGAGGCGCTGGTCGCCGCGAAGGTCGACTTCCGGGACATGGCGTCGGCCGGGGACATCGAGCGGGCCTGCGACCGGATGGCGCGGCGCCTCCAGGAACGGTTCCCCGCGATCAGGCGGGTGTACCTGGACCCGACGCCGGGGCCCGGTCAGGAGCCGGACGTGAGCCCCGCCGCGTCCAGCAGGTAGGCCGTCATCGGGTCGTAGTGGCGCGGGCTCGTGACGTGGTCATCCAGCGGGACCGTCACCTGGAGGGTGCCCTCGGCCTCGCCGATGAACAGCGCCGGGTCGTTGCAGTCCGCGTACCCCACGGAGTCCAGGCCGCGCTGGCCCGCGCGGCCCGCCCAGCCGTGATCGGCGACGACGAGGTCGGGCCGCGGCCTGCCCTCGCGCTCCAGGCCGTCCAGGATCGCGTTCATCGGCTCGGGGGAGTGCGTGTGCCACAGGGTGGCGCCGCGCTCCAGCATCGCCACGTCGGCGAACTGGAAGACCATGCCCTCGTCGGCGGTGAGGCCCTCGGGGATCACCACGATCTCGCAGCCGGCCGCGCGCAGCGCCGCGGCGGTCGCGCGGTGCACGTCGAGCAGGCCGCCGGGGTGGCCGGTGGCGAACAGCACCCGCTCCTTGCCGGCGGCCGCCTTGCGCAGCCGCGCGGCCATCCGCTCCAGGGCGTCGACCGTCAGCTCCGGGTCGATGGTGTCCTGGCCGTACCGGTGCTGGGGGTCGTCGATGACGCCGCACCGCTCGGCCATCACCGCGAGGACGTCCTGCTCGTCCGTCCAGCGGTCGCCGAGCTCCAGACCGAGCCAGTAGTGGCGGTCGCCGTTCGAGAGCTTCCGGTAGTGGCTGAGGTTGTTCTCGCGGGGCGTGGCGACGTCACCCGCGATGCGGGTGCGGACGAGATGGTCGACCAGGGCGGGACGGGTGGGTATCGGCATGGGTCTCATTGTGCCGTCGCTCGGGCCGCGGGGCCTCGGCGTCCCACAGCTTGGCCCTGTGAGTTGCGTTGCCCCGTGCCGGGGGGGGCTGGGGGTGGGGGCGTTCAGGATCTGCCGCGGGTGGGTGGGGGTTGGTCGCGCAGTTCCCCGCGCCCCTAACGGGGCGCTCCCTGCCGGGCGCCCCCACCGGGCGCCCCTAGCGGCTCAGGGCGAACCAGAGTTCCATGCGGACGTCCGGGTCGTTCAGGTCGAGGTGCAGGAGGGACTCGCAGCGGGCGATGCGTTGGCGGACCGTGTTGCGGTGGACGGAGAGCGCCACCGCCGTGCGGTCCCAGCTGCCGTGCAGGGAGAGCCAGGTGCGCAGCGTCGGCGCCAGGGCCTCGCCCGCGGCCAGCGGGGCGAGCAGCACGCGCGCGTGCGCGTCGGCCTCCTCGGGGGCGACCAGGCCCGCGAACCCGTTCTCGCGGTGCCGCACCAGCGGGACGCGGGTGGCCTCCGCGCGGCGCAGGGCGCGCGCTGCCTGCGCGTCGGCGGAGGGGAGTTCGGCGGGCGGCGCGGGGGCGGAGACGCCGAGCGTCCAGCCGTCCGTGGCGCTCACCGCGCGGTCGGCGGGGACGAGGAGCCGTACCGCGTCCCCCGGCTCGCGCGGGTCCACCAGGCCCGTGCCCAGCGCCGCCGCGAGGGCGGCCGCGGCCGGCGGACCGTCCACCCCGCGCGCGTGCACCACGGTCCACAGGCCGCCGCCCAGGAGCGGCCCCGCCTGGGCCACGGGCGCCCCCAGCAGCAGCCGGACCAGCGCCGCCGATCGGGCCGCCTCGGAGACGCCCTGGTGCTCGCCGGTGAGGAGCGAGAGCAGGACGACCGCCGCCCCGGCGATGGTGTGGTCGCCCGGTTCGCGGCGGTCCGTGGCGACGCCCAGCGCGAAGCCCCGGCCGCCGCCCAGGGCGTAGGCCGCGAGGTGCGTGGAACCCGCCGTGTCGGCGGCGGACGCCGGGGCGGCGGGGGCGGCGCGCCGGACGACCACGGTCAGCTCCCGCAGCGCGTCCCGGACGCCGTCGCCCGGTTCGTGCCCGGCCCTCTGCAGCTCCGCCCCGTCCGGCCCGTACAGCGCCGCGATCCCGCCGAGCCGGGTCGCGAGCTGCCGCAGCACGGCCGGGACCGGGTCGGGGCGGGCCGCCGCCGTGGCGAGGCCCTGCTGCGCCTCCGTCACCCGGCGCAGCTCCGCGTGCCGTGCCTCGGCCATCAACCGCCACACGGCGCGGGCGACGCCGCTGAACGTGGTGCGCGGCGGGACCTCGACCAGCGGCAGGCCCAGCCGGTCGCAGGCCTCGACCAGGGCACGCGGCACCGTGTCGTGCAGCGGCGCGACGCCGAAGCCGAGGGCCGCGCCGCCCGCCGCGAGGATGCGGGCCACGTAGTCGTCCAGGTGGCCGTCCGCGCCCGCCGGGTCGGTGATGTGCACGCCCGCGGTGAGCAGCAGCTCGCCGCCGAGGAGGTACGGGTAGGGGTCCGGCATCTCCGAGGTGTGCACCCACTGCACGGCCGTGCCGGCGGCCCGCGCGTCGGGGCCCGCGAGCTGGCGCAGGCCCAGGTCCTCGCGGGCCAGCAGGGCGGCGAGCGGGACGGGCGGGGTCGGTGGGGCGGCCGGGTCGGTCATGGTGGACGTTCCATCCGTATCGGTCGGGCGGAATGGAGGAAACGTACACTTCAGCGTTGCTTTCCGGCCACCTAAGGTCGTGCCGACCACAGGCAGCGGGTACGGGCGGATGTCCCCGCGGCCGGTCGCTGGCTGGACCCCCCCACTCCATCTGCACGACACGCCACCGAGGTGCGCGAAGGAGGCCCCCCTTATGGCCGTCGACTACACAGTGATCGTCGTCTATCTCGCCGGGATGCTGGCCATGGGCTGGTGGGGCATGCGCCGCGCCAAGTCGAAGAGTGAGTTCCTGGTCGCGGGCCGCCGCCTCGGACCCTGGATGTACTCCGGGACGATGGCCGCCATCGTCCTCGGCGGCGCCTCCACCATCGGCGGCGTCGGCCTCGGCTACCAGTACGGGCTCTCCGGCGCCTGGATGGTCTTCACCATCGGCCTCGGACTCCTCGCCCTCAGCGTGTTCTTCTCGGCCCGCATCGCGCGCCTGAAGGTGTACACCGTCTCCGAGATGCTCGACCTGCGCTACGGCGGGCGCGCGGGCGTCATCTCCGGAGTGGTCATGTGGGCGTACACACTGATGCTCGCGGTCACCTCGACCATCGCCTACGCCACGATCTTCGACGTCCTCTTCGACCTGAACCGCACCGTGGCGATCGTCCTCGGCGGCGCCATCGTCGTCGCGTACTCGACGCTCGGCGGCATGTGGTCCATCACGCTCACCGACATGGTGCAGTTCGTCGTGAAGACCATCGGCGTGCTCCTGCTGCTCCTGCCCATCGCAGTCGTCAAGGCGGGCGGCTTCGGGGCGATGAAGGCGAAGCTGCCCACCTCCTACTTCGACCCGCTCGGCGTCGGCGGCGAGACGATCTTCACGTACGTGCTGATCTACACCTTCGGCATGCTCATCGGGCAGGACATCTGGCAGCGCGTGTTCACCGCGCGCAGCGACAAGGTGGCCCGCTACGGAGGCACCGTCGCCGGCACCTACTGCCTCGTCTACGCCATCGCGGGCGCCGTCATCGGCACCGCCGCCAAGGTCATGTACCCGAAGCTGCCGAGCGCCGACGCGGCCTTCGCCACCATCGTCAAGGACGAACTGCCCGTGGGCGTACGGGGGCTGGTCCTGGCCGCCGCGCTCGCCGCGGTCATGTCGACGTCCTCCGGGGCGCTCATCGCCTGCGCGACCGTCGCCAACAACGACATCTGGTCGCGGCTGCGCGGCGCGGTCGGCAGGCCGGCCGGCGAGGAGCACGACGAGGTCAAGGGCAACCGCGCCTTCATCCTCGTCATGGGCGTCGCCGTGATCGCCATCGCCATCGTGCTCAACGACGTCGTCGAGGCCCTGACCGTCGCCTACAACCTGCTCGTCGGCGGCCTGCTGGTGCCGATCCTCGGCGGGCTGCTGTGGCGGCGCGGCACCGCGGCCGGGGCGCTCGCCGCCGTCGTCGCCGGCGGACTCTCCGTCATCGGCCTCATGTGGGGGTACGGGATCCTCGCCAACGAGCCCGTCTACTACGGCTTGTTGATCTCGCTGGCCGTGTACGCCGCCGTCTCCCTCGCCACGAAGCCCACCGACGCCGCCGTGCTCGCCGCCTGGCGCGAGCGGCTGGCCGGGCGGGGCGCCGAGGAGCCGGAACCGGAGACCCCGGTGACCGTCTAGACCTCCGCGCGGCCCGCTGTCGGTGGGCCGCGCGACACTTGAACCGCAACACCCGTACCAACAGGAGGAAACCGACCATGAGCAGCGCCGAGACCCCGACGACCCCCCGCGGCCCCGTCGACTCCTCCCGCATCCCGAGGTACGCGGGCCCGGCGACGTACGCCCGCCTGCCCCGCCTCGACGAGGTCGGCGGCAAGGCGGACGTCGCGGTGGTCGGCGTGCCCTTCGACACCGGTGTCTCCTACCGCCCCGGCGCCCGCTTCGGCGGCAACGCCATCCGTGAGGCCTCCCGCCTGCTGCGCCCCTACAACCCGGCGCAGGACGCCTCGCCCTTCGCGCTCGCGCAGGTCGCCGACGCCGGCGACATCGCCGCCAACCCGTTCAACATCAACGAAGCGGTCGACACCATCGAGGCCGCCGCCGACGACCTCCTCGGATCCGGCGCCCGGATGATGACCCTCGGCGGCGACCACACCATCGCGCTGCCGCTGCTCAGGTCCGTCGCCAAGAAGCACGGCCCGGTCGCGCTGCTGCACTTCGACGCCCACCTGGACACCTGGGACACCTACTTCGGCGCCGAGTACACCCACGGCACGCCGTTCCGCCGCGCCGTCGAGGAGGGCATCCTCGACACCGAGGCGCTCTCCCACGTCGGCACCCGCGGCCCGCTGTACGGCAAGAAGGACCTCACCGACGACGAGAAGATGGGCTTCGGCATCGTCACCTCGGCGGACATCTACCGCCGCGGCGCCGACGAGGTCGCCGACCAGCTGCGCCAGCGCATCGGCGACCGCCCGCTGTACATCTCCATCGACATCGACTGCCTCGACCCGGCCCACGCGCCCGGCACCGGCACCCCCGAGGCCGGCGGCATGACCTCCCGCGAGCTCCTGGAGATCCTGCGCGGCCTCGCCTCCTGCAACCTGGTGTCGGCCGACGTCGTCGAGGTCGCGCCCGCCTACGACCACGCGGAGATCACGGCCGTCGCCGCCTCCCACACCGCGTACGAACTGACCACGATCATGTCCCGCCAGATCGCGGAGGCCCGCGGGACGGGGAGCGAGAAGTGACCCACGACCACGACGTGGTCCTCCGGCCCACCGCCGCGCAGACCGAGGCCGCCCTGAACCCGCCCCCGGGGCGCAACGGCGGCGACCTCGTCGTCGAGACCCTCCAGGGCCTCGGCGCCACGACGGTCTTCGGCCTGCCCGGCCAGCACGCCCTCGGCATGTTCGACGCGCTGCGGCGCTCCGCCCTCTCGTACGTGGGCTTCCGCGTCGAGAACAACACCGGTTTCGCGGCGGACGCGTACGGCAGGATCACCGGCGAGGTCGCCCCGCTGCTGCTCTCCACCGGGCCCGGCGCGCTGATGTCGCTCGCCGCGCTCCAGGAGGCGGCGGCCGGTTCCTCGCCGGTCCTCGCGATCGGCAGCCAGGTCCCGGTGGCCGGGCTCGGCGGCGGCCGCCACGGCTATCTGCACGAGCTCCGCGACCAGCAGGCGTCCTTCCGCGACGTGGTCAAGTCCGTGCACACCGTGCGTACGGCCTCGCAGATCCCCTCCGCCATCGCCGCGGCCTGGGAGTCGGCGCTCACCGCGCCGCACGGCCCGGTCTGGGTGGAGATCCCGCAGGACGTGCTGCTCGCGGAGACCACGCTGCCCGCCGTCACCGCGATGGACGCCACCCCCGAGGACGTCGTGCCGCGCCCCGAGCTGACCGCGGTCGCCGCCGACCTGCTGTCGCGCGCGGAGCGGCCCGCGATCATCGCGGGCGGCGGAGTCGTCCGGTCGGACGCCTCCGGCAAGCTGCGCGCGCTCGCCGAGCTGGTGAACGCGCCGGTGGTCACCACCTTCGGCGGCAAGGGCGCCTTCCCCTGGGAGCACCCGCTCTCGCTCCAGTCCTGGCTGGAGGACCGGCACACCACGGACTTCCTGGAGGACGCGGACGTCCTCCTGGTGGTCGGCTCCGGCCTCGGCGAGCTCTCCTCGAACTACCACACGTTCGCGCCCCGCGGCCGGGTGATCCAGATCGAGGCGGACGCCGGCAAGCTGGAGTCCAACCACCCCGGCATCGGCATCCACGCGGACGCCCGCATCGCCCTCTCCGCGCTCCTGGAGACGATCGACGCGCCCCGCGAGGACCCCTCGGTCCCCGAGCGGGTCGCGGGGGTGCTCGCCCGGGTCCGTGAGCGCATCGACGCGCAGGACCTCACCCTGGAGCGCCAGGTGCTCGCCGCGGTCCGCGAGGCCCTGCCGGACACATCGCCGTCCTTCTGGGACATGACGATCCTGGCGTACTGGGCGTGGTCGGCGTTCGACGCGCGGCGCCCCAACACCATGCACTCGGCGCAGGGCGCGGGCGGCCTCGGCTACGGCTTCCCCGCGGCGCTCGGCGCGGCGGCCGCCGACCCCTCGCACCCGGTCCTCGCGGTCTCCGGCGACGGCGGCGCGATGTACTCGATCGCGGAGCTGGCGACCGCCCGGCAGTACGGGCTGAACGTCACCTGGCTGATCGTCGACGACGGCGGCTACGGCATCCTGCGCGAGTACATGTCCGACGCCTTCGGCGAGGCCACGGCGACGGAGCTGGCCCGGCCGGACTTCGTGGCGCTCGCGGAGTCCTTCGGGGTGCCGGGGGTCAGGACGACCCCACAGACCCTGCGCGACGACCTCACGAAGGCGCTCGCGGAGCCGGGGCCCTCCGTGGTGGTGCTGCCCGCGCTCCTGAAGATGTTCGCTCCGACACATCTCGGCTGAACATCTGGCCAGATCGGGCGAGATTGTCGTACAAGTTCATACAACCCTTCACCGGTACCGGTGAGTCATGTGTGACGAGTGCGTCGGGGGGCGCGCTTGTACGGACCCCGAGGGTCGCGTACGGACCCAAGGGGATCGGAAGAAACCATGACTCACCCGGTAGCCGGGATGTCCCGGCGTGCCCGCATACTCTCGGCGGGCCTCGCCGCCGGAGTGCTCCTGCCGCTCGGCGCGGTCGCGACCGCGCCGCCCGCGCTCGCCGCCACCGCGCCGAAGCCCGCCTGCACCTCCGCACAGCCCGGCCTGGCCGCCAAGCTGAGCAAGGACATCGCCGCGGCGCTCAAGAACCGCAAGGGCACGGTCGCCGTCGGCCTGCACGACCGCACCACGAACACCACCTGCACCCTGCGCGCCACCACCGCCTTCGACTCGGCCAGCGTCGTCAAGGCGACCGTCCTCGCCACGCTCCTGTGGGACGCCCAGAAGAGCCGCCGGTCCCTCACGTCGCGCGAGAAGTCCCTCGCCACCGCCATGATCACCAAGTCGGACAACGCGGCCACCAGCACCCTGTGGCGCCAGCTCGGCGCGACCAAGGTGAAAGGTTTCCTCAGGGCGGCGAAGATGACCGGGACCGTCCCCGGCTCCGGCGGCTACTGGGGGCTCACCCGCATCAACGCCGCCGACGAGCAGAAGCTCCTCGCCCTGGTCACCGGCAGGAACACCGTCCTCACCGACGCCTCCCGCGGCTACCTCCTCACGCTCATGGGCAAGGTGATCCCGTCCCAGCGCTGGGGCACCCCCGCGGGCGCGCCCTCCGGCGTCTCCATCCACGTCAAGAACGGCTGGCTGCAGCGCTCCACGCACGGCTGGCGGGTGCACAGCATCGGGGCGTTCCAGGGCGGCGGCCACGACTACACGCTGTCCGTGCTCACGCACGGGAACAGCACGATGAACTATGGCGTCGCCACGATTCAGGGCGTGGCCAAGGCGGTCCACAAGGACCTCGCGCCCCGCGCGTCGGCGACGGGCCGGTACGCCCCGACCGTGGCGCCGCGGGAGGCGTTCGTGGCGGTGCCCGGCGCCTGAGCCGCCGATTTGTTGCGGCGGGATGAAATCCGCCCGTCACGACGTTGGTGCCTTCCGGCAGGGAAGACGACTGGGAGGCACCGCGTGACAGAGCAACGGGGCTGGGCGAAACGGCTCACCGGATATGCGTGGCGGTATCCGAAGGACGTCGTGCTGGCGCTCGGCTCCTCGCTCGGCGGCATGGCCGTGATGGCCCTCGTACCGCTGATCACCAAGGTGATCATCGACGACGTCATCGGCGACGACGGCCAGGGCGGCGGACGCTCCATGGGCCCCTGGGCCGGCGCGCTGATCGGCGCCGCCCTCATCGTCTACGTCCTGACCTACATACGCCGCTACTACGGCGGCCGCCTCGCCCTCGACGTACAGCACGACCTGCGCACCGAGATGTACGGCACGATCACCCGGCTCGACGGACGGCGCCAGGACGAGCTGTCCACCGGACAGGTCGTCGGCCGCGCCACCAGCGACCTCCAGCTCATCCAGGGCCTGCTCTTCATGCTGCCGATGACCATCGGCAACATCCTGCTCTTCGTGATCTCCCTGGGGATCATGGCGTGGCTCTCCCTGCCGCTCACCCTGGTCGCCCTCGCCGTCGCCCCCGCCCTGTGGGTCATCGCCCGCCGCTCCCGCTCCCGCCTGCACCCCGCCACCTGGTACGCGCAGGCCCAGGCCGCCGCCGTCGCCGGAGTCGTCGACGGCGCCGTCAGCGGCGTCCGCGTGGTGAAGGGCTTCGGGCAGGAGGAGCAGGAGACCGGCAAGCTCCGCGAGGTCGGACGCAAGCTGTTCGCCGGACGGCTGCGCACCATCCGCCTCAACTCCCGCTACACCCCCGCCCTCCAGGCCGTCCCCATGCTCGGCCAGGTCGCCATGCTCGCCCTCGGCGGCTGGCTCGCGGTGCGCGGGGAGATCACCCTCGGCACGTTCGTCGCCTTCTCCACCTACCTCGCCCAGCTCGTCGGCCCGGTCCGGATGCTCGCCATGGTCCTCACCGTGGGCCAGCAGGCCCGCGCCGGCGTCGAGCGCGTGCTCGAACTCATCGACACCGAGCCGAGCATGACGGACGGCACCAAGGAGCTGCCCGCCGACGCCCCGGCCACCGTCGAGTTCGACGACGTGAGCTTCGCGTACGAGGACGACCGCCCGGTCCTCGACGGCCTCTCCTTCGAGATACGCCCCGGTGAGACCCTCGCCGTCGTCGGCTCCTCCGGCAGCGGCAAGTCCACCGTCTCGCTGCTCCTGCCGCGCTTCTACGACGTCACCCACGGCGCCGTCCTCATCGGCGGCCACGACGTGCGCGAGCTGACCCTCGACTCCCTGCGCTCCGCCATCGGCCTCGTCCCCGAGGACTCCTTCCTCTTCTCCGACACCGTCGGCGCCAACATCGCCTACGGCTTCCCCGAGGCCACCCGCGAGCAGATCGAGACGGCCGCGCGCGCCGCCCAGGCCCACGGCTTCATCTCCGAGCTGCCCGAGGGGTACGACACCACCGTCGGCGAGCAGGGCCTCACCCTCTCCGGCGGCCAGCGCCAGCGCATCGCGCTCGCCCGCGCCATCCTCACCGACCCCCGCCTCCTCGTCCTCGACGACGCCACCTCCGCGGTGGACGCGCGCGTGGAGCACGAGATCCACGAGGCCCTCAAGCAGGTCATGGCCGGCCGCACCACGCTCCTCATCGCCCACCGCCGCTCCACCCTCGGCCTCGCCGACCGCATCGCCGTCCTGGACGACGGCCGCCTCGCCGACCTCGGCACCCACGAGGAGCTGGCGGAGCGCTCCGCCCTCTACCGGCGGCTGCTCACCGACCCCGACGAGCTCGGCGGCGTCTCGCCGGGACACGCCCTCCCCGCCGACCTGCCCGAGGACACCTCCGTCCGCGCGGAGCTCGACGCCGAGTTCGACGCCGAGCGCGGCATCACGCCCGCCCTGTGGACCGGCGACCGCGAGGCCGGCGGCGGCAAGGACCCGGCGCTCTCCGGGATGCCCTCGACCCCCGAGCTCCTCGCCCAGGTCGAGGCGCTGCCCCCGGCCACCGACACCCCCGGCATCGACGAGGCGCGCGCCGTCACCCCCGAGAAGTCGTACGGGCTGCGCAGGCTGCTCGCCGGCTTCGGGGTGCCGCTGCTGTTCAGCCTGCTGCTCGTCGCCGTCGACGCCGGCATGGGGCTGCTGCTCCCCGTCCTGATCCGGCACGGCATCGACGAGGGCGTCAACCAGCTCGCCCTCGGCGCCGTCTGGGCCGCCTCCGGGCTCGCGCTCGCCGCCGTCGTCGTGCAGTGGGCGGCGCAGACCGGCGAGACGCGGATGACCGGACGCACCGGCGAGCGGGTCCTCTACTCGCTGCGGCTCAAGATCTTCTCGCAGCTCCAGCGGCTCGGCCTCGACTACTACGAGCGGGAGCTGACCGGGCGGATCATGACCCGGATGACGACCGACGTCGACGCGCTCTCCACCTTCCTGCAGACCGGCCTCGTCACCGCGTTCGTCTCCGTCGTCACGTTCTTCGGGATCATGGTCGCCCTGCTCGTCATCGACGTGCAGCTCGCCCTCGTCGTCTTCGCGACGCTGCCGCTCCTCGTCGTCGGCACGTACTTCTTCCGCAAGTCCAGCGTGAAGGCGTACGAACTGGCGCGTGAGCGGGTCTCCGCGGTCAACGCCGACCTCCAGGAGTCCGTCGCCGGGCTGCGCATCGTGCAGGCCTTCCGGCGCGAGCACACGGGCGCCGAGCGGTTCGCGGCGAGCAGCGACAGCTACCGCCAGGCCCGCATCCGCGGCCAGTGGCTGATCTCCGTGTACTTCCCGTTCGTGCAGTTCCTGTCGTCCGTCGCCGTCGTCGCCGTGCTGGTCGTCGGCGCGGGCCGGGTCGAGGCGGGCACCCTGACGACCGGCGCGCTCGTCGCCTACCTCCTCTACATCGACCTGTTCTTCGCCCCCGTCCAGCAGCTCTCCCAGGTCTTCGACGGCTACCAGCAGGCCACCGTCTCCCTCGGCCGCATCCAGGAGCTGCTCCAGGAGCCGACGTCGACGCGGGCCGCGGACGAGCCGGCCGAGGTCCTCTCGCTGCGCGGCGAGATCGCCTTCGAGGACGTGGACTTCGCCTACGCGGCCACCGGCGAGGGCGACCCCGAGGAGGCGCTCAGCGACGTCCGCCTGCGGATCCCCGCGGGCCAGACCGTCGCCTTCGTCGGCGAGACCGGCGCGGGCAAGTCGACGCTGGTGAAGCTCGTCGCCCGCTTCTACGACCCGACCGGCGGCCGGGTCACCGTCGACGGCGCCGATCTGCGCACCCTCGACCTCACCTCGTACCGCCACCGCCTCGGCGTGGTGCCGCAGGAGGCGTACCTCTTCGCCGGCACGGTCCGCGACGCGATCGCCTACGGGCGGCCCGACGCCACCGACGCCCAGGTGGAGGCCGCCGCCCGCGCGGTCGGCGCGCACGACATGATCGCCACCCTGGACGGCGGCTACCTCCACGAGGTGAGCGAGCGGGGCCGCAACCTCTCCGCCGGACAGCGCCAGCTGATCGCGCTGGCCCGCGCCGAGCTGGTCGACCCCGACATCCTGCTCCTCGACGAGGCGACGGCCGCGCTCGACCTCGCCACGGAGGCGCAGGTCAACCACGCCACCGACCGCATCGCGGGCCGGCGCACCACGCTGGTCGTCGCCCACCGCCTGACCACGGCCGCCCGCGCGGACCGCGTCGTGGTGATGGACCACGGCCGGGTCGCGGAGGACGGCACGCACGAGGAGCTCCTCGCGCTGGACGGGCGCTACGCGCGGCTGTGGCGGACGTTCGTGGGGGAGCCGGCGGAGCCCGTGGAGTCCATGGACGCCGTCTGAGGGCCGGGCGGGAAGGCGGCCGATGACCTGCGGGGCAGCGGCCGGGGTCCTCGGGGGCAGGGGTCGGAAAGGGCGGGGGACCCCGCAACCGCACGGGCCACGGCCTGCGTCCGTACATCAGTACGTGGACGCCCGTACGCCAGTACGTGAGAAGTCAGTACGGTGCCTCCGTACGTAAGGACGTCCATGCGTGAAGGGTGAGGCAGGCGTGGTGGGAGGGACAACTGTGAGCAGTGGTCGCGGCGAAGGCCGCATACGGCGGTGGCCGGCGCTCGCCACCGCCGTGCTCGCCGCCGCCGTCCTGCTCGCCCTCGCGGGCCCCGGCACCGCCTCGGCGGAGGCCGCCACCGGCGGCTGCGCCGGCCGCAAGGTGCGCTCGCTCTCCTTCGCCACCGGCCGCGTCGACGTCTTCAAGAGCCGCGGTTACGTGTGCGCCACGGCCGTCGCCAAGCACACCGGCGCCCGCAAGACCATGTCCGTCAGCGTCAAGGCGCGCGGCGGCAGGCCCGAGCGCGACAAGGGCCGCTACACCCACCACGCGGGCCCGGTGACGGTGCACGCCGGCCACCGCTGTGTATGGGTGAAGGGCCGGATCGGCAAGCGCGGGGTCAGTTCGGGCTGGATTCTCTGCTGACGTCCGACAACTCCCCCTGGTGCGGATTCAGTTGCTCCGTTAGGTTCCGGGCATTGCTGTGTCGACAGGGGAGGGTGTATGCGCAAGGCGCTCAGATGGCTGCTGTCGCTCGTGGTGCTGATAGGCACGGTGGGCGTGGCCGGAGCGACGGCCGGGACGGCGGCCACCGCCGCGGAACCGGGCGGGACCACAGGGGCGGGCGCCAGGAGCGCGGCCGCCACCGACATCAAGGACAGGCTGCTCGCCATACCCGGCATGAGCCTGATCGAGGAGAAGCCGTATCCCGGCTACCGCTTCTTCGTCCTCAACTACACCCAGCCGGTGGACCACCGGCACCCCTCCAAGGGCACCTTCAAGCAGCGCCTGACGGTCCTGCACAAGGACACCGCCCGCCCGACGGTCTTCTCCACCGGCGGCTACAGCGTCTCCACGCGCCCCGGCCGCAGTGAGCCGACACAGATCGTCGACGGCAACCAGGTCTCCATGGAGTACCGCTTCTTCACGCCCTCACGTCCCGATCCTGCCGACTGGACCAAGCTCGACATCTGGCAGGCCGCGAGCGACCAGCACCGCATCTACCGGGCGCTCAAGCCGATCTACGGCAAGAAGTGGCTGGCCACCGGCGCGTCCAAGGGCGGCATGACCGCGACGTACTACGAGCGGTTCTACCCGCGCGACATGGCGGGCGTCGTCTCCTACGTGGCCCCCAACGACGTCGTCGACAAGGAGGACTCGGCGTACGACACGTTCCTCGCGGGCGTCGGCCCCAAGGAGTGCCGGGCCAGGATCCAGGCGGTGCAGCGCGAGGCGCTGGTGCGCAGGGAACCGCTGAAGGCGAAGCTGGCGGCCCTCGCCGAGGCGGAGGGCTACACCTTCGAGACCGTCGGCACGCTGGACAAGGCGTACGAGGCCGTCGTCATGGACCTGGTGTGGGGCTTCTGGCAGTACCAGCCGGCCGCCACCGCCTGCGGCGAGATCCCGGACCCGGCGACCGTGACCGACCAGGCGCTCTTCGACTACGTCGACGCGGTGGGCGGCTGGTCCTCCTACGCCGACCAGGGCCTGGCCGCCTACACGCCGTACTACTACCAGGCGGGCACGCAGCTCGGCGCGCCCACCATCAAGCAGCCCTGGCTCGGCGACCTGAGCCGCTACGGCTACCAGCCGCCGCGGAACTTCGTGCCGCGCGACATCCCGATGAGGTTCGACAAGCGGGCGATGCCGGACGTGGACCGCTGGGTGCGGCACAACGCGCATCAGATGATGTACGTGTATGGCGAGTTCGACCCGTGGGGCGCCGAGCAGTTCCGCCCCGCGCGCGGCGCCAAGCACGACAGCCACGTCTTCACCGCGCCCGGCGCCAACCACGGCGCGAACGTCGCCCAGCTCGTCCCGGACCAGAAGGCCAAGGCGACGCAGCGCATCCAGGCGTGGGCCGGGGTCGCCCCGTCGGCGTCGTCGTCGAAGGCGGGCAAGCCGCTGGCTCCGTACGACACGAAGCTCGACAAGCGGGACGTGCGCAAGGAGTCGGCGCTGCGGCCGTGAGGCCCTGACGGTGCCGTACCGGTCAGCGGTCAGTACGTCAGACCGTGGCCGATCGGGTACAGCACCCGCGTCGGGTCGTCCGCCCGCCGCACGGGTACCGGCAGCCGCCCCTGAGGGGCGGTCTTCCCGGCGATCACCCGTGCGGCGGCGCGGAGTTCGACGTCCGTCCAGCAGTACGAGGCGAGGGCGGCGTCGACGGGGGGCAGGTGCGCGACGTCGTACGGGTTGCGGATCGCGAGGGTGACGACCGGGAGGCCGGTGGCCTTGAGGGCGCTCACGAGGGCGATCTGACCGTCGGCTCCCGCTCGGTCTCCCGACGGGTCCGTGGCCTGGTGGGTGCGGGCCTTGCCGGTCCCGTCCAGGTCGGTGTTGGCGGCCTGGGTGTTGTCCTCGGTACGGGTGTGGGTGGTGACGTTGTACGTGGCCACCAGGACGGCGTGCCGCTCCCGCGCCGCGGCCACGGCCTCCTCGATCGTCGCGGGGTCCGGCGCGGTGCCGGTGGGCAGCGCCACGGCCCGGAACCCGAGGCCGTTCAGGGCGCCCGCGAGGACGGTGGTCGGCGGGCCCGTGGTGCCGGACGGCGAACGGGGGTCCGCTCCGACCACCAGGATGTCGCGGTGCGTGGCGGGCGACAGTGGGAGCAGGCGGCCGGAGTTGACCAGCAGGGTGGTCGTGGCGTCGGCGATGGTGTCGGCGGCGACCAGGTGGGCGGGGCTGCCCACGGTGGCGTCGATCGCTTCGGGGGAGCTGGGGGAGACGGGGGCGCCGGCGGCGGGGTTCCCCGGTTCCTCTTCGCCCAGGTGGGCGTCGAGGAGGCCCGCGTCCGCCTTCATGCGCAGGACGCGGAGGACCGACGCGTCGATGCGCTCCTCGGTCAGTTCGCCGTCCGCGACCGCCTGGAGGACCGCGTTCCACGCGACGTCCGGGCGGGGCGGGTTGAGGAGCTGGTCGACGCCCGCCTTGAGGGCGAGTACGGCCACCCGGTCGTCGCCGTACTTCGTGCGGACACCGCGCATCGCGAGCGAGTCCGTGGAGATCACCCCGTCGAAGCCGAGCTCCTCGCGGAGGATGCCGGTGAGGATCGGGCGGGAGAGCGTCGCGGGGTCGCCCGAGGGGTCGAGCGCGGGCACCACGATGTGCGCGGTCATGACGGAGTCGACGCCGGCGGCGACGGCGGCGCGGAAGGGGGGCGCGTCGTGCCGGTCCCACTCCTCGCGGGTGTGGTGGATGTGCGGCAGCTCGGTGTGGCTGTCGTCGGTGGTGTCGCCGTGACCGGGGAAGTGTTTGGCCGCCGTGGCGATGCCGGCGCTGTGGTAGCCCTCGATCTGTGCGGTGACGAAACCGGCGACCGCGTCGGCGTCGGCGCCGAAGGAGCGGACGCCGATGACGGGGTTGGCGGGGTCGACGTTGACGTCGGCGTCCGGGGCGTGGTCCTGGTGGATGCCGAGGGCGCGGAGCTCGGCGCCGGCGATGCGGGCGGCCTCGCGGGCGTGGTCGTGCGAGCCGGACGCGCCGAGGGCCATGGCGCCGGGAAGGAGGGTGGCGGGGGCGCCGACGCGGGCGACGGCGCCGTGCTCCTGGTCGACGGAGACGAGGACGGGGAGGGTTCCCGACGCTGCCGCCGCCTGCTGGATGCCGTGGGAGAGGGCGGCGATCTGGTGCGGGGCACGGGTGTTGTGGGCCCAGCCGAAGTAGATGACGCCGCCGAGCCGGTAGCGGGCGATCAGTTCGGCTGCGTCGCGGACGCCGAGTTCGCGGAGGTTGGTGTCGACGTCGGCCTGGTCGGGGTCGGTGGCGGTGTGGCCGTACACGTGCATGACGAAGAGCTGGCCGACCTTGTCCTCCAGGGAGAGCGTGCGCAGGAGCTCTCGGAGGCGCTGGTCGCGGCGGGCGGGCTGCTGTGGCTGGGACACCGGGGCGGGCTCCTGCGGGCTGGAGGAAACTTTCAGGAGTTACCGATATCCCGAAGATTTCTGCCGGTCAAGGCCGGACGCGGACCGCCACCGGCGCGGTGGAGGGGAGCGCACCGGTGACGGCGGGCTGCCGGCCGCGGGCGGCGGAGAGAGGGAGGTCGGTGGTCGCGACGAGCGGCACCGACACCGCCCACGGACGCGTGGCAGCGTGCGGGTTGGACGGGGGCGGGGGTGTGGCGGTTCCCGATTGGGCGTGGGCGGCTGCGGTTGGGGGCCGGCTTCCCGGGTGCGGGGTGCGGGGTGCGGGGTGCGGGGTGCTGTGGGCCGGGGTCTGCGCGTTCCGTCGGTCCGTGGGTGCGGGGCCGCGGGGGTATGTCCGCACTCGCCATCCCTGCGTCACGCCTCGCGGACAATTTTGTTAGTGCTGGCTTGCTCCGTGCGGACATGCCCCCACGTCCCCTCCCGCGCCTTCGCGGCTGCGGGGCGGCGGTCACTCCTGGGGGCCGAGCCGGACCCCGCGGGCTTCGGCGATGACGTCCAAGGCGTGGACACGCCACGGGTAGAAGTCTGTCGACCTGCGGCAGAATGCCAGTACGTGTTCGTGCGCCTCGGCCGTGCCGATCCTCAGGAGGGCGGTGACGGCAGGTTCGTGCGCGCCGGACCAGGAGCCGGGGGCGAGGAGTGTCACCAGAGGCGTGAGGCATGCGGCTGTGCCCCGCTCGACGAGCGCGAGGGCCGCGGCCTCCCGCGCGGGGCAGGCGGTGGCCAGCGGTCCGCCGAGAGGCGCGGCGAACCTGATGCGTGGCGGCGGGGGCGGTGTCGCGGCGAGCCGGCCCAGGGCGGCGGTCGCCTCGGCCTCGGGGAGCGCGGCGAGCGCCGCGACGAGCTGGGCGCCCAGATCGTCGCCCAGGGCGTCGACGGGGCCGTCGGCGAGCGCGACGAGGGTCGGCAGTGCCGGGGAGCCGATACGGGAGAGGGCCCGCACGGCGGCGCGTGCGAGGAAGGGCTCGGCATGGGGAGCGACGAACCCGCCGAGCGCGTGGGCCGACTCCGTCACCGGGAACGCGCCCAGGGCCGCCACCGCGCGCGCCCGCACCGCCTCGTGCGGCGAGCGCGCGCAGGCCAGCACCACCGCGAGGGTGTGCGGTGCGCCGATCGCGCCGAGAGCCCGCACGGCGTGCGCGCGCAGGGTGCCCGGAGCCTCTTCGTCGGACGCCAGGGCGGCGAGTACTTCGGTGGCCTCCGCGTGCCGCAGGGCGCCGAGCGCGTCGGCGGCGGCCGCGCGCACGGTGACCGGTGCCGAGTCCTGCGCCAGGACGGACCGGAGAGCCGGGGCGGCCTCATGGCTCCCCGCGAGCCCCAACGCGCGTGCGGCACCGACGCGTTGGACCGCGGCGCCGTCCGGCCGCGTCAACAGCCCCACGGTCTCGGGCGGGGGCACGGGCATCGTGGCGATCAGCTCCGTCACCGCGTCGCTGATGTGTCGGTCGCCCAGTGCCGCGAGGAGCGGTCCGGCCGCCTCGGTTCCCGCGCAGGCGGCGAGAGCACCGGCCGCGGCCCGGCGCACCGGTGGCGCCGGTGACTCGCGCAGATGACGGCGGAGCGCGGCGATGTGCCCGTCCCGGTCCGCCGCCGCGAAGAGTTCGGGCTCGGCCGCGATGCGGGCGCAGACCGCGGCCACGGCGTGCGGCGGTCGCTCGGCGTCGGCGGACTCGGCCGCGCGGCGGAGCACGGACGACAGGTGGTCCCGGCCTTCCTCGGTCCTGGCCAGCAGCTCAGTGGCGAGTCGTGCCGTCTCGGGATCCGGGTCGCGCTGTGGTGCCTGAAGGAGCTGCTCCGTGGACGGCCACGTGCGCGGGGGCGGCCATGCGGCGGCGGGCAGCGCGTGCAGTGCCGTGAGCGCCGCCCTGCGCAAGGGAGTGGACGAGGCGGACGAGTGCGCCAGCACCAGGAGTGCGGAGGCCGCCCGCGGGTCCCCGATCGCCCCGAGCGTCCGCACCACGTGCTGCGCACGGTCCGGCAAGTACTCCCACAGCGCGGCGAGGAGCAAAGGCACGGCCTGCGTCGCGCGCAGCTCGGCCAGCGCGTCCAGCACCAGCGTGGTCCAGTAGCCGCGGCCGGGCGCCAACTGCCCGCACAGTGCGACGAGCCCACGCACCACGTCCGGCCCGCCAATGGCGACCAGGGCCTTCGCCGCGGGCTTCGCCAACTGCTCGCGGGGGTCGTCGGGGTCGGTGAGGGCACGCAGCAGGACGGGAACCGCATGGGGTGTGCGCAGCCTCCCCAGTGAGCGGACGGCATTCCAGCGCACTCCGTGCAGCGGCCGGTCCTGACGGATGCAGAAGTCGAGCGTTGAGGCGACTTCCGGTGTGGGCGTGGCGCTGCCCAGCATCGCGATGGCGTACACGGCCACCTCGTTGTCCTGGGACCGGGTGGCCGCGCACAGCCCCGCCACGTCGCCGGCCAACCGCAGGTCCATCAGCTCCGCGATCGACGAGGCCCGCTCCACTCAGGCCCCCGTGCCCTCGGGCACCTGGTCCGACATCGCGACGAAGAGCGGAGTCCCGACGAGGACGGTCACTTCCCGCCCGTCCGGACGCGTCACGGTGTCCCGCAGCAGGTGCCGCGCCAAGAACTCGCAGTTCATGGGCGGCACGGTCAACGACTCGGCGCAGCGCAGCACGTTCTCGGTGACGCTTCCCCGGCTCGGCATGCGGCCCCGGACCCGTACCTCGAACTGCCTCTCCCACTCGGGTGGGGTGTCCTGGAGCAGTCGGAAGAGCGCAGGCAGTCCCGAGAAGCCGACGCGGTGCATCTCGGGGGCCGCCTTGTGGCCGATCAGGTGATCCGCCGACCCGATGAGGGCGACGACCGTGTCACCGTCGTACCCCGTCATCAGCGTGGGGCCGTCGGGGTCCCCGTATCCCGCGATCCGCAGGGCCGCCTCTCCCCGGAACCAGGCCGCGGGCTCCGTCATCCAGCTGACGTCGTGTTCCCGGTCGAGATACGCCTCCACGAGGTCGAGCCGGTCGTATGCGGTCGTCTCGGAGCGCGGCGCCTGCAGGGCCAGGCCGAGGACCTTCAGGTCGAGCTTGGCCTCCACGGCGAGCCGCCGCAGGAGCTTCTGCGGGATCTGCCCGTACAGCATGTCCACCTTGGCGGTGGAGACGTAGAGGTAATAGCGCATCGGCGGGATCAGCCACCGTCCGTACGGGCGCTGCGGCTCGACCTGACCCGCACAAGCACGGTGCCGCCTCTCATCGATCTCCCCATGAATCGGTCAACCTGGCGTGGTGCACGGGGTGTTGAGGGATTACGAGCGGAAGCATCCCATACTCGGCGACGTTCCACGGCGCTCTCGCCATGGACGCGAAACGCCCGAGGCTTTGCCCCGACCGGCCGTAAGGGCGTCAGCCCGCCCAGTGCGCCCGCAAGGAGTCGACCGTCGCGGCGATCGCCGGCCGGCGCGAGGCTCCCGTGCGCCACAAGGCGTAGAGCCTGCGGACCGGCACCGGGTCCAGGGAGACGGTCACCGCGCCGTCCGGCAGCGGTCCGCGGCCGAGGCGGGGGATGAGCGCGACCCCGAGCCCCGCCGCGACCAGCGCGACCAACGTGGGGTTCTCCTCCGCCATATGAGCGATGTCCGGCTCGCAGCCGGCCTCGCGGAGCGTACGGATCAGCCACTCGTGGCAGACGAGCCCCGGCGGCTGCGTGATCCAGCGCTCGGACTTCAGCTCCTCGCGCCGCACCGCGTCCCGCCCGGCGAGCCGGTGCCCC
This sequence comes from Streptomyces sp. NPDC041122, assembly GCF_055592445.1. NCBI lineage: Bacteria > Bacillati > Actinomycetota > Actinomycetes > Kitasatosporales > Streptomycetaceae > Streptomyces > Streptomyces sp. NPDC041122. The sequence continues at coordinate 684,182 of NZ_JBVIYQ010000001.1, read as the reverse complement.
GCCGGCACCACCAGGTCGCAGAGGTCGTCGCCGATGACCGCCTGCTCGACCCCTGGCGGCGCGGGCAGCGGCGCGATGTCCCAGTCGTGGACGACGGCCACGTCGACCGCCCCCTTGGCCACCAGGTCGATCGACAGGTGCGGGTCGATCTCCGTCATGCGCGCGTCCAGCGCCGGATGGCGGCGCGCCAGGTCCGCGAGGACCCCCGGCAGCAGTCCCCGCGCCGCCGAGGCGAACGCCGCGATGCCGAGCCGCCCCGCGGGCACCCCGCGCCGCTCCTCCAGCTCGGTCTCGGCGCTCTCCATGATGGCCATCAACTGCCGTGCCGTGTCCGCGAGATGGAGTGCTTCTTCGGTGAGCGCGACACCTCGGCCGCGGCGTTCGAGGAGCGTCGTGCGCGTCTCGCGTTCGAGCTTGGCTATCTGCTGGGAGACCGCGGACGGCGTGTAGCCGAGCGCGGTGGCGGCCGCGCCCACTGAGCCGTGCACGAAGACGGCGTGCAGCGCGCGGAGCCGGGCGAGATCGAGCACGGGGTGCCTCACCATTCGTAAGCGTTGCTTCATCCCATCATGCAGAGATCCGCGCTGGTCCTACACGGTCGTGCCGGGTGATCCTCGTCGCATGAGACCCGCACACATCTGTCTCGCTGTTCTCGTCGCCGCCGTCTGGGGCGTCAACTTCGTGGTGATCGAACTCGGGCTCGGCCACTTCCCGCCACTGCTCTTCTCCGCCCTCCGCTTCCTCGTCGCCGCACTGCCCGCCGTGTTCTTCGTGGGCCCGCCGAAGGTGGCCTGGAAGTGGGTGGTGGGGGTCGGACTCGTGCTGGGCGTGGCCAAGTTCGGGCTGCTCTTCATCGGGATGGACGCCGGGATGCCCGCCGGTCTGTCCTCGCTCGTGCTCCAGGCCCAGGCCGTCTTCACCGCCCTGTTCGCCTTCGTGGCGCTGGGGGAGCGGCCGGGGCGGGTACGGGCCTGGGGCATGGTCGTCGCCTTCACGGGGATCGGCGTCGCCGCCGTCGACGAGGGGGCGGGCGGACCGCTCACCGCCTTCGCCCTGCTGATCGGGGCCGCCGCCTGCTGGGGCGTGTCCAACGTCCTCACCCGCAGGGCCGCCCCGCCGGATGCCCTGAACTTCATGGTGTGGGTGAGCACCGTCCCGGTGCTGCCCCTGCTCGGGCTCTCGCTGCTCTTCGAGGGGCCCGCGCGGGACCTGGCCGCCCTGCGCTCGCTGGACTGGCAGGGCGCGGGCATCATCGTCTACGTCGCCTGGGTCACCACTGTCTTCGGCTTCGGCGCCTGGGGGTATCTGCTGCGCCGCCACCCGGCCTCCACGGTCGCCCCGTTCTCGCTGCTCGTGCCGGTCTTCGGCATGTCCTCCGCGGCCCTGCTGCTCGGCGAGCCGGTGAGCGCGCTGCGGTGGTGCGCCGCGGCCCTGCTGGTGGGCGGGGTCGCGCTGACCTCGTTCGCCCGGCCGGGCGGCGTCAGCCGGAGCGGGCCACGAGCTGTGACAGCAGTTCCCGGCCGGGACCGAGCAACGGGGCCAGCGGCGCCGCCTCCTCGTACCAGCGCTTCTCGTACTCCCAGCACAGCCACCCCGCCCGGTGCTCCCCGCTGAGCAGCGCCACGCACTCCGCGAGCGGCAGGACCCCGGCGCCGAGCGGCAGCGGGGTGGTGTCGTCGGCCGATGCGATGTCCTTGACCTGGACGTAGCCGAGGTAGGGGGAGAGAGCGGCGAAGGTGTCGGCGACGGGTTCGCCGCCGAGCCAGGTGTGCATCACGTCCCACAGCGCGCCGACCTGACGGTGGCCGACCGTGCCGAGGACGCGGGTCGCGTCGGCGCCCGTGCGGTGCGAGTCGTGGGTCTCCAGGAGGATGCGGACGCCCGCGTCGGCGGCGTACCGGGCGGCGGTGCCAAGCCGCCGCGCGGCCGTCGCGTCGGCCTCGGCCGCGCTCCGGTCGGTGCCGCCGCCCGGGAAGACGCGGACGAAGGGGGCGCCCAGGTCGCGGGCGAGGCCGACGAGGGAGCCGATCTCGTCGAGGACCGGCTCGTCGTCGCCGGGCGCCGCCACGCGCGCGTACCCCGCGACACCGAGGATCTCGACGCCCGATGCCTTGAACTCGGCGGCCACGTCCGCCCGTTCGGCGAGCCCGAGGCCGGGGTGTACCGGCTCCTCCGGGTGCGCGCGGAGCTCGACGCCGTGGTAGCCGTGGGCGGTGGCGAGCGCCAGGACGTCGGGGACGGGCAGGCCCGGCACGCCGAGCGTGGAGAAGGCGAATTTCATGGACCCGACAGTAGGCGGGACCCGGAGGTGGCCGACAGCAGGCGGCGCGCGGACGCGGTCGGCCCCGCCGCCCCGGCCGGGCCAATGACCTCGGGAACCCTCAGAGGAACGCCAGCCGCGCCCCCAGCGCCGCGAACGCCACCGCGAAGGTGCGCCGCATCCGGCCGACCACCCGGGGCCGCGAGATGACGTGGTCGCGCATCGCCGCCGCGAACCGCCCGTACGCCACGAAGACCACGAACGTGATCAGCATGAAGTACGCGCTGAGCTCCGTCATCCGCAGGAAGGCGTACGGCTCGTCGGGGCTCACGAACTGTGGCAGGAACGCGAGGAAGAAGAGCGTCAGCTTCGGGTTGAGGATGTTGATCAGCACGCCGGTCAGGATGGTGCGGCCCGCCGAACGCGGCTCGCTCTCCCGCCCGGTGGTGAGCTCGCTCTTGTCGCGCAGCGTGCTCCACGCCATGTACAGGAGGTAGGCCACGCCCAGGTACTTGAGCGTCTGGAAGGCGACCGCGCTGGCGTTCAGGAGCGCCGCGAGGCCGGTGATCGCGGCGACCATGTGCGGGACGACGCCCAGGGTGCAGCCGACGGCCGCGATCACCGCGGCCCGGGTGCCGCGCGCGAGACCGGCCGCGATCGTGAACAGGACGCCGGTGCCGGGCGTCACGCAGACCACCAGGGAGGTGAGGAGAAATTCCATGCCCCGACCCTCCCGCCACAATGGCTCCATGAACAGGTCCATTGGATCTCCTGCCGACCGGTCCACAACCCCGCCCGCGCCCCCGGTCGCCGCCACGTCCGACTGGCTGCAGCTCAACACCGCGGACGCCCCGCGCGGCGGGCTCAGCGACTGGCTGACCCGGCGGATCAGGGCCGCCATCGCCGACGGCCGCCTCACCGCGGGCAGCCGCCTCCCCGCCACCCGCACCCTCGCCGGCGACCTCCGCGTCTCCCGGGGCGTCGTCACCGAGGCCTACCGCCGCCTCACCGAGGACGGACACGTCGCGGGGCGCGGCCGGGCGGGGACGGTGGTGGTGGCGGTACCGCGGGCCGCGGCGCCGGGGGAGGTGCGGGGCGGGTCAACTCCCGTACCGGTCAAGGCCGATGACCGCCCGCCGGAGCCCCGGGCCCTTTTCGCGTCATCCCCCGAGGACCTCGGCTTGTTCGACGCGATCCGGGCCGTGCCCGCCCGGATCGACCTCTCGCCGGGACTGCCCGACCTCTCCGCCTTCCCGCGCGCGGCCTGGCTGCGCGCCGAGCGGTCCGTGCTCGGGCGGCTCACGCCGACGGACTTCGGGTACGGGGATCCGCGCGGCACGCCGGCCCTGCGCGGCGCCGTCGCGCGCTGGCTCTCCCGGAGCCGGGGGATCCGCGCCGACCCCGACGACGTGCTGATCGTGAACGGCACGGCCCAGGCGCTGCGGCTGCTCGTGGACGTGCTGGGCGCGGCGGGCATCACGCGGGTGGCGGTCGAGGAACCGGGATCGCTCGGCGTACGGCAGCACCTGCGGCCGCTCGGAACGCCGCCCGTCCCGGTCGACGCGCAGGGAGTCCGCGTCGACGCCCTGCGCGCGACCGGGGCGCCCGCGGTGCTGCTGACGCCCGCCCACCAGTTCCCCACCGGTGTCGTCCTCGGCGGCGAGCGGCGCCGCGAGCTGATGGCGTGGGCCCGCGACGGCGGCCTCGTCATCGAGGACGACTACGACGCCGAACACCGTTACGACCGCCCCGCGGTCCCCGCCCTGCGCTCACTCCTCCCGGACCAGGTCTGTTACGCGGGCAGCGTCTCGAAGCTGCTGGCGCCGGCGTTGCGCCTGGGCTGGCTGCTGGCGCCCCCGGCCCACCGGGACGCGCTGGTGGACGCCAAACGCCTCATCGACCTCGGCACCGCCGCCCTGCCCCAGCTCACCCTCGCCCACCTCATGGACTCCGGCGATCTGGAACGCCACCTGCGCCTGGTCCGCAGACATCACCGCAGGCGCAGGGACGCGATGATCGAGGCGATCGGGAGGCGGCTGCCGGGGGCGGTGGTGCACGGCGCGGCGGCGGGCCTGCACCTGACGATCACTCTGGACGCGTACGCGTACGAGGGCGGCGACACGGCCCTGGCGGCGGACGCCCTCCACCGCGGAGTCAAGACCCACCCCTTGTCCTGGCACACCCAACTCCCGCACGCCGCGGGGCTGGTGCTCGGTTACGCGGCGTCCGGGACGGCGGAGATCGCGGAGGGGGTGGGGGTACTGGGTGACCTGCTCGCCGGGGGCGGCCGCGCGGGACGTGGACGCCGAGGGTGAGCTGACCGCCCGCCGACAGAATCGCCCTCGGCGGGGCACGTCGCCCTACGTGCCTGCCACGGGCCGGGGTCGGCCGGAACGCCGGCTGGGCGGTGGCCTCGCGGGGCGGGTCCTTGGGGTGCCCGGCGACCCGTAATCCCCTACCGGGGCGCCGCCGTGGACCCCCGCACCATCAACTCCCCGTGCACCGTGGCCACTCCGCCCGGTGGCGGGTTCTCCTTGGCCATCGCGATGCGGCCCGCCCGGGCGCCCGCCTCGTGCAGGGGGAGGCGGACCGTCGTGAGGGCGGGGACCGCGTCGATGCTGAAGGGCAGGTCGTCGAAGCCCGCCACCGACACGTCGTCGGGGATGCGCAGGCCCTTGTCGCGCAGGGCCGCGCAGGCGCCCAGGGCCACCGTGTCGTTGGCGGCCACGACGGCCGTCAGATCGGGCGCGCGGCGCAGGAGTTCGGCCGTCGCGTCGTAGCCGGAGCGGCGGTCGTAGGGGCCGTGGACCGTGAGCGCCGGGTCGTCCGCGATGCCGCGCGCGGCGAGCGCGGCGCGGTGGCCCTCCAGGCGGTGCCGGGTCGTCGTGCGTTCCTCGGGACCCGCGATGTAGCCGACGCGCCGGTGGCCGAGGCCCAGCAGGTGTTCCGTCAACTGCTGGCCGCCGCCCCGGTTGTCGAAGGTGAGCGCCACCGCCTCGGTGTCCGGGGCGGGCGGTCTGCCGCAGAGCACCACCCGGGCGCCCGCCTCCGCGAGGCGCCGCAGCTTGCCGGCGAGGGCCGCCGCGTGGTCCGGGTCCTCGACGGCGCCTCCGGTGAGGACGACCGCGGCGGCGCGTTGGCGCTGAAGGAGCGTGAGGTAGGTGAGTTCGCGCTCCGGGGAGCCGCCCGTGTTGCAGACGACGGCCATCCGCTCCCCGCCGGCCCGTCCCCCCGGCCCGCCGATCTCGGACTGCACCGCCCCCGCCATGATCCCGAAGAAGGGGTCGGCGATGTCGTTGACGAGGATGCCGACCAGGTCGGACGTGGCCGCGGCCAGCGAGCTCGCGGGACCGTTCAGGACGTAGTCGAGGTCGTCCACGGCGCGCAGGACGCGCTCGCGCGTGGCCGCGGCCACGGGGTAGTTGCCGTTCAGCACACGCGAGACGGTGGCGGGGGAGACCTGCGCTCGGGCCGCCACGTCCGCCAGGGTCACGGTCATCTCGTACTCCTCCGGTCACCGGACGCACGGCCCGGTCACCCATATGTCGGCGCCCGGTCACCGCTCTCGACCGGCACCCTTGTCCGAACCTTGTCGGGCAGGCTAGCTTGCATCCGTATAGAAAGCGCTTGCTACGCTCCTACGGAGGGACTTTCGTGACACGCAAGACGGTGCGCATCGCCATGAACGGCGTCACCGGACGCATGGGCCACCGCCAGCACCTGGTCCGCTCGATCCTCGCCCTCCGCGAACAGGGCGGCCTCGACCTGGGCGACGGCACCGTGCTGTGGCCCGAGCCCGTCCTGGTCGGCCGCAGGGAGCCCGCGCTGCGCGCGCTCGCCGCGCGGTACGGCCTGGAGCACGTCTCGACCGACCTCGACGCCGTCCTCGCCGACCCGGCCGTCGACATCTACTTCGACGCCCAGGTCACCTCGGCCCGCGAGGACGCCCTGAAGCGGGCCATCGCCGCGGGCAAGCACGTCTACACCGAGAAGCCGACCGCCACCGGCCTCGACGCCGCCCTCGGTCTCGCCCGGCTCGCCGAGGCGGCGGGCGTCAAGCACGGCGTCGTCCAGGACAAGCTCTTTCTGCCGGGGCTGCGCAAGCTCAAGCGGCTCGTCGACAGCGGCTTCTTCGGGCGGATCCTGTCCGTGCGCGGCGAGTTCGGCTACTGGGTCTTCGAGGGCGACACCCAGCCCGCCCAGCGCCCGTCCTGGAACTACCGGGCGCAGGACGGCGGCGGCATCGTCGTCGACATGTTCCCGCACTGGGAGTACGTCCTGCACGAGCTGTTCGGCCGGGTGCGCAGCGTCCAGGCGCTCACCGCCACCCACGTCCCGCAGCGCTGGGACGAGCACGACAAGCCCTACGAGGCCACCGCCGACGACGCCGCGTACGGCATCTTCGAACTCGACGGCGGCGCGATCGCGCAGATCAACTCCTCCTGGACGGTCCGCGTCCACCGCGACGAACTCGTCGAGTTCCAGGTCGACGGCGTCGAGGGCTCGGCGGTCGCGGGCCTGCGCACCTGCCGCGTACAGCACCGCGCCACGACCCCGAAACCGGTCTGGAACCCCGACCTGCCCGCCACCGAGTCCTTCCGCGACCAGTGGCAGGAAGTCCCCGACAACCAGGGCCCCGAGGGGTTCGACAACGGCTTCAAGGCTCAGTGGGAGCTCTTCCTCAAGCACGTGTACGCCGACGCGCCCTACCGCTGGGACCTCCTCGCCGGCGCCCGCGGCGTGCAACTCGCCGAGCTGGGCCTGCGGTCCTCCGCGCAGGGCCGTCGCATCGAGGTCCCGGAGATCGCCCTGTGAGCGCCACCCTCCTGCTCCCCGCCGCGGACGGCGGCACGCGCGCGTACACCCCCCGCGGCGAGCCGCCGCGCACCGCGCCGGGCGGCCCGCCGCTCACCTCGCGCACCGTCTTCTCCGCCGCCCACGTGGTCGCCGACCCCCGCGCGGACGTCACCCCGGACGGCCCCGCCGCCGTCGACTGGGACGCCACGCTCGCCTTCCGCCGCCACCTCTGGTCGCACGGCCTGGGCGTCGCCGAGGCCATGGACACCGCCCAGCGCGGCATGGGCCTGGACTGGGCAGGTGCCGCCGAGCTGATCCGCAGATCGGCCGCCGAGGCGAGGGCGGTCGGCGGCCGGCTCGCCTGCGGCGCCGGCACCGACCAACTGGCCCTGCCCGCAAGCCTTTCCGAGGTCCGCGCCGCGTACGAGGAGCAGCTGGCCCTCGTCGAGTCGGCCGGCGCCCGCGCCGTCCTGATGGCCTCACGGGCACTGGCCGCCGCCGCGACCTCGCCGGACGACTACCTGGAGACGTACGGCCACCTCCTGCGCCAGGCCCGCGAACCGGTGATCCTGCACTGGCTCGGCCCGATGTTCGACCCCGCCCTGGAGGGCTACTGGGGCTCCGCCGACCTGGACGCGGCCACGGAGACCTTCCTCCAGGTGATCGCCGCCCACCCGGACAAGGTCGACGGCATCAAGGTCTCGCTCCTGGACGCGGGACGCGAGATCGCCCTGCGCCGCCGCCTGCCCGACGGCGTGCGCTGCTACACGGGCGACGACTTCCACTACCCCGAGCTGATCGCCGGGGACGACCACGGCTTCAGTCACGCGCTGCTCGGCATCTTCGACCCGCTGGGCCCGCTCGCCGCCGAGGCCGTCCGGCTCCTGGACACGGGGGACACCAAGGGCTTCCGCGCCCTCCTCGATCCCACCGTCGAGCTGTCCCGCCATCTCTTCCGGGCCCCCACCCGGTACTACAAGACCGGCGTCGTGCTGCTCGCCTGGCTGGCCGGGCACCAGACGCACTTCACCATGGTCGGCGGCCTGCAGTCGGCCCGCCCGCTGCCGCACCTGGCCCGCGCCTACGAACTGGCCGACGGACTCGGCCTGTTCCCCGACCCCGACCTCGCGGCCACCCGCATGCGAGCCCTGCTCACCGTCCACGGAGTCCCCCAATGAGCCTCGCCCCCAGCACTCCACCGAGCCCGCAGCCCCCCATGTCGCTGTCCCGGCTCAGCATCAACCAGGAGACCCTCAAGCAGTGGTCCCTCCCCGAACTCGCCGAGGGCTGCGCCAAGGAGGGCATCGACGCGGTCGGCCTGTGGCGCGCACCGGTCCAGGAGTACGGGGTGGAGCGCGCCGCCCGGCTGATGCGGGACGCCGGCCTCACGGTGACCAGCCTCTGCCGGGGCGGCTTCTTCACCGGCCCCGACGAGGCGGCACGCGCGCGTGCCCTCGACGACAACCGCGCGGCGGTCGACGAGGCGGCCGTGCTCGGCACCGACACCCTGGTCCTCGTCTGTGGCGGTCTGCCGCCCGGCAGCAAGGACCTGGCGGGCGCGCGCGAGCGCGTGGCCGACGCGCTCGCCGTCCTCGGCCCCTACGCCGAGGAGCGGGGTGTACGGCTCGCCATCGAGCCGCTGCACCCGATGTTCGCCGCGGACCGCTGCGTGGTCTCCACCCTCGGCCAGGCCCTCGACCTCGCGGAACGCTTCCCCGCGCGGCAGGTCGGCGTGGTCGTGGACACCTACCACGTCTGGTGGGACGACCGGGCGCCCGAGGAGATCGCGCGGGCGGGCAGGGGCGGCCGTCTGCACGCCTTCCAACTGGCCGACTGGATCACGCCGCTGCCCGCGGGCGTCCTGCTGGGGCGGGGGCAACTGGGCGACGGCAGCATCGACTTCAGGGCGTGGCGTGCCCTGGTCGACGCCGCCGGGTACCGCGGCCGGATCGAGGTGGAGATCTTCAACGAGGCCCTGTGGGCGCGCGAGGGGAGCGCGGCGCTCCAGGAGACGGCGGAACGCTTTCGCGCGTACGCCTGAGAGCCCGGACCCGGCGGGGCCCGTACGCCCGGTCCCTACTTGCGGCCGCCCAGGATCTGCCCCAGCAGGTCGCCGAGGCCGCCGCCCGAGGAGGGCGCGGACGCCGTGGGGCCCGCACCGCCGGGCCCCTTCGTGCGCGCGGCCCGCTTGGAGAGCACCGCGAGGACGACGGGGATGAGCATCTCGATGACGCGGGTGACCTGCGGCGCGGGGATGCCGGTCTTCTTGGAGACCGCGTTGGCCACCGGCTTGCTCATCTTCGCGAGGACGCCGGACATCATCCCGCCGGCCGCCAGACCGCCCAACCCGCCGAACGCCGCCACCCCTTGGAGGGGCGCCTCCTCGGGCGCCGGTGCCGCGCCGACCTCGGTGATGGCCTGACGCACCTCCGCCGCCTCCGAGGGGTCCGACGTGTCCGCCTTCTCCCGCAGATTCCCGGAGAGCGCGGACACCGTGGTGCCCACCACGTCCTGGGCGCCGGACTGATCCGTTCCGAGCAGACCGGCGATCTCCTGCAGCTTGTCGTCGCCGAGCTCGTGCAGCACGTCCTGCTCGAAGGACCGAGGTTCATCGCTCATGCGACAAACGCTACGTCTGCCCTGCTTTGTCAGCATCTCCAGGCCGCCGGAAAAATTCATGGCAACGCCGTGCAACCCTTCGGGCACCACGCGTGTCGTACTTGGCGTCAGAACCCATGAGGGGGGACCAGGATCTGCGGGGATCCGGGGGATCCGGGGGGGATCGCGAGTTCTGGCAGGGGAGGGGAAACCCGAAGGGGTCCGGTCCGATGCGACCGGGCCCCTTCGAAGGTTGCCGGGGAGTGCGGGCCGCGGGGAGTTTTCCACAGGCTCACCACGCTGTCGGTGCCGGACGGTAGCGTCGGATCATGGCGAGTCCAGCTGCGGCGACGGTGGCGCTCGAGGCGGTCCTCGAGCGCATCACGTACGCCAACGAGGAGACGGGATACACCGTCGCGCGCGTCGACACCGGCCGCGGCGGCGACCTGCTGACCGTGGTCGGCGCCCTGCTCGGCGCGCAGGCCGGCGAGAGCCTGCGGATGCAGGGCCGCTGGGGCTCCCACCCGCAGTACGGCAAGCAGTTCACGGTGGAGAACTACACGACGGTCCTGCCCGCCACCATCCAGGGCATCCGCCGCTATCTCGGCTCCGGCCTCATCAAGGGCATCGGCCCGGTGATGGCCGACCGGATCACCACCCACTTCGGCGTGGACACCCTCGACGTCATCGAGACCGAGCCCGAGCGGCTGGTCGAGGTGCCCGGACTCGGACCCAAGCGGACCAGGATGATCGCCGCGGCCTGGGAGGAGCAGAAGGCCATCAAGGAGGTCATGGTCTTCCTCCAGGGCGTCGGCGTCTCCACCTCCATCGCCGTGCGCATCTACAAGAAGTACGCCGACGCCTCGATCTCCGTGGTGCGCAACGAGCCGTACCGCCTGGCGGCCGACGTCTGGGGCATCGGCTTCCTCACCGCCGACCGCATCGCCCAGTCCGTCGGCATCCCGCACGACAGCCCCGAGCGCGTCAAGGCCGGTCTGCAGTACGCCCTTTCGCAATCCACCGATCAGGGCAACTGCTACCTCCCCGAGGAGCGCCTCATCGCCGACGCGGTGAAGCTCCTCCAGGTCGACACCGGCCTCGTCATCGACTGCCTCGCCGAACTCGCCGGCGAGGAGGAGGGCGTCGTCCGCGAGACCCTCCCCGACCCGGACGGCGGCGACGCCATCGCCGCCGTCTACCTCGTCCCCTTCCACCGCGCCGAACTGTCCCTGGCGGGGCAGCTGTTGCGCCTGCTGCGGACCGGCGAGGACCGCATGCCGGCCTTCCGGGACGTCGCCTGGGACAAGGCGCTCACCTGGCTCGCGGGCCGCACCGGCGCCGCGCTCGCGCCCGAGCAGGAGGAGGCGGTCCGCCTCGCGCTGACCCAGAAGGTCGCCGTCCTGACCGGCGGACCGGGCTGCGGCAAGTCCTTCACGGTCCGCTCCGTCGTCGAGCTGGCCCGCGCCAAGAAGGCCAAGGTCGTCCTCGCCGCCCCCACCGGCCGCGCCGCCAAGCGCCTCGCCGAGCTCACCGGGGCCGACGCCTCCACCGTGCACCGACTGCTCGAACTGAGACCGGGCGGCGACGCGGCATACGACAAGGAGCGGCCGCTCGACGCCGACCTGGTCGTCGTCGACGAGGCCTCGATGCTCGACCTGCTGCTCGCCAACAAGCTGGTGAAGGCCGTGCCGCCCGGCGCCCACCTGCTCTTCGTGGGGGACGTGGACCAGCTGCCCAGCGTCGGCGCCGGCGAGGTGCTGCGGGACCTGCTGAGCGAGGGGAGCCCGATCCCCGCGGTCCGGCTCACCCGCATCTTCCGGCAGGCCCAGGAGTCGGGCGTCGTCACCAACGCCCACCGCATCAACTCCGGTGTCCCGCCCATCACCCAGGGCATGAAGGACTTCTTCCTCTTCGTCGAGGACGAGACCGAGGACGCCGGCCGGGTCACGGTGGACGTCGCCGCGCGCCGCATCCCGCAGAAGTTCGGCCTCGATCCGCGCCGTGACGTCCAGGTCCTCGCGCCCATGCACCGCGGCCCGGCCGGCGCGGGCCACCTCAACGGCCTCCTCCAGCAGGCCATCACCCCGGCCCGGCCCGACCTGCCGGAGAAGCGGTTCGGCGGCCGGGTGTTCCGCGTCGGCGACAAGGTCACCCAGATCCGCAACAACTACGAAAAGGGGCAGAACGGCGTCTTCAACGGCACGGTGGGCGTCGTCACCGCCCTCGACGCCGACGAGCAGCGGCTCACCGTGCGCACCGACGAGGACGAGGAAGTCCCCTACGACTTCGACGAACTGGACGAGCTGGCGCACGCCTACGCCGTGACCATCCACCGCTCCCAGGGCAGCGAGTACCCCGCCGTGGTGATTCCGGTCACCACCGGGGCATGGATGATGCTGCAGCGGAATCTGCTCTACACGGCGGTGACACGCGCCAAGAGGCTGGTCGTTCTGGTCGGTTCGCGCAAGGCTCTGGGTCAGGCGGTGCGCACGGTCTCCGCGGGCAGGCGCTGTACGGCCCTGGATTTCCGGCTTTCCGGACACCGCGGAGCGGGCCCGGGAAAGTTTGATCGATCAAACGAGTCGGAAACGTCACACAGCACTTCCGGAACCGGGGCGAAGGGGGCAGGATGAGCAGGTTGGCGGCACTGAGTGCCGCCAATAGGCCCAATGGTCGACCCCGAGTGCACTCTCCAGGGCCAAATGGGGGATGGTAGAGACAGTCAGGGCACCTCGAAGAAGAGGCACAACGTCGGTGAGGGATGACGTGAGCGAGAACGCTAACAACGGTGTAGTACTGCGGTACGGCGACGACGAGTACACCTACCCGGTGATCGAGTCGACCGTGGGCGACAAGGGCTTCGACATCGGGAAGCTCCGCGCCCAGACCGGTCTGGTGACCCTGGACAGCGGCTACGGCAACACCGCCGCCTATAAATCCGCCATCACCTATCTCGACGGTGAAGAGGGCATCCTCCGGTACCGCGGCTACCCGATCGAGCAGCTGGCCGAGCGCTCCACCTTCACCGAGGTGGCGTACCTCCTGATCAACGGCGAGCTGCCGAAGGTCGACGAGCTGGCCACGTTCAAGAACGAGATCACGCAGCACACCCTGCTGCACGAGGACGTCAAGCGGTTCTACGACGGCTTCCCGCGCGACGCCCACCCGATGGCGATGCTGTCGTCGGTCGTCAGCGCGCTGTCGACGTTCTACCAGGACAGCCACAACCCCTTCGACGAGAAGCAGCGCCACCTCTCGACGATCCGCCTGCTCGCCAAGCTTCCGACGATCGCGGCCTACGCCTACAAGAAGTCGCAGGGCCACCCGGTCGTCTACCCGCGCAACGACCTCGGCTACGTCGAGAACTTCCTGCGCATGACCTTCTCGGTGCCCGCCGCCGAGTACGAGCTGGACCCGGTCGTGGTCTCCGCGCTCGACAAGCTCCTGATCCTGCACGCGGACCACGAGCAGAACTGTTCGACCTCCACCGTGCGTCTGGTCGGCTCCTCGCAGGCGAACATGTTCGCCTCGATCTCGGCCGGCATCTCGGCCCTGTGGGGCCCGCTGCACGGTGGCGCCAACCAGTCGGTCCTGGAGATGCTGGAAGGCATCCAGGCCTCCGGCGGCGACGTCGACACCTTCATCCGCAAGGTGAAGAACAAGGAAGACGGCGTGAAGCTCATGGGCTTCGGGCACCGCGTCTACAAGAACTTCGACCCCCGGGCGAAGATCATCAAGGCGGCGGCGCACGACGTCCTCTCGGCGCTCGGCAAGTCCGACGAGCTGCTCGACATCGCGCTGAAGCTGGAGGAGCACGCGCTGGCCGACGACTACTTCGTCGAGCGCAAGCTCTACCCCAACGTGGACTTCTACACCGGTCTCATCTACCGGGCCATGGGCTTCCCGACCGAGATGTTCACCGTGCTCTTCGCGCTCGGCCGGCTGCCCGGCTGGATCGCCCAGTGGCACGAGATGATCAAGGAGCCGGGTTCGCGCATCGGCCGCCCGCGCCAGATCTACACCGGCGAGGTTCTCCGGGACTTCGTCCCGGTCGAGGGTCGCTGACCCCACCGGGCCGCCGGGCACAAAGCGGAAAGCGCCCCGCCGTCGATCCCCCCACGGGTCGACGGTCGGGGCGCTTCCCTTTTTCCCGGTGCGGATTCCCCCCACGGGATCCGGCCGGGCGTCTGTGGATGCCCTGCGGTCTGCCGGGACGCGTACGTACGGGAGGGCCGCTCAAAGCTCCCCGGTGCACGTGCCCCGGCAACGCAATTTCCGAGGAACATCCCCCAAGATGTCCCTCGATGCCGGAAGGCGTCCCCCAAGACATCTTCCTGCATCGCCCCATTAGACTCGCGACCCGCCTCAATGGTTACGTGCCAATCACTGTGATCTGCGTCTCTTGCATATGTCGCAAACAGGCGCAAGAGCCCCCGTATGGGGATTCTGTGACCAGGGTGAGGATGCTGAAACGGCCCTGTGAAGGGGTTATGTAAACGTCCTCAGGCGGAGGCTGTTGGTCACCACGAAGACCGAGGAGAACGCCATCGCGGCGCCCGCGATCATCGGGTTCAGCAGACCGGCCGCGGCGAGCGGCAGCGCGGCGACGTTGTAGCCGAAGGCCCAGAAGAGATTGCCCTTGATGGTGGCGAGGGTCTTCCGGGAGAGCCTGATGGCGTCGGCCGCCACCCGCAAGTCCCCGCGCACGAGTGTCAGGTCGCTCGCCTCGATCGCCGCGTCCGTGCCGGTGCCCATCGCCAGGCCGAGGTCGGCGGTGGCGAGCGCGGCGGCGTCGTTCACGCCGTCCCCGACCATCGCCACGACCTTGCCCTCGCCCTGCAGCCGCCGTACGACGTCGACCTTGTCCTCGGGCAGGACCTCCGCGAACACGGCGTCCGGCGTGATGCCCACGGTCTCGGCGACCGTCGCGGCGACCGCCCGGTTGTCACCGGTGAGCAGCACCGGCGTCAAGCCGAGCGCGCGCAGGTCCCGTACCGCGTCGGGGCTGGTCTCCTTCAGGGCGTCCGCGACCCCCAGGACGCCGCGTGCGACGCCGTCCCAGGCGACCAGGACGGCGGTGCGGCCCGCGGCCTGCGCCGCGTCCCGCAGCTCCGTGACGGCCTCCAGACCGGTCACGCCCGCCGCCGCGAGGAGCCGCTCACGGCCGGCGAGCACCGCGCGCCCCTCGACCGTGCCGCGCACCCCGGATCCGGCGACGTTCTCGAACCCCTGGGGCGTCCCCAGCGCGCCCACCGCGATCCCCAGCCGGTCCGCGGCGCCCGCCGCGACGGCCCGGGCGACGGGGTGCTCGGAGGCGTGCTCCAGGCCGCCCGCGAGCCGGAGGAGCAGTTCCTCGTCGGTGCCCCCGACGGCGTGCACCTCCGTCAGCTCCATGCGCCCCGTCGTCACGGTGCCCGTCTTGTCCAGGACGATCGTGTCGACACGGCGGGTGGACTCCAGGACCTCCGGACCCTTGATGAGAATGCCGAGCTGGGCGCCGCGGCCGGTGCCGACCATCAGGGCCGTCGGCGTCGCGAGGCCGAGCGCGCAGGGGCAGGCGATGATCAGGACGGCGACGGCCGCGGTGAACGCGGCGGTGGCGTCGCCGGTGGCGCCGAGCCAGCCGCCGAGCGTGCCGATCGCGATGAGCAGCACCACCGGCACGAAGACGCCGGCGATCCGGTCGGCGAGCCGCTGCACCTGGGCCTTGCCGGTCTGCGCGTCCTCCACAAGCCGCGCCATGCGGGCCAGCGAGGTGTCCGAGCCGACGCGCGTCGCCCGGACCACGAGCCGCCCGGCGACGTTCACCGTGCCGCCGGTCACGGCGGCCCCGGCACCGACGTCGGCCGGCACGGATTCGCCGGTCAGCATCGAGGCGTCCACGGCGGAGGTGCCCTCGACGACGGTGCCGTCGGTGGCGACGGTCTCGCCGGGCCGTACGACGAAGAGGTCCCCGACGGCCAGCCGCCCCACCGGCACCCGCTCCTCGGTGCCGTCCCGCAGCACCGCCACGTCCTTGGCGCCCAGCTCCAGCAGGGCGCGCAGCGCCGACCCGGCCTTCCGCTTGGAGCGGGCCTCCAGCCAGCGGCCGAGCAGGATGAACGTGACGACGCCCGCGGCGACTTCGAGATAGATGGTGGAGGCGCCCTCGCCGGGCCCTGCCGTGAGGTCGAAGCCGTGCCGCATCCCCGGCATCCCGGCGTCGCCGACGAACAGGGCCCACAGGGACCAGCCGAAGGCGGCGAGCGTGCCGACGGAGACGAGGGTGTCCATGGTCGCGGCCGCGTGCCGCAGATTGGTGAACGCCGCCCGGTGGAAGGGGAGTCCGCCCCAGACGACGACGGGCGCGGCCAGCGTCAGCGAGAGCCACTGCCAGTAGTCGAACTGCAGGGCGGGGACCATCGCGAGCAGCACGACCGGCAGGGCGAGCAGCGCGGAGACGGTCAGGCGCTGCCGCAGGACCTCGGGTTCGGCGATGTCGGCGGTGGTGGGGGCCGCCGGGGCGGCGTCCGTGGGCTCCGGCGGGGGCGGGACGATCTCCTGTGCCGTGTAGCCCAGCTTCTCGACCAGGGCGATCAGCCGGCCGACCTCGACCCCGTCGGCGTACTCGACCTTCGCCTTCTCCGTGGCGAGGTTGACCGAGGCGGTCACGCCCTCCACGCGGTTCAGCTTCTTCTCGATGCGAGAGGAGCAGGAGGCACAGGTCATTCCGCCGACGGCCAGTTCGACCGCGGTGACCCCGGTGTCGGTCGTGGCGCTGGAGACTTCCGTCATGGCTCTTCCGTACTGCTTCCGTGCTGCTGCTTCAGGCGTGTTTGCGGGGGGTGGGACGGCTCCGGGCCCCGGGGCGCCGACGACGGCGCCACAGGGCCCGGGGTGCCCGGCGGGCCGCCGGTCGGACGTCGCGGCCCGCGGGTGCGTCAGGCCGTGACGCCGACGAGCTCGTAGCCCGCCTCGTCGACGGCCTCGCGCACGGCCGCCTCGTCCAGCGGGGCCTCGGAGACCACGGTCACCCGGCCCGTGGACGCGACGGCCTTGACGGAGCTGACCCCCGCGATCTCCGAGATCTCCGCGGTGACCGCGCCCTCGCAGTGCCCACAGGTCATCCCCGTCACCGCGTACACGGTGGTGACGGCGCCCTGCGGCGCCTCGGCGGCGCCGGAGTGGCAGGAGCCGCTGGGGGAGCAGCAGGAGTCGGCCGACTCGGAGGCGGCCTGCGGGAGCTCGGTCTGGGCGCTCATGTCGTTCTCCTCGGGAAGGGGTGGGTGTACGGATGCGGCGTAGCGTGCAGGAGGGGGCCCCGGAGTCCCGGTAACCTCCTGCCACACTTCGACACTATACCCCTAGGGGGTATTTCTCAACGAACCGGGGACGCGGCCTCAGCCTCTGCGTCCCCGGTTCCCCGGCCGGGCCGCGACCCAGGTGCGGATGGTGTCCGCGTACCAGTAGGGCTTTCCGCCCTCCACGTGGTCGGGGTCGGGCAGCAGACCGTGCTTGCGGTAGGAGCGCACGGTGTCGGGCTGCACCCGGATGTGCGCGGCGATCTCCTTGTACGACCAGAGCCTGCGGTCGGTCATCGGTGGCACCTCCCTGCGCGCACCCAGGGCGGCCGGAGAGGCCGACGGGGGAGCTGGGTGCGACGCGTGGCGATCACTCAGCCTGTGCCCGGTGAACGACGCTGAGTGACCACGGGGGAGCGGCTGTCGACCGCCTGTGACGCAAGACCCGCGTACGCGAGACATGTGTGACAGGACGGGCGTGTTTGTGACAGAAGTGGCGTGGCGGAAGGGCGCGTTGCGCGGGACAAGGGGCCGCGATCGGAGCAGAATCCGCCGCGCAGCGGCGGCGGGCCGGCGCGGGTTTCGCAGGAGGTGCCCGGTCGCGCTGCTACGCGCCGCACGACCGCAGGTAGGAGCGGGTGCGGCGGGCGATCGGCAGCGGCTCGTCCGGGGCGCACGGATACATGTCCTGCTCCACGATGGCGAAGAGTTCCACGCCCAGCCGCTGGGCCGCGGCGAGGACGGGCTCCAGGGCCGGCACCCCGGCGGGCGGCTCGCACATCACGCCGCGCGCCACCGCGGGCCCGAACGGCACCTCCCGCTCCCGCACCTCGGCGAGGATGGCCGGGTCGACCTGCTTGAGGTGCAGATAGCCGATGCGTTCGCCGTACGTCTCGATGAGCTTGAGGCTGTCGCCGCCGCAGTAGGCGTAGTGGCCGGTGTCCAGGCAGAGCGAGACGAGGTCGGGGTCGGTGGCGTCGAGGAACCGGGCGACGTTCTCCTCGCCGTCGATGTGGGTGTCCGCGTGCGGGTGGACCACCACGCGCAGCCCGTACCGCTCGCGGACCTCGTGGGCCAGGCGCTCGGTCTGGGTGGTCAGTTCGCGCCATTGTGCGGGGGTGAGGACGCGGTCCTCCAGGACCTCGCCGGTCTTGTCGTCGCGCCAGAAGGCGGGGATGACGACGAGGTGTCCGGCGCCCATGGCCTGGGCGAGCGCGGCGTTGTCCGCGACGTGCGCCCAGGTCTTCTCCCAGACGGCGGGGCCGTGGTGCAGGCCCGTGAAGACGGTGCCCGCGGACACCTTGAGGCCGCGGCGCGCCGTCTGGGCGGTCAGTTCGGCCGGGTCGGTGGGCAGATAGCCGTACGGGCCGAGCTCGATCCACTCGTATCCGCACGCGGCGACCTCGTCGAGGAAGCGGTGCCAGGGCACCTGCCGCGGGTCCTCGGGAAACCACACGCCCCAGGAGTCGGGCGCCGAACCGATCCGGATGCGAGACAGCGTCGTCATGTCAGCCAGACTCCAGGCCGTCTCGGAACAGTGTCAAGCAGTGGTCCGAATGTAAGGACAAAATGTTGACAGGGTTCCCGGGGCGGGATTAGACCTGGGGGCACACGAGGCGATGAAGGGGCGTGCAGGGTGTCCGATCCGTTCGACGTCATCACGATGGGCCGGATCGGGGTGGACCTGTACCCCCTCCAGGCGGGGGTGCCGCTCGCCGAGGTGGCCGCGTTCGGGAAGTTCCTCGGCGGCTCCGCGAGCAACGTCGCGGTCGCCGCGGCCCGCCTCGGGCGGCGCGTCGCCGTCATCACGCGCACCGGCGAGGACCCCTTCGGGACCTATCTGCACGGCGCGCTGAGGGAGTTCGGCGTCGACGACCGGTGGGTGAGCCCGGTCCCGGGGATGCCGACTCCGGTCACCTTCTGCGAGATCTTCCCGCCGGACGACTTCCCGCTGTACTTCTACCGGCTGCCGAAGGCGCCCGACCTGGAGATGTACGCGGACGAGCTCGACCTCGACGCCGTCGCGGCGGCGCGGATCTTCTGGATGACGGGGACGGGGCTGTGCGCGGAGCCGAGCCGGTCGGCCACGCTCGCAGCCCTCGCCCACCGGGCGCGGTCCGGGACGACCGTGTTCGACCTGGACTGGCGGCCGATGTTCTGGGCCGACCCCGAGGAGGCGCGGCCCCACTACGCGGCGGCCCTCGCGCACGCCACCGTCGCCGTCGGCAACCTCGACGAGGTCGAGATCGCCACGGGGGAGCGCGAACCGCGCGCGGCGGCGCGGGCGTTGCTCGACGCGGGCGTCGAACTGGCCGTCGTCAAACAGGGACCGGCCGGAGTCCTCGCGATGAACCGCGCGGGGGAGGCGGTGCGGGTGCCGCCGCTGCCGGTGAAGGTCCTCAACGGACTCGGCGCGGGCGACGCGTTCGGCGGGGCGCTCTGCCACGGGCTGCTCGCGGGGTGGGAGCTGGAACGGATCATGCGGTACGCCAACGCGGCGGGGGCGATCGTCGCTTCGCGGCTGGAGTGCTCCTCCGCCATGCCGTTTCCTGGCGAGGTCGCCTCGGTGGTGGAAGCGGGGGCCGTCACATGAGGGCTGCCGTTGCGCGGGCGTGCCGTTCGCGGGGCTCTGCCCCGGACCCCGCTCCTCAGGCGCCGGAGGGGCTGAGTCTGTCTCACATGAGGGTTGCCGTTGCGCGGGCGTGCCGTTCGCGGGGCTCTGCCCCGGACCCCGCTCCTCAGACGCCGAAGGGGCTGAGTCTGTCTCACATGAGGGTTGCCGTCGCGCGGGCGTGCCGTTCGCGGGGCTCCGCCCCGGGCCCCGCTCCTCGAACGCCGGAGGGGCTGAAACTGCCGTGAGTTCCGTCGACGTCGGCGCGCTCGCCCGTGTCCGGGCCCGGCACCCCGAAGCCGTCGCCGAGGCCGCCGCCCGGCGTCCGCGGCGCGACCTCCTCGCGGGGAACGGGCGGCTCATGATCGTCGCCGCCGATCACCCCGCGCGTGGCGCGCTCGGCGTGGGGCGGGACCCGTTCGCCATGGCCAACCGGGCCGACCTCCTCGGCCGGCTCTGTCTCGCGCTGTCGCGGCCCGGTGTCGACGGCGTGCTCGCCAGCGCCGACGTCCTGGACGACCTGCTGCTCCTCGGCGCCCTCGACGGCAAGATCGTCATGGGGTCGATGAACCGGGGCGGGCTCGCCGGGGCCGCCTTCGAGATGGACGACCGGTTCACCGGGTACCGGCCCGAGGACCTGGCCCGGCTCGGGTTCGACGCCGGCAAGCTGCTGCTCCGCGTCGACTACGCCGACCCCGGGTCCCTGACCACCCTGCACTCCGCGGCCCGCGTCGTCGACGCCATGGCCGAGCAGCGGCTGCCGGTCTTCGTCGAGCCCTTCCTCACCCGCAGGGACGGGCCGGGGCCGCCCCGCAACGACCTGGGCGCCGAGGCCGTCACCCGGTCCATCGCCATCGCCTCCGGCCTCGGCGGCACCTCCGCGTACACCTGGCTGAAGGTCCCCGTCACCGACAACCCCGATGACATGGCCCGCGTCATGGAGACCTCGACGCTCCCCGCCGTGCTGCTCGGCGGCGACATCGGCGGCGATCAGGACGCCGCGTACGAGAAGTGGCGCGGCGCCTTGCAACTGCCCACCGTGCAGGGTCTGGTCGTCGGCAGAGCGCTGCTGTACCCGTCCGACGGGGACGTGGCGGCGGCGGTCGACACCGCCGTGGGACTGCTGTAGCGGCCGCCGCGGCGGGGCAGACGGTGAGCGGGACGAACAGGCTGGGAGGCCCACATGACGTACGTACCGAAGGGGAGTACGGCCGACGGGGCGTACGCGCTCGACATCGATCCGGAACGGGCCGGCTGGGCCTACTCCGCCCTGCGCGTCGTCGAGCTCGGGCCGGGCGGCACGCATGCCTTCGACACCGGAGGGAGTGAATGGATCGTGCTCCCGTTGACCGGCGGCTGTACGGTGCAGACAGCAGACGGGATCATCGAACTGCTGGGCCGTGACGGCGTGTTCGGCGGAGTCTCCGACTTCGCTTACGTGCCGCGCGACGCCCGGATCCAGATCGCCTCCGGCGCGGGAGGCCGCTTCGCCCTGGCAGGAGCGAAGTGCGAGCGTCGACTCCCCGCCCGCTACGGCCCCGCGCCGGAGGTACCCGTGGAGAGCCGGGGCAGCGGCACCTGCGCCCGCGAGGTGCGGGGCTTCGCGGCGGCGGACGCCTTCGACTGCGACCGGCTCATCGCCGTCGAGGTGATCACGCCCGGCGGCAACTGGTCCTCGTACCCGCCGCACAAGCACGACGAGCACCTGCCCGGCGTCGAGGCGGAGCTCGAGGAGATCTACTACTTCGAGATCGAGGCGCGGGAGGGCCGTGCAGGATGGGGGTACCAGCGGGTCTCCCCGTCCCGGCCCGGCGGAACCGACGTCCTCGCCGAGGTCCGCACCGGGGACGCCGTGCTGGTGCCCGACGGCTGGCACGGGCCGTCCATCGCCCAGCCCGGCCACGCCATGTACTACCTGAATGTGATGGCCGGTCCGGGCGAGGAGAGGGAGTGGCGGATCCGCTTCCACCCCGACCACACGGAGGGATATCGATGACGCAGACTCAGGCGGGCACCGTGCGGCTGACCACCGCACAGGCGCTCGTACGCTTCCTGTCCCGGCAGTTCACCGAGCGGGACGGGGCGCGGCAGCGGCTGATCGGCGCGACCTGGGGCATCTTCGGGCACGGCAACGTGGCGGGCCTCGGCCAGGCACTCGTGGAGCACGCCGACGCCATGCCCTTCCACCAGGGGCGCAACGAACAGGCCATGGTGCACGCCGCCGTCGGGTACGCCCGCCAGTCCGGGCGCCTCGCCACGCACGCCGTCACCACCTCCATCGGCCCCGGCGCCACCAACCTCGTCACCGGCGCCGCGCTCGCCACCGTCAACCGGCTGCCCGTCCTGCTGCTGCCCGGCGACACCTTCGCGACCCGCCCCGCCGACCCGGTGCTCCAGCAGCTCGAAGTGGCCTGCGCCGGCGACGTGTCGGTCAACGACTGCCTGCGTCCGGTGTCCCGGTACTTCGACCGCGTGAGCAGGCCCGAGGCGCTCATCCCCGCCGCGCTCGCCGCGATGCGGGTGCTCACCGACCCCGCGGAGACCGGCGCCGTCACCCTCGCGCTGCCGCAGGACGTGCAGGCGGAGGCGTACGACTGGCCGGCGGCGTTCTTCGCCGAGCGGGTGTGGACCGTGCGCAGGCCCGCCCCCGACCCGCGCGAACTCGCCGCCGCGGTGGCCGCGGTGCGCGAGGCCCGGCGGCCGCTGGTCGTCGCGGGCGGCGGCGTCCACCACAGCGCCGCCGAGGACGCCCTGCGGGAGTTCGCCGAGGCGACCCGGATCCCCGTCGCCGCCACCCAGGCCGGCAAGGGCTCGTTGCGCCACGACCATCCGGCGGACGTCGGCGGCATCGGGCACACCGGCACCGCCACCGCCGACGAACTGGCCCGCACCGCCGACCTGGTGATCGGCGTCGGCACCCGCTACAGCGACTTCACCACCGCGTCCGGCACCCTCTTCGAGGGCTCCGGGGTGCGCTTCCTCAACCTCAACATCGCGCCCTTCGACGGCCACAAGATGGCGGGCACCACTCTGATCGCCGACGCGCGCGCCGGCCTGGAAGCCCTCACACAGGCGCTGGGCGGCCACCGCGTCGAGCCCGCGTACACCGTCGAGTACACCGACGACAAGGAGCGCTGGGAGCAGCGCGTCGACGCCGCGTTCCAGGCCGACGAGCCGGACATAAGGCCCACTCAGACGCAAGTCCTCGGCCTGCTCGACGAGGTGGTGACCGACGAGGACGTCATCATCAACGCCGCCGGGTCGCTCCCCGGCGACCTGCACAAGCTGTGGCGGGCCCGCTCGCCGCGCCAGTACCACGTCGAGTACGGCTACTCCTGCATGGGATACGAGATCCCCGCCGCCATCGGCGTCGCGCTCGCCGCGCCCGAGCGGCCCGTCTGGGCGCTGGTCGGCGACGGCACGTACCTGATGAACCCCACCGAGATCGTCACCGCCGTCCAGGAGAACCTGCCGATCAAGGTCGTCATCCTGCAGAACCACGGCTACGCCTCGATCGGCGGCCTCTCGGAAGCCGTGGGCGGCGAGCGGTTCGGCACCGCCTACCGCTTCCGGGCGCCGGACGGGACGTACACCGAGGGCCCGCTGCCCGTCGACCTCGCGGCGAACGCGGCCTCCCTCGGGATGCGGGTGCTGCGTGCCAAGACCGTCCGCGACCTGCGTGCGGCACTGCGCGAGGCGCGCGGGGCAGACCGGCCCACATGTGTCTATGTGGAGACGGAAACGGCAGACACAGTGTCGGGCCCGCCCCCGGCGCAGGCGTGGTGGGATGTGCCCGTGGCCGAGACCGCGGCCCGGGAGCCGGCGGTCAAGGCCAGGAATGAGTACGACCGGCACGTCGCAGCCCGACGCCGCCACCTGTGAGAGTAGGGATGCTTGTCATGACGAAGACCGTCCACCACTGGATCGGTGGAAAGCCCGTCGAAGGCGCGTCCGGCAACTACGGCCCGGTCACCGACCCGGCGACCGGCGCCGTCACGACGCAGGTCGCGTTCGCGTCGGCCGGCGAGGTGGACGCGGCGGTCGCCGCCGCCCGCGAGGCCTTCGCGACCTGGGGCACGTCCTCGCTGGCCAAGCGCACCGCGATCCTCTTCAAGTTCCGCGCGCTGCTCGACGCCAACCGCGACGCGATCGCCGAGCTGATCGTCGCCGAGCACGGCAAGGTGCACTCGGACGCGCTCGGCGAGGTCGCCCGCGGCCTGGAGATCGTCGACCTGGCCTGCGGCATCACCGTGCAGCTGAAGGGCGAGCTGTCCACCGAGGTGGCCTCGCGCGTGGACGTCTCGTCCATCCGCCAGCCGCTGGGCGTCGTCGCCGGCATCACGCCGTTCAACTTCCCGGCGATGGTGCCGATGTGGATGTTCCCGCTGGCCATCGCCTGCGGCAACACCTTCATCCTCAAGCCCAGCGAGAAGGACCCGTCCGCGTCGATGAAGATCGCGGAGCTGCTGAGCGAGGCCGGTCTGCCCGACGGCGTCTTCAACGTGGTGCACGGCGACAAGGTCTCCGTGGACCGCCTCCTGGAGCACCCGGACGTGGCCGCCGTCTCCTTCGTCGGCTCCACGCCCATCGCCCGCCACATCCACGCCACCGCCTCCGCCAACGGCAAGCGCGTGCAGGCGCTCGGCGGCGCCAAGAACCACATGCTGGTGCTGCCCGACGCCGACCTGGACGCCGCGGCCGACGCCGCCGTCTCCGCCGCGTACGGCTCGGCGGGCGAGCGCTGCATGGCGATCTCGGCCGTCGTGGCGGTGGGCTCGATCGCCGACGAGCTGGTCGGCAAGATCAAGGAGCGCGCCGAGAAGATCAAGATCGGCCCGGGCAGCGACCCGGCGTCCGAGATGGGCCCGCTGATCACCGCGGCCCACCGCGACAAGGTCGCCTCCTATGTCACGGGCGCCGCGGCCGAGGGCTGCGAGGTCGTCCTGGACGGCACCGGCTACACGGTCGAGGGCCATGAGGACGGCCACTGGATCGGCCTCTCGCTCCTGGACCGCGTGCCGACCACCGCCAAGGCCTACCAGGACGAGATCTTCGGCCCGGTCCTGTGTGTGCTGCGGGTCGACACGTACGAGGAGGGCGTGGCGCTCATGAACGCCTCGCCGTTCGGCAACGGCACCGCGATCTTCACCCGGGACGGCGGCGCGGCCCGCCGCTTCCAGCTGGAGATCGAGGCGGGCATGGTCGGCGTGAACGTGCCGATCCCGGTGCCGGTGGGCTACCACTCCTTCGGTGGCTGGAAGGACTCGCTCTTCGGCGACCACCACATCTACGGCAACGACGGCACGCACTTCTACACCCGCGGCAAGGTCGTCACCACGCGCTGGCCCGATCCCTCGGACGCGCCGGCCGGGGTCGACCTCGGTTTCCCGCGCAACCACTGAGCCGCCCCCTCACCGGCTCTCCCGGCAGCCCCCGGCCCACGGCCGGGGGCTTCGCCGTTGGTTCACCGTTCTACGATGTGTGTGCACTACATGAAAGGCCGTGAGCCATGCCGCACATCGACATCGACTACGCCGACACCCTGTCCGGCGTCCTGGATCTGCCCGCCCTGGTGGCGGAGCTGCATCCGCTGGTGGTGGAGCGGGTGGACTCGGTCGGGGTCGGCAAGACCTTCTGCAGGCCGGCGCCCGCCTTCGTGGACGGGCGGCCGGCGGCGGCCTTCGTGCACGTCACCGTGGGCCTGCTGGCGGGGCGGGCGCCCCGGGTGAAGGCGGCGCTCTCCGAGGACGTCCTCGCGCTGCTCGGCAAGCATCTGTCCGGGGTGGCGGACGCGACGTACTCGGTGGAGGTCCGCGACCTCGATCCCTCGTACCGGCTCTGTCCGACGCACTGAGCGCGCTGAGCCCCCTGATCCCACTGAGCGCGTCGGGCGGGTCACCGAGCGTGGAGCAGGACCGTCCGGAATTCGGACGGTCCTGATTCTTTTTTGACGCCGTCCTTGCGGTTCCCGTGCACAGGGTGCAATTCGGGCAACCAATGCTCCCGCGTTCATACGCCTGCAATATCAAGGTCATATTCGGCACGGGCATGTTCATTGCGCCCCTCCGAAGCAAACTCTTGGGAAAGCCAGGCAACTTGGGGATCTTCGCGACTGCGGATTCCGTAGGTAAATGACCGTTGACGTTCCGGTTGCCCCCGGGGTTCGATGACGCGCCGGGAGCCACCGAAAGACCAGATCAACAGCCTTCGGAGGCGATAGCGCTCCCGCCGCACTCCTGCCGCACGAGTCGATCGGAACCGCGCTTCATGACCGATACGCTTCGCCCGCTCCAGACCGCCGCCGATGATTCCCCGGCGCCGGCAGCCGTCCCCGGCGATCCCCAGAAGCTCAAGCGTTCCATCGGAGTCGTCGGCGGCACCCTCCTCACGCTGTCGTGCGTGACGCCCGCCTCCACGCTCTTCGTGGTCGTCCCCGACCTCTTCTCCTCGCTCGGCACCGCCACGGCCCTCACCATCGCCATCGGCTCGCTGCTCTGCGTGGGCGTCGCGTTCTGCTACTCGGAGCTCGGCACCCTCATCCCCAGCGCCGGCGGCGAGTACGCCATGGTCTCGACGATGGCGGGCCGCCTGGCCGGCTGGCTGGTCTTCGTCCTCTCCCTGCTGGTCGTGATGATCGTCCCGCCCGTGATCGCCATGGGCACCGCCGACTACCTGGCCCCGGTCATCCACCTCGACCCCTCCTACGCGGGCGCGGGCGTCATGATCCTCGCCACCCTCGCGGGCCTGCTCGACCTGCGCGCCAACGCGTGGATCACCGGCGTCTTCCTGGTCCTGGAGGTCATCGCGGCCGGTGTGGTCGCCGTCCTCGGCTTCACGCACGCCGAGCGGGGCGCGGGCAGCCTGACGGACCTGTCGGTGGCGGGCTCCGGCCCCGGTGGCGTCGACACGGTCACCGCGATGCTCATCGTCTCCGGCCTCGCCATCGCCCTCTTCGTGACGCAGGGCTTCTCCACCGCCGTCTACCTCTCCGAGGAGCTGGAGAACCCGCGCCGCAACGTCGCGCGCACCGTCCTCGCCACCCTCGCCATCTCCACCGTGATCATCCTGGTCCCGGTCGTCGCGATCACCATGGGCGCCGACAGCCTGACCGCGCTGACCGAGGGCGACATCAGCGCCATGGTGACGGGCTGGTCCAACTCCGCCGTCGGCACGTTCGTCAGCCTCTGCGTGGCCCTCGCGATCATCAACGCGGGCATCGTCATGGTCATCCAGAACTCCCGCGTCCTGTTCGCCTCCGCGCGGGACAAGGCGTGGCCCTCGCCGGTGAACAAGGCCCTCGCCAAGCTCGGCGCGTCCGGCGCCCCCTGGGTGGCCACGCTCCTGGTCGGCGTCCCCGGCGCGCTCCTGTGCTTCGTCAACCTGGACACGCTGTACGGCGTGACCGGCGTCTCCGTGACCGGCATGTACCTGCTGGTGGCGGTCGCCGCGCTGCTCGCCCGGCGCGGCGCGCACCGGCACGGCTCGGCCTGGCGGATGCCGCTGTGGCCCGCGGTGCCGGTGGTGCTGATCGCGGTGCTCGCCTACGTCCTCAGCCGGCAGGAGGTCCAGTTCCTCCTGTGGACCGGCGGCATCGTGCTGGCCGCGACCCTGTACTGGGCGTTCTACCTGCGCCCGCGCCGCGAGACGCGGTGGCTGGTGAGCGTGCCGGAGGAGGACCACGCGGAGGCCGGGCTGCTCACCCGGGTCGTGTCGCCCCGCTCCGAGGCCTGAGGAGGCCCCTGCGCCCGGGGGCCTGAGGAGGCCCCGCGCCCGGGGGCCTGAGGAGGCCCCGCGCCCGGGGCCCTGAGGACGCCCCCGCCCCGGGCCGACCCCGGGGCGCGGCTCAGCCGAACTCCCAGCCCATCGACACGAACCGCCCCTCGTCGCTGCCGCCCGCGCTGCGGTACGTGGCCAGCGCCGCCTCGTTGTCCGTGTCGACGCCCACCCACATCCCGTAACAGCCCCGCTCCCTGGCGAGCGCGGCCAGCGCGCGGACGAGGGCGCTGCCCGTGCCGCGGCGGCGGGCGCCCTCGGCCACCGCGAGCTCGTACAGGAACATCTCCACCCCCTTGTCGGGGTGGACGGTCTCGACGCCGCTGACGAAGCCCACCGGGCGGTCCTCGTCGTCGAGGGCGAGCAGGAGGTGGTGGTCGGGGGCGGCGAGGAAGCGCCGGGCCGCCGCGGGGCGTACCGGGCCGTCGAAGAGGTGCTCGGCGGCGGTCAGTTCGGCGGGCGTGGTCGCGGGGCGGATCTGCACGCCTACCACCATCGCGGTACGCGGGGCGCGGAGTCTACTCCGCGGGGAGGCGGGCGGGTTCGGTCCGGCGGCTGCCCCGGTTGTCGGACCGCGCCCGTACCGTTGGCGTCATGGATCTACGACTGCCCAGGCCCAGGTTCCCCGTGCCGCGCGGTCCGCGCAGGCTGCTCGCCGCCGCGGCCGCCGTCGCGGTGCTCGCCGGGGTGGGCACCTGGACGGCCGCCGCCTCGGACGACGCCCCCGGCGTGCACCGCCTGGACCGCATGGTCGACACCGGCGCCGCCGACATCGACACCTCGTACTTCACCGCGGGCGACCCGGACACCAAGCGCCCCGCCGTCCTCATCGGGCACGGCTTCGGCGGCAGCAAGAACGACGTGCGCGCCCAGGCCGAGGACCTGGCCCGGCACGGGTACGCGGTCATGACCTGGTCGGCCCGCGGCTTCGGCAGGTCCACCGGCAAGATCGGGCTCAACGACCCCAAGGGCGAGGTCGCCGACGCCCGCAAGCTGATCGACTGGCTGGCCACCCGCCCGGAGGTCCAGCTCGACAAGCCCGGCGACCCGCGCGTGGGCATGACCGGCGCCTCGTACGCGGGTGCGGTCTCCCTGCTCACCGCCGGGTACGACCACCGGGTCGACGCGATCGCCCCGCAGATCACCTACTGGAACCTCGCGGACGCGCTCTTCCCCGACGGCGTCTTCAAGAAGATGTGGGCGGGCCTGTTCATCAACACCGGGGGCGGCTGCGAGAAGTTCGAGAAGAAGCTGTGCGCCATGTACGAGCGGGTCGCCGAGGCCGGCAAGCCCGACGCGGCGGCGCGCGAGCTGCTCGCCGAGCGCAGCCCCGCGGCCGTCGGCGACCGCATCAAGGTGCCGACATACCTCGCCCAGGGCCAGACCGACTCGCTCTTCCCGCTCACCCAGGGCGACGCCATCGCCAAGGGGATCCGGGCGAACCACGCGCCGGTCTCCGTCGACTGGATCGCGGGCGGCCACGACGGCGGCGACCGGGAGACGGGCCGCGTGGAAGGCCGGGTCAACGACTGGTTCGACCGCTACCTCAAGGACGAACCCGCCGCCGACACGGGCCCGGCGTTCCGCGTCACCCGCACCGGAGGCCTCGACTCCACCGACGGCGCCGCGCGGAAGCGGGGCGCGAGCGGTGACGTCTACCCGGGCCTGGAGAGCGGCCAGCGCGCGGTGCGCCTCAGCGGCAGGGAGCAGACGTTCGACAACCCGGCGGGCGCGAGCCCGCCCGCCATCTCCGGGCTTCCCGGCGTCGGCGGCGGCCGCCTCTCCCAGTTCGCCTCGCTCGGCGTGGGCGTCTCCGTCGACTTCCCCGGCCAGTTCGCCAAGTTCGACTCGGCGCCCCTGACCGAGGACCTGAGGATCACCGGCACGCCGACGGTCCGTGCGCACGTGAAGTCCACCGCGAAGGACGCGGTGCTGTTCGCCAAGGTGTACGACGTGTCGCCCGGCGGCAAGCAGAAGGTGCTGCCCTCCCAACTGGTCTCTCCGGTAAGGGTGGAGGGTGCCGGGCAGGGCAAGGACATCGAGCTGCGGATGCCGGCCGTCGACCACAAGGTCCAGAAGGGCCACAGCCTGCGCCTCGCGGTCACCTCGACCGACCTCGGCTTCGCCTCCCCGGTCGAGCCTGCCAAGTACACCCTCTCCCTCAAGGGCGACCTGAAGGTGCCGACGGCGCCCGGCGTGGAGACCGCCGCCGCACCCATGCCCTCCTGGGTGTGGTGGCTGCCGGCCGCCGGCGCGGTGCTCGCCCTCGGCCTGCTGGTCACCGCGCGCCGCCGCACCGCGGCCCCCGCACCCGACCCGGCACTCGCCGAAGTCCCCCTCCGGATCACCGACTTGAGCAAGCGGTACGCCAGGTCCACCGACCGGTACGCGGTCCGTGACGTCTCCTTCACCGTCGAGAAGGGCCAGGTCCTCGGCCTGCTCGGGCCGAACGGCGCGGGCAAGACGACCACCCTGCGCATGCTGATGGGCCTGATCCGCCCCGACGCGGGCGAGATCCGCGTCTTCGGCCAGGCGATCCGCCCCGGGGCGCCCGTCCTCTCCCGGGTCGGCGCGTTCGTCGAGGGCGCGGGCTTCCTGCCGCACCTCTCCGGCCGGGAGAACCTGGAGCTGTACTGGAAGGCGACGGGCCGCCCGCCCGAGGACGCCCACCTCGCCGAGGCACTGGAGATCGCGGGCCTCGGCGACGCGCTGGCCCGCGCGGTGCGCACGTACTCGCAGGGCATGCGCCAGCGCCTCGCCATCGCCCAGGCCATGCTCGGCCTGCCGGACCTGCTGATCCTCGACGAGCCGACGAACGGCCTCGACCCGCCGCAGATCCGCGAGATGCGCGAGGTCATGATCCGCTACGCGCGCGCGGGCCGCACCGTCATCGTCTCCAGCCACCTCCTCGCCGAGGTCGAGCAGTCCTGCACGCACCTGGTCGTCATGGACCGCGGCCGGCTGGTCCAGGCGGGCCCGGTCGCCGAGATCATCGGCTCCGGGAACACGCTGTTCGTGGGAGTGGCGTCCGAGGTCCCCGACCCGCTGGTGGAGAAGGTGGCGGCGCTGCCCGGCGTCGTCTCGGCGGTACGGGCCGACGACGGCCTGCTCGTACGGCTCGACGGCACGGAGCGGGGGAGCGCGGCACGCCTGCTGCCCGAACTGGTCCGGCTCGACGTGCCGGTGGAGTCGGTGGGCCCGCACCGCCGCCTCGAAGACGCGTTCCTGACCCTGATCGGAGGCACGGCATGAGCGCCCCCACGCCCACCCTGGAGCGGCCGACCGCGCCCGGCTACCGCGCGGGGCGCACGCTGCCGCTGCGGGTCGAGGCGGTCCGCCAGCTGAAGCGGCGCCGCACGCTGGTGATGGGCGCCGTCATGGCGCTCCTGCCGGTGGTCCTCGTCATCGCGTTCGCGGTCGCGGGCGGCTCACCGGGTTCCCGCAACGGCAGCGTGACGCTGATGGACACGGCGACGGCGTCCGCGGCGAACTTCGCCGCGACCTGCCTGTTCGTCTCCGCGGGCTTCTTGCTGGTGATCCCCGTGGCGCTGTTCTTCGGCGACACGGTCGCCTCCGAGGCGAGCTGGTCCTCGCTGCGCTATCTGCTCGCGGCGCCGGTGCCGCGGGCCCGGCTGCTCTGGTCCAAGCTGGCGGTCGCGCTCGGCATGAGCGCCGCGGCGGTGGTGCTGCTGCCCCTGGTGGGCCTGGTCATCGGCACGGTGGCGTACGGGTGGGGGCCCCTGGAGATCCCGACCGGCGGCGAGCTCCCCGCGGGCACGGCGGCCCAGCGCCTGCTGGTCGTCGTGGCCTTCGTCTTCGTCTCCCAACTGGTCACCGCGGGCCTGGCGTTCTGGCTCTCGACGAAGACGGACGCGCCGCTCGGCGCGGTGGGCGGGGCGGTCGGCCTGACGATCGTCGGCAACGTCCTGGACGCGGTGACGGCGCTCGGCGACTGGCGCGACTTCCTGCCGGCGCACTGGCAGTTCGCCTGGGCGGACGCGTTGCAGGCGCAGCCCGAGTGGGCCGGCATGATCCAGGGCTCGTCGATCTCGGTGACGTACGCGCTGGTGCTGTTCGCGCTGGCGTTCAGGGGGTTCGCGCGGAAGGACGTGGTGAGTTGACGGGGTGGGCCGGCGTGGTGGGTCGACGGAGTGGGCCTAGGGGAGCCGGCCGTGCGGTCTCGGCGCGTCTGCCGTCCTGAGAACCCCCCTCGCGCCATGCCCCGCACCCGGGTGGAGCCTGGGTGCGGGGCCCGTTCCGTGTCAGGGAACGCCAGCGACAGATGTGCCGTCAGCCGTCAGGCGCGGTGTCTGAACCAGAGGTTCACTCGCTGCACACCGTTGCTGAAGACGCCGGGGGCGCAGTAGTAGTACTCCTGCGCGTCCCTCGGGTGGTGGCGGTCCAGTTCGAGGTTCCCCTCGTACTTGAACCTGTCGCATTCGGTCCAGTTGTAGGCGCTGACGCCGGTGTCGAGGGTGCGCACCAGGTCGTTGCGGTACGTCGCCGCGGTGGCGGTTCCGGCGCCTGCGATGAGTGCTCCGGCGGCCGTTGCTCCGGCCAGGACTACGCCGACGGAAGCCCTCGTCATGCGCTTCATGATCATGCTCATCTCTGTCGAGTCACGGGCCCTCGGATCGAGGCCCCGGCTCGGAGACCTGTGCGGGAGGCGGGAGGTTGCCCGATTTCTTGATCTTCCTCGAAGTGGTCGCACGTGCCGCGCCGAAGCCCGGAGACGGATCTGATCCGGCGAGCTGGACCACCTCGGCCCCGGACCTGACGACCGGTCGGGGCGAACGCCGTCGCAGTACGTCGAGACGAACGCCGTCGCAGTACTAGGTCTCACGCCCGATGCGCACGGCGGACGCGCTGTCTAAGGTCGGCCCCCATGCACCCCACGAAGATCACCCCACGCGACACGGCGCGGCGC
This sequence comes from Streptomyces sp. NPDC041122, assembly GCF_055592445.1. Taxonomy (NCBI): domain Bacteria; kingdom Bacillati; phylum Actinomycetota; class Actinomycetes; order Kitasatosporales; family Streptomycetaceae; genus Streptomyces; species Streptomyces sp. NPDC041122. The sequence goes on along the minus strand of NZ_JBVIYQ010000001.1, from coordinate 651,936 downwards.
AGGCGCGACACCGTGGACCGGCTCGGCACGGAGCGCGACATCTGGGTGTCGACGTCCCACCCCGGCCACGGCCCGCACCAGATACCGCTGTGGTTCCTGTGGGACGGGCAGGCGGTGTGGATGTGCACCGGCGCGACGTCCGCGACCGCACGCAACGTACGCGAGGAGCCGCGCGTCCGACTGGCCCTGCCGGACTCCTTCGACGTGGTGCTGCTGGAGGGGCGGGCAGAGGCGCACCCGGCGACGGAGGTGCCGGGGGAGCCCGCGGACGCGTTCGCGGAAAAGTTCGGCTGGGATCCGCGGACGGAGCCGGGCCCCTTCGTGTACGTGCGGGTGCGGCCGCGGACGGTGCGGGCGTGGCGCGGCGAGTCGGAGCTGCGGGGCAGGACGGTCATGCGGGAGGGCGCGTGGCTGGCGTGAGGCGGGCCTCCGCCGACGCGGCGCGACGCGGCGTGCTTCCTTCTCACCCTTTCTCACCCGCCGCCGCAGAACGTGGTCCTGATCGACCGCACGATGAGGTCGGCCTGGTCGTTCGTCACGTCGAACCGTCGAGCCGTGTCGCGCCGCACCTCGTCGTCGCCCGACCCCTGTCTGACGTCCAGGCAGACCCACCCGGCGTCGTCCACGGCTCGCTCCTCGTCCGAGACGAGCCGCGGGTCGATGGCTTCGAGATCGTGCAGCAATATCTCCTGCTGTCCCGCTTCCGGGGAGGGCGGCCCCGCGACGGGCTCGGCGCCGCCTGAGCCCGAGGAGGCCGAGGTCCCGTCGTCCTGCGCACAGCCCGCCATCGCCGTGGCGGCGATCACCGCGCACAGGACCACCCTCGTCACACGCTTCATCTCTGCCCCTCCAGTACTACCGCGTCACCCCCGAACCGGGATCGACGTCATCACCCGCGCAGTCAATACCACGTCAACTGTCCCGGCCTCTGGTGATAGAAGCCCCGGGGCCCCTGCGGTTCGCCACCTTCCAGACAGAGGCACGCGGAGGGCGGGGAAGAGCGGGCGGACCTGGACGACTGTTCCGCAACAAGCCCGCTCCCCCTGAGGACGGGTTTGCCGTCGAAGCGGCGGCCGGCCGACCCGAAGATGTGCGTTCCGCGCCCCAGCCGCATCAGCCCCGCGGTGAGCCGCACCGGGGACACGACCAGCCCGTCGGAGACGAGAGGGATAAGGAGGAAGAGGTTCCACTTGTCCCGGGCCGCCGGCCCGGTCCACAGCGCGACGATGACCGCCGGCTCATCACCATCCGGAACGCACCCTCGTACGTAATACGGCTGCGCGACCGGCGCGTCCACGTAATGCGACAACGCGCCGGCAACGCCCCGCTGGGCCCGCGCCACGCACTGGGCCGAGCAAAGGGGCGGGGATCCAGGGATGGTCACGTGGTGCTCCTGGCTCAGGGGTTTCCGGGGGTGACTCTCCTGCTCACCGCCCGCCGGTCAGCGCGCGGACCGCAAACGATAGGCGTACGCATACGTACGCCCCGCATGCAGCAGATACCGTTCCAGCGGTGGCGCGCCCCACGAGTCGTTGCCGCCCACGCCCATCTGGCGGTGGGCGACCCGCAGAATCGTCTCCGCGCGTCGCTTCACCTCGTGCGGGTGGCGTGGGCCCTCCAGGTCCGCCGGGGTGTGGTGCAGGGCGCTCGCCTCCAGGAAGGGCTCGCCGTCCGCGGGGTCGGCGAGGACCACCAGGCCGTCCCCGGACCGGTCGGTGAGCGCGATGCGCCGTACGTCGGTCTTGTTGCCGGTCTCCTGCGGCCGCTGGTACGGGGCGACCTGGTCGTCGACCGTCGAGCGGTAACGGCCCACGAACGCACCGGACTTGCGGTCCTGGTAGTTCTCCTGCGGGCCGCGCCCGTACCAGTCGAGACGCTCGAAGCCGGCGGGCATCGTGAGCAGCGCCCCCACCAGGGGGAGATCGGGCAGGCCGGCCGCCGCCCTCAGCGTGTGCCGGACCCGCACCTCGCCGTCGCCGCGCACCGTGAACTCGGTGTGCCACGGGGACGGCGTGGGGGAGGTCGGCAGGGTGGCGCTCACCTCGACCCTCACCTCACCGGGTGAGGGCTGCGTGGCCTTGATTTCGGTGACCTTCGCATCTGAACCAGCAGCGCGCCAAGTAGCAGCCTGGTCGGGGAAGTCGCGGCCTATGTCGTTGTCGATGGGCGCGCGCCAGAGGTTCGGCACCGGCCCGCCGGAGAGCAGGCGCCGCCCCCTCACCTCGTACGACGACAAGGTGCCCGTCGCCTTGGACAGCACGACCGTCACGTCCCTGCCGCTGATCCGTACCTCCTTCGCGTCCTCGGCCAGATCGAGCCGCGGCAGCGAGCCGGGGTCCGGGTCGGCGGGCGCGGGGGTGTGCCAGCTCGCGGGGAGTCGGAGCTGTTCGGCGGCGACGGTGTGGCCCGCCCCGGCCCACCTGGCCTTCTTCCGCAGGACGAGGGCGAGGTTCAGCAGGTACTCGGCGCCGGGCACCGGGTGGCCGGGCTTCTTGTACGGGACGCGTACCGCCCCCGTGGCGCCGGGCGCGACGTCCGGCGCGGCCAGCGTCCCGTGCTGGATCTCCGCGCCGTCCCGGGTGACGCTCCACCGCAGCTCGTACGCGTCCAGCGTGCTGAACAGGTGCTTGTTGCGGACGCGTACGGAACCGGCGTCGAGGTCGTCCGCCGTGAACGCCGCCGGCTGGTAGACCTTCTTGATCTCCAGGATGCCCGGGTGCGGCGCACGGGTGGAGGCGACGAGGCCGTTGCCGCTGAAGTTGTCGTCGGTGGGGTAGCCGGGCTTCCAGTCGGCGCCGTACGACAGATAGGTGTGCCGGCGGTCACCGGGGATGGGCAGCCGGATGTTCTGGTCGACCCAGTCCCACACGAACGCCCCGTGCAGATTGGGGTACTTCTCGAAGATCTCCCAGTACTCGGGGAGGTTCCCGCTGCTGTTGCCCATGGAGTGGCAGTACTCGCAGAGGAGGAACGGCGTGGGGTTGCCCGACCTGCCGTACTTCTCGACGTCGGCGGGCTTGGTGTACATCTCGCTGTGCAGGTCGGCGACGGAGTTCATGCCCTCGTAGTGCACGGGCCGCGAGTCGTCGCGGGCCCGCACCCAGTCCGCCATGGCCTTGAAGTTGCCGCCCTCCCCGGCCTCGTTGCCGAGCGACCAGACGATGACGCTGGGGTGGTTCTTGTCCCGCTCGACCATGGACCGGATCCGGTCCACGCAGGCGTCGGTCCACTCGGGCAGCGACCCGGGCAGCCGGTCACGCACGCCGTGCGTCTCCAGGTTGGTCTCGCCGATGACGTACAGGCCGTACTCGTCGCAGAGTTCGAGCCAGTACGGGTGGTTGGGGTAGTGCGAGGTGCGGACGGCGTTGATGTTGTGCCGCTTCATCAGCAGCACGTCCCGGAGCATCACCGACTCCGGGACGGCCTGGCCGTGGTCGGGGTGGGACTCGTGGCGGTTGGTGCCGCGGAGCATGACGGGTTTGCCGTTGACGGTGAACGTGCCGGGTCCGTAATCGACTTGGCGGAAGCCGACCCGCACGCGGTGCACGTCCACCGTCCTGCCGGAGCCGTCGCGCAGGGTGACGACGAGGGTGTACAGGTTCGGCTGCTCGGCGGACCAGAGCGCCGGATTGCGCACGGTGGTCCTGAGGGTGAGGGGGCGGTCGGGTACGGGTTCTCCGGTCAGCTCGGCGCCGGGGACGGGGCGGCCGTCGGCGTCGTGCAGCACCGCTTCGATGCGGAGCTTGCCGGAGCCGTGCTTGACGGTGGCCCCGGCCTCGTCATCGAGGTCGCGGACGACCGTCGTCACGGACAGGATCGCGTCCCGGAACGCCCCGTCCAGATCCGTCCGCACCCCGAGGTCGTGCACATGCAGCTCCGGGACGGAGTACACGTACACGTCACGGAAGATCCCGGACAGGTCGATCATGTCCTGGTCCTCAAGCCAACTGCCGTCGGACCACCGGTACACCTCCACGGCGAGGGTGTTCTCGCCCGGCCGCAGATACGGCGAGACATCGAACTCCGCGGGGGTGTAACTGTCCTCGCTGTAGCCGACCTTCTCGCCGTTGACCCAGACGAAGAAGGCGGACTTCACGCCCTGGAAGGAGAGCAGGGTGCGCCGGCCGCGCCAGCCGCGCGGCACCGTGAAGGTGCGGCGGTAGGAGCCGACGGGGTTGAAGTCCTTCGGCACGTCGGGGAAGTCGGGCTTCTCGTACCCCTCCCACGCGTACTTGATGTTGAGGTAGATCGGGTGCGGGTATCCCTCGATCTCCCAGTTCGCGGGCACGGCGATCCGGTCCCAGCCGCTCACGTCGTACGCGTCCGCCTCGAAACCGACCGGCCGCTGCTCCGGGTTGCGGGCCCAGTGGAAGGCCCAACGGCCGTTCAGGGAACGGTAGTACGGGGATGCGGTGAAGTCACCGCGCAGGGCGTCGGCGGCGGACGCGTACGGGACGAGCCGGGTGCGGGCGGGCTCTCTGTTGACCTGGAAGACGCGGGGGTCGGCGTCCCACGGGGCGCCGGGCTCGCGGGAGCCGGGGGCGCCGGATGCGGCGCGGGGTGCGCCGCCGTTCGCGGCGAAGGCCTGCTTCTGCGCGGCGAAGACGGCCCACCCCGCCAGGGCGGTTCCGGAGGCGAGGAAGGACCGGCGGCTCGGACGGCTCATGCGGCAACTCCGAACGTAAGGCAACAAGAACCATCAGCATCCGACGCACTCACTCACGGCGCAAGAGGCCCGCAAGCACCGGGAGTTGCCGCCCTCCCGGCGCTCCCCGGGGCAGCCGCTTCAGCGTCCCCGGCCGCACAGCTCCCGCTCCGCCCGCACCGGATCATTGGGGAAACGGAACGACGTGCGGTGCACGGCCCCGGTCAGGTTGTGCCAGAACCGCCCCGCCGTCATCGGCGCGCGCGTGGCAGCCCGCAGCTCGGCGAGCGGCCCGCAGCGCAGGGCCCGGCGCGCCGCGTCGACCCGGGCGGGGTCCAGCCGCTGGTCCGCGGCGCCGCGCGCCGTGCCCCGGTCGGCGACGATCCACTCGTACGGGAGGCTCTTGTCGTGGCCGACCCGGCCGGGGAGCGGCTCGGAGTGGGCGGCCAGCGGATAGGCCAGCCCGATCGGGTCGAGCGCGGCGCCGCTCAGCGGGACGACGGCGCCGTTCATGCCGAGGACGTTGTAGACGCCGGTGACGGACGGGGTCCGGGCTGGGGTCGGTGTCCAGGCGATCAGGAGGGTGGGCTCGCCGGAACGTGCCGCCCCGCGGACCAGGCGCATGTAGTGGGCGTTGCCGGCGGACTCGGAGAAGTCGTGGTGGAGGGGGTGCGGGTCGCCGTTCTGCCGTACGTACACGCCTCGCTCGTCGGCGATCCCGCTCGGCCCGATCTTCCCCTCGTACGGGATGCGGAGCGCGGCCGCGCACACCACGGCCCACACGGCCACGCCGACGGCGACGACGCGCCACACGCGCGTGGCGGGCACGACGAAGACGGGCAGCAGCATCAGGAGCAGGCCGGGCAGGAACATCCTGCCGTGCATGAAGTCGCCGCCGACCTTGATGACGTAGACCCAGCACAGGGTCCCGGCGAGGAGCGGGGCGAGGACGGGGGCGAGGGCCGGGGCGAGAGCCGGTGCGGGCGTGCGGGCGCTCACACGGAGCGGTCCGGGCGCCGACGCGCCCGCCACGGCGGCCGGCGGGTGCGCTCGGGCCGTCAGCGCACCCACGCCGGCGACCAGCGCACCCACGCCCACCGCCACCAGCGGGAGCCACAGCGCGTACGGGCCGACGAAGTCGCCGAGGTAGCCGAACCCCCGTTCCCACAGGCTGCGTGAGGCCTCCTTGGTGACGCCGGGCAGCGGCACCAGATGCCCGTAGTAGCCCATGCGGAAGATCTCGTACGCGACGGGCAGCGCGCCCGCGACACCCGCGCCCGCGAGCGCCCCGCGCCACGACGGCCGGACCATCACCCACTGCGCGGCCAGGAAGACCACCGAGACCAGCGCCAGGTCGGGCCGGACGAGCGGCCCGAGCCCGAGGACCGCAGAGGTCACCAGGGACCGCGACGCCGACGGGGCCGATGAGCCCGCGCACGAGGGCGACCCCGACCCGGACCCCGACCCCGACAACGCCCCCGACCGCAAGCCCGACCCTGACCGAGACCCCGCCCCCGACCGTGTCCGGGGCGGTCCGACGAGCGCGAGCCACGCCCCGGCGATCCAGCAGGTGGCGAGCCCGGTCTCCAGGCCCGACGTGGCGAAGTCCCAGACGGGCGGCAGCGCGAGCAGCACCAGCGCCCCGCACGGCACCGCGTAGCCGTCGGCGCCCCACATCCGCAGGGCGCCGGCCGCGGCGAGCGCGAACCCGGCGGCGGTGAGCAGCAGCCCGCCGTACATCGCCACCCTCGCGACGTCGAACCCCGGCGCCCCGCCGATCACGAGCAGCCATTGCCAGAGGGTGCCGGTGGACGACTCGGCGCGCTCGCCGGGGTTGAAGACGGGCCCGTTGCCCGCGAGGACCTGGCGGACGGTCCGCACATAGATGTGTCCGTCGTCGGACATCCAGCGCCGCTGGAAGCCGGCGAAGGCGATGACGAGGGCGGGCAGCAGGCAGGCGGCGACACGGGACCGGGCCCGCCATCGCGCGGGCCGGCCGCCGGACGCTTCCGGGGCGGTCCCGGCGACGGCTTCGGCACCATCGACGGAGGAGTACGCAGAGGTCGTCATGACCGCTACATCGGCGCAGGTCAAGGTGGCCTTGAATCGCGCGGTGAGGACCCTGAGGGTCAGATGAGGACCCTGGGGGTCAGGCCCCGAGGGGAGGGCCGGGGGTCAGGACCCTCAGGCCAGGGCGGGTCAGGCCTTGGGGATGTCGAAGTACCGCGTGAGCCCCGCCGCGAACGCCACGTCCCCGGCGACCTTGACCTTGCGCATCAGGAACAGCGAGACGGGGCTGGCGTTTCCGGAGACGAGCTTGAGGAACTCGGGGTCGGCCAGGGTGAGCGTCACGCGTGGCCTGGCGTCCGAGCGCCCCTCGCGCACGACGCAGGTCCCGTCGGCGATGTCCGTCTCGTACACGGCCTCGTCGTTGTCGCCGGAGCCGGTGATCTGCCAGCGGATGAGCGCGGTCAGCGAGTCCGCCGCCTCCGGCCTGAACTGCCGCTCCATGCGCCCGAAGACCTCGTTCAGGACACGGGCGCGCAGCGCGCCGTCGCGGGCGATCGAGGCGATCTCCTTGGCGGAGAGGCTCTTGACGAGCCTGGCGAACTCCTCGGGCGTGACGCGGGCGAAGTCGAGGTCGGCGATCCTGCTGATGTCGTCCGCCACGGCAATCTCCTTACTCTACGGTAAACTTACTAAAGAGTAAGGTAAGTCGGGACCAGGAGGCTGACAAGGGTGAGGGAAACCTCCGAAGGCGCATCCGCCGGTGCGAGCGACGACTCCGGAGGCGGACGCGCCGGTGCGGGAGACGGCCGCGGAGGCGCTCCCGCCTCCCGCAGGCGCAAGGTCCCGCGCCCCGAGCGCGAGCGGCAGATCGTCGACGTGGCGGTCCGGGTCTTCGCCAAGCGCGGCTATCACGGGGCCTCGGTGGACGAGATCGCCGAACTCGCCGGAATATCCAAGCCGATGGTGTATCTGTACCTCGAATCCAAGGAGGGCCTCTTCCTCGCCTGTCTGCGCCGCGAGGCGGACCGGCTGGTCGGCGCGTTCCAGGGGGCGGCGACGGCGGCGGACGCGGCGCCCGAACTGCGGCTGCACGCGGGGCTCCTGGCGTTCTTCACCTTCGTCGCCGAGCACCGCGACAGCTGGGTGGTGCTGCACCGCCAGGCGTCGGAGCTGAGCGAGGCGATCGCGGCGGCGGTGGCCGGGGCGCGCGACGCGGTGATGGCCGAGGTGGCGGGGCTCGTACGGTCGGGCATCGCGGAGAGCGGGAGCGGGAGTGAGGGAGCGCGCGGGGACGGGGGTGGCAGGGGCGGCGGCGTGCAACTCTCCGACGAGGACGCGGACTTCGTGGCCCACGCGCTGGTGGGTGCGGCGGACTCGCTGACGGACTGGATGGCGCGGCACCCGGGCCAGTCGCCGGAGGGTGTGACGCTCCGGCTGATGAACATGGTGTGGGTGGGGATGGGCGGAGTCCTGGCGGGGGAGGTCTGGCGTCCGGGCCGTCCGGCCCATTGAATTTTTCTTACGGGTGAGTAAGTTGACCTCCGAGTAAGTACGTACCGATCGCGTGTGCGGGGCAGGTATGTGCCCGCACGGAGGGGCGCGCGCGAAAGCCGCCTGAGCCGACAGCCGCCCGCGCCAAGAGCCGCCCGCGTCAAGAGCCGTCCGCACCGATAGCCGTCGCACCAACAGTCGCCTGCACCAACAGCCGTCGCACCAAATCCGTCTGCACCATCAGCCGCCTGCACCACCGCTGGGAACGGGAAGCCGGGGAGCCGTCATGGGCGTACGCAAGGATCTGAAGAAGGCACGACGTCACACCGGGCTCGCGGACCGCGCCGAGGTTCAGGTCGTCCGGGACGAACACGGCACCGTACGCGAGGTCCGTGCCGCCCCGCTCGTCCCCCCGGCCACCACCGGGAGCACCGCGGACATTCCCTTCGTCAACGCCGCGGAGGCCCCCGACGCGGTGGTGCTGCGCCGCAAGCGGGACGGCCGCTGGTGCCCCGTCACCGCCGCCGCCTTCGCGCGCGAGGTGACCGACGTGGCCAAGGGCCTGATAGCGGACGGCCTGGAACCCGGCGGCCGGGTCGCCCTGATGTCGCGCACCCGCTACGAGTGGGCGGTCCTGGACTTCGCGATCTGGGCGGCGGGCGGCCAGAGCGCCCCCGTCTACGCCACGTCGTCGGCGGAGCAGATCGAGTGGATCGTCCGGGACTCCGGCGCGCGCCTGCTCATCGCGGAGACGCCGGAGAACGCGGCGAGGGCGGAGGAGGCGGTGGCGGCCCACGCGGATCCGCCGCGGGTGCGGTGCGTCGAGGGCGGGGCGGGCACGGAAGGTGCGGGGTCGGGCGAACCCGGCGTGACCGGTGAACCCAGCGAACCCGGCGTGACCGGCGGAGGCGGCGTGATAGGTGAACTGGTCGCCCTCGGCCGCGAGTTGTCCGACGAGGAGGTCACCAAACGCCGCTCCGCCCTCACCCCGGACTCGATCGCGACCCTCTGCTACACCTCGGGCACCACGGGCCGCCCCAAGGGCTGCGTCCTCACGCACGGCAATCTGCACGCGGAGGCGGCGAACACCGTCGACCTGCTGCACCCCATCTTCAAGGAGATCACCGGACAGGTCGCCTCGACCCTCCTCTTCCTGCCGCTCGCCCACATCCTGGGCCGCACCTTGCAGATCGCCTGCATGCTCGCCCGCATCGAGGTGGGCCACTGCCCCGGCATCAAACCGGACGAACTCCGCCCGGAACTGCGCTCGTTCCGGCCCACCTTCCTCGTCGGTGTCCCGTACCTCTTCGAGAAGATCCACGACACCGGCCGGGCGACGGCCGAGAAGATGGGCCGGGCCGCGTCGTTCGACCGCGCGGAGCGGATCGCGGCGCGCTTCGGCGAGGCGTACCTGAACAAGTTCCTGGACACCAAGGCCCCCGGCCCCACCCTCGGCCTCCGGGCGGCCTGGGCGCTGTACGAACTCCTCGTCTACCGCCGCATCCGCAAGGAGGTCGGCGGCCGGCTGCGGTACGCGATCAGCGGCGGTTCGCCCCTGGACCGCGACCTCAACCTCTTCTTCTACGCCGCCGGAATCATCATCTACGAGGGGTACGGCCTGACGGAGACCTCGGCCGCCGCCACCATCACCCCACCACTGCGGCCCCGCCCCGGCACGGTCGGGCTGCCCGTGCCGGGCACGGCCGTGCGCATCGCGGACGACGGGGAGGTGCTGATCAAGGGCGGCATCGTCTTCGGCTCGTACTGGAACAACCCGGCCGCGACGGACGCGGCGCTCACGGGCGGCTGGTTCGCCACGGGCGACCTCGGCGCGCTGGACGCCGACGGCTACCTGACCATCACCGGCCGCAAGAAGGACATCATCGTCACGTCGGGCGGCAAGAACGTCTCACCCGCCGTCCTGGAGGACCGGCTGCGCAGCCGGGCGCCGGTCGGCCAGTGCATGGTCGTGGGGGACAACCGTTCGTACGTCGCCGCGCTGGTCACGCTGGAGCCCGAGGCGGTGGAGCACTGGCTGACGGTGCGCAGGCGGCCCAGGGACACCCCGTTGGCGGAGCTGGCCGGGGATCCGGCGATGATCGCGGAGATCCAGAAGGCGGTGGACCACGCCAACGCGGCGGTGTCCAGGGCCGAGTCGATCCGCAGGTTCGTGATCGTCGGGGGCGAGTTCACGGAGGACAACGGCCTGCTGACCCCGTCCCTGAAGATCAAGAGGGACGCGGTGGCGGCGGCGTACGCGGCGGAGATCGAGGGGTTGTACGGGGAGCGGGGCTGACAGGGTGACGGCGTGACCCGGGGGCCGGGCTGGCCCGGCCCCCGACAGCCCCGGCCCCGGGGTCAGTCGACGCAGAACTCGTTGCCCTCGATGTCCAGCATCGGGATGCAGGAGTCGTTGCCGTCGTAGAGCGTCTGTACGTGCACCGCACCGAGCGGGACGAGCCGGGCGCACTCGGCCTCGAGCGCGGCGAGCCGTTCCTCGCCGACGAGCCCGGTGCCGACGCGCACGTCCAGGTGCACCCGGTTCTTGACGGCCTTCCCCTCGGGGACGCGCTGGAAGTACAGCCGGGGGCCCACGCCCGTCGGATCGACGCAGGCGAACCACGCGTCCCGCTCCGCCGGAGGCTGCGACTCCCGGTACTCCTTCCAGCCGGCGAACCCCTCGGGCGGGGGCGGCACGACGTACCCCAGCACCTCGCACCAGAAACGGGCGAGGCGCTCGGGCTCCGCGCAGTCGAAGGTGACCTGGAACTTCTTGATCGACGTCACCCGATCACCGTAGGGGCGCACGCCGGCCCTGAGAACCCACCGTCGCGACACGACGGAAGCCACACCTCACGGCGCGGCGGCGGCCCGAGGCGAAGGGCGCGGAGCCGACGGGCTGGTACATCCGGATGAACCTCATCCGAGGCGCGATCGGAGAGGTGAGGCGCGATCCACGATTTTTCGGAATCCGGCGGGGCCGGGGATGTCGAGAACGTGTCACCGGCTCCGTCCCAGGGGCATCAGCGGCCACCGCAGGCCGCCCGAGGAAGCAGGAGAGACCACCATGGCGATTCAGCGCATGGACAACGTGGGCATCGTCGTCGACGACATGGACGCGGCCGTCGCGTACTTCCAGGAACTCGGCATGGAACTGGAGGGCAGGGGACAGGTCGAGGGTGCCGTCGCCGACCGGTGCACGGGGCTCGACGGCGTCCGCTGCGACATCGCGATGCTCAGGACCCCGGACGGTCACAGCCGGCTCGAACTGGCGAAGTACCGCAGCCCGGAGGCGACCAGCGACGGCCCCCGCGACAAGCCGCACAACATCCTGGGCACGCACCGCGTCATGTTCGCCGTCGACGACATCAAGGACACCGTCGCCCGGCTGCGCCCGCACGGCGCCGAGGTGCTCGGCGAGATCGCCCGGTTCGAGGACAGCTATCTGCTCTGCTACGTCCGCGGCCCGGAGGGCATCATCGTCGGCCTGGCGGAGCAACTGGGCTGAGCCGGGCGACCGACGGGGCCGAGCCGGGCGACCGGCCGGGCCGCGGGGAGGTGGGGCGGGGCGACGCTTACGCGTCCGCTACGCCCCACTCGCTACGTTCCCCCTGACCAGCAAAAAGGCCCTCCGGGGTGGAGGGCCGAACAAGGCTGGACAGAAGCGCCCCCGGCAGGACTCGAACCTGCGGCCAAGCGCTTAGAAGGCGCCTGCTCTATCCACTGAGCTACGGGGGCCGGGTGTGGCCGGTGGCATGGAGCCGGATGGTTGGGGGAGATCCGTGACCTTGCCGGGGACAAGGATAGGGCTCCCGGGTCCCTGCCCCTGGTGCTTCGCCTCCCCGCCATGATGTGGAGGTTCGGTGAAGCGGTCCTGATAATCGCAGGCAGGTGCGAATCGCGCATCGCTTTTGGCGCCTCACGCCCCGGGTGTTGTGCACTCGTTATGCCTGCGCCCCAGTCGCCCCTTCCATCCCCTGTGTCCTATCGGCGCGCAGGGGTGCTCATATGCTTCAGAAAGCCGTCAAAATTGGGCATTCTTCGCATGTGGTGACCTTGGACGTACGGCCTCAATTGCTTGACGCACTCTCCGCCCTGCGCGAGCGTGTCGCCGCCGCACGCTTTCCGCTCCCCCTTCCGGGGGCGCCACGCGCGCGTGCCAACCGCGACGAGCTGCTGGCACAGCTCGACGACTATCTGGTGCCCCGCCTCAAGGCACCCGAAGCGCCCCTGCTCGCCGTCATCGGCGGATCCACCGGGGCCGGCAAGTCCACCCTCGTGAACTCCCTCGTGGGGCGGCAGGTCAGCGAGGCGGGTGTGCTGCGGCCCACGACGCGTACGCCGGTGCTCGTCTGCCACCCGGACGATCACCACTGGTTCTCGGGGATGCGCATCCTGCCCGACCTCACGCGCGTGTGGATGCCCCGTCAGGAGCCCTCTGAGGGCGGTGAGGGCGACGGGAGGGGACACGAACGAGGAGGAGAGAGGGCGGACCGCCGCGGGGACGCCAGAGGCGGCGACGACGCCGATCCGCGGGCGCTCGGGGACGAGCAGGAGCGCGCGCTGCGGATCGAGACCGCCTCGACCCTGCCGCGCGGCCTCGCCCTCCTCGACGCCCCCGACATCGACTCCCTCGTCTCCGACAACCGCAACCTCGCCGCCGAACTCATCTCCGCGGCCGACGTGTGGATCATGGTGACCACCGCCTCGCGGTACGCCGACGCCGTGCCCTGGCACCTGCTGCGCACCGCCAAGGAGCACGACGCCACCCTCGTCACGGTCCTTGACCGGGTGCCCCACCAGGTCGTGGGCGAGGTCTCACGGCAGTACGGGGCGCTGCTCGCCAAGGCCGGCCTCGGCGACGTACCGCGCTTCACCGTCCCCGAACTGCCCGAATCCGCGGGCGGCGGCGGACTGCTGCCCTCCACCGCCGTCGCCCCGCTGCGCGCCTGGCTCACCCACCGCGTGCAGGAACCCGCCGCCCGCGCCCAGGCCGTCGCCCGCACGGCGCACGGCGTCATCGGCTCCCTCGACAGCCGGATGCCGGAGCTCGCGGGGGCCGTCGCCGCCCAGTACGCCGCCGCGCTGCGGCTCACCTCCGCCGTCGACGAGGCGTACGAGAACGAGCACGCGCGCGTGCAGGGGCGGTTGCGTGCGGGGGGAGTGCTGGCGGGCGGCGCCCTGAAGCGCTGGCGCAGCTATCCGCTCGACTGCGGACCCGGCGAGCTCCTCGACGCCATCGCCGAGAGCCTGGAGGCGCTCCTGTTGTGCGCCGTCACCGCCGCCGACGAGCGCATCGACGAGGCGTGGCGGCGCGAACCCGCCGCGGGCGCCCCCGGCCTCGCCGACCGCGACCGGGAGATGGAGAACGCCGAACACCGCATCGGGATGGCCGTCCGCAGATGGCGGCGCGTCCTGGAGGAGTACGCCGAGGAGGAGGTCCGCGGGATCGAGCGGGTCGACAAGAACTCCGTGCCCGACCCCGAGGTCGTCGCCGCGCTGCTCGCCACCGCCCTGCTCGGCGGGCGCCGGGCGCGCTCCGCAGGGGAGAGCCTCGCCGAACGCATCGGCGCCCAGGCCGCGGTCCGGCTGCGCGACCGGGGCACGCGCCTGCTGACCGACTACCTGGAGAAGGTCCTCACCGCCGAACGGGAGCGCCGGCTCGCCCCCCTGGACGCCCTAGAGGTGCATCCCGAACCCCAGGCCGAGCTGATCGCCGCCCTGTCCGTACTGCAGAAGGAGAGGTGACCGCGGTGACCGCCGTCACTGATCACGCCGACCGCGCCGACCACGGCGACGGCACGGAACCCCGCAGGGCCGAGCCCCGGAAGGCCGACCCCGGGAAGACCGAGTCCCGCCGGGCCGAGCCCCAGGGGAGCAGGTCCCAGGGCGCCGCGCCGCGCCGGGCCGCACCCGACGCGGCCCGTCCCGCCGAAATGCGGCCCGAGGGGGACGACGAGGGCCACGAGCGGACCGGCACCGACTCCGAGCCGGCCTGGGACGACGGGCTCATCGCGCGGCGCGTCGCGGTCGGCCCCCGGGGTGAACTCCCCGGCGCCGACACCGCGGTGCGCTCCTACACGCGCGCGGGGAGCCCCACGTCGTACGAGGGCAGCCCCACGTCGTACGAGAAGAGCCCCCTCGCGTACGAGAAGAGCGCCCCCTCGTACGAGGAGAGCCCCCTGGCGTACGACGGGAGCCCCGGCGCGTACGAGGGGAGCCCCAGCGCGTACGAGCGGGGCGCCACCTCCCCTGAGGGGACGCTGCGCGCGCGGCTCGACGCGTTGCGCGAACTCGTCGGGCTCTCCCGCACCCGCCTCGACAGCGGCACCCTCGCGGAGGCGGGCCGGGTCCTGGACGAGGCCGCCGCGCGGCGCAGGCTCTCCGACCGGCACACCGTCGTCGCCATCGCGGGCGCCACCGGAAGCGGTAAGTCGACGCTCTTCAACTCCCTCGCCGGCGTGATGATCTCGGACACCGGCGTACGCAGGCCGACCACCGCCGCGCCCATCGGGTGCAGCTGGACGGACGGCGCCGCCGGCCTGCTCGACCGGCTCGGCATCCCGGGAAGGCTGCGCCGCAGGCCGCTGCAGGGGCCGGGCGCCGACGAGCTCCAGGGCCTTGTCCTGATCGACCTGCCCGACCACGACTCGGCGGTGGCCGAACACCGCGAGCACGTCGACCGGATCCTCGCCCTCGTCGACGCCGTCATCTGGGTCGTCGACCCGGAGAAGTACGCCGACGCGATGGTCCACGAGCGCTATCTGCGGCCGATGGCAGGCCACGCCGAGGTCACCTTCGTGGTGCTCAACCAGATCGACCGGCTCCCCGGGGACGCCGCCGACCAGGTCCTCGACGACCTGCGGCGCCTCCTGGACGAGGACGGCGTCGCGCTCGGCGAACACGGCGAGCCGGGCGCGACGGTGCTCGCCATCTCCGCGCTGACCGGCGAGGGGATGGGCGAACTGCGCGAGGCGCTCGGCCAGTTCACCCAGGAGCGGGGCGCCGCGGCCCGCCGCATCACCGCCGACCTGGACGCGGCGACGGACCGGCTGTGGCCGGTGTACGTCGGCGGCGGCCACACCGGACGCAACCGCGGCTGGATCGGGCTCAGCGAGGAGGCGCGCGAGGAGTTCGCCGACCGGCTCGCGGACGCCGTGGGCGCGACCGCGGCGGGGGACGCGGCGGAGCGGGCCTGGCGCCGGCACGCGGGCAGGGCGTGCGGCGACCCCTGGCTCAGGCTGTGGCGGTGGTTCGAGGCCCAGCGCTCCCCGCAGGGGCTGCCGGCGCCGGGCGCGCTGCCGCCCGTGGACGAGGAGGCGACGGCGCGCCAGCGCGTGGAGCACGCGGTGCGCACGGTGGCCGACGAGGCGGCGTCGGGCCTGCCCACGCCCTGGGGTCAGGCCGTACGGGAGGCTGCGGCGCGCGGCGCCGTGGGGCTGCCCGAGGCGCTCGACGAGCTGGCGGTCGCGGCGGGCGGACCGGCCGGACGGCCACCGCGGCCCGGCTGGTGGCCCGCGGCGGTCCTCGCGCAGGCGGCGATGACACTGCTCCAAGTGGTGGGCGGGCTGTGGCTGGTGGGACAGATCATCGGGATCGCCTCGCCGAACCTGGGCGTGCCCGCGCTGCTGATGCTGGCGGGCATCGTGGGCGGCCCGTGCGTGGAGTGGGCGAGCCGCCTCGCGGCACGCGGACCGGCCCGGCGGTACGGGAACGAGGCGGAACGGCGCCTGCGGGAGGCGGCGGCCGGGTGCGGCCGGGCGCGCGTCCTCGATCCGGTGGCGGCGGAGCTGCTGCGGTATCTGGAGGTCAGGGAGCAGTACGTGCGGGTCACGGGGGCGCCGGTGGGGTGAGGGGCGACTCCCCCTTCCGGGTGACGGAGTTATCCACAACCGGGGGACGGTCCACAGGGCTCAGCGGGATCCGCCCGGCCGGTGCAGTCTGAGATCGCGGTCGCGGAGGGCGCGACGGCGAGAGCGGACGATGCGGGAGGGGTTCGGCATGAACGAGACCTTGGTGACGGTGGTGGGGAACGTCGCGACGACACCGGTGTACCGGGAGTTGCCGTCGGGGCCGGTGGCGCGGTTCCGGCTCGCGGTGACGGCGCGGTATTTCGACGCGGCGAAGAACACGTGGAACGACGGGCACACCAACTTCTTCACCGTCTGGGCCTGGCGTGCGCTCGGCACGAACGTGCAGGGCTCGGTGTCGGTGGGTGAACCGGTCATCGTGCAGGGCCGGTTGAAGGTGCGCGACGAGGAGCGCGGCGGCCAGCACTGGACGTCGGCGGACATCGAGGCGCTGACCATCGGCCACGATCTGTCGCGGGGGACGTCCGCGTTCCGGCGGGTCGCCAAGGGCAACCCCGCGCTGACGGCACCCGTCTCGGGGCGGGGTGAGGAGGCCGAGGGGGTGCGGGACAGGGAGCCGGCGCCGGTGGGGTGACGGGGCGTCAGGATCGGGTCCGAGGAGGCGACCGATGTGCGGCATATCGTCGAACGAGGGCGGTTGATTTGTCGATAAGCCCAGCTCGGAAGGGGTGTTGGGGGATAACGATTCCGAGTCGGATCCGCCGTGCGACGGGATGCGTGGGGCTCGTGATGCGCAGTTTCCTTAGGATGCCGAAGATAACTCACGGGGCAGTTGGCAGGTGACGCCATGCGGATGGCGGAGGATCCTGCCCCATTCGGTCTGCTGGCGGGTCCACCCCCCAACGTTGTGAACGGGTCCCGCCCGGAGGGGAATTCAGTGTTTTCTGCGTTGTCCATACGTAGCCGAGGTGTCGCCCGCCTCGCCGCAGTGACCGCGGCGGTGGGGCTGGCCGTGGAGGGCGGGGTGTCCGCCGCCGACGCCGCCGCGGCGCAAGAGGCGCCGCAGACCCGCGGTGGCGCGAGCGCGACGCTGGGCGGACTGCGGACGTTCGACCAGGCCGTCGTCCGGGACAACGGCAGCTCGCAGCAGGTGCCCGCGGGACTCTTCGAGATGACCGTGGAGGGCGGCGGCACCCTCCAGACGTACTGCGTCGACATCCTCAACCCCACGCAGAAGGATGCCAAGTACGAGGAGACGCCCTGGAGCGGCACCTCACTGAGCACCAACCGTGACGCGGGCAGGATCCGCTGGATCCTCCAGAACTCCTACCCGCAGGTGAACGACCTCGCGGCGCTGGCCAGGAAGGCGGGCGTGCGCTCCCTCACCGCGCAGACCGCCGCGGCCGGCACCCAGGTGGCGATCTGGCGGTACTCCGACCACGCGAAGGTCGAGGCCGTCGACCCGAGCGCCGAGAAGCTCGCCGACCACCTGTTCCGGAGCGCGCGCGGCAGCGCCGAGCCGAAGGCGTCGCTGACGCTCGACCCGCCGGCCGTGTCGGGGCGCGCGGGGGAGCGGCTCGGCCCGGTGACCGTGCGCACCGACGCCGACTCGGTGACGGTGACCCCGCCCGCGGACACGGCGAGCGGTGTGAAGGTCGTCGGCGGCAACGGCAAGGCGGTGAAGTCGGCGCGCAACGGCAGCCGCCTCTACTTCGACGTGCCGAAGGGCGCCCCCGACGGCTCGGCCGCGCTCTCCGTGCAGGCCTCCACGACCGTGCCGGTCGGCCGCGCCTTCACCTCCGAGACCAGGAGCCAGACGCAGATCCTCGCGGGCTCCAGCGAGTCGACGGTGTCGGCCGCGGCGACGGCGCACTGGGCCGCGGAGGGAGCGCTGCCGGCTCTCTCGGCGGAGAAGGACTGCGCCAAGAGCGGCGTGGACATCACCGCGACGAACAAGGGCGACGAGCCGTTCACCTTCCGGCTGATGGGCTACCGGCACACCATCAAGGCGGGCGCGTCACAGACGGTGACGATCCCGCTGCAGGAGGACCAGCCCTACGACTTCACCATCCAGGGCCCGAACGGCTTCGAGAAGCGCTTCAAGGGCGTGCTCGACTGCCGGACCGAGGGCGCGGTGGTCACCAACAAGGCCCGGCCGGTCGCCGAGCCCAGCCCCGCGTCCGCGGGCGGCACGGTCGGCGTCGGCGGCGACCTGGCCGAGACGGGCAGCTCAAGCAACACCCCGCTGATAGCGGGCATAGCGGTGGGCTTCGTGGTCCTGGGCGGCGCGGCTGTGTTCTTCCTGCGCAAGAAGGACGACAAGACGGACGCCTCGACGGAGGAGTGAGAGGGGGCGGTGACGCTCGGTGCCGGCCCGGCCACCCAAGTGGTCGGCGAACGTCCAGGTCACGGGCGCCCGCCGGTACGGGTTTCCTCCGGGAGGTGGCTGTCAGGCAAGATGGGGTGTATCTGCCCACTCACTGATTGCCGGACGGTTTCTCTTGGCTGAGTACATCTACACCATGCGCAAGACGCGCAAGGCGCACGGCGACAAGGTGATCCTCGACGATGTCACCTTGAGCTTCCTTCCTGGCGCGAAGATCGGTGTCGTGGGCCCCAACGGCGCCGGTAAGTCCACGGTGCTCAAGATCATGGCGGGCCTGGAGCAGCCGTCCAACGGCGACGCGTTCCTCACGCCCGGGTTCAGCGTCGGCATCCTCATGCAGGAGCCGCAGCTCGACGAGTCCAAGACCGTCCTGGAGAACGTGCAGGACGGCGCCGCCGAGATCATGGGCAAGCTCAAGCGCTTCAACGAGGTCGCCGAGCTCATGGCGACCGACTACTCGGACGCGCTCATGGAGGAGATGGGCAAGCTCCAGGAGGACCTGGACCACGCCAACGCGTGGGACCTCGACGCCCAGCTCGAGCAGGCCATGGACGCGCTCGGCTGCCCGCCCGGCGACTGGCCCGTCACCACCCTCTCCGGTGGTGAGAAGCGCCGCGTCGCGCTCTGCAAGCTCCTCATCGAGGCGCCCGACCTGCTCCTCCTCGACGAGCCCACCAACCACCTCGACGCCGAGTCGGTGAACTGGCTGGAGCAGCACCTCGCGAAGTACGCGGGTTGCGTCATCGCCGTCACCCACGACCGGTACTTCCTGGACAACGTCGCCGAGTGGATCCTCGAGCTCGACCGCGGCCGGGCCATCGCCTACGAGGGCAACTACTCCACGTACCTGGAGAAGAAGCAGTCCCGTCTCAAGGTCGAGGGCCAGAAGGACGCCAAGCGCGCCAAGCGGCTCAAGGAAGAGCTCGAGTGGGTGCGGTCCAACGCCAAGGGGCGTCAGGCCAAGTCCAAGGCGCGTCTCGCCCGCTACGAGGAGATGGCCGCCGAGGCGGACAAGATGCGGAAGCTGGACTTCGAGGAGATCCAGATCCCGCCGGGCCCGCGTCTGGGCTCGATCGTCGTCGAGGTCGAGAACCTGTCGAAGGCCTTCGGCGACAAGGTGCTCGTCGACGACCTGAGCTTCTCGCTGCCGCGCAACGGCATCGTCGGCATCATCGGTCCGAACGGCGCGGGCAAGACCACGCTGTTCAAGATGATCCAGGGCCTGGAGCAGCCGGACTCCGGCAGCATCAAGGTCGGCGACACGGTCAAGGTCAGCTACGTCGACCAGGGCCGCGCCAACATCGACCCGAAGAAGACGCTGTGGGCCGTCGTCTCCGACGAGCTCGACTACATCAACGTCGGCCAGGTCGAGATGCCCTCGCGGGCGTACGTCTCCGCGTTCGGGTTCAAGGGCCCGGACCAGCAGAAGCCGGCCGGGGTGCTCTCCGGCGGTGAGCGCAACCGCCTCAACCTGGCGCTGACCCTCAAGGAGGGCGGCAACCTGCTCCTCCTCGACGAGCCGACGAACGACCTGGACGTCGAGACCCTGTCGTCCCTGGAGAACGCGCTCCTGGAGTTCCCCGGTGCCGCCGTCGTGATCTCCCACGACCGCTGGTTCCTCGACCGGGTCGCCACGCACATCCTGGCGTACGAGGGCGACTCCAAGTGGTACTGGTTCGAGGGCAACTTCGAGTCGTACGAGAAGAACAAGGTCGAGCGGCTCGGCCCGGACGCGGCCCGTCCGCACCGTGCCACCTACAAGAAGCTGACTCGGGGCTGAGGCGACCGTGGCTCGACACGTATACCAATGCCCGTTGCGCTGGTCGGACATGGACGCCTTCGGGCACGTCAACAACGCGGTCTTCCTGCGCTATCTGGAAGAGGCGCGGATCGACTTCATGTTCCGGCTGGCACCGGGTGACGGCAGCCCGTCGTTCTCCGGCGGGTCCGTCGTGGCGCGCCACGAGATCGACTACGTGCGGCCGTTGGTGCACCGGCACGAGCCGGTCACCATCGAGTCGTGGGTGACGAAGATCGGTGCCGCCTCGCTCACGATCTCCTACGAGGTCAAGGACCCGGAGCAGGTCTACGTGCGGGCCTCCACGGTCGTCGTGCCCTTCAACCTGGAGGCGCAGCGGCCCCGGCGGATCACCGCCGAGGAGAAGGCCGTCCTGCAGCAGTACGTGGACGACGCCGACACTGATGCCGACGCCGGCACCACGGGGGCGCTGGCCGCATGACCGCGCGGCTGCACTTCGCCGATGCCGGGGAGGCGGCGGACCTCGCCGCCTTCCTGGCCCGGCTGATCCATTACGACAAGGCGGCCGCGGTCCGGCTGCAGGCCGCCGGGGACACGCTCGCCGTGTTCGGGCGGCCGCCGTCGTTCGAGGTGCTCGTCATCCGTACGGCGCGGCTCGCCAAGCCCTACGAGCACGGGCTCCACACCACGCTGGACGTCACCGTCTCGGCGGGGGAGTTCCTGGAACGGGTCGGGGAGTCGGCTCAGTCCGTGGAGCACGCCGGGGTCGCCGAGGTTCCGGCGGCCGTCACCGGGCCGCCGTGGGCGGGTGTGCTGCCCCCGCGCGGCGGCTGGCGGCAGGAGCCGGGGCTGCCGGCTCCGGCGGCGGTGCGGGCCCTCGTGCAGGGCGCCGTCGCCGAATTCCGGTCCCGCGTCGAGGAGTTGCCCGCCGAGCGGCGGGTGCGGACCGAACTCGACCGCGTGGGGCGGGAGATCTGGGCCAGGACGATCGGCGACACGCAGCTGCCGGTGCGGGCCGCACACGCGGCGCAGTCCCTGGGGTTCCTGCGCGGCAGCGTGCTGACCCTGCTGTCGTCGGGGCCGTGGCTCCGGCTGCGTACGGACTACGGGTCGGTCGCGGTGCGACCAGCCGGTGCCGGAGGGCTCACCGTCACGCCGGCGTGACGGTGACGCGAGGATCTGCCCCGTCGCCCGGAGCGGCGCCCGGAGCGGGTTCCCCCTCGCCGCCTCGCACGGGGGCCGCCGCGCCGTCCCGCCGTGTCAGCCCTCGGAGTTGACCATGGACGCCGCCGCGTACGTCAGGTAGTTCCACAGCGTGCGCTCGTGCTCCGCGGAGAGGCCGAGCCGGTCGACCGCCGCGCGCATGTGCTTCAGCCAGGCGTCGTGCGCGGCCCGGTCGACCGTGAACGGCGCGTGGCGCATGCGCAGGCGCGGGTGGCCGCGGTTGTCGCTGTACGTGCGGGGGCCGCCCCAGTACTGCATGAGGAAGAGCGCGAGGCGCTCCTCGGCCGGGCCCAGGTCCTCCTCCGGGTACATCGGCCGCAGCAGCGGGTCCTCCGCGACCCCCTGGTAGAAGAAGTGCACCAGGCGTCGGAAGGTCTCCTCGCCGCCGACCTGCTCGTAGTAGGTCTGCTCCTGAAGCGTGCCGCGCGGGATCTCGTTCACACCGTCCATGGTCTCAGACGGGGCGACCGAGTACGGAAGACTTAGGACCACCCCCCGAACCGGCAGCCCCCCGGAACCGGCAGCCCCCCGGAACCTGCAGCCCCCCGGAACCTGCCGACCTCCGCACGCCGGGCCGGTCGGCGCCCGTCCAGGCCCCGCCACTCGCATCGGCGGCGTCCGCGCAGCACAGTGGACCCATGGAACCCGATCCTGTCGTCGCCGCCGAGGCCCGGGCCGCGCTCGTGCGCGAGATCGAGGCGAGCGGGGCCTGGCGGGACGACCCGGCCTGGCGGGCGGCATTCGCGGCCGTGCCGCGCCACCTGTTCGTGCCGTACTACTACGTGGGCGCCGGGGGCGGATACGAGCGGCTGTGGGGCGAGGACCCCGACGCGGGGCGCCGCGCCCGCTGGCTGCGCGGCGCCTACAGTGACGCCCCGCTGGCGACCCGGGTGCGCGACGGGAGCCTGCTCTCCTCCAGCAGCCAGCCGTCCCTGATGGCGAAGATGCTCGTCGAACTCGACGTACGGGACGGCCACCGCGTCCTGGAGGTCGGCGCGGGCACTGGGTACAACGCCGCGCTCCTCGCACACCGGCTCGGTGACGACCGCGTCACGACCGTCGACCTGGACCCGGAGATCACCGAGTCCGCGCGGCGCCACCTCGCGGCCGCCGGGTACCGCCCGGCCGTGGTGACCGGCGACGGCGCGGCCGGCTGCCCCGAGCGCGCCCCCTACGACCGGATCATCGTCACCTGCGCCCTGACCTCGGTGCCCCGGACCTGGCTCGCCCAGTGCGCGCCCGGCGCCCGGATCCTCGCGCCGCTGGCCACCGGCCTGATCGCGCTGACCGTACGGGACGCGGAGCACGCCGAGGGGCGCTTCCTGCACACACCCGCCTACTTCGTCCCGCTGCGCGGCGGCGAGGCGCGGAGCGCGCCCGAGCGGCACATCGGGGCGCTGCCGCGCCGGGCCCTGCAGGACGAGCTCTTCCGCTTCCTCCTGGAGCTGACCGCGGGCACCCTCGATCCGCACGAAGCGCTCGCGCTGTGGCAGCGCGAGGGGCTGCCACAGCGCGAGCGCTTCGGGGTGAGTGTGAGCGGACCGTACGAGTGGGCCTGGCTCGACGACCCCGAAGGGCCGTACGCCTGGCCGCTGTGAACCCGCTCAGTCGCGTCGGATCGTGATCGTCGTCCAGGCGCCCACGTGCACCTGGTCGCCGTCCTGGAGCGGGATGGGGACGAAGGGCTGGATGGGCTCCTCGCCGCCGTTGACGGTGGTGCCGTTCGTCGAGTTCTGGTCGACGACCGCCCAGCCGCCGTCCGGCTGCTGGACCAGGACCGCGTGCTGGTGCGAGACGCCCGGGTCCTCCGGCGGCACCGACAGGTCGATGTCCGGGGTGTCACCCGTGGAGTGCCGGCGGCGGCCGATGCTGATCTGGTTGCCGGACAGCGGGCGCTGCTGCTCCGGCGAGTACGCGGGCAGGTTCAGGCCCGACGCCTCGGGGCCGCTGCGCTGCATCATCGCCATGAAGTACTCGCGGTCGGGACCGATCGTCGCCGTCCACGTGCCGGGACCCTGCGGAGCCGGGGGAGCCTGCTGCTGCCCGGGGGCCTGCGGGAACGGGTCCTGCCGCGGGAAGGACTCCTGCTGCCGGCCCCCGTCCTGCTGCGGGAAGGGCTCCTGGCGGAACGGGTCCTGCTGGGCCGGGGCCGGGGCCGAGGGCGGGGCCGCGGACGACGGGGGCGAGAGCACCCAGTCGTCGCCTCCGCCGCCGAAGGACGGACCCGGCGGGGGCGGGGGCGGACCCTGCGGGGCGCCCGACTCCTGCGGGAACGCGGGCGGCGCGGGCGGACCCGGCTGCTGGAACGCCTGCGGGGCGCCGGGCGGCGGCTGACCGGGACCGGGACCCTGGTGACCGGGGCCCTGCGGGCCGAGGTGGCCGTGCTGACCGGGACCACCCGGACCGTGCTGACCGGGGCCGTGCTGGCCGGGACCCTGCGGACCAGGGCCACCCGGACCGTGCTGACCGGGGCTGTGCTGGCCGGGACCCTGCGGGCCCTGCGGACCCGGACCCTGCGGGCCGCCGTTGCCGAACGGCGGGATCGGCTCGGCGGGGCGGTTCATCTGCGAGGGGCGCGAGCCCTGGTACTCGTAGCCGGGCGGGGGCTGCTGGAACTGCTGGGCCGGGTTCGGACCCGGCGGCATGCCGGGGCCGTGTCCTGGACCGGGGCCGTGCCCGGGACCGGGTACGCGGCCGGGACCCTGGCCGGGCCCTCCCTGGGTGCCGGGCAGCGGCGGGTTCGGCGCGGCCGGGGTGTACGAGGTCGCCGTGTTCGTCAGGAAGTTCCAGCGGCACTCCTCGCAGAACGGCGCGTTCGCCTCGCGGGGCGTGCGGCACTGCGGGCAGAGCTCCGCCTCGGGAGCCGGCTCCGGCACGGCGGCCAGGTGCGGGCGGCCCGGCGCGGGCTGCGGGAACCCCGGGTCCTGGCCGGGCGGCGGCGGGGGATACCCGTATCCGGCCGGGGGCGGCGGCGGGGGTGGGGGCGGTACGGCACCGGCCATGCGGTGACCGCAGACCTCGCACCAGTCGTCGGAACCCGACTGGTGTCCGTTCGGGCAGGTCGGCATGTCGGCGCTTCCCCCTCTCCTTCTCCGGCCCGCGGGCCGTACGTGCTGATCGTGTTCCGTACGCGGCGCCGGAGCACCGCGTACCCGCGTCGTCGACGCGCTACTGCTTCTTGACGCGAACGGTCTTCGTCGACCGGGTCTCGAGTGTCATCTCGTCGGCCTCGGCGACCTTCGCCTTCAATCGAACAGTACCTGCCGCGGCGTCCACGACGTCCACCACCTTCGAAAGCAGTTTCGCCGTATCGGCGTTGCCCGAGGCGCCGGCCAGCTGCACCGCGCGGCCGAGCTTCGCCGTCGCGCCGTCGACATCGCCCGATTTGCGGGCGTCGAGGCCCTGCTGGATGACGTGGGCCAGCTCCGCCTGGCCCGTGTAGTGCGCGACCTGCGGATTGATGGAGGTGGACGCCTCCATGTCGTCCGTCCACACCGCCCGCACCAGCCCCTGCGACAGCGTCCGTGCGCTGCCGTCCTCCTGCGGCACGATCAGCGAGACGCGGGCCGCGAGCATCTCCTGGCCCAGCTCGGCGCCCGGCACCTGGACGCAGATGTGGTAGTCGCGGGACTCGTCGCCCCAGGACCCGGTGGGATAGTCCCCGGAGCGCGGGCCCGACTCCGTGCGGCGGTCGGTCAACTCCTCGACCGTGGGCGCCACTTGCTTCACGAACTTGATCTCCACGCCCACCGGCGTCCAGAGCCGCAGGCTGACGTCGGCGACCTCCTTGCCCATCGCCGTCTCCATCATCTGTGTGAAGTCGGCGGTGAGCCCGGCCGGGTCGGCGACGATGTCGGCGGTGCCGAGCAGCGCCGAGGCGATCCCTGTGACCTCCTTCACCTCCCAGTCCGTGCCGACGCCGCGGGCGTCACAGGTGAAGCGGCCCGCGCAGGAGTCGAGCGCGGCCCTCAGGTCGTCCGGCGATTCGTGTTCGTTGCGGCCGTCGGTCAGCAGGATGCCGTGCCGGATGGTGACGTCGGCGGAGGAGAGGAGACGGTCGGCAAGGCGCAGCCAGGTGCCGATCGCGGTGCCGCCGCCCGCGCTCAGCTTGCGCAGGGCCTGCTTGGCCTGCCCGCGGGTGGCCGCGTCCGCCACCGCGAGACGGCCGTTGCCCGGGTAGACCTCCTTGGCGACGTGCGTGCCGCCGATCACCGCGAAGTGCACGCCGTCGCGCAGGGCGTCGATCGCCGCGGCGGTGGCGTCCCGCGCGCCGCGCATCTTCGTGGGCGGGTAGTCCATCGACCCGGAACAGTCGACCATGATCGCGACAGCGGCGTCCGGGCTCTGCCCCGCCGAGTACAGATGCGGGGCCCCCACCGCGGAACCGATCGTCCCGCCACCGGTCGAGGTGACCGTGGCAATGGCGTTGACCTCCCTGCCGCCTTCCGGGAGATACTCGTTCTGGTACACGTCGACCGTGAACTGCGGCACGGTCGACTTCGAGAAGTTGGCCATGGAACTGCTCCCCCTCAGATCCTCGGACGCCCGGACCCCGGCCTCCCCCATGTCGGCCGGGTCGCCCCTGTGGCGGGCGGGCGTCCGTCGCGTTGATATGCGTCCGCTCTAGGCCGATCCTGCCCCTTGTGCCACGAACGGGAACGGGACGACGGCCACTGTTACGTTGTCGTGGCCCCCGCCGTCCAGCGCGTGGCCGACCAGGACCTGGGCGCTGTGCAGCGGGCGGACCGCGGCGTCGGCGGGCACCGCGTCGGCCATCTCCTCGACGGCTTCCGCGTAGTTCCACAGACCGTCCGTGCACACCACCACTACACCCGCACGGTCCGGCTTGAAGGAAGCGGTGTGCGGCTCCAGTTCGTACGCGTCCGCGCCGAGCCAGCCCGTGATGGCGTGCGCGCGCTCGTCGGCGTACGCCTCCGCCTCGCTCATCAGGCCCGCGGCGACCATCTGCGCCGCCCACGAGTCGTCCTCGGTCAGCCGGACGGTGGGGCCCGTGCGGTCGTCGGGCACCCAGTAGGCGCGGCTGTCGCCGACCCAGCCGACGACGAGCAGGCCGCCGGCGACGATCGCGCCGACCAGGGTGCAGGCCGGCGCGTTCTGGTGCGGGCTGTGCTCGCGGGCCGCGGCGGGCTCGTCGGCCAGCGCGTTGACCGCGTCGGCCGCCGCGAGGATCGCGTCGTGCATGCCCTGCTGCGGGTGGACGCCGCGCGGCAGGGACTCCCGAAGACAGGCGCCCGCGGCGCGGGAGGCGGCCAGCGAGGCCTCGTCCGGGCGGGTCGCCGAGGAGACGCCGTCGCAGACGATCGCGACGGTGGCGGGAGAGCCGTCGGGCAGCGCGGCCGCGGAGATCGCGAAGGCGTCCTCGTTGCGGTGGTGGCGCAGCCCGCGGTCGCTGACCGCGGCGACGGTATCGAGTTCCTGCTCCATGTGGTCGCGCTCGCGCGGCTGGGCGTGCCCGCAGTTCTCGCAGTACCCGTCCGGGTCCACCCGGCCCGAACGGCACGCCACGCAGAGCTTGGTGCCGGCCGGGGGCGTGCCGCCGGGCAGGTCGGTGCGCGGGTCGGCGCCGGCCGCGGGCTCGGCGGCGGGTACGGGGGCGGGTGCGCCCGCGCCGGGAGCGGGCAGCGGGTACTCGTCCGGCTCGGCGGGCGCGGGGCGCTCCGCAGGGGGCTGCGCCTGCGCGGCGTTCCGGGCCGCCGCGGCCACCGCACCGGCCTCCGGGGTGCCGGAGAGCGCGCCGCCCGCGGAGTCCGTGCCCGCCAGGTCCGTCGGCAGGTGGGCCGGCACCGGCCGGTCGGAGCTGTCGGCGTCCGGCGCGACCGGCCAGCGCTCCGGCTCGCCCGCTGCGGCGGACCCGTCCGGCGAGGCGGCCGGCCGCGGTGGCACCGCCGACAGGTCGAACCCGCACGCACCGCAATACAGGTCACCCGACTCCAGCGGCTCCTCACAGCTGGGGCAGGCAGACAGCTGGGGCATCTGCGACATACTCACACCCACGTCCGGGGGCGGAAACGGTTGGCCCGTTCCACCAGTTCGATCCTCTCCTCGCCACCCTGAGCGAGCCGGGCCAGTGTCCGGTACGAACGCTCCAGACCGAACCGGAGGCCGCGCTCGTCCAGGTCGCTGCCGAGCAGCACGGTCCGCGTGCCGGTGGTGGCCGGCGGCGCGGAGGCGTGACCAGAGTGCCTACCGGAGAGTACCCAGTCGAGCGCCGTGCCCAGTACCTCGGTCGACAGGCGCTCCCTGCGCACCGCGTCGAGACCGAAGGCGGCGAGCGCCTCGGTCTGCCCCGCGGCGGCCGTCAGGTCGTCCAGGAAGGCGGCGTCCAGCGACGGGTCCGCACCGGCGCCCATGCGCTGCCGCAGCCGCGCCCGCACCGCCGCGACCCGGGCAGCGGTGTAGTGGATGGACGACTCCGGCACCGACTCCAGGGTGCGCACGGCGCCGCCGCGGTCACCGGCCGCGAGCTGCACACGGGCCAGGCCGAACGCCGCGCTCACATAGCTCGGGTCGGTCGCCCACACCAGGCGGTAGTACTCGGCGGCGTTGTCCAGCTGGCCGAGGACCTCCGCGCAGACGCCGAGCGCCAGCTTGGGCGCGGGCTCGCCGGGAAAGGCGTCGTAGACGGCGTCGAAGGAGAGCGCCGACGTCTCGAAGTCGCCGGTCGCCAGGGACGCGACGCCCCGGTACCAGACCACCCGCCAGTCGTCCGGATGCTGGAGCTCCAGATCGGCCAGGGCCTGCGCGGCGGGCCGCAGTTCCCCCATGGCGAGGCGGGCGCGCAGGCCGCGCAGCTGGAGTTCGAGGGAGGCGGCGGGCGCCGCCCGCAGCGCGGTGATCAGCTCGGCGGGCGCGGAGGCGATGAGGCCCGCGAGGAACCCGGCGTTCGGGTCGGCCGGGTCGACGAGCGGCACGGGCAGCGCGAGGGCGGTGGTGACGGCGTCCATCGCGCGGACGATGCCGGTGGCGCCCTGCGGGCCGGTGCCGGTGCCGGTGCCGGGCGCGGGCGGTGCGGCGCGTACCCCCAGCAGGGACACGTCGCCGGTCTGCTCCGCGAACAGCTCGGTGTCCGGCACCTTCACCTCGGGTCCGAACAGCGTGGAGAGCGCGGGCCGCGGGCGCCCCGTCTGCAGCGCCACGACCTCCCGCAGGACGCCCGTGAGCTGCTCGGCCATCTCCTGCGCGGTGGCGAAGCGGCGGGCCGGGTCCGGGTCGGTGGCGCGCACCAGGAGCCGGTAGAACGACTCGTACGTACGGAAGACGTCGATGTTGTCCGGGTCGGGCAGGGAGTCCACGAAGACGTTGGTGTAGCCCTGGAAATCGAACGTCAGGACCGCGAGGGTGCGCGCGACCGTGTAGAGGTCGGAGGCCACCGAGGGGCCCGTGTCGGCGACTTCGGGGGCCTGGTAGCCGACCGTGCCGTAGATCGCGGACTCGTCGTCGTCCATCCGGCGGACCGCGCCCATGTCGATGAGCTTCAGCTGGCCCTCGGTCTGGATGGCGTTGTCGACCTTGAAGTCGCAGTAGAGGAGGTTGCGGCTGTGCAGATGGCCGAGCGCCTCCAGGGCCTCGATGCCGTACGCGCAGGCCTGCTCCACCGGCAGCGGGTCGCGCCTGCCGGTCTCCGTGCGGCGGCCGTTGGCTATCTCCTTCAGCGACTTGCCGCCGACGTACTCCATGACGATGTAGCCGTCCATCGAGCCCGTGCGCTGGTCGAGGTGCTCGACGAAGTTGTAGATCCGCACGATGTTGGAGTGCTCGATCTCGGCGAGGAAGCGGCGCTCGGAGATGGCCGCCGCCATCGCGTCCTGGTCGCCCGTGTCGAGCAGGCCCTTGAGGACCACCCAGCGGTCGGACACCGCGCGGTCGATGGCGAGGTAGACCCAGCCGAGCCCGCCGTGCGCCAGACATCCCACGACCTCGTACTGGCCGTGCACGATGTCGCCGGGGTTCAGCTTGGGCACGAAGGAGTACGGGTGACCGCACTTGGTGCAGAACCCCTCGGTGCGGCCCGGCCGGTCACCCCGCGCCCGCCCCACCGGGGCCCCGCAGTCCGAGCGCGAGCAGAACCGCTTGCGCTCCGGCACCTCCGGGTGATCCTGCACCGCGCCGCGCGGGTCGGGGCGCGGCACGTCCGGCACCGCGACCAGGCCGGCCCCGAGCCGCCCGCGGCCCGACGACGAGGCCGCCGAACCCGAGCTGCGCACCGACACCGAGCGGGATGTCGAGTCGCCGGACAGCGAGCGGGACAGCCGCCCCGACACCGACCTGCGCGAGGAGTGCGACCGCGAGGAACGGGACGAGCGCGAGGACGTGCCGGAGGTGGAGCGGGCGCTGGAACTGCCCGAGCCCCGCGACCCCTTGGCGCCGGCCGTGATGCCCGTCGGCGACGAGCCGACCATGCCGTTGGGCGCGACGACCGGGGCGAGGCCGCAGGTGTCGCAGTACATCTCGCCGCCGCCGACGTCCTCGTACGACCCCGTGCATCCGGGCCGCTGACACTGTCGCTGGCTCACGATTCCCCCGTCCGGTCGGTGGGCCCGCCCTGCTGCGGGACCTTCGGCGCGAGCGCCTCCGCGGCGGCCTGCTGGTAGCGCAGGACCGCCTGCTCCGCCACGCGGAGATCGCAGGGCGCGCTCCACAGCATCCGGCGCGCCGCGTCGTACCGCTCGATCAGGAACGGGTCCTCGGCGTGGCCGAGGCGGGCGATCTTCGCCTTGTACGCGTCCAGGCGGCCGCGCAGCTCCGCGCGGACCGCGAGCGGCGCCGTCACGGCGGTCAACGACTCGCGGGCGCGCAGCAGTTCGTCCTCGGCCTTCTCCTCGAGGGACTCCAGGAGCGGCGAGAGGCGGTGCCACTGCCCGAACCTGCGGTACTCGGCGGCGGCCGCCAGCTGTTCCTGCAGCGCGGTCGGCGGGCCGCTGACCGCGGGGACCTCGGAGGCGGCGATCTTGGCGAGGACCTCGCCCCGGGCGCTCCTGGCCTCCGCGAGGGTGCGGTCCGCGCGCGAGAGCACGTCGCGCAGCCTGCCGAGCCGGGCCTCCGCGTCCTGGCGGACGGTGAGCACCGCCTCGATCTCGCGGCGCACCTCCTCCAGGGCGCGGGCCTCGCGGTCGTAGCGCTCGGTGTGCGGGCGGCCGCCGCCGGGCGCCGAACTGCCCTCGGCGCGCTGCCAGAAGGCGAGCGGGTCGGAGACCACCTGCTCGCGCAGCGCGGTCAGGGTGCGGGTGATGCGGTCCAGGTCGTCGCCCGCGGGGTGCTCCCCGGGACGTACGCCCACGGAGTGCGCGAGCTGGCGGGTGCGGCCCAGCTCGGCGGCGAGCAGGTCGATGCGGGCGGGCAGTGCCGACCAGACCGCGTCGGCGGCGACCACCATGTCCAGGGAGTGCGCGTACAGCTCGTTCATCCGCGCCACGAGCTCTTCGAGCGTGAAGCGTTCGGTGAGTCTGGCGGGGCCGGTGACCGCGGCGGACGCACCCGAAGCGGAGCCGCCCGGGACCGTCACCGAGTCGCCGCGCAGCAGCTCGGTCAGCTCCACGAGGTCGTCCCGGCCGGGCCAGCGTCTGCGCTCCCGTACGTCGTGCGCGGTGCGCAGGGCGCCGGCGTAGGCGTCGAAGTAGGCCCAGAGCAGCGTGATCCGCTCCTCCGTCGTGGTCCAGCGCTCCTCGGTGACGCCGGTGAGCCGGGCGCCTTCGAGCAGGCGGCGGCCCGCGTGGTCCTGGAGGGCGAGGAGCGAGGTCTCGATCGCCTCGTGCTCGGCGTCGAGGCGCGCCAGCGCACGGTCCACCTCGTCCCGGTCCATCACCGGACCGGGGGGTCCCGCGACGCTCATCGATCACCTCTCCGCTCTGTGTCGCCGTGAGTCCTCGGTCGTGAGTCCTCAGTCGTAACTCTCCAGTGGTACCAGGTCCGTTGTCGGCTCCGGGTCAGTCGCGGTACGCGGGGGCCGGCGGGTCCGCGTCCTTGTCGAGGGCCGCCTTCAGCCAGCGGTCGTAGGACTTCTTCCAGCCGTCGTCGTCGCGGTAGTCGTCGAGGACCTTGTTGACCCGGCGGACCAGGTCGTCGGAGCCCTTCTTCATCGCGATGCCGTAGTGCTCGGTGGTGAACGGCTCCTTGCCCTTCAGCTCCACCGTCGGGTCCTGCGCCGCCTGGCCCGCGGCGAGCGCGCTGTCGGTCACCACGGCGTCCACCTCGCCGAGCTGGAGCCGCACCAGGCAGTCGAGCTGGTTCGGGACCGTGGTGGAGATGTCGGCGCCGTAGTTCTTCTTCTTGAGCTCCTCCTCGGCGATGGAGCCGGAGGCGGTGCAGATCTTCTTGCCGGCGAGCGAGGTGTCGTAGCCGGTGATGTCGGAGTTCTTCGGGGCGAGCACCTGCTGGCCCGTCTCGAAGTAGCCGGTGGAGAAGTCGACGTCCTTCAGACGCTCGCAGTTGACCGTCATGGTGCGCACGACCATGTCGACCTGACCGCTCTGGATCGCCTTGATGCGCTGGTTGGTGGGGATCGCGCGGAACACCACGGCGTCGCGGTCGCCGAAGATCTCCTCGGCGATCTCGTGCGCGAGGTCGATGTCGAAGCCCTCCAGACGGCCGCCCGCCTTGTTCGGGTCGCGGTAGCCCCACCGGTAGCTGTTCTGGTCGACGCCGACGACGAGCTTCTTCACCTCGCGGTTCTTGATCTTCTCGATCGCCGGGCCGTCCTTGCCGGAGGGGCGCAGGCTGCGGTCGTTGCAGTCGTCGGCGTCGGCCCGCGCGGGGGCCGCGACCGTGCTCCCGGGGCCGCCGCGGCCGGTACTGCCGTCCCCGCCGCCGCCCCACTGCGGGAGCACCAGGACCAGCGTGCCCGTCAGGGCGCACGCCACGCCCATCGCGCCGATGCCGCCCCAGCCGCGCAGCCTGCCGGGCGTGCCGCGCCGTGTCCGCATCGTCCGCGCGCCCCCTCTCACCTCTGACTCCATCACCGGTACTCCGAAAGCCTGCGGCCGATACCGAGCACGGCGCCCGCCGCGGCGAGCACGGCGAGCACGGCGGCGCCGACCGGGAGCCCGCTCATGGCGCCCCTGCCGTCCCGCGCCGCCTGCTGGAACTCGTTCTGTTCGAAGGCCAGGGCCCGGTCCAGGGCCGCGTCCACGTTGTCGAAGCACTCACCGGTCGGCTTGTCGGCCTTGGAGCCGATGACCTTGTCGAGCGCGCCCCGGTAGTTGCCCGCGTCGTCGCTGGCGCGCGCCACCTTGTGCCGGTCCTTCCACACGCCCACGTTCTTCGCGGCCTCGGTGACGGGGCTCTCGCCGCCGGTGTCGCGGGCGAGGTCGGCGGCCCTGCCGAGCAGACCGCTCCCGGCGCCGCCCAGCTGCTTCATCTGCGCACGGTAGGCGACGTCGAACTTGTCCTGCGCCTCGCCGTTCACCTCGGTGGTCTCCGCGCCCCGGCTGACCAGGGTGAGGTTCTCGTTGCCGCGCGCCTTCAGGGAGCTGATGCGGGCGTCGTTGAGGACGTTCAGCGAGCGCACGCCGTGGTCGTAGGAGTCGCCGAGACCCGAGCGGGCCACGGTGTGGCCGACGACGAGCCAGAGCAGCACCACCGTCGCGGCGGCGCTCGCGCCGAGCAGGCCGTGGTTGAACACCCGGTTCGTACGGCGGTAGTTGCGGCGCTGCGCCCAGCCGAGGGCGGCGAGGGCGAGGACGCCGAGGGCGATGGCGAACCAGGGGTAGGGCCTCGCGCTGTCGTAGTCCGAGCTCAGCCGGTCGTTCTCCGCCGTGTAGAGCTTCTCGGCGGCCGGCAGCATCTGGGTCTGCATCTTGTCGTTCGCGTACCGCAGATAGGCGCCGCCGAGCGGCAGGCCCTGGCGGTTGTTGGCGCGGGCGCGCTCGATCAGGCCGGTGTACTCGGGCAGCAGCTTGTTCAGCTTGCCGACGGAGGCCGCCGAGGAGGAGCCCGACCCGGCGTTCGACGCGGCCTTCGCCAGCTTGTCGGAGGCGCGCTCGATGTCGCGCTCGTAGCGCGCGCGTACGTCGGCGGGCTCCTGGCCGCCGGCCAGGAAGCCGCTGGAGGCCGCGGTGTTGGCGTCCGCGAGGGAGCGGTAGATGGCCGCGGCGTCGGAGGTCAGCGGCTGGCTGCGGTGCAGCACGTCGTCCGCGGCGGCCGAGCGCTCGGTCATCTGCCAGGTGGTCACCGCGCCGAACGCGACGACGAGCAGGGCCAGTACGGCGCCGATGATGCGGAGCCTGCCCGGTTCCGTGGTCGCGGCGGCGCGCAGCCGGTCCACGCCCTCGGACCAGGCGGTACGGCGGCGCGGGGCGCCGGGGGCCGCCGGGGGGCCAGGAGTACCCGGGGTGTGTGGAGTGCCTGGCGTCCCCGGTATCTCCGGTGAGGTCGACGGCGGCGGTACGGACGCGGCGCCCGGCGCCTGCGGCGGCCCGGCGGGCATCGCGGGCGCGGCCGGACCGGGGCCCTGCGTCGGCGGCCCCGGCGGGCCCGGCGGCACGGCTCTGCCGCTCGGCGGTTGTGTCACCTCGACCTCGACCTCCCCCTCGGTCTCCGGACAGTTGCTCCCGCCCGGCGCGCGGCGCGGGAAGAAGTGCTCGGCCGCAAGTATTGCCGCAGGGACTCACATCCGCACAGGTCTTGACTCGATCTTGTGCGGATCCCTGCCCTTGTACACGTGATTGAGGGGGGTTCGGTTCCATACCCCGCGCCACAGGGCGCGGGGCATCCGTCCGTTCAGCCGCGGGCGCCGCCCTCGTACTGCTCGCGCACCCGCGCGAACACCCGCGCGGGCGCGTCCACCCGGTCCAGGCCGAGCAGGGCCGCGCCGAGCACCGGCCGTGCGGCGACCACCCGGGGTACGGCCTTCGGCGCCCGCTCCGCGAGCAACATCCCGATCCGGTCGTCGAGTTGCGGGTGACGGGCGGCCAGGACGCTGCCGCCCAGCAGGACCGGCGCCTCCTCGTCGAGCAGGCCGAGCCGGTCCAGGGCGACGCCCGCCATGGCCACCACCTCGTCGGCCATCCGGTCCACCAGCGACCGGGCGACGGCGTCGCCGGCCGCCGCCGTGGCGAACAGGACCGGCGTCAGCTCGTGCCGCCGTAGCGCGGCGATGTGTCCCAGGTGCAGCGCCTCGATCAGCGCGTACATCGACACCAGCCCGAAGTGCGCGGGCAGCGCCTCGCGCAGCGCCGTCGCGGGCCCGCGCCCGTCCTCGGCGCGTGCCGCGTGCCACAGCGCCTCCTCGGCGAGGGCGGCCCCCCCGCCCCAGTCGCCGGAGATCCGGCCGATGGCCGGGAAGCGGGCGGTGCGGCCGTCCGCCAGCATGCCGACGCAGTTGATGCCCGCGCCGCACACCACGGCGACACCGCGCGGCTCGGCGTCCTCCAGGAGCCCGGCGCGCAGGACCGCGAACGTGTCGTTGCGCACCTCGACGGAGGAGCCCCAGGCGCGCAGCCGCAGCGCCTGCGCCAACTGCCGCTCCTCGACCGGGAGATCGGCGTTGGCCAGACACGCCGACACATGGCCCACGGAGTCGGTGCCGGCCTCGGCGAACGCCCGCGCCACCGCCCCCGCGAGGATGTCCACCGCGGCCTCGACGCCGACCAGCGGCGGCTGGAACCCGCCGCCGCGGGCCGCGCCGACGACGCTGCCGTCGGCCGCGACCACCGCGACGTCGGTCTTGCTGTTGCCCGCGTCGATCGCGAGCACGCTCGTGCCTACGCCCACGCCAGGTGCTCCCGGTTGTGCGCGATGAGGCTGTCGGTGAGCTGTTCGGCGTACGCGTACTGACCGATCAGCGGGTGCGCGAGCAGCGCCTTGAAGACGCGCTCGCGGCCACCGTGCAGCGCGGCTTGGAGAGCCAGGTCCTCGTAGCCGGTGACGTGCGCGATCAGTCCGGAGTACAGCGGGTCGAGACCCGGCACGGGCAGCGGCGTGGCGCCCGAGCGGTCCACCGTCGCCTGCACCTCGATGACCGCGTCGTCGGGCAGGAACGGCAGCGTGCCGTTGTTGACGGTGTTCACCACCTGGTGCGGGCTGCCGCCGTTGCCGAGCAGCGAGGCCGCCAGGTCCACGGCCGCCTCCGAGTAGAAGGCGCCGCCGCGCCTGGCGAGCAGCTCCGGCTTCTCGTCGAGCGTCGGGTCGCCGTACATCTCCAGCAACTCGCGTTCCATCG
Organism: Streptomyces sp. NPDC041122; assembly: GCF_055592445.1. Classification (NCBI taxonomy): domain Bacteria; kingdom Bacillati; phylum Actinomycetota; class Actinomycetes; order Kitasatosporales; family Streptomycetaceae; genus Streptomyces; species Streptomyces sp. NPDC041122. The sequence goes on along the minus strand of NZ_JBVIYQ010000001.1, from coordinate 616,434 downwards.
CGGCGACTTCGGCGGCGCGCGACGGCTTGATGCGGAGCTCCTCGACGACGGCGTCGTGCTGGTAGAAGTAGCGCAGGTAGTACGAGGGGACGACGCCGAGCCGGTCGACGATGGCGCGGGGCATGCGCAGGTCCTCGGCGACCGCGTCCCCGTGCTCGGCGAGCAGCTTCGGCAGGACGTCCTCGCCGCCCGGCCCCCCGAGCCGTACCCCCGTCTCCCAGGTGAGGTGGTTGAGGCCCACGTGATCGAGGTGCACCTCGCCCGGCGCGACGTCGAGCAGCCGCGCGAACTTCCGCTGGAAGCCGATCGCCACGTTGCACAGGCCGACGGCCTTGTGCCCGGCCTGGAGCAGCGCACGGGTGACGATGCCCACCGGGTTGGTGAAGTCGATGATCCAGGCGTCGGGGTTGGCGCGCCGCACCCGCTCGGCGATGTCGAGGACGACCGGCACCGTGCGCAGCGCCTTCGCCAGACCGCCCGCGCCGGTGGTCTCCTGCCCGACGCAGCCGCACTCCAGCGGCCAGGTCTCGTCCTGCTGCCGGGCGGCCTGCCCGCCGACGCGCAGCTGGAGGAGGACCGCGTCGGCGCCGGCGACGCCCGCGTCCACGTCGGAGGTGGTGACGATGCGGCCCGGGTGGCCCTGCTTGGCGAAGATGCGCCGCGCGAGGCCGCCCACCAGCTCCAGGCGGTCGGCCGCCGGGTCCACGAGGACGAGCTCCTCGATCGGCAGGGTGTCCCTCAACCGGGCGAACCCGTCGATGAGTTCGGGTGTGTAGGTCGACCCTCCGCCGACCACTGCGAGCTTCATACCGTTTCTCAGCCCTTTACTCCGGTGAGGGTGACGCCTTCGACGAAGGCCTTCTGTGCGAAGAAGAAGATGACGATGACGGGCGCCATGACGAGCAGCGTCGCGGCCATGGTCATGTTCCAGTTGACGCTGTGGGCGCTCTTGAACGACTCCAGGCCGTAACTGAGCGTCCACGCGCCGGGGTTCTGGGCCGCGTAGATCTGCGGCCCGAAGTAGTCGTTCCAGCAGTAGAAGAACTGGAAGAGCGCGATGGCGGCGATGCCGGGCTTGGCCATCGGCACCACGATCCTGACGAGCGTACGGAACTCGCCGCAGCCGTCGACCTTCGCGGACTCGATGTACTCCTTGGGGATGGTGAGGAGGAACTGCCGCAGCAGGAAGATCGAGTACGCGTCGCCGAACGCCATCGGGATGATCAGTGGCCACAGCGTGCCCGACAGGTGGAACTGCTGCGCCCACACCAGGTACATCGGGATCACGATGACCTGCGGCGGCAGCATCATCGTCGAGATGACGAGCAGCATCGCGGTGCGCCGGCCGCGGAAGCGGAACTTGGCGAGCGCGTACGCCACGGGGACCGCCGAGCAGACCGTGAAGAGGGTGCCGAGCCCCGCGTACATCAGCGAGTTGCGCCACCAGTCGAGGAAGCCCGGCGTCTCGAAGACCTGTCGGTAGTTGGACCAGTGCCACGCGTCGGGCCACAGGTCGCCGCTCATCGCCTGCGAGTCGCTCATCACCGACGTCAGGAAGACGAAGACGAACGGCAGGACGAAGAGCAGCGCGACGGCGATCGCCACGCTGTGCACGGCTATCCAGTGCAGGATCCGCTTGCGGCGGGCGCGGGCGGCGGCGGGGCCCCGTTCCCGGGAGGCGGGGGCCGCGGTGGTCGGCGCGCCGAGAGTCGTGGTCGTCATGAGTCCTCAGTCCTCCGCCGCGAGCAGCCCGGAGCGCTTGCGCATCAGGAGCGTCGTCACGGCCATGGCGATGGCGAAGAGCACGAGCGAAAGCACGCACGCGGCACCGGTGTTGAAGTTCTGGAAGCCCATCTGGTAGACGAGCTGGGGGACCGTGAGGGTCGAGTGGTCCGGGTAGCCGGGCTGGATCACCGAGCCGGGGCCGATGTTGACGCCGGAGGCCACCTTCCCCGCGACCAGGGCCTGCGTGTAGTACTGCATGGTCTGTACGACGCCGGTGACCACCGCGAACATCACGATGGGCGTGATCGCGGGCCAGGTCACGTAACGGAACTTGGCGAAGGCGCCCGCGCCGTCCAGGTCGGCGGCCTCGTACTGCTCCTTCGGCACGTCGAGCAGTGCCGCCATGAAGATCACCATCAGGTCGCCGATGCCCCACAGGGAGAGCAGCACCAGTGAGGGCTTGGCGGTGTCCGGGTCGTTGAACCAGTTGGGCCCGGAGATGCCGACCGCGTCCAGGATCTCGTTCACCGGGCCGGTGCCGGGGTTGAGCAGGAAGACGAAGGCGACGGTGGCGGCGACCGGCGGGGCGAGGTAGGGGAGGTAGAAGGCGGTGCGGAAGAAGCCCGTGCCCGTCTTGATCTTCGTGATGAGCAGCCCGAGCGAGAGCCCGAAGACCACCCGCAGCGCCACCATGACCACGACCAGCCAGAGGGTGTTCCACAGGGCGGGAGCGAACAGCGGCATCTGCTCGAACACGTACCTCCAGTTCCTCAGGCCCACGAAGGTGGGCTCCTTGATCTGGTTGTAGTGCATGAACGAGAAGTAGACGGTGGCGATCAGCGGGTACGCGAAGAAGACGCTGAACCCGACCAGCCAGGGGGAGAGGAAGCCCAGCGTGCGCAGTCTGCGGCGCGCGGGGTTGGAGAGGGAGAGTGCCATGGCGGGGTCCTCGGTTCAGCTCTTCGACTGGAGGGTGTCGGCGTCGATCTGTTCGTCGAGCTTCTTCAGGCCCTTGCGCAGGTCGGGGACGCGCCCGGCCTCCGCGGAGTACGAGAAGTCCTGCAGCGAGACGACGTAGGCGCCGCCGTTGACGGAGGGCGGCAGGGCCTTGCTGTGCTTGTTCTCCAGGATGTCGAAGAAGGTCCGGAAGGTCGGATCGGCGTCCAGCTTCGGCGACTTGAGCGCCGCGAACGTGGAGGGCACGTTGTGGATGGCGTTCGCGAAGTCCACGACCTGGCCGGTGTCCGCGGTCAGGAAACGCACCAGCTCCCAGGCGGCGTTCTGGTGCTTGCTGCTGTGCGCGATGCCGGCGACGGTGCCGGTGATGAAGCCGCGCCCGTACGTGTCGGCCTGGTCGTCGGGTACGGGCAGCGGGGCCACGCCCCAGTCGAAGTCGGCCTTGGCCTCCTTCAGCATCAGGCCGCGCCATTCGCCGTCCAGGTGCATCGCGACCTTGCCGGTCAGGAAGGCGTTCTGGCTGGACATCTCGTCGCCGAAGGTGAGGCGGAACCGTTCGAGATCGCCGTAACCGCCCTGTGCGTCGGCGAGTTGCCGCGCCGTCTTGAAGAACGCGTACGTCGACGGCTCGTCGGCGAGCCGCGCGTCCCCGGCCTTGTCGAAGTACCGCGGTCCCCACTGGGCGAAGAGGCGGTCCGGACTGTTCTGGTAGAAGCGGAAGTTGGGCATGAACCCGACCCGCTTGTACGAGTTCTTGCCGCTGCGCACGGTCAGCTTCCTGCTGACCTCCTTGAACTCGGACATGGTGCGCGGCGGACGCTCGATGCCCGCCTCTTTGTAGGCGTCCTTGTTGTAGTACATCCCGAAGGCGTCGGCGAGGAGTGGCAGGGCGCACTGCTTGCCCCGGTAACTCGTGTAGTCGAGCAGGGTCTTGGGGAACGTCTTGCGCTTGTCGAGGCCCGTCTTCGCCATGAACGGATCGAGATCCGCCCACATCCCCGAGTCGCAGTACTGGCCGACGTTGTTGGTGGTGAAGGACGACACCACGTCCGGGGCCTTGTCGCCGCCCGCCCGCAGGGCCTGGTTGATGGTCTCGTCGGAGACGTTGCCGGTGGCCCGCACCTTGATGTTCGGGTGCAGCTTCTCGAACCGGTCGATGCTGTCGTTCACGGCCTTGACCTCGCCGGGCGTCGCCCAGCCGTGCCAGAACTTCAGGGTGACCGGCTCGGTGGGGTCGTCGTTCGCGCTGCCGACGCTCGGGTTGGCGCAGCCGGAGAGCAACAGACCGGCTGCGGCGAGCGCCGCGGACGCGCAGATGGGCATGCGCCATCGCGGCATGGCGGACTTCCTTTGCAGGAGGGGGAGTTGGCGGGGCGGTGGACTGGTGGGCGGGGGTGCTTCAGGCCGTGTCGAAGACCTGGTCGCGGGCCTGGGTGAGGGCCGAGCGGAGGGCACCGGTGAGGATCGGGTCGCCGTCGAGTTCGCTGATGCGGATCTGGGGGCGGGGGAGGGCGAGCCCGGTCAGCTCCTCCTCGACCCTGACCCGCAGCTTGTCGCCGCCGGCCTGGGCCACCGATCCGGACAGCACGACGAGTTCGGGGTCGACGACGGCGACGACCGCGGCGATGCCGGTGGCGATGCGGCGGGCGACCTCGCCGAGCGCGGTGTCGTCGGCCATGACCTCCTCCAACGTGGCGCCACCGTCGGTGAGTTCGCGGACGACGTACGCGGAGACGAGGCTCTCGAAGCCGCCGTTGCCGCCGCCCGTGCCCTCGCCGCGCAGCAGTGGGGCGCCGGGGAGCGGCATGTAGCCGATCTCGCCCGCTCCGCCGGTCGCGCCGCGCAGCAGGGTGCCGCCGAGCACGATGGCGGCGCCGACTCCTTCGTCGAGCCAGGTCAGCACGTAGTTGTCGTGGTCCTGGGCGGCGCCCTCGTACTGCTCGGCGACGGCGGCCAGGTTCACGTCGTTCTCGATGTCGACGGGCGTGCCGAGGACGGCGGCGAGATCGTCGCGCAGCGTCCGCGAGTGCCAGCCCGGCAGATGCGGGGCGTAGCGCAGCTGGCCGGTGTGCGGGTCGATGGCGCCGGGGGTGCCGATGACGGCGGCGCGCAGATCGTCGTGGCCGAGGCCCGCCTGGCGCAGGGCGCCGTCGACGGCTTCGGTGACGAGCTGGGCGGTACGGTGCCGGACGTCCTCGGCGACGGCGTCCGCCTCCACGCGCGCCTTGCCGAGGACGGTGCCGGTGATGTCGGCGACCAGGGCGGTGATGCCGGTGGGGTCGGCGGACAGTGCGGCGACGTGGCCGGCGCCGGGGTCGATCTCGTACAGCTGGGCGTTGGGGCCGGGGCGGCCGCTGAGGCTCCCGGTGGTGTGGACGAGCCCGGCGGCCTCCAGGCGGCCGAGGAGCTGCGAGGTGGTGGGCTTCGACAGTCCCGTGAGCTCGCCGATACGGGTGCGGGTGAGGGGGCCGTGGACGACGAGGAGGTCGAGGACGGCGCGGTCGTTCATGGCGCGCAGGACGCGGGGGGTGCCCGGGGTACCTGGGGAGCCCGAGGTACCCGGGGAGCCCGGGGTGCTGCCTGCTGTCGTCATGCCGACGCCTGCCTCTCGACCGCTAACTGTTAGGAAACTTTCCAATTGGTGAGGACCGTACGGCTGGCGTGAACGGGGCGTCAAGAGTGAATGGCTCCCCGGCTACGAAGTCGTTATCTCGGAGGGGTTGGTGTTGCGCAGGGTGCGGCGGCGACGGGGCTCGGTCTGTCTCGGCCTCTTCGGTGGGCCGGTGGCGTTGATGGGTACCGGGGCCGCCCGGGTGTTTGCGGAGTGTGGCGCCTCCGGGACGGGAGTAAAGGGCGCTTCGCTGCGCTACGCGTCGGCTTCGCCGATTGCGCTGCGCTCCACCCTTGACTCCCGTCCCTCCACCGCAGCGAAACGTCCGCCCCGGCCGGCCAGGGGATGGCGGCGGACCTAGCCGGTCGGGTCATCGGCTTTCGCGGCCGGGTGCGGCCCGGCCCATCGTGGGCGGACGCCCCGGTGCGAGCTCGGCCAGCCGCGCGGCATCGCCGCTCGGGTCATCGGCTCGCGCGGCGGGTGCGGACCGGCCCATCGTGGGCGCGGGCCTCGGTGCGTGCTCGGCCAGCCGTCCGGCTTCGCTGCGCGGGTCATCGGCTTTCGCTGCCGGGTGCGGTCCGGCCCATCGCCAGCGGACGCCACCTCCGTTGGACTGCCCGCCGGGGGGGGCTGGCACCTACTTTGGGAAAGTTGCGAATGAGTATGCCGCGCGCCCCCCTCCCACACCCCAAAGCGCCCCGGAAGCGGTCAATCCGCCGCGAGGGGTGGGGCGGACGGGGTTTCTGCGGGACACGGGGAGTCTCGGGACAGACGGGTTGTCGTGACGCATGAGGCATGCGGGATGGATGAGTTGAGTGGGGCTGCCGGGCTCACGTGGACGGCGCGAGCCTGCAACCGGCCACCCACTCGGCGGCGCGTGGAGCGTGGGGAGGGGGCGCGCGGGGGTCTGCTTCGCAACTTTCCCGAAGTAGGTGCCGGACCCCCCCCGGGCAGGACAGTGAAGGTGGCATCCGCTGGCGATGGGCCGGTCCGCACCCGGCCGCGCGAGCCGGTGACCCGAACCAGCTGGGCCGTGGGCCGAGCCCCGACCGTGGCATCCGCGCACGATGGGCCGGGCCGCACCCGGCGACGAGAGGGGGTGGCCCGAGCAGCGTGGCCGCGTGGCTGGCCGAGCACGCACCGAGGCGTCCGCCCGCGATGGGCCGGTCGGCACCCGGCAGCGAGAGGTGATGACCCGACCGGCTAGGTCCGCCGCCATCCCTTGGCCGGCCGGGTCGGACGTTTCGCTGCGGTGGAGGGACGGGAGTCAAGGGTGGAGCGCAGCGGAATCGGCGAAGCCGACGCGTAGCGCAGCGGAGCGCCCTTTACTGCCGGCCCGGAGGCGCCACACTCCGCAAACACCCGGGCGGCCCCGGTACCCATCAACGCCACCGGCCCACCGAAGGCTCCGCGCAGACCGAGCCTCGCCTCTGACGTCCGCCCCCATGGGGCCGGTTCGCGTGATGGACGGAGCAGAGCGGGCCAAGCCCGCCGCCATCCCCCTACTTCGACCTACTTCGACATGTTCGGCGGGGGCGGCGGGATCGGCGACGCCGCCAAGGACTGGGGGGACGTCGCCGACGCGTACGCCGAGAGGGCCGCCACCGCCGCCGACGGATCCGGCGCGTCCTCCGCAGACTGCAACGGAAGGCCGCCCACGATCCGGATGCCCGCCTCGTCGAACGCCCGCTTGATGCGCCACCGCAGCTCCCGCTCCACGCCCAGGGACTTGCCCGGCATGGTCTTGGCGGAGACCCGTACCACCATCGAGTCGAGCAGCACGCTGTCCAGGCCCAGGATCTCCACCGGCCCCCAGAGACGCTCGTTCCACGGCTCGTCCTTGGCCATGGTCTCGCCGACCTCCGCCAGCGTCGCCTTCACCTTCTCCAGGTCCTCGTCCGGGCGGACCGTCACGTCGACGCCCGCCGTGGACCAGCCCTGCGACAGGTTCCCGATCCGCTTGACCTCGCCGTTGCGCACGTACCAGATCTCGCCGTTGTCGCCGCGCAGCTTCGTCACGCGCAGGCCGACCTCGATGACCTCGCCGGAGGCCACGCCCGCGTCGATGGAGTCGCCGACGCCGTACTGGTCCTCCAGGATCATGAAGACGCCGGAGAGGAAGTCCGTGACGAGGTTGCGGGCGCCGAAGCCGATCGCGACGCCCGCGACACCCGCGGAGGCGAGCAGCGGGGCCAGGTTGATGTCGAAGGTGCCGAGGATCATCAGCGCGGCGGTGCCGAGGATCAGGAACGACGCCACCGAGCGGAGCACGGAACCGATCGCCTGCGAGCGCTGACGGCGGCGCTCGACGTTCACCAGCAGGCCGCCGAGCGCCGTGCCGTCCACGGCCTGGGCCGTGCGGTTCATGCGGTCGATCAGCTTGGTTATGGCGCGGCGCACCAGGACGCGCAGGACGACGGCTATCGCGACGATGAGCACGATGCGCAGACCGATGCCCAGCCAGGCGGACCAGTTCTGCTCGACCCAGCTGGCCGCGTTCGTGGCGCTCTCCTGCGCGTCCTCGAGCGTGGGCGGCTTCTGCGTCGGCTTGTCGTCCGGGTCCGTTCCGGCTGCCGACAGGACGGACAAGAACACTGCGGGTACCTCCAGGTATCGCGGCCTGCCCGGGAGGTGAGAGCGGCTCGACGGAGACGAACCGCGGGTCCGGGCAGACACACCACACTAACGGGGCATCGTGTGTGGATCGTTGCCATCTTCGCGGGAGAGACGGTGCTCACCTGGGGAAGAACCAAGGGACGTCCCGCCGCCGGCACCCGTTGTGGTCGAAAACACTTCAAGGCCGTTACGAGCACATGCTGGCGCTACGACCAGGCATGAGGGGAGACTGGCTGCAGATCGTCCCGGCGCGAGCCACGCGCCGCCGGCGTACAAGGAGGCATCCGCCGTGCCGCATGTCTTGGTCCTCAACGCGTCGTACGAGCCCCTCGGCGTCGTACCGCTCCGCCGCGCGCTCGTCCTCGTCCTGGAGAACAAGGCTCTCTGCCTCGAGGAATCCGGCGCCTTCATGCACAGCGCGTCGCGCACCGTCCCCGCACCCAGCGTGGTCCGCCTCAAGCGGTTCGTCCGGGTCCCCTACCGGGGGCCCGTTCCTCTGACCAGGCGGGCGCTGTTCGCCCGCGACGGCGGTCGGTGCATGTACTGCGGTGGCGTCGCAACCAGCGTCGACCACGTCATTCCGAAGAGCCGAGGCGGCCAGCACGCCTGGGACAACGTGGTGGCCTCGTGCCGCCGCTGCAACCACGTCAAGGCCGACCGTCACCTGATGGAGCTCGGGTGGCGGCTGCGGCACAAACCCGCACCGCCCTCCGGCCTCGCCTGGCGCATCATCGGGACCGGACACAGGGATCCGCGCTGGCTGCCGTACTTGCAGCCGTTCGGCGCGGACGACGCGATGGCCCGGATCGACGGCATTTCCGCCTAGCTCCCGATCCGGGCCTTTGTTGTACGCGGCTGTACGGCCGCGGGTGTACGGACGACGCGGTACGTACGCGGATGCCGTACGCGGTCGTCAAGGGTCACTCCTCGGCGACCGCGTACGCCTCCACCGACCAGAGCGAGTAGCCGAACCGCGTCGCCCGCCGGTCGCCCTGCACGCGGAGGTAGCGGGTGCCGGGCGCGTCCATCCGGACCGACTCGCGGCCGCCCCGGCCGTGCCGCACCGTGGCCGCCGTGCGCCAGGTCCGGCCGTCGGCCGACGTCTGCACGCGGTACCGGGCGGCGTACGCGTCCTGCCAGCGCAGCACGACCTCGCCGAGCCTGACCGGCCCGGCCAGTTCCACCTGCCACCACGCGCCGTCCTCGGCGGGTGACGACCAGCGGGTCCTCGGGTCGCCGTCGACGGCGGCCGACGCCGGGAAGTCCTTCGTCTCGTCGCCCGAGGAGTCCGCCCGCGCGCCGCGCGCCAGATCGGGGCCGGCGGTTCTGGGGACGGCGCGGACGGTCACCGTGCGGTTCTCCCCGCCGAAGGCCACCGGGACCTCGTACGTGCCCGCGCGGGTGCCCGCCGGGACGGTGAGGCCGACCGGGACGCCGACCCGCGTGCCGCGCGGCAGCGTGACCTCGCCGGGCGCCTTCACCGCGAGGCCCCGCGGGGCCCTCACCCGCAGCCTTCCGCGGACGTCGGCGGGGCGCAGGGAGCGCAGGCCCACCGTGATCCGGCTCGGGCCGCCGCCGATCTCCACGTCGGCCTCGGCGCGGCTCAGCGTCAGGCGGGCCGCCGGGCCGTCGGCGAACCACGGCACGAGGTGACGGACCGCGCCGTCCGCGCCGTGGGCGGGAACGACACGGACGGCGTCCGCGCGCCTCGCCGTGGTGCCCGCCGCGTGGCCGTCGTCCCGCGGGAGGCGGAGCTCCGTGAAGCCGCTGCGCGCGAGCGTGCCGAGCCGTCGCCAGCCCTCGCCGGGGACGTGCGACTCCACGGTGCCGCCGGTGCCGGGGTCGGCGAGCACCGTCACCGCGGCGAGCGCGCGGGCGCGGCCGAAGCGGGCCGTCGCCTCGTCGGTCGCCCGCTCGCCGTCGGTCCCCGCCCACGTCGCGTACGCCTGGAGCGCGCGCTGGAGGAACGGGTCGAGCACCCCCTTGCCGACGGTGACGCCGCCCTCCTTCAGCTCCTCGCGCAGTGCGGTCAGCCTGCGCGCGCCCCGCCAGGCGGCCGCGCCGTCCCCGGCGGACTGCGCGGCCAGCAGGTCCACCGCGGTCTCGCCCGCCGCGCCGTACCGCCCCAACTGCGTGATCCAGGGCCGCACCTCGCCGGCGAGCTCGCTGCCGGCCAGCCGGCGCGGCGCCCCGCGCATCACGGTGAAGGCGGCGCGCAGCCGCTTCGCCGCGCTCTCGGCGGCCGCCCGGTCCGGCTCCGTGCGGGCGCGCCAGAAGGCGGCCATGAGCGGGCGCAGATACGCCGACTCGTCGGCGCCGAGCACGGACGAGGCGTTGTTGCCCGCGAGGGCCCGCAGCGCGCCGCGCGCCTTCGGGTCCTCGCCCGCGAGGTCGTCGATGGCGGCGAGCCAGGACGCGTGGGGGCGGTAGGCGCGCGGGTTCCAGGCGTAGTCGGCGGCGGTGAACAGGGGGATGCGGGAGGCGGCCGGCTGCTCCATGGCGTTGCCGAGGAGCGCGGCCGATCCGGTGGCGACGGCGGGCCGGCGGCCGGTGTAGGGGCCGAGGAAGACGCGGTCCTGCGCGAAGTCGTTGACGGGGTAGTTGTCCATCGTGACCAGCGGGTGCGGCCCGAACGCGGCGCGGGCGCCCGCGAGTTCGCGCCCGGTGATGGTGCGGGGGACGACGCCGACGCCCGTCCAGGCCACCTCGACCCGGTGGTCGAGGCCGCGCGAGAGGGCCGCGCGGTACTCGGTCGTGCCCCTCTGGAAGTACTCGGTCGGCAACAGGGAGAGCGCCGGCGCCCCCGGGTGGCGCCGGGCCAGATGGGCGGCGACGGCGTCGGCGACCCGGGCCTGGGCCCGCGCCGCGGCAGCGGGGCCCGAGCCGAACCGTTCGGCGTCCTGCGCGCAGTGCCATTCGCTGTAGCTGACGTCCTGGAACTGCAGCTGGAAGGCGCGTACGCCGAGCGCCCACATGGCGTCGATCTTGCGGGTGAGGGCGGCGACGTCCTGGTCGGACGACAGGCACATGGCCTGGCCGGGGGAGACGGCCCAGGCGAGCGTGACGTGATGGGCGCGGGCGCGCTCGGCCAGCGCGCGGAAGTCGGCGCGCCGGGCGGCGGGGTAGGGCTCGCGCCAGCGGGCCTGGCGGTAGAGGTCGTCACCCGGGGCGTAGAGGTAGCGGTTCTGTTTGGTGCGCCCCATGAAGTCGAGCTGGGCGAGGCGCTGCTCGCGGGTCCAGGGGGTGCCGTAGAACCCCTCGGTCAGACCGCGTACGGCGGTGCCGGGCCAGTCCCGGATCCGTACGCCGGGCACCTGGCGCGGGCCGCTCCCCGCGCCGATGAGCTGCCGCAGGGTCTGTACGCCGTGGAAGAGGCCGTCCGTGCCGGTGCCCGCGAGGGCGATGGTCGCGCGCCCGGCGACGCGGCCGACGGCCAGGCGGTAGCCGCCCGCGGGCAGGTCGCCGCGCTCGCGGACGCCGAGGGAGCGCAGGGCCGGTTCGGCGCCGGTCCCGTCCGCGCGGACGACGAGGGCGCCGCCCGCGGGGAGCGGGTCGCCGTCGCGCACCTCGGTGATCCGCCGGGCGCCGGCATCGCGCAGCAGGGTGCGGAGGGTTCGGAGGGCGTACGGGTCGGCGGCGCCGGCTTGCGGTGCGACGAGGAGGACGTCGTCCCCGACGGTGACGGCGGTCCCGGTGGCGCTCATGGACTGGGGGCGCGGCCAGACGGCGGGCAGGCCGGCGCGGGGGGCCTCGTCCGGGGAGGTGACGGGGGCATCGGGTCGGGCGGGCGGTGCGGACGTACCGGGCGCACCAGGTGCTCCGGGGGCCGCGAGGGCGCCGGGCGCGCCGCCGAGTGCTCCAGCGATCACGGCGAGCGCGACGACGGCCGTACCCTTCCTGCGTCGCAGCTGCACGGCCCTCGCCCCTGTTCTCGTTCCCGGGGGTCCTTGCGGTCCCTTGCGTCACATGTGGCAGCGAGCCCACCACTGACGCGAGGGGGGTGTCAACGGGGCCGGGTATCGGTCGGGTGATTCTTCGCGGAACCTGTGCGCATCCTTGCGGCGGGAGGTTCGGATCAGGCGGTACGAGGGTCCGGACCGCCCCGGAATCGGGCGTTCCGGGGGCCTCCGTGCGGGCCCCGCGCGGGCCGGGGCGCGGGCCTGCGCGCCGCGCAGATCTTCCCGGGCGCCGCCGCTCCGGAGCCTGTTCTTCCGGGGGCGGCGGGGGCTCGGGGAGACAACGTCCGCGACGGGAACCGGATGTGACCCAGGACACGTTGAGGCAACGTATACGTCTGCGACCCCGCGCATTGGGTAGGGCTGCCGAGACCTGCCCCCTGACAAGGAGCTCCCACGTGGCCGCTTCCGCGAATCTTCTGCTCTCCGCCCTCTCCAAACAGGTGTCCTATCCCGACCAGGCCGCCTACCCGGACCAGCTCTCCTACCCGGACTACCCCGACCAGGTGTCCCACCCCGACTCGGGCCTCGACGGCTCGTGCTCCTGCGGCTGCATCGAGCCGCCCCTGACCAGCGAGCCCCCGCTCGCCGACGCCGCGCCGCTGACCAGCGAGCCGCCCCTCGCCGACGCCGCCCCGCTGACGAGCGAGCCCACCTCCACCGGTATGGCCTCGGGCCTGGACTTCATGGCGGTCTGATGGGTCTGTCGCGGCTGGCCGCCTCCTACGGCGTGGCCACCTCCTACTCCCCGTCCCCGGGGCGCGTCGTCCCGGCCGCCGACGCCGCGGTGATCGCGGCGCTCGCCGCGCTGGACGTGGACGCGAGCACCCCGGAAGCGGCCGGGTCCGCCCTGGCCGCGCGCGAGGCGGAGCTGTCCGCGCGCCTGCTGCCGCCGACGGTGGTGGCCTGGACGGACGCCCCCACGCCGTCGACGCCCTCGACCGCGCCCGACCGGCCGGCCCTCCCCACCACCTCCGCGCCGCTCGCCGGACTGCCGCCGGGGTCCCGGGTGCGGGTGGACCTGGAGGACGGCGGGGTCACGGTGTGGGAGGTGCCGCAGCCCCACGGCCGGGACGGCCACGGCGTGAGCGGGCCGCTCCCCGCGCCGTCGCCGGACGGCCACCGGGGCCGGGGCGGGCCGCTCCCCGCCCCCTCGCCGGACGGTCACAGGGGCCCGAGCGGACCGCTCCCCGCCCCCCTCCCGCACGGCGTGCACCGGCTCCGGGTGCGCGCCCCCGACGGCCGTGACGCGCACGCCCACCTCATCGTCGCGCCCCGCCGGGTCAGGACCCCCGGACGGCGTGCGCACGGACTCCTCGTCCAGCTCTACTCCCTGCTGTCCCGCCACTCCTGGGGCATGGGCGACCTCGGGGACCTCGCCGAGCTCGTCGCCTGGTCGGGACGCGACCTGGGCACCGGCTTCGTCCAGGTCAACCCGCTCCACGCGGCCGTGCCCGCCCCGCCGGGAGGCCCGGGCGGCGACCCCTCGCCGTACCGGCCGTCCTCCCGGCGCTTCCCCGACCCGGTGCACCTGCGCGTCGAGGCCGTCCCGGAGTTCGCGTACCTGCGGGGCGAGGCCCGGGACCGGGTCGACGCGCTGCGCCGCCGGGCCGCCGAGCTGAGCGAAGGGGTGCTGCGCGAGGACGCGTTGATCGACCGGGACGCCGTGTGGGAACTCAAGCGCGAGGCCCTCGAACTGCTCCACGAGGTCCCCCTCGGCCCCGGCCGCCGCGCCGCCTACAGCGCCTTCCTCGCCGACCAGGGCGCCGCCCTGGAGGACCACGCCACCTGGTGCGCCCTCGCCGAGGTGTACGGCCCCGAACCGCACTCCTGGCCCACCGCCCTGCGCGACCCCGCGTCCGCCGAAACGGCCCGCGCCCGGCGCGAGTTGATGGACCGCGTCGACTTCCACAGCCGGCTCGCCTGGCTCACCGACACCCAGCTGGCCGGCGCCCAGCGCGCCGCGCGCGAGGCGGGCATGGACATCGGTCTCGTGCACGACCTCGCGGTCGGCGTGCACCCCGGTGGCGCCGACGCCTGGTCCCAGCGGCACCACTTCGCCCCGCACATGACGGTCGGGGCGCCACCGGACGCCTTCAACGCGCTGGGCCAGGACTGGGGCCTGCCGCCGTGGCGTCCCGACCGCCTCGCCGAGTCCGGCTACGCCCCGTACCGGGCCCTCCTGCGCGGCCTGCTGCGCCACGCGGGCGCCCTGCGCATCGACCACGTCATGGGCCTGTTCCGGCTGTGGTGGGTGCCCGAGGGGCGGCTGCCCACCGAGGGGACGTACGTCCACTACGACGCCGAGGCGATGCTCGCCGTCCTCACCCTGGAGGCGCACCGCGCGGGCGCCCTCGTCATCGGCGAGGACCTCGGCACCGTCGAGCCGGGTGTCCGCGAGACGCTGCGCGAACACGGCGTGCTCGGCACCTCGGTGCTCTGGTTCGAGCGGGACTGGGAAGGCACCGGCCGGCCGCTGCCCGCCGCCGGCTGGCGCGCCGACTGCGTGGCCACCGCCACCACCCACGACCTGCCGCCGACCGCCGCCCGGCTCACCGGTGAGCACGTCCGACTCCGGCACGACCTGGGCCTGTTGACGCGGCCCCTGGCCGAGGAGCAGTCGGAGGCCGCCGCGGACGTGCGCGAGTGGCTGGGCGTGCTCTCCCGGCTCGGCATGCTGCCCGGCGGCATGGGCTCCGAGGAGGACGAGGTCCGCGCCGTGCACCGCTTCCTGCTGGCCACCCCGGCCCGCATGATCGGCATCTGGCTGCCGGACGCGGTCGGCGACCGCCGCCCGCAGAACCTCCCCGGCACCTGGGACCAGTACCCCAACTGGCGCCTGCCCGTCGCCGACGCCGCCGGACGCCCCGTCACCCTGGAGGAACTCGCCGCGTCACCGCGTCTGCACGCGCTCATGGCGGTGTTCCGCGAGGGCGCGGGAGCGGTCGAAAGCGCCCGTACGGCACCCCCGGGCGCGCACCCCGTTTAGGAGTTCGCTACGTTGGCACCGTGGACAAGAAGAACGCACTGCGCGCCGGCGCCCTGGCCTCCGGCACGACGCTGATGATGCTGCTCATGTCGTCCCCCGCCTTCGCGGCCCGCGACGACGGCGACGACCCGGGCTCCGGCCTGAGCGTCATCGACACGCTCGGCCTCTACGTCGCCGCGCCCATCGTGCTGTTCCTGGTGATCGCCGGCCTTGTGATGGTCGGCGACAAGTCCCGCAAGCAGCAGAAGCGGGGCTGACCCGCCGCACCGCTCTTTCCGCCGAGGGCGCCCTCCGGCGACGTGTTCCCCGTACCGCGTATCCGCGTACGGACGTCGCCGGAGGGCGCCCTCGGCGTGCTCACGGCCGCTCGGCCGTCAGATAGCGCTGCAGCGTCGGCGCCAGCCAGTCCGTGACCTCCTCGGGCGTCAGCGCGACCGTGGGCGGGAAGCGCAGCACGTACCGGGTCAGCGCGAGCCCGAGCACCTGGGCGGCGCAGAGCCCCGCCCGCTTCGGCGCCTCGGCCGGATCGGGGCAGGTCTGGCGCGCGACCGGCAGCAGCTGCTCCTCGAAGATCCCGCGCATCCGCTCCGCTCCCGCCTGGTTGGTGAGGCCCACCCGGAGCAGCGCGGTGAGCACCCCGTCGTCCTCCCACAGGGTGAGGAAGTGCGTCACCAGGACCCGTCCGACGTCCGCGCGGGGCACCCGGGTGAAGTCGGGAAGCCGCAGGTCGACGGAGGTCGCCGCGTCGAAGAGCCCCTCCTTGTTGCCGTAGTAGCGCATCACCATCGACGGGTCGATCCGGGCGTCCCTGGCGATGGCGCGGATCGTGGCGCGTTCGTACCCGTCCGCCGCGAACCGCTCGCGGGCCGCCGCGAGGATGCCGGCGCGGGTGGCGTCGGAGCGGCGGGGCTGCGTGGCTGCCGTGGCGGTGGGCGCGGCGGACGCGGCCGAGGTGGCTGAGGCGTTTTCGGTCATGCCAACAAACGTAGGCCAACGGACGTTGACAGTCCATGGGTGCGGCCCTACGTTGGCCAACAAGCGTTGACCAACAGACGTTGACCAACGGGCGTTGGCATCAGGAGGCAGCCATGAACGGCACCACCGGAACCATGGACACCACGAGCCGCGCTCGCGCGGACGGCGCGGGCGGCACCGGGGGCCCGGGCAAGGCCACCGGGACCGTCGTGGTCGTCGGCGCGGGACCCACCGGGCTGCTGCTCGCCGGTGACCTCGCCGCCGCGGGCGTCCCCGTCACGCTCGTCGAGAAGCGCGCGCACGGCATCAGCAACCTGTCGCGCGCCATGGTCGTGCACGCCCGCACCCTGGAGCAGCTGGACGCGCGCGGCCTCGCCGACGAGCTGGAGGCCAGGGGTGAGCCGCTCGACAGGCTGCGGCTCTTCGAGCGTCTGTCGTTCGACCTCGCGGGGCTGCCGTCCCGCTTCCCGCACGTCCTGGTCCTCGCGCAGTACGAGGTCGAGCGGGTCCTGGAGCGGCGCGCCGTCGAGGCCGGGGTGCGCTTCTCGTACGAGACCGAGGTGGCCGGACTCACCCAGGACGCCGACGGCGTGACGCTCCAGCTGCGGCGCCCCGGCCCCGGCGGCGGGTCGAGCACCCTGCGGGCCGCCTACGTGGTCGGTGCCGACGGGCTCCGCAGCGGGGTGCGCCGGGCGGTCGGCCTGCCCTTCCCCGGCCGGTCCGTCATCCGCTCCCTCGTCCTCGCCGACGTCCGGCTCGCCGAACCGCCCCGGTCGCTGCTCGCCGTCGACGCCGCCGGGGACTCCTTCGCCTTCATCGCGCCCTTCGCCGACGGCTACCACCGCGTCATCGGCTGGGACCGCCGCCGTGACGTCCCCGACAGCGCGCCGCTCGACCTCGACGAGGTCAGGGGCATCGTCCGGCAGGCGCTCGGGCGGGACTTCGGCATGCACGACGCCCGCTGGATGTCCCGCTTCCACAGCGACGAACGCCAGGCGCCCGCCTACCGGGTGGGCCGCGTCTTCCTCGCCGGGGACGCCGCGCACGTGCACTCCCCGGCCGGCGGCCAGGGCATGAACACCGGCCTCCAGGACGCCGCCAACCTCAGCTGGAAGCTGGCCGCCGCCGTCAACGGCACCGCTCCGGAAGGCCTGTTGGACACCTACCAGGCCGAGCGCCACCCGGTCGGCAAGGCAGTGCTCCGCAGCAGCGGCGGCCTGGTCCGGCTCGCGATGGCCAAGCGCCCGTGGACCCGGGCGGCGCGCGCCGCGGTCGCCACCGTCGTGAACCACGTGCCGGCGGTACGCGCCAAGGCGGTCGGCCAGGTCACCGGTATCGGCATCGCCTACCCCGCCCCGAAGGGCGCGCACCGCCTGGTCGGACGCCGCGTCCCCGATGTGGCGCTGAAGGAAGGGCGGCTCTACGAGGCCCTGCGCGCGGGGGAGTTCGTGCTCATCTCCCCGGCGGACACGGCGGACACGGCGGACACGGCGGACGCGGCGGACACGGCGGACCCGGCCCCCGCGGCGGGCCGCGCCGTACCGGTCCACTGGGCGAGCGACCGCCGCACGACGGTCCTGGTCCGCCCCGACGGATACGTGGCGTGGGCGGCGGAGGACGCGGGGGTGGAGGCGGTGCGGGAAGCGCTCGCGCACCACGCACCATAGATTCGTTCACTTCTTCTTAAGAGAACAAGCAAAAGTATTCGATGGACCTGATGGGTCAGGGGGTGCCACGGTGGTCTCCGCGAACGACGTGACCGACCACCGAGACGCCCCGCAGGCGCGGGGAGAGAGACAAGGGATACCCCGTGGCACTCCTGGACCGGACCCCCGCACGCACCGCACCCACCGCTCACCCCGCGGCGCGCCCCATCGGCGTCGGGCTCGCCCTCGCGGCCCTCGCCACGGTCGTCTGGTCGGGCAGCTTCGTCACCTCCCGGGCCCTCCACGACAGCGTGCCGCCCATCCAGCACGCCTTCTGGCGCTGGGTCATCGCCATCGCCGCGGTCGCGCCGTTCGCGGTCCGGCGGACCTGGCGGCAGCGCAAGCTGCTCCGCGCACACCTCAAGTACCTGCTGCTGGCCTCCCTGTTGGGCGTCACCGTCTACAACACCCTGGTGAACCAGGCCGGTATGACGACCACCGCGGGCAACATGGGCATGATCATGGCCGCGTCACCGGTCCTGATGGCCCTCTACGAACGCCTCGGTGGCGTCCGGCTGGGCGCCCGCCGCGTGACCGGCATGTTCGTCGCCTGCGCCGGAGTCCTCCTCTTGGTCAGCAAGGGCTCGCTCGCCATGGACTTCGCGGTCGGCGACCTGTGGGTCATCGCGGGTGCGGTGTCCTTCGGCTCGTACAGCGCACTGCTCAAGCGCAGGCCCGCCGAGATCGGCGGACTGCCCTTCCTCTTCACGACGTTCGTGCTCGGCGCGCTGATGCTGCTGCCGGTGTTCCTGATCGACTTCGCGGTCGAGGGCGGCTTCGAGCCGACACCGGGCACGGTCTCGCCGCTCCTGTACGTGGGCGTGGTGTCCTCGGCGGTGGCCTTCTTCGCCTGGAACAAGGCGATCTCGATCATCGGCGCGGCCCGCGCCGGGGTCGTCTACTACCTCCAGCCGGTCTGCGTCGCCCTGCTCTCCTTCGCGCTCCTCGGCGAGGCCATGGGGTGGCTCCAGGTGCTGTGCATGGGACTGATCCTGGGCGGTGTTGTGCTCGGCGCCGCCCGCGCGAAGTAGGGGGGCGCGGCCGGTGGGGTCCGTGCTCCTGACCAGTAGGTACGTTGGCCTCATGAGCGAGTGGGACATCAAGAAGCTGCAGATCCTGCGCACGCTGAGCGAGCGAGGCACCGTGACGGCGACGGCGCAGGCGCTGCGGATGACGCCGTCGGCCGTCTCCCAGCAGCTGTCCAACCTCGCCAAGCAGCTGGGCGTGCCGCTCCTGGAAGCGCACGGGCGGCGGGTCAGGCTCACCGACGCCGCGCATCTGGTGCTGCGGCACGCCGAGGCCGTCTTCGCCCAACTGGAGCAGGCGGACGCCGAGTTGGCCGCGTACGCGCAGGGCGAGGCCGGGGAGGTGCGGGTCGGGGCGTTCTCGACCGCCGTGCCCGCGCTGGTCGTGCCGGCGGTCCGGGCGCTGCGGGAGGCGGCGCCCGGAATCTCCGTGCGGGTACGGGAGACCGAGGCGGCCCGGGCGTACGAGCTCCTCGCGGCCGGCGAGGTCGACATCGCGCTCTCCCTGGCCGTCCAGGCGCCCGCAGCGGCCGACGCGGACACCCGCTTCACCCGGGAGTCCCTGCTCGCGGACCCGCTGGACGTGGCGCTGCCCGTGGACCACCCGCTGGCGTCCGCGGACGACCTCAGGCTCGCCGATCTCGCGGCCGAACCGTGGATCTTCGGCGGCAGCGGCCCCTGGTCGGACATCACGCGGGCGGCGTGCGAGGGCGCGGGGTTCGATCCGGAGCAGGCGCACTCGGCGTCCGGCTGGACGGCGATCCTCGCGATGGTGGAGGCGGGGATGGGCGTGGCGCTGGTGCCGAGGCTGGCGGCGGTGCGGCGGGACGGGGTGGTGATGCGGGACCTGGCGACGGACCGCCCGCGCCGCCATGTGGTCGCGGCGGTGCGGCGGGGGGCCGCGTCGGGCGTGGCGGTCTCCCGGGTGTTGCGGGCCCTGCGGGAGGCGGTGCCGGAGCGGGACCGGTAGGCCGGTGGAGCGCCGGGGCCCCGCGGTTGGGCCGGTGGAGTGCAGAGCCCCTGCGGTCCTTGCCGGCCCGGCATACGCTGTGGCGCATGACGCAAGAGGACAGTGGTGAGCTGGACAGCCTCGTACGCAAACGGATCCGCGCCCTGCGCCTCGCCCAGGGCTGGTCGCTGGAGGAGCTGGCCGCCCGGGCCAAGGTCAGCCAGTCCACGCTCAGCCGCATCGAGAACGGCCGGCGCCGGCTGGCCCTGGACCAGCTGGTGACCCTCGCCCGCGCCCTCGACACCACGCTCGACCAGCTGGTCGAGACGGCGACGGACGACGTGGTGTCGAGCCCGGTCATCGACGCGGCGCACGCCCGGATGAGCTGGCTGCTCAAGGCGGAACCGGGTGTGACGGTCATGCGCCAGCGGATGACCGAGCCGCCGCCGGAGAACCTCTCGCGCATGCGGGCGCACCCGGGCCGGGAGTGGCTCGTGGTGCTCTCGGGCACGGCGACGCTGCTCCTCGGCAACCGCCGCTTCCGGGTCGAGACCAACCAGTCCGCCGAGTTCCCGACGATGCTGCCGCACGCCATCGGCGCGGAGGGCGGGCCGTGCGAGGTCCTCGGCATCTTCGACCGCGACGCGCGCCGCGGCCACCAGCGCGGCGAGGACGGCGGGGCGGAGGGCCCGGGCCGGCGCTGAAGCCCTGGGGCCCTGAGGTCCGGATGCCTCCGCCCCTCCCCCCGGCCCGCCCTCGTTCGCCCGGACTCCTTCTCGGGGGCCGCTGATGCTCAGCGGCGGGCTGCCCAGGCCTGGCGTTCGGTCCGGACCGCCAGGTCGTCGCGGCGCAGGATGCTGTGCGGGCCTCCGGTGTCGAGCAGGCGGTCCAGCGCGGCGATGTCGGCGGGCGCGAGCACGTCGTCGACGGTGCCGCGGATGCGGCGCAGGCCCTCGAGGGCGTAGCGGCCGACCGCTTCAGACCCTGCGCCGTCGATGTCCACGGTGACCGTGCGTTCGGCCTCGACGGTGAACCCGGCGGCGGTGAGCAGCGGCCCCCAGTCGGCGCCGCGGTGCGGCATGTGGGACGCGTGGTGGTGCTCGGTGGCCGCGTGGCAGCGCTCTTCGAGGCCGGGCGCCTCCTCGGGGGCGTCCGCGGGCAGGAAGCGGGGGAAGCCCGCCAGCTCCACGACGGCGAGCAGACCGCCGGACACGAGCGAGCCGTGCACCTGGCGCAGGACGCGCGCGGGGTCGGCCATGTGGTGCAGCGAGGCGGACGCCCAGACGAGGTCGGGGGCGTCGAGTTCCGGCCAGGAGGTGTCGAGGTCGGCGAGGACGGTCCGTACCCGGTCGCCCACGCCCCGGGCCTCCGCCTTCTCGCGCAGGCGCCGCAGGTGGGCCTCGGAGGAGTCGACCGCGGTGACGTACGCGCCGGGGAAGCGGTCCAGGAGGGCCAGCGTGCCGGTACCCGTACCACTGCCGAGGTCGACGACGCGACGCGGCGCCTCGGTGAGGGGAAGCCACCCGGTGAGGGACGCGATGTGCTCGGCGAGGACGTCCGCGTCGAGGTCGAGGAGGTCGGACTGGTCGGCACCGGTGTCGGTGTCCGGGCCGGTCCCGTGCGTGTGCTGGTGTGTCGCGGAGTGGGTCATACGTGCACGCTAGGGCGGCCGGGGCGCGGATCCGCCTCCTGCGGCGGGATGCGCAAGACGATGCCCCTCCACACTGCCGAAAGCGCAAGACGCGCGAGCCGTCCGGGGACGACCGGGCCGGGTCCCACGGGTTCGGTCCCGACCGCCGCACGGCGAACCCGCCCCCACCGGCGTGCCGGGACCACTACGCGCCGAGCAGGAGGCCCCCGTCCCCCCGCCCGGCCAGAGGGCTACGCGTCGGCCGCCCGAGCCCGCAGCGCCCGCTCCACGCCCGCGCGGGACTCCGTGATCAGACGGCGCAGGGCCGCCGACGGCTCCGCCTCGGCGAGCCAGGCGTCCGTGGCGTCCAGCGTGGCCATGGAGACCTGGAGCGCGGGGTAGAGGCCCGTCGCGATCTGCTGCGCCATCTCGTGCGAGCGGGAGTCCCACGCGCCCTTGACCGCCGCGAAGAACTTCTCCGTGTACGGGGCGAGCAGTTCGCGCTGGTCGGTCTGGACGAAGCCGCCGATCACCGCCTCCTGGATGGCGTTCGGCAGGGTGTCGGACTCGACGACCGACGCCCAGGCCGCGGCCTTCGCCTCCGGGGTCGGCAGCGCCGCCCGCGCGGAGGCCGCGTGCCGCTCGCCCGCCGCGGTCCTGTCCCGCTCCAGCTCCGCCGCGATGCCCGCCTCGTCGAGACGGCCGGTCGCCGCGAGCCGGGCCACGAACGCCCAGCGCAGCTCGGTGTCGACCGCGAGCCCCTCCACCGACTCCGAGCCGTCCAACAGGCGCTCAAGCAGGGCGAGTTCCGCGTCCGTGCGGGCCGTCGCCGCGAAGGCGCGGGCCCACGCGAGCTGGTGGTCGCTGCCCGGCTCGGCCGCCCGCAGGTGCTCCAGCGTCGCCTCGGTCCAGCGGGCCAGCGCCGCGTCCCGGCCGGCCGGCGCCGCGTACAGGTCGAGGGAGAGCTTCACCTGGCGGTGCAGCGACTGCACGACGCCGATGTCGGACTCCTTGCCGATGCCCGACAGGACGAGGTTCAGGTACTCCCGGGTCGGGAGCTCCGCGTCGCGCGTCATGTCCCACGCCGACGCCCAGCACAGCGCGCGCGGCAGCGACGCCTCGAAGTCGCCGATGTGGTCCGTGACGAAGGCCAGCGACTCGCTGTCCAGGCGGACTTTCGCGTACGACAGGTCGTCGTCGTTGAGCAGGATCACCGCGGGGCGGCGCTTGCCCACCAGGGCGTCCACGGCGGTCAGTTCGCCGTCGACGTCCAGTTCGACGCGGTCGGTGCGCGCCAGCTTGCCGGTCGCCTCGTCGAGGTCGTACAGGCCGATCGCGATGCGGTGCGGGCGCAGGGTCGACTCGCCCTTCGCGCCCTCGGGCAGCGCCGGGGCCTCCTGCTTGACCGCGAACGACGTGATGACGCCCTGCGTGTCGACGTCCACGACCGGGCGCAGGACGTTGATGCCCGCCGTCTCCAGCCACTTCTTCGACCAGGTCTTCAGGTCGCGGCCGCTGGTCTCCTCCAGGGCGCCGAGCAGGTCCGACAGGCGCGTGTTGCCGAACGCGTGGCGCTTGAAGTACGCCTGCACGCCCTGGAAGAACTCGTCCTCGCCGACGTAGGCGACGAGCTGCTTCAGGACGCTCGCCCCCTTCGCGTACGTGATGCCGTCGAAATTGACCAGGACGTCGTCCAGGTCACGGATGTCGGCCATGATCGGGTGCGTGGAGGGCAGCTGGTCCTGCCGGTAGGCCCACGTCTTCATGGAGTTGGCGAACGTCGTCCACGAGTGCGGCCACTTCGAGCCCGGCGCGTACGCCTGGCAGGCGGCCTCGGCGTAGGTGGCGAACGACTCGTTCAGCCACAGGTCGTTCCACCACTCCATGGTGACCAGGTCGCCGAACCACATGTGCGCCAGCTCGTGCAGGATCGTCGCGGCGCGCACCTCGTAGGCCGCGTCGGTCACCTTCGAGCGGAACACGTACTGGTCGCGGATGGTCACCGCGCCCGCGTTCTCCATCGCGCCCGCGTTGAACTCCGGCACGAAGAGCTGGTCGTACTTGGCGAAGGGGTACGCGTAGTCGAACTTCTCCTGGAACCAGTCGAAGCCCTGCCGCGTGACGGCGAAGATGGCGTCCGCGTCGAGGAACTCGGCGAGCGAGGGGCGGCAGTAGATGCCCAGCGGCACGGACTGGCCGTCCGGGCCCTCGTACGTCGAGTGCACCGCGTGGTACGGGCCGACGATCAGCGCGGTGACGTACGTCGACATGCGGGGCGTCGGCTCGAACGTCCAGATGTCGTCCTTCGGCTCCGGCGTGGGCGAGTTGGAGATCACCGTCCAGCCGCTCGGCGCCTTCACGGTGAACTGGAACGTCGCCTTCAGGTCCGGCTGTTCGAAGGAGGCGAAGACGCGCCGGGCGTCCGGCACCTCGAACTGCGTGTACAGGTAGGCCTGCTGGTCGACCGGGTCGACGAAGCGGTGCAGGCCCTCACCGGTGTTGGTGTAGTCGCAGTCGGCGACGACCCGCAGTTCGTTGCGGCCGGCCCGCAGGTGCTTGAGCGTGATGCGGGAGTCACGGAAGACCGACGCCACGTCCAGCGCGCGGCCGTTGAGCACCGCCTCGTGGACCGCGGGGGCCACCAGGTCGATGAAGGTCTCGGCGCCCTCCTCCGCGGCGTCGAAGCGCACCGTGGTCACGGACCGGTAGGTGCCGCCCTCCTGCGCGCCGGTGAGGTCGAGATCGACCTCGTACGAGTCAACGGTGAGCAGCTTCGCCCGCTGCTGCGCCTCTTCGCGGGTCAGATTGGTGCCGGGCACGCGGTCATCTCCTCGGGTACGACGTCCGCGCCTTCGTGAGGGGGACGTCTGGGGTCTCTCGGATCTTCGGGGGTGCGACTTCTCAGGGGTACGACTTGTCGTGTTTCCGGCCATCCTTCCATGCGGCCCCGGATGGCCGCCCGGGCCATTGTTCTCCCGCTGCCGTGCCGTTACGCTCCGCGCGTTCGCACCGGTCCGCACCGGCCGCCGACCACGGCCCCGCGGACGGTCAGGGACCACAGGGGGATGCCGGAGATGCTGGGGATCGAGGGGCCGCCGCCCGGCCCGTGTCCGGACGGCGCGGGCCGGGCCGCGCGGCGGCCATGACCGACGTACTGGTGGCGGGCGCGGGCATCGGCGGGCTCACCGCCGCGCTCAGCCTGCACGCGGCGGGCATCGAGGTCCGCGTGGTGGACGCCACCGACCAGCTGCGCCCCGTCGGCGTGGGCATCAACCTGCTGCCGCACGCCGTACGGGAGTTGACCGAGCTCGGGCTCGGCGACGAGCTCGCGGCGACCGCCGTCGCCCCCGACGCGATGGCCCACTTCGACCGGCACGGCAACCGCATCTGGGCCGAGCCGCGCGGGCTCGCCCTCGGCTACCACTGGCCGCAGTACTCCCTCCACCGCGGCGCCCTGCAGCTGATCCTGCTCGACGCGGTCCGCGACCGGATCGGCGACCACGCGGTGCGCACCGGTACCGCCTTCGTGCGCCTGGCCGAGCGCGAGGGCGGCGCGCTGCGGGTGATCCTGCGGGACCGGGCGCGGGGCAGGGAGCACGCCGTACGGGCACGGGCCCTGGTCGGGGCCGACGGGCTGCACTCGACGGTGCGGGCCATGCTGCACCCCGGCGAGGGGCCGCCGCTGTGGAACGGCGTCCGGATGTGGCGCGGCACCGCCGACTGGCACCCGGTGCTCGGCGGCCGGACCGTCGCGGTGGCGGGCAGCAACGCCACCGCGAAGCTCGTCGTCTACCCGATCTCCCGCCGGGCACAGGAGCGGGGCAGGGACCTGCTCAACTGGGTGGCGGAGGTGCGCTCCCCGCTGACCCGGCACCACGGGATGGCGGGGCCCGCCGACTGGAACCGCTCCGGGCGGCTCTCCGACGTCCTGCCGCACTTCGCCGGCTGGCGCATCGGCGACCTCGACGTCCCCGCGCTGCTCGCCGGCACGCGGCACATCCTGGAGTACCCGATGGTCGACCGGGACCCGCTCGCCCGGTGGGGCCGCGGCCCGGTCACGCTGCTCGGCGACGCGGCGCACCCGATGTACCCGGTGGGGTCGAACGGCGGCTCCCAGGCGATCCTCGACGCCCGCGTCCTGGCCCGCTGCCTCGCCCACTGCGCGCCGGACCGGGAGGCGGGGCTGCGGGCGTACGAGGAGCTGCGCCGGGAGCCGGTCAACGCGCTGGTCCTCGCCAACCGCGACATGCCCGCGGACCGCGTCCTGCACACGGTCGCCCTGCGCGCGCCGGACGGCTTCGACCACGTCGAGGACGTCCTGACCCCGGCCGAACTGGCCGAGCTGGACGCGGCGTACCGCAGGACGACGGGCGAGGACGTGCGGGAGCTGAACGGGCGGGGGTCCTGGGGGGTGGGCTGACCGCACCCGTGCGCGAAGCCCGAGGACGAGCCGACGGCCACCCACGGGGATCCTGCGGTTGGGCCGAGCGCCACTCGCGCGAGCCCCGGACTCCCCGTCCGAATCCCGCCAGCGCCGTCCTCGCCCGCGCGCGAGGCTCGACCCATGACCACCACACCCACGGACATCCCCGCGGCCACCGCCTACACTCCCCGCCCCATCGCGCCCGAGACCCTGCGCCGGCTCCGGGACACCGATGACGCCGGGCAGCCCTGCGCCCCGTACGTCGACCACGAGGGCGGCGACCCGCTGCGGTGCTGTCTGCGGCCCATCGCCCCCGGCGAGCGCGTCGCCCTCGTCTCGTACGCCCCGCTGCGCCGCTGGGCCGCCGGGACCGGTGCGGCCCCCGGCGCCTACGACGAGCAGGGGCCCGTCTTCATCCACGCCGACCCCTGCGCGGGGCCGACGGGGGAGCGCGCGGGCTATCCCTTCTCGCACGCCGGAGCCCTGCGCACCCTGCGCCGCTACGACGAGAACGGCCACATCGTCGGGGGCCGCCTCCTGCGGATCCCGCGGGACGAGGAACAGGCCTTCGACGCCGCGTTCGCCGAGGCCTTCGCCGACCCGGACGTCGTCCTCGTGCACGTCCGCGCGGTGGAGTACGGCTGCTTCCACTTCGAGGTCCGCAGGCCCTGATCGGTCCGGGCGGGTCCGGCCGGGTCAGGGCGGGCCGGCCGCGGCGAGCGCCCGCGCGAACTCCCGTACCCGGCCCGTCTCCCCGTCCCGGTGCCACACCATCGCGAGCACCGAGTCGGGCACCCCGTCGACCGGCACGAAGACCACGTCCTTGCGGCCGTGGTACTCCGCCGTCGGGCGGCACAGGAGCATCGCCCCCCGGTCCGCCGCGACCAGCGTCAGGCCCTCCTGGAGGGTGCGGACCGCCGGGGCGGCGGGCGCGGCCGTCGACGGGGCGTGCGCGGCCCGCCAGTACCCGGGCGCCGGCGCGGCGGCGGAGATCAGCGGGGTCCGCGCGAGATCCGCCGCCGTGAGCGAGCCCCGCCCCGCGAACGCGTGCCGCACCGACACGGCGACGGTCTGCCGCTCGGCGGCGAGGACGGGGCCGACCACCAGATCCGGCTCGTGGACCGGCAGCAGCACCACCGCCGCGTCCACGTCACCCGCACGCACCGGTCCGAACGGGTCGGAGAACAAGATCTCCACGACCTCCGTGGCACAGCCCGGGTGCCGCTCCTGGAAGGCCCCGATGGCGTGCGTCAGACGGGCATCCGCGGTCCCCTGGAAACCGACCCGCAGCGTCCCCTCGACGCCCCGCGCCGCCGCCCTGGCCCGCTCGACGACGTCCGTCAACTCCCGGTAGGACGGCTGGAGTTCGGAAAGAAAACGCTCCCCGAGTGTGGTCAGTGCCACCCGGCGGCTCGTACGCTCCACCAGACGCGCGCCGATCCGCCGCTCCAGGGCGGCGAGCAGCTGGCTGACGCGGCTCTGCGACACATAGAGACGCTCGCCGGCCCGCCCGAAATGCAGCTCCTCGGCGAGCACCAGGAAGCACTCCAGCTCCCGGATCTCCAGTCCCCTCCCGCTCATCACGCGCGGTCCCTCTCCCGTACTCGCCCCGACGACCGTCCCGGTCGATGAATCCGGCTCATACAAGGATGAGATCTTCCGCGTTGTTCCCCAGCGGACACCCCCACAGGGTGGAGGCCATGTCACAGAGCACCCCTCTCCCCACGCGGACAGGCGCGTCGCCGCGCCCGCACACCCTCCTCGCCGTCCTCGTGGTCGCCGCCGCCACCTTCACCGTCGTCACCACCGAGATGCTGCCCGTCGGGCTCCTCACCGCCATCGGCGCGGGCCTGCACGTCTCGGACGGCACCGCGGGCCTCGCCGTCACGCTGCCCGGCGTCGTCGCCGGACTCGCCGCCCCGCTGCTGCCCGTCGCCGCGCGCCGCGTCGACCGGCGTACCGTCCTGGCCGCGCTGATGACGCTGCTCGCCGTCGCCAACATGGTCTCCGCGCTCGCGCCCGCCTTCGGCGTCCTGCTCGCCGCGCGGGTCCTGGTGGGCGTCTGCACCGGCGGGGTCTGGGCCGTCGCGGCGGGCCTCGGCGTCCGGCTGGCCCCGGCGGGCGGCGCGGGACGGGCCACCGCGGTGATCTTCAGCGGCATCGCGGTGGCGTCCGTGCTCGGCGTGCCCGCAGGGACCCTGCTCGGTGAACTGGCGGGCTGGCGCTGGGGGTTCGTGGCCCTAGCGGCGCTCGCCCTGGCCGTCGCGGGGCTGCTCACCGCGGTGCTGCCCCGGCTGCCCGCCCGCGAGGGGATCGGCCTCGGCGCCTTCCCCGGGCTGCTGCGCGCCGGCCGGCTGCGGGCCGGTCTGCTCGCCGTCACGCTCCTGGTCACCGGCCACTTCGCCGCGTACACCTACATACGCCCCGTCCTGGAGCGGGTGCCGGGCATCGGCGCGGGACTGATCAGCGTGCTGCTCCTCGCCTACGGGACGGCCGGCATCGTCGGCAACTTCGCGGGCGGCGCCGTCGCGGCCCGCGATCCGCGCCGGGCGCTGCTGATGATCTGTGCGCTCCTCGCCGCCGTGGTGCTGCTCATGGTGCCCGCGGGCGGCTCGCTCGCCGCGTCGGTGGCGGTGCTCGTGGTGTGGGGGCTGGCGTACGGCGGGGTCTCGGTCTCCGCGCAGAACTGGGTGATGGCCGCCGCCCCGGACGCCCGCGAGGCGGCGTCCGCGCTCTTCGCCGGGGTGTTCAACGGGGCCATCGCGCTCGGCGCCTTCACCGGCGGCCGGGTCGCGGACGGCCACGGGGCGGGCGCGGTGCTGTGGCTGGGCGGCTCGCTCGCCGCGCTCGCGCTGGTCGCGGTGGCGTGCGCGGGGCCGCGGCGCGGGCGGCCCGGCGGGTACGCGAAGGGGGCGGCCACCGGCACCCGGTGACCGCCCCCTCCGGCGGCGTACGAGCGGGCCTCAGCCCTGGAACCTCAGCCCCTGCGCCTCCTCCTTCAGGAGCTCAGCCCTTGAGCTCGGCGGCGACCAGCTCCGCGATCTGCACGGCGTTCAGCGCCGCGCCCTTGCGGAGGTTGTCGTCGGAGATGAAGAACGCCAGGCCGTTCTCGACCGTCTCGTCCTTGCGGATGCGGCCCACGAACGCGTCGTCCTTGCCCGCGGCGACCAGCGGCGTGGGCACCTCGGTGACGACGACGCCCTCGGCCGAGGAGAGGATCTCGGTGGCCCGCTCGGGGCTCAGCGGCCGCGCGAAGCGGGCGTTGACCTGGAGGGAGTGGCCGGTGAAGACGGGCACGCGGACACAGGTGCCGGAGACCTTCAGCTCCGGGATCTCCAGGATCTTGCGCGACTCGTGGCGGAGCTTCTGCTCCTCGTCGGTCTCGTTCAGGCCGTCGTCGACGACGGAGCCGGCCATCGGCAGGACGTTGTAGGCGATCGGCGCGACGTACTTGTCCGGCTCGGGGAACTCGGCGGCCGTGCCGTCGTGGGTGAGCTTCGGGGCGTCCTCGCCCACCTTCTTGACCTGCTCGAAGAGCTCCTCGACGCCGGCCAGGCCGGAGCCGGAGACCGCCTGGTAGGTGGCGACGACCAGCGCTTCGAGGCCGGCCTCGGCGTGCAGCGGCTTCAGGACCGGCATCGCGGCCATCGTCGTGCAGTTCGGGTTGGCGATGATGCCCTTGGGGCGGTCCGCGATCGCGTGCGGGTTCACCTCGGAGACCACGAGGGGGACCTCGGGGTGGCGGCGCCAGGCCGAGGAGTTGTCGATCACGACGGCGCCCTGCGAGGCGACCTTCTCGGCGAGGGCCTTGGAGGTGGCGCCGCCGGCCGAGAACAGCACGATGTCCAGGCCCGTGTAGTCGGCCGTGGAGGCGTCCTCGACGGTGACGCCGTCCAGGACCGAGCCGGCGCTGCGGGCCGAGGCGAACAGACGCAGCTCCTCCACCGGGAACTTCCGCTCGGCGAGGATCTTGCGCATGACCGTGCCGACCTGACCGGTGGCTCCGACGATTCCGACCTTCACAGGGACTTCCTCCGTATGTGCGTGCGGCCTGGTGACCCCGGCCTGGGCTTGCTCCATCATGCGTCTGTCCAGGGCCGCGTTGTCCAATCCATTGTCCGAGGTGCGGGACGCCACATTCGGGGGCGGCCGCCGTGAACGTTTCGGGCCGCCCCCGCGTCGTAGGGAAAACGCGGGGACGGGAGGGGCACATTGCTGCGCGGAAAGGCGCGCCGCGCGCCGCGGGCGGGCACGGCGGCCGGGGGAGCGGATCCGCTGGACGCGGCCCAGGAGGACCGGGTCCGTGCGGTGCTCGCGCTCGGCGGTGTGCCGCACGCCGACCTCTCCGACGGGGTGCAGCAGGTCCGCCTGAAGCTCCTGGAGCGGGCGGCGGACGGGCGCGAGGCGCCGCGTGACGTCTCCGCGTGGGCGGCCGTCGTCGCCTCCCACCTGGCCATGGACTGGCACCGGGCCCGGCGCCGCCAGGAGCGGCTCGGCGAGCGGCTCACGGCGCTGTGGCGGGAGGCCGACGACGAGGACGGCGCGGAGGCGCGGGCCACCTCGCTGGCGCTCGCGCAGGGACTCGGCGAGCTGCCCGACGCCCAGCGGCAGGTGGTGGTGCTGCGCTTCTACGCGGACCTGCCGGTCCGGGCCATCGCCGAGGAGCTCGGCATCCCGGAGGGCACGGTCAAGAGCAGGCTGCACACGGCGGTACGGCTCCTGCGGGCCCGCCTGCACGAAGGGGAGGTGGTGTGAGGGTGCCGGAGAACGACGCCGACGCGCTGATGCTCGCGATCACGGGCGAACCGGTGCCGGCCGAGGCGCTGCGCGATCCCGGCCTCGCCGCCGACCACGCGGCGGCGGCCGCCGACGTCGCGCTGCTGCGCGAGCGGCTCGGCACGCTGGGCGACACCCTGGCGGCGGGCCCCGGCCCCCGCCTGGGGTCCGCGCCCGCCCTCGCGCCGCCCGGACGGACCCGGGCCCGGCGCCGGTCCACCGTCGCCCTCGGCGCGGTCGCCGCGACGCTGGCGGCGGTGGTGGTGGTGGGCGGCCTCGGCTGGCTCGCGGTGGACGCGGGGCGGGGCGGCGGGAGCGACCAGGACGCGGGCGGGAGCACGGCATCCGACGGCAGGCCGGGTCGCGCGGGCGGCGGGGCCGCGGATCTCAGCCCGGAGGGCTTCGTCGCCTGCTCGCGGCTGATCGTGGAGGGCACGGTCACGGCTCTCGACCCGGTGCCGGGCGCCTTGCAGGAACGTGTCACGGTCGACGTCACCCGGTACCTGAAGCCCGACTCCGGCAGCGGCACGGTCAGGTTCCCGGTGGACCGCTACGCCGAGCCGCGCCTGAAGCAGGGCGACCGCGTCCTGGTCACCGTCGACGAGGGGGCGGCGGAACCCGCCAGCTGGGCCGTCGGCAAGGAGCGCGACCGGCTGCGCGCGATGATCGTCGAGGCGCTGCCGGCCGCGCAGCGGATCAGCTGCGGCGCGGGCCCGGGACCGGGCGACTGAGCGGCCGCCCCGGGCCGGTGCACGGCCCGGCCGCGAGAGGCGCACGGCCCGGCCGCGCCCGCTGAAACCGGACGTCCCGCCGGGACGCTCGCGTGACGCGGCATCCCGGCGGGACTCCTCAGCTGGTCCGCCGGGGCGGACAGGGGTTACGGCGTGACCTTCTCGACCTTCACGCTGCCGCTGCCCGCGGCCGTGCCGCCCGCGTTCAGCAGGGACACCTCGCCGAAGAGCTCACGGCCCGCGGCGGCCGGGGCCTTGGCCTCGACCTGCGCGTCGACCTTCGCCGACGCGCCGTTGGCGAGCTTCACCGTCTTGGACTCGTCGACGGTGACCTTGCCGAGCGCGCCCGAGAAGAACACGTCCCGGTAGTCGTAGGCGGTCGTCCCGGCCGGCACCGAGTAGCCCGTCACCTCGATCGTGTACGTACCGGCGGCGGGCTTGGTCAGGCTGACCGACTCGTCCGAGTCGCCCTCCGCCGACGAACCCACGACCACGCCGTCCTTCTTGACGGCCAGGTCCAGGTCGGCGGCGATGTCCGCGGGCGCGCCGATGGCGGCGTCCAGACGCTCCGCGCCCTCGGGTACGACCACCTCGGTGGTCTGCGTCTCACCCTGCTTGATGCTGGGCCGCGCCGACTTCGCCGAGCCGAGCGAGCCGCCCTTCAGCTTGCCGTCGACGGCCGCGAAGTTGTTCTTCACGGTCCAGGAGACGGGCGCCGGCGTGCCGACCTTCGCCTCGGGGACCGTCTGCACGGCCGGGTCGAAGGCGACGCCGAGCGCGGCGACGGTCAGCTTGTACGGGTTGTCGAGCAGCGGCGACGTACGGCGTGACTCGACCTCGATCTCCCAGACGCCGGCCTGCGGGTCCGGGTACGCCCGCAGGTCGGGGCGGCAGGTGTCGGCCGGGTTCTCGTAGTTCGGGTAGCAGACGATCGACGAGGTGGAGTCGACCGGGACGCCGTAGGGGTGCACCGCGATGAAGCGGGTCTGGCTCTTGCCCTTCAGGCCGCCGAGGGCGACCTCCAGGGACTTGGCGCCCTGGGGCACGGTCACGAAGTAGGACTTCGTGCTGTTGCGCTGCGTCGAGCCGGACGCGGAGAAGGTGTACGCCGGCTTGGCGAGCGGCGCCGAGACGACGACCGTCGACATGATCTGCTGGTCGATGCCCTCGGTGCGCTCGTCGTCGACGGTGAGGATCGCGCTGTGCAGCCCAGCCGACTTGGCCTTCGCCCGCACCTTGACGGTGACCGGCTTGTTCAGCGGCAGTGCGATGTCGTCCTTGCCGAGCAGCTTGAACGTGCCCTCGTGGTTGTTGACGAGGTCCAGCTCGTGGCGGACGGCGCGGGCCGGGCCCGAGGTGCGGGTGATCGTCACGTCGTACGTCCGCTGCTGACCGGTCCTCAGGCCGCCCTCACGGTCGTAGATGCCGGTGCCGGGCTTCTTCAGCTCCTGGTCGAGGGCGGTGTCGACGGGGGCCTGCACCGTGTACGTGTGCGCCGTGGCGTCGTCCTCGATGGCCTTCCAGGCGTGCACGACGTCGATGAGGCCGGTGCCCTGCGCGTACGCCTGCTCGCCGGGGATGTGGCGTGCGGTCGAGGTCAGCGCGGTGCGCAGCGCCGCCGGGGTGAGGCGGATCTTCTCCCGCTTGGCGGCGGACAGCAGCAGCGCCGAGGCGCCCGCGGCCTGCGGGGACGCCATCGAGGTGCCCTGCAGCATCGAGTAACCGGCCGGCAGCGAGTAGCCGGCCTCGGCGACCGGGGAGCCGGGCAGCCAGGTCTGGGTGGTGTTGATGGCCGCACCGGGCGCGGAGATGACCGGCGCGAAGCCGCCGTCCTCACGCGGGCCGCGCGAGGAGAACGGCATCATCGCGTACTTCTTCTCCACCTGGGAGCCGTAGTTGGCGGCCCAGGTCTCCTTGGAGATGGCCGCGCCCACCGAGATGACCTTGTCGGCGAGGCCGGGGTCGCCGATGGTGTTGGCGCCGGGTCCTGAGTTGCCCGCGGAGATCACCAGCTGCACGCCGTAGGTGTCGATGAGGCGGCTGTAGAGCTCGGCGCGCGCGTTGTTGCCGTCGTTGAGCGCCGGGAGGCCGCCGATCGACATGTTGACGATGTCGACTCCGCGCTTCGTCACGAGGTCGATCATGCCCTCGGTGAGCGCGACGTTGGTGCAGCCGCCGGTCCAGGTGCAGGCGCGCGAGGAGACCAGCTTGGCGCCGGGGGCGGCGCCGTTCATCCTGCCGCCGAACAGGCCGTTGGCCGCGGTGATGCCCGCGACGTGCGTGCCGTGCTCGGACTCGATGACGCCGATGTTGACGAAGTCGGCGTGTTTGCCGACCCAGTCGCCGCCGTAGGGGTCGGTCGGCACGTCCTTGCGGATCTCGACGACGAACGGGACGCGCTCGGCGACGTCGGTCGCCGGGTCGTCCTTGCCGAAGTAGGCGACCTGGTGGTCGTCCTTGTAGGGCTTCATCGGCTCGTCGTCGGTGAAGTCGTTGTCGTCGTCCAGGTCCACGCGGACCGTGCCGGCCGCCGGGTCGTACAGGACGCCCCAGCTGTCGGTGGTGTCGCCGTCGCGGTTGAGGTCGCCCTTGGCGTCGCCGCCGGCGGTGGCCGACTCACGGAAGCGGTTGACCTGGAAGGAGCCCGCCGGGGACTTCCACGTCTCGCCGTCCCAGGTGAAGACGGGGCCGGTGACGGGGTTGGTCATGCGGCGCCAGGTGCCGTCCGCGTCGACGATCGGGTCGGTCGCCGTCACCCAGTCGGTGATCTTGCGCTCGCCGGTGCTGGTCTTCTTCAGCGCGGGATGACCGAGGTCGATGCCGGAGTCGAGGATGCCGATGGTGACGCCCCGGCCGTCGGCCGTGCGGTTCTTCTGCACGAAGTCGACGGCGCCGGTCTCGGCGGACGGGTTGTACGGGTTCTTCGCCGGGGTGCCCTTGTCCGGGCCCGGGTACGTGCCGCGCGCCGCGGACTTGGCGCCCTTGGCGCGGTCGGCGGCGGGCGTCGGGTCGTCCAGCGCGATCTCGTGGCGCAGGTCGATGGCGTGCACCGACGACAGCTTCGTGGCCGACTTGATCGCGGCGTCCGCCGCGGCGGTCGGCACGGTCGCGCGGACGTAGCCGAGCTTGTCGTCGGTGCGGCCGACCGAGCCGCCCTTGACGCCGTCGAGCTGCGCGGTGACCTGCTCGGTGGCGCCGGGCGCGGTGGCGACCATCATCGTGACGGTCTTCTCGCCGGCCGCCTCGGCGTCGGCGAGCAGTTCGGCGTCGGCCGGACCGAGCTTGCCGGCCGCGGACTTGGGCGCGGGCACGGGGGACGGGGTGTCGTCCGCCGCGAAGGCGAGGGGTGCGGCCCCGGTCGCGCAGAGCGCGGCGGTGAGACCGACGGCTATCGCGAGGCGGGGCGCGCGTCTCGCGCTCGTACCGGAACGGGAACTGGATCTGGGCATCGGCATCCCTGCGTGAAGGTCGGGAGGAGGGTCGGTACGGCCCGCGGTCCGCGAAGTTCCGGAATCCGGGGCCGGATGACCGCTCAGCCTTACGCAAGTGACTGCTGTTTGGGGAGAGTTGTCCGAGCTGTGATCAGGGCGTGACGCAATTCCGCCAAGCGCCATGGGGGACAAGAGAGTTCATAGCCGGACATGACCCGAGGACGTCGCCCGTAACGGGCGGCGGGAAGCCGGACAGGCCCTAGCGTCGACCGGGTGCAGAAAGAACTGAGGGTGGCGGCCTACGCCGTATGCGTACAGGACGGCCGGGTCCTGCTGGCCCGCTGGGTGGCCGGGGACGGGGTCAAGCGCTGGACGCTGCCGGGCGGCGGCATGGACCACGGCGAGGACCCGTACGACACCGTCATCCGGGAGGCCGACGAGGAGACCGGCTACACCGTCGAACCGGTCGCCCTCCTCGGCGTCGACTCGCTGCGCCGCCGCTACCCGCGCCGGCTCGGCGCCGTCGCCGACTTCCACGGGCTGCGGCTCGTGTACGAGGGACGCGTCACCGGCGGCGCCCTGCGCAACGAGACCGACGGGTCCACCGATCTCGCGGCCTGGCACCCGCTGACGGCCGTACCGGACCTCGACCGCGTGGGCCTCGTCGACATCGGTCTCGACCTGTGGCGCACCCGCCCCGCCGACGGCCACCGCAGGGGGTCCGCCGAAGGCCACCACCCCGGCCGCGAAGGGGAGCGCTGAGCCCGCTCCCCGCCTTCCCTTCCCCGCGAGGTGAACACGGAGTGACCGCTTCCTCTCCGGCCGGAGAGGACCGCGTGACCGCGCAGGGTGCCGGGTGATCCACGTACGGTGATCGGCGTCGCGCGTTGCGGCCTCGTTCACGCGCAGGTCACCCCCGCTGCCAACGATCCAGTACGAGCGGGAAGTCCGCCGGCCGCACCAGGGCCCGGGCCTCCCGCGACCACTGCCGACGCGTTCGCACCCGGGGAGACCGCGCATGCCGCGCATACGCTCTGTCGCCACCGCAACCGCCACGGCCGCAGCCGACGCGGCCTCCACCGTCGCCCGCCTCGACCGCCGCGCCTTCCTCGCCGCCACCGGCGCCGTCACCCTCTCCGCCGGCGTCGGCTACGCGCTCGGCCCCGGCGCGGGTTCCGGCAACGCCGCGCCCGCCGGCCGCGCCACCGTCCCGCGCTCCCGGCCCGCCCCCGCCGCGCCCCTGGCGCCGTACAAGAACGGCACCACTCTGCTCACCGCCGCCGCCCCGCGGGGCGCCACCGGCTACCGGCGGCTCGGCGACGGGCCCGCCTGGCCGCGCGTCGTCCGCGGCGACCTGGCGCAGGCGCGGGCGGGCCGCGAGGCGCGGCGCACCGCGCTCGCCGCCTTCGTGCAATTCACCGACCTGCACCTCGTCGACGTCCAGCACCCGCTGCGCTACGAGTATCTGCGCGCCCAGACCGCGAGCGCCTGGCGGCCCCACGAGTCCCTGTCGGTGGCGGGCGCCGTCTCGCTCGTCGAACGGGTCAACGCGCTGCGCGGGGCGCCCGCCACCGGCGCGCCCCTGCACTGCGTCGTGACCACCGGCGACAACACCGACAACAACTCCCGGTCGGAACTGGACTGGTTCCTCACGGTGATGAGCGGCGGCCGCATCACCCCCAACACCGGCGACCCGCGCCACTACGAAGGCGTGCAGGCCAGTGGGATCCCGCTGTACTGGCACCCGGACGACACCCTGCGCGACGCCGACAAGCACCGCGGCTTCCCGCGGCTGCACGGCTTCCTCGACGCCGCGATCCGCGAGGTCAACAGCCCCGGCCTCGGCCTGCCCTGGTACTCCACGGTCGGCAACCACGACGCCCTGCCCGGCGGCTGCTGGGCGCCCCGCGACCCGTACTTCACCGAGTTCGCCACTGGCGGCCGGAAGCTGATGTCCCTGGACGAACAGCGCGGGGCCGCGCTCTGGAAGGCCGTCAAGAAGGGCCGCGACCCCAAGGGCGCGCACTTCAAGGAGCTGCTCAAGAGCGAGGCGCGGCGGATGCGGAGCGTCACGCCGGACGCGTCCCGGGCGCCGTTCACCCCCGCCGAGTACCTCCGGGCGCACCTCGACCCGGCCCACAAGGGCCACGGCCCCGTCGGTCACGGCTACACCCAGGAGAACCTCGCCGCCGGCACGCAGTACTACTCCTTCCGCGTCAGCGACGACGTGCTCGGCATCAGCCTGGACACCACCGACCCCGGCGGCCACTACGAGGGTTCGCTCGGCACCGCCCAACTGCGCTGGCTGGAGCGGGAACTCGAGGCCAACGAGCGGCGGGCCGGCGGCCCCTCGTACGTCGTGGTCCTCAGCCACCACACCAGCAGGACCATGCGCAACCTCCGCGACGACCCGACGCACCCCGGCGAGCGGCGGCACGGCGGCGACGAGATCGTCGAACTGCTCGGCCGCCACCGCTCCGTCCTGGCCTGGGTCAACGGCCACAGCCACAAGAACGCCATCACCCCGCACACCACCCCTGACGGCTCCTTCTGGGAGGTGTCCACCGCATCCCACATCGACTTCCCGCAGCTCGCACGGGTGGTGGAGATCAGCGACAACCACGACGGCACGGTCTCCCTCTTCACCACCCTCATCGAGTCCGCCGCCCCGCACCGCACGGACTTCGCCGACCTCTCCCAGACGGGCCTCGCCGCCCTCTACCGCGAGCTGTCCTTCAACGCCCCGGGCGCACGCCCCGCGTTGGGCGGCGAGCCCGGCGACAGGAACACCGAACTGATCCTCCGGAAGGGATGAGTCCGGCCCGCTGAGCTACTGAGCCACCGGCCCCGCCGCGCTACCGGGGCAGCACGACGACATACGCCGCCGGGTCGCGGTCGACCGACGCCATCAGGGCCGTCCGCACCACCGTGGCCTGCTGCTCGACGGAGTCCCTCAGCTTCTTCGGCGTGACGTGCACGACGGTGATGCCGAGCCGCTCCAGGTGCTCGCGCTTGCGGACGTACTCCGACCACAGGGCGTCCTCGTCCTGGCGCGGGGCCCGGGTGTCCAGCTCCACGGCCACGGAGTGGTCGGGCCAGTAGGCGTCGACGCCGCCGAGGTGCGGGCCGCCGGGCAGCCGCAGATCGACGTTCCACAGCGGGTCGGGCAGAGCGTGCTCGGCGACCATCCGGTACAGCCGGTCCTCGGCGATGGCCCGCCCCTCGGCGAGCAGCGAGTCGACGGCGTCCACGACGTGCGGCCGGGTGAGCAGCCGCGCGCCGTTCAACTCCCGCACGATCGCCGCCGGTTCGCAGTGTCCGCCGCGCACCGCCTCGGTGAGCAGCCGCCGCACCGCGCCCGCCTCGGCGAGCTGCGCCACGGCGTCGGCGAGCGCCCGCGGCACCGGCGCCACCGGGACGCCCGTGATCTGCTGGGCGGCGGGCATCGCCTGAGCGCGCACGAGCCGCGCGAACCCCACCGAACGCAGCCGCCGGGTGCGGGGCACCAGCACGTCGATGTGGTTGAGGGAGAGCAGCGGGGGAGCGGACGAGAAGTCGTGCAGGGCGAGCGCGGCGAGTCCCGTGATCATCGCGTCCGCGTACGGTGCGTGCGGCTCGCCCGCGCGGGGCTGGGCGGGCACGGCCCTGGCCGCTCGGGCCGGCGGACGCCCCGCGTACAGCAGGGCGCCGTGCAGCCGCTCCTCGCTGGTCGGCGGTCCCGGGTGCAACAGGCAGACGCCCGGCAGCAGTTGCTGCCAGGGTCCGCCGGGCCGGCAGTGCGCGCCGGCGTCCGCCGCGGTGACGCCGTGCTCGCCGAGCTGGGCGGTGCTCATGACGCGCAGCTGGGCGTCGGCGAGGTGGGTGAGGGGGAGGGGGGAGAGCGGGGTGTCGTGGTTCATGACCCGGTCGTTCCCGCGCCCGACCGCCGCGCTAACCGCTGTTACACGCCCGTCGACAAACCCGGACAACCTCGCCCTAAAGCACGGGCGTTCGACGACCGATGGGCACCGCCCCGGCACACGACGGCTGACCTGCGGTCCGGGCGGGGGCGGGAGGCGGGGAAGGGCGGCGCGGGCAGCGGGGGAGGGGGCAGCGGTCCCGCGGAGGCCGCCGCCCCCCTCACCCCCTCACCACGTCACCGCTCTAGCTCGCCGCCGCGGCATCGCATGCCTGGGCCCGCAGCGAGCGGGCCAGGTCGTCCCGGGCCTCCAGGACGAGCCGGCGCAGTGCGGGCGCGCTCGCCTCGTGCGCGGCGAGCCACTCGTCCGCCGCCGCCAGCGTCGCCTCGTCGCCCTGGAGATGCGGGAAGAGGCCCCGCACCACGTCCATGCCGATCTGGATGGACCGCTCGGCCCACACCCGCTCGATGGCGTCGAAGTACCGGGCGGCGTACGGCGCGATGAGCTCCCGCTGCGACGGCTGCGCGAAGCCCGAGATGGTCGCCTCCACCAGCGCGTTGGACAGCGCGTCCGACTCCACCACGGCCGCCCACGCCTGGGCCTTGACCGCCGCGGAGGGCCGCGCGGCCAGGCACCGCACCTGGTGCCGCTTGCCGGACGCCGTGTCGTCGCGGGCCAGCTCCGCCGCCAGGACGTCCTCGCCTGCGACACCGTGCGAGGTCAGCGGGGACAGGAAGGCCCAGCGCAGCTCCTGGTCGACGTCCAGGCCGTCGATCTTGGCGTTGCCCGCCAACAGGCCCTGAAGGAGCTGGAGATCGGCCGCCGAGGACGCCACCGTGGCGAAGAACCGCGCCCACGTCAGCTGGTGCTGGCTGCCCGGCGCTGCGATCCGCAGCTCCCGCAGCGCGCCCTCGGCGAGCGTGCGGGCGCCCTCCTCACGCCAGCTCGGGGCGGCGTAGTGGGTGAGGGCGGTGTTGGCCCAGGCGTGCAGCATCTGCAGGACGCCGATGTCGCTCTCCCGCCCGGCGAACCGGAGCACCGACGCGATGAAGTCGCGCGCCGGCATGAGCCCGTCCCGCGTGAGACTCCACAGCGCCGACCAGCACAGGGCGCGGGCCAGCGGGTCGGTGAGGTCGCCGAGGTGGTCCCGCAGCGTCGCCAGGGAGTTCTCGTCGAAGCGGATCTTGCAGTAGGTCAGGTCGTCGTCGTTGACCAGGACCAGCTCGGGCGCCTCCTCGCCGGCCAGCTCGGCCACGACCGTGCGCGGCCCGTCCACGTCGGCCTCCGCGCGGGCGTACCGCTCCAGGTCGCCGCCGGAGGTGCGGCGGTACAGGCCGATGGCCACGCGGTGCGGGCGCAGTTCGGGGTGGGACTCGGCGGCCTCCTGCAGGACGGAGAGCTCGGTGATGCGGCCCTCCGCGTTCAGGATGACCTGCGGGGTGAGGGAGTTGACGCCGGCCGTCTGCAGCCACGCCCGGGCCCAGGACGTCATGTCGCGCCCGGAGGTCTCCTCCAGGACGGCGAGCAGATCGGCGAGGGTGGTGTTGCCGTACGCGTGCCGCTTGAAGTAGCGCCGCGCGCCTTCCAGGAACGCGTCCCGGCCGACGTAGGCGACGAGCTGCTTGAGGACGCTCGCGCCCTTGGCGTACGTGATGCCGTCGAAGTTGAGCTTGGCGTCTTCCAGGTCATGGATGGTGGCCGTGACCGGGTGGGTGGAGGGCAGCTGGTCGGCGCGGTAGGCCCAGGCCTTGCGGTTGTTGGCGAAGGTGATCCAGCCGTTGGTGAAGCGGGTGGCCTCCACCAGCGAGAAGCTGCCCATGAAGTCGGCGAAGGACTCCTTCAGCCACAGGTCGTCCCACCAGCGCATGGTGACCAGGTCGCCGAACCACATGTGCGCCATCTCGTGCAGGATGACGCCGGCCCGGCGCTCGTACGACGCCTGGGTCACCTTGCCGCGGAAGATGTACTCCTCGCGGAAGGTCACCATCCCGGGGTTCTCCATCGCGCCCAGGTTGTACTCCGGCACGAACGCCTGGTCGTACTTCCCGAAGGGGTACGGGTAGTCGAAGTTGTCGTGGAAGAAGTCCAGACCCTGCTTGGTGACGAGGAAGACGTCGTCCGGGTCGAAGTGCGGGGCGAGGCCCTTGCGGCACATCGCGCCGAGGGGGATCTCCAGGCGGGTGCCGTCCGCGAGGACGCGCTCGTAGGAGTCCGTCACGTAGTGGTAGGGGCCGGCGACGACCGCCGTGACGTACGTCGAGATGGGCTTGGTCTCGGCGAATCGCCATACGCCGTCGAGGACTTCGCCCACGCCGTTGGACCACGCGGTCCACCCGTCGGGCACCTGCACCTGGAAGCGGAAGGTCGCCTTGAGGTCGGGCTGCTCGAAGTTGGCGAAAACGCGGCGTGCGTCCGCCGGCTCGTACTGCGTGTAGAGGTAGACCTCGCCGTCCTCGGGGTCGACGAAGCGGTGCATGCCCTCACCGGTGCGGCTGTAGACGCACTGGGCGTCCACCACCAGTTCGTTCTCCTCGGCGAGGTCCTCCAGCGCGATCCGGGCGCCGTCGAAGACCTCGGAGGGGTCCAGGTCCTTGCCGTTCAGCGAGACCGCGGTGACGCTCGGCGCGATCAGGTCGGCGAAGGTGGTGGCGCCCGGCTCGGCGCTGCGGAACCGGACCGTGGTGACCGAGCGGAACGTGCGCGGCTCCCGACCGCTCTCGCCGATCGCCGACCGCAGGTCGAGGAAGACCTCGTAGCTGTCGACGGAGAGCAGCGCGGCCCTCTCGCGGGCCTCGTCGCGGGACAGATTCTCACCGGGCACGGGCGGCACTCCTTTGTGACTCGCATGTCTGTGATTCGCCTGACTCGTACGAATGTCTACGATCCTCGCATGCGCCGTCGGCGCCCGGCATCCGGGAATGCCCTGGTGCGCCACCGACGTTTCCCCGGCCAGATGCGAACGGATTCCCTAGGGAGAGACATGTCCGAGAACGGCAGCAAGACCCCCGTCGACTTCTGGTTCGACCCGCTGTGCCCCTGGGCCTGGATGACGTCGCGCTGGATGCTCGAGGTCGAGAAGGTCCGTGACGTCGAGGTCCGCTGGCACGTGATGAGCCTGGCCGTCCTGAACGAGGACAAGCTCGACGATCTCCCCGAGGAGTACCGGGAGATGCTGGAGACGAAGGCCTGGGGCCCCGTCCGTGTCGTCGTCGCCGCCCAGCAGAAGCACGGCGACGAGGTCCTCGGCACGCTGTACACCGCGCTCGGCACCCGTTTCCACAACCGTGGCGAGGGCCCGACCCGCGAGGCGGTCGTCGGCGCCCTGGAGGACGCGGGCCTGCCCGCCGACCTCGTCGAGTACATGGACTCGGACGCCTACGACACGGAGCTGCGCGCCTCCCACAAGGAGGGCATCGACAAGGTCGGCCAGGAGGTCGGCACGCCCGTCATCGCCGTCCCCGGCGCCGACGGCGAGCAGGTCGCCTTCTTCGGCCCCGTCGTGACCCCGGCCCCCAAGGGCGAGGCGGCGGCGAGGCTCTGGGACGGCACCCTGCTGGTGGCCTCGACCCCGGGTTTCTACGAGATCAAGCGGACCCGCACCCAGGGCCCGGTCTTCGACTGACGCCCCGGAACAGCGGCCCGACCGAAAGGCCCCCGTGAGTCACGTCCTCACGGGGGCCTTTCCTTCTTCCGCCCGCCCCGGTGAAGGTTGAGAAGACGATCACGAGGCAGGGCGTCGTCGGGCTGTCACCGGGGGAGCGGCCGACAGCCCTGGCTCACGGGGCGAGCAGCAGGCTGTTGACCCGCTCCTTCGCGGCGGCGTAGCGCTTGGCCACGTCCTGCCAGTTGACGACCTGCCACATGGCCTCGATGAAGTCGACCTTCTGGTTCTTGTACTGCAGGTAGAAGGCGTGCTCCCAGGCGTCGAAGACCAGGATCGGCGTCGAGCCCTGGCCGACGTTGCCCTGGTGGTCGTAGACCTGCTCGACGATGAGGCGGTTGCTGAGCGGCTCGTAGGCGAGCACGCCCCAGCCCGAACCCTGCGTCGTCGCCGAGGCCTTGGTCAGCTGGGCCTTGAACTTGGCGAACGAGCCGAAGGACTCCGCGATGGCGTCCGC
Organism: Streptomyces sp. NPDC041122; assembly: GCF_055592445.1. Lineage (NCBI taxonomy): Bacteria > Bacillati > Actinomycetota > Actinomycetes > Kitasatosporales > Streptomycetaceae > Streptomyces > Streptomyces sp. NPDC041122. The sequence continues at coordinate 573,917 of NZ_JBVIYQ010000001.1, read as the reverse complement.
CAGCTCGCCGACGCCGTCGGCGGCCAGCGGCTCGCCGCCGCCACCGTCCTTGGGGCTGTTCATGTTGTGCCAGTAGATGCTGTGCAGGATGTGGCCGGAGAGGTGGAAGGCGAGGTTCTTCTCCAGGCCGTTGATGGCGCCCCACGTCTCCTTGTCGCGCGCCTCCTCCAGCTGCTCAAGGGTGTCGTTCGCGCCCTTCACGTACGCCGCGTGGTGCTTGTCGTGGTGCAGCTCGATGATTTGCGGGTTGATGACGGGTTCGAGCGCCGCGTAGTCGTACGGAAGTTCAGGAAGCGTGTAAATGGCCATGAGTCCGAGCCCTCCGACTGCTGCTCTGCTGTGGTGCGCTGTTGTGGTTCTCAACTTATTGCAAGTCGTTCGCAAGTGCAGGCTAGCAGCAGGAGGTCGGCAAAGTTGATCAGCCCTTCGTCCTAGGTCCGGACGGGAATGTCCGGGCATGCGAAGAAGCCCCGGACCGGCGGGTCCGGGGCTTCTTCGGGAGGTGGGGTGGTGACTACGCCGCCGCGCGCCGCTCGGCCGTCCTCTGCCGCACGAAGCCGATCACCGCGAGCACCAGCGTCAGCGCGCCGGTGGCCAGCAGCTGCTTGCGGGTGTCCGGCTGGTCGGTCATCAGGTAGAACACGTACGCCATCGCGGCCAGCGACACCCAGGTCAGGAAGGGGAACGCCCACATCTTCACGACCAGCTTCTCCGGGGCCTCGCGCTCGGTGCGGCGGCGCAGGATCAGCTGCGAGACGGCGATGAAGATCCAGACCATCAGGATCATCGCGCCGATCATGTTGAGCAGCCAGGGGAAGACGTCGTCCGGGCGCCAGTAGCTGAGCAGTACGCAGACGAAGCCGAAGACCGAGGAGGCGAGCACCGCGAGGCGCGGCACGCCGCCCGAGACCTTGCCGAGCACCTTGGGGCCCTGGCCGCGGGCGATCAGGGAGTAGGACATCCGCGAGGCGCCGTAGATGTTGGCGTTCATCGCGGAGAGCAGGGCGATCAGGACGATGACGTTCATGATCTGGCCGGCGCCGGGGATGCCCAGGTGGTCGAGGGTGGCGACGTACGGGCCCTTGGCGACGACCTCCTTGTTGTCCCACGGCAGCAGCGTGACGACGACGAGCATCGAGCCGACGTAGAAGACGGCGATGCGCCACATCGCCGTGCGCACGGCCTTGGCCACGCTCTTCACCGGGTTCTCGGACTCGGCCGCGGCGATGGTGACGGTCTCCAGGCCGCCGTACGCGAAGACGGAGGCGAGCAGGCCGATGATCAGGCCGTCCGTGCCGTTCGGCATGAACCCGCCCTCGCCGGTGAGGTTCGCGGAGCCGGGGGCGGAGACGTCGGAGCCGGGCAGGATGCCGAGGATCGCGAGGACGCCGATGCCGAGGAAGAGCGTGATGGCGCCGACCTTGAGGGCGGCGAACCAGAACTCGAACTCGCCGAAGTTCTTCACGGCCGTCAGGTTCGCCCCGCAGAACACCAGCATGAAGAGGGCCACCCACACCCACTCCGGGCTGTCCGGGAACCAGCCGACCATGATCTTGGCGGCGCCGATGCCCTCCAGGCCGACGGCGACGCAGAGCAGGAACCAGAAGCCCCACCCCGCGGTGAAGCCCGCCCAGGGGCCGATCGCCCGCTCGGCGTGGACCGAGAACGACCCCGACGCCGGGTTCGCGGCCGACATCTCGCCCAGCATGCGCATCACGAGCATGACGAGCGCGCCGGATATCGCGTAGGCGAGGACGATCGAGGGCCCGGCCGCGGCGATGCCCGCCCCGGAGCCCACGAAGAGACCGGCCCCGATCACTCCGCCGAGCGCGATCATGGAAAGATGCCGCTGCTTGAGGCCGTGGACGAGCGGGGAGTCGGCCTGCGGTGCTGCGTCGGGTGCGGTGTCCTGCGGGGTGGACGTCCGAGACATGGGCGTGCCCTGTTCAGTAGCCGAGACGGGGGAGAGAGCGGCCCACAGTCTGAGCCGCGGTACCGCTGACAGGGAACAGCTGACCGCTATACGGACACGACGCTCACACGTCGTGAAGGGGCACGCACATCAAGTTCACCTGTTGTTAATGCGCTTCCCGCTCATTGACGTGCTTCCCGCGCCACTCCCGCAGCCCGGCCACCGCCAGCACGAGCCCCGTCGCCCCCGCCGACCACAGCAGCTGCGGCCGCGCGCCGTCGTCCGTCAGCATCAGCACGAGCACGGCGGTCATCGCGGCCAGCGCCGCCCACGTCAGATACGGGAACGCCCACATCCGCAGCACCAGCCGCTCCGGGGCCTCCCGCCCGATGCGCCGGCGCAGCCGCAGCTGCGAGACGGCGATCAGCGCCCAGACGAAGAGGAGCACCGCGCCGACGGAGTTGAGCATGTAGAGGAAGACGGAGTCCGGCCACTCCAGATTGAGCAGCACCGACACGAACCCGAAGGCGACCGAGGCGAGCACCGCCCGGCGCGGCACCCCGCCACCGCCCACCTTCAGCAGCGCCTTCGGTGCCTCGCCGCGCTCGGCCAGCGAGAAGACCATCCGGGACGACCCGTAGAGGTTCGCGTTGAGCGCCGAGAGCAGCGCCACGAACACCACGATGTTCATGACCTGCCCGGCGGACGGCACCCCGATCGAGTCGAGGACCGTGACGTACGGGCTGACCCCGGCGCGCTGCGCCGTCCACGGCAGCACCGTCACGATGACGAGCATCGACCCGACGTAGAAGAAGAGGATGCGGTAGACCGCGCTGCGCACCGCGCGGGCGACCGAGCGCACCGGGTCGTCCGACTCGGCCGCGGCGATCGTCACGACCTCCAGGCCGCCGAACGCGAAGACGACGGCCAGCACCCCGGAGACCACGCCCGACCAGCCGTGCGGCAGGAACCCGCCCTGCCCGGTGAGGTTCGCGAGGCCCACCGCGTCGGTGTCCGGCAGCACGCCGAAGACGGCGAGCAGACCGAGCACCAGGAACGCCACGATCGCGCAGACCTTCAGGGTCGCGAACCAGAACTCGAACTCGCCGAAGTTCTTCACCGAGGCGAGGTTGGCGGCGGTGAAGACCACCATGAAGATCAGCACCCACGCCCACTGCGGCACCGCGGGCGCCCAGCCGTTCGCGATCTGCGCGGCGCCGGTCGCCTCCACGGCGAGCACGACCACCAGCAGGAACCAGTAGAGCCAGCCGACGCTGAACCCGGCCCAGCGGCCCAGCGCGCGCTCCGCGTGCACGGAGAACGAGCCGGAGGCGGGCATCGCCGCCGACATCTCGCCGAGCATCCGCATCACGCACATCGCGAGCGCGCCCGCGATCAGATACGAGACGACGATGCCGGGCCCCGCGACGGAGATCCCCGCGCCCGACCCCACGAAGAGCCCGGCGCCGATGACGCCGCCGAGCCCGAGCATGGTGAGGTGGCGCTGCTTGAGGCCGCCGGAGAGCGGCTCGTGCTCGGCACCGAGAGGCCCGCCGGCGGGCGGGGCGGCCGTGGCCTGGGGGTCGCGCATGGTGCTCAACGCTGCTCTCGGTGCTCAAGGAGTTGGCAGGAACCTACAGTCTCCCCGGGGAGCGGCCCCCCGCGCAAAACGAGCCACCCACCCGCTCACCTCCGTGACGAGCGTCACGCCGGGCGAGGTGTACAGGCATCCCTTTGTACGGAGCCCACCAAGGCCCCGCCCCCGGGTTGTCGCCCGGAGACCGTGTGGCGGCGGCCGGCCCTGGGATAGCGTCGACGCGTCCCAACCTGCCCACGTCCCCGCGGAGTCCCGATGAGCATCGCCGCTGCCACCACCCGCCCCGGCCAGGTCCTCGCCGACCTGCTGCCCGCGTCCCGCGTGAAGGACGCCGCCCTCGTGCTCGGCGGCGCCGCGCTCACCGGGATCGCCGCCCAGATCGCGGTGCCCGTGCCGGGCTCCCCGGTTCCGGTGACCGGGCAGACCTTCGCCGCGCTGCTCGTCGGCACCGCGCTCGGCGCCGGCCGCGGCTTCCTCTCGCTCGCGCTGTACGCCCTCGTCGGCATGGCGGGCATGCCGTGGTTCGCCCAGGCGGGCTCGGGCGTCGCCGCCCCCTCGCTCGGCTATGTGTTCGGCATGCTGCTGGCGTCCACGGTGGTGGGCGCCCTCGCCCGCCGCGGCGGCGACCGCTCGGTGCTGCGCACCGCGGGCACGATGGTCCTCGGCTCCGCGATCATCTACGCGGTCGGCGTCCCGTACCTGGCCGCCGCCACCGGGATGTCGCTGACCCAGGCCGTCGCCGCCGGGCTCACGCCCTTCCTGATCGGCGACGCCCTGAAGGCCGCCCTCGCGATGGGCGTGCTGCCCACGGCGTGGAAGTTCCTCGACCGCTGAGCCGGTCGTCCGACCGGTCGCGGGCCGGTCAGCCGAGGCGGTAGTTCCGCCTGAAGAGGTTCGCCGGGTCATGCGTGGCCTTCAACTCGGCGAGCCTCTTTCGCGTCTCCGCGTCGTACAGCCCCTCGGGCCGGTCGGCGGCGCCGAAGACGAAGTTGAGCGAGCGCCCCAGGGTCTGCGGCGCCACGTGCCCGAACGCCGCCGCGTGCACCGCGCGCAGGTCCGCCACGTCCACGCCGTCCACCAGCGGCGACAGCAGCCGGACCAGCCAGCCCGCCTCGCGGTAGGGCACGGCGTTCGGCGCGGTCCTGGCCAGCGCGCCGCCCAGGTGGTTGAACTGCAGGATGTGCATCGAGGCCGCCCGGGGCCCGGTCAGTGCGAGGATCTCGCCGGCCGCCGCCGGGTCGAGGTGGCCGAGGACCGCGTTGTCGCCGTAGTAGGCGTGCGGGAAGTCCGGGTCGCCGTGGATGGCGGGGCTCTCGGTGTATGGCATCTCGTGCAGCGTGTCCGAGACGGTGGGCCCGAGCTCCCGCAGCGGTGCCACGAGGCGCTCGCCCTCCGCCGCCGAGCCGGTGAACGCGACCCGGATCAGGACGAGATAGCGGCCCTTGAGGTGCGGCGGCAGGTGCGGCAGGTCCGGGTACACGAGCGCCGCGAGCGACGAGGTCAGCTCGTCGGGCAGGGTGCGCGTCCACTCCTCGTAACCGCGCAGCACGGCGGCCGGGTCGACCGCGGTCCCGTCGAACGTGAGGGCGCCGCCGTACAGCCGGGCGACCGGCACCAGACCGATCTCCAGGCCGGTGACCACGCCGAGGTGCGGGCCGCCGCCGAGCAGGCCCCAGAAGAGCTCCGGGTCGGCGTCGGCCGTGACGTGCCGCAAGGTGCCGTCCGCGGTGACGACGTCGACGGAGCGGACGTGGTCCGCGGCGTAGCCGAACTCCCGGCCCAGGATGCCGAGTCCGCCGCCGAGCGTGTAGCCGACGACGCCCACCCCGGGCGCCGTGCCGTTCAGCGGGGCCAGTCCGTGCGGCGCCGCGGCCTCCACGACCTGGCCCCAGCGGGCGCCCGCGCCGACGGTCGCGGTGCGCGCGCCGGGGTCGACCCGCACGGTGTCCATCCGCCGTGTGGTGATCAGGACGCCGCCCTCGAAGGCGCCGGGGACGCCGTGCCCGGTGGCCTGCACGCCGACGGGCAGGCCGGCCTCCGCGGCGTACGCGACCGCGGCGGCCACGTCGTCGGGGCCCGTGGCGCCGACGACGAGGTCCGGCCGCGTCGCGAAACCGGTCTGCATGCCGGCGATCTCCTCCGCGTAACCGGCGTCGTCCGGCCGGAACACGAATCGCTGGGCGGTCAAGTCCACGGGAGCCTCCGTTGAGCGGCGCGCGGCTACCGGGCCGCGTGTTTCGTCCGACGGGGACAGCATCCCTCACGGGTGTGACAAAGGGAGGGACACCCGCCGTCGGTTCATCCGCGGCTCCACCGGGACTCGCGCGCGCCGCGAACCGGGCTGTGGCGGAAGGCGGTTGGCTCATACCGAGTGGCGACACGACGACGCCCCCGCGGTGAGGGTCGCGGGGGCGTCGTCCTTCAAGGGGCGGCGGGGTCAGCCGTCGGTGTGGCCCGACACCTGGTCCGTGGTCCGCGCCGAGGCCTGCTCGACGGCGGTCCGGGGCCGCACCTTCTCCCGTACCAGCGAGAACGCGATCACGAACGCGGCGGCGAGGAGCGAGAGCAGCACCTGCTTGCGGCCTGCCTCGTCGGTGAGCATGTAGACGAGCACGAACGAGATCATCGCGATGGTGACCCACGTCAGATACGGGAAGAGCCACATCTTCACGACGAGCTTCTCCGGCTGCTCGCGCAGGATGATCCCGCGCATCCGCAGCTGCGTGAAGCTGATGATCAGCCACACGAAGAGGGCCACCGCGCCCGAGGAGTTGAGCAGGAAGTCGAAGACGGTGTCCTTCCACTGGTAGTTGAACCAGACGGCGACGAAACCGAAGACGACGGAGCCGAGGATGGCGGCCTGCGGCACACCGCGCGCGTTGGTGCGCGCGAAGGCCTTGGGGGCGTCACCGCGCTGGCCGAGGGAGAAGGCCATGCGGGAGGCGGTGTAGAGGCCGGAGTTGAGGCAGGAGAGCACCGCCGTGAGGACGATGACGTTCATGACCTGGCCGGCGTGCGGAATGCCGATCGAGTTCAGCGCGGCGACGTAACTGCCGTCCTTGGTGATCGACTTGTCGTTCCACGGGAGCAGGGTGATGACGACGAAGATCGAGCCCAGATAGAAGACGCCGATGCGCCAGATGACGCTGTTGGTCGCCTTGGTGACGGCGCGCTGCGGGTCCTCGGACTCGCCGGCGGCCAGCGTGACGATCTCGCTGCCCATGAACGAGAAGACGACCATCAGCACACCGGTGAGGATGGCGCCCGCGCCCTTGGGCATGAAGCCGCCCGCGTCGGTGAGGTGCCCGAAGCCGTCGCCCGGGTTGTCGGAGCCGGGCAGCACACCGAAGACGGCGAGCAGGCCGATGACGACGAACGCGCCGATCGCGACGACCTTGATGCCCGCGAACCAGAACTCGAACTCGCCGTAGGAGCCGACCGAGACGAGGTTCGTCGCGGTGAGCACCAGCATCACGATGAGCGCCCAGCCCCACTGCGGGACCGCGGGTATCCAGCCGTTGAGGATCACGGCGCCCGCGGTGGCCTCCACCGCGAGGACGACGACCCAGAAGAACCAGTACAGCCAGCCGATGGAGAAGCCGGCCCAGCGGCCGAGCGCCTGGTCGGCGTAGGTGGAGAAGGAGCCGGAGGCCGGCCGTGCGGCGGCCATCTCGCCGAGCATCCGCATCACGAGGACGACCATCGTGCCGACCAGGGCGTACGAGATGAGGATGGCGGGCCCCGCCGCGGCGATGCCGGAGCCGGAGCCGACGAAGAGACCGGCACCGATCACACCGCCGATGGCGATCATGGAGAGGTGGCGGTTCTTGAGACCCGCCTTCAGGCCGTCGCCGTGGTCACCGTTGTCGCCAGACCGCGGATCCCCAGGGGATGAGGGGTTGCTGTCTGCCTTCGCAAGGGAGGGTTGCGAGGTCATGGACGAATCCTTAAGTTCTCGGGTCACGAGCCCCCGCATTCAAACTCAGGGGTGAACGGGACGGAAGTCCTGAATCCGGATCGTTGTATTCCGACGAAAGGCCTGGACCAAGGTCCCGACCTGGGAGATCAAGGACCGCCCCGGTCGCGGCTACCCGCCTCGTGACGTGCCACACTCGGACCCATGCGCGTGTACCTCGGCTCGGATCATGCCGGCTACGAACTCAAGAACCACTTGGTCGAATGGCTCAAGAGCCACGGCCACGAGCCCGTCGACTGCGGGCCCCACATCTATGACGCCCAGGACGACTACCCGCCGTTCTGCCTGCGCGCCGCGGAGAGGACCGCCGCGGACCCCGACGCCCTCGGCATCGTCATCGGCGGCTCGGGCAACGGCGAGCAGATCGCCGCGAACAAGGTGAAGGGCGTACGGGCGGCCCTGGCCTGGAGCGAGCAGACCGCGGAGCTCGGCCGTGAGCACAACAACGCCAACGTGATCTCCATCGGCGGCCGGATGCACACGCAGGAAGAGGCGACCAAGTTCGTCGAGATCTTCCTGAACACGCCGTACTCCGGTGAGGAGCGTCACACGCGCCGCATCGAGATGCTGTCGGCTTACGAGGAGACCGGCGACCTGCCCCCGATTCCTGAGGGTCACCCCCAGTCGTAGGGGTACGCCCCGGGGCTCCGCCCCGGACCCCGCTCCTCAAACGCCGGAGGGGCTGATTTCCGCGTGCCGGGGATCTTTCAGCCCGTCCGGCGTTTGAGGACGAGCCCTTAAGGCGATTCGTAACCCGCACAACCCCCGGAGGGACCCCGTGCCGGAGGGGCACACCATTCACCGCCTTGCGGCCGATCACCGGGACCGGTTCGAGGGCCGGGTCGTCCGGGCGACCAGCCCCCAGGGCAAGTTCAGCGACAGCGCGGCGCTGGTCGACGGCCAGGTGATGGACACCGCCGAGGCTCACGGCAAGCACCTCTTCCTCGGCTTCGCCGGCACCGGCTGGGTCCACGTCCACCTCGGCCTCTTCGGCAAGTACACCCTCGGCGGGACGCCCGCACCGCCGCCCACGGACACCGTTCGGCTGCGGCTCCTGAACGACGCGTACCACTCCGACCTCCGCGGCCCCACCACCTGCGCCCTCGTCACGGACGAGGAGAAGCAGGCGATACACGACCGGCTCGGCCCCGACCCCCTCCGGGACACGGACGACCCGGAGAAGGCCTACCGCCGCATCTCCCGCAGCCGCACCACCATCGCCGCCCTCCTCATGGACCAGAAGGTCATCGCGGGTGTCGGCAACGTCTACCGCGCGGAGGTCCTCTTCCGGCACGGCATCGACCCGTACCTGCCGGGCAAGGACGTCACCGCGGAGCAGTGGGCCACCATCTGGGCGGACCTCGTCGCCCTGATGCACGAGGGCGTGCGGCTCAACCGCATCGACACGGTCAGGCCCGAGCACACCCCCGAGGCGATGAACCGCCCGCCGCGCGTCGACGACCACGGCGGCGAGGTCTACGTCTACCGCAGGGCGAACCAGCCCTGTCACCTCTGCGGCGACGAGATCCGCACCGCCGGCCTGGCGGCCCGCAACCTCTTCTGGTGCCCCACCTGCCAGCGCCCGGCCTGAACCGTACGTGAACGCCCCGGCCCCGGCCGCCGCCTAGAAGCCGTGCGGCAGCCAGGGGGCCACGTCCGAGCCGAAGGCCACCGACGCCTCGGCCAGCGCGCCCTGGCGCAGCTCCCGCACCCGGCCCGCGGCCGCCAGCGACGACAGCGAGACCCCGCCGAGGTAGGCGGAGCCCAACTCCCGTACCGACAGCGCGAGATCAGGCGCGTCCTCGGTGCGTGAGCAGGAGGCGCCCTTCGCGTCGCCGGTGAGCCGCCACCGTCCCGCGTTCCAGGGGCAGAAGGCGTCCTCGACCTCGAACACCACGTCCAGGGGCGTCTGGTACGTCCGCGCCTGAAGGGCCGCGCCCACCTCCACGAGCCGCACGTGCAGCGAGTCCCGCACCGAGAGGTCGCAGCGGCGGACGTCGGAGACCAGCTGCAGCACCGCGTCGTCCACCGGACGGCTGTGGGCGAGCACCGACGTCGTCAGGTCGACGCCGAAGAGGAACTCCCACAGCGCCGCGTTCGCCGCCGGGTCCAGGGCCTCCAGATCGTGCAGGTGCACCACGCCCTTGGGGCCCTTCCAGTCCCAGTCGGGCTTCACGGCGAAGCGCGCGTACCCGACGAGCTCGCCCGCGCGCTCGGCGACCACGCACTGCAGCGGCGAGGCGCCGTTCCGCTCGCCCGGCGGGTCGAGCAGCCGCAGCCGCTCCCAGCCGGGACCGCGGGCCAGCATGCCCGGACGCGCCGTCACCAAGCGGGCGTAGAGCGCCTCGCACGCGGCGTGGACGTCGGCGGGCCGCGCGTACCGAAGACGTACGTCCTCGGTGCCCGGCGGCAGCGACAGCCGCACCCGGGTCGTGTCGATGTCGGCCTTCAGCTGCTGGGTCGCGGCGCCGTAGCCGAACCGGCCGTAGATGACCGGCTCGGAGGCGGTGAGCACGGCGAGCGGCTCGCCCCACGCGCGCACGTCGTCCAACTGCCGTCGCATCATCGACGTCAGGATCCCGCGCCGCCGGTGCGTGGCCGCCACGCCGACCATCGTCACGCCCGCCGCGTCCACCAGGGCGCCGCCCGGCACCGCGAGACGGAAGGAGAACGCCCCCGCCGTCCCCACGCAGCTCTCGCCGTCCCAGACGCCGATCGACCGGTCGTGCTCGGTCAGCGCGCGCCACAGCTCCCGCTCCTCGGCGGCCTCGGCGACACCCCCGAAAGCCAGCTCCAGCGTCCCGTACCACGTATCCCAGTCGGCCTCGGCGAGCACCCGCACGTCTGTCGTCATATGCCATGACTATCAGGGCGATACGTCCGGTGCGACAGGATTTCCGCGCTCCGGGAAGGCCGTCCACCCCCGTCGACGACGCTCCTCCGACGGGGGACAACCGGGACCTCCCGTGCGAAGGGAGCGGCTCGCTGGATAAGGTCCACGAGCAATGGCGGTACGAGGAGAACGGCGCGGACGTCGCGAGCGGGGCGAGCGGCGGGCCGAGGCCGACACGTTCACGGCCCGGATGAAGAAGCGGCTGCACCGGGTCCGCATCGCGCTGCGCAAATCCGGGGTCGACTACTTCCGCGGCGACGGCTCCGACTGGGTCGCCCTGGCCGGCCTCCTCCTGACCGTCCCCGTGATCACCTGCGGCACGATCGTCAACAGCGTCTGGTGCTCACCGGCCGCGCTCGTCCTGCCCATCGTCGCGGGCGGCCTGCTGCTGCGCCCCGCCAGCCTGCTCGGCCTGTACGCGGCGTCGGCGGTAGCACTCATCGTGGAGTCGGTCCAGCTCGGCCCGTACCCGGAAGGCGTCTCACGGGTCACCCCGGGCACCGTCCTGGTGGTCGCCGCCTGCGGCTTCTTCGGCCTCCTCATCGCGCAGTTCCGCAGCCGGGTCGGCGTGCCCTGGCGCGGCGGCGGCACGATGCTCTTCGACCTGCGTGAACGCATCCGCGTGCAGAGCAAGCTGCCGAAGCTGCCGCGCGGCTGGCACCGCGAGATGGCGCTGCGCCCGGCCGGCGGCCAGTCCTTCTCCGGGGACTTCGTGGTCGCCGCCCGCACCAACGGCGGCCGCACCCTGGAGGCGGTGCTCACCGACGTCTCCGGCAAGGGCATGGACGCGGGCTCGCGCGCGCTGCTGCTCTCCGGCGCCTTCGGCGGTCTGCTCGGCTCGCTGCCCCCGCATGCCTTCCTGCCCGCCGCCAACGGCTATCTGCTCCGCCAGGACTGGGACGAGGGGTTCGCGACCTCCATCCACCTCGTCCTCGACCTGGAGACCGGCGACTACGAACTGTTCTCCGCGGGCCACCCGCCCGGCCTCCAGCTCAGCGCGGGCAGCGGCCGCTGGGAGGAGAAGACCGGGCAGGGCCCGCTCCTCGGGGTGTACGACGGCGCGCAGTTCGACCCGGTCAAGGGCGTGCTGCGCCCCGGCGACGTCCTGATGCTCTTCACGGACGGCCTCGTCGAGACCTCCGACCGCGACATCGCCGAGGGCATGGACCGCCTGACCGGTGAGGCCGACCGCTATGTGGCGGGCGGCTTCCACGGGGCGGCCTGGCACCTCATCGAGGCGGTGGCGAAGGACGTGAACGACGACCGGGCGCTGCTGCTGATCTGCCGGGAGGCGTGAGCCCCGGCGGCGCGGCGGGCCCGGCCGGCTACGGCGCGCTGTCCGCCCGGGCCCGCTCGGCCTTCTCCGGTGTGCCGCCACCGGCCGCCACCGCGGGACCGGAGCCCTGCGGCAGGACCCGCGCCAGCCACTCCGAGCGCCCCGCGGCCAGCGGTCCGAGGACCGCGAGCAGCAGCACGTACCCCGCGATGAAGGGGGAGAGGCGCTCGTCGAGGCCCGCGCCCGCCGCCATCGTGGCGAGGATCAGCGCGAACTCGCCGCGGGCCAGCAGGGTCGTGGAGATGTTCGCCGCCGGGCCCGCCCCGAAGCCGTACACGCGGGCCGCGCCGAGCCCGGCCAGGACGTTCATCGCGAGCGTCACCGCGACCGCCGCGAGCACCGGCCACACCACCGCCGGCAGGTCGCCGGGGTCGATGGAGAGGCCGAACGCGAAGAAGAAGATCGCGCCGAACGCGTCCCGCAGCGGGTGGACCAGGGTGCGGATGCGGTCGCCGGACGCCGTGCTGCCCAGCATCAGGCCGACCATGAACGCGCCGATCGCGTCGGCGACGCCGAACCACTCGGAGACTCCGGCCACGAAGACGGCGACGCCGAGGAAGGAGATGACGAGGAGTTCGTCGTCCCGGGTGTCCATCAGCCGCCCCACGGCCTTCGTGCCGAAGCGGGCCGCGAGCGCGAGCAGCAGCAGGAAGCCGAAGGCCTTGCCGCCGTCCAGGACGGCGGCCGAGAGGCTGTCCGCGCCGGACAGGATCGGCTGCAGCGCCGCGAGGTAGAGGGCCAGGAAGATGTCCTCGACGACGATGATGCCGAGGATCGGCTTGGTCTCCGGATTGCCGAGCCTGCCGGTGTCGACCAGGACCTTGGTGACGATCGCCGAGGACGAGATGCCGAGCACCCCGGCGAGGACCAGCGCCTCGGAGGTGCCCCAGCCGAGCGCGAATCCGAAGCCCAGGCCGGCGCCGACGTTCAGGGCGAGGTAGGTGCCGCCGGCGAGGGCCATCCTGCGGCCGCCCGTCTTGAGGTCGTCCAGATGGAATTCGAGGCCCAGGTAGAAGAGGAGCAGGACCAGGCCGAGCGCGGAGAGCATCTCCAGGTCGTGCGGGTCGGAGACCAGGACCACGCCGGGGGTGTGCGGGCCGAGGAGGATCCCGGCCAGGATGAAGAGGGGGATGGTGGGGAGTCCGATGCGACCGCCGAGGCGGGCGAGGACGGCGGCGGCGAGGAAAGCGCCGCCCATGGCTATCAAGGTGTCCGCGTGTCCGATGGGCCGTTCCTTCCGTAGGGATGGCAAGAGAGATGACCAGACAGCTGGCATCGAGCAATGGCAAAGGGAGCGTCAAGAACGCGTCAATACTTAGATTACCAAACGACCCGCGCGGTCTTCCTGAACCCCTGAGGTGGGGTTCTCCCCACCCCGCGTTCGCCAGCCGCCCTCATGGTCCGCACCACCCCCGCCTCCGTACGTTCGAGAGGTCGAATTCGTCACGAGAGGTGGACCGGGACATGGGGCTGCGGCGGAAGAAGAACCGAGTCGCCGAGGAGGACGTACGCGTCCCCGGCGGGGCGCCCGGCGACTGGGCCGTCGAACTGCGGGGCGTCCGCCGCCGGTACGGCCGCGGCTCCGGGGCCGTGCACGCCCTCGCCGGCATCGACCTCGCCCTGCCGCGCGGCAGCTTCACCGCCGTCATGGGCCCCTCCGGCTCCGGCAAGTCCACCTTCCTGCAGTGCGCTGCGGGCCTCGACCGGCCGAGCGCGGGCACCGTCCGGCTCGGCGGCACCGAGATCACCGGCATGAGCGAGAACAAGCTCACCGCGCTGCGCCGCACCCGCCTGGGCTTCGTCTTCCAGGCCTTCAACCTGCTGCCGTCCCTCACCGTCGAGCAGAACGTCGTCCTGCCGATGCGCCTCGCGGGCCACCGCCCCGACCGCCGCAAGGCCGCCGAGATGCTCACCCGGGTCGGCCTCGACGGCTTGGGGCGCCGCCGCCCCGGCCAGCTCTCCGGTGGCCAGCAGCAGCGCGTCGCCATCGCCCGCGCCCTGGTCACCGAGCCCGACGTGCTCTTCGCCGACGAACCGACCGGCGCCCTGGACACCACCACCGCCACCGAGATCCTCGGCCTGCTGCGCTCCGCCGTCGACCGGATGGGCGCCACCGTCGTCATGGTCACCCACGACCCGTCCGCCGCGGCCTACGCGGACCGCGTCCTCTTCCTCGCCGACGGCTCCGTCGTCGACCACCTCGACGGCGCCTCCGCCGCGCGGATCGCGGACCGGATGACCACCCTGACCGCCCGCACCACCCCGGCGTACTCGGGGGTGGCCGCGTAATGGCGTACCGCCCCAACGGCCTCGCCCGCGCGGCCGTCCGCTTCAAGCCCGCGGCGTTCGCCGGGACCTTCGTCGCCCTGATGATGGCCTCGCTGATCGTGGCCGCCTGCGGCATCCTCCTGGAGACGGGGCTGCGCGCCTCGATACCCTCCACCCGGTACGCCGGCGCCCCCGTGGTGGCCGCCGCCGACCAGGCCGCGCACTTCACCACCGGCAGCGGCGAGGGCCGCTCCGACACCGCCACCCCGCTGCCCGACCGGGCCCGGGTCGCCGACTCCCTGGTGGCCAGGGCCGCTTCGGCGCCCGGCGCGCGCACCGCCGTCCCCGACGTCACCTTCCCCCTGCGCTCCGGCGGCAAGGACGTCACCGCACACGGCTGGGGCTCCACCGCTTTCACCGGCGAGAAGCTGACCGCGGGCCGCGCCCCGCACCCCGGCGAGGTCGTCCTCGCCGCACCCGGCGCCGCCGTCGGCGACCGCACCACGCTCACCACCGCCGACGGACCGCGCACCTTCCGTATCTCCGGCACCGTACGGCCCGCACCGGGCACGCCCACCGCCTGGTTCACCGACACCGAGGCCGTCCGCCTCTCCGGCCACCCGGGGCGCGTCGACGCCATCGCCGTCCTGCCGAAGCCGGGGGTGCCGGCCGAGACCCTCAAGGCACAGGTGACGCACGCCATCGGCGGCAGGGCCGAGGTCCACACCGGCGACGACCGCAGCGCCGCCGAGGGCTCCGAACTCGCCTACGCCAAGGAGATGCTGACCGGACTCGGCGGCTCCTTCGGCGGCATCGCCGCCCTGACCGCCGTGTTCACCGCGGCCGGCACCGTCGCCCTCTCCGTCGGCCAGCGCGCCCGCGAGTACGCCCTGCTGCGCGCCATCGGCACCACCCCGCGCCAGATCCGCCGCACCATCGCCACCGAGACCCTGCTCGTCGCGCCGCTCGCGGGCGCCGTCGGCCTGCTGCCCGGCATCGCCCTGGCCCACTGGTGGTTCGGACAGCTCAAGGAGAAGGGCGCGATCCCCGGGGGCGTCGGTCTTTCCGTCTCGTTCATCCCCCTCCTCGCCGCCGTCGGGGTCGCCGTCCTCACCGCGCTCGGCGCCGGGTACCTGGCCGCCCGCAGGCCCTCGCGGATCAAGCCGGGCCGGGCGCTCACGGAAGCCTCCGTGGAGCGGGTGCCGCTCGGCTGGATCCGTACGCCGCTGGGTGTCGCCGCGGCGGCCGGCGGCGCCGTCTTCGCCGGGTTCGCCGCACACAACACCGGCGAGGACGCGGCCAACGCGGCGCTCGGCGTCGTCATGCTCTTCATGCTCGCCGTCGCCCTGCTCGGCCCCCTGGTGGCCCGCGGCTGCGCCGCCCTGTTCGGGCTTCCGCTGCGCGGCGCCGGCGCCCCCGCGTCGCTCGCGGCCGCCAACTCCCGTTCGAACGCCCGCAGGCTGGCCTCCGCGATCACCCCGATCGTGCTCGCCATGGCCTTCTCCAGCGTCCTGGTCTTCATGCACACCAGCGAGGACCGGGTCGTTGCCGACCAGCAGCGCGCGGGCATCACCGCGGACCACATCGTCACCTCCGAGGCGGGCCTCGCGCCGGACGCGGTCAGGAAGGCGGCCGGGACGGACGGGGTCACCTCGGCCGTCGGCCTGCTCAAGACGTCCCTGCTCGTCCCGGTCGGCTCGGGCGGCGACCGCTGGCTGGAGTCGGCGTCGGCGCAGGGCGTCACCGGCACCGCCGCCGACCTCGGCGCGGTGCAGGACCTGAAGATCGAGACCGGCACCCTGCGGCTCGGCCCCGGCGAGATCGCGGTCGACGGCCGCCTCGCCGACTCTGCGCACGTACGGACCGGCGACCGCCTCGACATCCGGCTGCCCGACGGCACCAAGGCGGCGCCGAAGATCGTGGCGACGTACGGCAGGGGCCTCGGCCTCTCCCAGGTCACCCTGCCGGCGGCCGACCTGAGGCAGCACGTCACCTCGTCCTTGGCCACCGAGATCTGGGCCAAGGGCGGCTCCGCGCAGGCCCTCTCCGGGCTCGGCACCCGCACGGACCGGGACGGCTACGCCACCGCACGGTCGCTGGACCGCGAGCTCAACGCCTGGGCCAACACCACCATGGCGGCCGTCCTCGGCGGCTTCGCGGCGATCGCCGCCGTCAACACCCTGGTGATGACCGTCCTGGACCGCCGCCGCGAACTCGGCACGCTGCGCCTGATCGGCTCCACCCGCCGCCAGGTGCTGCGGATGGTCCGCTGGGAGGCGCTGCTCGTGGC
Organism: Streptomyces sp. NPDC041122; assembly: GCF_055592445.1. Classification (NCBI taxonomy): domain Bacteria; kingdom Bacillati; phylum Actinomycetota; class Actinomycetes; order Kitasatosporales; family Streptomycetaceae; genus Streptomyces; species Streptomyces sp. NPDC041122. The sequence continues at coordinate 557,645 of NZ_JBVIYQ010000001.1, read as the reverse complement.
CTGCGCGGGCATCGTCATCGGCTCGGCCATCGCCCTGGCCACGCTCGTCCCGATGATGAACGGCCTGACCGGCCAGGGCCCTTATGTTCCCCCGCTGGTGTACGGGTCGTTCGTGGCCGCGGTCCTGGGGCTCGGTCTGGCGGCCACCACGCTGCCCGCGCGGGCAGCGCTAAAGTCGGCCGCATGACGCCCGCAGACCAGGACCGCACGCCGCCGCCGGAGCCGACGCCGGCACTGACGCCGACGCTGACGGTGGCGGAGGTGGAGGCCCTGGCCCGGCAGGCGCACGCCGACCAGACCGACAAGGCGGGCCGCCCCTACACCGAGCACCTCCGGGCGGTGGCGGACGGTGTGCGCTCACGCGGCGGCGACGACGAACAGATCGCCGCTGCCTGGCTGCACGACTCCGTCGAGGACGACGCCCTGACGGAAGAGTGGCTCAGGGACGCCCCGCTGACCCGCCGCACGAAGGACATCGTCCTGGCGCTCACCAAGCTCGCGGGCGAGCCGCCGGAGGCGTACGCGGCGCGCATCCTGGCGACGGACGGGGCCCGCCTGGTGAAGGAGGCGGACCTGGCGCACAACGCGGACCCGGCCCGTCTCGCGGTGCTTGACGCAACGACGAGGGCGCGCCTGACGGTGAAGTACACCGCCATGCGCGCCCTGTTGGGGATCGGGGAAGGCCCCGAGGGGTCCCGCTAGCCGGACTTGGCCCGCTCCCTGGCCAGCGCCGCCGCGTCCCGCTTGAAGGCCCACTCCATCTTGGGCTCCATCGCGAAACGGAACATCCGCTGTACCGGAGGCGTGCACAGCACGGTCACCACACTCGCGGCGACCACGGTCACGAAGATCTCGCCGGCCGGCTGGTGCAGCCAGTCGTAGGTCTCGAACCAGCCCCAGAAACGGGAGCCCTTGGCGAGGAAGCCGTGCAGCAGGTAGCCGTACAGCGTGCCCGCGCCGAGGACCGTGAACCACATCTTGCGGCGCGGCACCCACGCGAAGAAGCACGCGGTGAGGACCACGGAGCAGCCGAAGAGCGCCAGCGTCATCACGATGCCGACCCACCACGGGACGCCCAACTCCTGGGCGCTGTCCCGGCGGTAGAACCACACGGAGGTCATCCGCGGGGCCGCCCAGTACGCGAGCAGCAGCGCACCCGCGAAGACCGGCACCGACAGGATCCGCACCTCACGGCGGCGCACCAGCTGGAAGTACTCGGGCTTCATGAAGAGGCCGAGCACGAAGAACGGCATGAACTGCAGGACGCGCTGCAGGTCGAGGTCGTCGCCGATGTCCGGTGAGATCACCGCGAGCATGGCGATGGCCAGGGCGAGCGGCACCGGCCAGCGCACGATCTTCCACAGCGGCACGGTGAGCCGCCACACGAAGAGCGCCACCAGGAACCAGGTGAGGTACCAGGGGTCGAGCAGGCTGATCGGCTGGCTCGGGTCGTCGTCCGCGTACCGCTTGAACAGGGTGTACGCGACCTCGAAGATCACGTACGGCACCGCGACGCCGGTCACCAGCCGCTTGAGCCGGTCGGGCCGCATGTTGAAACTGCGCGAGAAGTAGCCGGAGATCAGGATGAACGCCGGCATGTGGAAGGTGTAGACGGTCATGTACAGCGCCTCGGCGGCACGGCTGTGATCCGTCAGGGGTTCCCATGCATGGGCCATCGCCACGAGGACGATCGCCAGGTACTTGGCGTTGTCGAAGAACGCGTCGCGCTGCTTGGCGGGCTTCGAGCCGCTCTGAGCCGTGCTGTGGCCGCTCGTGGTGGGGGGAGCGGTGGCGGCCTGCGGGGTCGGATGGTGGGAGCGGGGAGTGGGGACTCCGGCCGCCGGCACCTGGGCCGGGGGGAGCGGCGCCCGGTGGCGTCCGTGCGGGTGCACCGAGTTGGTCACAGGCCCTCCCACCATGCGCTCGGTGAGACGACCCGGGACCGCACTGCGCCTCTGGGGGTGGTGGCAGCGTGGAACATCTGAGGCACCCTAGCGTCGAGTCGCCGTTTTCGTAAAACCCTCGTCACTTATCTCAACTCAATCTCTGGCCCACACGGTGGGGAATCCCGCTTAACGGGTACCGGATACCCTGGATTCGCGCCGAGTCGACAAAGAGATGCGGTCACTTTCTGCCCGTTAGGTCACAACTCATCCGGTTTAAATGGTGCATAACACCCTCGGGCGACTCTGGTGAAATGTCCGGTTGGCCGGGGAGTTCGGGGGAGTTACGCGCCCGTGATGTGCCGCCGGCGACAATTCGAATTTCCTGCGAACGTCGTGTGTGGCCACGGCAACGATCACGCCTGATTTCCGCCGGGGTCGGCCGTCGAAATGCTGTACGAGGGGCCGCCGTTCATGCGCTCCACGGCGCGCGCGGCACGCGGCGCCCGGGAAAGCTCTGGCCGACGATGTGTCACCGGCCGCATACAGCGGGCCTGTTGGTGGCACGATGGTCCGTGGCGGGGGTGTGCGGGGTCGTACCCCCCGAGCCGGGAGAGTGACCGACCTAGGGTGTGATCAGTGTGGCCATTTCGCTGTCAGTGGTACTGCTGTTGGCGATCATCCTTGTGGTGCTGATCCGCGGGGGATCGCTCAAGGCGGGCCCCGCGATCGTCGCGGTGCTCTTCGGCTTCTTCCTCGCCTCGACCGGCATGGCGCCCTCCATAAACCGCTTCCTGAACGAACTGGCGGAGACCATCAACTCGATCAGTTTCTGAGGGCTCCCCGAGGCAGGGGGCGCGCCCCGCACGCCCCCCCCGCGGTCCACGGCTCAGGAAGTCCGTTGCAGGGCCCTGAGCGAGGCCACCAGCCGGTCCACCTCCTCCGACGTGTTGTAGAGCGACAGGGAAGCCCGCGCCGCCGACTCCAGGCCGTAGTGCGCGAGCGCGGGCTGCGCGCAGTGATGGCCGGCGCGGACCGCGATGCCGTCCCGGTCCAGCCAGTCGGCGACCGCCGCCGGGTCGTGCCCCGCGAGGGTGAAGGTCAGCACCGCGATCCGCTCGGGCGCCGCCCCGATCAGCGAGAGCCCCGGCACGGCGGCCATGGCCTGCTCCGCGTACGCCATCAGCGCGTTCTCGTACGAGGCGACGGCGTCCCGGTCGAACGAGGTCAGCCAGTTCAGCGCGGCCAGCAGTCCGGCCACCCCGCCGATGTGCCCGGTGCCGGCCTCCAGGAGGTGCGGCGGGGGCGCGAAGGCCGTCCGGTCGAAGGAGACGGACTCGATCATGTTGCCGCCGCCCTGCCACGGCTTCATCGCGGCCATGACCTCGGGCCGCGCGTACAGCGCGCCGATGCCGGTGGGCGCGAACAGCTTGTGCCCGGAGAAGGCGTAGAAGTCCGCGCCGAGATCCTGGACGTCGACGGGGAGATGGGCCACCGCCTGCGCGCCGTCCACGAGCACCTTGGCGTCGTAGCGGTGGGCGAGCGCGGCCATCTCCCGTACCGGCGGGACGGTGCCGAGGACGTTCGAGGCGTGGCTGATCGCGACGAGCCGGGTGCGGTACGAGAGCAGATCGGCGTACGCCGCCCGGTCGATCTGCCCGGTCTCGTCCAGCGGCACCGGGACCACCCGGGCGCGCGTCTCCTTGGCGATCAGCTGCCAGGGGACGATGTCGGAGTGGTGCTCCAGGACCGGCACGAGGATGTCGTCGCCGGGCCCCAGGTTCGCCCGCCCCCAGCTCTGCGCGACCAGGTTGATCGCCTCCGTGGTGCCGCGCACGAAGGCGATGGTCTCGGGCCCCTCGGCGCCCAGGAACGAGGCGACCGCCGCGCGCCCCGCCTCGTACGTCTCCGTCGCCTCGCGGGCCATCGTGTGCGCGCCGCGGTGGATGTTGGAGTTGGCGGCGCCGTAGTAGGCGGCGAGGGCCTCGATGACCTGGCGTGGCTTCTGCGTGGTGGCCGCGTTGTCGAACCAGACGAGCGGGTGGCCGTTGACGGTCCGGTGCAGGACCGGGACGTCCTGGCGGGCGGCCTCGGGGGAGAAGGTGCCGGGTGGGGTGGCAGCCCTGACGGGGGGGCGCCGACGTGGAGGGCGCCGGTACGGAAGGCGCCGGTACGGAGGGCGTCAGCGCGCGCCCCAGGCCCTGAACGTCAGGAATAGTCATGGTACTTGGCCACCTCGACGTTCTGCAGGACGGCGACGGCGTCCTCCACCAGGACCGCGGTGTTGAAGTACGCCGTCATCAGGTACGACGTGATGCCCTTGTTGTCGACGCCCATGTTCCGCATCGACAGGCCCGGCTCGACCTCGTCCGGTACCTCCGAGGGCCGCAGCCCGACGACGCCCTGCTCCGCCTCGCCCATCCGCATCAGGAGGATCTCGGTGGTCCCGGTGTGGATCCCGCCGCCGTTGGCGAAGCGCACCTTGTCCGACGGGATCAGCGGCACCCCGCGCCAGGTCAGCAGCGGGCTGCCGAACCGGGTGTCGGTCACCGGGGGCACGCCCCGGCGCGTACATTCGCGGCCGAACGCGGCGATGGCCCTCGGGTGCGCGAGGAAGTAGCCGGGCTGCTTCCACACCCGCGTGAGCAGCTCGTCCAGGTCGTCGGGGGTGGGCGCGCCGGTGCGGGTCTGCACGCGCTGGCCCGGCGAGACGTTGTTGAAGAGCCCGAACTCGGGGTGGTTCAGGAGCGCGGACTCCTGCCGCTCGCGCAGCGCGGCGATGGTCAGGTTGGCCTGCGCGCGCGTCTGGTCGATCGGCCCGTTGTAGAGGTCGGAGACGCGGGTGTGCACGCGCAGGACGGTCTGCGCGAGGCTCATGTGGTACTCACGGGGCGCGTCCTCGTAGTCGACGTACGTCCCCGGCAGATCGGGCTCCCCGACGTGCCCCGACGCGAGGTCCACCGGCACCTCGCCGCCCGCGGCGGCGGGATCGCTCGCGTTGTAGGCCGTCAGCTCCGCGTTCAGCGTCTCGTCGCGGTCCGCGAGCGCCGTGAGGGCGCCGCGCTCGGCACAGAGCGCGGTGCCCCGGGTGAGCGCCTGCACCCGGTACGGCATCGGCTCGGACCTGCTCCACGCGCCCAGGTCGAAGAACTGCCCGTCCCCGACCACCTCCAGCAGCGCGTCCTCGCCGTACCGCCCGGAGACCCGCTTCTCGGCCCGCCCCTGCACGATGATCCAGAGCCGGTCCGCGGCGTCGCCCTCCTGCACGATGACCTGCCCCGCCTCGAAGGTGACCTCCGTGAAGGCGTCGGCAAGACCGGCGAGCGCGGCGTCGTCGGCCTCGCGCAGATACGGCACCTCGCGTAAGTCGCCGGGTACGACGCGGGCGCAGCCGTTGTCGTCGTAGGTGCTGACGCGGTCGTCGCCCAGCACGAAGGAGCGGCGGCGGTTGACGCGGTACACGCCGGCCTCGATGTCCACCCAGGGCAGGGCGCGCAGCAGGTAGCGGGGCGTGATGCCGCGCATCTGCGGCACGGTCTTGGTGGCGGTCGCCAGCTGCCGTGCGGCATCCGGGCCCAGCGAGAGTCGTTCGGTCATCGGAACCTCCGTGAAGTCGGGTGAAGGGGACCGATCGTCCGGTCCGTACTTCCTGCCTCACAAGGGGGCATATGCCTGCATCACGGTGGAAGGGCGGGAAACCGCCCCGGCCTGCGGGCGCGGCACCGGGCTGAGCGGCGCACTGTCGTCCGGGACCACGGGCGGCGGCCTTCCGCGCGGCCGACATTCGTCCCGATCCGTCCCTGAGGGCGAACTATGCGGCGCTGAAAGGAGCCGTTATGCGCCCTCGCGCGAACACCGTCCGCCCCTGTCGGCCCGGCACCACCGACTCGTCGGCACCACCCCGGAAACGCGAAGAACCCCGGACCTCGAAAGGTCCGGGGTTCCTGCACAGAGCGGGCGACGGGAATCGAACCCGCGTAGCTAGTTTGGAAGACTAGGGCTCTACCATTGAGCTACGCCCGCACGGATCGCGCCATCGGCGCGGAGGCCGCGGCACGACAGGCATCGTAGCGGGTCGTGGGCCCTCGCCGCACGCCCCCTCACCCGCCGCCGGATAACCGGGGGCCGTACCGCCTGCGGGCATGTACCCTACGTGTCGCACCGACGGGGTGTGGCGCAGCTTGGTAGCGCGTCCGCTTTGGGAGCGGAAGGCCGTGGGTTCAAATCCCGCCACCCCGACCAGCTTGATCCTCGCGCCCGTTTCCCCGCGGTTCCCCGCCGTGTTCCCCCGCGCGCGATCCCGTCCGGCCTCTCCGCGGGATCCCTTCCAAGATCGCATTGTGGCTCGGCTCCCGCTTGCCGTTACTATGCAAGCTGTGTGCCCGTGTGTCTCTGAGCCGGGCAGAATCCCAAGAAGTCAGCCCCAAGGAGACCGAACCGTGAAGAGCGCCGTGGAGACCCTGAACCCGACCCGGGTTCGGCTCACTGTTGAGGTGCCCTTCGAGGAGCTCAAGGACAGCCTCGACGCGGCCTACAAGAAGATCAACCAGCAGGTCACGGTGAAGGGCTTCCGCAAGGGCAAGATCCCGGCCCGTGTCATCGACCAGCGGTTCGGCCGCGGCGCCGTCCTCGAAGAGGCCGTCAACGACGCGCTCCCGAAGTTCTACACCGAGGCGGTCAACGAGGCCGAGCTCAACGTCCTGGGCCAGCCCGAGGTGGACATCACCGAGCTGAAGGACAACGAGACCCTCAACTTCACCGCCGAGGTCGACATCCGTCCCGCGATCGAGATCCCGGACTACTCCGGCATCGAGGTCGAGGTCGACGCGGTCGAGGTCAGCGACGAGGAGGTCGACAAGGCCGTCGAGGAGCTGCGCGAGCGCTTCGCCTCCACGTCCCCGGTCGAGCGTGCCGCCGAGGACGGCGACGTCGTGACGATCGACCTGGAGGCCAAGGTCGAGGGCGAGGTCCTGGAGGACGGCGTCGCGTCCGGCGTCTCCTACACGATCGGCTCCGGCGAGCTCCTCGAGGGCATCGACGACGCCGTCAAGGGCCTGGAGGCCGGTGGCGAGGCCACCTTCACCTCCGAGCTCAAGGGCGGCTCCGCGGCCGGCAAGGAGTCCGAGGTCACCGTCAAGGTCACCCAGGTCGCCAAGCGTGAACTGCCGGAGCTGGACGACGACTTCGCGCAGCTGGCGTCGGAGTTCGACACCCTCGACGAGCTCAAGGCGGACAGCCGCAAGCGCCTCGAGAACATGAAGCAGTACGACCAGGCCACGCAGGCCCAGGAGCGCGTCCTGGAGAAGCTGCTCGAGCTGGTCGAGGTCCCTGTCCCCGAGAAGCTCCTCGCGGACGAGATCGAGACCCGCAAGCACAACCTGGTCAACCACCAGCTCGGCCAGATGGGCCTCGACCTCGCGAAGTACCTGGAGATCCAGGGCAAGAGCGAGGAGGAGTTCGACGCCGAGACCAAGGAGCAGGCCGAGAAGGGCATCAAGACGCAGTTCGTCCTCGACGAGCTCGTCAACAAGGAGAAGCTGAACGTGAACCAGGAGGAGCTCACCGAGCACCTCATGCGTCGCGCGCAGTCCTCCGGCATGTCCCCCGACCAGTTCGCCCAGGCCGTCGTCGAGGGCGGCCAGGTCCCGATGCTGGTCGGCGAGGTCGCCCGCGGCAAGGCCCTCGCGGTCGTCGTCGAGGCGGCCACGGTCAAGGACACCAACGGCGAGGTCGTCGACCTGGACGACGACGAGGACGAGACCGAGACGGAGACGCCTGCCGCTGAGGCGGAGCAGACCGAGGCGTAAGCGCTGCGGCTCGGCCGAACGTACACCGGGGCTCCCAGGACTTAGCGGTCCCGGGGGCCCCGGTGCCGTTTCCCCGCGCCCTGTCGGGGCGCCTTCGGTACGGTCGCGTTCCGGTCGGCCGGTGTGCTTTTGGGGGCGCGGGGAACTGCGCGCTCGGCCAGGAACGACCCGCACCCGCCGTGGCCCCTGCCGCGGCAGCCGCGCCCGCGGCCCGGCGGTGGCTGACCGCGCAGTTCCCCGCGCCCCTGTCGGGGCGCACCCGGCACCGTCCCCCGCGGCCCAGACGGGGCCGCCCCGCACCGTCCAAGGCGCCCCCGCCAGAACCTGCGCTCACAGCGAACAGTCGCCTTCGCGGGATTCCCCGGACGGGGCTGAGCGTTAGGGTCCATGAATACGAGGGCAGGGGAGTCCCCGCAGCCGCCCGGAGAGGCTGGCAGCACCCGGGGGCCCCAGGCCTCAGCTGAAGACGTGAGACGGCCCGGCGCCGTCGTAAGACGAGCAGGTGGATACGTGACGAATCTGATGCCCTCCGCCGCCGGCGACCCCTCCATCGGTGGTGGCCTCGGCGACCAGGTCTACAACCGGCTGCTCGGCGAGCGGATCATTTTCCTCGGCCAGCCGGTCGACGACGACATTGCCAACAAGATCACCGCACAGCTGCTGCTCCTTGCGTCCGACCCGGACAAGGACATCTACCTCTACATCAACAGCCCCGGCGGCTCGATCACGGCCGGCATGGCGATCTACGACACCATGCAGTACATCAAGAACGACGTGGTGACGATCGCGATGGGCATGGCGGCCTCGATGGGCCAGTTCCTGCTCAGCGCCGGTACGCCCGGCAAGCGCTTCGCGCTGCCGAACGCCGAGATCCTGATCCACCAGCCGTCCGCAGGCCTCGCCGGCTCCGCGTCGGACATCAAGATCCACGCCGAGCGGCTGTTGCTCACCAAGAAGAAGATGGCCGAGCTCACGGCACACCACACCGGCCAGACCGTCGAGCAGGTCACGCGCGACTCGGACCGCGACCGCTGGTTCGACCCGCAGGAGGCCAAGGAGTACGGCCTCATCGACGACATCATGTCCAGCGCCGCCAGCATGCCGGGCGGGGGCGGCACCGGAGCCTGAGCCCCGTGCTCAGCGCCCCGAAGCCAGCACCCAAGCCCCTCCCTTCTCAGGAGAAACCAGAGATGAACAACTTCCCCGGCAGCGGCCTCCTCGGACGCGCGCAGGCCGAGAGCGGCCAGGCCGAGTTCACCGGCGCCAGCGCCGAGTCCCGTTACGTGATCCCGCGCTTCGTCGAGCGCACCTCGCAGGGCGTGCGCGAGTACGACCCGTACGCGAAGCTCTTCGAGGAGCGCGTGATCTTCCTCGGCGTGCAGATCGACGACGCGTCCGCCAACGACGTCATGGCGCAGCTCCTGTGCCTGGAGTCGATGGACCCGGACCGCGACATCTCGATCTACATCAACAGCCCCGGCGGCTCGTTCACGGCGCTCACGGCCATCTACGACACGATGCAGTTCGTGAAGCCCGACGTGCAGACCGTCTGCATGGGCCAGGCCGCCTCCGCCGCCGCCGTGCTCCTCGCGGCCGGTACGCCGGGCAAGCGCATGGCGCTGCCGAACGCCCGCGTCCTGATCCACCAGCCCTACAGCGAGACCGGCCGCGGCCAGGTCTCCGACCTGGAGATCGCCGCCAACGAGATCCTCCGGATGCGTTCGCAGCTGGAGGAGATGCTGGCCAAGCACTCCACGACGCCGATCGAGAAGATCCGCGACGACATCGAGCGCGACAAGATCCTCACGGCCGAGGACGCGCTCTCGTACGGCCTGGTCGACCAGATCATCTCCACCCGGAAGATGAACAATTCCGCGGTCGCCTAGCGCAGGGCTGTAGCATCTGCCGCTCCTTGGCACGGTTTGTGCACGACTCGCGTCGAAGTGAACCGTGCCAAGGGGGGCCCGAACGGGGGGCCCGGCAAGGTACCGTCGGATATGAGGCACCAGGAGCCGCTGAACGTGGCGTCTCCCAGGCGAAGGGGAAGCACCTCGTGGCACGCATCGGTGACGGCGGCGATCTGCTCAAGTGCTCGTTCTGCGGAAAGAGTCAGAAGCAGGTCAAGAAGCTCATCGCAGGCCCCGGTGTGTACATCTGCGATGAGTGCATCGACCTCTGTAACGAGATCATCGAGGAAGAGCTCGCGGAGACGAGCGAGGTCCGCTGGGAGGAACTGCCCAAGCCTCGCGAGATCTACGAATTCCTTGAGGGCTACGTCGTGGGCCAGGAGCCCGCGAAGAAGGCCCTCTCGGTAGCGGTGTACAACCACTACAAGCGGGTCCAGGCCGGAGAGAACGGCGGCGCGCAGGGCCGTGACGACGCGATCGAACTCGCGAAGTCCAACATCCTGCTGCTCGGCCCGACGGGATCCGGCAAGACGCTCCTCGCGCAGACGCTCGCGCGCATGCTGAACGTCCCGTTCGCCATCGCGGACGCGACGGCGCTGACGGAGGCCGGCTATGTCGGCGAGGACGTCGAGAACATCCTGCTCAAGCTGATCCAGGCGGCCGACTACGACGTCAAGAAGGCCGAGACCGGGATCATCTACATCGACGAGATCGACAAGGTCGCCCGCAAGAGCGAGAACCCGTCGATCACCCGCGACGTCTCGGGCGAGGGCGTCCAGCAGGCGCTCCTGAAGATCCTGGAGGGCACGACGGCGTCGGTTCCCCCGCAGGGTGGACGCAAGCACCCGCACCAGGAGTTCATCCAGATCGACACGACGAACGTGCTCTTCATCGTGGGCGGCGCCTTCGCCGGCCTCGAGAAGATCATCGAGTCGCGGGCGGGCGCGAAGGGCATCGGCTTCGGCGCCACCATCCGCTCCAAGCGCGAGATGGAGGAGAAGGACCAGTTCGAGGACATCATGCCGGAGGACCTGGTGAAGTTCGGGATGATCCCCGAGTTCATCGGCCGCCTCCCCGTGATCACCTCGGTCCACAACCTCGACCGTGAGGCCCTGCTCCAGATCCTGGTCGAGCCGCGCAACGCGCTGGTGAAGCAGTACCAGCGCCTGTTCGAACTCGACGGCGTGGAGCTGGACTTCGAGCGCGAGGCCCTCGAGGCCATCGCGGACCAGGCGATCCTCCGCCAGACGGGCGCGCGCGGTCTGCGCGCCATCATGGAGGAGGTCCTGCAGTCGGTGATGTACGAGGTGCCGTCCCGCAAGGACGTGGCCCGCGTCGTCATCACGGCCGACGTGGTCCGCTCGAACGTCAACCCGACGCTGGTGCCGCGCGAGGCGCGGGGCGGCGGCGCGGGCGAGCAGAAGTCGGCCTAGCCGTAGGGCTGTTCGGGTCGTACGCCGAAGGGGCGCCCCGCGAGTGATCGCGGGGCGCCCCTTCGGCGTGTGCGGGCTCCGTCGGCCCGTCGGTCAGAGCTTGACGCGGGTCTCGTCGCGAACCTTGAGCGTGGTGCCCGAGGCCTCCTTCAGCGACGGGGACTTGCCCGCCATGGCGTCCGCGATCGCGACGGAGATCACGACGGCGACGGTGCTCTTGTCACCCCAGATGCAGACCGGCATGCGGATCTCCTTGGGGGCGCCACTGGTGGCCTTGTCGTTCTTCTGCACGGATTCCTGGCACTTGAGGACGACCTTGCCCGTGCTGAAGTCCTCGGGGCTGCCGACCAGTTCGCCGGTGTCCGAGCTGTTCACCGTGGAGTCCTTCTTGACCTTGGCGAACATGGCGTCGACGACCTTCTCCGGGTCCGAGACCTTGCCGTAGACACCCATGAACTGCAGGGCCTTCGCCGACAGGGCGTTGCTCTCGTCGCCCGCCTGGTATCCGGCGTCGACGTCCTGGGCGTCCTGCACCCCGGCCTGCTCGGCGGCCGCCAGGTCGCTGGAGTTGAAGCCGCCCATGGAGCTGTCGTCCTTCTTGTACTCGGTGAGCAGCGTGGCCGGCGTTGTCAGCTTGTGCGGCCCGTCGTCCTTGATGCCGCCGTCCGCGACATTGGAGGAGCCGTCCTTCTTGCCGCCCTTGTCGTCGTCACCACCCGCGAGGACGAGGTAGCCGCCGACAGCCGCCGCGGCGACCACGGCGACGGTGGCGATGATGAGGCCGGTCTTCTTCTTGCCGCCGCCGGGGGGCGGGGGCGGCACCTGCCCGTAGGGCGCCTGCTGGCCGTACGGGGCCTGCGGCTGCCCGTAGGGGCCGGGCTGCTGGGGCTGGCTGTAGCCGCCCTGCTGCGGGGCCTGCTGGGGGTAGCCGTAGCCGGGCTGCGGCGGGGGAGCCTGCTGAGGGTAGCCGTAACCGGGCTGCGGGGCCTGCGGCGGCTGGCCGTAGGGGCCGGGCTGCTGCGGCGGGACTCCCTGGGGCGGCTGCCCGTAGGGGCCCGGCTGCTGGGGCGGCTGCCCGCCGTACGGGCCCGGCTGGTTGTAGCTCATGGGTTCCCCCTCCGAAATGCTTATCTGTCCCTGACATCCTGACGCAACGGGGCCCGGTCCGATGACCGGGCCCCGTGGACCTGAGGTGTCAGGTGTGTGAGGGACGGGGGGAGGGGCCCGGCCCGGCCGGCGTCAGCGCTTCACGCGGACCTCGCCGCGGAACTTGGCCGTGGTGGTCGCCGCCTCGTCGAGGTCGGCGGACTTGCCGCTGACCGCGCCCGCGACGTCCGTCGTGACGACGTAGCCGATGGTGCTGTGGTCGCCCCAGATGCAGGTCGCCGCGGACATCTCGCTCGGGCCCGCCGCGCCGGCGGAGGTGCCCGTGGAGCCCGTGCCGGACCCCATGGCGATCTTCATCTCCTGGCACTTCAGGACCGCGCCGTCGAGCTCGGCGGGCTCGTACTGCTTCGGCTCGCCGACCAGCGTGATCTTGCGGCCGCCGCTCTCCGACGACGAGCCGTTCTTCTCCTTGGCGTTCGTGAACATGTGGTCCACGACGCCCTCCGGGTCCTCGATGTCGCCGTAGACCCCGCCGAAGCTCAGGATCTTCTGCGACATCGGGTTGTCCTCGCTGCCCGACTTGTAACTGGCCTGCACGTCCTCGGGGTTCTTCACCCCGGCTGCCTCGGCCTTGTCGAGGTCGATGCTGCTCGGGGCGCCGTCGCCCTCCCCGTCCTTCTCGTACTCGCCCATGACCGTCTGCGGCGTGGTCAGCTTGTGCGGGCCGTCGTTCTTGACGCCGCCGTCCGCGACGCTCGACGAGCCGCCGCCCTTGCTGTCCTTGTCGCCGTCCGCGAGCAGGAAGTAGCCGCCGACGGCCGCAGCGGCCACCACGGCGACGGCCGCGATGACGAGCCCGGTCTTCTTCTTGCCGCCACCCGGGGGCGGGGGCGGGACCTGGCCGTACGGGGCCTGCTGCCCGTAGGGGGCCTGCGGGGGGACCTGGCCGTAAGGGGCCTGGGGCTGCTGCCCGTAGGGGCCGGGCTGCTGGGGCTGGCTGTATCCACCCTGCTGCGGGGCCTGTTGCGGCGCCTGCGGGGGGTAGCCGTAACCGGGCTGCGGGGCCTGCGGCGGCTGGCCGTAGGGGCCGGGCTGCGGGGCCTGGGGCTGCTGCCCGTACGGGCCGGGCTGCTGGGGCGGCTGCCCGCCGTACGGTCCCGGCTGGTTGTAGCTCATTACTGGGGGTCCCTCCCGATGCTTATGTATGCCGAACATCCTGTCGGATGGGCGCGGAGGGCGGGACGGCCGGGCGGGATCGATGCGCAGTTGTTGAAGGGCTGTGCCAGAGGGCGGACGTACGAGGGCCCGGGGCGACGCACCGCCCCGGGCCCTTCCTCCCCGAATGCGCCACTACGCCTTGACGCGGGCCGACTTGCGCAGGTCGGCGCCGAAGTCGGCGACGTCGTCCACGGCCATGCCGCCACCGTCCCCCTTCGCCATCGCCGCCACGTCGACGCCGAACACGATGCCGTACGTGCTGTGGTCGGCCCAGATGCAGATCGGCAGCTTCGTCTCGTCGCCGCCGTCCTTGATGCGGGCGGTCTGGCACTTCATGACGGCGCCGTCGAGGCCGTCCGGCTCGACGCTCTCGGGGCTGCCGACGAGATCGACCTCGTCCCCCTCGTCGGTGGACTTGGCCGACTCCTTCTCGGTGTTCTCGTCGGCCTTGACGAAGCCGTCGTCGACGGCCTGTTCCGGGTCGTCGATGTCGCCGTACATCCCCTGGAAGCTCATCTGCTTCCCCTTCAGGGCCGCGCCGGATTCATACGTGGCCGACACGTTGTGCGGGTTCTTGATGCCGATCTCCTCGGCGTTCTTCTTGTCGCCGGAGCCGAGCGGACCACCGTCGGGGGCACCCGCTTCGTCGCCCTTCTCGTACGCGCCCACCGAGGCCGGCGGCACCAGCTTGTGCGCCCCGTCGTCCTCGACGGAGGCCGAACCGCCCCCGCCGAACGCGGCGTACGCGCCGAAACCGATCCCGGCGACGGCGAGCACGGCGACGACCACCCCGATGACGAGCCCGGTCTTCTTCCTGCCACCGGTCGGCGGCCCCTGCGGCGGGGGCGGCACCTGGCCGTAGGGCTGCTGCCCGTAGGGGCCCTGCGGGGGCTGCCCGTACGGGCCGGGCTGCCCACTCCCGTAGGGTCCCGGCTGCTGCGGCGGCTGTCCGTAGGGCCCCGGCTGCCCGCCCCCGTACGGGCCCGGCTGCTCTCCGTCGTACGGGCCTGGCTGGTGGCTCATGGCGCGGGTCCCCCTCCGAACGCTGACGTGTCCCGGCCATCGTGACCGACGTTCGGCCCGCGTGGTGCCCCGCCGGACAAGCGATGCCGCACATTCCGGTTTCGGGACCGCTCCCCGGCCCCTCTAAACTGACCGCGTGACCGAGAACGCTCAGCAGCAGCCCCCAGCGACCACTCCCGAACTGCCGACCCAGTACGCGCCGGCCGAGGTAGAGGGGCCGCTGTACGAGCGCTGGGTAGAACGCGGTTACTTCTCCGCCGACGAGAAGAGCGAGAAGCCCCCGTACACCGTCGTCATCCCCCCGCCGAACGTCACGGGCGCGCTCCACCTGGGCCACGCCTTCGAGCACACGCTGATCGACGCCCTCACCCGCCGCAAGCGCATGCAGGGCCACGAGACGCTCTGGCAGCCGGGCATGGACCACGCCGGCATCGCCACGCAGAACGTCGTGGAGCGCGAGCTCGCCAAGGAGGGCAAGTCCCGCCACGACCTCGGGCGCGAGGCGTTCATCGAGCGCGTCTGGAAGTGGAAGGGCGAGTCCGGCGGCCAGATCTCCGGCCAGATGCGCCGCCTCGGCGACGGCGTCGACTGGGAGCGCGAGCGCTTCACCATGGACGAGGGCCTCTCGCAGGCCGTCCAGACCATCTTCAAGAAGCTCTACGACGACGAGCTGATCTACCGCGCCGAGCGCATCATCAACTGGTGCCCGCGCTGTCTGACGGCGATCTCGGACATCGAGGTCGAGTACCAGGACGACGACGGCGAGCTCGTCTCCATGAAGTACGGGGAGGGGGACGACACCATCGTCGTCGCCACCACCCGCGCCGAGACGATGCTCGGTGACACCGCCGTCGCCGTCCACCCCGAGGACGAGCGGTACAAGCACCTGGTCGGCAAGCAGATCAAGCTGCCGCTGACCGACCGCACGATCCCCGTCGTCGCCGACGAGCACGTCGACCCCGAGTTCGGCACCGGCGCCGTCAAGGTGACGCCCGCGCACGACCCGAACGACTTCGAGATCGGCCAGCGCCACAGCCTGCCGAACATCGCCGTCATGGACGAGCACGCGGTCATCACCGTGCCCGGCCCCTTCCAGGGCCTGGACCGCCTGGAGGCCCGCTCCGCCATCGTCGGCGCGCTGCGCGCCGAGGGCCGCATCGTCGCCGAGAAGCGCCCGTACACCCACTCGGTCGGCCACTGCTCGCGCTGCAAGACCACCATCGAGCCGCGCCTGTCCATGCAGTGGTGGGTCAAGGTCGGCCCGCTCGCGAAGGCCGCCGGTGACGCGGTCCGCGACGGCAAGGTCAAGATCCACCCGCAGGAGATGGAGAAGCGGTACTTCGACTGGGTCGACAACCTCCACGACTGGTGCATCTCGCGCCAGCTGTGGTGGGGCCACCGCATCCCCGTCTGGTACGGCCCGAACGGCGAGGTCGTCTGCGTCGGCCCCGACGACGAGGCGCCCACCGGCGAGGGCTGGACGCAGGACAACGACGTGCTCGACACGTGGTTCTCGTCGGGTCTGTGGCCGTTCTCCACGCTGGGCTGGCCCGAGCAGACCGAATCGCTCGCGAAGTTCTACCCGAACTCCGTCCTGGTCACCGGCTACGACATCCTCTTCTTCTGGGTCGCCCGGATGATGATGTTCGGCCTGTACGCGATGGACGGCACCCCGCCGTTCCACACGATCGTGCTGCACGGCATGGTCCGCGACCAGTTCGGCAAGAAGATGTCGAAGTCCTTCGGCAACGCGGTCAACCCGCTGGACTGGATGGACAAGTACGGCTCGGACGCCCTGCGCTTCACGCTGGCCCGCGGCGCCAACCCAGGCACCGACGTGCCGATCGGCGAGGACTGGGTCCAGGGCTCGCGCAACTTCGCCAACAAGATCTGGAACGCCACGCGCTTCGCGATGATGAACGGCGCCACGATCGAGGGCGAGCTGCCCCCGGCCGAGCAGCTGTCCGCCACCGACCGCTGGGTGCTCTCCCGCCTGAACGCGACGGTCGCCGAAGTCGACGCGCTCTACGACGACTTCCAGTTCGCCAAGCTCTCCGACGCCCTCTTCCACTTCGCGTGGGACGAGGTCTTCGACTGGTACGTGGAGCTGTCCAAGACGACGTTCATGGCGGGCGGCGAGGGCGCGAAGGTGTCGGCCCGCGTCCTCGGCGAGGTCCTCGACGTCACCCTGCGCCTGCTCCACCCGATCGTCCCGTTCGTCACCGAGACGCTCTGGACGGCGCTGACCGGCGGCGAGTCGCTCGTCATCGCCGACTG
Source organism: Streptomyces sp. NPDC041122 (assembly GCF_055592445.1). NCBI lineage: Bacteria > Bacillati > Actinomycetota > Actinomycetes > Kitasatosporales > Streptomycetaceae > Streptomyces > Streptomyces sp. NPDC041122. The sequence goes on along the minus strand of NZ_JBVIYQ010000001.1, from coordinate 540,990 downwards.
GCCCTCCGACAGCGGCTTCCGCGACGCGGGCGCCGAGCGCGAGATCGAGACGCTCCAGCAGGTCATCACCGAGGTCCGCCGCTTCCGCGCCGACCAGGGCCTGCAGCCGGGCCAGAAGGTCCCGGCCCGGCTGACCCTGGACGGTACGGCGCTCGCCCCGCACGAGGCGGCCATCCGCCAGCTGCTGCGCCTGCAGCCGGAGGGCGACGCCTTCACGGCGACGGCGACGCTGCCGGTCTCCGGCGCCACGGTCGCGCTCGACCTGTCCGGCACGATCGACGTCGCGGCCGAGCGCAAGCGCCTCGCCAAGGACCTCGCCGCCGCCGAGAAGGAGAAGGCGCAGGCCGAGGCGAAGCTGGGCAACGAAGCGTTCCTCGCCAAGGCGCCGGACAACGTGGTCGACAAGATCCGTGGCCGCCTCACCAAGGCCGAGGGCGACATCGCCCGCCTCCAGGCGCAGCTGGAGGCGCTGCCGGCCGCCTAGCGCCGCGTACGCACACGAAGGCCCCGGGACCGGCAGCGGTCCCGGGGCCTTCGCGTGTCCCGCCGCGGCCTCAGGTGATGGACTCGGCCATCGGTCCTGTGGCCTGCCGGCCGATGGGGCCGAGCTCCTCCGGGGGCTGCGGCACCAGATCGAGGCCGAGCCGTTCGAGCTCCGCCTCGGCGAGCGCGTCGAGGGTCTGCGGATCGCCGTTGCGCCAGCCCTCGGCGAGGCTGCCGGGGGTCGCGCCCGCGATGTTGCCCGCGGTGGCGGCCACCTCGTGGAGCGGTCTGAGCAGGGTGCGCAGGGCGAGCAGCTCGCGGCCGTCGTCGGAGGCGGCGAGGTCACGGGCGGCGCCCGCCTGCCGGATCCAGCGCAGCCTGCGCGGCAGCCAGGCCGCCAGGACGAGGCCGACGGGCAGGACGAAGAGGGCGACCGCGCCCACGGCCACGGCGGTCCGCACGACCACGGGATCCATCGCGTCGACGGCGTCGGCGACGCGCCGCAGGGCGATGTCCACCCGGCCGCCGACCAGCGGCAGCGGCGCGCTGTGCTGCTGCAGGGCGCGGGGGAGGGCGAGCAGGCAGGCCAGCCGGTACGTCAGCACGGCGGCGGCGGCCCACAGCGCGGTCCACAGGAGGACCCCGGCGTCGCCGGCGAGCTGATGGGTGCGCCTGGCGGGATTCTGGGCATACCACATGGTCCGATTTGACCCCTTTGTGGTGTCGGGGCGCGGCAGCCGCGCCGAAAGGACACCCGTTGTGTGCAGGGACCGGCACTATCACCCACAAAGGGCCGGGGTGCGCCATATCACCAAATCAAGGACCTAGGTCCGGTGGAACGGGCCGAAAGACCTTGGATGATGGAAGGCATGCGCACCCTGCCCGCCGCCCAGGCGATACGCCAGGCGGCGGCCCCGGTCGGCCGTCTCGTCGACCGCTGGTCCCGGGCACCGCGCGCGCTGGACGTGCTCACGGCGCTCAGCGCCTTCGCCCTGATGAGCCTGGACGTCCCCGGCCTCGCCGAGGCGGACAACTCCCTCAACGGCCCGCTCGCCGTCCTGGCCCTCGCGGCCGGCGCCGCCACCCTGCTGGTGCGGCGCAGGCTGCCCTGGCTGACGTACGCGATCGCCCTGCTCTTCCTGGGCTGGCTGCACGAGCTGACGCTGGCCCAGTTCGTGCTGTACTCCCTGGGCCGCTACCGGGGGCGGCTGGCGGGCACGCTCGGGGTGATCGGCTACGTCGGGTTCGCCTTCGTCATGTTCAACCTGCCCGGCTGGCCGGTGCACCGGGGGTCCACGATCGGCTCCTTCCTGAGCCTGGTCGTCCCGATCGGGGTGCTCGCGGCGGGCGTCGGCGTCGCGGCGAACCGGCAGGACTTGGTCCAGGCCCTGGCCGCGCAGCGCGCGGAGACGGACGCGCTGCACGCTGTCCAGCAGGAGCGGGTGCGCATCGCGCGGGACGTGCACGACTTCGTGGGCCGGGAGCTGACCCTGTTGAGCGTGCGCTCCCAGGTGCTGGCGCGGCGGGCCACGGGCGGCGCCTTCGAGCACGAGTTCGATGAGCTCTCGGAGACGGCGCGCAGTGCGCACCGGATGCTGAACGAGATCATCGTGCAGCGCGGCACCGACGGCGCCCCGACGCCCGGGCTCGACGCGCTGCCCGGGCTCGCCGAGCGCAGCGGCCGCGCGGGCAGCCCCGTCGACCTGGTGATCGACGACGCGGCGCACCGCCTCTCGCCGCTGCGCCAGGCGGCGGTGCACCGGGTGGTCCAGGAGTGCCTGACGAACGCGGCGAAGCACGCGCCGGGGGAGAAGGTGACGGTGCGGGTGGCGCTGCGGGGTGACCGTCTGGAGATCACGGTCAGCAACCCGCTGCCCACCGCGGCCCCCGCCGCCGCGCCGGTCTCCGCGGGCACCGGCACGGCGGGGATGGCGGAACGGATCCGCGCGGTGGGCGGCACGTTCGCGGCGGGGCCGCGGGAGGACGTGTACGAGGTGCGGGCCACCCTCTCGCCGGGCGAACTGACGGGGGCTTGAGGCTCGTCCGTCACCTGCGGCCCGGTGGGGGCCGTTCGCGCAGTTCCCCGCGCCCCTGGGCGGTCCACCTGGTCCGGTGCCTTGAGGGCGACGGGGCCGCAGGGTGACTCGGGGGCGCGGGAAACTGCGCGAGCAACCCCCACCGTCCCGCAGGTGAACCCCCACCCCTGGGGGCAGGACCCTGAGGGGTGGCGGGGCGGCAAGGTAACCAAGGGGCGCGGGGAACTGCGCGAGTAACCCCCACCGGGCCGCAGACGAGGAACCGTCACCCCGGCCGGGAGGCCTACGCCGCTGACATCACCCGTTCCAGGCCGTCGAAGTCCTCCACGCACTTCCCGCACCCCATGGCCACGCTGTCCAGCGGATCCTCCGCGGCGAAGACGGGAATCCCCGTGCCGGACGCGATCCGCAGGTCGAGGCCGGGGAGCAGCGCCCCGCCCCCGGTGAGCACGATCCCGTGCTCCATGATGTCGCCGGACAGCTCCGGCGGGCACTCCTCCAGCGTCGTCTTGACCGCGGCGATGATCTGCTCGACCGGCTCGTCCAGCGCGGCCCGCACCTCACGCGCCGTCAGGTCGACGGTCTTCGGCAGGCCGCCCACCTTCTCCCGGCCCCGCACGGTGAACGTCCGCATCTCCAGGGCGTCCTCGCCCGGCACGGGCCACGCGGAGCCGATGCCGACCTTGATGTCCTCGGCGGTGCGCTCCCCGATGAGCAGCGAGTGCTCCTTGCGCACGTAGTCGGTGATGGCCGTGTCGAGCCGGTCGCCGCCCACCCGCAGCGACTGCGCCGTGACGATGCCGCCCAGGGAGATCACCGCGACCTCGGTCGTGCCGCCGCCGATGTCGACGACCATGGAGCCGCGCGGCTCGGCGACCGGCAGGCCCGCCCCGATGGCCGCCGCCATCGGCTCCTCCACGATGTGCACGGCCCGCGCCCCGGCCCGCTGCGCGGCGTGCACGATCGCGCGCCGCTCCACGGGCGTGACCCCGCTCGGCACGCACACCACCATGCGGGTACGGGGCCGGCGCCCCGGCACGGCCTTGCGCACGAAGTGCCGGATCATCTCCTCGGCGGCCTCGTAGTCGCTGATCACGCCGTCCCGCAGCGGACGGATGGCGGTGATGGACCCGGGGGTGCGCCCGATCGTCTCCTTGGCCTCGGTGCCCACGGCGAGCACCCCGCTCCTGCCTCCCCGGTCGGCCCGGACGGCGACGACGGACGGCTCGTTGAGCACGATCCCCTTGCCGCGCACGTAGAGGAGGGTGTTCGCAGTGCCGAGGTCGATACCTATGTCCATGATCGCCAAGTTTGCCGGGCGGCCGACGGAAGCGGAGGGACCAAGGTCCCGAAACGGACGGGCCGAAGGTCCCGACGAAGGCCTCCGGGGCCGACCCGGAGGTCCTGACGGCGCGTGTCGGTGGCGCTCCGTAGACTGGCGTACGTGAGTGAGTTCCCCCCGCACGACGACAGCGCCGGCCGCTCCGCCGACGGCGACCCCTTCGACGAGATCGTCGGTGCCGAGACGGACCGCGATCCCGACCTCGCGGTGATCGAGGCCGGCAGCCGCACCCTGCGCACCCAGGCGGGCCCGCCCGAGGGCGACATCCCCGCCCGGCCCACCGACCCGGAGGTGGACAAGGCGCTGCGCGAGGTGGAGACGGAGCTCGCGGGCCGCTGGGGCGAGACCAAGCTGGAGCCCTCCGTCCGCCGCATCGCCGCGCTGATGGACGTGCTCGGCGAGCCCCAGCGCGCGTACCCCTCGATCCACATCACGGGCACCAACGGCAAGACGTCCACGGCCCGCATGGTCGAGGCGCTGCTCTCCGCCTTCGACCTGCGCACCGGGCGGTACACCTCGCCGCATGTGCAGTCGATCACCGAGCGGATCAGCCTGGACGGCTCCCCGATGGAGGCCGAGCGCTTCGTCGAGACCTACCAGGACATCAAGCCGTACGTGGAGATGGTCGACGCCAGGGAGGAGTACCGCCTCTCCTTCTTCGAGGTCCTCACCGGCATGGCGTACGCGGCCTTCGCGGACGCCCCGGTCGACGTGGCCGTCGTCGAGGTCGGCATGGGCGGCAGCTGGGACGCGACGAACGTGATCGACGGCTCGGTCGCCGTCATCACCCCCATCGACCTGGACCACACGGACCGCCTCGGCTCCACGCCCGGCGAGATCGCCAAGGAGAAGGCCGGCATCATCAAGCCGGACTCGACGGTGATCATGGCCCAGCAGCCGGTGGACGCCGCGCAGGTACTCCTGAAGAAGGCCGTCGAGGCGGACGCGACGGTCGCCCGCGAGGGCCTGGAGTTCGGCGTCGTCTCCCGCCAGGTGGCGGTCGGCGGCCAGCTCCTGACGCTGCGCGGCCTCGGCGGGGAGTACGAGGAGATCTTCCTGCCGCTGCACGGCGAGTACCAGGCGCACAACGCCGCGGTGGCGCTCGCCGCCGTCGAGGCGTTCTTCGGCATCGGCTCGCAGCACGCCCGCCCGCTGGACATCGACACGATCCGCAAGGCCTTCGCGTCGGTCGCCTCGCCCGGCCGCCTGGAGGTGGTGCGCCGCTCGCCCACCGTCGTCCTGGACGCCGCGCACAACCCGGCGGGTGCCCGCGCCACCGCCGCCGCGATCAGCGAGGTCTTCGACTTCAGCCGGCTCATCGGCGTGGTCGGCGCGAGCGGCGACAAGGACGTGAAGGGCCTCCTGGAGGCCTTCGAGCCGATCTTCGCCGAGGTCGTCGTCACGCAGAACTCCAGCCACCGCTCGATGGACGCGGACACCCTCGCCGGCCTCGCCGTCGAGGTCTTCGGCGACGACCGCGTGCAGGTCGAGCCGCGTCTGGACGACGCCCTGGAGGCGGCCATCACCCTCGCGGAGGAAGAGGGGGAGTACGCCGGCGGCGGAGTCCTCGTCACCGGTTCCGTCATCACGGTCGGCGAGGCCCGACTGCTCCTGGGGAGGGGTTGATTCCTGTGCGTATGCTCTGTGCTTCGACGCTGATCGGCGAGTTCTTCGTGATCGGCTTCGCGGGTCTGGTCGCCATGAAGGACGAGGACCTGTCCATGGGCACGGTCTGGACGGTCTGCGGCGTCGCGATGCTGCTGAGCCTCCTGCTCTGCGGAATGATCACCCGGCCCGGCGGGGTGCAGCTCGGCTGGGCCCTGCAGATCGCGCTGATCGCGAGCGGCTTCGTGGTGCCGACGATGTTCTTCCTCGGCGCGGTCTTCGCCGCCCTGTGGTGGGCGTCGGTCCACTTCGGCCGCAAGGTCGACGAGGCCAAGGCCCGGTTCGCCGCGCAGGCCGCCGAGGCCGAGGCGGCCTGACCCCGCGCCCTGCGGCACACGGCTCCCGGGCGGCTCGGTATCGTGCCGGTCATCCCCCGTGGTCGTAAAGATCGTGAAGACCGCGAGAACACCTCTTGGAGCCGCACATGAGCCAGCGCACCCTCGTCCTGCTGAAGCCCGACGCCGTCCGTCGTGGTCTGATCGGAGAGATCATCGGCCGCATCGAGCGCAAGGCGGGCTGGACGATCTCCGCGCTGGAGCTGCGCCCGCTGGACCAGGACACCCTGGAGCAGCACTACGGCGAGCACAAGGGCAAGCCCTTCTACGAGCCGCTGGTCGCCTTCATGTCGTCCGGGCCGGTCGTCGCGCTCGTCGTCGAGGGCGAGCGGGTCATCGAGGGCGTGCGCGCGCTCGCGGGGCCGACCGACCCGATCGCCGCGGCGCCCGGCTCCATCCGCGGCGACTTCGGCACCATCGTCCGGGAGAACCTGATCCACGCCTCGGACTCCGAGGAGTCCGCCGAGCGCGAGCTGAAGATCTTCTTCCCGGGTCTCGTCTGACCTGCCCGTCAAGCCGACGGGACGGCGCGGCCCGGGAACGGAAAGACTTCGTCAGTATTTTCTGACGTGGCGTCAGGACGGGGTCGCGGCGGAGCGGGGACGGCCGGTTGATTTCGGCCGTCCCTTGGCATATGCAGCCCCGATCGGGGGAACCCATGCCACCGATGGCACGTCTGAAAAGGCGAGGCGACGCATCATCTGCTGACAATGGCGAAGACCCTAGCGCCGTGTTCGCGCAGCCGAGACTACGATGGAAGCCTCCACTGCCACACAGCACCCACCTCGCCTACCTAAAAAGCCATCAAACGCTCCAATAGGGAAGGCCAGACGCATCCTCATGGGGAACAACATGTCGTTCATCGGCCGTGACATGGCTGTCGACCTCGGGACCGCCAACACGCTGGTGTACGTCAGGGGTCGGGGGATCGTACTCAACGAGCCGTCCGTCGTCGCGATCAACACCAACACCGGTGGCATCCTCGCGGTCGGCGCCGAGGCGAAGAAGATGATCGGGCGCACGCCCGGCAACATCGTCGCGGTGCGCCCGCTGAAGGACGGCGTCATCGCCGACTTCGAGATCACCGAGCGGATGCTGCGCTACTTCATCCTGAAGATCCACAAGCGCCGCTACCTCGCCCGTCCGCGCGTCGTCGTCTGCGTGCCCTCGGGCATCACGGGCGTCGAGCGCCGCGCCGTCATCGAGGCCTCCTCGCAGGCCGGCGCGCGCCAGGTGCACATCATCGAGGAGCCCATGGCCGCGGCCATCGGATCCGGCCTGCCGGTCCACGAGGCCACCGGCAACATGGTGGTGGACATCGGCGGCGGCACCACCGAGGTCGCCGTCATCTCGCTCGGCGGAATCGTCACGGCACAGTCGATCCGCGTCGCCGGCGACGAGCTGGACAACGCGATCATCCAGCACATCAAGAAGGAGTACTCCCTCCTCCTCGGCGAACGCACCGCCGAACAGATCAAGATCACCATCGGTTCGGCGTACGACATGGACGCCGACGAGCACACCGAGATCCGCGGCCGCGACCTGGTCTCCGGGCTGCCCAAGACCGTCGTGATCTCCGCGGCCGAGGTCCGCAAGGCCATCGAGGAGCCGGTCAACGCGATCGTGGACGCGGTCAAGACCACCCTCGACAAGTGCCCGCCGGAACTGTCGGGTGACGTGATGGACCGCGGCATCGTTCTCACCGGTGGCGGCGCTCTGCTGCGCGGCCTCGACGAGCGGCTGCGCCGGGAGACCGGCATGCCGATCCACATCGCCGAGGACCCGCTCGACAGCGTGGCGCTGGGCTCCGGAAAGTGTGTCGAGGAGTTCGAGGCGTTGCAGCAGGTGCTTGACGCCCAGCCGCGCAGATGATCTGACGCGCCGACATCCGCCGTACGAGTGCCTGCCCTCTCGTGCGGCGGATCGTTGATATAGAGGCACAGCAGAAGAATTCCCCCGAAACCCGTGGATCCCGCAGACTCCACGGAATCCGATCGAGGAAGGCACGCCGCCGCACGTGAGGGACACACGAGAGAGTCGGCTGCTCCTGGTGCTGCTGGTCGCCATCGCGTTCGCTTTGATCACGGTGGACATCCGCGGCGGCGAGGACTCGCCGGTCGACGGTGCCCGCCGGGCCGCCGCGACGGTGTTCGGTCCGGTCGAGGAGGGCATGTCCTCCGCCGTCGACCCGATCGGCAACGCCATCGGCGCGGTACGCGACTCCGGAGAGCGTCACAACCGCATCGCCGAGCTGGAGCGGCAGAACGCCGCCCTGAAGGCGAAGCTCGGCAGCGACGACCGCAACCGCAGCCGGGTGCAGCAGCTCGACAGCATGCTGAAGAAGGCGGGCGCCGGGCAGTACGGCATCAAGGGCGCCGAGGTCATCGGGATAGGAGCGGCCCAGGGCTTCTCCTGGACCGTCACCATCGACGCCGGCGCGAAGGACGGACTCAAGCGCGACATGACCGTCCTGAACGGCGAGGGCCTGGTCGGCCGCGTCACCACGGTCGGCCCCGACACCGCGACCGTGCTGCTCGCCAACGACCCCGACTTCACCGTCGGCACCCGCATGGAGAAGAGCGACGAGCTCGGCTTCGCCACCGGCCAGGGCGACCGCGACCTGTCCGTGCAGCTGCTCAACGGCAAGGCCGAGGTCAAGAAGGGCGACCGGCTCGTCACCTTCGGCTCCCGCAAGGACAAGCCGTTCGTGCCCGGCGTGCCGGTCGGCGAGGTCGTCCGCGTCGACCCCTCCGGCGGCGACCTCACCCGCACCGTCTACGTGAAGCCGTACGTCGGGTTCACCAAGCTCGACATCGTCGGTGTCGTCGTCGAGGCGCCGCGCGAGGACCCGCGCGACACCGTCCTGCCGAAGAAGCCCGAGAAGCCCAAGCCGACCCCGACGGTGACCGTCACGGCCACCCCGTCCGGACAGCCCCCGGCCGACGGCGCCGGCGACGGCAACGAGCAGTAGGAGACCGGATCCATGCGCCTCAACCGAATCCTGCTGTCCACCGCCCTCGTCGTCGTCGCCCTGGTCGTCCAGGTCTGCGTGCTCGCCCGGCTCCAGCTGCCGGGCGCGGTACCCGACCTGGTGCTGCTCACCGTCCTCGGCCTCGCCCTGGTCTACGGCCACGTCGGCGGCGCCCTCGTCGGCTTCGGCGCCGGACTCCTCGCCGACTTCGCGCCACCCGCCGACCACGCCGCGGGGCGGTACGCGCTGGTGCTCTGCGTCGTCGGCTACCTCGCCGGCCTCGCCAAGCCCGACAACGGCAGACTCCGCTCCGCCACCGGCCCGCTCGTCGTGGTCGTCAGCGCCGCCATCGGCTCGACGCTGCTGTACGCGGGCGTCGGCTCGCTCGTCGGGGACACCGCCGCGCGCCATGTGGGCCTGGTCGGCCTGCTGTTCACCGCGGCCCTCTACGACCTGATGCTCGCGCCCTTCACGGTGCCGCTGATCATCGCGCTCGCCCGGCGCGCCGAGAACGACCCGCTGGGGGAGGGCTCGCCCGCCAACAAGGCGGCCGACGTCTCCGCCGGCTGGCTCTCCTCCGGCACCGGACTGCGCATCGGCAACCAGCGCGGCGGCGGGCTCCGGGCCAAGGCCGCCAAGGCGCGGGTCGCCCGCGCCGGGCGCATCAAGGGGGTCAAGCGCCTGTGACGGCGACTCACTTCGACGGCACACCCCGGGGAGGGAAGAAGTGACCAACATTCCGGAGACCGGACGGACCCCACGCGTCCAGATCCGTCTCGTCATCATCCAGATCCTCGTCTTCTCCCTCCTGCTCACCCTCGGCGGCCGCCTCTGGTACCTCCAGGTCCGCAACGGCGACGAGTACGCCGAGGAGGCCTCCGGCAACCACGTCCAGCAGGTCGTCCAGCCCGCCGTGCGCGGCTCGATCCTGGACGCCCGCGGAGTGCCGATCGCCGACAACGAGACCCGCCTCGTCGTCTCCGCGTCCCGCACCGACCTGATGAAGATGAAGGACGACGGCAAGGCGGTCCTCGCCAAGCTCGCCGACGTGCTCGACATGAAGCCCGAAGAGGTCGAGGGCAAGGTCCGCCTCTGCGACGCCAAGACGCCGCAGCCCTGCTGGAACGGCTCGCCGTACCAGCCCATCCCGATCACCGACGAGGCCACGCCCAAGCAGGCCCTGCAGATCCGCGAGCGCTCCGAGGACTTCCCCGGCATCACCGCCGAGCCCACCGCCGTCCGCCGCTACGCCGCCCCCGGCAAGTCCAACACCGCACAGGTGCTCGGCTACCTCTCGCCCGTCACCGACGACGAGATCAACAAGGCCAAGGACACCGACTCGCCGTTCCTCCGCTCCGACATGGTCGGCCGCTCCGGCCTGGAGCGCACGTACGACAAGCAGCTGCGCGGCAAGGCGGGCGTCACCCGCTACGAGGTCGACAACCTCGGCCGCGTCATCGGCAAGGCCGAGTCCGACGAGGCCAAGCCCGGCGCCAACGTGGTCACCAGCATCGACGCGCGCGTGCAGGCCGTCTCCGAGTACTGGCTGAACGACGCGATGAAGAAGGCCCGCAAGGAGTTCGACAAGAACACCGGCGAGAACTACAAGGCCGACGCGGGCGCCGTCGTCGTCATGGAGAACAAGACCGGCCGCGTCGTCTCCATGGCGTCCAACCCGACGTACGACCCGAACGCCTGGGTCGGCGGCATCTCCGGCAAGGACTACGCCCGGCTCACCGGCAAGCAGTCCAACTACCCGCTGCTCAACCGCGCCATCCAGGGCCAGGCCGCCCCCGGCTCGATCTTCAAGGTCATCCCGACCACCGCCGCGGTCCACGCGGGCTACGACTTCAACGGCCGCTACCCGTGCCCCAGTTCGTACTCCATCGGCGGCCAGACCTTCCAGAACTACGAGTCCAAGGGCCACGGCAACATCACCCTCGGCCAGGCCCTCGAGGTCTCCTGCGACACCGTCTTCTACAAGCTGTCGCACGACCAGTGGAACAAGGACGGCGGCAACAAGCCGGCCAAGCACCCCAAGGACTGGTTCTACAAGACCGCCCACCAGTTCGGTCTCGGCAAGGAGACCGGCATCGACCTGCCCAACGAGGTCACCGGCCGCGTCCCCGACCGCCAGTGGAAGAAGGACTACTGGAAGGCCAACAAGGACGCCTGGTGCAAGCAGGGCAAGAAGACCGGCGGCGACTACGCCGAGCGCATCGCCTACGAGAACTGCCTCGAAGGCATGAAGATGCGCGCCGGTGACTCCGTCAACTACTCCATCGGCCAGGGCGACACCCTCGTCACGCCGATACAGATGGCGACGATCTACTCCGCCATCGCCAACGGCGGCACCCTGCACGACCCCACCGTCGGCAAGGCGATCGTCAGCGCCGACGGCAAGCAGGTCGAGGAGATCGCCCCCAAGTCGCACGGCAGGCTGCCGATCGACGCCAAGCTGCAGAAGGACCTGGACGGCGCCCTCGCCGACGTCGCGACCCGCGGCACCGCGGCCTGGCGCTTCCAGGGATGGCCGCAGAAGAAGATCCCGATGCACGCCAAGACCGGTACGGCCGAGGTCTACGGCAAGCAGACCACCTCGTGGTTCGCGACGTACACCAAGGACTACACGATCATCATGACGATCTCCCAGGGCGGTACGGGTTCCGGCGCCTCGGGACCCGCCGTGCGGCAGATCTACAACGCGATCTACGGCCTGGACGACGACGGCAAGCAGGACCCGAAGAAGGCGCTGCTGCCCGAGCCGCAGAAGAAGCTGCCGAAGATCGAGACCGACGGCTCCATCAAGCCCCCGAAGATCAAGCCGTACAAGCCGACGGCGCCCAAGCCGCCCGCCGAGCAGCAGCAGTTGGCCGGACCCCCGGCCGAGAAGTGGAGGCGGGACTGATGACCGGCAACGGCTTCTCCGTCTCCGGGTACGGGCCCGAGCGCTCCGGGGTCTCGCGACTGCTGGCCCGCGACTCCATGGTGCGCCGGCTCGACTGGCCGATGCTGTGCGCGGCGATCGCGCTCTCCGGGATCGGCACCGCGCTCGTCTACTCCGCGACCCGCAACCGCACCGAGCTCGTCGGCGACGACCCGTACTCCTTCGCGCTCAAGCACCTCCTGAACACCGGCATCGGCTTCGCCCTGATGATCGGCACCGTCTGGCTCGGCCACCGCACGCTGCGCACGGCCGTGCCGATCCTCTACGGCATCTCCGTCTTCCTGGTGCTGCTCGTCCTCACCCCGCTGGGCGCGACGATCAACGGCGCGCACGCGTGGATCGTGCTCGGCGGCGGCTTCTCGCTCCAGCCCTCCGAGTTCGTGAAGATCACGATCATCCTGGGCATGGCGATGCTGCTCGCGGCCCGTGTCGACGCGGGCGACAAGGACATCCCCGACCACCGCACCGTGCTGCAGGCCCTCGGCCTCGCCGCCGTGCCGGTGGCGATCGTGATGCTCATGCCGGACCTCGGTTCGGTCATGGTGATGGCGATGATCGTGCTCGGCGTGCTGCTCGCCTCCGGCGCCTCCAACCGCTGGGTGTTCGGGCTGCTCGGCACGGGCGTCGCCGGTGGCGTCGCCATATGGCAGCTGGGCGTCCTCGACGACTACCAGATCGCCCGCTTCGCGGCCTTCGCCAACCCCGCGCTCGACCCGGCGGGCGTCGGCTACAACACCAACCAGGCGCGCATCGCGATCGGCTCCGGCGGTCTCACCGGCACCGGGCTGTTCAAGGGCTCCCAGACCACCGGGCAGTTCGTCCCCGAACAGCAGACGGACTTCGTCTTCACGGTCGCCGGCGAGGAGCTCGGCTTCGTGGGCGCGGGCGCGATCCTGCTGCTGCTCGGCGTCGTGCTCTGGCGTGCCTGCCGCATCGCCCGCGAGACGACCGAGCTGTACGGCACGATCGTCGCCGCCGGCATCATCGCCTGGTTCGCCTTCCAGTCCTTCGAGAACATCGGGATGACCCTCGGCATCATGCCGGTCGCGGGCCTTCCGCTGCCCTTCGTCAGCTACGGGGGTTCGTCGATGTTCGCGGTCTGGGTGGCCGTCGGCCTGCTCCAGTCGATCAAGGTGCAACGACCGCTGTCGGCCTGATCCGTACGGGAGGTCCCGGGAAGGGCCCTGGTCCGTCCGGGCCATGTTTGCCGTCGTCTTTCGCGTCTAGATTCAACTCATGGCGGAGACGAAGCGCGAGATCGAGCGGAAGTACGACGTCGGGGCGGACGCGACGCTGCCCGACCTGACCGGTGTGGCCGGGGTCGCGGACGTCGTCGACAGAGGCGTCGTGGAACTGGACGCCGTCTACTGGGACACGGCCGACCAGCGCCTGGCCGCCGGATCGGTCACCCTGCGGCGCCGCACCGGCGGCGCCGACGAGGGCTGGCACCTGAAGCTGCCGGTCTCCCTCGCCGACGGCGTGCGCGACGAGATCCACGCGCCGCTCTCCGACGCCGTGCCCCGCGACCTCGCCGGCCTCGTGCGCTCCCGGGTGCGCGGCGCCGACCTCGTCCCCGTCGTCCGGCTGCTGTCCACCCGTACGCGTCGCCACCTCGTCGACGCGGACGGCACCCTGCTCGCCGAGTTCGCCGTCGACCGGGTGCTCGCCGAACGGCTCACCGACACCACCGGCACCGCCGAGTGGACCGAGGCCGAGGTGGAGCTGGCCGACGGCGCCGATCCCGCGCTCCTCGACAAGGTCGAGAAGAAGCTGCGCAAGGCGGGCGTCCGCCGCTCCGCATCGCCGTCCAAGCTGGCCAGGGCGCTCGCGGAGACCGCGCCCGGGGACGGCGAAACCGGCCGGGCCCGTACCGAGACCGTCGTGGGCGGCGGCAAGAAGGCCGGCAGGAGCGAGGCCGTCGCGGCGGCGGTGCGCGCGACCGCGGCCGAGGGGACCGGCAGCGCCGGGGACCACGTCCTCGGCTACCTCCGCGCCCAGTGCGACGCGATCGTCTCCCTCGACCCCGCCGTCCGCCGTGACCTGCCCGACGCCGTGCACCAGATGCGCGTCGCCACCCGCAAGCTGCGCAGCGCCTTCAAGTCGTACCGGAAGATCCTCGACCGCACCGTCACCGACCCGGTGGGCGACGAGCTCAAGTGGCTGGCGGGCGAGCTGGGCGTCGCCCGCGACCAGGAGGTCCTCGCCGCGCGCCTCGCCGGCCGCGTCGACGCGCTGCCCGCCACCCTGCTCCTGGGGCCCGTGCGCGGACGGCTGCGCCTCTGGGACGTCGCCCGCCGCACCGGCGCCCGCGGCCGCACCGTCGCCGTCCTGGAGTCCAAGCGCTACCTCACCCTCCTGAACACCCTCGACGCGCTGCTCGCCGCGCCCCCGCTGCGCCCCGCCGCCGCCGAGAAGCCGGCCGAGGCGCTGCCCAAGGCGGCGCGCAAGGACTACGCGCGCCTCGCCGCCCGTATCGAACACGCACTCGCCCTGCCCCCGGGCCGCGAGCGCGACCTGGCCCTGCACGCCGCCCGCAAGGCCGCCAAGCGCGCCCGGTACGCCGGCGAGTCCGCCGTCCCGGCGCTCGGCAAGCCCGCCAAGCGGTTCGCCACACGGATGAAGGCCGTGCAGAGCGTCCTCGGCGACCACCAGGACAGCGTGGTCGCACGGGAAGAGCTGCGGGCCCTCGCCATCCAGGCGCACATGGCGGGGGAGTCCGCCTTCACCTGGGGGCTTCTGTACGGGCAGGAGGAGGCGGCGGGCGCGGACCGGCAGCGGGAGCTGCCGTCGGTGTGGGCCGAGGCGTCCCGGCGGAAAGTGCGGGCGGCGCTGGGCGAGTGAACGCCGGGGTACGCTTGATGGTCACCCCTGCCCGCTCATGAAGGTTCGCGATGTCTGCCGAGTCGGTCTTCCCACAGCTCGAAGCTCTGCTCCCGCATGTGCAGAAGCCCATCCAGTACGTCGGCGGTGAGCTGAACTCCACCGTCAAGCCGTGGGATTCCTGCGACGTCCGCTGGGCGCTCATGTACCCGGACGCGTACGAGGTCGGACTGCCCAACCAGGGCGTCCAGATCCTCTACGAGGTCCTCAACGAGCGCGAGGGCGTGCTCGCCGAGCGCACCTACAGCGTGTGGCCGGACCTGGAGGCCCTGATGCGCGAGCACCGGGTCCCCCAGTTCACGGTCGACTCGCACCGCCCGGTCGGCGCCTTCGACGTCTTCGGCCTCAGCTTCTCCACCGAGCTGGGGTACACCAACATGCTGGCCGCCCTGGACCTCGCGGGCATCCCGCTGGCGGCCGAGGACCGCACGCTGGACGACCCGATCGTGCTCGCGGGCGGCCACGCCGCCTTCAACCCCGAGCCGATCGCCGAGTTCATCGACGCCGCGATCATCGGCGACGGCGAGCAGGCCGTGCTCGACATGACGGCGATCGTCCGGGAGTGGAAGGCCGAGGGCCGCCCCGGCGGTCGCGAGGAGGTCCTCTTCCGCCTCGCGCGCACCGGCTCGGTCTACATCCCGGGCTTCTACGACGTCGAGTACCTCCCGGACGGCCGCATCGGCCGCGTCGTGCCCAACCGCAGCGGTGTGCCGTGGCGCGTGTCCAAGCACACCGTCATGGACCTCGACGAGTGGCCCTACCCCAAGCAGCCGCTCGTCCCGCTCGCCGAGACCGTCCACGAGCGGATGTCCGTGGAGATCTTCCGCGGCTGCACCCGCGGCTGCCGCTTCTGCCAGGCCGGCATGATCACGCGCCCCGTGCGGGAGCGAAGCATCACCGGCATCGGCGACATGGTCGAGAAGGGCCTGAAGGCGACCGGCTTCGAGGAGGTCGGCCTGCTCTCGCTCTCCTCGGCCGACCACAGCGAGATCGCCGACGTCGCCAAGGGCCTCGCCGACCGGTACGAGGAGGACAAGATCGGCCTGTCCCTCCCCTCGACCCGCGTCGACGCCTTCAACGTGGACCTCGCCAACGAGCTCACCAGGAACGGCCGCAGGTCCGGCCTGACCTTCGCCCCCGAGGGCGGCTCCGAGCGCATGCGCAAGGTCATCAACAAGATGGTGTCCGAGGAAGACCTCATCCGCACCGTCGCGACCGCGTACGGCAACGGCTGGCGCCAGGTGAAGCTGTACTTCATGTGCGGCCTGCCCACCGAGACCGACGACGACGTGCTGCAGATCGCCGACATGGCGATGAACGTCATCCAGAAGGGCCGCGAGGTCTCCGGCTCCAACGACATCCGCTGCACGGTCTCGATCGGCGGCTTCGTGCCCAAGCCGCACACTCCCTTCCAGTGGGCCCCGCAGCTCTCCTCCGAGGAGACCGACGCCCGCCTGGAGAAGCTCCGCGACAAGATCCGCGGCGACAAGAAGTACGGCCGCTCGATCGGCTTCCGCTACCACGACGGCAAGCCCGGCATCGTCGAGGGCCTGCTCTCCCGCGGCGACCGCCGCATCGGCGCCGTCATCCGCGCGGTCTACGAGGAGGGCGGCCGCTTCGACGGCTGGCGCGAGCACTTCAGCTACGAGCGCTGGATGCGCTGCGCCGCGAAGACGCTGCCCGAGGCGGGCGTCGACGTCGACTGGTACACCACGCGTGAGCGCACCTACGAGGAGGTCCTGCCCTGGGACCACCTGGACTCCGGTCTCGACAAGGACTGGCTCTGGGAGGACTGGCAGGACTCGCTCGACGAGACCGAGGTCGAGGACTGCCGCTGGACCCCGTGCTTCGACTGCGGCGTCTGCCCGCAGATGGACACGCACATCCAGATCGGCCCGACCGGCAAGAAACTCCTGCCGCTGACGGTCGTCAAGTAGCCGCTTCCCGCCCTAGGGCGGGACCTGCCGGGGACGGTCACCGCACCGTCCCCGGCTCGTTCGTCGTGCAGGGCGCGCCGGCTACTCCTCGGCCTTGCTGATCCGCCATCCGACCATGCCGGTGGCGCCGGACAGCCGCTCGGCGTCGATCTCCAGTCGCCCCCGTGGCCCCACGGTCCGCTGGGTGGCCGGGACACCGTCACAGTCCACGGTCCGCCGGGCGGGTTCGCCGCCGCGGACCGAGAGCCTGATCTTCCCCGTTCCCGCACAGGCGACCGCCAACTCGTACGCGGTCCCCTCGGTCAGCTCCGGCCGGGCATGAAGGCCGTCACTGACGCGCTCCAGGCCGGCCTCGACGAACGAAGGGTCGCTGTCGTCGATCGTCTCCGTCCCCAGCGCTTCCTTCACGCGCCGGCCCCACTTCTGCTCGTCATGGTCCGGTGAGCTCCCGCCGACCGTCGGACGAGTCTTCCCGCCCGGTTCCCCCGACCCGTCGGAGCCGCCCGTGCACCCGGTCATCAACGTGAGGGACAGCGCGGCGCAGACCCAACCGGTCGTCTTGGTGGGCAGCGTGGCGCTGGCCGACCCGAGCTCACCTTGCCGCAGCGGCGCGCAACCGTCGCCGGTCACCTAGGCCCCCCTCGTTCGTTTTTCGCCTGGTCAGGCGGGTCGGGAGAAACGTACAGACACCCGGCGGGTGCGGTCGATCACTGAGCGGATCTTCTGAGCAAGATCTGAGGCGGCGGCGGGGGAGGCGCGGTGCACTCCGGCAGGCGAGGTCGCCTGAGGTGCGCGACCGCCGCGTACGATTCCCTCATGTCGAGCGACCGCAGGGCGAGGTCCGGGGCCGGGTCCGTATGACCGCAGAGGGACACGCACATCCGGATCGGCCCGACCGGCAAGAAGCTCCTGCCGCTGACGGTCGTCAAGTAGCGCTGCGGCGCGCCCCGATGCCGCGACTCGTCCTGCCCACCGCCCTGGTGCACCGCTCCTACCTCGCCGCGATGGAGGAGCTCCGGGCCGAGGGGCAGGGCGGGCCCGACGACGACACGACGCTCGGCAGCACCCTGCGCCGCTACGGCGACCGCTGGCGCGACCGGGCCGTCTTCGAGTCCTACGTCGCCGAGGTACGCGCCGCCGCCCACCCCGCGGCGCCGCACTCCGTCCCCGTCACCACCCTCTGGTACGTCGACGGTGCCGACTACCTCGGCCGCCTCACCATCCGCCACACCATCAACACCCGCTTCCTGCGCGAGTACGGCGGCCACATCGGCTACGACGTGCGCCCCACCGCACGCCGCCGCGGCCACGCCACCGACATGCTGCGCGCCTGCCTCCCGTACGCCGCCGAACTCGGCCTGGAATCCGTCCTGGTGACCTGCGACACCGACAACACCGGTTCACGCAAGGTCATCGAGGCGGTCGGCGGTATGTTCGAGGACGAGCGGGGCGGCAAGCTGCGGTACTGGATCGGCACCGCCCGGATCCGAACAGGCGCCCCGCGCGTCTAGGAAGACATGGACCTGGAAAAACGGCCGCAGCCGCCCCAGCCCGCGGAGCCGGTGGCCGCGCGGCCGCCCGCGCCCGCACCGCCGCAGGCCGAGGGCTGCCTCGCCGTCGCGATCCGCGTCCCGGTGCGGATCGTGGTCCTCGTGCTCGTCGTACCGGTGCGCCTGGTGTGGGACGTGCTCGCCGTGTGCGGCCGTTTCCTGTGGCTCAAGGCCCTGCGCCCGGCAGGACGCGCCGTCGCCACCGTGCTGACCTGGCTGTGCAAGTCGGTCTTCGTCTGGCCCTGGGTGGGCCTGTGGCGCTATGTGCTCGTCCCGGTCGGCAAGGGGCTCGCCTGGCTGGGCCACGTCCTGCTCGTCGTCCCCGCGGAGTGGCTGTACGCGCGCGTGCTGACACCGGTCGGGCACGGCATTGCCTGGGTGGCGCGCGGAATCGGTGCCGGAATCGGCCGGCTGGGCCGGGGCGTCGCGGCCGTGGTGCTCGGCATCGGCGCGGGCATCGCCTGGCTGGGGCGGGTGTTGATCGTGGTCCCCGCGGGGTGGCTGTACGCGCGCGTGCTGACGCCCATCGGGCACGGTATCGCCTGGCTCGCCCGGGGGATCGGCGCCGGCGCCGTGTTCGCCGGGCGCGGTGTCGGACGCGCCCTGGTCTGGCTCCTCAAGGCCGTCTTCGTCTGGCCGTGGGTGGGCCTGTGGCGGTACGTGGTCGTCCCGGTCGGGCGCGGACTGGCCTGGCTGGGGCGGGTGTTGATCGTGATCCCGGCGGGGTGGCTGTACGCGCGCGTGCTGACGCCCATCGGGCACGGCATCGCCTGGGTGGCGTGCGGGATCGGCGCCGGGATCGGCTGGGCGGCGCGCGGGATCGGCGCGGGCATCGGCTGGCTGGCGCGCGGCCTGTGGACCGTCGTCACGACACTGTGCCGCTGGATCCTCGTCGTGCCCGCGGTCGCCCTGTGGCGGTTCGTGCTCGCCCCCGTTGGACGGGCGATCGCCGTCGTCGCCCGCGAGGTCGGCGACGCGCTCGGCCACGCCTGGCGCGTCGCCGGGCACATCTCCCTCGTCGTCGGCCGCTTCCTCGGCAGACTCCTCCGGTGGATCTTCGTCGAGCCGGTGCGCTGGGCGTACCGCTCGGTGCTCACGCCCCTCGGGCACGTCGTCCGCGACGCGGTGTGGCGCCCCGCTACCGAGGCCGCCCGCAGTGTCGGCCGCACCACCCGCCAGGCCCTCGCCTCGGCCCGGCAGAGCGTGCGCCAGGCCCGCGCCGACGTACGCCGGATGCTGTTCGGGGCGGCGAAGGAACCGGTGCCGGTGGCGGCGGCACCCGGCGAGCCCGCGCCCGTTCCGATGGCCCGGCGGGAACCTGACACGCCGCGGACACGTACTCTAGGTAGCAGTACGACCGCACTCACGAAGGACTGAACGACACTGGGCAAGCGACAGCCCGTAGGCCCGCCGCCCGCACCCGCGGTGCAGCGCATCCGCCTGCGCTACACCAAGCGCGGCCGCCTCCGGTTCACCAGCCACCGTGACTTCCAGCGCGCCTTCGAGCGGGCGCTGCGCCGCGCCGAGGTGCCCATGGCGTACTCGGCGGGGTTCACCCCGCACCCGAAGGTGTCGTACGCCAATGCCGCACCCACCGGCACCGGCAGTGAGGCGGAGTACCTGGAGATCGCGCTCACCGCGCCGCGCGACCCGGACCAGCTCCGTGAGCTCCTCGACGCGTCGATGCCCACCGGGCTCGACATCGTCGACGCCGTCGAGTCCCACACCTCGGGCCTCGCCGACCGGCTGACGGCGTCCGTCTGGGAACTGCGTCTCGACGGGGTGGAGCCCGCCGAGGCCGGGCGTGCCGCCGAGCTGTTCACGGCGGCCGAGACGGTCGAGGTCCAGCGCCGCACCAAGAACGGCATGCGCACCTTCGACGCGCGCGAGGCCGTCGTGAGCCTGGCCCCGGTCACCGACGGCGCACCGATCGCCGCCGACGCTGATAGGCCGACCGACAAGCCCTGTGCGATACTGCGGCTGGTTGTTCGGCACGTGACACCTGCCGTACGACCTGACGACGTCCTGTCCGGTCTCCGAGCTGTGGCCGACCTGGCGCCGCCGGTCCCCGCAGCGGTGACCAGGCTGGCGCAGGGGCTTTTCGATGAAGAGACCGGCACGGTGACCGACCCGCTCGCGCCCGACCGCGAGGCAGTCACGGCCGCATCACCCATGGCCGCCGTGGATGCCGCCGCGAAGGCGCCGGCGCCGGAAGGCCCCCGTTAGGGACGTACGTCAAAGCGCAGCCCTCGTACTCGGGAGCCACCTGGGTCGGGCAGCGCACTGACCGAGACTTTCGCCAGGCCGTCCGCATTTGGGCGTACGGAACCGGCGAGACAAGACAGAGAGCTCCCGTGCGGCGCCCACGCCCCCGGATGGCGGCCCCGCGCACACAGCGCGAGCCGCGGACATCACCGGACCAGGCGCGGCGCCCGGGAGCGTGACGGGAGAACCGCCCGCATGCTTGAGCCGAACGACCCCACTGAGGGCTCGCAGAACGACACCCCCAGCGACACCCTGCCGCCGCGCCGCAGGCGCCGTGCCGCGTCGCGTCCCGCGGGCCCGCCGACGGGCGCCGCCGAAGCCGCGGCTCCGGCCATACCGGCCACCCCCGCCGCCCAGAACGCCGTCGACGCCGTCGACGAGGCCGAGGAGACCGACGAGGCAGCCGCGGCCACCGAGGCCCCGGCCGCCGAGCCGGAGGCCGCTCCCGCGCCCCGTGCCCGACGGCGCGCGACCCGTCGCGCCTCGGCCCCCGCCGGCGCGCCGCAGGCCGCCGCCGCGGAGGTGACGGAGCCCGCCGGGACCCCGGCCCCCGCGCAGGCCGAAGCGCCCGCCGAGGCCGAGCCGGAGGCCGCTCCCGCGCCCCGTGCCCGCCGCCGCGCGACCCGTCGCGCCTCCGCTCCGGCCGGTGCCCCGCAGGGCACCACCGGCGAGGCGGCGGCCGCCGTCGAGGAGGCCGCCGAGGCCAGGACCGAGGTCGAGAACATGACCGCCGCCGAGCCCGAGCCGGTCGCCGACGAGCCCGCCCCGCGCCGTAACCGCCGCCGCGCCACCCGTGGCGCGTCCGCCCCCGCGGGCGAGCCGAAGGCCGCCGCCGAGGAGCAGGCCCCGAAGGCCGCGGCCACGGCCCAGGAGCCGGCCGCCGAGCAGCAGGCCCCCGTCGAGGAGCCCGCCGCCGAGGCCGAGGCCCCGGCTCCGCGCCGCCGCCGCGCCACCCGCAAGACCGCCGCCGCCGGCTTCTCCGCCCCGGCGGGACACAAGGCCCGCAAGGCCAAGGCCGCCGCCGACGAGTCCGGCGACGACGGCCGCAAGCCCGCCCGCCCGGCCGTCGCCGTCTTCCAGGCCCCGGTCTTCGCCGAGCCGATGTTCCAGACCCCGGAGCGCGCCGCCGCGGCGGCCGCCGCCGAGGCCGCCGAGCCGGAGCCCGCCGAGCCCGCCGCCCCCGTGGCGGAGGAGGAGCAGACCCCGCGCCGTCGCCGTCGCCGCCGCGCCGCCGACGAGCAGCCCGCGGCCGCCGAGGAGCGCGAGCCCGTCAAGGCCGCCGAGCAGCGGCCGGCCGACGACGAGGCCGCCGCCGAGGCCGCCGAGCAGGGCGACGAGGACACGGACACCGACACGGAGGAGTCCGGCGAGCGCCAGGGCCGTCGCCGTCGTCGTGGTGGCCGTCGCCGCCGCCGCGGTGACTCCGCCGACCAGGACGGCGAGCAGAACGACGCCTCGGACGAGTCCGAGGACGCCGCCGCCGACCAGGCGGACCAGACCGGCGGGGCCGACGACGACAGCTCCTCCGACGAGCAGGCCGAGGACGACTCCGACGACGACGAGTCGGCTTCGGAGTCGGGCGGTTCCGGCTCCAGCAGCAGCCGTCGCCGGCGTCGCCGCCGTCGCCGCGCCGGTGACTCCGCCGAGGGCGAGCCGGTCGACGGCGACCCGGAGCGCACGGTCGTGAAGGTCCGCGAGCCGCGCAAGAAGGAGGAGCGCGAGCTCGGCACCGGCGCCGACGAGGTCCAGTCCATCAAGGGCTCGACCCGTCTGGAGGCCAAGAAGCAGCGCCGCCGCGAGGGCCGCGAGCAGGGCCGCCGCCGCGTCCCGATCATCACGGAGGCCGAGTTCCTGGCCCGCCGTGAGGCCGTCGAGCGCGTGATGGTGGTCCGCCAGAACGGCGAGCGCACCCAGATCGGCGTCCTCGAGGACAACGTGCTCGTCGAGCACTACGTCAACAAGGAGCAGGCCACCTCGTACGTCGGCAACGTCTACCTGGGCAAGGTCCAGAACGTGCTGCCGTCCATGGAGGCCGCCTTCATCGACATCGGCAAGGGCCGCAACGCCGTCCTGTACGCCGGTGAGGTCAACTTCGAGGCGCTCGGGATGGCCAACGGCCCCCGCCGCATCGAGTCCGCCCTGAAGTCGGGGCAGTCGGTCCTGGTACAGGTCACCAAGGACCCGATCGGCCACAAGGGCGCCCGTCTGACCAGCCAGGTCTCCCTGCCGGGCCGCTACCTCGTGTACGTGCCCGAGGGCTCGATGACCGGCATCAGCCGCAAGCTGCCCGACACCGAGCGCGCGCGTCTGAAGACGATCCTCAAGAAGATCGTCCCCGAGGACGCCGGCGTCATCGTGCGCACCGCGGCCGAGGGCGCGAGCGAGGACGAGCTGCGCCGTGACGTCGAGCGGCTCCAGGGCCAGTGGGAGGACATCCAGAAGAAGGCCAAGATGTCCACCACCAGCTCGCCGAGCCTGCTGTACGGCGAGCCGGACATGACCGTCCGGGTGGTCCGGGACATCTTCAACGAGGACTTTTCCAAGGTCATCGTCAGCGGCGACGAGGCGTGGGAGACCATCCACGGCTACGTCTCGCACGTGGCGCCCGACCTGGCCGACCGGCTCTCGCGGTGGACCTCCGAGGTCGACGTCTTCGCGACGTACCGGATCGACGAGCAGCTCGCCAAGGCGCTGGACCGCAAGGTCTGGCTGCCGAGCGGTGGCTCGCTGGTGATCGACAAGACCGAGGCGATGATCGTCGTCGACGTCAACACCGGCAAGTTCACCGGCCAGGGCGGCAACCTCGAGGAGACCGTCACGAGGAACAACCTCGAGGCGGCCGAGGAGATCGTGCGCCAGCTCCGGCTGCGCGACCTGGGCGGCATCGTCGTCATCGACTTCATCGACATGGTCCTGGAGTCCAACCGGGACCTGGTCCTGCGGCGCCTGCTCGAATGCCTCGGGCGGGACCGCACGAAGCACCAGGTCGCCGAGGTCACCTCGCTCGGCCTGGTCCAGATGACCCGCAAGCGGGTCGGCCAGGGGCTCCTGGAGTCCTTCTCCGAGACCTGCGTGCACTGCAACGGCCGCGGCGTCATCGTGCACATGGAGCAGCCGACCTCCGCCGGTGGCGGCGGCAAGCGCAAGAAGCGCGGGCGCGGTGGCGCGGACCAGCAGGACCACGGTCACGACCACACCCACGAGCACGAGCACGAGCACGAGCACGAGACGGTGGACGCCGCCGAGGGCACCGAGACCGCGGCCGAGGTCGAGGCGGAGGTCGCCGCTCCGGTGGCGCTGCCCGAGCCCGAGTTCGTCCCGGACGAGGAGCTGTACAGCAGCGCGGCCGAGGCCGAGGCGGCCGCCTCGCGCGGTGGCCGTTCGCGGCGCCGGGCGACCCGACGCGCGTCGGCTCCGGCGGGCGCTCCCCGCGCGGAGTCCGCTCCCGAGGAGGCCCCGCAGGCGGAGGCGGTGCAGGCGGACGCCCCGAAGGCGTCGGCGAAGAAGTCGGGCCGTCGCTCCAAGGCGGCCGAGAAGGCCGAGCGGGCCGCCAAGGCGGAGGCCAAGGCCGCCGAGGTGCCGGTCGTCGAGTCCGACGTCGCGCGCACCGAGGCCCCGGCCGTCGAGGACCCGATGGTGGGCTCTCCCGCGGCCGTCGAGGCGGCGCAGGAGGCGCACTCCGAGGTCGCGGAGGCCGCCGAGGCTCCCGCGCAGGACGCGGCGCCCAAGGGACGCACGCGCCGCCGTGCGGTCCGCAAGGCGACGTCGCCGGCCGGTTCGCCGAAGGCCGCCGAGGGCTCCGCGCCCGAGGCCGCCGAGGTGGTCGTGACGGAGGCGCCCAAGGCTGAGCAGGCCGAGCCGGTCGCCGAGCCCGTGGCCGAGGCGCCCGCCGCCGCCGACGCCGCGCCGCCGCGCCCGCGCCGCCGTGCGGTCCGCAAGGCCACCGCGCCGACCGCGTCCGAGGAGACGGCCTTCGTGGTCGTCCCGTCGGCGGAGAAGCCCGTCCGGAAGGCCGCCGGGAAGCGCGCCGAGAAGGACGCGGCGGAGGCACCCGTGGAGGAGGCCACCACCGCGGAGGCTCCCGCCGCGGAGGCCGCCCCGGCCAAGAAGACGGCGCGCAAGGCCGCCAAGAAGGCGCCGGCGAAGAAGACGGCAGCCAAGAAGACCGCGGCCAAGAAGACGGCCGCCAAGAAGACGACGGCCAAGAAGACGTCGAAGGCGACGGCGAAGAAGACCGCGGCGGCGGAGCAGACGCCGTCCGGTGTCTCCGCCGGAGCGGGCGACGAGGGCTGACCTCTTCACGGCCCGAGTGCCCCCTGTCCCGCATCCGTGCGGGACAGGGGGCACCGGTCTGTCGGGGCCCCTACGGGGCTTGTCCGGAAAAACGGGTTCCACTGCACGAAAGCGTGAAGTGGGGCCCCCTCCCTTGGAGTGCCGGGGGGACACCTGTAAAACTCATGCGGTCTGATAAGTGAACAGCGACGTGAACGCGCGGTTGGGGAGACCACGCGCCCGCGTCAGGGGAGGGATGACAGATGGCGCACGCGCGCCTGCGAGGCACGGGACGACACCGTGCCGTGAAACCGGTCAAGGGCGGCCGCCAGGCCGTGGCACTGGCCACGGTGCTCTCCGCGGCGGGCATCCAGGCCGCGGGCTCCGTGGGGACCGCATCGGCGGACACCGGGCCCACCTGGACGGAGGGGCCGATCTTCAACGACCCCAACGGCTCCGTGGACGAGCAGTACGCCATCCGCACCCGGCTGGTCGAGCTGACGCACGCCGCGGTGCCCGGCTCGACGATCAAGGTCGCGGTCTACCACGTGTGGGAGGCCACCGTCGTCGACGCGCTGATCGACGCCAAGAACCGCGGCGTGCACGTGCAGATCCTGCTGGACTCCACCAGCAAGACGGACCGGCCGACGAACACCTCGTACAACGAGCTGAGGACGGCGCTCGGCACCAACACGGCCAAGTCGTCCTTCGTCTCGCTCTGCCCGACCGGCAAGTCCTGTCTGGGCGACCCGGCGTACGGCAAGTCGATCATGCACAACAAGTTCTGGCTGTTCTCCGAGGTCGAGGGCGCCAGGGACGTGGTCGTGCAGACCACCTCGAACTCGACGCCGTCGGCCCACACGAAGTTCTACAACGACGCGCTGCTGCTGCCGGACAACCCCGCGATGTACGACGCGTACGCGGAGTACTTCACGGACATGCTCGGCAAGCGCTGGCAGGACTGGGACTACCGCACGGTCAGCAGCGGCCGCTACAAGTCGTACTTCTTCCCGCGCAACGGCACGGTCAACGAGACCGACACCATGTACTCGGTCCTGAACAACGTGCAGTGCACGTACAAGGACGCGACGGGCGCCACCAAGCACACCCAGGTCCGCGCCGCGATCTTCAAGATCACCCGCAAGCAGATCGCCGACAAGCTCGTCTCGCTGAAGAAGGCCGGCTGCTCGGTGAGCATCCTGTACGCGGAGACCGACAGCGCCAAGAGCCAGGGCGGCACCCCGGGCACCTGGGAGCAGCTGCACACGTCGGGCGGCCCCAGTGTGCGCTGCTTCAACGACGACCGGGACCCGCTGAACCCCGGCACCCCGCTCACGACGCCCTACATCATCCACTCGAAGTACCTGCTGGTCGACGGCATGTACGACGGGAAGCGGAACAAGGTCTCCTTCACCGGCTCGCAGAACTACACGGCGCCCGCGCTGCGCGAGAACGACGAGGCGATCGTCAAGATCGACGACGACTCGGTGCACGACACCTACCGTTCGCACTTCGACCGGACCCGCGCGGTGGCCTGGCCGGGCAGCGCCGACAAGACGGATCTGTGCAAGGGCGTCAAGCCGCTGCCGCCGGACGGCGAGCCCAGCGTCAGGTGACCTCGGCTGCCCGGTGCGGAGGGGGGACGGGGCCGGTTTGACCCTTCCGGGTGGGCCCCGTAACCTTGACCGTCGGCGTGTTCCTATACACCGCCACCCCCTGTAAACCTTTTTCCTCTCGTGGCCCGGGCCGTGTCGGCCCGTACCGGGAGAGAGGCCGTTCCGCTCTTCGGGTGGGCGGCTGGACTGCGGGGGCACCGTTCCGAGCGAGAGAGAGATCCGCGTGTACGCCATCGTGCGCAGCGGTGGTCGCCAGCACAAGGTTGCTGTCGACGACATCGTTGAGGTTGACAAGATTTCCACTGCCAAGGTTGGCGACACGGTCGAGCTCTCGACCCTGCTCGTTGTCGACGGCGACGCCGTGACGAGCGACCCGTGGGTGCTTGCCGGCATCAAGGTCCAGGCCGAGGTCGTGGACCACCACAAGGGCGCGAAGATCGACATCCTTCGCTACAAGAACAAGACCGGTTACCGCCGTCGTCAGGGTCACCGTCAGCAGTACACGGCGATCAAGATCACCGGTATCCCCACGGC
This sequence comes from Streptomyces sp. NPDC041122, assembly GCF_055592445.1. Taxonomy (NCBI): domain Bacteria; kingdom Bacillati; phylum Actinomycetota; class Actinomycetes; order Kitasatosporales; family Streptomycetaceae; genus Streptomyces; species Streptomyces sp. NPDC041122. The sequence goes on along the minus strand of NZ_JBVIYQ010000001.1, from coordinate 514,157 downwards.
TGCGAAGTAAGGGACTGAGACAAGATGGCACACAAGAAGGGCGCATCGTCCACTCGGAACGGGCGCGACTCCAATGCTCAGCGGCTCGGCGTGAAGCGCTTCGGCGGTCAGACCGTCAACGCCGGTGAGATCCTGGTCCGCCAGCGCGGCACCCACTTCCACCCGGGCTCGGGCGTCGGCCGCGGCAAGGACGACACCCTGTTCGCGCTGGACGCCGGTGCGGTGGAGTTCGGTACCCACCGCGGCCGCAAGGTCGTGAACATCGTTCCGGTCGCCTGAGTCCGTCTTCACTGACTGACCAGTCGCTCGTCGAGCGAGTTCTGCGAGGGCGGACCTCTCTTCCCGGTTTCCGGGAAGCGGGTCCGCCTTTCGCGTGTTAGACGTAAGACATTTCCGTACGCCCCTCTGCCTTGCAGGCGTGGGGGGACCTTCAGGAGGCACCAAACCATGACCACCTTCGTGGACCGCGTCGAGCTGCACGCCGCCGCGGGTAACGGGGGCCACGGCTGTGCCTCCGTCCACCGTGAGAAGTTCAAGCCGCTCGGCGGCCCGGACGGCGGCAACGGCGGCCGTGGCGGTGACGTGATCCTGGTCGTCGACCAGGACGTCACGACGCTCCTCGACTACCACCACAGCCCGCACCGCAAGGCCACCAACGGCCAGCCCGGCGCCGGCGACAACCGCTCCGGCAAGGACGGCCAGGACCTCGTCCTGCCCGTCCCGGACGGCACCGTCGTCCTCGACCCGCAGGGCAACGTCCTGGCGGACATGGTCGGCCAGGGCACCACCTTCGTCGCGGGCCAGGGCGGCCGCGGCGGCCTCGGCAACGCGGCGCTGGCCTCCGCCCGGCGCAAGGCCCCCGGCTTCGCGCTGCTCGGCGAGCCCGGTGAGGCGCGGGACGTCGTTCTGGAGCTCAAGACCGTCGCCGACGTGGCCCTCGTGGGCTACCCGAGCGCCGGCAAGTCCTCGCTGATCTCCGTGCTGAGCGCGGCGAAGCCGAAGATCGCGGACTACCCCTTCACCACGCTCGTCCCCAACCTCGGCGTCGTGACGGCCGGATCGACCGTCTACACCGTCGCCGACGTGCCCGGCCTCATCCCCGGCGCCAGCCAGGGCCGCGGCCTGGGCCTGGAGTTCCTGCGCCACGTGGAGCGGTGCAGCGTGCTCGTGCACGTGCTCGACACCGCGACCCTGGAGTCCGACCGCGACCCGGTGTCCGACCTCGACGTCATCGAGGCCGAGCTGCGGGAGTACGGCGCGGGCCTGGAGAACCGGCCGCGCATCGTCGTCCTCAACAAGATCGACGTACCGGACGGACAGGACCTCGCCGACCTGGTCCGGCCCGACCTGGAGGAGCGCGGCTACCGCGTCTTCGAGGTGTCCGCCGTCGCGCACAAGGGGCTCAAGGAGCTTTCCTTCGGCCTGGCGGAGCTGGTCGCCGCGTCGCGTGCCGCGAAGCCCAAGGAGGAGGCGACCCGCATCGTCATCCGCCCCAAGGCCGTCGACGACAGCGGCTTCACCGTCACCCGCGAGGACGACGGCATCTACCGCGTGCGCGGCGAGAAGCCGGAGCGCTGGGTGCGCCAGACCGACTTCAACAACGACGAGGCCGTCGGCTACCTCGCGGACCGCCTCAACCGCCTCGGTGTCGAGGACCAGCTGATGAAGGCCGGCGCCCGCAGCGGCGACGGCGTGGCCATCGGCCCCGAGGAGAACGCGGTCGTCTTCGACTGGGAGCCGACGATGATGGCGGGCGCCGAGATGCTGGGCCGCCGCGGCGAGGACCACCGCCTGGAGGCGCCCCGGCCCGCCGCGCAGCGCCGCAAGGACCGCGAGGCGGAGCGCGACGAGGCGCAGCGCGAGTACGACGACTTCGAGCCCTTCTAGGCGGCGGGCGGTCGCCGGACATGTGAGAGGGCCCCCGAGCTGATGCTCGGGGGCCCTCTCACATGTCGGTCCGGGTCACGCCGTGACCGAGTCCTCCGCGCCGTTCTGCTCGGCCTGTTCCGAGGCTTCCTGCGCGGCCTCCTCGGCCGCCTCCTCCGCGGCGCGCTGGCCGGGGATGTCGGCGTCGACCCGCTGGTCCATGCGGGCGCGGCGGGCGTCGGCCTGGGCGCACAACGCGAGCGCCGCGGCGTTGAAGCGGACCAGGGAGGGCGGGTCCGAGGGGCCCAGGAGGTGCTCCTTGAGCTCGGCGCGGGCCTCCGCGTGGGAGTCGAGCTCCGGGGCGCGTACGGCCTTCAGGAGGGCGGCCACGCCGTCCGCCTCGGGGGTGAGGATGGTCGCCGCCGACGCCGTCGGGAAGCTCGCGCGGAACTCCGCCTCGGACATGCCGGCCGTGTTGGCGACCGCGTACGGCTTCTCGCTGCTCAGCCAGTCGGAGACGACCGAGGAGACGTCGCTGATGAGGACGTCGGCCTGGTTGAAGCAGGAGAAGATCGCGGGGCGCGCGGCGGTGACGATCTGGTGCTCCCACTCCGGGAAGGAGGCCCAGAACGCGGTCTCCCACGCGGCCGTCGCCGCGGCCACCGCGGCCTGCTGGCCGCCGTCCGGTGAGCCCTGGAGCATCATGCGCTCCTGCTCGTCCGCGCTCTTGCGGAAGGAGCGGGCGGTCAGCCGGTCCAGCTCCTCGGTGCGCCGGGCGAGCTCGGCGGCGGCCTCGGCGCCGGGCCGGGCGCCGGAGCGCTTGGTGTTGGCCGCGGCGATCATCGCCTTGATGCGCTCGTTCGCGGCGCCCGCCGCCGGGTTCTGCGAGCCGGTCATCGGGTGCGGCTTGTAGAGGAGGCGCACGCTGGGGTCGGCGAGCAGCTCACGGACGATGTTCTCGCCCGCGAGGACCACCGAGGTGTTGCCCGGGTTGCCGTCCCAGCCCTCCCAGGTGGGGGCGTACAGGACGGTGGTGAACGCGCCGGTGGGCGCGCCGGTGTACGGGCGGATCGGGGACAGCTGGGGGCGCCCGACCTCGACCACGTCCTTGTCCTCGACGCCGATGTCCGCCAGCTGGTAGCGGTCGCGGGCCGCGGGTCCTGCCACCCACACCTCGTCGTACGCCTTCGCGTAGGGGTTGCAGGAGGAGAGCTTGTCGCTCTCGCCGTGGTTGATGAAGGCGTGCTTGATCGTGGGGATGCGCAGCACCTGCGAGGTCTTCGCGGCGTTCGCCGGGTGCAGCATCATCTTCAGCGTCGACGTCTCCAGGGAGAACATCGTCGCGACCTTCGGGAAGCAGATGATCGGGACGTCCGTCGCGTCGATCTTCTGCACCATGAACCGCTCACGCAGCACGATCAGCGGCTTGCCGTCGAGCTGGGCGAGGGTGGAGAGCCACATGTTGGCCTGGTAAGCGGAGGTGGTGCCGCCGGAGAAGTACATGGCGACGGTCGGCTTGTACTGCGCCAGCCACGCGTCCAGCCACTCCATGACCTTCTCGTCGTTCTTCGCGCGCTTCTTCGGGAGCAGCCAGGTGGCGAGGTAGAGCGCGCCGCCGCCGATGAGCACGAGGGAGACGGCGAGCCCGATGCCGCCCCAGTACGCGTCGGTGGTGCCCGCGGTGACCAGCAGGCCGGCCGTCGCCGGGACCGAGAACGTCAGCAGCCGGTGGGCCTGTCGGCGGGAGAGGATCCGCGGCGGAGCGGCCGTGAGGTGCAGCTTCGAAGTGTCGATGTTGCGCGTGACGATCGGCAGCGAGCGGGTCCTGCGCACCAGGACGGCGACGGCCTGGCAGCAGAAGTGCAGGGCGTAGAAGGCGAGCAGCGCGATGGTCAGCGGGGACTGCTCGGCCAGCGGCTCGATGCCGTCGATGCGCAGCAGCCCCACCAGGATCAGCATGTCGCGGAGCAGCTGGCGCACCGTGACGTCGAAGCGGATCTTGCCAAGGAGGGAGAGGAGGCCCGGCTGCTTGTACTGCAGATAGATGTCGAGCGCGAGATTCGCGGCCGCCGCGGCGATGAAGGCCGGGACGTAGGGGATCAGCGCGGTCGCGAGCTGCGTCGCGAAGAGCGCGAACATCGCGAACAGCGCTGTCAGCTGCACGATGCGTCGGGGGGCGAGTCCGGCAGAGGGCACGGGCTTGGGCTCCTGGCGGGGATGGAGGGGATGAAGGTGGAGTGGGGGGAAGTCGACCACTGACCGTATGACGTGCAGTGGCCTACTAGCAATCTTCCGTGACGTCAATCACCGGATAAAGGGGCAAAGGGACTGAACCTCGAGGTCGGTTTCTGCCTCTGACGTGAATACGCTCATGTGTTTTCCATGGTGGGGTCCGTTCCTCGAAACACGCGGGCGCCCCGCCCATGCGCTCACGTAGATTGCAGGTCCGGAGCATGCAGGTCCGGGGCATCGGGATCATTTGGGGAAGAGCGTGGCAGCGGCAAGGCAGTCAGTGGCAGAGGCCCGGCGGGTCGTCGTCAAGGTCGGGTCGTCGTCCCTGACGACCGCGTCGGGGGGCCTGGACGCGGACCGCGTCGACGCGCTCGTCGACGTCCTGGCCAAGAGCCGCGGCGGCGGTGAGCGCGAGATCGTGCTCGTCTCGTCCGGTGCCATCGCCGCGGGCCTCGCCCCGCTGGGCCTGGTGCGGCGCCCCAAGGACCTCGCCCGGCAGCAGGCCGCCGCAAGCGTGGGCCAGGGGCTGCTCGTGGCCCGCTACACCGCCTCCTTCGCGCGGTACGGCGTACGCGTCGGACAGGTGCTCCTCACCTCCGACGACATGGCCCGCAGGGCCCACCACCGCAACGCCTCGCGCACCCTCGACCAGCTGCTCGCCATGGGCGCGCTGCCGGTCGTGAACGAGAACGACACGGTGGCCACCGACGAGATCCGCTTCGGCGACAACGACCGGCTCGCCGCCCTCGTCGCCCATCTCGTCCACGCCGACCTGCTCGTCCTCCTCTCCGACGTGGACGGCCTCTACGACGGGGATCCCGCGAAGCCCGGCACCTCCCGCATCGACGAGGTCGCGGGGCCCGCCGACATGGCGCACGTGGAGATCGGCAGCGCCGGCAAGGCGGGCGTCGGCACCGGCGGGATGGTCACCAAGGTGGAGGCGGCCCGGATCGCCGCCGCGGCCGGCATCCCGGTCGTCCTGACCTCCGCGAGCCAGGCCGGCGACGCCCTCGCGGGCCGCGCCACGGGCACGTACTTCCACCGCACCGGGCGGCGCTCCGCCGACCGGCTGCTCTGGCTGCAGCACGCCTCCGAGCCGCGGGGCGCCCTGACCCTCGACGAGGGCGCGGTGCGGGCCGTGGTCGAGGGGCGCAAGTCGCTGCTGCCCGCGGGGATCGCCGGGGTCGAGGGGGACTTCGCCGCGGGCGACCCCGTCGAGCTGCGGGACGCGGCCGGGCGCCCGGTCGCGCGCGGTCTGGTGAACTTCGACGCCAAGGAGGTGCCGATGCTCATCGGGCGCTCCACCCGCGATCTGGCGCGCGAACTCGGACCTGCGTACGAGCGGGAGGTCGTGCACCGGGACGACCTCGTCCTGCTCCACGGGTAGCCCCGCGAAAGCCCAGGTCGGCTCGGACCGTCCGTCCCACGAGCCCCACGCGCCCCGGCCGAAAACCGTCGCGCGGGGCCTCCGCGGACCGGCCCCCGCGAGGTGAAACTCCCCAAAACCGCCCCGCGGGACCGCTTGGCCTGCTCAAATTTGTTGAAGACAGTTCCGCACGACCATTGCGTATCCGCATCACCATGCGTAAGGGAGGCCGTCGTGAGACGAGTGCGTCCGGGGACGGCGTCCCGCGGGTCGGCCGAGCGGGCGCTGACGAGCGTCGCCACGGGTGCGGGGTACGAGAGCGACGCGCACCGCGCGCGTGAGGGCGACCGGAGCGAGGGCCGGGAGAGCGAGCCGGTGCAGACGCCCCGGCTGTGGCACGTCACGCTGAGCGTCTCCGGGGCGGCGGCCCCGCTGGACGAGCTCAGGCGGGGCCTCGAACAGCTCGCCCATGACCACCCTTTTCTGCTCACCAGCAGATACGCGCCGGACCACGCCGAGATCCGCTACTGGGAAGAGGCCCGCGACCTGCACGACGCGGCCGCCGTGGCGCTGCGGCTGTGGGGCGAGCACCGGCAGAGCGCGCAGCTGCCGCCGTGGGAGATCGTGGGCCTCGAGGTGATCGGCCGCGACACCTATCACCAGCGGATAGCGGAGGGTTACGGTCCGTTACCGGCCGCCCCCGTGGGCGTACACCCGTTTTGAGCCGTCGTTCCGACGGGCGCGGAATGGCCTTCCGCCGGTCTCGGGGACTGGAACACCGGGTGGACGCCGGGCACGCGGCGATTACCCTGCGGGCATGACGTCGCTCTCTCCCGTCTCGCCCTACGACAACCTCTCGCCGGTCGCCCAGGCCGCCTACCGCGCCCGCGGCGCCGCCGCCACCCTCGCGCCACTGCCGCGCGCCGCCAAGGACGACGCGCTGCTCGCGATCGCCGACGCGCTCGAGGTGCGCACCGCGGAGATCGTCGAGGCCAACGGCAAGGACATCGCGCGGGCCCGCGAGGCCGGGACCGACGAGGGCATCATCGACCGGCTCACCCTCACCCCCGAGCGGGTCCGCGCCATCGCCGCCGACGTGCGCGACGTGGCCGCGCTGCCCGACCCGGTCGGCGAGATCGTCCGCGGCTCGACCCTGCCCAACGGCATCGACCTGCGCCAGGTACGCGTCCCGCTCGGCGTCGTCGGCATCATCTACGAGGCCCGCCCGAACGTCACCGTGGACGCCGCCGCCCTCTGCCTCAAGTCCGGCAACGCGGTGCTCCTGCGCGGCTCCTCGTCGGCGTACGCGTCGAACACCGCCCTGGTGCGCGTCCTGCGCGACGCCGTGCACGGCGCGGGCCTGCCCGCGGACGCCGTCCAGCTCGTGCCCGGCGAGAACCGCGACTCCGTCCGCGAGCTGATGCGCGCCCGCGGCCTCGTCGACGTCCTCATCCCGCGCGGCGGCGCCTCCCTGATCAGGACCGTCGTCGAGGAGTCCACCGTCCCGGTCATCGAGACCGGCACCGGCAACTGCCACGTGTACGTCGACGCCGAGGCCGACATCGACATGGCCGTCGACATCCTGATCAACTCCAAGGCGCAGCGCCCCAGCGTCTGCAACGCCGCCGAGACACTCCTGGTGCACCGCGACATCGCCGACGCGTTCCTGCCGCGCGCCCTGGACGCCCTCGCCGACGCCGGCGTCACCGTGCACGCCGACGAGCGGGTGCTCGCCCACGCGGACGGCACCAAGGCCACCGTCGTGCCCGCGACCACCGAGGACTGGGAGACCGAGTACCTCAGTCACGACATCGCGGCCGCCGTCGTCGACACGCTGGAGCAGGCCGTCGAGCACATCCGGCTGTGGACCTCCGGGCACACCGAGGCCATCGTCACCACCTCGCAGCGGGCCGCGCGCCGCTTCACCCAGCTCGTGGACTCCACCACGGTCGCCGTGAACGCCTCGACGCGTTTCACCGACGGCGGGCAGTTCGGCTTCGGCGCGGAGATCGGCATCTCCACCCAGAAGCTGCACGCGCGCGGTCCGATGGGGCTGCCCGAGCTGACCTCCACGAAGTACATCGTGACGGGCGACGGCCATGTGCGGTGAGCCGTCGGCCGGTTGACGGCGGGCCGGTCGAATTCCCTCTCCTGCTGCCCAAATTGCCCCGTCCAGGTCTACTCTGGAGGGGTGCCGGAGGACGTGGGGGGCACGCCGTCGTTTCCCGACGGCTGGGAGCCCGACGACGACCGCGACCACGGGGGTGCGGACGAGGAGTTCGCCTCCGTGGTCTTCGACGAGGACTTCGTGCGCGCCGCGGAGGTCCATGAACCCTCCGCCGTGGAGCGGCTGTTGGCCGCCGCGCAGGCGCGCGCCGAGGCCTCCGAGGCCGAGGCCCGGCGGGCCCGCACCCGCGGCCGCGGCGCCGACACCGCGGACGACGATCTCTACGAGGACGGCTTCGGCCCCGAGGACGGCGGCGACGCGGGCCGCGACGACCTCGACGACGCCTTCGAGCACGACCCCCTCGACGAGAGGTACGGCCGCCCGGGCCGCCGGCTCGGCCGGCTCCGCTGGCACCGGCCCATCGCGTGGATGCTCGCCCTCCTGATGGGCGTCGGCATGGTCGCCCTGGCCTTCACCGCCGTCTACCGCGGGGCGTCGTCGGACCGCAGGGACGAGGTGCCCTCGCCCGCCTCGACCGAGGTCGGGCAGAGCGCCGAGAAGGAGCCGCCCAGCCCCTCCGTCTCGGCCGGGTTCGGCCAGTCGGAGATGCCCGCCGTGCCCCGCAGGCCCTGACCGGCACCCCGCGCGGCCTGCGGTTCCGCCGCCGCACGCCGCCGTACGCCGCCGTGAGGTGTTGTCGGAAGTTGTCGTGTACCAGGGCGTTTACCTGGCGGCCAGGAGACCTACCCTGAAGGTATGGGCGGGCCAACAGAACCACCGGCGGGGACGCCCGAGGGCGGCACTCCCGGAGGTGGCGAGGACGAGTACCGATCCGTCGTCTTCGACGAATCGTTCGTCCGGGCTGCCCGGCTCCAGGAGTTCTCCGCGCAGGAGCGCATGGACGATCACACGCGCGCCGTGCGCCGCCGCCCGGGACTGCACAAGATGCTGTCCCGGCAGCTCGTGATCCTCGTCGTCCTGATCGCGGTCGCCTTCGGCACCGCCATCTACATGGGCGTACGCCACCCGTACCAGTCGCCGGTGGCCCGGCGTCCCGAGCCGCTGCGCATGACGGTGATACCGCTCGTGCCCGGCGGCCCCGTGCCCGGCGCGAAGAGCGTCAAGGGCCTGTACGAGCACAGCCCCGCCGCACAGTTCCGGGTGGGCGCCGGCGGCATCAACCTCCCTGCCGTGCGCCGCACTTCGCACTTCTCGGACAGCCAGGTGATGGCCGCGCTGATCACCGTGAAGGACTACCTCGTCGAGTCGTCGCTCGACCCCGACGTGCTCACCGGCGGCTCCGCGCGGTCCGTGCGGATCCTGCTCGACCCGGGCCAGTTCAGCCAGTTCGACCGCAGTTTCGCCCGCCCGGCGGCCGACGGGCGGCACGCCGCCACCGGCTGGCTGGTGCGGTTCGACCCGGCGAGGACCGCGCTCGCCGACCGCCGGGTCAGGGCCGACGGCTCCCTGCGCCTCACCGAGACCGACCGGGACACTCTCGAGGTGACCTCGGACCACACCTTCGTGTACGCGCTGCGGCCCGCCGCGGGGGCGGGCGGCGCGGAGCGGGCCGACGCGTCCCTGTTCACCGTCCGCCGCGAGCTGCACTTCCGCTTCGACCGCGACGACCTGCGGATGCACCGCGCCGAGGTGATCACCTCGGCCACCCAGGCGGGTCCGCTCGCCTGCGCGGCCGACACGGCGAACCACCTGCGGCCGCTGCTGGCGGGCCGGCGGGCGAAGGCGGGCGGCCCGTCGGCCGGCACCGATCCGTACGCCACGGGCGGCACGACGGCGCTGTGCGGGTCGCTGGCGGCCTCGGCCCAGCCCTCGCTGTCGGCCTCGTGAGCGCGGTTGCCCGGGTTACGCGGGGCCGTCGTCCGGTGCGCCGCCGTCGCCGGGTGTGCCGCCGCCCGGCTTGCCGCCGCCCTGTCCCGTGAACTTGCCGCGCAGCTTGCCGCCCAGGTCGCCCGCGCCGCCCGCGATGTCGTTGACCAGCTTCATCAGCGGGTCCTTGCTGTGCCGGACGTCGTCCGCGTACGAGGACGCCGACTGGCGGAAGGAGTCGGAGACCGACGTGTCCCGGTCCTCGTCGCGGCGCGGATAGTGCCCGTCCATGATCCGCTGGTGGTCGCGGGACTCGGCCCACTTCTTCAGCTCGGCGGCGCGGACCGTGGCGAAGGGGTGCGTGCGCGGCAGCACGTTCAGGATCTTCAGCACGGAGTCGCGCAGATCGCCCCCGGCCTCGTACTCCTCGGCCTGCTCCAGGAACGCGTCCACGTTCATCTCGTGCAGGTGGTTGCCGCCCGCCAGCTTCATCAGGCCGCGCATCGACGCCTTGAGGTCCTGGCCGACGAGCAGGCCCGCGCGGTCCGCCGACAGCTCGGACTTGCGGAACCACTCGCGCAGCGCCGTCACGATCGCCATGATCGCGACATTGCCGAGCGGGATCCACGCGACCTTCAGCGCGAGGTTGGTGAGGAAGAGCAGGATCGTGCGGTAGACGGAGTGGCCGGAGAGGGCGTGCCCGACCTCGTGGCCGACGACCGCGCGCATCTCCTCCTCGTCGAGCAGCTCGACGAGCCCGGTGGTCACCACGATGATCGGCTCGTCGAGGCCGATGCACATGGCGTTCGGGTTCGGGTCCTGGTTCACGTACATCGGCGGGACCTTCTCCAGGTCCAGGATGTAACAGGCGTCCCGCAGCATGGTGTTGAGGTGTGCGAACTGGGCGTCGGAGACCCGCACCGAGTCCGACAGGAACAGCAGCCTGAGGCTGCGCTCGGGCAGCAGGCCGCTGAGCGCCTTGAAGACCGTGTCGAAGCCGGTGAGCCGGCGCAGGGCCACGAGGGCGGAGCGGTCCGCCGGGTGCTCGTAGGCCCGTGACGAGATGCCGGGGAAGCGCCTGCGCTGCCGGCCCGGCACGCGTTCGTGGCCCCCGCCGTCCCCGCCGCGGTGGTTGTCGTCGGTCATCCCGCATCCCCCATGTGTCGTCCTCTCGTGCCCCCGAGGTGGAGCCCAGCCTAGGCGGAGATACCGTGACAGGGCAGCACACAGAAGGAGTCATCCGTCATGGAGCACAACCCCGGGGCCGTCTGGCTCACCGAGGCGGCCAAGGCCGCGGAGCGGCAGGGTCCGGGCAATCTGCTGCGGATCGTGCTGATCGTCATGGTCGTCGGCTGCGTCCTGGTCGGCTGGTTCCTGTTGCGCGGGTACCGCCAGAGCAGTGACAACGGCTCGGTCCGCGGCGCGGAGCACGTGCCGGAGCGGACGCCGGAGAAGGGCGCGGAGCGCACCTCCGAGGGCGGCACGGAGAGCGCGGACGGCGCGCCCGGCGAGCGTGCGCGGAGCGCGTCGGACAAGGGCGCCGAGGACCGCAACGGCTGAGTCGGCGTGAGCCGGAACGAACCCCCCGCTTACGATGGGCCCGAAGTCTTTATGTCCATCCCACCTCCGGATAGGTCCTGCCTGAGATGAGCCTCCACAGCAACGCCGCCCAGCTGGTCACTCTCGCCTCCGAGGGCGGCGAGCACGGCGGCAACCACGAAAGCCTCAGCCCCCTCCTCACCGGAGGCGGCGCGTTCGTCGTCCTCCTGCTGCTCCTGTGGATCACCACCCGCTTCAACCGGGACCGCTGAGCGGGGACCGTCCCGAACGGGACCGCCGAAACGGGGCCCGTCCGCCGGGCCGGTAGGGTCTGCACGCATGGGAGAGCAGGACATGCCTACCGGTCCGGAGACCGGTCCGGTGAGCAACGGCAAGCGCCGCCTGGGCGTCATGGGCGGAACGTTCGATCCGATCCACCACGGACACCTCGTGGCGGCCAGTGAGGTCGCCGCGCAGTTCCACCTCGACGAGGTGGTGTTCGTGCCGACCGGCCAGCCGTGGCAGAAGAGCGACAAGCAGGTGTCGCCCGCGGAGGACCGTTATCTGATGACGGTCATCGCGACCGCCGAGAACCCGCAGTTCTCGGTGAGCCGCATCGACCTCGACCGCGGCGGCGCCACCTACACGACGGACACGCTGCGCGACCTGCGTGCCCTCAACCCCGACACGGACCTCTTCTTCATCACGGGCGCCGACGCCCTCGGTCAGATCCTCACCTGGCGGGACACGGAAGAGCTGTTCTCCCTCGCGCACTTCATCGGCGTGACCCGGCCCGGCCACACGCTGGCCGACCCCGGGCTGCCCAAGGGCGGTGTCTCCCTGGTGGAGGTGCCGGCCCTGGCCATCTCGTCCACGGACTGCCGCGCGCGGGTCGCCAAGGGGGACCCGGTCTGGTACCTGGTGCCCGACGGTGTGGTGCGTTATATCGACAAGCGCGAGCTGTACCGCGGCGAATGAGCCGAGAGGGGCACCGGTGAACGACCGACAGTACGACCCGTATGCGGGCAGCGACCCGTATGCGGGCGAGTACGCGGGCGAGTACGCGGCGGATCAGTACCAGGTCGTCGGGTACGACGAGTACGGGCGGCCGGTGTACCAGCAGGTGTCGCCCCCGGCGCAGACGCGGCAGCCCCAGGTCCCGCAGCAGGTACCCCCTCCCCAGCAGCAGGGGTACGGCTACGACCCGTACGCCGGCGGACAGCAGCCCCAGCAGGGCTACGACACCGCGTCCTACGACGCGTACGGGAACACCGGCACGTCGTACGACGGCAGGGGCACGGCGTACGACCACACCGGAACGGCATACGACAACAACCACACCGGAACGTCGTACGACAACACCGGAACGACATACGACAACGGCGGCACCGCGTACGGCACGGCGGCGGCCCAGGACACCGGCTGGATCCCGCAGCAGCAGCAACCGCAGGAGCCGGCCCCTGCCCCGGCCCCTGCCTCCGAGACGGAGCGCGAGCCGCGGCGCGCGCAGCAGCGCGAGGAGCCCGGCGAGTACAAGACCGAGCAGTTCTCGTTCATCGAGGAGCCGGACGAGGAATCCGAAGACGTCATCGACTGGCTGAAGTTCACCGAGAGCCGGACCGAGCGGCGCGAGGAGGCCAAGCGGCGCGGCCGCTCCCGGGTCGTCGCGCTGATCGTGGTGCTGGCCCTCGTCGTCGCGGGCGGCGTCGGCTACCTGTGGTTCGCGGGCAAGCTGCCGGGCGGGTCGGACGGCGACGACGCCGCGGCCCCGGCCTCCGGCGCGCAGAAGCGCGACGTGGTCGTCGTCCACCTGCACAACACCAAGGGCGGCGGCACCTCCACCGCGCTCCTGGTCGACAACGCCACCACCAAGCAGGGCGCCACCGTCCTGCTGCCCAACTCCCTCTCCGTGTCGGACGACGACGGGACGCCGACGACGCTCGGCAAGTCCGTCGACGACGACGGCTCGACCGGCACCCGCGAGTCCATCGACACGGTGCTCGGCACCGAGGTGGAGGGCACCTGGCGGCTCGACACCCCGTACCTGAACAACCTCGTCGAGCTCGTCGGGAACATCGAGGTCACCACCGACACCGACGTGCCCGACCCCAAGGCGAAGAAGGGCGAGGCGCCCCTGGTGAAGAAGGGCGAGCAGCAGACCCTCAGCGGCCCGATGGCCGTCGCCTACGCCACCTACCGCGCGCCCGGCGAGACCGAGTCCGCGCAGCTCGACCGCTTCGGACAGGTGATGCAGGGCGTGCTGCGCAAGCTCTCCTCGGACCCGCAGGCGGCCACGACCACCGTGCAGTCGCTCGCCCAGATCCTCGACCCCTCCCTGGAGGAGAAGGACCTCGGCGCCTTCCTCGCCAAGCTCGCCGACCGCGCCAAGGGCGGCGACTACAAGACGACGCTGCTGCCGGTGCGCCCGGACGGCACGCTGTCGGAGAAGGCCGGCGACACCGTGGTCAAGGACGTCCTCGGCGGCGCGGTGAAGAGCCCGGACAAGGGCGCGGCGGTGCGGGTCGGCGTCAAGAACGCCTCCGGGAAGAAGGCCGCGGGCCAGGACGCCCGGGTCTCCCTGGTCAACGGCGGCTACACCTTCATCGACGGCGGCGCGGGCGCCACGACCCAGGCCGCCTCGCAGGTCACCTACGCCGACGCGGCCAAGAAGACGCAGGCCACCGAGGTCGCCAAGACCCTCGGCCTGCCGGCGGGAGCGGTCCGCAAGGGCACGACCCCGGCCAACGCCGACGTCTCCGTGGTCCTCGGCCAGGACTACCGGGCCGACTGAGGACGCCGCGGGCCCGGGGCCGTGGCGAGCCCCGCGGCCCGGGGCCTTGACGAAGCCGCCGGGGCGGTGACGAAATCGTCTGGGGCGCGGTCGGCGGTCCGTGAGACCCTTGGGGTTGTATCCACCACCCGAAGGAAAGCTCAACTGTGACCGCCACGGACCGCTCCACCGAGCTCATCACTGTCGCCGCCCAGGCGGCTGCCGACAAGCTCGCGCACGACATCATCGCGTACGACGTCAGCGACGTGCTGTCGATCACCGACGCCTTCCTGCTCGCCTCCGCCCCCAACGACCGCCAGGTCAAGTCGATCGTCGACGAGATCGAGGAGCAGCTGAACAAGCAGCTCGGCGCCAAGCCGGTCCGCCGCGAGGGCGACCGCGACGCCCGCTGGATCCTCCTCGACTACGTGGACATCGTGGTCCACGTCCAGCACAGCGAGGAGCGCGTCTTCTACGCCCTCGAGCGCCTGTGGAAGGACTGCCCCGAGATCGACCTGCCCGAGGACGCCAAGGCGACCCGCGGCAAGGGCGCCGAGCACGCCGAGCAGCGGGCCGCGGAGGAGGCCGACCTGGACGGTGAGCTGCGGTGACCAACCGCGGTTGCCGGATCATCCTGTGGCGGCACGGCCAGACCGCCTGGAACCTGGAGCGCCGCTTCCAGGGCTCCACGGACATCGAGCTGACCGAGACGGGCGTCGCCCAGGCCAAGCGCGCCGCCCGGCTGCTCGCCTCCCTGAAGCCGGACGCCATCGTCGCCTCGGACCTCCGGCGCGCCGCGGCCACGGCCGGTGAGCTCGCCGGGATCACCGGTCTCCCGGTCGCGTACGAGGAGGGCCTCCAGGAGACGTACGCCGGCGAGTGGCAGGGCCTGACGCACGACGAGATCATCGCCCGCTTCGGCGAGCAGTACACCGCGTGGAAGCGCGGCGAGGCGGTGCGCAGGGGCGGTGGCGAGCTGGAGACCGAGGTCGCCGACCGGGCCGCTCCCGTCGTGCTGCGCCATGCCGAGAAGCTGCCCGCCAACGGCACGCTGGTGGTGGTCAGCCACGGCGGCACCATCCGCACCACGATCGGTCGCCTCCTCGGTCTCGAGCCCCACCACTGGGAGGGTCTCGGCGGTCTGACGAACTGCTGCTGGTCGGTCCTCGGCCAGGGCGCGCGGGGCTGGCGCCTCCTCGAGCACAACGCCGGCACCCTGCCCGAACCGGTGCTCGGCGACGACGACTGAGCACCCCGGACCCGCTCCGGCGGGCGGCCGGACCCGGATTTCACATTCCGGCTGGTCGCAGGCTAAAGTTCTTCTTGTTCGCCCGCCGAGCGGGAAGAACACAAGGGGCTATAGCTCAGTTGGTAGAGCGCCTGCATGGCATGCAGGAGGTCAGGAGTTCAATTCTCCTTAGCTCCACAGTCCCGAGAATCCCGTCCCCATCAGGGGGCGGGATTCTCGTGTATCGCGGTGCCTGCGCCTGTGGCGGTGCCTGTGCCTGAGGCTGCGGCTGTTCCTGGGGCCGAGGTCGATGTCGCCGTCGACGGGCTTCTGAGCCCGCGCAGCCGCGCCGCGCGCCGGCCGCTCTCCTCGTCGTCCGGGGTGTACACGACGATCCGGCACTCCGGCATGCCGTCGACGCTCAGCGAGACCGACGTCATGCGCAGCTCGCCGACCGCGCGGTGCCGGAAGGTCTTCACGCGCCGCCCCGGCGGTATCACGTCGCCGCTGCCCCACAGCTCGGCGAAGTACGGGCTGGCGGCGGACAGCCTGTGCAGGAAGCCCTCCCAGACGGGCTCGCCGACATGCCGCCCGTACGCGCTGCGCAGGGTGGCCACCATCATCGGCAGCTCCTTGTCGCGGAAGACCAGCGGGCACCCCTCGGCGGGCACGGTGAACAGCGACCACAGCACGTTCGGGACGCCGGTGCCGGGGGCCTGGGGGAGGAGGAAAAGGTCGCGGTAGGCGGGGTTGGTGGCGAGGATGTCGTACCGCGCGTTGTAGACCACCGCGGGGCGCGGGTCCATGGCGTCGATGATGCCCTGCACCTCCGCGCCCACCGCCTGCGCGGAGGCCTCGCGGTCCGGGGCGTACGGCACCTCGGCCAGGTGGTACAGATGCTCGCGCTCGGGCTGGTCGAGGCGCAGGGTGCGCGCCACGGCGTCCAGGACCTGGGGGGACGCGTTGATCGGACGGCCCTGTTCGAGCCAGGTGTACCAGGTGACGCCGACCCCGGAGAGCTGGGCGACCTCCTCGCGGCGCAGCCCCGGAGTGCGGCGGCGCAGGCCCGGGGCCATGCCCACGTCGGCCGGTGTCACCCGGGCCCTGCGGCCGCGCAGGAAGGCGGCCAGCTCGGGGCGGCGGCGCTGTGGCGGACCGGGGCGGCCCACGGCGTGCGTGCTTGGGCCGTGCGTCCCTGTCTCCGGCGTCCTGGCCGGGTGCGCCCCGGGCGCCGGTGGCGTCCCTGTCTCGTGTGCCCCTGTCACTCCGTGTGCGGTCGTCATCGTCGTCACGTCCCCCATCGTCCGTCGCCGCCGCGGGCGCTGACAGGTGCTGTCGGTACCAGCATCGGCGGGCTCTCGTTACCCGTACCGGATCGCCCGCACGCTCAGGGCATGACGACGATCACCCCTCCCGCCCCCGCGGGTCCGACTCCCGCATCCAGTAAAGCGCCCGGCACCGACAAACGGCCCGGGCGGCTGCTCGCGGTCGTGCTGGCCGCCCAGTTCATGGCGCCGCTCGACGTGTTCATCGTCAATGTGGCGGCGCCCACCGTCCGCGCCGAACTGCACGCGTCCGGCGCCGGGTTGCAGCTGGTCATCGCCGGCTACACCATCACGTACGCGGTGCTCCTGATCACCGGCGCCCGGCTCGGCGACCGCCTCGGCCACCGCCGGGTCTTCCTCGCCGGGCTCGCCGTCTTCACCGCGGCCTCGCTGGCCTGCGGACTCGCCCGGAACACCGGGGAGTTGACCGGCTTCCGGCTGGTGCAAGGAGCGGGTGCCGCGGTCTTCGTCCCGCAGGTGCTCAGCCTGATCCAGCGCAATTTCGCCGGTGAGGCGCGGACGAAGGCGCTCGGGGCGTACGCGGCGGTCCTCGCGTCCGGCGCCGCCGCGGGGCAGGTGCTCGGCGGTGTCCTCGTCAGTGCCGACCTCTTCGGCACCGGCTGGCGTCCGGTCTTCCTGGTCAACGTCCCGGTCGGGATCGTGCTGCTGGTCCTCGCGGCGCGCGTACTGCCCCGCGACGACGCCGCGGAGCGCGCGGCCGAGCGGGCGCGAGCGCTCGATGTGCCCGGCCTGTTGCTGCTCGGCGCCGCCGTCTCACTCCTCACCGTGCCGCTGGTGCTCGGACAGCAGCAGGGCTGGCCGCTGTGGTCGTGGCTCTCACTGGCCGCCGCCGTACTCTGCTTCGCGCTCTTCTGGGCGTACGAGTCCCGGCTGTCCCGGCGCGGCGGGGCACCGCTGATCGCGCCCCGGGTGCTGCGCTCGCCGGGCATGGGCCTCGCGGTCTTCCGGATCATCGCCGTGATGGCCGCGAACGCGGGCTTCCTGTTCGTCATCACCCTGCACATGCAGGGCGGTCTCGGCTACGGCGCGCTGCGGGCCGGCCTCACCTTCGCGCCGACCGCCGTGGTCTTCGGCCTGGTCGGGCTGACGTGGCGGCGCTGGCCGCAGCCCCTCCAACGGGCGCTGATCCCCGGCGGTTTCGTGCTGACCGCGCTGTCGACCGGCGCCGTGGGGCTGCTGCTGCGGGACGGGGGCGACGGCGGCCCGCTGTTCTTCGTGGCCCTCGTCGGCGTGGGCGCGGGCCTCTCACTCGGCTTCAGCCCGACCCTGACCCGGGCGCTCGCCACGGTGCGCGCCGAGGACGCGGCGGACGCCAGCGGGCTGCTCGCGACGGTCACCCAGCTCGGTCAGTTGACGGGAGTCGCCGCCTTCGGCGCGCTTTTCCTGAACCGTCTTGAGTCGCAAGGGGCTCCCGGGGCGTATACATCCGGTGACGCGCTCTGGGCGTGCGCCTGCGCACTGGCTGCCGCGGCCGCGCTGGGCGCCGTGTCCGGACTGGTACGAATGCGTCGCTGACCGGGTCGCTCAGAGCGTGGCAGAATCGGACGGCCGGAAGGAGACGCAGCCCGACGGGAGGGAGAGCGCGATGCCTGCGAGCATCCTCGGAGAGGTCGACCGCCTCTCCGGAGCGGCGGCCGTACGAGAACGGGCCGCGCTGCGCACGCTCCTCAACTGCCCTTCCTGCGGCTCGACCCACGTCGCCCAGGTACTCGGTGACAACGGCGGGATCTCGTACGTGTGTACCGCCTGCGGCCACAGCTGGAGCTGATCGATGGGTGCACACAGGCGGAAATGCGACTGGTGCGGCAGTGGCACGCCGATCGTCCGCGACATGGAACCGGTCCATCAGGACTACCAGTACTGGTGCGAGGAGTGCGCGCGGGCGCTGATCATAAAGGGCGACCCCATCGAGACCTACCGCGAACTCGAAGGGGAGCCGATCTACGGACGGCTGCTGGACGAGCACTGCACCCTCAAACGGTTCTACTCGTTCGCGACGGCCTGACCGCCGTCCGCGACCGCGGGATCTTCGGTCCCAGCGGCGTGACCGGCGTCCGCGACCGCCTCGCCGCGGTGATCAGGAACCCCGAACCGATCACTACGTAGAGGGCCGACAGCACCATCTGGCCAAAATTCTGGCCGAGTTCGAGCCGCCCCACCCCGTGCGGCACCCACCACAGGGCGTACGAACAGAAGGCCAGGTACGCGCCCCCGGCGGCCGCCCACCGCGCCCGGCCGCCCCGTCGCGCCGCCTCCGCCCCCAGGAGCAGCACCATCGGCACGCACCAGACCCAGTGGTGCGACCACGACACCGGGCTCACCAAAAGCGCCGTCACCGCACAGGCCAGCGCGGCCCAGGCCCGCTGCCCGCGCAGGGCGGCGGCGACCGCGACCGCGAGGCCGAGCGCTCCGGCCGCGGCGGCGGCCACGGCCCAGCGGCCCCCCGGCTCGCCGGTGTGCAGGAGCCGGGCGAGGACGCCGCGCAGGGACTGGTTGGCGGTGTCCTCGGCGAGCCCGACCCGGCCCGCCTCGAACACCATCCGGGTCCAGAAGCGGCGTGAGTCGTACGGCAGGACGACGGCCGCGAGGAGGGTGGCACCGGCGAACGAGACAGCGGCCACGCACGCGTGCCGGACGGGCGCCCGCCACGGGCCGCGCCGCACGGCCTCGGCGACCCCGGTGAGGAGCAGGAACGCCACGAAGAGCGCGGGCGTCAGCTTGATCGCCGCCGCGACGCCGATGCCGGCGCCCGTCCAGCGGTGGCCGGGGCGCCGGGACAGGTCCCACAGGACGAGGACGCCGAGCAGCAGATTGATCTGCCCGTAGCGCAGGGTCGTCCACACCGGTTCGCACCAGACGACGGCGGCGGACGCCCACAGAACATCCGCCACGCGCGCGTGCCTCCCGCCGCGGATCGGGCCCCCGTGGATCAGACGCAGGGAGAGGTGGACGAAGCCGACCAGGAGGAGCAGGTTGCCCAGGGTCGCGAGGGTGCGCATGTCCGCCGTCGACAGCAAGGTCAGTGGCGTGAACAGCAGCGCGGCGAACGGGGGGTAGGTGGTGGGCAGATGGGCCTCGGTCGTGCGCAGCGCGTAGAGGTCGCCGCCGCCGCGCACGGTCTCGCCCTCCGCGCGGTAGACCATCAGGTCGATCATCGAGACGTGGGCGGCGCGCTGTGCGAGCCAGAAGGCCGTGAAGGAGAGCAGGCAGGCCCCGGCGGCCAGAGCCGTACGGCGGGCGGAGGCGAGCGCGATCACGGTCACGAAGGCTGACAGTACCGGCCGTATCCACCCAGACCGGAAACGATTTGGTGGAGCACGGGTCCGACCGTGTAATGTTGGCGGAGCCGCCGGGGAAACCGGGCGGACAGGCAAGGGGCTATAGCTCAGTTGGTAGAGCGCCTGCATGGCATGCAGGAGGTCAGGAGTTCAATTCTCCTTAGCTCCACAGAAGATGAGCGGGCCACCCGGATCGGGTGGCCCGCTTTTTCATGTCCGTTGTCTCCGCCGTGGCCGGGCGTCCCGGCTCCTGCCCGGGGTCATTGCCGTCCGCTGCCGAGCGCCCTGCGGCGTCGCCCAGGAGGGAGCGCCGCCGGCAGCGCGGGGCCGGTCCGCGGTGTCGTCCGCTGGGGTTCCTCCACGCGCAGCGCGAGCGCGGGACAGCGGCGTACGGCGCGCGCGGCACGCGCTTCGGAGTAGCGCGGTACGGACGCTTCCGCGACCGAGGGGAAGCCGTCCGGGCCGAGCTGGATGAGCTCCGGGACGATGTCGGCGCACAGCCCGTGACCCTGGCAGAGGGTCCAGTTGACGGCCAGCTTGCGGCCCGTGGGCGCCTCGGCCTGCGGCACGTCCGCCTGGAGGGGGAGGACCCCCGCGACGGGGCGGCCGCAGCCGCCGCCCAGGACGTGGGCCGCGAGGTCGTCCGTGAACGTCGAGATCGTCGACTCCAGGAAGGCCGCCGAGCCGTCCGGGTGCTTGCACGCCCCGCGCCGCTTCACGGCCCGCGTCACCTCGCGCAGCGCTTCGAGAGCGGTCGGCCCGCCGCCCTGCAGCACGTCCGCGAGGCCACGGGCCGCGGCAGGCAGGCCGAGGTAGCAGGGGCCGCACTGGCCCGAGCTCTCGGCGGCCAGCCAGTGCGCGACGCGCAGCGACTCCCCGAGCGGGCAGGTGTCCTCGCCGAGCGGCAGGACGGCGCCCGCGCCGAGCGCGCCGCCGCAGGCGTCCAGGGAGGCGCGTGAGACGACCGCGTCGTGCGCCGTGACGCCGTCGAGCCATCTGCCGTGATAGCCGCCCGTGAGGACGCCCTGGGGGAGCGCCGGGGCGCCGGCCAGCTGGAGCACGTACGACAGCGGCACCCCGGTGGGGACTTCGACGACCATCGGCCGCGCGACCGCTCCGGAGAGGGTCAGCAGGACCGTGCCGGGTTCGTCGCGCAGGCCGGTGCGGCAGTAGCGGTCGGCGCCGGCCCGGGCGGCGACGGCGAGCTGCGCGAAGGTCTCCGCGTTGGAGAGCAGGGTGGGGGCGCCGCCGACTCCGGAGTCGGCCGTACGCACCTTGCGGCCCGGCGGCAGCGGCGGGCCGCCGTCCGCCGAGCGGACGAGGGCGGAGGACTCCCCGGTGACCATGCGCACCGGATTGCGCTGCACGCGCGCGCGGAGTGCCGGTCCGCGCCGGTCGCCGAGGCCGCGCTCGGCGAGCGCGGTGCGTATCGAGGCCTCGGTGGAGTCGCGTGTCACGCCGACCACGAGGGTGCGGGCCCCGAGGGCCTCGGCGGCCAGCAGGGCGCCGTCCAGGATGAGGTGGGGCGCACGGTTGATGAGGACGGTGTCCTTGCGGCAGGCGGGCTCGTCCTCGCTGCCGTTGACGACGACCACGGGGCGCACGCCGCGACGTATCGCCGCGTCGGCGACGGCCCGCAGCTTCAGGGCGAAGGGGAAGCCGGCGCCGCCCCGGCCGCGCAGCGAGATGTGTTCCGCGAGCCGGGCGAGCGGCTCGCCCGCCATCGGTTCCAGGGGGCCGTGCACCTTCAGGTGCATGCCTAGGTCGAGGCGTTCGACGAGGTCGAAGCCCGAGGTGAGCAGGGGCAGGCCGACGACGCGGACTTCGGGGACGTCGGGCAGCGGCGCGTTCACGGGTGGCCTCCGGTGGCGGCGTTCCAGGGCTCGCCGGAGCTGGGGGCCTGGAAGGGCCGGGGCAGCGGCTCGGTGGCGGGGCCGGTGTCGTACTGGGGATCGAGGACGGGGTCGGGGGCGGGGGCGAGGGGCATGTCGTGCGCGGGGTCGTAGACCGGCTGGGGCGCCGTGTCGTACGTGGGCGGCGGCGCGACGTAGGGGGATTCGGCGGGGGGTGGGGGACAGGGTGCGGGCCAGCGGCCGTCGGGGTCGGGGCGGGGCGCGGTGACGGTGGGGTAGGAGGCCGTGTGGGAGGCCAGCGCGCGGTAGGCCGCCGAGATGCCGACGACCGGGTCGGTGGCCGGGGCGGTGGCGGTCGTGCCGGGCAGCGGGACGGAAACGGCGTCCCGCGCGGGAGGGTCCTCCGGGGGCGGTGCGTCCGGCACCGGTTCGAGCAGGGCCAGGATCCGCGCGGCGACCTTCCGCTTGACCGGCAGAGGGGCCGCGCGCAGGGCGACGGCCCCGGCGACGGCGACCAGGCACAGGCAGTACAGGGTGACGACCCAGGGCTTCGGCTGGCGGCCCGCGTACAGGCCGTGGACGAGCGCCGAACACCAGGCGGGGTAGGCCAGCATGTGCAGCGCCCGCCAGCGCGACGCGATCCGCGCGGGAGAGGCGAAGGCGCTGCGCAGGGCGCCGGTGATCCCGGTGACGAGCATCAGCGCGCCCGCGAGCGAGCCGAGGCCGATGAGCCCGGCGCTGCCGGTGACGCCGAGCCCGAAGGGCATCACGGCGCCGAACAGCGACACATGGTCGAGGGCGACCTTGATGGTGCCGTGCAGCAGCAGGAAGCCGACGGAGGCCACCGCGGTGGCCCGGTGCACGGCCTGGGCGAGCAGACGCTGGCGCGAGTGCAGGAAGAGGCGGTCCGTGGCGACCAGGCCCCACAGGACGGCGGCGGTGAGCGAGACCAGGGACAGGACACCGGCGGTGAAGTCGATGGCGGCCCGCAGGGCGTCACTGCCCGCGAAGACGAGCACGGGTATCAGGAGCAGCGCTCCGGCGCTCAGGGCCCGCGACAGCGGGAAGGAACCGGATGCGGACGAACGTGGAGACGATCGGGGGAGGGAACGGCTCTTGCGGTGCGGGTGCAGAGGGTTCATGGGGGCGGCTCCGGGAGGGTTCGGTCCGCCGCATGCTAAGTCGCTCCATACCGGTGGGTACGAGGTTTGAGTTATTGCGTTGTTATCAAAGCGCGACACGATCTTGGTGTTGCCCCGTTAGTGGCCGGTACGCGGAGTAACCCTTGGCCAGAGCTCGGGTCCGGCTGCCCCGGACGGCACTCTCGGCTCGGGTCCGGGTGTGCGGACGGCGTCCGCGGAAGCTCGTCGCGGGCCGCGCGGGCGCTGCGGTACCCTGACGCCATGCGTGCCGTACGCCTTCTGCTTAGCGGGCCGCGCTGATCAGTCCCGACCGCCGGTGAATCGCGGTCGGCATCGGCGCGGCGTCCCCTCCTGTGCGAGGGGCATTTTTGTTTGACCAGCACGGTCAATTCCGCAGGCAGAGACGATCGATGGAGCTTTGAGGATCATGAGCGAGACGAATTCTGCTGCCGCCTCCGAGGTGGCCGCGCCGCACCGCTACACGGCCGCTCTGGCCGCTGAGATCGAGGCACGCTGGCAGGACTTCTGGGACGCCGAGGGCACCTATGAGGCGCCGAACCCGAGCGGCGACCTGGCCGCGCGGACCGAGGCCGAGGCCGCGCTGGTGGCCAAGCCCAAGAAGTTCGTGATGGACATGTTCCCCTACCCCTCCGGAGCGGGCCTGCACGTCGGCCACCCCCTGGGGTACATCGCCACGGACGTCTTCGCGCGCTTCCAGCGCATGACCGGGCACAACGTCCTGCACACCCTGGGCTTCGACGCCTTCGGCCTGCCCGCCGAGCAGTACGCCGTGCAGACGGGCACCCACCCGCGGGTCTCCACCGAGGCCAACATCGAGAACATGAAGGCCCAGCTGCGTGCGCTGGGCCTGGGTCACGACAAGCGGCGGTCGTTCGCGACGATCGACCCCGAGTACTACAAGTGGACCCAGTGGATCTTCGTCCAGATCTTCAACTCCTGGTACGACGCCGACGCCGCCAAGGCCCGCCCGATCGCCGACCTGGTCGCGCAGTTCGAGAGCGGTGAGCGCGCCGTACCGGACTCCACGCGCGCGTGGAGCGAGCTGGACGCCGCGGAGCGCGCCGAGGTCCTGGGCCACTACCGCCTGGCCTACGCCTCCGACGCGCCGGTCAACTGGTGCCCCGGCCTGGGCACCGTCCTGGCCAACGAGGAGGTCACCGCCGACGGCCGCTCCGAGCGCGGCAACTTCCCCGTCTTCAAGGCCAAGCTGCGCCAGTGGAACATGCGCATCACCGCCTACGCCGACCGGCTGCTCGACGACCTGGACGCGCTGGACTGGCCCGAGGCCATCAAGCTGCAGCAGCGCAACTGGATCGGCCGCTCCGAAGGCGCCCGCGTGAGTTTCCCCGTGGGCATCGAGGGCGACGCCGTCACCGTCTTCACCACCCGCCAGGACACCCTGTTCGGCGCGACCTACATGGTCCTGGCGCCCGAGCACGACCTGGTCGACAAGGTCATCCCCGAGACCTGGCCCGAGGGCACCCACGAGGTGTGGACCGGCGGCCACGCCACGCCCGCCGAGGCCGTCGCCAAGTACCGCGCGTTCGCCGCCGCCAAGTCCGACGTGGAGCGCCAGGCCGACGCCAAGGAGAAGACCGGCGTCTTCACCGGCGTCTACGCCACCAACCCGGTCAGCGGCGAGCAGGTCCCCGTCTTCATCGCCGACTACGTCCTGATGGGCTACGGCACCGGCGCGATCATGGCCGTCCCGGCGCACGACAGCCGCGACTTCGCCTTCGCCCGCGCGTTCAACCTGCCGATGCGCTGCGTGGTCGAGCCCTCGGACGACCGCGGCACCGACCCCAGGACGTGGGACGACGCGTTCTCCTCGTACGACGCGAAGCTGATCAACTCGGCCAACCCCGAGATCTCCCTGGACGGCATGGACGTCGACGGAGCCAAGGCCCGCATCACCGGCTGGCTGGCCACCCGCGGCATCGGCGAGGGCACCGTCAACTTCCGCCTGCGCGACTGGCTGTTCAGCCGCCAGCGCTACTGGGGCGAGCCGTTCCCGATCGTCTACGACGAGGACGGCGTCGCCCACGCGCTGCCCGAGTCGATGCTGCCCCTGGAGCTGCCGGAGGTCGACGACTACTCCCCGCGCACCTTCGAGCCGGACGACGCGGACACCTCCCCGGAGACGCCGCTGTCCCGCAACGAGGACTGGGTCAACGTCACCCTGGACCTGGGCGACGGCCCCAAGCAGTACCGCCGTGAGACCAACACCATGCCCAACTGGGCGGGTTCGTGCTGGTACGAACTGCGCTACCTGGACCCGCGCAACGACGAGCGGCTGGTCGACGCCGACGTCGAGCAGTACTGGATGGGTCCGCGCGAGGGGCAGCCGACCGGCGGCGTCGACCTGTACGTGGGCGGCGCCGAGCACGCGGTGCTGCACCTGCTGTACGCGCGCTTCTGGTCGAAGGTCCTGTTCGACCTGGGCCACATCTCCTCGGCCGAGCCGTTCCACAAGCTGTACAACCAGGGCATGATCCAGGCGTACGTCTACCGGGACGCCCGCGGCTTCCCGGTGCCGGCGACCGAGGTCGAGGAGCGCGACGGGACGTTCTTCTTCGAGGGCGAGCCGGTCAAGCGCGAGCTGGGCAAGATGGGCAAGTCCCTGAAGAACGCCGTCACGCCGGACGAGATCTGCGACGAGTACGGCGCGGACACCCTGCGCCTGTACGAGATGGCGATGGGCCCCCTGGACGTGTCGCGCCCGTGGGACACCCGCGCGGTCGTCGGCCAGTACCGCCTGCTGCAGCGGCTGTGGCGCCTGATCGTCGACGAGGCGACCGGTGAGGTCACCGTCGCCGACGTGGCCGAGAGCGACATCGACGAGAGCACTCTGCGCGCCCTGCACAAGGCGATCGACGGCGTCCGCCAGGACCTGGACGGCATGCGGTTCAACACCGCCATCGCCAAGATCACCGAGCTGAACAACCACCTGACGAAGGTGGGCGGAGCGGTGCCGAGGTCCGTCGCGGAGCGCCTGGTGCTGCTGATCGCGCCGCTGGCCCCGCACATCGCCGAGGAGCTGTGGCGCAAGCTGGGCCACACCGACTCGGTCGTCCACCGGGACTTCCCGGTCGCCGACCCCGCCTACGTCGTGGACGAGGCCGTGACCTGCGTCGTGCAGATCAAGGGCAAGGTCAAGGCGCGCCTGGAGGTCTCCCCGTCGATCTCCGACGCCGAGCTGGAGAAGATCGCGCTGGCCGACGAGAAGGTCGTCGCGGCGCTGGGCGGCGCCGGGATCCGCAAGGTGATCGTGCGGGCGCCGAAGCTGGTGAACATCGTCCCGGCCTAACCACATCGGGGTCTTCCCCTACGGGCAGGTTGGGGGTTCTGCTGGAACCCCCGGCCTGCCTTCTCCGTTTACCGTGGAAGAAGCCGGCGGTCCGGACGGCACGCGCACCGGGCCGGGCTGGACCGGACCGGACGGGATGCGGAGAGGAGCGTCATGGGAGCCATGGGCGCAATCGTGGCGCTGCTGATGGTGCTCTTCCTGGTGCTGGGGGTGTACGCGACGGTGAAGGTGGTCCGCGCCGCCAAGCGAGGAGTGGACCGCACCATCCTGGAGGCCCGCCGGACGGTGGAGGACACCACCCTGCGGGCGAAGAGCTTCACCCAGGTCGGCACGACCGCCGAACTGGCCCAGCTGCGCCTCTCCTTGCGCTCGTCCATGCGCGCCACCCAGGACGTCCTGCACGCGGGTGTCGCCGCCGACGCCTCGCTGAAGGAGACCCTGAGCCTCTTCGAGCGGCTCAGCACCCACGGCCATGAGCTGGACGACGACCTCCGGCGCCTGGAGCGAGACCCGGACAAGGCCGCGCTGGCCGACCGCCTCCCCGAGCTGCGGGAGCGCACCGCGCAGATCACCAAGGCCGCGGACTCACTGCGCTGGTCGGCGCGGGACCGGGCCCGCCGGTTCGCGGGCGACGACCTGGACGATCTGAGCACCCAGATCGACATGGAGGCGGGCGCGCTGCGGCACTGGACGACGGAGCCGCCTTCCACCCGGTCCGCCGGATCGTCCACGCCGACCGCCGGGCCGGCCCCTGAGGCATCCGCACCGCCCTCCGGCTCATCCGCACCGACCCCCGCGATCAACCCGCCCGCATCGAGACCCACCTATCCGTGGGAGAAGAAGACCAAGCCCGAAAGCACGACCTGATCGCCCGCCCGTCCGGGCGGTTTTCGCCGGAACCGGGTGATCAGGGGCCGGGCTGCCGCCCGGCGGCACAGACAGGTAATCTCCAGCTCATGTCCCGCCATGTCGCGATCGTCACGGATTCAACGGCCTACCTGCCGCAAGGGACGATGGAGCGGCATGGCATCACCGCGGTGCCGCTGACCGTGGTCCTGGGGGACCAGGCGTTGGAAGAGGGGTCCGAGATCTCGGCCCGCTCCCTCGCCCAGGCGCTGCAGAAGCGGAAGTCGGTGACCACGTCCCGACCCAGTCCCGAGGTCTTCGCGCAGACGTACCGCAAGGCGGCCGAGGCGGGCGCCACGTCCATCATCTCGCTGCACCTCTCCGCCGAGTTCTCCGGCACGTACGACGCCGCCGTCCTCGCAGCGAAGGAGGCGCCGGTGCCGGTGCGGGTGGTGGACACCGGCATGGTCGCGATGGCGCTCGGCTTCTGTGCCCTCGAAGCGGCGCAGGCCGTGGAGGCGGGCGACTCGGTGGAGGAGGCGGTGACGGCGGCGGAGAAGCGGGCGTCCGGGACGTCCGCGTACTTCTACGTCGACACCCTCGAATATCTGCGCAGGGGCGGCCGTATCGGCGCCGCGCAGGCGCTGCTGGGCTCCGCGCTCGCCGTGAAGCCGCTGCTCAAGCTGGACGGCGGCCGCATCGACATGCTGGAGAAGGTGCGGACGGCTTCGAAGGCGATCGCCCGCCTGGAGGAGATCGTGGTCGAACGGGCCGGGACCGGCCAGGTCGACATCGCGGTGCATCACCTGGCGGCGCCGGAGCGGGCGTCGACACTCGCCGAGCGGCTCAGGGAACGGGTACCGGGCCTCGCGGAGCTGCATGTGAGCGAGGTCGGCGCGGTGATCGGGGCACACACGGGGCCGGGGTTGCTGGGGGCCGTGGTGTCGCCGCAGTGAGGTCCGCCCGGCCGGTTCCCTTTGCTGCGATTCCCACTTTCGAGTGACCGAGTTATCCACAACTGCTGGGTAATCCACGGGATTTGACCAAGATCAACAAGTTCTTCCCGCAGTGCCTACCGTCGTCGGCATGGCACTTCGATCACTCACCAGGACAGTTGCAGCGACGAGCGGCCCAGGACGCGGCCCCACCTCCGACGGCCGCGCGAGCCGGCGGCACACCCGCGGGCGGGTCCGGCGCGACCGGGCCCTCGCGGGGGCGGTTGGCGCGGAGGCGGTGAAGCTCCGGGCGGAGAGGCTCTTCGTCGAGGGGCAGGGGCAGGCGTCCGGGCAGGGGTGTGGGCCCGCGCAGGTGAAGGCGCAGGCGCCGCCGCGACCCGAGCCGCCACCACCGGCGTCGCCGCGTGCGCGGTGGCTGGACGGGACGGCTGCCGATGCCGCGCCGGTGCGCGGCGCACGGGGCGAGGGCGCGGACCCGTCGGCACCTGTGCCCGGGTGGGCGCGGAGAGCGGAAGCGCCGGCGGACGAGGAAGAGCTGGCTCCGGACGTGGGGCTGACTTCGCGGCAGGAGCGGACCGGGACCGGGATCGGGTTCGCCGTCCGGGAGCGGCTGCCGGTGTGGCTGCAGGCGCGGTGCGGCCTCGAACGGCGCGGCGTGATCGCGCTCGTCGCCGTCCTGGTGATCGCCGCGACCTTCGCGGCCCAGCACTTCTGGGCGGGCCGGACTCAGCCGGTCCGGCCGCCCGAGGTGGTCCGTGAGGCGCGCACCGGCTCCGAGCGGGGCGCCGAGCCTGCTCCGGCGCCGGGGCCGTCCCCGCAAGCGGGGCAGGCCGGACAGACGTCGACGGCCGCCGGCGGTTCCGCCGGAAAGATCGTCGTGGACGTCAGCGGAAAGGTCCGCCGACCGGGCGTGCACCGGCTGCCGGCCGGGTCCCGGGTGGCCGACGCCCTGCGGGCCGCGGGCGGAGTCAAGTCCGGCGCGAAGACGGACGGCCTCAACCGCGCGCGGTTCCTCGTGGACGGCGAACAGGTGGTCGTGGGCGTACCGGCACCGGCCGCCGGGGCCGGCTCGGGAGCCGGGGCGCCGGGAGGCGTGGGAAGCGGCGTGGCCGGAGGGGGCCCAGGGGCGACCGCCACCGGTCCCGTCGCCCTGAACACGGCGACGGCAGAGCAGCTCGACGAACTGCCCGGCGTCGGACCCGTGTTGGCGCAGCACATCCTCGACTACCGCGCGGAGCACGGCGGTTTCCGCTCCATCGAGGAGCTCCGCGAGGTCAACGGCATCGGCGACCGCCGCTTCGCCGATCTCCAGGATCTCGTACAGCCATGACGCGCGCGGCGGTCCACCTCACATCCGGCCACCGCCTCGGCGCCGCCCACCCGCGGCAGGAGGGCCCGGTCGACCTCCGGCTGGTGCCACCCGCGCTCGCGGCATGGGCGGCGGCCGCTCTGCTGCTGGACGCCCTGCCCCGGTGGGTGATCGGCATCGTGGTGGGGTGCGTCCTCCTGGCCGGTGCTCTCTTGGTGACGTGGACCGCGTCCGGGGGCCGGCGGCGATGGGGGAGGCTGTCGGCGGCCGCCGTGCTCCTCTGCATCGCCGGGGCCGCGGGTTCGGCGGCGCTGCACGGCGCGGACCTGCGCCGGGGCCCGATCCCCGGCCTGGCACGTGAGTACGCGCGGGTGGAAGCCGAGTTGAAGGTGACGTCCGACCCTCGGCGCACCCGGCCCCGCGTCGCGAGCGCGCACACGATGCCGCCCTCCGTCGTCCTGAACGCCGAGGTCGTCCGCGTCACGGAGACGGACGGCACGACGACCGCGACACGCACACCGGTCCTGGTCGTCGTACGCACGCAGGCAGAGCGGTCGCACCGGCCGCGCACGACAGAAAGGGGGAAGCGGGCCGGCCCCCCAGATGCCTGGCTGGGACTGCTGCCGTCCACCCGGCTGCGGGTGGAGGCGCGGCTGGCCCCACCCTTGCCGGAGGGGGACGAAGTGGCCGCCGTCCTCCGGGTGTCGGGCGAACGGGCGCGGGCGCCGCGCGTGATCGGAGAGCCGTCCGGGGCGCAACGGACGGCCGGAGCGTTGCGGAGTGGACTGCGCGAAGCCACGGACGGACTGCCGGCCGATGCCCGCGCGCTGCTCCCCGGGCTCGTCATCGGGGACACGTCGCGCGTGCCGGCCGAGCTGGACCAAGCCTTCAGGGCGACCGACCTCACGCATTTGCTTGCCGTCAGCGGAGCGAACCTCACGATCGTCCTGGTTCTGCTCATCGGACCGCAGGGCACCGCCCAGCGGGTGGAACGACGCGGACTGGCACCCAGGTTGGGCATCCCGCTGCGCACGACGGCGTTGCTCGGCGGGGCGCTCACTCTCGGCTTCGTCATCGTCTGCCGGCCCGATCCGAGTGTGCTGCGGGCGGCGGCCTGCGGGCTGATCGCGCTTCTCGCCATCGCGACCGGGCGGCGCAGGTCCCTCATTCCCGCGCTGGCCACGGCGGTCCTGCTGCTGGTCCTGTACGACCCGTGGCTGGCGCGGAGTTACGGCTTCCTGCTGTCCGTTCTCGCCACCGGAGCGCTGCTCACCCTCGCGCCGCGCTGGGGCGACGCACTGCGAGGGCGGGGCGTGCCGTCACGGTTGGCCGACGCGCTGGCCGCCGCGGCCGCGGCGCAGGCGGTGTGCGCGCCGGTGGTCGCCGTCCTGGCGGCGCGGGTGAGTCTGGTGGCGGTGCCGTGCAATCTCCTCGCCGAGTTCGCCGTGGCACCGGCCACGGTGTTCGGCTTCGCGGCCCTGGCCGTGGCGCCGGTCGCGATGCCCGTGGCCGAGGCGCTGGCGTGGTGCGCGAGTTGGCCGGCCGAGTGGATCGCGGGCATCGCCCGTACCGGGGCGGCGTTGCCGGGGAGCGGGGTCGACTGGCCGGACGGCTGGCGCGGCGGCTTCCTACTAACCCTCGCGACGGTGGCCCTCGTGCTGGCGGGGCGCAGGATCGTACGGCATCCGTGGCTGGTCGTGGCCTGCGCCGTCCTGCTCTTCCTGGTGGTCGTCCAGCCGCCACCGGTCACCCGGGTGATCACGGGGTGGCCGCCGCCGGGGTGGCGGATGGCGATGTGCGACGTCGGGCAGGGGGACGCCCTGGTGCTGGCGGCTGGAGACGGGGCCGGGGTGGTGGTCGACGCGGGGCCCGACCCGGTCGCGGCCGACCGGTGCCTGCGCCTCCTCGGGGTCACGCGGGTGCCCCTGGTCCTGCTCACGCACTTTCACGCCGACCATGTCGCGGGGCTGCCGGGGGTGTTGAGAGGACGCGAGGTGGGGGAGATCCAGACGACGGGGTTCCAGGAGCCGCCGGAGCAGGTGGAGTTCGTACGCGATCAAGCGGCGGCAGCGCGCGTTCCGGTGGTCCGGGCGGTGGCGGGGGAGCGGCGCCGGGCGGGCCCCCTGGACTGGCAGGTCCTCTGGCCACCGGGCCCAGCCAGTGGCCCATCCGCTGGCCCAACCCCCGACCCGTCCATAGGCTCGACCGCGGGGTCGATGCCGAGGCCTGAGGGTCCAAGGCTTGCGGGGCCGAGGCCTGAGGGGCCGAACGACGCGAGTGTCGCTCTGCTCGTGCGGACGGGTGGGCTGAGCCTGCTGCTCCTAGGGGACCTCGAACCGCCGGCCCAGCGGGCTCTGTTGCGCTCGCCGGCCGCCGCGTGGCTCGGTTCCGTCGACGTGCTCAAGGTCGCGCATCACGGTTCGGCCCACCAAGATCCGGAGCTGTTGCGCCGGGTGGCGCCGCGGCTGGCGCTGATTTCCTGCGGTGCCGACAACTCGTACGGGCATCCGTCGCCGGTGACGGTCGCGGCGCTGCGGGCCGGGGGAGCGGAGGTGTTGCGCACGGACAAGGATGGGGCGGTCGCGGTGATGGGGTCGGGGGTGCGTTCGGGGAAACGGGCGGAGGCGCGGCTGGAGGTGGCCACGCGGCCGCCGTAGCGCTCCTGCCTCCGGGGCGGCGTGACCCCTGGGCCCCTGATGGGGGACGTGCGGGGGCGCCCTCCGCGCGGGGCACCTTCGCACGGGCCGTCCTTCGCGCAGGCCATCCGTCGCGCGGGCCGCTGCCTCCGTGAGAGTGCAACGTCTCCGTGAGAGTGCAACGCCATCGTGAATGGGGTGCCGGGGTGCAACGCCTTCGTGAATCCCACGCCCGCACCGGGCTACCGCGGGGAACCCCGCCCTGACCTGGGGAGATATGAATGGCGGACGGTCAATTCGGGCTAGACGCGACAGTTCCAGCGCATCGTCTGGTTTCCCGTGATCTGGGTCCGTGTTGCGCCTAAAGCCGCAACGGTGATCGAATGCCCTTTCGTTGCAGTGTGCAGGTGTTGTCAAGTAGCGCGGGGATGTGTCGCAGGGTGTTCGGCCGTTGGCTGGGAAACCGTATGAATCGGGCCGGACGGACGGGGCCCTTGTCGGCGCTGACGGTTCCGTCGAAGGCGGGGGTGCTCAGCTGCCGGGTGCTCGACCCGGTCAACGAGCCGGTGCGGAACGCGGAGTTCGCGGTCAGTGACGCCGTGGGGCGCAAGGTGGTCAGCGGGGGCACGGACCCGTTCGGCTCGTTCGTGACGGCCGTTCCTGCGGGGGACTACCGGATCGCGGTGTCGGCGGACGGGTTCACGCCGTACCGGGCGAGCGCCACGGTGGGGGAGAACGCGCACGCCTCCATCGGTGACGTCATGCTCCAGGTCGCCGCTCCGCCGACGCTGCCCGAGCCCGGGGAGTGGGAGATCGACCCGCTGCACTCGGCGGTGGGCTTCACCGCGCGCCACATCGGACTCGCCCGTATCCGCGGCCGGTTCAACACCTTCGCGGGGGCGATACGGGTGGGGGAGCGGATGGAGGACTCCGCGATGCACGTCGTCATCGACGCGGCG
The DNA here is from genome assembly GCF_055592445.1 of Streptomyces sp. NPDC041122. NCBI lineage: Bacteria > Bacillati > Actinomycetota > Actinomycetes > Kitasatosporales > Streptomycetaceae > Streptomyces > Streptomyces sp. NPDC041122. Next base: position 481,509 of record NZ_JBVIYQ010000001.1, on the reverse strand, counting down.
TCCATCGACACCGCGGTCCAGATGCGCGACGACCATCTGCGGTCGGGCGACTTCCTGGACGTGGGGCGCTTCCCGACGATGGAGTTCTACAGCGACCGCTTCGTGCACAAGGGCGGCAGCCGCTGGGCGGTCTCGGGCGGGCTGACGTTGCACGGCGTGACGCGGACGGTCACGCTCGACACGGAGTACCTCGGGATCGGCAAGGGGCTGGAGGGCGAGACGCGCGTCGCCTGCCGGGCCACCACGGAACTGCACCGCGACGACTTCACGATCACCTGGCAGACGATGCTCGCGCGCGGCATCGCGGCCGTCGGACACAGCATCACGATCGACCTGGACATCCAGGCCATCCCGAAGACCTGACCGCCAGACGCCAGACGCCAGACGCCGGACGTGCGGCTGAGTGCGACGGAGGGCTCCAGGACGGAGGCGTCGCTACGGGGGCGCCGCCTTCCTACGGGGCCTCCAGCCAGCCCTCGTGTTCGGCGGCCAGGGCGTCGAGGGCCGTCGGGTCGAGCCGGGAGTCGGGGTCCTCGACCACGACGAGCCACTGGGCGTCCTCGGCGTCGTCCTCGCCGGCCAGGGCGTCGCGGACGAGCTGGGGTTCGTCGGCCACGCCGAAACGGTCGGGGAGCTCTTCGGCCACCACTTCCGCGGCGTCGCGGTCGGGCAGTACCAGGACATGTCGTACGTCGGTCACGGCTCCATTCTGCGATACGGCCCCGAGGGAAGGACGCCCAGGCCCGGGGCCCGCCCGGCCCCGCCCGGGTCCGCCCGAGGCTCTCCGCCCCCCTCCCCCCGGAGGCCCGGGCGGGCGGGGCTGTCAGTGGCGCGTGGGATGCTGGACCGCGATGGCCAGGAAGACAGCAAACGACGATCCGCTCGCCCCCCTCACGCTCGCCGTGGGGCAGGAGGACCTGCTCCTCGACCGTGCCGTGCAGCAGGTGGTCGCGGCCGCCCGCGCCGCCGACGCGGACACGGACGTGCGCGACCTCAGCTCCGACCAGTTGCAGCCCGGCACCCTCGCCGAGCTGACCAGTCCGTCGCTCTTCGCCGAGCGCAAGGTCGTCGTGGTGCGGAACGCCCATGATCTGTCCGCGGACACGATCAAGGACGTCAAGGCGTATCTCGGGGCGCCGGTCGAGGAGATCACGCTCGTCCTGCTGCACGCGGGCGGCGCCAAGGGCAAGGGGCTGCTCGACGCGGCGCGCAAGGCCGGGGCCCGCGAGGTCGCCTGCCCGAAGATGACCAAGCCCGCGGACCGGCTGTCGTTCGTGCGGAGTGAATTCCGGGTGCTCGGGCGTTCGGCGACGCCGGAGGCCTGCCAGGCCCTGGTCGACTCCATCGGCAGCGATCTGCGGGAGCTCGCCTCGGCGGTGTCGCAGCTCGCGGCGGACGTCGAGGGGACGATCGACGAAGAGGTCGTCGGCCGTTACTACACGGGGCGGGCGGAGGCCTCCAGCTTCACCGTGGCCGACCGGGCCGTCGAGGGCCGGGCCGCCGAGGCGCTGGAAGCCCTGCGCTGGTCCCTGTCGACCGGGGTCGCTCCCGTGATGATCACCAGCGCCCTCGCTCAGGGGGTCCGGGCGATCGGCAAGCTCTCCTCCGCGCGGGGCGGGCGGCCCGCCGACCTCGCCCGTGAGCTGGGCATGCCGCCCTGGAAGATCGACCGTGTGCGCCAGCAGATGCGGGGGTGGACCCCGGACGGGGTGGCCGCCGCGCTCACCGCGGTGGCCGCGGCCGACGCCGGCGTCAAGGGTGGCGGTGACGACCCGGAGTACGCGCTGGAGAAGGCGGTCGTCGCCATTGCCCGGGCGGCGCGGGCCCGGCGCGGCTGAGCGTTGCGGTAGCCCCACGGGCAGGGCGCGGGGTGTGTGCGGGGCGGTGGCCCCGCACAGGAGGGTGGTTCGTCTGCGGGGCTGTCAGCGGAGCCGTCGTGGCTTGTCGCGCAGTTCCCCGCGCTCCTGACCGGCACCGGGCGCGCCCCGCACCCAGCCCTCCCCCAGAACGGAGCCCCCACCGGCCACGGCACGCGCCTGAGCCCGGCCCCGACCACAGCCACGCCCCCCGGCCGCAACCCCGTGCCCAGCCACACCCCCACACCCCCACGCCCCCACGGCCCCCAGCCACGTCCCCCGGACACAGCAATGCCCCCGGAGTGGGCCGGGGGCATCGTCGCAGCGTGGCGTACTGCGTGGTCTGTCCGCGATTCGAGGTAGAGGGCTCGAATTACCCTCGCGGAAGGATTGATCAGCGTTGATCAGCGCCCCGGCGAGCCGGGGCAGCGGCTTCAGCCCTTGAGGGACGCGGCCTTCGTCGCAAGCGCCGACTTCTTGTTGGCGGCCTGGTTCTTGTGGATGACACCCTTGGAGACGGCCTTGTCGAGCTGGCGCGTGGCCTCACGCGTGAGCTCGGCAGCCTTCTGGGCGTCACCGGCGGCAACGGCCTCGCGGGCCTTGCGGATCGCGGTCTTCAGGGAAGACTTGACCGCCTTGTTGCGCTGACGCGCCTTCTCGTTGGTCTTGATCCGCTTGATCTGGGACTTGATGTTCGCCACGAAAGAGCCTTTTCAGGTTCAGGTACTGCAGAGGTACTGCAGATGAGTGTTATGACACGCGCCTCGACGCTTGAGAGGGCTACGAGACACAGCTGCCCACGGTACCAGCCGCCCTCCGACCGGCCCAAACCGAGCGCCGGAGCCCGGCCGCATCCCGCCCGTACCCCGGCCGTGCCCCCAGCCGTACGCCGGCCGCACCCCTCCCACCGGCCCAAACCGAGCGCAGTGCCGCGCCCATGGGACGATGGAAGCTACGTATAGATCCGACCCGAGGCGACAGGCGCCTCAAGAGACAGGACCCTGCGTGCCCGCGACCCCTAAGAATGTGCCCGAGCCGAGCCGTACGGACCCGGCGCTGATTCGCAATTTCTGCATCATCGCGCACATCGACCACGGCAAGTCCACGCTCGCCGACCGCATGCTCCAGCTCACCGGTGTGGTGGAGCAGCGGCAGATGCGTGCTCAGTATCTCGACCGCATGGACATCGAGCGCGAGCGCGGCATCACGATCAAGTCCCAGGCGGTGCGTCTGCCCTGGGCCCCGAGCGAGGGCCCGGACCAGACCAGGACGCACATCCTCAACATGATCGACACCCCGGGCCACGTGGACTTCACGTACGAAGTCTCGCGCTCGCTCGCGGCCTGCGAGGGCACGGTCCTCCTGGTCGACGCGGCCCAGGGCATCGAGGCGCAGACTCTCGCCAACCTCTACCTGGCGATGGAGAACGACCTCAAGATCGTCCCCGTACTGAACAAGATCGACCTGCCGGCCGCGCAGCCCGAGAAGTTCTCCGAGGAGCTCGCCAACCTCATCGGCTGCGAGCCCGAGGACGTCCTGAAGGTCTCCGCGAAGACCGGCATGGGCGTCGAGGCGCTGCTCGACAAGGTCGTCGCCGAGGTCCCGCCGCCGGTCGGCGTCAAGGACGCCCCCGCCCGCGCGATGATCTTCGACTCGGTCTACGACTCCTACCGCGGCGTCGTGACGTACGTACGAGTCGTCGACGGCCAGCTCAACAAGCGCGAGCGGATCCGGATGATGTCCACCGGCGCCACGCACGAGCTCCTGGAGATCGGCGTCTCCTCGCCGGAGATGACCCCGGCCGACGGCATCGGCGTCGGCGAGGTGGGCTACATCATCACCGGCGTGAAGGACGTCCGGCAGTCCAAGGTCGGTGACACGATCACCTCCCTGAACAAGGGGGCGACCGAGGCGCTCGGCGGTTACAAGGACCCCAAGCCGATGGTGTTCTCGGGCCTGTACCCGCTGGACGGCTCGGAGTACCCGGACCTGCGCGAGGCCCTGGACAAGCTGCAGCTCAACGACGCCGCGCTGGTCTACGAGCCGGAGACGTCCGCCGCGCTCGGCTTCGGCTTCCGCGTCGGCTTCCTGGGCCTGCTGCACCTGGACGTGATCCGCGAGCGCCTGGAGCGCGAGTTCGGGCTCGACCTGATCGCCACCGCCCCCAACGTGGTCTACCGCGTGATCATGGAGGACGGCACCGAGCACACGGTCACCAACCCGAGTGAATTCCCCGAGGGCAAGATCGACGAGGTGTACGAGCCGGTCGTGCGCGCCACGATCCTCGCGCCCAGCGAGTTCATCGGCTCGATCATGGAGCTGTGCCAGAACCGGCGCGGCGTCATGCTCGGCATGGACTACCTCTCCGAGGACCGCGTCGAGATCCGCTACACGCTGCCGCTCGCCGAGATCGTCTTCGACTTCTTCGACCAGCTGAAGTCCAAGACCCGCGGTTACGCCTCGCTGGACTACGAGCCCACCGGCGAGCAGTCCGCGCAGCTCGTCAAGGTCGACATCCTGCTGCACGGCGACAAGGTCGACGCGTTCTCCGCGGTCACGCACAAGGACCAGGCGTACGCGTACGGCGTGCGGCTCGTCGCCAAGCTGCGCGAGCTCATCCCGCGGCAGGCCTTCGAGGTGCCCGTCCAGGCCGCGATCGGCTCCCGGGTCATCGCTCGCGAGACCATCCGCGCCATCCGCAAGGACGTCCTCGCCAAGTGCTACGGCGGCGACATCTCCCGTAAGCGGAAGCTGCTGGAGAAGCAGAAGGAGGGCAAGAAGCGGATGAAGATGGTCGGCTCCGTCGAGGTGCCGCAGGAAGCCTTCATCGCGGTGCTCTCCAGCGACGACAACGCCGGCGGCAAGGCCAAGAAGTAGTCGTCAGGTCGCGGTCAAGACGCCGCCACGCGGGCCCGGTGCACATGCGCACCGGGCCCGCGGCACGTTGCGGCGGGCCTGCTCGTTCCGTATGTGTCTCTGTGGGAAGTGACATCCAGTAGCCCCTTACGCGCCGGGCGTCCGGGCTCTACTCTGATCACCACTCGTAGGTTACTCGCAAGTTAAACAAGTAGCCCTGAGGGATGTAAGAAGCAGCCGCCAGCCAGTTCGCCGCACTGTCGTGGGCCCGGAGGATGTCGTGAGCGACACACAGACCTTGATCGAGAACCGACCGCCCTCCGTGGCGCATCTCTTCCTGGAGCGCGTGGCGGCCACGCCGGACGCCGAGGCCTACCGCTATCCGGTCCCGGCGTCCTCCGGCGAGGGGCCCGACGAGTGGAAGGCGCTCAGCTGGGCGCAGGCCGCCGACCGTGTGCACGCCATCGCGGCGGGCCTGATCGAGCTCGGTCTGGAGGCCGAGGACCGGGTCGCCCTCGCCTCCTCCACCCGCGTCGAGTGGATCCTCGCCGACCTCGGCATCATGTGCGCCGGCGCGGCCACCACGACGATCTACCCGCAGACCAACGCCGGGGAGTCGGCGTTCATCCTGGCCGACTCCGGCAGCCGGGTGCTCATCGCCGAGGACGCCGCGCAGCTCGCCAAGGCCCGCGAGAAGCGCGCCGAACTGCCCGAGCTCCGGCACGTCGTCGTGCTCGACGCGGCGGGCGCGGAGCCCGTCGACGACGACCCCGAGGGCTGGGTGCTCACCCTCGCCGACCTGGAGGCGCGCGGCGCGGCGCACCTGGAGAAGAACCCGGGCCTGGTCAAGGAGCGCATCGCGGCGATCACCGCCGGCCAGCTGGCCACGATCATCTACACCTCCGGCACCACGGGCCGCCCCAAGGGCGTGCGGCTGCCGCAGGACAACTGGTCGTACATGGCCAAGGCCATCGCGGCGACCGGCCTGCTCGGCCCGGACGACGTGCAGTACCTGTGGCTGCCGCTCGCCCACGTCTTCGGCAAGGTGCTGACCTCCGGGCAGATCGAGCTCGGCCACGTCACCGCCGTCGACGGCCGCGTCGACAAGATCATCGAGAATCTGCCGGTCGTGCAGCCGACGTACATGGCCGCCGTGCCCCGCATCTTCGAGAAGGTCTACAACGGCGTGGCCGCCAAGGCGCGGGCCGGCGGCGCGGCCAAGTACAAGATCTTCCAGTGGGCCGCCGAGGTCTCCCGCGAGTACGCGAAGACCAGCCAGGACAACTTCCGCAGGACCGGTACGGCCTCGGTGCCCTTCGCGCTGCGCGCCAAGCACCGCACGGCCGACGCGCTCGTCTACTCCAAGCTGCGCGAGGCGTTCGGCGGACGGCTGCGCGCCGCCGTCTCCGGCTCCGCCGCGCTCGCGCCCGAGATCGGCTACTTCTTCGCCGGCGCCGGCATCCACATCCTGGAGGGGTACGGCCTGACCGAGTCCTCCGCGGCCTCCTTCGTGAACCCGGGCGAGGCCTACCGCACCGGCACGGTCGGCAAGCCGCTGCCCGGCACCGAGGTGCGGATCGCCGACGACGGCGAGATCCTGCTGCGCGGCCCCGGCATCATGCAGGGCTACCACGGTCTGCCGGACAAGACGGCCGAGGTCCTGGAGTCCGACGGCTGGTTCCACACCGGGGACATCGGCGAGCTGTCCGTCGACGGCTATCTGCGGATCACCGACCGCAAGAAGGACCTGATCAAGACGTCCGGCGGCAAGTACATCGCGCCCGCCGAGGTCGAGGGCCAGTTCAAGGGCGTGTGTCCGTACGTCTCCAACATCCTGGTGCACGGCGCCGACCGGAACTTCTGCACCGCGCTGATCTCCCTCGACGAGCCCGCCATCCTCGACTGGGCCAAGGAGAACGGCCTGGAGGGCAAGTCGTACGCCGAGGTGTGCGCGGACCCGGCCACGGTCGCCCTCGTCGAGGGCTATGTGAAGGAGCTCAACGAAGGGCTCCAGCGCTGGCAGACCATCAAGAAGTTCCGGCTGCTGCCGCGCGACCTCGACGTGGAGCACGGCGAGCTCACGCCCAGCCTGAAGCTGAAGCGCCCGGTCGTCGAGCGGGAGTACCAGCACCTCATCGACGAGATGTACGCCGGGTCGCGCGAGGCCTGAGCCCCGCGGGTGATCCGTCGCCGCCGCGGGCGGGGTGCCGTGCCGTCCGGACGCCCCGTCCGGACGCCCCCCCGTCCGGACGCCCCCCGTCCGGACGCCCCCCGTCCGGACGCCCCCCGTCCGGACGCCCCCCGTCCGGACGCCCCCCGTCCGGACGCCCGGCCTAGACGTCCCGTGCCCGGCGCATCTCCTGCACCAGCTGCTCCATGTGCGTGACGTGGCGGCGCAGTTCGAGGACGTCCTTGAGGCTGCTCGCCGCCATATGGGTCTCGATGGCCGTCAGGCGGGCGGCCAGCTCGTCGAACTGGCGCTGCTCCCTGGCCAGGATCCGCTCCAACTGCCGGTTCTTGCGGTGCAGTTCGAGAAAGACGGTGACCTTGGCGCGCAGCACCCACGGGTCGAAGGGCTTGGTGAGGTAGTCGGCGGCGCCCGTCGCGTAACCGCGGAAGGCGTAGCCCGCGTCGTTGTCGGTGCCCGTCAGGAAGATGATGGGCACATCCTTGGTCTGGTCGAGTCTCTTGATGTTCGCAGCGGTCTCGAAGCCGTCCATGCCGGGCATGCGGACGTCGAGCAGGATCACCGCGAACCGCTGCCGCAGGATCGCCTTCATCGCCTCCTCGCCGGAACGGGCCCGGACCAAGGGCTCGTTCAGGGACCCCAGGACAGCCTCGAGTGCCATCAGGTTGTCCTCCATGTCGTCGACGAGGAGGATGCTTGCGCGGTTGTCGGTCGTGGCCTCAGCGCTCATGGTGACGGTGCCTCACTCGGGTGCCGGCGGAACAGCCTGCCCCTTCGGTGTACCGCGCTGTTCCGTGGCGGTGGATTCTGGGTCGGGGGAGGTGGCCTCCGCGATGCCGTCGGCCGCGCCCTCGGGGTCGAGGAGGGCGCAGACGACACCGAGGAGCTGGTCCACGTCCACGGGTTTCGGTACGTAGTCGGTGGCGCCCTGTGCGATGGCCTTCTCGCGGTCGCCGGGCATGGCCTTGGCGGTGAGGGCGACGATGGGCAGGCCCTGCCAGCGGGGGCTGCGGCGGATGGCGGCCATCGTCTCGTAGCCGTCCATCTCCGGCATCATGATGTCCATCAGGACGAGGTCGACGTCGGGGTTGCGCTCCAGCGTCTCGATGCCCTCGCGGCCGTTCTCCGCGTACAGGACGGGCATGCCGACGCGGCTGAGCACATGCGTGAGCGCGAAGACGTTGCGGATGTCGTCGTCGACGATGAGGACCCGGCGGCCCGGCAGTATGCGGCCCGCGCGCCCCTCCTTCCACTCCTCCAGCTTGGTGGGGGTGGGCCAGCTGTCGTCCGGTTCGAGCGTGGTGTGCGGGCGTTGGGCGGCCTGCTCCATCGGCTCGGGCAGGTGCTGGGTGTGGGAGGCCGCGTACGCGATGGCGGCCGCCCCGTGTCCGGGGTGCACCACCGGCACGTACAGCGAGAAGGTCGAACCGTGGCCGGGGCGGCTCTCGGCGGTGATGCGCCCGCCGAGCAGGCCCGCGATCTCCCGGCTGATGGAGAGGCCGAGGCCGGTGCCGCCGTACTTGCGGTTGGTGGTCCCGTCGGCCTGCTGGAACGCCTCGAAGATCACCGGAAGCTGCTCGGCGGGGATGCCGATCCCGGTGTCGCTGACCGCGAAGCAGAGCAGGTCGTCGTTGTCGTGCAGCATCCGGTCGCCCGCGCTCTCCTTGACCCTGCTGACCCGCAGCTCGACGCTGCCGTTCGAGGTGAACTTCACCGCGTTCGACAGGAGGTTGCGCAGGATCTGCTGCAGGCGCTGCTCGTCGGAGAACATCTCGCGCGGCACGTCCTCGCCCACCGACACGTCGAAGGCGAGGCCGCGGTCGAGGGTGAGCGGGCGGAACGTCGCGTGGACGTAGTCGAGGACCTTGATGAGCGGGAGCTTCTTGGGCCGTACGTCCATCCGGCCCGCCTCGATCTTCGACAGGTCCAGGATGTCGTTGATGAGCTGGAGCAGGTCCGAGCCCGAGCGGTGAATGGTCGTCGCGAACTGCACCTCTTGGTCGGAGAGGTGGCTGTCGGGATTGTCGGAGAGCAGCCGGGCCAGGATCAGCAGCGAGTTGAGCGGGGTGCGCAGCTCGTGCGACATGTTCGCCAGGAACTCCGACTTGTACTGGGAGCTCGTGGCGAGCAGCGCCGCCTTCTCCTCCAGCTCGGCGTTGGAGCGGCGCAACTCCGCCTGCTGGCGCTGGAGTTCGTCCGAGCGCTCCTGGAGCTGGATGGCGAGCCGCTGCGACTCGCCGAGCAGTGACTCCGTACGGGAGTTGGCGATGATGGTGTTGATCGCGACGCCGATGGTGTTCACGAACTGGTCGAAGAAGGCCAGGTGGACGTCGGAGAAGCGGGAGAACGTCGCCAGCTCGATGACGCCGAGCAGCTTGTCCTCGAAGAGGATCGGGATGATGACGACCGTGGCGGGCGCCGCGTCGCCGAGCCCCGAATGGATCTTGATGTAGTCGGGCGGCACCTCTTCGACGAGGATCCGCTTCTTCTCCAGTGCCGCCTGGCGCACCAGCCCCTGCGCGGGCATCCCGCCGGTGTCGACGACCGAGCCCTGCGCCGCGCCGTACCCGGCGATGAACGCGAGGCCCTTGGCGGTGACCTGGGTGGGCGCCGGGGTCTCCGCGGTGTCCGGGTCGGCCAGGAAGAAGGCGCCGTACTGGGCGTTCACCAGCGGGGTCAGCTCGCGCAGGATCAGGTCGGCGACCTCCATCAGGTCGCGGTGGCCCTGCATCAGACCGGCCAGGCGGGCGAGGTTGGACTCCAGCCAGTCCTTGGCGCGGGTGGTCTCGCGGAGGTTGGAGACCATGAGGTTGATGTTGTCCTTGAGGTCGGTGACCTCGCCGCGCGTCTCGACCGTGATGGCGCGGGTCATGTCGCCCTGCGCCACCGCGGAGGCCACCTCGGCGATGGCGCGGACCTGGGTGGTGAGGTTCAGCGCCAGCTCGTTCACGTTCGTCGTCAGGCGCTTCCAGGTGCCGTACACGCCCTCGACCCGGGCCTGGCCGCCGAGCTGGCCCTCCGAGCCGACCTCGCGCGCCACCCGGGTCACCTCGGAGGAGAACGAGGAGAGCGTGTCCACCATGGTGTTGATGGTGGTCTTCAGCTCCAGGATCTCGCCGCGCGCGTCCACGTCGATCTTCTTGGAGAGGTCGCCCTGCGCCACCGCGGTCGCGACCTGGGCGATGTTGCGGACCTGGCCGGTGAGGTTGTCCGCCATGTAGTTGACGTTGTCGGTGAGGTCCTTCCACACGCCGGACACCCCGAGCACCTGCGCCCGGCCGCCGAGCCGGCCGTCCGTGCCGACCTCACGGGCCACCCGGGTCACCTCGTCGGCGAAGGCGCGCAGCTGCTCCACCATCGTGTTGACGGTGTCCTTCAGCTCCAGGATCTCGCCGCGCGCGGTGACCGTGATCATCTTGGACAGGTCGCCGTTGGCGACGGCGGTGGTGACCTGGGCGATGTTGCGGACCTGCGAAGTGAGGTTCGACGCCATGAAGTTGACGTTGTCGGTGAGGTCCTTCCACACGCCCGAGACGCCGCGGACCTGGGCCTGCCCGCCGAGGTTGCCCTCGGTGCCGACCTCGCGGGCGACGCGGGTGACCTCGTCGGCGAAGGCAGAGAGCTGGTCGACCATCGTGTTGATCGTCGACTTCAGCTCCAGGATCTCGCCCTTCGCCTCGACGGTGATCTTCTTGCCGAGGTCGCCCTGGGCGACGGCGGTGGAGACGAGCGCGATGTTGCGCACCTGCGAGGTGAGGTTGTCCGCCATGAAGTTGACGTTGTCGGTGAGGTCCTTCCAGACCCCGGACACGCCCCGCACCTGCGCGCGCCCGCCGAGGTTGCCCTCGGTGCCGACCTCGCGGGCGACGCGGGTGACCTCGTCGGCGAAGGCGGAGAGCTGGTCGACCATCGTGTTCACCGTCGACTTCAGCTCCAAGATCTCGCCCCGGGCGTCGACGGTGATCTTCTGGCTCAGGTCGCCGTTGGCGACGGCGGTGGTGACCTGGGCGATGTTGCGGACCTGCGAAGTGAGGTTCGACGCCATGAAGTTGACGTTGTCGGTGAGGTCCTTCCACACCCCCGACACCCCGCGCGCCTGGGCGCGGCCACCCAGCTGCCCCTCGGTGCCGACCTCGCGGGCCACCCGGGTCACCTCGGCGGCGAACGCGGAGAGCTGCTCCACCATGGTGTTGACGGTCAGCTTCAGTTCGAGGAGCTCGCCGGTGGCCTCGACGGTGACCGTACGGGTCAGGTCGCCCTGTGCCACCGCCGTGGTGACCAGGGCGATGTCGCGCACCTGGGCGGTGAGCCGGGACGCCATCGTGTTGACGGCCTCGGTGACGTCCCGCCAACTGCCGGAGAGCCCACGCACCTTGGCCCGCCCGCCGAGCCGCCCCTCGGTGCCGACCTCGCGGGCGACCCGGGTGACTTCCCCCGTGAAGAGGGACAGCTGATCGACCATCATGTTGACGGCGCGGCCGAGTCGGCGCAGATCGCCCCGCAGCTCCCGGGTGCCGTCGTGCAGGTCGACGCGCTGGGTGAGGTCGCCGCCCGCCACCGCGTTCAGTACGCGCGTCGCGTTCGCCGCCGGGGCGACCAGCGCGTCGAGCAGGGTGTTGACCTCCGACACGCGCGCCGCCCAGCGGCCCTGGCCCGGGCTCGCGGCGAACCGCTCGTCCAGGCGGCCGTGGCGCATGATCTCCCGCCGCACGCGCACCAGTTCGCCGTCGAAGTGCAGCGAGCGGTCGAGCATCTCGTTGAAGGTCGCGTACAGCTCGGCGGTGATGCCGTCGCCGACCGGATCGACCCTGGTGAAGTCCCCGTCCCGCGCGGCGCGCATGGCGGCGAGAAGCGGGCGCAGCTGACACATGGCCGGATCCGTACCGGACCCGGTGCTCTGCGCGGGGAGCGGGATGCGGTCTTCTCCCAGCGCAGGCATAGCACTGTTCTCACTCATGACGGCCCACTTCAGTAACTCGGTGCTTATGGGCGTGGCCAGTCTGTCACCCTGGCGGTGTTGCCTGAGGCTTAATCGCCCGAACTGCTCAGGAGCCGAACCGTGGGGTCCATTCCGATGCAACGGGAGACCGAATTTCGATCCTCCGCCCCGGCGCCGGATCGTGCCGGAACGCCGGTGGTGGTGCGTACGTCACTGCCCGGAAACCCGCTGGCGCCGGCCGCCGCACGCAAATTCGTACGAGCGGCACTCGCCGACTGGACCGAGCTCGGCCTGCCCGCGTCCCGTGGCTTCACCGACCGGCTGGCCGACGACTCGGTGCTGCTGGTCAGCGAGTTGGTGACGAACGCCGTGGTGCACGCGGGCACGGCCGTCGAGCTGCTGTGCCGCCTCGACGACGCGGTGCCGGGCGAGACTCCTGAGGCCCTCGTCATCGAGGTCTCCGACCACCACCCCTCCCGCGCCGTGCGCAGCGAGCAGCGCCCGCAGCCGCCCGGCACCCCCGAGTACGGGCGCGGTCTGCAACTCGTCGCGACGCTCTCCGAGTCCTGGGGCATCACCTACCGCGCGGGCACCAAGACCGTCTGGGTCCGGCTGCCCCTCGACGGCGTCCAGGCCGTCCACGAGATCGAGTCCTACGCGAGCGAGCAGGCCCTGCAGCGCGGACTGCGCGCCGCCGAGATCCTCGCGCCGCTGCCCAGACACGCGCCGCACGACACGGAGTGGGTCAACCGCGGCGCGCTGACCTTCCTCGCCGAGGCGTCCGACCTGCTGGCCGGGCAGTTCGACGAGAACCTGGTGGCCGCCCTCGCCGGGCAGCTGCTCGTGCCGCGGCTCGCGGACTGGTGTGCGGTGTGGCTGGAGGACGCCTCGGAAGGTGCCGGGCACGGGCCGGCGGGGACGTCCGGGGCACGGCTCGCCCGCGTCTGGCACAGCAGCGAACACCGCATGGAGGAGCTGCGCCGCGTCCTGGAGAAGGAGCCGCCCCGGCTGCCCGACGCGGCCGGCTCCGGGGCCTTCCCCGTCCCCTGGCCCGGGGAGGCCGCGCCGGGCGGGACCGCCGGTGCGGCGCTCGCCTACCGGCTGGTCGCGGGCGGACGCGCGCTGGGCACGCTCGTCATCGGGCGGGCGGGGCTCGTCCGGTTCGCCGACGAGGTCACCGGTCTCGTCGAGGACTTCGCCCGCCGCGTCGCGCTCGCGATCAGCACCGCGCGCCGCTACCAGCGCCAGGCCAACATCAGCCAGGTGCTGCAGCGCGGGCTGCTGCCCAGCAAGGTCGCGGAGATCCCCGGCGTGGAGAGCGGCGTGGTCCACGAACCGCGCGACAAGGGCGGCCCCGGCGGCGACTTCTACGACGTGTTCCAGGCGGGCGAGGGCCGCTGGTGCTTCGCCCTCGGCGACGTGCAGGGCAAGGGGCCCGAGGCGGCCGTCGTCATCGGCCTCGCCCGCCCCTGGCTGCGGCTGCTGGCCCGCGAGGGCTACGAGGTCGCGGACGTCCTGGACCGCCTCAACCAGCTCCTCCTGGACGACGCGACGGAGGCGGCGGACGCGGCGGCGGCGGTCGTCGCGGTGGCGGGCGGCCAGGGCGTATCCCCCGACGGCCCCACCTCGCGCTTCCTCTCGCTGCTGTACGGGGAGCTCGTCCCGTACGAAGGCGGCGTGCGCTGCACCGTCGCGAGCGCCGGGCATCCGCTGCCGCTGCTCATGTCGCCCGAGGGCGGGGTGCGGGAGGCGGCCACCCCGCAGATGCTGCTCGGGGTGCTCGACGACGAGACGTACACGAGCGAGACCTTCGAGCTGCGGACCGGCGAGACGCTCCTGTGCGTCACGGACGGGGTGACCGAGCGGCGCTCGGGAGGGCTCCTGTTCGACGACGACAACGGCCTGGCGGAGGCGCTGGCCGGCTGCGCGGGGCTGGACGCCGGGCTGGTGGCGGAGCGGATCCGGCGGCTCGTGCACGAGTTCTCGGACCGTCCGCCGGACGACGACCTGGCGCTGCTGGTGCTGCGGGCGGAGTGAGGCGGCGCGGCGCGGGAGGTTCGCCGCGTGCGGGACAATCGAAGGTATGCCTTCCGCACTGCCCGATGGCGAGCCCATGCCCGAGGACGGGACGCTCCCCGCGTCCGCCCTGGCCGGCGCGGCCTCCCGCCCCCTCGGCTTCTACCTGCACGTCCCGTACTGCGCCACGCGCTGCGGCTACTGCGACTTCAACACCTACACCGCGACCGAGCTGCGCGGCTCCGGCGGAGTGCTCGCCTCCCGCGACAACTACGCGGACACCCTGACCGACGAGGTGCGGCTGGCCCGCAAGGTCCTCGGCGACGACCCGCGGCCGGTGCGGACGGTGTTCGTCGGGGGCGGTACGCCGACTCTGCTCGCCGCGGGCGATCTCGTACGCATGCTGGGTGCCGTACGGGACGAGTTCGGGCTCGCGGACGACGCGGAGATCACCACGGAGGCGAACCCGGAGTCGGTCGACGCGGCGTACCTGGCGGAGCTGCGGGAGGGCGGGTTCAACCGGATCTCCTTCGGCATGCAGAGCGCCAAGCAGCACGTCCTGAAGATCCTCGACCGCACGCACACGCCGGGGCGGCCCGAGGCGTGCGTGGCCGAGGCGCGGGCGGCGGGCTTCGAGCACGTGAATCTGGACCTGATCTACGGCACGCCGGGGGAGACCGACGACGACTGGCGCGCCTCGCTCGACGCGGCGATCGGCGCGGGCCCGGACCACGTGAGCGCCTACGCGCTGATCGTGGAGGAGGGCACGCAGCTGGCGCGGCGGATCCGGCGCGGGGAGGTGCCGATGACCGACGACGACGTGCACGCCGACCGGTACCTGATCGCCGACGAGGTGCTCGGGAGCGCGGGCTTCTCCTGGTACGAGGTGTCCAACTGGGCCACCTCCGAGGCCGGGCGGTGCCTGCACAACGAGCTGTACTGGCGGGGCGCGGACTGGTGGGGGGCCGGGCCGGGGGCCCACAGTCACGTGGGGGGCGTGCGGTGGTGGAACGTCAAGCATCCCGGGGCGTACGCGGGGGCGCTCGCGGGCGGCGGGTCGCCCGGGGCCGGGCGCGAGGTCCTCTCCGCGGAGGACCGGCGGGTGGAGCGGATCCTGCTGGAGCTGCGGCTGCGGGAGGGGTGCCCGTTGTCGCTCCTCAGGGAGGAGGGGCTCTCGGCCGCACGCCGGGCGCTGGAGGAGGGCCTCCTGGAACGGTCTCCGTACGCGGAGGGCCGCGCGGTCCTCACCCTGCGGGGGCGCCTGCTGGCGGACGCGGTGGTGCGGGACCTGGTGGACTGAGCCTGGCCCCTGGGCCTCCCGCAGCTCTGGTCCGCCACTCCGCGGCGAGGGGGGTGGGGCGTGGGGCTGGGGCTCCTACCCCTCTACGCCTCCGTCACGAAGTCGATCAGTTCCTCCACGCGGCCCAGGAGCGCCGGCTCCAGGTCCTTGTAGCTGCGCACCGAGCCCAGGATCCGCTGCCACGCCGCCCCCGTGTTCTCCGGCCACCCCAGCGCCCCGCACACCCCCTTCTTCCAGTCCTGCCCCCGCGGCACCCGCGGCCACTGCGCGATGCCGACCGACGCCGGCTTCACCGCCTCCCACACGTCGATGTAGGGGTGGCCCACCACCAGCGCGTGCGCGCTCGTGACCTCCGCCGCGATGCGGGACTCCTTGGAGCCGGGGACCAGGTGGTCCACGAGGACGCCGAGGCGCGCGTCCGGGCCCGGTGCGAACTCCGCGACGATCGCGGGCAGGTCGTCGATGCCCTCCAGGTACTCCACGACCACGCCCTCGATGCGCAGGTCGTCGCCCCAGACCCGTTCCACGAGCTCCGCGTCGTGCCGTCCCTCCACGTAGATGCGCCCCGCGCGGGCGACCCGGGCCCGCGCCCCGGGCACGGCCACCGACCCGGAGGCGGTACGGGAAGGACGTACCGGACCCGGTGCCGACCCCGCCGCCGGGCGGACCAGCGTCACCGGGCGGCCCTCCAGGAGGAACCCCCGCGGCTCCATGGGGAAGACGCGCTGCTTGCCGAAGCGGTCCTCCAGGGTCACCGTCGGCCCCTGCGCCGTCTTCTCGCACCGGATCACCGCCCCGCAGAAACCGGTGGTCAGCTCCTCGACCACGAGGCCGGCGTCCGCCGCCACCTCCGGTACGGGCTTCGGCTTCTTCCAAGGCGGCGTGAGATCGGCGGAGTACTGGCGCATTCTGCCGACGATAGGAAGAGTCGCGGCCGTCCGGGTCACGACACGCCGAAGCGCCCCGCCAGCGTGTCGCGCTGCTCACGGACAAAAGCCGCATCCACCGCGGCGCCGTGCCCCGGCACGTACACCGCGTCCTCGCCGCCGAGGTCGAGGAGGCGCTCCAGCGCCGCCGGCCAGTGCCGGGGCGCCGCGTCCGGGCCCGCCTGCGGTTCGCCCGACTCCTCGACGAGGTCCCCGCAGAAGACCACCTCGCGCCCGCCGTCGGTGCCCGGCACCAGGACCGCCAGGTCGTGGGCGGTGTGCCCGGGACCGACGTTCGCGAGCAGCACCTGGGCGCCGCCCAGGTCGAGCGTCCACTCCCCGCACACCAGGTGGTGCGGGCGGACCAGGAGGTCGGCCGCCTCGGCCGCCGCCTCCGCGTCGAGACCGTGCCGCACCGCGTCCGCGCGCAGCTCCTCGCGCCGCTCGGTGAGGACCGTCTCGACGCCCACCGCCCCGTACACCTGCACACCCGCGAAGGCCGCGGCCCCGAGCACGTGGTCGAAGTGCGGGTGGGTGAGTGCGAGATGGGTCACCCGGCGGGTGCCGCCGAGGACGCGGCGGGCAGCGGTGCGCAGGGCCGCGCCCTCGGCCAGGCTCGAACCCGCCTCGATCATGAGCGCCGCGTCGTCGCCGACGACCAGCCCCACCGTGCAGTCCCAGACGGGCAGACGGCGCCGCCCCACCCGCGGCGCCAGCTCTTCCCAGCCCGCCGCTTCCCATGCCGGCCTCACGTCCATACGGTGACGCTATCCGCACCGGCCGTCTCCGGCAGGACACCAGGGGGCCGCCCTTGCCGGGGCCGTACCCCACGCCCGTACACTGACCCTTTGGAAGGCTGGCACTCACCCGCGGGGAGTGCCAGGCGGGGGCTCGGGGGACACCGGA
This sequence comes from Streptomyces sp. NPDC041122, assembly GCF_055592445.1. Taxonomy (NCBI): domain Bacteria; kingdom Bacillati; phylum Actinomycetota; class Actinomycetes; order Kitasatosporales; family Streptomycetaceae; genus Streptomyces; species Streptomyces sp. NPDC041122. The sequence goes on along the minus strand of NZ_JBVIYQ010000001.1, from coordinate 464,522 downwards.
GCCCCGTCGTGGACCGTGGACGACGCAGACAGCTGGAGGTGTGCGCGATGCTCAATGAACGCAGGCTCGAAGTGCTGCGCGCCATCGTCCACGACTATGTCGGGACGGAGGAGCCCGTCGGCTCCAAGGCGCTCACCGAGCGGCACCGTCTGGGGGTCTCGCCGGCCACCGTCCGCAACGACATGGCGGCGCTGGAGGAGGAGGGGTTCATCGCCCAGCCGCACACCAGCGCCGGGCGGATCCCGACGGACAAGGGCTACCGACTGTTCGTCGACAAGCTCGCCGGTGTGAAGCCGATGACCGCGCCCGAGCGGCGGGCCATCCAGAACTTCCTCGACGGCGCCGTCGACCTCGACGACGTGGTGGGACGCACGGTGCGGCTGCTCGCGCAGCTGACGCGGCAGGTCGCCGTGGTGCAGTACCCCTCGCTCACGCGGTCGACGGTGCGGCACGTGGAGTTGCTCTCGCTGGCGCCCGCGCGGCTGATGCTCGTACTGATCACGGACACCGGCCGGGTCGAGCAGCGGATGATCGACTGCCCGGCGCCGTTCGGCGAGAGTGCGCTCGCGGATCTGCGGGCCCGGCTCAACAGCCGGGTCGCCGGCCGCCGCTTCACGGACGTGCCGCAGCTCGTGCAGGATCTGCCCGAGGCCTTCGAGACCGAGGACCGCGGCACCGTGTCGACGGTCCTCGCCACCCTCCTCGAAACGCTCGTGGAGGAGACGGAGGAGCGGTTGATGATCGGCGGAACCGCCAATCTCACCCGCTTCGGACATGACTTTCCCCTCACCATCCGGCCCGTGCTGGAGGCACTGGAGGAGCAGGTCGTGCTCCTCAAGTTGCTTGGTGAGGTACAGGATTCGGGTATGGCCGTACGGATCGGTCACGAGAACGCCCATGAGGGACTCAGCTCCACGTCCGTGGTCTCGGTCGGCTACGGTTCGGGCAGCGAGGCAGTCGCCAAACTCGGCGTGGTCGGACCGACCCGCATGGACTATCCGGGAACGATGGGAGCAGTACGCGCAGTGGCACGTTACGTCGGACAGATCCTGGCGGAGTCGTAAGTGGCCACGGACTACTACGCCGTACTCGGCGTGCGCCGCGACGCTTCCCAGGACGAAATCAAGAAGGCCTTCCGCAGGCTGGCGCGTGAGCTTCACCCGGACGTGAATCCGGACCCGAAGACTCAGGAGCGCTTCAAGGAGATCAACGCCGCGTACGAGGTGTTGTCGGACCCGCAGAAGAAGCAGGTCTACGACCTCGGCGGCGACCCGCTGTCCCAGGCGGGCGGCGGCGGTGGCGCGGGCGGTTTCGGGGCCGGTGGCTTCGGAAACTTCTCGGACATCATGGACGCGTTCTTCGGTACGGCGTCGCAGCGCGGGCCGCGCTCGCGCACGCGCCGCGGCCAGGACGCCATGATCCGCCTGGAGATCGACCTCGACGAGGCGGCCTTCGGCACCACCAAGGACATCCAGGTCGACACGGCCGTGGTCTGTACGACCTGCAGCGGTGAGGGTGCCGCGCCGGGGACGTCCGCCCAGACGTGTGACATGTGCCGCGGTCGCGGTGAGGTGTCGCAGGTCACGCGGTCCTTCCTCGGCCAGGTCATGACCTCGCGGCCCTGCCCGCAGTGCCAGGGCTTCGGCACGGTCGTGCCCACCCCGTGCCCCGAGTGCGCCGGCGACGGCCGCATCCGGTCGCGGCGGACGCTCACCGTGAAGATCCCGGCCGGTGTCGACAACGGCACCCGGATCCAGCTCGCGGGCGAGGGCGAGGTCGGCCCCGGCGGCGGCCCCGCCGGCGACCTGTACGTGGAGATCCACGAGCTGCCGCACGAGGTCTTCCAGCGGCGCGGCGACGATCTGCACTGCACGGTGACCATCCCGATGACGGCGGCGGCGCTCGGCACGAAGGTGCCGTTGAAGACGCTCGACGGCATGGAGGAGATCGACATCCGGCCGGGCACGCAGTCCGGTCAGTCGGTCCCGCTGCACGGCCGCGGCATCACGCACCTGCGCGGTGGCGGTCGCGGTGACCTCATCGTGCACGTCGAGGTCCTCACGCCGACCAAGCTCGACCCCGAGCAGGAGCGGCTGCTGCGGGAGCTCGCGCAGGCGCGGGGTGAGGAGCGGCCCACCGGGCAGTTCCAGCCGGGGCAGCAGGGGCTGTTCTCGCGCCTCAAGGACGCGTTCAACGGGCGGTAGCGCCTTGGACGGTGGCCTCGGCCCCCGGCGACGGTTCGCTCCGTTGCCGGGGGCTTCGTCGTCGTCCGCGGGTGGTGGGGGCTGGTCGCGCAGTTCCCCGCGCCCCTGAACGGGCCGCTGCGCGACCAACCCGGTACGGCCCGCACCCACCGGCGGGGGGCAGGGGGCAGACGAGGCGGCGCACGCCCGGCGCGGGGTACGCGATTCGGTGCCGTACAAGACCCGTGGCACGATGCGTGCATGAGCTCCGCACCGACCGATCTCTGCCGCCACCCGATCGTGCAGGCGCCCATGGCGGGCGGCGCCAGTGGGCCGCAGCTGGCCGCCGCCGTCGCCGAGGCCGGCGGGCTCGGGTTCCTCGCCGCCGGGTACAAGACCGCCGACGGGATGTACCAGGAGATCAAACAACTGCGGGGGCTGACCTCGCGGCCCTTCGGCGTCAACCTGTTCATGCCGCAGCCCGACACCGCGGACGCCGCGGCCGTCGAGGTCTACCGCAGCCAGCTCGCCGGCGAGGCGACCTGGTACGAGACGGAGCTCGGCGACCCCGACAGCGGCCGCGACGACGGCTACGACGCCAAGCTCGCGATCCTGCTCGACGACCCGGTGCCGCTGGTGTCCTTCACCTTCGGCTGCCCCACCCGCGACGTCCTCGACGCCTTCGCCCGGGTCGGCACCCAGACCGTCGTCACCGTCACCACGGCCGAAGAGGCCCAGAGCGCCCAGTGGGCCGGCGCCGACGCCGTCTGCGTGCAGGGCATCGAGGCGGGCGGGCACCAGGGGACGCACCGGGACAATCCCGAGACGGACGGCGCCGGGATCGGGCTGCTCTCCCTCGTCACCCAGGTCCGCGAGACCGTGCAGATCCCCATCGTCGCGGCCGGCGGCCTGATGCGCGGCGGGCAGATCGCCGCGGTGCTCGCGGCGGGCGCGGACGCGGCGCAGCTCGGCACCGCCTTCCTGGTCACCCCCGAGTCGGGCGCCAACCCGCTGCACAAGCAGGCCCTGACCAACCCCCTGTTCGTCCGCACGGAGCTGACCCGCGCCTTCTCCGGCCGGCCCGCCCGCGGCCTCGTCAACCGCTTCATGCGCGAGCACGGCCCGTACGCCCCCGCCGCCTACCCGCAGGTCCACCACCTCACCAGCGGTCTGCGCAAGGCCGCCGCGAAGGCCGGGGACGCGCAGGCCATGGCGCTCTGGGCCGGGCAGGGCCACCGGCTCGCCAGGGAGCTGCCCGCCGGACAGCTCGTGGAGGTGCTCGCCGCCGAACTGGCCGAGGCCAGGGCCGCGTCGGCGGGCGGCGAGCACGGCGCGCCGGGCGGTGCGGGATGACCGCGCCCGTCTTCGTCGTCGAGGACTTCACCGCGGGCGGCGACGGACGGTACGTCCTGGACGGGCCCGAGGGACGGCACGCCGTCTCCGTGAAGCGGCTGCGCGCCGGTGAGGACGTCGTCCTGACCGACGGGGCCGGGCGGTGGGCCCGGTGCGTGGTCCTCGGCACGGAGGGCAAGGACCGCCTCGTGCTGTCCCTGGACGACGTGGCGGAGGAGCCCGAGGAGTCGCCGCGCATCACCGTCGTGCAGGCCCTGCCCAAGGGCGACCGCGGTGAATTGGCCGTGGAGACCATGACGGAGACCGGCGTCGACGCCGTCGTCCCGTGGACCGCCGCGCGCTGCATCACGCAGTGGAAGGGCGACCGCGGGCTCAAGGCCCTCGCCAAGTGGCGGGCCACCGCGCGCGAGGCGGGCAAGCAGTCGCGCCGCGTCCGCTTCCCCGAGGTGGCGGACGCCGCCTCGACCAAGCAGGTCGCCGCCCTCCTCGCGGACGCCGACTTCGCGGCCGTCCTGCACGAGGAGGGCAGCGAGCCGCTGGCCACCGCCCAACTCCCCGCCGCCGGACACATCGTGCTGGTCGTCGGCCCCGAAGGGGGCGTCTCGCCGGACGAGTTGGCGGCCTTCTCGGACGCGGGGGCCAAGCCGTACCGTCTGGGACGCAGCGTGCTGCGCACGTCGACGGCCGGGACGGCGGCGACCGCGCTGCTGCTCGGGCGGACGGGCCGCTGGTCCTGACCCCACCCCTTTGGAGGCCACGTTGGAACTCGCCCAGGTCCGGCTGCTCGTCACGGACTTCCCCGCCTGTTACCGCTTCTACGCCCATGTCCTCGGCCTCAAGCCCCAGTCGGGCGCCGAGGAGGGCCCGTACGAGAAGTTCAGCCCGGCCGTGGGTTCCGCGGGCATCGCGCTGCAGGACCGCTCGATGATGGCCGGGATCCTCGGCGAGCTGGCCGAGCAGGCCTCCGGTCACCGCTCGCTGGTGGTGCTGCGGGTCGACGACCTGGACGCGTACTGCGCGCGGATCGTCGAGCGCGGCGGCGTCCTCGCGCACGGCCCCGCCCCCATGACCGAACGCATGCGGGTGGCCCACCTCAAGGACCCCGAGGGGAACGTGGTGGAGCTCCAGGAGTGGCAGCTGCTGCGTTCCTGACGCCTCGGGCCCATCGGACGCAAACCGGTCTACCGCCCCGCCGCCCGCGGTGGCACCCTGCCGCACATGGGGGCATCGAGGCGCATACGACACCGATCGGCGTACCGCTCACCGTCGCGGCCGGTCCGGGCGCGGCGGCTGGGGATCGCGGCCGCTCTCGCGACCGCCGCCGCGCTGGGCAGCACCGCGTGCGATCCGGTCGACGGGGGGCTGAACACCTCCGCGGCCGCGTTCACCACCGACCAGGTGGCCACCAGAGCACTGGAGCGGCAGCACACCGGGGTGGCCTGGCTCAGCTGCACCGGCCGGTTCGACGGCAAGGTGACGCCGGGGAACCGGAAGTCCGCCCGCGGCACCGCGATCCGCGTCGACTGCCGGGGCGAGACCGACAACGGCAAGAAGATCACCCTCAAGGGCATGGTGCGCTCGCTCGTCGACGGCAACTGCGTCCGCGGCGACCTCACCGCCTGGATCGACGGCAAGCAGTGGTTCCGCGTCGACGTGCTCGGCGACTGCGCCGAGGACGACGGGAACGACGGAGGGGGCGGCGGCACCGGGCCGTCCCGTCCGACCCTCTCCCATCGGCCGACGCCCTCCCACGAGCGGCCCCGGCCCGCGCCCACCACCACCGTCACCGTGACCGTCACCGCCGACCCGCCGCCCCGGCCCACCTGCACCTGCGTGCCCGGCAAATGAGCCGGTGGCGGGGGCGGGCGGCACCGGCCCCGGTGCCGGCCGAGGTGTCGCCCCCGGTGCCGCCCGAGGTGCCGGCCGCGGTGTCGGGCAAGTGATCGAAAACGCTGCCGGGGCGGGTCGCGGCTGCCTAGGCTGGACGGCGTGACAGAGACAGCGCACACCACCGCGTATCTCCGATTCCCGCACATACACGGCGAGTTGGCCGCCTTCACGGCCGAGGACGACGTGTGGGTCGCGCCCCTCGACGGGGGGCGCGCCTGGCGGGTCAGCGCCGACAACATGCCCGCGCACCACCCCCGGATCTCCCCGGACGGCACGACCGTCGCCTGGACCTCCACCCGCGACGGTGCCCCCGAGGTGCACATCGCGCCCCTGGACGGTGGCCGGTCCGAGCGGCTGACGTACTGGGGGAACGCGAAGACCGCCGTGCGCGGCTGGACCCCCGACGGGCACGTCCTCGCGGTCAGTTCGGCCGGCCAGGCCTCGCTGCGCCGCACCTGGGCGCGGGCCGTCCCGCTCGACGGCGGACCCGCGGCCACCCTGCCGTACGGCATCGTCGGCGACGTGGCGCACGGCCCGGACGGGCAGGTCCTGCTGCTCTCCGCGCCGATGGGGCGCGAGGCCGCCTGGTGGAAGCGGTACCGGGGCGGCACCGCGGGCAAGCTGTGGATCCGGCGGCCCGGCGACGACGGCGCGGACGGCGACGGCAGGGACGGCGACCGCACGGACGGCGACGTTCCCTTCGTGCGCGTCCACGAAGAGCTCGACGGGAACATCGAGTACCCGCTCTGGGTCGGCGGGCGCATCGCCTTCCTCAGTGACCACGAGGGCGTCGGAGCCCTCTACTCCTCGCTGCCCGACGGCTCGGACCTGCGCAGGCACAGCGGCGTCGACGGGTTCTACGCGCGCCACGCGGCCACCGACGGCACCCGCGTCGTCTACGCCTCCGCGGGGCGACTCTGGCTCCTGGACGACCTAGTGGACGCCGAGCCGCGCCCGGTCGACGTCCGCCTCGGCGGACAGCGCACCGATCTGCAGCCGCACCGGGTCTCCGCCGCCCGTGCGTTCGGCGCCGCCGCGCCCGACCACACCGGACGCGGCAGCGCCGTCTCCGTGCGCGGCTCCGTGCACTGGGTGACGCACCGCGAGGGCCCCGCCCGCGCGCTCGCCGCCGAGCCCGGCGTGCGCGCCCGGCTGCCCCGCACCTTCCGCGTGCAGGGCGAGGAACACGTCGTGTGGGTGACGGACGCCGAGGGCGACGAGGCGCTGGAGTTCGCGCCGGCCACCGGGGTCGCGCCCGGCGCCACGCCCCGCAGGCTCGCCGCGGGACAGCTCGGCCGGGTCCTCTCCCTGGCCATGGCGCCCGACGGCTCCCGCGCCGCCGTCGCCTCGCACGACGGCCGGGTGCTGCTCGTGGAGCGGGAGACCGGCGAGGTCCGCGAGGTCGACCGGAGCGAGGACGGCGACGCCTCCGGGCTCGTCTTCTCGCCCGACTCCGCCTGGCTCGCCTGGTCGCACCCGGGGCCGGAGCCGCTGCGCCAGCTCAAGCTCGCCAACACCGCCGACCTGTCGGTCTCCGAGGCCACCCCGCTGCGCTTTCGCGACTACGCGCCCGCGTTCACCCTCGACGGCAAGCACCTGGCGTTCCTCTCCGCCCGCGCCTTCGACCCGGTCTACGACGAGCACGTCTTCGACCTCGCCTTCGTCGGCGGCTGCCGGCCGCACCTGATGACCCTGGCCGCGGCCACCCCCTCGCCCTTCGGGCCGCAGCGGCACGGCAGGCCCTTCGAGGCGTCGGACGCGGCGGGCGCCGAGACCCCCGACAGCGAGGGCGCGCCCGTCACCCGCATCGACTTCGACGGCCTCGCCGACCGCATCGTGCCGTTCCCCGTCGAGGCCGCCCGCTACAGCACCCTGCGCGCCGCCAAGGACGGCCTGCTCTGGCTGCGCCACCCGGTGCGCGGCGTCCTCGGCGCCTCCCGCGCCACCCCGCACGACCCGGACCCGAAGACGACGCTCGAACGGTACGACCTCGGCCGGCACCGCATCGAGGAACTCGCCCCGGACGCCCACCACTTCGCGGTGACCGGCGACGGCAGGCGGGTGCTGCTGCGGACCGACGGCAAGCTGAAGGTCGTGCCGAGCGACCGGCGCGCCTCCGGCGACGACGACAGCGACACGAACATCACCGTCGACCTCTCCCGGGTCCGGCACCTGGTCGATCCGGCCGCCGAGTGGCGCCAGATGTACGAGGAGACGGGCCGCCTCATGCGGGACAACTTCTGGCGGTCCGACATGGGCGGCGTCGACTGGGACGGCGTCCTGGAGCGCTACCGCCCCGTCCTCGCCCGCGTCGCCACCCACGACGACCTCGTCGACCTGCTGTGGGAGGTGCACGGCGAACTTGGCACCTCCCACGCGTACGTCGTCCCGGGCGGACACGGCGGCGCGCACCGCCAGGGGCTCCTCGGCGCGGACCTGACGCGCGGCGAGGACGGCCTGTGGCGCATCGACCGGATCCTGCCCTCGGAGACCTCCGACCCGGCGGCGCGCTCCCCGCTCGCCGCGCCCGGCGTCGCGGTCCGCCCCGGCGACGCGGTCATCGAGGTCGACGGCCGCCCCGTCGATCCCGTCGCCGGCCCCGGACCGCTGCTCGTCGGCACCGCGGGCAAGCCCGTCGAGCTGACGGTCTCTCCCTCCGGGGGCGGCGATCCGCGGCACGCCGTCGTCATCCCCGTCGACGACGAGGAGCCGCTGCGCTACCACGCCTGGGTCGCCGACCGGCGGGCCTACGTCCACCGACGCTCCGAGGGCAGAATCGGCTACCTCCACGTCCCCGACATGCAGGCGCCCGGCTGGGCGCAGATCCACCGCGACCTGCGCGTCGAGGTCGCCCGCGAGGGCCTGGTCGTGGACGTGCGGGAGAACCGCGGCGGCCACACCTCCCAGCTCGTCGTGGAGAAGCTGGCGCGCCGCGTCGTCGGCTGGGACTCGCCCCGCGGCGCGCGCCCCTTCAGCTACCCGATGGACGCGCCGCGCGGCCCGGTCGTCGCCGTCGCCAACGAGTTCTCCGGCTCCGACGGCGACATCGTCAACGCCGCGATCAAGGCGCTCGGCATCGGCCCCGTCGTGGGCACTCGCACCTGGGGCGGTGTCGTCGGCATCGACAGCCGCTACCACCTGGTCGACGGGACCCTGGTGACGCAGCCGAAGTACGCGTTCTGGCTGGAGGGGCAGGGGTGGGGCGTCGAGAATCACGGCGTCGACCCCGACGTCGAGGTCGTCACCACCCCCGACGACCACGCGGCGGGCCGTGACCCGCAGCTGGACGAGGCGATCCGGCTGGCCCTCGCCGCGCTGGCGGAGAACCCGGCGAAGACGCCGCCGGCCCTGCCGGGGGCGGAGTGACCTTGCTCCGGGCGCCCGCGCCCGGGCCGATAGCATGCCGAAGGTACTGATCTTTCCCATCGTGCTCATGTCCAGCTAGGAGGCGGCCCATGGCGGGCGAAGCGCAAAGCGACTGCCTGTTCTGCAAGATCGTCGCGGGTGAGGTGCCGGCGACCGTCGTCCGGGAGACCGGGACGACCCTCGCCTTCCGCGACATCAACCCGCAGGCGCCGACCCACGTCCTGGTGATCCCCAAGGCGCACCACCCCGACGCCGCGGCGCTGGCCGCCGCCGCACCGGAGATCGCCGCGGACGTGCTGCGCGAGGCGGGCGTCGTCGCCGAGGAGGAGAAGGCGGAGAGCTACCGCATCGTCTTCAACACCGGCACCGGCGCCGGCCAGACCGTCTTCCACGCGCACGCGCACGTCCTGGGCGGCCGCGGCCTCCAGTGGCCCCCCGGATAGCGGGGCCGCACTCCTTGTCCGCACGCGAACTGGTGGTGCTCGGCACCGCCAGCCAGGTCCCCACCCGGCACCGCAACCACAACGGCTACGTCCTGCTCTGGGACGGCCAGGGCATCATGTTCGACCCCGGCGAGGGCACCCAGCGGCAGATGCTGCGCGCCGGGGTCGCCGCCCACGACCTGCACCGGATCTGCGTCACGCACTTCCACGGCGACCACAGTCTGGGCCTCGCCGGAGTGATCCAGCGCATCAACCTCGACCGGGTCCCGCACCCCGTCACCGCCCACTACCCGGCGTCGGGGCAGCACTTCTTCGACCGGCTGCGGTACGCGACGGCCTACCGCGAGACCGTGCGGCTCGCCGAGGCGCCGGTGACCGGGGACGGTCCACTGGCCACCACCGCCTCGTACACCCTCGACGCGGTGCGGCTCTCGCACCCGGTCGAGTCCTTCGGCTACCGCGTCACCGAGCCCGACGGGCGCCGGATGCTGCCGGAGCGGCTCGCCGCGCACGGCATCGAGGGCCCCGACGTCGGGCGGCTCCAGAAGGAGGGCCGCCTCGGCGGCGTCACCCTCGACGAGGTCAGCGAGGTGCGCCGCGGGCAGCGGTTCGCCTTCGTGATGGACACCCGGCTCTGCGACGGCGTGCACGCGCTCGCCGAGGGCTGCGACATGCTCGTCATCGAGTCGACCTTCCTCGACGAGGACGAACGGCTCGCCACCGACCACGGGCACCTGACCGCCGGCCAGGCCGCCCGCGTCGCGACCGAGGCGGGCGTGCGCCACCTCGTCCTGACGCACTTCAGCCAGCGTTACCCCGATCCGGCCGCCTACGAACAGCAGGCCCGCGCCGCCGGCTTCGACGGTGAACTCACCGTCGCCCGCGACCTGTCGCGCGTCCCCCTGCCCAAGCGGACCTGAACCACCCCTCACCGAACCGAGCGAGACCGCACCATGCCGATCCCCAAGGCCGAACTCCACCTGCACATCGAAGGCACCCTCGAACCCGAGCTGGCCTTCGCCCTCGCCGCGCGCAACGGCGTCGAACTGCCCTACGCCGACACCGAGGAGCTCCGCGAGGCCTACCTCTTCGACGACCTCCAGAGCTTCCTCAACCTCTACTACCGGCTGATGGCCGTGCTGCGCACCGAGGCCGACTTCGAGGAGCTCGCGGACGCCTACCTCGCCCGCGCCGCCGCCCAGGGCGTGCGCCACGCGGAGATCTTCTTCGACCCGCAGGCGCACACGGCGCGCGGGATCCCGATCGCCACCGTCGTCGAGGGGCTCTCCCGCGCCCTGGACCGCAGCGAGGAGCGGCACGGCGTCTCCACGCGGCTCATCATGTGCTTCCTGCGCGACCAGTCCGCCGACTCCGCCCTGGAGACCCTGACCGCCGCCGAGCCGTACCTCGACCGGATCATCGGCATCGGCCTGGACTCGGCCGAGGTCGGCCACCCGCCCGCCAAGTTCCGGCAGGTGTACGAGATCGCCGCCGCCCGCGGCCTGCGCCTCGTCGCGCACGCCGGCGAGGAGGGCCCGCCCGCGTACATCACGGAGGCCCTCGACGTGCTGGGGGTGGAGCGCGTCGACCACGGGCTGCGCTGCATGGAGGACCCGGAGCTGGTGCAGCGGCTGGTCCGCGACCGCGTCCCGCTCACGCTCTGCCCCCTCTCGAACGTCCGGCTGCGCACCATCGACGTCCTGGCGGACCACCCGCTGCCGAAGATGCTGGACGCGGGTCTCATGTGCACGGTCAACTCCGACGACCCGGCCTATTTCGGCGGCTACGCGGAGGACAACTTCCTCGCCGTGCGGGAGGCCCTCGGGCTCGACGAGGAGCGGCTGCGCACGCTCGCCCGGAACTCCTTCGAGGCGGCGTTCCTCGACCGGGACGCCGCGGACGAGGCGCTGCGGGCGCGCTACCTCGCCGAGGTCGAGGCTTATTCGTTCGACTGACGGCCGGGTGACGGGTTACGGTCCCGATCATGGACACCATCGCGCAGATCTACGGCTGACACGGCTCATCGGCCCCCGCCCGCCCCGCGTGCCCTCGCACGCCCCGGGGCCGTGGCGGCGGGCCGTCGTGTCCACATCCGTAGTTCTCCGTACGCGAAGGAACTCCCATGTCATCCCGCCTACTCTCCCGTCGCCGTGCCCACATCGCCATGATCGGCGTCCCGATGGTCAGCCATGTGCTGCCCGGTCTTGAGGTCATCCGTGAGCTGGTGGCGCGCGGCAACCGGGTCAGTTACGCCAACGACCCGGCGACCGCCGGCCTGATCGAGCCCACCGGCGCCGAACTGGTCGCCTGCGACTCGACGCTGCCGTTCCGCGACAACATCTGGCCCGACGACCCGATCGCGGCCAGTGCCCTCTTCCTCGACGACGCGATGGCGGCGCTCCCGCGGCTGCACGCGGCGTTCGACGACGACCCCGCCGACCTGTACCTGTACGACATCGGGGCCTACGTCGCCCGCGCCCTGGCCGAGGCGCAGGGCAGGCCGCTCGTCCAGCTGTCGCCCACCTTCGTGGCCTGGGGCGGTTACCAGGAGGACGTGGGCGCCGCCCTCGCCCAACTGCCGGGCGCCGACGCCCTGGAGGCCCGGTTCGAGGAGTGGCTCGCCGGGTGCGGGGCCACCACCCTCGACGTCGGGGAGTTCTCCGGCGTGCCGCCGCGGGGCATCGCCACCGTCCCGCGGGCCATGCAGCCGCACGCCGACACCGTCGACCCCCACCGGATCGACTTCGTCGGCCCCTGCGTCGGCGACCGCGCCCGGCGGCAGAGCTGGACCCGGCCGGCGGGCGCGGAGAAGGTGCTCCTCGTCTCGCTCGGCTCCTCGTACACCGCACAGCCGGAGTTCTACCGCCAATGCGTGGCCGCCTTCGGGGACCTCCCGGGCTGGCACGTGGTGCTCCAGATCGGCAAGCACGTCGATCCCGCGGAACTCGGCCCCGACCTGCTGAAGAACATCGAAGTCTGCTCCTGGGCACCGCAGTTGGCGATCCTGGAGCAGGCCGACGCGTTCGTCACCCACGCGGGCATGGGCAGCAGCTCCGAGGGGCTCTTCCACGGGGTGCCGATGATCGCCGTGCCACAGGGCGCGGAGCAGCCCATGAACGCGGACCGGCTCGTGGAGCTGGGCGTGGCCCGCCGCGTCGACACGGGTGCCGCGACGGCGGGCGTGTTGCGGGACGCGCTGCTGGAGTTGACCTCGGATCCCGAAGTCGCGCGCAGGTGCGCCGAGTTGCGGGCGGAAGTCCGTGCGGAGGGCGGGGCCTCCAGGGCCGCCGATCTGATCGAGGCTGAGCTCTAGCGCTCCGCTGGTCGGGCGGTGCTCCGGCCGCGGCGTCGCTGTGGCTGGTCGCGCAGTTCCCCGCGCCCCTTTCGCAGTTCCCCGAGCCCCTTGCCAGGGGCTCGGGGAACTGTCCCATTGACGGCGCACATTCGCGTACCTAGTCTCCGTTCTCATGTATGGACAGCGTTCCGGCGGTCTCGTCATCGCGGAAGTTCGCCTCACCCCCGTCCTCGTCGCCGACCCGCCGCTCCTCAACACCCAGGGCGTGCACCAGCCCTACACCCCCCGCCTGATCATCGAGGTGGTCACGGCCGGTGGCGTCACGGGTGTCGGAGAGACGTACGGCGACGCCGCCTACCTGGACCTGGCGCGGCCCTTCGCCGAGCGGCTCGTCGGGCGCGAAGTCAGCGATCTGAACGGCCTGTTCACACTCGCGGACGAGCTGGCCGTCGACGCCGGGCGGGTCGACGACTCCGTGGACGTCGGCGGGCTGCGCGGCGTGCGGACCGCCGGCAAGCTGCGGCTCTCCGTCGTCTCCGGGTTCGAGGTGGCGTGCCTCGACGCGCTCGGCAAGGCGCTCGGACTGCCCGTGCACGCGCTGCTCGGCGGCAAGGTGCGCGACGCCGTGGAGTACAGCGCGTACCTCTTCTACAAGTGGGCCGAGCACCCCGCGGGCGTCAGGAGCGAGCCGGACGCCGGGTGGGGCGGAGCGCTCGACCCGGCCGGCATCGTCGCCCAGGCCCGGCTCTTCACCGAGCGGTACGGCTTCACCTCCTTCAAGCTCAAGGGCGGCGTCTTCCCGCCCGACGAGGAGATCGCCGCGATCCGCGGCCTCGCCGAGGCGTTCCCCGGCCGGCCGCTGCGGCTCGACCCCAACGGCGCCTGGTCCGTGGCGACCTCGCTGAAGGTCGCGGCCGAACTCGGCGACGTACTGGAGTACCTGGAGGACCCGGCGCTCGGCACGGCCGCGATGGCTCAGGTCGCCGCGGGCACGCGCGTGCCGCTCGCCACGAACATGTGCGTGACGACCTTGGAGGAGATACCGGAGGCTTTCGCGAAGAAGGCCGTCCAGGTGGTCCTCTCCGACCACCACTACTGGGGCGGGCTGCGGCGCACCCGTGAACTGGCCGCGCTCTGCCGCACCTTCGGAGTCGACGTCTCCATGCACTCCAACACCCATCTGGGGATCAGTCTGGCCGCGATGACCCAGGTGGCGGCGACCGTGCCCGGCCTGCGCCACGCCTGCGACTCGCACTACCCCTGGCAGGCCGAGGACGTCCTGACCGAGCGGCCGCGGTTCGACGGCGGCCGGGTAGCCGTCACCGACGCACCGGGCCTCGGCGTCGAGCTCGACCGGGAGCGGCTCGCGGCCCTGCACGCGCGCTGGCGCGACGCGGAGTTCCGGGCGATGCGGGAGCGGGACGACGCGGCGGCGATGCGAGTGGCCGACCCCGCGTGGGAGACCCCTGCCGTGCCGCGCTGGTAGCACCCGTCCGTTACGTTGCCTGCATGGTCGTACCCGTACAGCCCACCGTCGACCCGCTGAAGGCGGCCCGCAGAGCCGGTGATCCGGACTGCGACGTCTACCTCACCGGCACGGTCTTCCTCGACATCATCTTCACCGGCCTCGACTCCGCGCCGGTGCGCGGGACCGAGTCCTGGGCGCGCGGCATGGGGTCGAGCCCCGGCGGCGTCGCCAACATGGCGACCGCGCTCGCCCGGCTCGGCCTGCACACCTCGCTCGCCGCGGCCTTCGGGGACGACCACTACGGGGAGTACTGCTGGGACGCCCTCGCCCAGGGCGAGGGCATCGACCTCACCCCGTCACGGACCGTGCCCGGCTGGCACTCGCCGGTGACGGTCTCCATGGCGTACGAGGGCGAGCGCACCATGGTGAGCCACGGCCACGAGCCCCCGCCGGACGCCGCCGCGCCGGACGGCGGCGCCCCCTCGTGCCCGCCCCGCGCCCGCGCCGCCGTCGCCTCCCTGACCCCCGGCGCCGGCGCCCCGTGGATCGCGCAGGCCGCCCGCAGCGGTACGCGGATCTTCGCCGACGTCGGCTGGGACGACACCGGCCGCTGGGACCTCGCGGCCCTGCCCGACCTGCGCCACTGCGAGGCGTTCCTGCCCAACGCGGAGGAGGCGATGCGCTACACCCGCACCACCTGCCCGCGCGCCGCGGCCCGCGCCCTCACCGAGCACGTGCCGCTGGCGGTGGTGACGCTGGGCGCCGAGGGCGCGTACGCGGTGGACCGCAGGACCGGCGAGACCGCCGAGGTCCCGGCCATCGAGGTCGAGGCGCTCGACCCGACCGGGGCGGGGGACGTCTTCGTCGCGGGCTTCGTCACCGGGACCCTGGCCGACTGGCCGCTCGCCGACCGCCTCGCCTTCGCGGGCCTGACCGCGGCCCTCTCCGTCCAGGAGTTCGGCGGCTCCCTGTCGGCGCCCGGCTGGGCGGAGGTCGGGGCCTGGTGGCGCCGGGTGCGGGAGCTGGAGGGGCAGGACCCGGTGGCGCTGCGCCGGTACGCGTTCCTGGAGGGCCTGCTGCCGTCCGCCGCCCGCCCGTGGCCGCTGCGCAGGGCGGTGCCGACCATCGGTTTCCGGTCGACGTAGGCGGGACGGCGGGGGCGGGGGAGGCGCCGCGAGGCGTCACGGGAAGATCCGGCGGGCGGTGGTGGTTGCACGGATACGGAACGGATGCGGCGAAAAGACTTACGGCACTGACAGTGCCGCGTCGTACTCTTGGCAGTGCAAGGCTGTCGAGCGGCCACAAGCCCCGCACGAGGAGGATGAGCAGGCCTTCAGAGCCGGCCCATGACTCAGACACCCACGACTCACACCGAAGCGCAGAACCAGGCCCGAGCCCACTTCACCGTCCCCGCCAGCCATCCCATGGTGACGGTCCTCGGCTCCGGCGACGTCCTGCTGCGGGTGATCGAGAAGGCCTTCCCGGCGGCCGACATCCACGTCCGGGGCAACGAGATCAGCGCTGTGGGCAGCCCCCGCGAAGTGGCCCTGATCCAGCGCTTGTTCGACGAGATGATGCTGGTGCTCCGCACCGGTCAGCCGATGACGGAGGACGCAGTGGAACGCTCGATCGCCATGCTGAGGGCGGACGAGAACGGCACCGGCGCGGAGGAGACCCCCGCCGAGGTCCTCACGCAGAACATCCTCTCCTCCCGCGGCCGCACCATCCGCCCCAAGACGCTGAACCAGAAGCGGTACGTCGACGCGATCGACAAGCACACCATCGTCTTCGGCATCGGCCCCGCGGGCACCGGCAAGACCTACCTCGCCATGGCCAAGGCCGTGCAGGCCCTGCAGTCCAAGCAGGTCAACCGCATCATCCTGACCCGCCCCGCGGTGGAGGCCGGCGAGCGCCTCGGCTTCCTGCCCGGCACGCTGTACGAGAAGATCGACCCGTATCTGCGCCCGCTCTACGACGCGCTGCACGACATGCTGGACCCGGACTCGATCCCGCGGCTGATGGCGGCCGGGACGATCGAGGTCGCCCCGCTGGCGTACATGCGCGGCAGAACGCTGAATGACGCATTCATCATCCTCGACGAGGCGCAGAACACCAGCGCCGAGCAGATGAAGATGTTCCTCACCCGCCTCGGCTTCGACTCCAAGATCGTCATCACCGGTGACATCACCCAGGTCGACCTGCCCGGCGGCACCAAGAGCGGCCTGCGCGAGGTGCAGCGGATCCTCGACGGCGTGGAGGACATCCACTTCTCGCGGCTCACGTCCAACGACGTGGTCCGGCACAAGCTGGTCGGCCGTATCGTCGACGCGTACGAGCAGCACGACAGCCGCGACGGGAAGTAGACCAGCACCACCATGTCGATCGACGTCAACAACGAATCCGGAACCGAGGTCGACGAGCAGGCGATCCTCGACATCGCCCGCTACGCCCTCACGCGGATGCGCATCCACCCCCTCTCCGAGCTCTCGGTGATCGTGGTGGACGCCGACGCCATGGAGCAGCTGCACATCCAGTGGATGGACCTGCCGGGGCCGACGGACGTCATGTCCTTCCCGATGGACGAGCTGCGGCCGCCCATGAAGGACGACG
This sequence comes from Streptomyces sp. NPDC041122, assembly GCF_055592445.1. Classification (NCBI taxonomy): domain Bacteria; kingdom Bacillati; phylum Actinomycetota; class Actinomycetes; order Kitasatosporales; family Streptomycetaceae; genus Streptomyces; species Streptomyces sp. NPDC041122. The sequence goes on along the minus strand of NZ_JBVIYQ010000001.1, from coordinate 447,914 downwards.
ACGAGCCGCCGCAGGGCCTCCTCGGTGACATCGTGCTCTGCCCCGAGGTCGCGACCCAGCAGGGCAAGGACGCCCCGACGCAGCACTCCATGGACGAGGAGCTCCAGCTCCTCACCGTCCACGGCGTGCTGCACCTGCTCGGCTACGACCACGAGGAGCCCGACGAGAAGGCCGAGATGTTCGGCCTGCAGGCCGCGATCGTCGACGGCTGGCGCGACGAGCAGGGCCTGACCGGCCCCTCTCCCGCGCCCACGGTCTCCTGACGCCATGAGTTTTCAGCTGATCGCCGGCGCCGTCGCCCTCGTGGTGGTGGCCTGGCTCGCCGCCTGCGCCGAGGCGGGCATCGCCCGGGTCTCCAGCTTCCGGGCGGAGGAGGCGGCCCGCTCCGGGCGGCGCGGCAGCGCGAAGCTCGCGCAGGTCGCCGCGGACCCGACCCGCTACCTCAATGTGGCGCTGCTCGTGCGGGTGGCGTGCGAGATGGCCGCCGCGGCCCTGGTGACCTACGCCTGTCTGCGCGAGTTCGACGAGACCTGGCAGGCGCTGGCCGTCGCCATCGGCGTGATGGTCCTCGTCAGCTATGTCGCCGTCGGGGTCTCGCCGCGCACCATCGGCCGCCAGCACCCGCTGAACACCGCCACCGCCGCGGCGTACGTGCTGCTGCCGCTGGCCCGCGTGATGGGACCGATCCCGCCGCTGTTGATCCTCATCGGCAACGCCCTCACGCCCGGCAAGGGCTTCCGGCGCGGGCCGTTCGCCTCCGAGGCCGAGCTGCGCGCGATGGTGGACCTCGCCGAGAAGGAGTCGCTGATCGAGGACGAGGAGCGGCGCATGGTCCACTCCGTCTTCGAGCTCGGTGACACCCTCGTCCGCGAAGTCATGGTGCCCCGCACCGACTTGGTGGCCATCGAGCGGTTCAAGACGATCCGCCAGGCGCTCACCCTCGCCCTGCGCTCCGGCTTCTCGCGCATCCCCGTCACGGGGGAGAGCGAGGACGACGTCGTCGGCATGGTGTACCTGAAGGACCTGGCCCGCAAGACGCACATCAACCGCGAGAGCGAGTCGGACCTGGTGTCCACCGCGATGCGCCCGGCGACCTTCGTGCCCGACACGAAGAACGCCGGTGACCTGCTGCGCGAGATGCAGCAGGAGCGCAACCACGTGGCCGTGGTCATCGACGAGTACGGCGGCACGGCCGGCATCGTGACCATCGAGGACATCCTCGAGGAGATCGTCGGCGAGATCACCGACGAGTACGACCGCGAGCTGCCGCCCGTGGAGGAGCTCGCCGACGGCTGCTACCGCGTGACGGCCCGGCTCGACATCGGCGACCTCGGGGAGCTCTTCGGCTTCGAGGAGTTCGACGACGAGGACGTCGAGACGGTCGGCGGTCTGCTCGCCAAGCGGCTGGGCCGGGTCCCGATCGCCGGGGCTTCGGCGGTCGTGTCGCTGCCGGACGAGCGGGAGTTGAAGCTCACCGCGGAGTCGGCGGCGGGCCGGCGCAACCGCATCATGACCGTCCTCGTGGAGCCGGTCGCGGTCGGCGAGGACGACGAGGGCGGCACGAAGGAGCGGGAGAACGCATGACGCCCGAGGCCCTGCGTGCGTTCTGCCTCTCCTTCAACGGGGCGGTGGAGGAGTTCCCCTTCACCCCGGAGACCTCGGTCTTCAAGGTGGCCGGGAAGATGTTCGCGCTCACGGCACTCGACGGGCGCCCGCTCACCGTCAACCTCAAGTGCGAGCCGGAGATCGCCGTCCGGCTGCGGGCCGCGCATCCGCAGATCGTGCCCGGCTACCACATGAACAAGCGCCACTGGAACACCGTCTCGGTCGCGGCAGGACTGCCCGACCGGCAGGTCAGGGAGCTCGTCGAGGACTCGTACGACCTGGTGGTGGCGAGCCTGCCCCGGGCGGAGCGGCTGCGGCTCGACCGCCCCTGAGGGGCGCGCGGGGTCCGGGACGCACCGTGCGGAGTGTCCCGACAGCCTCTCGCCATCGGGGTGACGGGGCGGCAGAATGGAGTGGCGGGCGGATCCGAAACGCTCCCACTCCGGGCTGCCGGCCAAGGGAACTCGGAGTGGAAACGTCGTGCGATGGCGTCCGCCGCAGCTGGCCCCGGCCCTCAGGCCGGGGTCAGTCCCTTTTCACACGTGGAGCACCCACCTGTCGATGATCTGCTGGATCACATAGACGAGGCTGGCACTCTGGGCCGACAGGGCGACCCAGTCGGTCCACGTGCGGGGGGTTCGGCGCCCGTCCGGCTTCTCGGCCATCGGGCTGTTCTCCTTCCTGGTTCCACGCGAGTCGTGGATACCGCGGTGAGCCACGAACGGGTGGCACCAGGAAGGGGGAACCGACGGGCGACGGCACTCGATGGAGTGGTCGTGTGCCGTCTCGGTGGTGATCTCAACCTCCTTGCGGCGACGGTCAGTTGAGCAGGCTACCCTCTGCCGTATCGTAGCCCGCACGTCGCGACATGGGTAGTACTGTCGGACACGTCGCCGAAAGTGGGCTCGCGAAGTGCGATATAGCTACCCGAGAACTGTCGCCCGTACGGCCCCGTGCGGTTGCCGCGTCGAGGGAATGCGGGTCTCCTGACAGTGGCGTGAACTGTCGTCCCGGAAGGTCTCGATGAGTAAGCTGCTAGTCTGCTACGTTGCACCTCGCACGGTCCGGTTGGGGGTGGAGCCATCATGAGCGCACCGAGCGCGGCACTTCAGCGGCTCCGGCTGCGCACGGAACTCCGCAAGGCGCGGACCGCCGCCGAGCTCACCCAGCGGCAGGTGGCCGCCACGATGGAGTGGAGTCCCTCCAAGCTGATCCGCATCGAGGCCGGTGAGGTCGGCATCTCCGTCAACGACCTGCGGCCGCTCCTCGAGGCGTACGGGATCAGGGACCGCCGGCGCATCGAGGCGCTGCTCGATCTCGCGCGCGGCAGCAGGAAAATGCCGTACACCGAGTACCGCGACCTGTACAGCAAGGAGTTCCTGAACTACCTCGCCCTGGAGTCGTCCTCGTCGATCGTCCGCACGTACAACTCCCTTCAGGTCCCCGGGCCGTTGCAGACGGAGGAGTACGGCCGCGCCATCATGCGGGCCTACAACAAGGGCCTCGCCGACGACGTGGTCGAGCGCGCCGTCGAGGTGCGGCTCTCCCGCCAGGACACGCTGACGTCGGGGGACCGCGAGGTGTTCTACATCCTCGACGAGGCGGTCGTGCGGCGCCAGGTCGGCGGACGGGGCGTCATGCGGGCGCAGTTGGAGCGGCTCGCCGAACTGGCGGCCCTGCCGAGGATGACCATCCAGATCCTCCCGTTCAGCGTCGGCGCGCACCCCGGCATCCAGGGGCCCTTCACACTCTTCGAGTTCGAGGCCGACGAGATGCCGGACTCGCTCTATCTGGAGAACCCCCGCGGCGACTCCTACAGCAGTCAGGCGCCGGAGGAGAGCGGCCGTTATCTGGAGCGGTTCTGGGAGCTGGAGGACCTCGCCATCAAGGAGCGCACGGTGGATCTGCTGCAGCTCCTGGCGGCCCGCGTCGACGAGGGCCTCGACGATCTGGAGCGTCTGCTGCCACCCGTCCCGGTGGACTGACGCTCCCTCAACTGCCCCTGCGCGGCGGGACCTTGGCGTGAAACCGGTCGTTCGGATCCGTATGACCCGCCGTTATCCTGGAAGAGGTGCTACGTGCCTCTGCACCAGCCACGTGGGCTGGCCTTCCGCACCCGGGGTGGAGGACGAGCGTGGGCAGCACATGGGCATGGCGCAAGAGCAGTGCGAGCGGCGCCGCGGGCAACGACTGCGTGGAGATCGCCTGGACCGGCCAGGCGGTCCTGGTCCGTGACTCCGCGCGCACCCGTGCCGCGGTCCTCGCGGTGGGCCCGGACGCCTGGTCCGTCTTCGTCTCCTCGCTCGCCCGTCCTCGTGCGGGTGACGTGACGCCGGCCCGCCCCTGAGCGGGGCCGGGCCGGCGTCACGCGGGGTCATACGCGCCTGCGCAGGCCGAGCCCGACCGCGGTCGCGGCCGCCGTCGCCGGCACCACCGAGCGATCCATCCGGTGGCGGTGTGACGCGGCCCGCTCCGTATGCTCGGGGCATGACTGAGAGTGCCGCGCTTGACGCCGAGGACCGCAAGATCGTGACCCTGGCCCGTTCCGCCCGGGCCCGTAACGGTGTGCCCGAGGGGGCGGCCGTGCGGGACGAGACGGGCCGGACGTACGTGGCGGGAACGGTCGCTCTGGACTCGCTCCGGTTGTCCGCGCTGCGGACCGCGGTGGCGATGGCGGTGGCGTCCGGGGCGGAGTCGCTCGAGGCGGCGGCGGTCGTCTCCGGGGCGGCGGAGGTCTCCGCCGAGGACCTCGCCGCCGTGCGGGATCTGGGCGGGGCCGGGACGCCGGTGTTCCTCGCGGGGGGCGACGGGGAGGTCCGGGTGCGGGTCGAGGCGGGCTGAGGTTCGGGTGCGGGTGGGCTGAGGTCCGGCCTCCGGCGGTTCCTTCCCCCGATCCCGCCCCTTCCCGAATTCCGCGGCTCCGCCGGCCGCGGCTCGGCCCCACGGTTCAGCCCCCGGCGCCTGCGCCCTCGGGGCTCCGCCCCGGACCCCGCTCCTCAAACGCCGGAGGGGCTGATTCATGGCTACCTGAGCGGGATTCCAGCCCGTCCGGCGTTCGAGGACGAACTCGGCGGAGCCGGTGATGGGCCGAGCCCCGTGCGCCGTCCACCTGACCGGAGGTCACACCGCGTCCGGGCCGCGTTCCCCCGTCCGGACCCGGACCACCGTCTCCACCGGGACCGCCCACACCTTGCCGTCGCCGATCTTGCCCGTGTGGGCCGCGCGGACGATCGCGTCGATCGCCGCGTCCGCGTCCGGGTCCGTGACCACCACCTCGACGCGGACCTTCGGGACCAGGTCCACCCGGTACTCCGCGCCCCGGTAGACCTCGGTGTGTCCGCGCTGGCGGCCGTAGCCGCTGGCCTCGGTGACGGTCAGGCCGTCCACGCCGAGTTCCTGGAGCGCCGTCTTCACCTCGTCCAGGCGGAACGGCTTGATGACCGCGGTGATCAGCTTCATGCGACGTGGCTCCCCTTCTTCACCGAGGCGGAGCCCACCGGGCCCACCAGGACGCCGTGATCGTAGGCGCTCTCCGCGTGCTGTGTCTGGTCCAGGCCCGTCTGCTCGTCCTCCGCCGACGCCCGGAAGCCCATCAGCTTGTCGACGGCCTTCCCGATCCCGTACGTGACGGTGAAGGTGTACGCCGCGACGGCCAGCACCGCCACCGTCTGCTTGCCCAGCTGCGCCGCGCCGCCCCCGTACAGGAGGCCCTCCGCGCCCTTCGTCATCGTGGCCGTCGCGAACAGGCCGATCAGGAGCGTGCCGACGACGCCGCCCACCAGGTGCACGCCGACCACGTCGAGGGAGTCGTCGTAGCCGAGGCGGAACTTCCACGCGACGGCGTAGGAGCAGACGACGCCCGCCGCGAGACCGGTCGCCGCCGCGCCGGGGACGCCGACCACCCCGCACGACGGAGTGATCGCGACCAGGCCCGCCACCGCGCCGGACGCCGCGCCGAACGTGGTGGGGTGACCGTCGCGGCGCTGCTCCACGAAGAGCCAGCCGAGCAGCCCCGTGCAGCCGGCGACCAGCGTGTTGAGCAGCGACGCCGCCGCGAGGCCGGTCGCGCCGAGCGCCGAGCCGCCGTTGAAGCCGAGCCACCCGAACCAGAGCAGGCCCGCGCCCATCAGGACCATGGGCAGGTTGTGCGGGCGCATCGCCTCCTTGCGGAACCCGATGCGCGGGCCGAGCACCAGGCACAGCGCGAGGCCCGAGGCGCCGGACGCGATCTCCACGACCAGGCCGCCCGCGAAGTCCAGGGCGCCCAGCGAGTCCGCGATCCAGCCGTCCGGGCCCCACACCCAGTGCGCGACGGGAACGTATACGAGCAGCGTCCACACCGGGACGAAGACGAGCCAGGCCGCGAACCTGGTCCGGTCCGCGATCGCGCCGCTGATCAGCGCCGCCGTGATGACCGCGAAGGTCAGCTGGAAGGTGGTGAACAGGAGGGTGGGCACCGTGCCGGTCAGGGAGTCGGGGCCGATGCCCGCCAGGCCGGCGTGGTCGAGGCCGCCGATCAGACCGGCGAAGACGTCGTCGCCGAAGGCCAGGGAGTACCCGGCGACCAGCCACACCACGGTGACCAGGGCGATCGCGACGAAGGACATGAGCAGCATGTTCAGGACGCTCTTCGTGCGGACCATGCCGCCGTAGAAGAGGGCGAGGCCCGGCGTCATCAGGAGGACGAGCGCGGTGGCCGCGAGCAGCCAGGCGGTGTCGCCCGTGTCGAGGTGGGGGGCGGCGAAGGTCGTCATGGGGGGAGAGCGTCACCGCCGCGCGTTTCGTAACGGGCAACCACGGGTTTCCGCCGTGTTTCGTGTCGGCGGGCCGGGGCGCGGGACCCTCCCTCGCACCGTCGCCCGGCCCCCGGCGGGCGGTGCGGTGCGGCGGGGCTCCGGGGATCAGGGACAATGGGCGCCATGAGCGTTCGTACCCCGTCATCAGCCGAGCCGTCCGAGGCCGTCCACCGCGCCGGCTTCGCCTGCTTCGTCGGCCGCCCCAACGCGGGCAAGTCCACCCTCACGAACGCTCTGGTCGGCAAGAAGGTCGCGATCACCGCGAACCAGCCGCAGACCACGCGGCACACCGTCCGCGGCATCGTGCACCGGCCGGACGCCCAGATGATCCTGGTCGACACCCCCGGCCTGCACAAGCCGCGCACCCTCCTCGGCGAGCGGCTCAACGACGTCGTGCGCACGACGTGGGCCGAGGTCGACGTGATCGGCTTCTGCCTGCCCGCCAACGAGAAGCTCGGGCCCGGCGACCGGTTCATCGCCAAGGAGCTCGCCTCCATCAAGAAGACGCCGAAGATCGCGATCGTCACCAAGACCGACCTCGTCGACAGCAAGACGCTCGCCGAGCAGCTCATCGCCATCGACCAGCTCGGCGCGGAGCTCGGCTTCCAGTGGGCCGAGATCGTCCCGGTGTCGGCCGTCGGCGACCAGCAGGTCGGGCTGCTCGCCGACCTGATCGTGCCGCTGCTGCCCGAGGGCCCCGCGCTCTACCCCGAGGGCGACCTCACGGACGAGCCCGAGCAGGTCATGGTCGCCGAGCTGATCCGCGAGGCCGCGCTGGAGGGCGTGCGCGACGAGCTGCCGCACTCCATCGCCGTCGTGGTGGAGGAGATGCTGCCGCGCGAGGACCGGCCCGCCGACAAGCCGCTCCTCGACATCCACGCGTTCGTCTACATCGAGCGGCCCAGCCAGAAGGGCATCATCATCGGCCCGAAGGGCAAGCGCCTGAAGGACGTCGGCATCAAGTCCCGCAAGCAGATCGAGGCGCTGCTCGGCACGCCGGTCTTCCTCGACCTGCACGTGAAGGTGGCGAAGGACTGGCAGCGGGATCCGCGCCAGCTCCGCAAGCTCGGTTTCTGAGGGGCCACCGGAACGGGTCCCTCTCAGTCCACCCCCCTGATCCTGCGTACCAGTACCGCCCCCGCGAGGCCGATCACGGCCGCCGTCAGGTACAGGGTGCGGTAGCCGCCCAGGTGCGTCACGATCGGCGCGGCCATCGCCGGGGCCGCCACCTGGGGAAGGGAGTTGGCGATGTTGATGACGCCGAGGTCCTTCCCCCGGTCCATGGCGGTGGGCAGCACGTCCGTCATCAGGGCGAAGTCCACCGAGGTGAAGACGCCGAAGCCGATGCCGAGCACCGCCGCCGCCACCAGCGCGCCCGGCCAGGTCTGCCAGAGCGCGAGCAGCCCCGTCGCCACCGCCATCAGCACCCCCGCCCCGATCACGAACGGCTTGCGCCGGCCCACCCGGTCCGACCACGCGCCGCCCACCACGACCGTGGCCAGCATCGTCGCGCCGTTCACCGCCGTCAGGATCAGCACGCCCTCGTCCGGGTCGGCGTGATCGAGGCGGTCGCGCAGGAAGTACAGCAGGTAGAGCAGCACCACCGAGTTGCTGACGTTGATCAGGAACCGGGTCAGCCAGGCCCAGGCGAGGTCCGGGTGGCGGCGCGGGCTCAGCAGGAACCCGGTGAGGAAGGCCCGCAGGTCCCATAGCGGCCGGTCGGCGGCCGCGAGCCGGGGATCACGGTGGCGTACGACGTGGGGCGCCACGCCCACCACGGTGAACAGGGCGCACGCCGCGTACCCCGCGCCCGTCCCGCCCGCCACCGTCGCGAGCCCCGTGCCGACGACCACGCCGAGCAGCTGCGCCGCCCCGAGCCAGCCGCCCACCGAGCCCCGCTGGAGCCGCGGCACCCGGTCCGGGACGGCGGCCGTGACCGCGGCGAAGGCGGCGTTCAGGGTCAGTTGGACCAGGCACCAGCCCGCCGCGAGCCACCACACCGAGCCCGCCGCGGCGAGCAGCAGCAGCGAGACGGCGCCGCCCGCCGTGCCCGCCACGATCCACGGGGTGCGCCGGCCCCACCGGGAGGCGGTGCGGTCCGAGAGCGCGCCGAAGAGCGGGTTCGCGGCCAGCGAGACGACCGCGCCGGCGCCCGTCACCCAGGCGAGCACCGACTCCTTCGACGTGCCGGCCGGGGCCAGGTCCTCCGCCTGCACCGCGAGCAGGATCTGCAGCGGCCCGTACCAGCCCACCCAGATCGCGCCGTTGGCGACCGACAGGGTGGCCGTCCAGCCCCGGCCGACCCGCTCCGTCGGCTCCCGCAGCGCGGCCGTGGTCATGGGCGGCGCGCCCGCAGCACCTCGCGCAGCCAGTGGTACGACGCCTTCGGGGTGCGGGTCTGCGTGGCGTGGTCGACGTGCACCAGGCCGAACCGGCGCCGGTATCCCTCCGCCCACTCGAAGTTGTCGATGAGCGACCAGACGAAGTAGCCGCGCACGTCCACCCCGGCCTCCAACGCCCGGTGCAGCGCCCGCAGATGGCCGTCCAGGTAGGCGATCCGCTCCTGGTCGTCCAGGCCCTCGTACGAGCAGCCGTTCTCGGTGATCACCAGCGGCGGGAGGTGGTCGCCGTAGCGGTCGCGGAAGGCGGTGAGCAGTTCGGTCAGCGCCTCGGGGACGACCGGCCAGCCGAAGTCGGTGACCGGGTGGCCCTCGATCTCCCGTGGCGAGAAGGGGAGTTCGGGCGGGAGCGCGACCCCGGCGAACTCCCCGCCGGTGCCCTCGGGGAGCGGGGCGCCCACCTTCGTCGGCTGGTAGAAGTTGATCCCGTACCAGTCGAGCGGCTCCGCGATGACCTTCAGGTCGGCGTCGAGGTCGTCGCCGGGCATCAGCTCCGCGATGCCGTCCGGGTAGCGGCCGAGGAGCAGCGGGTCGGCGAAGAGGCGGTTGAGGAGCACGTCGTAGAGGTCGGCGGCGGCCGTGTCCTCCGGAGCGGCCGAGGCCGGCCAGGTGGGGCCGTGCGAGTTGGCGATGCCGATGTCGTGGGCGCCGGCCGCGCGCAGCGCCCGTACCGCGAGGCCGTGCGCGAGGAGCTGGTGGTGGGCGGCGGGCAGCGCGTCGAAGAGGAGCCGCTGACCGGGCGCGTGCTGGCCGAGGGCGTGGCCGAGCAGGGTGTGCTCCGCCGGTTCGTTGAGGGTGATCCACTTGGTGACGCGGTCGCCGATGCGGGCCGCGACCACCGCCGCGTAGTCGGCGAACCGCTCGGCGGTCCGCCGGTCCAGCCAGCCGCCCGCCTCCTGGAGCACCAGCGGGGTGTCCCAGTGGAAGAGGGTGGCGACGGGGCGCACGCCGGCCGTGCACAGCTCGTCGACGAGCCGGTCGTAGAAGTCCAGGCCCGCCGGATCCACCGCGCCGGCGCCGGTGGGCAGGACCCGCGGCCAGGAGACCGAGAAGCGGTACGCGTCCACGCCGAGGTCACGGACGAGCGCGACGTCCTCGCGGTAGCGGTGGTAGTGGTCGCACGCGACCTCGGCCGTGGTGCCGTCCTTCACGTTGCCCGGCACGGCCGTGAACGCGTCCCACACCGAGGCGCCGCGCCGGTCGGCGGCGCCCTCGATCTGGTGGGCCGATGTGGAGACGCCCCACAGGAAGTCGCGGGGGAAGGAGGGGAGGGGTTCGCTCGCCGGTGTCGCCGCACTCGCTGCCATGGGCGGGATCTTCCGGACCGGCGCACACGGAAGTCAATGGGCGTGCGGCGACAAGTTGAACAAAGCTCAGCTTTTCCCCGGAGCTACGCACCTTCCTTCAGCACCCGCGAGATCAGCTTCCGCTGCGGCTCGCTCAGCCGCGGGTCCGCGCAGTACACCGTCCGCCCGTCCACCGTCAGCTGGTACTGGAAGCCGTCCGGCACCCCGGCGGGCGGGGTGCTCCTTCCCTCGGTCAGGGCCTGTTCGGCCAGGTCGTGCCAGTCCGGGGCATCGGCCAGCTCCGAGGTGTCCACCTCGGCGTGCCGGTCGATGCCCGCGAATCCTCCGGTCCGCTTCACCTGGATACGCATGGGTCCTGTCTACTGCACCGGGTGGGCGGCCGGTAGCGCCCCGTCAGCCGTCCGTGGCCGGCACCTTGACCGTGGACCACGCGTCGATGACGGCCTTGAGCTCGTCCCCGTCGCCGTACTTCGCGCGCGCCGCCGCGACGGTCAGCTTCGCGAAGTCGCTGAAGGACGCGTCCTGCGCCAGCTCACCGCCGGTCAGGACGGCGTACCAGATCTCGCCGGCCCGCTCCCAGGAGTGACCGCCGAGCGCGTCGGCGACCAGGAAGAAGGCGCGGTTGGGGATGCCCGAGTTGATGTGCACGCCGCCGTTGTCGCGGCCGGTCCTGACGAAGTGGTCCATGTCGGCGGGCTGCGGGTCCTTGCCGAGCACGTCGTCGTCGTACGCCGTGCCGGGCTCCTTCATCGAGCGCAGCGCCTTGCCGCTGACGCGCGGGGCGAGCAGCCCCGCGCCGATCAGCCAGTCGGCGTCGGCGGCGGTCTGGCCGAGCGTGTACTGCTTGATCATCGAGCCGAAGACGTCCGACAGCGACTCGTTCAGGGCGCCCGGCTGGCCGAAGTACGTGAGGTTCGCCGTGTACTGCGTGACGCCGTGGGTCAGCTCGTGGCCGATGACGTCCACGGGGATGGTGAAGTCCAGGAAGATCTCGCCGTCACCGTCGCCGAACACCATCTGCTCGCCGTTCCAGAAGGCGTTGTTGTACTCCTCGGAGTAGTGCACCGTCGCGGTCAGCGGCAGCCCGCTGCCGTCGATGGAGATGCGCTCGTACGCCTTCTGGTAGAGCTCGAAGGTCGCGCCGAGGCCCGCGTACGCGCGGTTGACGGTGGCGTCCTTGCCCGGCTTGTCGCCCTCGCCGCGGACCTTGCGGCCCGGCAGGTCGGTGCGGTGCCTGGCGTCGTAGATGGTGCGGTGCGGCTTTCCCTCGGCGGCCTCCTTGGGCGCGGCCACGCCGGGGGCGCCGATCACGGTGGTCATGCGGCGCTGGGTGCGCTCGAAGGCGTCCCGCTGGAGGGTGCGGCGGGCGGGACCGGCGAGCGCGGGGTCCTGGCTCTGGGCCAGCGTGTCCAGGACGTGGGGCGGCACGATCGTGCAGAAGACAGGCTCGAAGCCTGCCGGGTTGGCGGTCATGGCGTGCAATGTGGCACTGGGTCATGCCGCTGTCACTACCCGCGACCAGGATTAGTGAAATAGAGGTATTGATCACGCCATACCCGTTACCTGCCGGTGATCCCGCATACTGATACGGGCCCGCGCGCCACGGGCGTCTCGGCTAGGCTGCGGCACATCATGCGATTCGGGCTGCTCCTTCTTAGCTGCCGCGGCGAGGGCCTGTAGACGAGGCCGACCCCCTCCCCGCGGAGTTCGGTGTTGCGCTCAGACCGTCGGCCGTCCCCCGGTGGAGACCCCTTCCGCCGAGGATCCAGCGGACACCCTTTCGAGGAGCCCACGCATCATGGCGAACTTCCAGCGCCCCACCTCCATGCCGATCCACAAGTACGGGCAGTACGAGCAGGTCGCCATCCCCGACCGCACCTGGCCCGACAACCGGATCACCGTCGCCCCCCGCTGGCTCTCCACCGACCTGCGCGACGGCAACCAGGCGCTGATCGACCCGATGTCCCCGGCCCGCAAGCGCGCCATGTTCGACCTGCTGGTGCGCATGGGCTACAAGGAGATCGAGGTCGGCTTCCCCTCGTCGGGCCAGACCGACTTCGACTTCGTGCGCTCGATCATCGAGGACGAGGACGCGATCCCCGAGGACGTGACCATCTCCGTCCTGACCCAGGCCCGCGAGGAGCTCATCGAGCGCACCGTGGAGTCCCTGAAGGGCGCCCGCCGCGCCACGGTCCACCTGTACAACGCGACGGCCCCCGTCTGGCGCGACGTGGTCTTCCGCGGCTCGCGCGACGCCGTGAAGCAGATCGCCGTCGACGGCACCCGCCTGGTCGTGGAGTACGCCGAGAAGCTGCTGGACGACCGGACGACCTTCGGCTACCAGTACAGCCCGGAGATCTTCACCGACACCGAGCTGGACTTCGCCCTGGAGGTCTGCGAGGGCGTCATGGATGTATGGCAGCCCGACGCCGAGCGCGAGATCATCCTCAACCTGCCCGCCACCGTGGAGCGCTCCACGCCCTCCACCCACGCGGACCGCTTCGAGTGGATGTCGCGCAACCTGTCCCGGCGTGAGCACGTCTGCCTCTCCATCCACCCGCACAACGACCGCGGCACCGCTGTCGCCGCCGCCGAGCTGGCCGTGATGGCCGGCGGCGACCGCGTCGAGGGCTGCCTGTTCGGCCAGGGCGAGCGCACCGGCAACGTCGACCTGGTCACCCTGGGCATGAACCTCTTCTCGCAGGGCGTCGACCCGCAGATCGACTTCTCGGACATCGACGAGGTCCGCCGCGTGTACGAGTACTGCACGCAGATGGAGGTCCACCCGCGCCACCCCTACGCGGGCGACCTGGTCTACACCGCCTTCTCCGGCTCCCACCAGGACGCCATCAAGAAGGGCTTCGACGCGCTGGAGAGCCGCGCCGCGGCCGCCGGCAAGACCGTCGACGACATCGAGTGGGCCGTGCCGTACCTGCCCATCGACCCCAAGGACGTCGGCCGCTCCTACGAGGCCGTCATCCGCGTCAACTCGCAGTCCGGCAAGGGTGGCATCGCCTACGTCCTGCAGAACGACCACAAGCTGGACCTGCCGCGCCGCATGCAGATCGAGTTCTCGAAGATCATCCAGAACAAGACCGACGCCGAGGGCGGCGAGGTCACGCCGGATGCGATCTGGAGCGTCTTCCAGGACGAGTACCTGCCGAACCCGGCGAACCCCTGGGGGCGGATTCAGGTCAAGAACGGCCAGACGACGACCGACAAGGACGGCGTCGACACCCTCACCGTCGAGGCCACCCTGGACGGCGCGGACACCGTCCTGACCGGTTCCGGCAACGGCCCGATCTCCGCGTTCTTCGACGCGCTGCAGGGCATCGGCATCGACGTGCGCCTGCTGGACTACCAGGAGCACACCATGAGCGAGGGCGCGTCCGCGCAGGCCGCCTCGTACATCGAGTGCGCCATCGGCGACAAGGTGCTGTGGGGCATCGGCATCGACGCGAACACCACGCGCGCCTCCCTGAAGGCCGCCGTCTCCGCCGTCAACCGCGCGGCGCGCTAGTACTCCGACCGGTTTCACCCGGCCCCGTCCGCCGATCCGGCGGGCGGGGCCGCGTCGTCTCCCGGCCATGTCCGGCCCGCTCTCCTGTACGAGATGCTGACGCCGCATCACGGATGTGGCTAACATCACGCCAACACGGCAATGATGCCGGGGAGTTACGGAGGTGCGTGGTGCTGCCAGCTCGGGGACAGGACGGCCGGAATACCCGCATCCCCCTCAAGCCGGTCTCGCGCGGACGAGCGCTGTGCAGACGCGTCATCGGCATGCACACCGCCTGGGACACCGTGGGCGACGGCGAGTTCTTCTGTCCGGCCTGCGGCGGCGACCGCAACTACCAGCGGCTCACCGGCCGGCGCCGCTTCGTCCTGCTCGGCCTGCCCGTCGTGCCGCGCGGCACCCGCGGGCCCGTCGTCCAGTGCGCCGCCTGCCAGGACCTCTTCGACCCGGACGTCCTCGACCACCCCACCACCACCCGGCTCTCCGCGATGCTCCGCGAGGCCGTCCACACCCTGGTCCTCGCGGTCCTGTCCACCGGCGGTACCGCCGCCCGCCCCACCCTGGACACCGCCGTCGCCGCGCTGCACGGCGCGGGCCACGACGACTGCACCGAGGAGCAGCTCGTCGCGCTGGTCGACGCGCTCGCCCGGGACGCCGGACGCGCCACCGAACCCGACTGCGGCCCCGGCCTCGCCATCGAGCTCCACGAGGCGCTCGGCCCGCTGGCCCCGCACCTCGCCCCGGCAGGACGCGAGGCCCTGCTCCTCAAGGGCGCCCGCATCGCCCTCGCCGACGGCCCCTACACCCCGGCCGAACGCGACGTGCTCACCACGGCGGGCTGCGCGCTGACGATTTGCACGGAGGACGTGACCCGCCTCCTCGCGACGGCGCGCACACCGTCCTGACGCCGGCGGGACGCCCGCGTACCGGAGGATGGAGCGGTGGAATCACCTGTCGCGGTCCGGGGCACGGCCCCCGCCGCCGCCCGCAGGGCCCTCGTCGAGCGCCTCCTCGGGCCCGGGGCCCCGGGTGAACGGCTGCGCACCGACGCCCTGTTGGCCCTCGCCATGGCCGTCAGCTCACTCGTGCTCGTCCTGGTCGTACGGGACAACGGCGACCCGCCCGGCGTGCTCGGCTGGCTGCTCCTGATCGCCGTGCACGTCACCGTCGTCTGGCGGCGCCGCGCCCCGTTGCGCGTGCTGACCGTCATGATCGCGTTCCTGCTGCCCTACCACCTGCTCGACACCAACCACACCGCTCCCGTGGCGGCCACCATGGCCGGCCTGTTCACCGTGGCCTCCCGCTCCCGGCCCCGCGTCACCGCCCTCGTCGGCGTCGCCGTCATGGGCATCCTGCTGGGCCTGAAGTTCCGTGAGGGCATGGCCGAGGGCGCCCAGACACTGCGCATCTCCGGCTGGATCGTGTCGTTCCTGCTGCTCGGCGTGTACGTGCGGATCCACCGGCAGTACGTCAGCTCCGTGCTCGAGCGGGCCGAGCGCGCGGAGCGCACCCGCGAGGAGGAGGCGCGCCGCCGGGTCGCCGAGGAGCGGCTGCGGGTCGCCCGCGACCTGCACGACCTGCTCGCGCACAGCATCACCCTGGTCGGCGTCCAGACCTCGGTCGCCGCGCACGTCCTGGCCGCCGATCCCGGCCGCCTCGACCGCGCGGCCGTCGCCAGGGCGCTCGACGACGTGGCCGAGACCTGCCGCAGCGCCCGCGGTGAACTCCGCGCCACCCTCCAGGTGTTGCGCTCCGGCGCCGAGGACGAGAGCAGGGGGCCGCTGCCCGGCCTCGACGGGCTGGCCGACCTCGCCGAGTCGGCCCGCACGGCGGGCGCCCGGGTCGAGCTGACGGTCGCCGAGTGCGAGGCGCCGGCGGCCGTCGGCGCCGCGGCCTACCGCATCGTGCAGGAGGCGCTCACCAACGTGGTGCGGCACGCGGGCGCCGGCAGCACCGTGCGGGTGTCGGTGCGCGCCGAGGACGCGGCGCTGTGCGTACGTGTCGCGGACGACGGGAGCGGCGGCGGGGCCGAGGACGGGGAGGCCGACCGCGCGCCGGGATTCGGGCTCCTCGGGATGCGGGAGCGGGCCCGCACGGTGGGCGGCACCCTCGACGCGGGGCCGCGGCCCGGGGGCGGCTTCCTGGTGTCGGCGGTGCTGCCGCTCGCACCCCTGGCCCTGGGAGGCCCGCGATGACCGTTCGGGTGCTGCTCGCCGACGACCAGACGTTGGTGCGCGCCGCGTTCGCGATGCTCGTCGACTCGGCGCCCGGCATGACGGTGGTGGGACAGGCGGGCACCGGGCGCGCGGCGGTCGAGCTGGCCCGCTCCGAGCGCCCGGACCTCGTCGTCATGGACATCCGCATGCCGGAGCTCGACGGCATCGAGGCGACCCGGCTGCTCGCGGCGGACCCGGCCCTCGCGGACGTGAAGGTGCTGGTGCTGACCACGTACGACACGGACGAGCACGTCGTCGACGCGCTGCGGGCGGGCGCCTCCGGGTTCCTGGTCAAGGACACCCGGCCGGCCGAACTCCTGGACGCCATCCGCACGGTGGCCGCCGGCGACGCGCTCCTCTCGCCCGGCCCCACGGCCCGCCTGATCGCCCGGGTGCTGCGCGGGCCGGACACCGGGGAGCCCGTCACGGGCGGGCCCGAGGGCCTCTCGGAGCGGGAGCGGCAGGTGCTGCGGCTCGTCGCGCGCGGCCTGAACAACCAGGAGATCGCCGACACCCTGGGGCTGAGCCCGCTGACCGCGAAGACCCACGTCAGCCGCATCATGGGCAAGCTGAGCGCCCGCGACCGGGCCCAACTGGTCATCATGGCCTACGAGTCGGGTCTGGTCGCACCGGGATCGGTGCCGACGCCCTGAGCCGCGGGGCGGCCGGGTCTCAGCCGCGCAGGGCGACCGTGGCCGCGACGGCCGGGCCGAAGGCGCCGCCGAGCTGGTAGCAGAGGGTGAACAGGCCGATCGCGGTGGGCCGTTGGGCGGTCGGCGCGGCAGCCGTCGCGTACACCGCGAGCGTCGCCTGGCCGGCGCTGGTGGCGAGCACGGCGAGCGCCGCGACCAGCAGGAGGAGCGGGGCCCAGGGGGTCAGCGCGGCGGTGAGCGGGGCGAGAGCGCCGACGGTGAGCAGGATCGTCAGGACCCGGGGCCGGGACATCCGGCCCGCGGCGGCGGCCAGCGCCATGGAGAGCGCCGAGCCGGCGAGCAGGGCGATCGACTGACCGGTGCCGATCGTGGCGGCGGACCAGTCGGTGCGGTCGGTGAGCAGCTGCGGGACCGTGAAGAGCAGCGCGAAGTACGAGGTGGCCAGGGTGCAGGCGAGCGCGGCGCAGAGCACGAAGGGGCGGCTGCGCAGCAGGGCCGCCGGGACGAATCCGGTGGGGCGGGCGCGGACGTGCAGGGCCAGCAGCGCGGCCGTCAGGAGCGCGGCGCCCGCCGCCGGGAGCGGGTGGCGGGGGACGAGGACCAGAGCGGTCGCCGTCAGGACGAGCAGGGTGGCGCCCCGGCCGTCGAAGGGGGCGGCGTCCCGGGGCGTGGACAGGTCGGCGCGGCGGGCCACGGCGGGCACGGCGAGGAGGGCGACGGCGCCGACGGCCAGGGAGAGCCGCCAGGAGGCGGCGCCCGCCAGCGCCGAGCCGAGCAGCGGTCCGACCGCGCCCAGGGTGCCGAATCCGGCCGTGATGACGCCCATCCGGCGGACCGAACCGGCGAGGCTCATCGCGGCGGTGACCAGGCCCGCGCCGCCCGCCGCCTGGGCCGCCCGCCCCGCCATGGCCAGCGGCAGCCAGGGCGCCGTGGCGAGCACCGCGGTGCCCGCCACGATCAGGGCGGCGCTCAGCCGGAGCGTGGCACCGAGGCCGCGGCGGCGCAGCAGGCCCGCCATCAGCGGGGTGCCGACGGCCATGGCCCAGGCGAAGACGGTCACGAGCCAGGTGGCGGAGGCGGTGGTGACTCCGAGGGAGCCGGCCATGTCGGGGAGGATCAGGACGGGGCTGTTGCCGCTCGCGGCGACCGGGGTGGCGAGCAGCGCGAGCCAGAGAGCGGGGACCTGGCGCGGCGCCGGGGGCGGTGTCGGGCACGGTGTGCGGCGTGCGGCGGGGGTCCGCCCGACGGTGGGCGCCGTGGTGGTCCGGACGGGCGGGGAGGCGAGGGGCGGCGGCATGGCGGGCGGCTCCTGAGGTCGGGCGGGCGGGGGCGCTCAGACGGTGGTGACGACCTCGTCGTAGGCGAGGCGGGGCGAGCGCGGGTACCAGGCGTCCGGGCCCGGGCGGCCGATGTTCACGACCATCAGCGGGGTGTGGTCGCCGTCGAGGAACTCCTTCTGCACGCCGGCGAAGTCGAGGCCGGTCATGGGGCCCGCGGCGAGGCCGGCCGCGCGCACGCCGAGGATGAAGTACGCCGACTGCAGCGTGGCGTTGAGCAGCGCGGACTGTTCGCGGACCGGGCGTTCGGCGAAGAAGAGGTCCTTCGCCTGGGGGAAGTGCGGGAGCAGTGCGGGGAGTTCCTCGTGGAACTCGTTGTCCGCGGCGAGGATCGCGACGAGCGGGGCGGCCAGCGTCTTGGCGCGGTTCCCCTCGTCCATCAGTTCACCCAGCCGGGCGCGGGCCTCGGCGGAGCGGACCAGGACGACCCGCAGCGGCGACTGGTTGTAGGCGGTCGGCGCGTACTTGACGAGGTCGTAGACCGCCTGCATCTGCGCGTCGGTCACCGGCTCGGAGGTGAAGGTGTTCGCGGTGCGGGCCTCGCGGAAGAGGAGGTCCTGGGCGGCGGGGTGCAGGTTCAGCTCGGACATGAGGGTGCTCCTGTCGTTTCGTTCGGTCTCGGCAATCTCGACAGTGAGATAGAAGCATCTGGTTTTCTCAGAGTCAACTATCTCGAAACTAAGAGAATCGATACTGATAGAGTCTGCGCCGAGAGAGTGCGTATCGAGAGGAGTGACGACGGTGGGAGATGCCGTGGACGCGATCATCGGCCAGTGGGTCAAGGAGCGCCCGGACCTGCAGGACGACCTCTGGCCCGTGGAGCTCATGGGGCGCATCCAGCGGCTGGGCGTCGTGGTGGAGAAGACCGTCAAGGCGAGCGCGGCCCAACACGGCCTTGACGTGGGGGAGTTCGACGTCCTCACCACGCTGCAGCGCTCCGGCCCGCCGTACGCCCTCACCGCGGGCACCTTCCTCAAGGCGTCCATGGTCTCCTCGGGCACCATCACCAACCGCATCGACAAGATGGAGGCCAAGGGGCTGGTGAAGCGGGTGCGCGACGGCGAGGACCGGCGCACCGTCAAGATCCACCTCACCGAGCGCGGGCACGAGGTGACCCGGGCCGTCTTCGCCGACCACCTCGCGAACTACGCCCGGCTGCTCGGCGAGGTGGACCGTGATGTCGTCGACAAGGCCGTCGCGGGCCTCCGGCCGGTCCTGGAGGCGCTCGGCGACACGTCCATCAAGTGACGGCGGCCGGCCGGGTCAGAGCAGGCCCGCCGTCGCCAGGTGCTTCGCGATCCGCTCGGTCTCGGCGGGGGACAGCGGGATCTGCGGCTCCGCCGTGGCCGCGCAGTCGATCACGCCGCGCAGCCGCAGCGCCGCCTTGAACGCGCCGAGCGCCGCCGAACTGCCGCCCATCCGCGCCGGATCGCCGGCCGTCACCATCCCGAACAGGCCGCACAGCCGCTCCTGTTCGGACCGCGCCGTCGCCCAGTCGCCCTCCCGGCAGGCCCGGTACAGCCGCACGTATCCCGCCGGGTCCACGTTCCCGAGGCCCGGCACCACGCCGTCCGCGCCCATCGCCAGCGCCGCGTCGGCCGTCACCTCGGAGCCGGTGAGCACGCTGAACCCGGCGAGCCCCGGCGCCGCCCGCTTGCCGAGGACGACGCTCCGGAAGGCGCCCTCGGCCCCGCTGGAGTCCTTGAGGCCCGCGAGGACCCCCTCTCCGGCGAGCCGCAGGACGAGGTCCGCGCCCAGCTTGGTGTGGACCGAGGCCGGGATGTCGTACGCGAAGACCGGCACCCCGCAGCCGCGCGCCACCAGCTCGAAGTGGCGGGCGATCTCCGCCGGGTGGGTCCGCGTGTAGAAGGGCGCGGTGACCACGGCGGCGTCCGCGCCCGCGTCCGCGAGGGCCCGCGCGTGGTCCAGGACGCGCGGCGTGGTCATGTCGATGGCGCCCGCCAGGACCGGGAGGCGGCCCGCCACGTGCCGTACGACCGTGTCGACGACGAGCACCCGCTGCCGGTCCGTCAGATAGGCGGCCTCCGAGGTCGAGCCGAGCACGAACAGGCCGTCGACCCCGGCCGCGACCAGGTGGTCGACGAGCCGGACCAGGGAGGAGGTGTCGACCTCGCCGTCCGGGGTGAGCGGGGTGCAGACGGGCGGGACGACACCGGTCAGCGGGGCGGGGACGGACATGGCTGCTCCCTGGGGGTGACGGAGGCCGTGGCGGCGGCCTGGGCGACGAGGTCGTGGTTCGACTCTCCCTCGTCCACGGGGTGAAAGCAGCGGAACCGGTGCCCCGGGCCCGCCTCGTGCGCCTGCGGCATCGCGGTGGCGCACACCTCGTCCGCCTTCCAGCAGCGGGTGCGGAACGGGCAGCCGCTCGGCGGCCGGGTCGCCGACGGCACGGGACCGGTGAGCGGGATCGGGTCGATGGGGTCCAGCAGGCCCGGCGTGGCCGAGAACAGCGCGCGGGTGTACGGGTGCCGGGCGCGGTCCAGGGCCGTCCCCGCCCGCGACTCCTCGACGATCCGGCCGAGGTACATCGTGACGACCCGGTCGCTCATCCTGCGGACGGTCTGGATGTCGTGGGAGACGAACACCAGGGCGAGGCCGAGGCGTTCCTTCAAATCCAGGAGGAGATTGAGGATCTGGGCCCGCACCGACACGTCGAGGGCGCTCGTCGGCTCGTCCGCGACCACCAGGTCCGGTTCGAGCGCGAGGGCACGGGCGATGGCCACGCGCTGGCGCTGGCCGCCGCTGAGCTGGCCGGGGAGTCCGTCGGCGAGGCCCGGGGGCAGGCCGACCAGGCTCATCAACTCCCTCACCCGGTCGTCCCGTTCCCTCGGCGTGCCGCGCTTGTGCACGTCGAGGGGGTCGCGCAGTATCCGGCTCACCGGCAGGCGGCGGTTCAGGGCCGTCGAGGGGTCCTGGAAGATCATGCCGGTGCCGGTCCCGATGGAGCCGCGCCGTTCGCCCGGGCTCATCGTCCACAGGTCGCGGCCGCGGAACGACACGGTGCCCGCGGTGGGGCGCTGGGCGCCGACGAGCACCTTGGCCAGGGTCGACTTGCCGCAGCCCGACTCGCCGACGATGCCCACGGTTTCGCCGGGGGCGACCTGGAGGGTGGCGTCGGTGAGGGCGTGGACGTGGTCCCGGGAGAAGAGGCCGCCCGAGCGGGCCTTGTGGACGACGTGGACGTCGTCCAACTGCACGAGAGGGGTCGTCGGGGTGGTCATGTCGGCTCCCGGTGGGTGGGGGCTTGTCGCGCGGTTCCCCGCGCCCCTGAAAGCGCCCTGGCGGGCGCGTCAGGGGTCATGTCGGGTCACCGTCCGTGGTGGCTTGTCGCGCGGTTCCCCGCGCCCCTGGGGGCGCCCCCGCCGGCGCGTCGTGTGTCGCCGGGTGGTGGCAGGCCGTCGCGTGCTCCGGGGCGCCGAGCAGGGCGGGCGCCGTCACCCGGCACGTCTCGCTCGCCAGCGGGCAGCGGTCCGCGAATCTGCAGCCCGGCGGGAAGTCCGCCGGGGACGGGACCACGCCCTTGATCTGGGTGAGGCGCCGCGCCGCCGACTCCAGGGACAGCACCGAGCCGAGCAGCCCGCGCGTGTAGTGGTGGGCCGGGTACTCGACCAGGTCCGCCGTCACGCCCGTCTCGACGATCTGGCCGCCGTACATCACCACCACCCGGTCGGTGACGTCGGCGACGAGCGCCAGGTCGTGCGAGACGAGGACCAGCGCGAAGCCCAGCTCCGCGCGCAGCCGCAGCAGGAGCTGGATGATCTGCGCCTGCACGGTGACGTCGAGCGCGGTGGTCGGCTCGTCGGCGACGATCAGTCTCGGTTCGCGGGAGAGGGCCATGGCGATCAGGACGCGCTGGCGCTGGCCGCCGGACAGCTCGTGCGGATAGCTGCGCAGGGTGCGTTCGGGGTCGAGGCCGACCAGGCCGAGGAGTTCGGCCGGTGTGCGCCGGCCGCCCCTGCGGACGACCTGGCGCAGCTGGGAGCGGACGGTCATCGCCGGGTTCAGCGACGAGAGGGCGTCCTGGTAGACCATCGCCATGGCGTGGCCGAGCAGCCTGCGCCGGGCCCGCATCGGCAGGCCGGTGAGCTCCTGGCCGTCGAAGACGACCCGGCCGCCGACCTCGGCGCCCTTGGGCTCCAGGCCCATCACCGTCAGGGCGGTGAGTGACTTGCCGCAGCCCGACTCGCCGACCAGGCCGAGGACTTCACCGGGCCGTACGTCGAAGCTGATCCCGTCGACGATGCGGACGCCTCCGTGCCGGCCGGGGAAGGAGACGGTCAGCTCCCGCACGGAAAGGACCGGATCCCCGCCGGGCAGGGGACGGGCCCGGGAGCGGAGCCGGTGCGCCGCCGCCGGCAGGCCGGGCAGTTCGAGGACCTGGCCGCTGCCGGGCTCGGGGGCCTCCAGGGGGTCCGCCGCGCGGGCCGCGCCCGCGACGTCGCGCGCGGACGGCGCGGCCCACGCGTCGGACACCCCCTCGGAGAGGATGTTCAGGGAGAGAACGGTGAGCAGCATGAGGAGGCCGGGGAAGACCGTCGCCCACCAGCCGCCGATCAGCACCATGTTCTTGCCGTCGGCGATGACGCTGCCCCAGGACGGGTCGGGCGGCCGCACCCCCGCGCCGATGAAGGACAGCGACGCCTCGAAGACGATGGCCTCGGCGACCTGCACCGTGCAGAAGACGAGGATGGGCGCCGCGCAGTTCACGGCGACGTGGCGGATCAGGATGTGCGGGGTGCGGGCGCCGATGACGCGCTCGGCGACGACGTAGTCCTCGCCGTACTGGTCGAGCACGTTGGCCCGTACGACGCGCGCGACCGGCGGGGTGAAGAGGAAGGCGATGGCGCAGATGAGGACGAGGATGCCGCCGCCGAAGACCGCGACGAGCACGGCGGCGAGCGCGATCCCGGGGAAGGCCATCACGACGTCGAGGCAGCGCATCAGCGTCTCGTCGACGGCCTTGCGGGAGGTCGCCGCGACCGCGCCGATCACGGCGCCGACGACGAGGGCGAGCAGGGTGGCACCGAGCCCGATCGCCAGCGACCAGCGCGCGCCGTACATCAGCCGGCTGAGGATGTCGCGGCCCAGGCTGTCCTGGCCCATCCAGTGCCCGGCCGACGGGTGTCCGGTGGAGTCGGTCTGCGGCTGCTGGTCGAGCGGGTCGTGCGGGGCGAGCAGCGGCGCGAACAGGGCGACCAGGACGACGAGGGCGACGACGCCGACGGCGATCCGGGAGAGCGGGGGGAGCCGGCGCAGCGAGCGGAAGCGGATGCCGGGCACCGAGAGCCGGTCGGCCAGCTCCTTGCGGGTGGCGAACGTCAACGTGTCCCCCTCAGGCGCGGGTTGACCAGCAGATGGAGGATGTCGATGACGAGGTTGACGACGACGAAGCCGACGGCGGTGGTGATGACGACGCCCTGCACCACGGCCGGGTCGCCGTTCTTCACGGCGTCGATCATCAGCTTGCCCATGCCGGGCAGCGAGAAGATGGTCTCGATGACCACCGCGCCGCCCAGCAGATAGCCGACGCGCAGGCCGAGCACGGTGAGCGGGTTGATGAGGGCGTTGCGCAGGACGTTGCGGCCGACGACCACGACCGGCGGCAGTCCGCAGCCGATCGCGGTGCGGACGTAGTCCTTGTCGAGCTCCTCGACCACGGCCGTGCGGATGATGCGGGTGAGGCCCGCGGCCACCGGCAGGGAGAGCGCGAGGGCGGGCAGCGTCATGGTCTTCAGCCAGCCGGTGAAGGAGTCGGCGGGGTTGATGTAGCCGCCGGTCGGGAACCAGCCGAGGTCCACCGCCAGGTACTGGATCATCAGCAGCGCCAGCCAGAACCCGGGCGCCGCGACGCCGGTCAGCGAGACGACGCGGATCAGCTGGTCCGGCAGCCGGTCGCGGTGGATCGCCGCGGTCACCCCGAGGGTGAGGGAGAGCACCACGGCGATCCCGAGCCCGAGGAAGGTCAGCTGCATCGTGAGCGGCAGGGCGGTGGTGACCTGGTCGACGACGGGGGAGCGGTTGAGGACGCTGATGCCCATGTCGCCGTGGAGGAGGTCCCCCACGAAGGCGACGTAGCGCACGGGCAGCGGATCGAGGAGTCCGTTGTCCTCGCGGAACCGGTGGAGCTGCTCGGGTGTGGGGTTGGCGCCCTGGAAGAACGCGGACGCCGGGTCGACGTCGGAGAAGCGCATCACCAGGAAGACGAAGAGGACGATGCCGAGCAGCAGCGGGACGAGCAGGGCGACGCGGCGGGCCAAAATTCTGAGGACTGCGGTCACGGCGTGCGGCTCCTGAACTGGCCGGTTGTCAGACCCACTTGGCCTGCAGCAGGTTGATTCCCGGGTAGGGCTGGGCCTTGACGCCGGTGATCTTCTTCGGGTCCCAGGCGGTCATGAGTTCGTTGTGCACGACCGGGTAGAGGACGGCCTGTTCCGCCACCACGTCGATGTACTCCTGGACCATGGTCTTCTTGCGGCCCGGCTCCGGCTCGCGGGTGGCCTGGTCCATGTCCGCGAAGAGCTTCTTGGCGACCGGGTCGTCGGCCCAGCGCGCGTACCCCATCCACAGGTTCTCGGGGCCGTAGTTGTAGTGCATGATCAGGTCGGCGTCGAGCCCGAACTGGTTGGGGTTGGAGGCGGCCGCGACGATCTGGAAGTCCTTCTTCTGGTCCAGTTTGGTGAAGACCGCGGTGGTCTCCTGCGGGTCGAGGGTGACCTCGACGCCGAGCTTCTCCCAGCCGTCCTTGATGGTCGGCAGGCAGTCGACGATCCAGCTCACGTTGACGGCCATGAGGTTGACGCTCAGCTTGCCGACCCCGGCCTCCTTCAGGAGCTTCCGCGCCTTCGCCAGGTCGTATCCGTACACGGTCTTCGCGGGCCGGTAGGAGGGGTTGGCCTCGTTGAGGAAGGACGTGGACGCCCTGCCGTGGCCGCGGAGGGCGGCCGTGATCATCTTGTCGCGGTCGATGGCGTAGTGCAGGGCCTGCCGGACGCGCACGTCGTCGAAGGGCTTGTGCGCGGTGTTGAAGAGCAGGAAGAGGTTGTTCATCCCGGCGCCGCCCTCGACGGTCATCCCGCCCCGCTTGAGCCGCTCGATGTTGGCGTACGGGATGTTGTCGGCGATCTCCGCGTCCGCACTGCCCCCGGAGATCTTCGCGACGCGCGGCGCGGCGTCGACGATGGTCAGCCAGTTCATCTTCTTGAAGGCGGCCTTGCGCGGGCCGTTGTAGTCGTCGAAGGCCTCGAAGGTGGTGTTCGCCTTCGGGTGGTGGGCGGTCTGCCGGTACGGTCCCGAGCCCACCGCCTTCCCCTTGGTCGCGTCGTCCCAGGCGCCCGGTCGCGAGAAGACGTGCTTCGGCATGATCTTGGCGAGGGAGAGCCGTGCGGCGCCGTCGGGGAAGGGGAACTTGAGGATCAGCTCGACGGAGGTGGCGCCGGTCTTCCTGACCTCCTTGAGCCAGCTCGCGAAGAAGCCCTTGGCGAGGGTCTGGGTCTTCGGGTCGAGGATCCTGTCGAACACGAAGACGACGTCGTCGGCGGTGACGGGCTTGCCGTCGTGCCAGGTGGCGCCCGGGCGCAGCGTGAACTTCCACGTCGTCGCCTTCAGGTCGTCCGGGAGCTCGGTGGCGAGCGCCGCGTACGGCTCGCGGGTGATCGGGTCCGTGCCGAGCAGCCCCTCGTAGATGTGTTCGTTGCCGGCCATCGCGAAGGCGGACGCGGTCTGCGTCGGGTCCCAGCTGCCGTCGTTGCCGTAGCCGATGACGGCCGTGAGCGTCGAGCCGCCGCCCTGGCCGCCGCCGGTCTCGTTGGTGGACTCGGGCCCCGACGAGCAGGCGGAGAGGGTGCTCGTCACGGCGGCGGCCGCGCCGAGTGCGCCGGTGTACCTGAGGAAGGAGCGGCGGTCCGGCGCGATCGCGCGGAGCGCCGTACGAGAGGTCGGATCGGTCACTGTGTCTCCCTTGCCTCCTTAAGAGGTCCCACGTCCTACGTCGTGGGTGGCGTGGCGACGATAGGAGGGGGGAGGGGGCCGGTCAAGGGCTCCGGCACAGGGTTGCCGGGCGGGGTCGCCGGACGGGTTCCGGGGTGGCGGTCCCGGTGGGGTGCGGGGGCGTCAAGTGGTCTTGAGGGGAGGTGAGTTGGAGTGTGCGAGGGGCGTCTCGGGGGTAGGGGGCGGCGTCGGGAGCGCGGGCCGGGGCGACGGGTGCGGCGTGTCGTCGCCGCGGGCGGGCGCGGGCTCCCGTGCGGGCGCGACGGCGGGGCGCCCGGAAGATCCGCACCTCCGGGTGGCCCCCCGTCCGCGCACGGATCACGTCTTCGTACTGATGTACGGCCTCGCCGAGGGTGCGGCCCCGGGGCCCGATACCAGCCTCCGGCCCCCGCAGTCTCGCGGAGCGGGCATGTCGTCCGGGGCGGCGGCCGGATTTGTATCCTCGGCTGGCGCCACCCACCGAGCGCCGCACCTGCGAGAGGCAACACCATGAGCACCGAGCTGAGCCCCGACACCCAGGCCCTGGCCGGGCTGCTTGAGCAGGCCCGGAAGGAGTACGACGAGCTCGCCGGGCGCGGGCTGTCCCTCGACCTGACCCGGGGCAAGCCGGCGCCCGAGCAGCTCGACCTCGCCGAGGACCTGCTCAGCCTGCCCGGCGGGCGCCACACGGCCGCCGACGGCACGGACGTCCGCAACTACGGCGGCCTGCAGGGCCTGACCGAGCTCCGGGAGATCTTCGGCGAGCTCCTCCAGGTGCCCGCGGGGCAGCTGCTCGCGCTCGGCAACTCCAGCCTGGAGCTGATGCACGACTGCCTCGTGCACGCCCTCCTCGGCGAGGTGCCCGGCGCCACGTCCCGCTGGGTGGACCAGGAGCCCATCGCGTTCCTGTGTCCCGTGCCCGGCTACGACCGGCACTTCTCGCTCTGCCGGCGGTTCGGCATCGACATGATCCCCGTGGCGATGACGCCGGACGGCCCCGACATGGACGAGGTCGAGCGGCTGGTCGCCGGGAACCCGGCGATCAAGGGCATCTGGTGCGTGCCGAAGTACAGCAACCCCGACGGCGTCGTCTACAGCGACGAGACCGTCGCGCGGCTCGCCGCCATGCCCACGGCCGCGCCCGACTTCCGGATCTTCTGGGACAACGCGTACGCCGTGCACGACCTCACCGACGAGCCCGCCGAGCTCGCCGACCTGCTGAGCGCGTGCGCCGCGGCCGGACACGAGGACCGGGCGTTCGTCTTCGGCTCCACCTCGAAGATCACCTCGGCCGGCGCGGGCGTCGCGTTCTTCGGCTCCTCGCCCGCCAACCTGAAGTGGCTGCTCGCGGCCAACCAGAAGCGGTCGATCGGTCCCGACAAGGTCAACCAGCTGCGGCACGTGATGTTCCTCAAGGACGCCGACGGCGTACGGGCGCACATGGCGCGCCACCGCGCCCTGCTGCGGCCCAAGTTCGAGACGGTCGCCCGGATCCTGGAGGCCGAGCTCGGCGGCACCGGCCTCGCCACCTGGACCTCGCCGAAGGGCGGCTACTTCGTGACCCTGACGGTCCCGGACGGCTGCGCGAAGGAGGTCGTGCGCCACGCGGCGGAGGCCGGCATCGTGCTGACCCCGGCCGGCGCCACGCACCCCCTCGGCGACGACCCGCGCGACGCGGTCATCCGCATCGCGCCCAGCTACCCGGGCCTCGCGGAACTGGAGGCGGCCATGAAGGGCCTCACGACCTGCGTCCGCCTCGTCGGATACGAGCAGCGGGCCGCCGCGGCCCGCTAGTCCTCGGCGCCGGGATCCCCCGTACCCTCCGTACGCCCGGGCTCGGGCCGTTCCAGGAACGGCCCGAGCAGCCCCGGAACCGCCCGTTCCGCGAAGGCGAGGCCCTCCGCCTCGTCCACGTCGTACGCCGCGTACGCCTGCGCGCCCGCCGCCGTCGTCGCGCTCAGCGTGACCAGGCCCGCACGCCGCTGCAGCACCGACTGCTTGACCGTCCAGCCGATCACCCCGCCGCGCCGCAG
This sequence comes from Streptomyces sp. NPDC041122, assembly GCF_055592445.1. Taxonomy (NCBI): domain Bacteria; kingdom Bacillati; phylum Actinomycetota; class Actinomycetes; order Kitasatosporales; family Streptomycetaceae; genus Streptomyces; species Streptomyces sp. NPDC041122. The sequence goes on along the minus strand of NZ_JBVIYQ010000001.1, from coordinate 420,065 downwards.
CGCCACCGTCGACCGGCGCAGCGTCCCGGAGCGTACGACGAGGTAGTCGCCGTCGACCGCGTGCCCCAGGCCGCGGTACGCGTCCTCGGCCAGCGCCACCGCGGCCGGCCCGAGCAGCGCCGCGCAGGCCGCCCCCAGATACCCGAGGACCGGTACGCCGAGTACCGCCCCGAGCAGGACCAGGACCAGCGCGGGGGCCGCCGCCGACGCCACCGCCCAGCGGATCCTGCGCGCCCGCGCCGCCCGCGGATGCGGCGTGAGCCGCGCCGCGGTGGGCGTCACCGGCTCCCGCAGGATCCGCGCCGCCACCTCGGCGGCGAGGGCCCGCGGCGCGGCGGGCAGCAGCGTGCTCGGCCCCGCTTGGTCCTCCTCGTCGCGGCGCGAGAGCCCCGTGGCGACCGCGTCCACCCGCGCCGCGCCGGACAGCCGAAGCCCGAGCGGCTCCACCACGTCCACGCCCCGCAGCCGCGCCTCCTCCAGGGAGACCGAACGGGCCGTGAGGAGCCCGCGCCGCACCCGCAGCGTGCCGCCGGGCTCCCGTTCCAGGCGGTAGTTCCACCACATCTCGACCCAGAGCCCGAGCGCCCCCACCGACCCGGCCGCCAGCGCCACCGCGACCAGCGCGACCACCAGGCCCGCCACCGACATCCCGCGGAACAGCTCGCCGACCCCGTCGATGATCTCCTCCTGCACCCCGAACCACTCGCTGACCTGCATCACCGCGCCGCCCGCCGCAGCCGCGAGCGCCGAGGTGACGAAGGAGAGCGGGGCGTACCGGATCCAGCGGGGATCGAGCGCGGCGAGGGTGCCCGGCGCGTCCGGCACGGCGTCCGGCGCCGTACGGCTCAGCAGTTCCCGCCGCAGCCGTTCGCCCTCCGCCCTGCGCACGGGCCGCAGTTCGAGGGTGGCCTCCTGGCCGGCGCTCTGCTCGCCGGTGCCGATGCGGACCTCCACCAGGCCGAGCAGGCGCAGCAGGGGATGGGCGACGAGGTCGACGGAGCGTATGCGCTCCCGGCTCAGGGAGCGGTGCTTGGCGAAGAGGATGCCGCTGCGCAGCTCGGCGCGGTCGGGGCCGATGCGGTAGCGGCTGTGCCGCAGCCGCAGCGCGTCCAGCGCCACACCGCCGCCGACCAGCAGCAGGCTCAGGCCCACCGCCCAGGCCAGTACGGGCCCCATGGCCACCCAGCCCTGGAAGCTGAGGGTGACGGGCACACCGACGGCGGAGACCACGCCGCCCGTCATCTGCACGGTGACGAGCATCGAACGCCGGTCGAGCCGCCGCCAGCCGTGGTCCTGGCCTTCGGCGGACGCGGCTTCCCCGTCGGGGGCCGTCCGGGGCGCCGCGCCGGGGGAGCGCCCCGGTGACTCCGTGAGGCCGCTCATGTCGCGTCCCCCGGCGTCGCCTGCGTGACCAGGGCCAGCCGTTCGGCCAGCTCGGCGGCGGTCGCGTGGTCGAGCCCCTTGACCTGGAGCGCACCCTTCGCGGACGCGGTGGTGACCGTCACCGTGCTCAGCCCGAACATGCGCTGGACGGGACCGCGCATGGTGTCTACGGTCTGCAGCCGCGACATCGGCGCGATCCGGCCCTCCGTCCAGAAGAAGCCGGTCCGCACGTACACCGCGTCGTCGGTGACCTCCCAGCGGTGCACCCGGTACCACCACGGCGGCAGCAGCGCCCCGGCGAGCAGCCCCGCCGCCGCGACGACGGCGGCGGGCAGCAGCAGCCAGCAGCGGGCGGGCGCGATGAGCGCCCCGAGCAGGCCGAGAACAGCCGCCGGGGCGGCGGCCGTCAGCAGCAGGCGGGTGCGCCACCAGGCGACGGCACGGCGGTCCAGACGGTGCCGCGGTGGCCGCAGCCGCACGCCCGCCGTCGCGTCTCCTTGGTCAACAACCATGAGACGAAAGGTACTTGCTCCCCCAAGTCGCCCGCGCACCCGCTGTGGCCCGGCTCGGCCGGATCTCGACCGGCGGCACGCCCGCGCGGCCCTACGCCCCCACCCGCAGGCTCGCGTCCAGCAGCCGCAGCGCCTCCTCCGAGCTGGAGCCCGCCTCGGCGGTGTAGACGCTGAGCCGCTGGTCGGGGTCGGCGGGCAGCGTCAGGGACTCGTAGTTGAGGGTGAGCGGGCCGGCGACCGGGTGCTGGAAGTGCTTGCTGCCGTGGGTGTGCCGGTGCACGTCCTGGTCGGCCCACCAGCGGCGGAAGTCCTCGTCCGCGAGGGAGAGTTCGCCGACGAGTTCGGCGAGCAGCGGGTCGTGCGGGTGGCGTCCGGCGTCGCGCCGGAGCGAGGCGACGATGTCCCGGGCGTGGATGTCCCAGTGGGCGTACAGCGAACGGGCCCTCTCGTCACGGAACATGAACCGCACCAGGTTCCGCTCCCGGTGCGGCAGCGCCTCGAAGTCGGTGAGCAGCGCCCGCGCCATCGGGTTGGCGGCGAGGACGTCGAGCCGCCGCCCCAGGACCAGGGCGGGGGTGTGCTCCAGGATCCGGAGCAGGTCGCGCAGCCCCGGCCGGACCGGCTGCGGACGCGTCGCCGCACGACGGGACCCGGCCGCCGTCGGCTTGGCGAGCTCGAACAGATGGGTGCGCTCGACCGGATCGAGGCGCAGCGCACGGGAGATGGCGTCGAGCACGGTCTCGGAGACGTTCAGCCGGCGCCCGCGCTCCAGGCGTACGTAGTAGTCGACGCTGACACCCGCCAGGTGGGCGATCTCCTCGCGGCGCAGCCCCGGCACGCGCCGCGGACCGCCGTCGTCGGGCAGGCCCGCCCGGCGCGGGGTGATCCGTGCCCGCCGGGAGCGGAGGAACTCACCGAGTGCTGTGTTGCGGTCCATGCCGTTCACGATACGGCCCGAGATCGCCGCGGGGGCCCGCGAAGGGGGGACCGGCGGACCCCCGGTCCGGCAGACCCCCGGCCCACCCGTTCCCGGGTCGGGCCGGGCTCCCTGGAACCGGGGCAACGGCCTTTTCCGGTGCTGAAGTTGGACGTGCCGAGGACGTCCGGGGCCGACCGCCCCGGACGGCCCCGCGTTCCGCACCGTACGAAGGGAACTCCCGTGTCGGACTCCAAGACATTCCTGATCACCGGCGTCAGCACCGGCCTCGGCCGCGCACTCGGCCGCGCGGCGCTCGCCGCGGGCCACCGGGTGGTGGGCACCGTGCGCACACCCGAGGACGCCCGCGCCTTCGAAGCGCTCACCGGCGACGCGCACGCCCGCATCCTGGACGTGACCGACCACGCGGCGGTGGACGAGGTCGTCGCCGGGGCCGAGCGGGACCTGGGCCCCCTCGACGTGGTCGTCGCCAACGCCGGGTACGGCCACGACGGCCTCTTCGAGGAGTCGTCCATGGACGACCTGCGCCGCCAGTTCGAGGTGAACGTCTACGGCACCGTGGCGGTGATCAAGGCCGTGCTGCCGCACCTGCGCGAGCGCCGGGCGGGCCACATCATCGCCGTCACCTCGATGGGCGGGCTGGTCACCATGCCGGGCCTGAGCTTCTACCACGGCAGCAAGTTCGCGGTGGAGGGCATCCTGGAGACGCTCGGCAAGGAGGTCGCCGACTTCGGCGTCCACGTCACCGCCGTCGAGCCGGGCAGCTTCCGCACCGACTGGTCCGGCCGCTCGATGATCCGGGCGCCCCGCTCGATCCCCGACTACGACGAGCTGTTCGAGCCGCTGCGCCACCGCCGGATCCACGGCGGCGGGACCCAGCCGGGCGACCCGGACAAGGCGGCGGACGCGGTGCTGCGCATGGTGGCGGCCGAACGGCCGCCGAAGCGGCTGCTGTTGGGCAACGACGCGCTGCGGCTCGTTCGGGCCGGACGTGAGGACTTCGAGCGCGAGATGCGGGCGTGGGCGGAGGTGTCGGCCGCCACCGACTTCGACGAGGCCGCCCGGTCGTCCGCCTGAGCTCACCCGCCGTCGGGGCCGGCCGCCCTCCGGCCCCGACGACGGCGGCCCGGCGCCCGCGGCCTCAGTGCTGCTGCGGCTTCTGCGGCGTCGCCTCGCTCGGCCGCACGATGACGTACCCCTCGCCCTCCAGCTTCAGCTGCACGGCCTCGCCCGAACCGCCGCGGATCATCGAGCCGATGGACTGCGAGCGGTGCAGGGAGGTGTGCAGGTCGGCGGTCCAGCCGACCACCGCGTCGGTGTCGACGAACACCGGCTGCTGCGGCGACACGGGGATCACCAGCGGGCTGCCCTCACAGATCAGGCCGAGCTGCCCGGTGCCGGTGAAGACGCTGTTGAACAGCCCGCCGCCGGTCATCCCCGCGCCCTTCACGGTCTTGATCTCGTACGAGAGGGTGGCGTCGAAACAGAGGACGTTGCGGCCGTTGACCGTCAGCACGTCACCCGGTTCGACGTCGACGATGAAGCAGTTCTGCGCCTCGTGCGCGAACCACGCCTCGCCCTGGCCGCGCACGGCCATCAGCGGCAGCCCCTCGCCGGTCATGGCGCGCTTGAGCATGCCGCCCACGCCCTGGCCCTTGCGCTCGAACTGCAGATTGCCCCGGTAGGCGATCATCGCGCCCTGCCGGGCGAACATCTCGCCGTTCACCGCGTACTTGACGGACTTGGCGTTCTGGAGGGTCATGCCGGGCGCGTGGGCCGGCTGGGCCATGTGGTCGCTGGAGAACAGGTCACTCTTCATGCCCGTATTTTGGGCCACCCGGGGTGATCGCGGAAGCGTGATCCCACCGCGGCATGCGGACCCTCTCCTTCCTGGGCACATCCCGGGTGCGGTCGCCCGGGTTCGCCTAGAGTCGCACCGGTGCAGATCACCGAACTGACCGCCGCCGAACGGCGGGTGTGGGAGGCGTTTCCGCTCGGGCGGACCGTCGACTTCTGCGAGCGCGACGGGGAATCCGCGGAGCCCGGCGCCGGCTGGGGGCCCGAGCGGACCGTCCGCGCCGAGGTCCTGCGGTGGTTGCTGCTCAGCGGGCCCCGGCAGGACGGCGAGGTCCCGGTCCTCCGCGTCACCGGCGCGCGGATCACCGGCCGCCTCAACCTCCATTACGCGGAGGCCGCGGGCCCGATCCACCTGTGGGCCTGCTACTTCGACGAGGTGCCCGACCTCTACGGGGCGCAACTGCGCCAGTTGTACCTCGGCCGGTCCGTGCTGCCGGGCCTGCACGCCACCGCGCTGCGGGTCGACGGCTCGCTGCGGATGTCCGGCTGCCGGGTGCGGGGACCCGTCCGGCTCGGCGGGGCGCGGATCTCCGGGGCGGTCTTCTTCGACGGGGCGCACGTGGGGGAGGAGGGCGTGACGTACCCCGAGCCGGTCCTCGCGCTCAATCGCGTGACGATAGACGACGACTTCCAGGCGGGCGGGGGGTTCCGCGCCGACGGGGAGGTCCGCCTCGCGGGGTCCGTGATATCCGGCGACATCACGTTCAACGACGCGGTGCTCAACCATCCGGGAGGGACGGCGCTGCACGCGACGAACCTGAGGGCCGGGGCGGATCTACATGCGACGCGGCTGGCGGTGTACGGACGGCTCAACATGCCCGGCGCCCGCATACAAGGCATGATCGACTTCGAGGGCGCCCGGCTCTCCAACCAGGGTGGCACGGTTCTGCGCGCCAGCAACGTCGTCGCGGGCGCGCTCTATCTGGCCGAGGCCGAGCCCATTCAGGGAGCTGTCACCTTGCGCGGCTGCCGCCTCGAATTCCTGCACATGGCCACGGAGACGTGGCCGGACCGGGTTCGCTTGGACGGTCTGACGTACGAGAGGCTCGGCCCGCCAGAGCCCGCCGAACGCCGACTCCAGGTCCTGGAGCGGGATACGGACGGCTACGTCCCGTACGCATACGAGCAGTTGACCGCCGCGTATCGCCGCAACGGCGACGACGCGGCCGCCCGCACCGTCCAGCTCGCCAAGCAGCGTCGCCACCGCGCGACCCTGGCGTGGTACGCCCGCGCCTGGGGCCACCTCCAGGACGTGACCGTCGGCTATGGGTTCCGGCCCACGCGGGCGGCGGTCTGGCTGCTGTCGCTGCTGTTGGTGGGTGCGGTCACCTACGCGGTGCGGGAGCCTGCGGCGCTGAAGCCGGAGGAGGCACCGGAGTTCAACCCCCTGTTCTACACGCTGGATCTGCTGTTGCCGATCGTCGACTTCGGCCAGGAGAAGGCGTATGCCGCGCAGGGGGCGTATCAGTGGTTCGGGTATGCGCTGGTGGTGCTGGGGTGGACGCTCGCGACGACGATCGCGGCGGGCGTCACGAGGGCGATCAGTCGTCAGTAGGGGTTCGTCGGGTGCGGGTTCGTGGGGGCTGGTCGCGCAGTTCCCCGCGCCCCTGGGGAGCCTGCGTCAGCGTCGGCCCTTCGCGTACGTCACGAACGCTTGCCAGGCGGCTGCGCCGAGTACGAGGCTCGGGCCCTGGTCAACGTTCTTGCTGTCCCGCACGGGGACGACCCCGGGGACTCCGTCGGCGACCTCGACGCAGTCGCCGCCCTCGCCGTTGCTGTAGCTGCTTTTGCGCCAGCGGGCGGCGCCCACGAAGTCGTACGCCACCTCGACGCAGCTGCCGCCTTCGCCGTTGCTGTAGCTGCTTTTGCGCCAGCGAGCGTTGCTCAGGTCGTACTCGTGCATCGTCTGTAGTCCTCAGCCGCCGACTCGACCAGGGCGAGGGACACCTCCGGCGACAGCGCGGCGCCCCTGAGCAGATCGTAAGCGCGCTGTGCCCGCGCCACCACCACCGGTTCGTCGACGAGCGTTCCCGAAAACGAAGTCTCTGTATAGGCGGTAGGCGGCGCGTCCTCGAAGCCCATGAGTGTGAGCATCCCGCCCATCGTGGCGTGCGCGCCCGCTGCGTAAGGAAGGAGCGACAGGAGCACCTGCCGCTCCCGCATCAGCCGAGCAACGTGCTCCAACTGCTGGGCCATCGCCTCCGGCCCACCCACCGGGATGTACAGCACGTTCTCGTGCAGCACCACCCAATACTCGGGCCGCGCCGCATCCTTGAGGATCCCCGCCCGCTCCAGCCGTGCCGCGACGATCTCGTCCACGTACGCGTCCGTGACGAACGGATTGGCCGACAGCGTCACCGCTCGCGCGTAGGCGGACGTCTGCAACAGGCCCGGGATCAGCGTCGGCGCGAACTCACAGATCTTCGTCGCCAGTGCCTCAAGCTCCACCACCGCGGCGAAGTAATCCGCGTAGCGGCGGTCATCGATCAGTTTTCGGCACATCCGCTCGAAAATACCGTCGGTTTGCAGGACCTCGTCGATCCGCTCCGCCACATCCAACTGCGGTTTGCGAATTGCTTGTTCGAACTGGCCAATGTATCCACCGGAGACGAATACCCGCGTACCCAGCGCCGACTGGCTGAGGCCCGCGTCCTCCCGTCTCCGTTTCAGCTCGGCCCCGAAGAACTCCCAAGCCGCCTGACGTGAACCATTGGCCATGGCCAACCGCCTTCCGCTGCCCCGCAGTTGTAGGGGACAGACTCCTGCCGAGTGTAGGGGGAGTGCGTCACCGTATGTGCGAGAAGAGTGAAATCCGAAGGCGAAGGGGAGCCACGTGAAGGTGGATGGAAAGCATCACGCAGAGGCATGTATCGAGCATGCGGAGGAAACCGTGAAGGAATTGCGCGACGCACTCACCGAGGCGGGAATTACGCTGCCCTCGCTGGGGATCGACCCGGCGACCCTCGCCCGCGAGACGCCCTGCCCGCGCATCGAATTGGGCGGGTGTTCCGCCGACACCGCGGCCCGGCTGGCCGCCGCCCTGCGGAGGGCGGCGGCATGAACCTGCACCTCCCCGTCGGCTCGTACGTGGTCGACACCCGCAGCGGCCGCGTCGGCCGGGTCATGGGCCACGAAGGGCCGTACGTCCAGCTGCGCCCCTACGGGGGCGGCCGGGAGTGGGACTGCACTCCGGAGGCCGCCCGCTCGGCGACCACCGAGGAGCGGCTGCGCGCGGCGACGGCGTACGCGAACGCCAGGAGCCGGGGCGAGGTCCCCTGAGGGAGGCCGAGGGGCCCCGTAAGGGGGGCAGGGGCCCACCCGGGCCCGGGGACCCGTCGGCGTACGCGAGAATGGGTCCATGAGTCTGTTCCGCGACGACGGCATCGTGCTGCGCACCCAGAAGCTGGGTGAGGCGGACCGGATCATCACCTTGCTCACGCGCGGTCACGGCCGCGTACGCGCGGTGGCCCGCGGGGTGCGCCGCACCAAGTCCAAGTTCGGCGCGCGCCTCGAACCGTTCTCCCACGTCGACGTGCAGTTCTTCGCGCGGGGGAGCGAGCTCGTCGGCCGCGGCCTGCCGCTCTGCACGCAGAGCGAGACCATCGCTCCGTACGGTGGCGGGATCGTCACCGACTACGCGCGCTACACGGCAGGCACCGCCATGCTGGAGACCGCCGAGCGGTTCACCGACCACGAGGGCGAGCCCGCGGTGCAGCAGTACCTCCTGCTCGTGGGCGCCCTGCGGGTGCTGGCCCGCGGTGAGCACGAGCCCCACCTCGTCCTCGACGCCTTCCTGCTCCGCTCGCTCGCCGTCAACGGCTACGCCCCCACCTTCAACGACTGCGCCAAGTGCGGGATGCCCGGGCCGAACCGGTTCTTCTCGGTCGCGGCGGGCGGCTCGATTTGCGTCGACTGCCGGGTGCCCGGCAGCGTCGTGCCGTCGGCGGAGACGCTCACGCTGCTCGGGGCGCTGCTCACCGGCGACTGGGAGACGGCGGACGCGTGCGAGGCGCGGCACGCCAGGGAGGGCAGCGGCCTCGTCTCCGCCTATCTGCACTGGCACCTGGAGCGCGGACTGCGCTCCCTGCGCTACGTAGAGAAAAGTACGTGAGTGTGAGTACGTGAGCGCGCGAGTCCCTCGTGTGCGGAGAACAGCTAGGTAGGAGAGAGCCCCCCATGGCACGACGCGGAATCCTCGGACGGTCCCGCCGTGAGTACACGCTTCCCGAGCCCCACCCCTCGGGCGCGCGGCCGCCGAAGATCCCCGGTGAGCTCGTCCCGCAGCACGTGGCGATCGTCATGGACGGCAACGGACGCTGGGCGAAGGAGCGCGGGCTGCCCCGCACCGAGGGGCACAAGGTCGGCGCCGAGCGCGTCCTGGACGTGCTGCAGGGCGGCATCGAGATGGGCGTCGGGGCGATCTCGCTGTACGCCTTCTCCACGGAGAACTGGAAGCGTTCGCCGGACGAGGTGAAGTTCCTGATGAACTTCAACCGCGACTTCATCCGCAAGACCCGCGACCAGCTGGACGACCTGGGCGTGCGGGTGCGCTGGGTGGGCCGGATGCCCAAGCTGTGGAAGTCGGTCGCCCGGGAGCTGGAGATCTCCCAGGAGCAGACCAAGGACAACGACAAGCTGACCCTGTACTTCTGCATGAACTACGGCGGCCGCGCCGAGATCGCCGACGCCGCGCAGGCGATGGCGGAGGACGTGAAGGCGGGCCGGCTCAACCCGTCGAAGGTCAACGAGAAGACCTTCGCGAAGTACCTGTACTACCCGGACATGCCGGACGTCGACCTCTTCCTGCGGCCGAGCGGCGAGCAGCGCACGTCCAACTACCTGCTGTGGCAGAGCGCCTACGCCGAGATGGTCTTCCAGGACGTCCTGTGGCCGGACTTCGACCGGCGCGACCTGTGGCGGGCCTGCCTCGAATACGCCGGGCGCGACCGCCGCTTCGGCGGCGCGATCCCCAACGAGGAGCAGATCGCGAACAGTTAGGGCCGGGCGCGAGAGGGCCCGCACCGTCCGCCGGACGGTGCGGGCCCTCTCGCATACGTACCGTTACTTGCTCGCGCACTCCTGGCACGTGCCGAAGATCTCCACCGTGTGCGCCACGTTCACGAATCCGTGCTCGGCGGCGATGGCCTCGGCCCACTTCTCGACCGCGGGGCCCTCGACCTCGACGGCCTTGCCGCAGACGCGGCACACCAGATGGTGGTGGTGATCGCCGGTGGAGCAGCGGCGGTAGACCGTCTCGCCCTCGCTGGTGCGCAGGGCGTCGACCTCGCCGGCGTCGGCGAGGGACTGAAGGGTGCGGTAGACCGTGGTCAGACCGACCGAGTCGCCCTTGTGCTTGAGCATGTCGTGCAGCTCCTGGGCACTGCGGAACTCCTCCACGTCGTCGAGCGCCGCGGCCACCGCCGCACGCTGGCGGGTCGACCTGCCTCGAACCGGGGCTCCCACGGTTGCCTCCTCGCGTCTGCGCTCTGGTCTGGGCCTGCCGGGCCATTGTGCCAGGTCGGCCCGGACGCGGGTCAGCTCTTGGCCACCGGTTGGGCCGGGACCGCGCACTCCGCGGGATCGCCCGCCGCCTCCGCGGCGGCCACGGCCCGCGCCCTGCGCCTGGCCAGCGGCGTCGCGAGCACCGTGAGGACGATGAAGACGCCGATGGTGAGCAGCACGATGGTCGCGCCGGGCGGCACGTCCTGGTAGTACGAGGTGACGGTGCCGCCGAGGGTCACCGCGACGCCGACGGCCACCGAGATCGCGAAGGTCGCCGCGAAGCTCCGGGTGAGCTGCTGGGCGGCCGCCACCGGCACCACCATCAGGGCGGAGACCAGCAGCAGGCCGACGACCCGCATGGCGACGGTGACGGTGACCGCGGCGGTGACCGCGGTGAGCAGGTTGAGGGCCCGCACCGGCAGGCCCGTCACGCGCGCGAACTCCTCGTCCTGGCTGACCGCGAAGAGCTGGCGGCGCAGCCCGACCGTGACCAGGACCACGAAGGCGGCGAGCAGACAGATCGCGGAGACGTCCTCCTCGGAGACCGTCGACAGCGAGCCGAAGAGGTACGACTGGAGGTTGGCGTTGGAGCCGCCGGGGGCGAGGTTGATGAACATCACGCCGCCCGCCATGCCGCCGTAGAACAGCATCGCCAGGGCGATGTCGCCGCGGGTCTTGCCGTACCAGCGGATCAGCTCCATGACGACGGCGCCGACGATGGCGACCGCCGTCGCCATCCACACCGGGGACGTCGAGAGCAGGAATCCGAGGCCGACGCCGGTCATCGCGACGTGGCCGATGCCGTCGCCCATCAGGGCCTGGCGGCGCTGGACGAGGTAGATGCCGACGGCGGGCGCGGTGATGCCGACCAGGACGGCGGCGAGCAGGGCCCGCTGCATGAAGGCGTAGGTGAGGAGTTCCATCGTTCTTGCTCGCCCTCAGGTCAGCAGGCCGGTGCGGACCGGCTCCGCGTCGGCGGTGTGCGGGTGGACGTGGTCGTGGCCGGGCAGGGCGTGCTGGCCGACGGCGCGCGGCGGCGGCCCGTCGTGCAGGACGCAGCCGTCGCGGAGCACCACGGCGCGGTCGATCAGCGGCTCCAGGGGGCCCAGTTCGTGCAGCACGAGCAGGACGGAGGCGCCCTGGGCGACCTGCTGGCGCAGGGTGGCCGCGAGGACCTCCTGGCTGGCCAGGTCGACGCCGGCCATCGGCTCGTCCATGATCAGCAGCTCCGGTTCGGAGGCCAGCGCGCGGGCGATGAGGACGCGCTGGTGCTGGCCGCCGGAGAGGGCGTTGACGGAGTCCTTGGCGCGGTCGGCGAGGCCGACGAGCTCGATGGCGCGGGCGACCGCCTCGCGGTCGGCCTTGCGCAGCACGCCGAAGCGGGCCCGGGAGAGCCGCCCGGAGGCGACGACCTCGCTGATCGTGGCGGGCACGCCGCCGGCGGCGGTGGTGCGCTGCGGCACGTACCCGACGCGCGCCCAGTCGCGGAAGCGGCGGCGCGGGGTGCCGAAGATCTCGACCTCGCCGCCGGTTACCGGGACCTGCCCTATGACGGTGCGCACGGCGGTGGACTTGCCCGAGCCGTTGGCGCCGAGCAGGGCGACGACCTCGCCGCGCCCCACGGCGAGGTCGATGCCGCGCAGGACGGGGCGCGAGCCGAGCTCGGCCGTCACCTCGCGCAGGGATATGACGGCTTCGCGTTCGCCGGGACCGGCTGGCTTGCTCATGGCGGATGCCTCCGTAGCCGCGGGGGAGTGGGTCACTTGGCGCCCAGGGCCTTCTGGAGGGCCTTGAGGTTGGACTCCATGACCTGGATGTAGTCGGTGCCCCTGGAGTCGTCGGTGATGCCCTCGACGGGGTCGAGCACGTCGGTCTTCAGGCCGGTGTCCTTGGCGAGGGTCCGCGCCGTCTTGTCGCTGACGAGCGTCTCGTAGAAGACCGTGCTGACGCCGTCGGCCTTCGCCATGTTCTGGAGCTCCCTGACGCGCTTGCCGCTGGGCTCGCCCTCGGGGTCGAGGCCGCTGATGGCCTCCTCGGTGAGGCCGTAGCGCTCGGCGAGGTAGCCGAAGGCGGCGTGCGTGGTGATGAAGACCTTGGACTTGGTGTCCTTCAGGCCGTCTTCGAAGGACGTGTTCAGGCCGCCGAGCCGCTTCACGAGCTGCGCGGTGTTCTTCTTGTACGTGGCCGCGTGGTCCGGGTCGGCCTTCTCCAGGGCCTTGCCGACGCCCTCGGCGACCTCGGCGTACTTCACCGGGTCGAGCCAGATGTGCGGGTCGGCGCCCTCGTGGTCGTGGCTGTGGCCCTCGTGCTCCCCGGCGTGCCCGCCGACCTCGTTGCCGTGCTTCTCCATGCTGGTCAGCGAGGCGGCGTCGACCTTGGTCCCGATGCCGGACTGGTCGATCGCGTCGTCCACGGCGGGCTGCAGGCCCTTGAGGTAGAGGGCGACGTCGGACTCCTCCAGCTCGCCGCGCTGGTGGGCGGAGACGTCGAGGTCGTGCGGCTCCTGGCCGGGGCCGGTGAGGGTGGTGACGGAGACGTGCTTCCCGCCGATCTGCTCCGCCAGGTACTGCAGGGGGTAGAACGACGCCACGACGTCCAGCTTGCCGTCCTTGCCGGCCGCGGTGGAGGTGGAGCAGGCCGTCAGCGCGGTGAGGCCGAGGACCGTGGCGGAGGCGAGGGCGGCGGCGGGTATGAGGCGTCGTACGTTCATGACACTCATTTTCAACAAATGTGGAAACGATTGTCAACAAGGTCTCCGGTCCGGGGCCCGGCCCCGTGCCGTACCGGAACCGATTTGATTAGGGGGGTGAGGCCGCCGGTAACCTGAAGCATTCGCTCCCGAAGCGCGTTACCCGCTTCGCCCGCCGTCGTCATGAAGAGAGCACCGTGGCCGCCGACAAGATCGACACCATCGTCAGCCTGAGCAAGCGCCGTGGCTTTGTTTTCCCCTGCAGTGAGATCTACGGCGGACAGCGTGCCGCCTGGGACTACGGTCCGCTCGGCGTCGAGCTGAAGGAGAACCTGAAGCGCCAGTGGTGGCGCTACATGGTCACCTCGCGTGAGGACGTCGTCGGCATCGACTCGTCGGTCATCCTGGCGAGCGAGGTCTGGCAGGCCTCCGGCCACGTCGCGACCTTCTCCGACCCGCTCACCGAGTGCCTCTCCTGTCACAAGCGCCACCGCGCCGACCACCTGGAAGAGGCGTACGAGGCCAAGCACAACCGCCCGCCGGCCAACGGCCTCGCGGACGTGAACTGCCCCAACTGCGGCACCAAGGGTCAGTTCACCGAGCCCAAGCAGTTCTCCGGCATGCTCGCCACGCACCTCGGCCCGACCCAGGACAGCGGCTCCGTCGCCTACCTGCGCCCCGAGACCGCGCAGGGCATCTTCACCAACTTCGGCCAGGTCCAGCAGACCTCGCGCCGCAAGCCGCCCTTCGGCATCGCGCAGATGGGCAAGTCCTTCCGCAACGAGATCACGCCCGGCAACTTCATCTTCCGCACCCGCGAGTTCGAGCAGATGGAGATGGAGTTCTTCGTCAAGCCGGGCGAGGACGAGAAGTGGCAGGAGTACTGGATGGAGCAGCGCTGGAACTGGTACACCGGCCTGGGCCTGCGCGAGGAGAACATGCGGTGGTACGAGCACCCGAAGGAGAAGCTCTCCCACTACTCCAAGCGCACCGCTGACATCGAGTACCGCTTCCAGTTCGGCGGCAGCGAGTGGGGCGAGCTGGAAGGCGTCGCCAACCGCACCGACTACGACCTGACCGCGCACTCCAAGGCGTCCGGCCAGGACCTGTCCTACTTCGACCAGGAGGCCGGCGAGCGCTGGACTCCGTACGTCATCGAGCCCGCGGCCGGTGTCGGCCGCACGATGCTCGCCTTCCTCCTCGACTCCTACATCGAGGACGAGGCGCCCAACGCCAAGGGCAAGCTGGAGAAGCGCACGGTCATGCGCTTCGACCACCGCATCGCGCCGGTGAAGGTCGCGGTCCTGCCGCTCTCCCGCAACCCGGAGCTGTCCCCGAAGGCCAAGGGCCTGGCGACCGCCCTGCGGCAGAACTGGAACATCGAGTTCGACGACGCGGGCGCCATCGGCCGCCGCTACCGCCGCCAGGACGAGATCGGCACGCCGTACTGCGTGACCGTCGACTTCGACACCCTCGACGACAACGCCGTGACGGTGCGCGAGCGCGACACCATGAAGCAGGAGCGGGTCTCCCTCGACCAGATCGAGGGCTACCTCGCCACGCGCCTCGTGGGCTGCTGACGCTCGTACGTTCCCTGAGTGACGGCAGGAAGCCCCCGGTTCCGGGTTATGGAACCGGGGGCTTCTGTGCACACTGAGGCGCATGCCTCCAACGACCACGAGCAGGGTCAGACGCTGGGACCAGCACGGGCGCGAGCACGTCGTCCAGGTGCAGAAGGCGGGCGGGCAGCGGCAGTTGAGCTGCGCGACGTGCGGCTGGCGCCGGAAGGCGCAGTTCCTGCCGTGGCTCAAGGCCGAGGAACACCTGGCGGAGGAGCACCAGGCGACGGTGGATCCTTCGTCGTCGTCCTAGGGCGTCCGCCGCGGTCCTGCCGGACGGTCCGCGGTGACCAGCCAGGCGGTACTGCGGAGCCGGACGGCGCCGTCCGCGTCCGCCGTCCCGTGCCGGCGCAGATGGCCGGTCAGGGCGTGGCGGGCCCGGACCCGCGCGCTCGCGTCGGCCCGGTCCATCAGATGCCGGCCGGGCCCGATGCCCAGCAGGAACTCCGCTGCGCCCTCGGCTTCCTGCCCCCAAGTGCCGTACGTCTGCGCCTGGTTGACGTCGACGCCGGTGAACCCGGCCGCGGTGAGGGGAGCCGACCGGCCGCGGCGCTGCGCATCCGCGAGGCGCTGCGGGAGGGGGCGCCGGGCTTCACCACGATCCAGGAGTCCGTCACCGGATATCTGGCGGCCGAGAAGGAGCTGGGCCGGCTGGCGGAGACCGTCGACCCGGAGACCGTGGCCCTCGCGATCGTCGGCACCGCACACCATCTGCTGATGACGAGCTGGCCGGACGCGCCGGGCGCGCCGGATCCGCCACTCGCGATGACGCGCCTGGTGACGGTGTTGGTGGGCGGCTAGGGGCCGCCCACGGGTCGTCGCGCGGGCTGCGGCGCGGGCTGTGGCGCGGTCGTCGTGCGGGCCGTCGTCCGGGCTTGCCTCAGTCCCCCTGCGACCAGGCGGCCACCGGGAGGGAGAGATAGACGCCGAAGTCGTCGCATCCGGTGGCGAGGCGGATGGCGTCGTGCAGTTGGTCCACCCGCTCCTGCCGGTTGCGGGACCGGCTCTCGAACCACTTCGACCGCACCTCGACGACGAAGTCCAGACCGCTGCGGTCCCACGGCCCGAGCTCCCGGAACCGCAGCTCCACGTCGCCCGGCTGCAGGTCGCCGTCGTACGGCTCCTCGGGACACTCCACCGCGAGGGACACCAAGTGGGGGAGGGCGGAACCGAGTTCGCGGAGGGTGGCCTCGGGGACCTGGGGCGCGTAGGTGATCTCGACGAGCGGCATCGGATCACTCTATCCAGGCCTTGCGGGGCCGCTCCAGGGCTTTTGTGGCGGAACGCCGGGCGTGCGGGCGGGGCGCGTGGGCCGGGCGGAGCCGGGAGGACGAGGTCAGGCGCGCAGGCCGCGCAGGGTCAGGTCGAGCACGGCGTCGAACGCGGCCTGGATGCCGGGGCGGGACCAGTGCGCGGCGTAGGCCGGGTCGTGGAAGCGGGACGTGGCGTCGAAGACCGCGCGGGCCGACGTCGCGGGGTCGGCGGACGCGAACTCCCCGCTGTCCACGCCCTGTCGGATGATCGCGGTCAGCTGGCCGGTGAGGTCGGCGATGTGGTCGTCCACCACGTCGCTGTTCTCGTCGACGAGGACCGAGTACGTGCCGAAGAGCTCGGGGTCGTCACCCGCCTTGTGCTGCTTGGCGTCGAAGAGGCCCGCCAGCCAGCGGCGGAGCTTGGCCTCGGCCGGCTCGCCGCCGGCGACGATCTCGGCGAGCGCCCCGGAGGTACGGTCCAGCCAGCGCCGCGTCACCGCGCCGCGCAGCTCCGCCTTCGTACGGAAGTGGCGGTAGACGGTGCCGTGGCTGACCCCGAGGGCGCGGGCCACGTCGACGACCGTGGCCTTGGCCGCGCCGTGCCGGCGCAGCACCTCCTCGGTCGCTTCGAGGATGCGCTCGGGGGTCAGGGGAGCCGCGGTTGCCATGGCATAGACCGTACCCGTGGGCGGTTCAGTGCTCGCTGTCGAGGTGTGCCATCTGGGCCTCGGGGTAGCGCGCGCCGGCCGCCGCGTCCGCGGGCACGGCCGCCTCGATCGCCGCGAGGTCCGCGTCGTCGAGCGTCACGTCCAGGGCGCCGAGCGCCTCGTCGAGCCGGGCCCGGGTGCGGGCGCCGACCAGCGGCACGATGGCCGCGCCGTGCCGGGGGCCCTGTGCGAGCACCCAGGCGATGGCGGTCTGCGCGACGCTGACGCCCTTCTGGTCGGCGATCTTGCGCAGGGCCTCGACCAGGTCCAGGTTGCGGTCGAGGTTCTCGCCCTGGAAGCGGGGGCTCATCGAGCGGAAGTCGTTCGCGGAGAGCTGCCGGTCGCGGGTGAAGTGGCCGGAGATCAGGCCGCGCGAGAGGACGCCGTACGCGGTGACGCCGATGCCGAGCTCGGCGACCGTGGGCAGGATCCGCGCCTCGATGCCGCGCGAGATCAGGGAGTACTCGATCTGCAGGTCGGAGATGGGGGCCGTGGCCGCCGCCCGGCGGATCGTGTCGGCGCCGACCTCGGAGAGGCCGATGTGCCGCACGTACCCCTTCTCGACCAGTTCGGCGATGGCGCCGACGGTCTCCTCGACGGGGACATCGGGGTCGATGCGGGCGATGCGGTAGACGTCGATGTGGTCGACGCCGAGGCGCTGGAGCGAGTACGCCGCGAAGTTCTTCACGGCGGCGGGGCGCCCGTCGTACCCCGACCAGCCGCCGTCCGGGTCGCGCAGGGCGCCGAACTTGACGCTGGTCAGGGCCTGTTCGCGGCGCGCGGCGGGGGCGGAGCGGAGGGCTTCGCCGATCAGCATCTCGTTGTGGCCCATGGCGTAGAAGTCGCCGGTGTCCAGGAGGGTGACGCCGGCTTCGAGGGCGGCGTGGATCGTCGCGATGGACTCCGTGCGGTCCGCCTCTCCGTAGAGCGCGGACATGCCCATGCAGCCGAGGCCGAGGGCGGAGGTGCGGGGGCCGTGGTTTCCGAGGGGGAGGGTTCGCAGAGTTCGCATGCGTCCACCATGGCATGACGGATGACAGATTTCAATATCTGTTATTTGTTATCTGTCAGTTGTCACGGGGGGGGTGGGTGTGTTTTGGGGTGTGCGCGGTGAGGGGAGGGGGGTGGGCTGGTGTTGTGTGGCGGGTGGCGGTTCTGGTGGGCAGGGGTGTGGGGGTGGCGGGGCCGTGGGGGTATGTGCGTACTCGCCATCCCTGCGCCGCGCCGCACGGACAAGGGCGCCAGTGTGGGCTCGGTGCTCCGTTCGCACATACCCCCACGTCCCCTCCCGGCCGCTTTCGGCTGCGGGGTGGTGGGGCCACCACCCCTTTCCGCAACCTCAGCCCCACGCAGCGGCCGAGCCACCCGCCTGCCCCAGCCCCTACCCCCGCAAGGCGTCGCGGGGTGAACGGGTGGGTGGGTGGGATGCATCCGCCGCGGAGCGGCGGGGCTGTTTGTGGCCGCAGGTGGAAGATGGGGATCGGCCCCCACCTGCCGGGGCTGTTTGTGGCCGCAGGTGGAAGAGGGGGTCGGCCCCCACCCGCCCTCGCCGCGGAGCGGCGGGGCTGGGTCGACCGGGGCCGTGAAGCAGAGCGCGGCCGCAGGCTACGCAGGGCCGGGACGGCCGGGCCCGCCACCTGACCCAGGGGAAGACGGCAGCCGCAGGCTCCGCAGGGCCAGGGCGGCCAGGCCCACCCCCTGGACCGCCAACGCCGCCTCGAAGGCACCCCGCATGCCCAGGTCCGGGACCAGCGCGAGGAAGAGCGAACCCACCGTCGCCACCCCCAAGGCCAGGCACGACTGCTGCACCGTCGCCGTGAGGCCGCTGCCCGCCCCCGCCCGCGCGGCCGGCACCGCCGCCAGGGCGAGGCGGTAGTACAGGGCGAGCTCCACGCCCTGCCCGGCGCCGCAGAGGAGCAGCCCCGGCGCGAGGGCCAGGGGGCCGAGGCCGGACCAGGGCGTCCACAGCAGCGTCAGGCCGAGCACCGCGAGACCGCTCGCGTGGACCAGGGCGGCCCGGGTCATCGCCCGCGGACCCCACCGGCGGACCAGCCGCGGCACGAGCATCGACGCCGGGATCTGGGTGAGCCCCATGGGAATCACGGTCAGGCCCGCCTTCAACGCCCCGTAACGCAGCCCCTGTTGCAGGACGATCGCGAACCCGAACATGAAACCGCTGAACCCGATGAAGATCGGCAGACCCAGCACCAGACTTCCGCGCACGCCGGGCTCGCGCAGCAGCGACGGGGGCAGCAGCGGACTGCCACCGAGGCGTTCGGCGCGGCGCTCCACCACCCCGAACGCCCACCCCAGCAGGGGCGCCGCGGCCAGCAGCAGGACGGACCACAGCGGCCAGCCCGTCGCACGGCCCTCCGTGAGCGGCAGCAGGAGCGCGGTCAGCGCGGTGGCGAACAGGACGGTGCCGAGGGCGTCGTTCCTGGCGGGCCGTTCGGCGCGGCTCTCCGGCACCGCGCGCACGCCCATGAGCAGGGCCGCCGCCGCGATCGGCACGTTGACGAGGAACACCGCGCGCCAGCCGGTGCCGGCCGGGTCGGCGGCGACCAGGGCGCCGCCGAGCGCCTGGCCGAGCAGGCCCGCGATGCCGCTGACGGCGCCGTACAGGGCGACGGTCCGGGCCCGCCGTTCGCCGCGCGTCGTCGCGTGGATGGTGCCGAGGACCTGCGGCAGCATCAGCGCGGACGCGGCGCCCTGCGCCACCCGCGCCCCCACCAGCCACCACGCGCCGGGTGCGAGCCCGCAGGCCAGCGAGGTCACGCCGAACGCGGCCACGCCCCACAGGAACAGCCTCCCGCGGCCGAAGGTGTCGCCGAGCCGTCCGCCGAGGACGAGGAGTACGGCGTACGCCACCGCGTAGCCCGCCACGACCATCTCCAGCGTGGCGGGGGAGGCGTCCAGGTCGCGTTCGATGCTGGGCAGGGCGACGTTGACGATGAAGAAGTCGACGCTGGAGAGGGAGGCGCCGAGCAGGACGGTGAGCAGGCCGAGAGGGGTCAGGGCGGCGGCTCCGGACGGCCCGGTCGGGCGGGACGTGCCGGTATCGGTTGCAAGGGTCACGCGTACGACGATGTTCCGGCCCGCAGAGGGGTACCAGAGTCTTCTTGTCCTGGTACCAGGCGAACCTGGAAACAGGCTGCGGGATGGCGGACCCTTGACGGGTGACCCTCACCGCAGACACGACGCCCCGCACGCCGGATGCCCCCTCGGGCGCGACGCCTCCCACCGGCGCGGCGGCCGCCGGCGCCGACATCCGTCGACAGGAGCTCGCCGCCTTCCTCCGCAGCCGTCGCGAGCGCGTCACCCCCGAGCAGGTGGGCCTGCCCCGCGGCCCCCGCCGCCGTACGCCGGGGCTGCGCCGCGAGGAGGTCGCGCAGCTCGCCTGCGTGGGGGTCACCTGGTACACGTGGCTGGAGCAGGCCCGGTCCATCCGGGTGTCCGCGCAGGTCATCGACGCCATCGCCCGCGCGCTGCTGATGGACCCCAGCGAACGCGCCCACCTCTTCGCGCTCGCCGGGGCCGTCGACCCGCGCCCCGAGGGGGAGTGCGCCGCGCTCTCCGCGGAGGTACGCCGGCTGATGCGCCGCCTCGCCCCCTACCCGGCCACCGTGCAGAACGGCCGCTACGACGTCCTCGCCCACAACCGCCCCTGGGTCCACGTCTTCGGCGACTTCGACGCGATGCGGCCCCGCGACCGCAACTGCCTGTGGCTCCTGGCCACGAGCGAGAGCTGGCGCGAGACCTTCCTCGACCGGGACGAGATGCTGCGCGACCTGGTCGCCAAGTTCCGCGGCTCCATGGCCGAGCACGGCGCCGAACCGGCCTGGAAGGAGCTGCGCGACCGGCTGGCGGGGGCGTCCGCCGAGTTCCGCGAGCTGTGGCGGCGGCACGAGGTCGCGACCATGTCGCCGCACGTCAAGCGCTACCAGCACCCACGCGTCGGCCTGCTCCGCCTGGAGCACCGCATGCTGTGGATGGCGCCCCTGGCGCAGGCCCACCGCCTGATCGCGTACGTCCCCGCCGACGACGAGACGGAGGAGCGCCTGGAGCGCCTCGCGGAGCTGTCCGGGGAGGACGGGCCGAAGCCGTCCGGGGAGGGCGGCGCGGGTGCCTGAGGAGTGTGGGACACGGGCGCCCGAGGAGTGAGGGACAATGGAGGGTCCCGTCGTCCGTCCCGGAGATCATCCATGCCGTCCCAGCCGCAGCCCCTGTCGATCGGCCCGCACACCGTGCAGCCGCCCGTCGTGCTCGCCCCCATGGCGGGCATCACGAACGCGCCGTTCCGGACGCTGTGCCGGGAGTTCAGCGGCGGCAAGGGCCTCTTCGTCAGCGAGATGATCACCACCCGCGCCCTGGTGGAGCGCAACGAGAAGACGATGCAGCTGATCCACTTCGACGCGACGGAGAAGCCGCGCTCGATCCAGCTGTACGGCGTCGACCCGGCCACCGTCGGCAAGGCCGTCCGCATGATCGCGGAGGAGGACCTCGCCGACCACATCGACCTGAACTTCGGCTGCCCCGTCCCCAAGGTCACCCGCAAGGGCGGCGGCTCCGCACTCCCGTACAAGCGGCACCTGCTGCGCGCGATCCTGCGCGAGGCGGTGAGCGGCGCGGGTGATCTGCCGGTCACCATGAAGATGCGCAAGGGCATCGACGACGACCACATCACCTTCCTGGACGCGGGCCGCATCGCCGTCGAGGAGGGCGTGACGGCCATCGCCCTGCACGGCCGCACGGCCGCCCAGCACTACGGCGGCACCGCCGACTGGGACGCCATCGCCCGCCTCAAGGAGCACGTCCCCGAGATCCCCGTGCTCGGCAACGGCGACATCTGGTCGGCGGCGGACGCGGTGCGCATGATGGACGAGACCGGCTGCGACGGCGTCGTCGTGGGCCGCGGCTGCCTCGGCCGCCCGTGGCTCTTCGGCGACCTGGTGGCGGCCTTCGAGGGTACGGGCGCGCCGCAGGCGCCGACCCTGCGCGAGGTCTCGAAGGTCATGCTCCGCCACGCGACCCTGCTCGGCGAGTGGATCGGCGACGAGGCGCGCGGCGTCATCGACTTCCGCAAGCACGTCGCCTGGTACCTGAAGGGCTTCGCGGTCGGCTCGGAGATGCGCAAGCGCCTCGCGATCACCTCCTCGCTGGCCGAACTGGAGGACGGCCTCGGCGAGTTGGACCTCGACCAGGACTGGCCGGCGGGAGCGGACGGCCCGCGCGGGCGTACGTCGGGCAACAACCGCGTGGTCCTGCCGGACGGCTGGCTCAAGGACCCGTACGACTGCGCGGGCGTGAGCGAGGAAGCGGAGCTGGACACGTCGGGCGGCTGAGCCTGGCCTCCGCCGCCAGGGCCGCGCCGAAAATCGGTTGGCGGCCACGGCGGCCGCTGCTACCTTCGCGGTGGCCGTGCGAGAGAACGAGGAGGTGGTACCCGTGAACACATCGACATGGGTGCTCTCCTCCGGGGTCACGGTCGGGCGATAGGTCGCCCGGGAGCGCCGTACGCAGCGCTTCCGAAAGGCATGACCATGCCCCTTCACACCACCTCCGAGCAGCACCTCGACGCCGGCGTCGTAGAACGAGAATTCACCCTCGGCGAGATCCCAGGCCTCTTGTGGACGCCAGAGTCGGCGTCCGAGTCCACGCCGGTGCCGCTCATCCTGCTCGGCCACCCCACGCTGGGGCTGCACAGGATGTACCCCCGCCTCGTGGCGCGCGCCCGGCACGCCGCGGCGGACGGCTTCGCCTCGGCCACCATCGAACTCCCCGGCTGCGGCGCCCGTCCCTCCATCCCTGCCCTGGAGCAGGCGCGCGCCGACCTGCGCCGGGTGCTGGAGGCCGGGGAGCAGGTCACGGACGAGATCATCGACGCCCTCACCCTGCCGCTCGTCGACCAGGCGGTCCCGGAGTGGCAAGAGGCCCTGGACGCCCTCCTGGAACTGCCGGAGATCGGCGGCCCGGTCGGCTACTCGGGCGGAGTGATCGCCATCGGCGTACGTCTGGCGGCAACCGACCCCCGCATCGTGGCCGCCGGCCTCTTCGCCGGAAGCTTCGTACCCCGCACCACCTTCGAGGAGGCCCGCAGGGTGACCATCCCCCTGCACGTCCTGCTCCAGTGGGACGACGAGGGCAACGACCGCCAGGCGTCCCTGGACCTGTTCGACGCGTTCGCCTCCAAGGAGAAGTGCCTGAACGCGAACATGGGCGGCCACACGGGCGTCCCCCCACACGCGGGCGACGCGGCCGCCCACTTCTTCACCCGGCACCTGACGTGACGAACGACCGCTGACACACGGAGGGCAGTACCCGTGCACAGGGTGGGTCGCCGGCCCGGTTGCCGACCAGGGGCCTCTCAACACGCGTGTGGCGGGTAGTCGTTGGTGAGGGACAGAAGGAGTACGGCCAAGCGCGCGACGACCGGTCGGCGAGCAGGCTGGGCGGCGGCGCTCACCTCATGGGTGGTCATCTACGGGGTGCTCGCCGTGATCTGGCACGTGGCGTTCGAGTACAGATGGGCGGAAGTGATCGGCTTCGCCGCCGCGGCCACCGTCTTTCAGGCGACAGCGCTGTGGGCGAAGGAGCGCCGGCAACATCGCCGGAGGCAGACCGCGGAGCGCGATGACTGAGTCTCGTCAAGTCGCCCGTCTCCGCAGAGAATGCCCGAAGGGGCAGCACCCCCGCACAGGGTGCTGCCCCTTCTTCGTGGGCCGGAGCCGACGCCGCATCGGTACTGAGGGTCGGGGACACGGCGTCGGCCCCGGGGCTCTACCGGTGGTCGCTGCCCGTGGAGTGCGAGGCGGCGCGGCCGGCCTCCAGGCGGGCCACCGGGATGCGGAACGGCGAGCAGGAGACGTAGTCCAGGCCCACCTCGTGGAAGAAGTGCACGGACTCCGGGTCACCGCCGTGCTCGCCGCAGACGCCGAGCTTCAGGTCGGGACGGGTCTCGCGGCCCAGCCGTGCGGCATCCCGTACGAGACGGCCGACGCCGTCCTTGTCGATCGTCTCGAAGGGGGAGACGCCGAAGATGCCCTTCTCCAGGTACGCGGTGAAGAAGCTCGCCTCCACGTCGTCGCGGGAGAAGCCCCAGACCGTCTGCGTGAGGTCGTTCGTGCCGAAGGAGAAGAACTCGGCGGCCTCCGCGATCTGGTCCGCGGTGAGCGCGGCGCGCGGCAGCTCGATCATCGTGCCGAGCGCCAGCTTCAGCTCGACGCCGGTCGTCTCGACGACCTCCGCGATGACCTGCTCGGCCTCCTCGCGGACGATCTCCAGCTCCTGGACCGTGCCGACGAGCGGAATCATGATCTCGACGCGCGGGTCGCCCTTGGCGGTCTTCCGCTCGGCCGCGGCCTCCGCGATGGCCCGCACCTGCATGGTGAAGAGGCCGGGGATGACCAGGCCGAGGCGTACGCCGCGCAGACCCAGCATCGGGTTCTGCTCGTGCAGCCGGTGCACGGCCTGGAGCAGCCGCAGGTCGTTCTCGTTGGCGTCCTTGCGGGACTCCGCGAGGGCGACGCGGACGGAGAGTTCCGTGATGTCGGGGAGGAACTCGTGCAGCGGCGGGTCGAGGAGGCGGACCGTGACCGGGAGGCCGTCCATCGCCTCGAAGAGCTCCACGAAGTCCTGCTTCTGGAGGGGGAGGAGCTCCTTGAGGGCGTCCTCGCGCTCTTCATCGGCGTCGGCGAGGATCAGCCGCTCGACCATCTCGCGGCGCTCACCGAGGAACATGTGCTCGGTGCGGCACAGGCCGATGCCCTGCGCGCCGAAGCGGCGGGCCCGGAGGGCGTCCTCCGCGTTGTCCGCGTTGGCGCGGACACGGAGCCGGCGCACCCGGTCCGCGTACGCCATGATCCGGTGCACCGCGGCGACCAGCTCGTCGGCGTCGTCGGCGCCCGCGTGCATGCGGCCCTCGAAGTACTCCACGACGGGGGAGGGGACGACCGGCACCTCGCCGAGGTAGACCTTGCCCGTCGAGCCGTCGATGGAGACGACGTCGCCCTCCTCGACGACGGTGTCACCCACCGTCATCCGGCGGCGCTTGGTGTCGACCTCCAGGTCCTCGGCGCCGCAGACACAGGTCTTGCCCATGCCGCGCGCCACGACGGCCGCGTGCGAGGTCTTGCCGCCGCGCGAGGTCAGGATGCCCTCGGCCGCGATCATGCCGTCGAGGTCGTCGGGGTTGGTCTCCCGGCGGATCAGGATGACCTTCTCGCCCGAACGCGACCACTTGATCGCGGTGTACGAGTCGAAGACGGCCTTGCCGACGGCGGCACCCGGTGACGCGGCGATGCCCCGGCCCAGCTGCTCGACCTTGGCGCCGTCGTCGAAGCGGGGGAACATCAGCTGCGCGAGCTGCGCGCCGTTGACGCGCTGGAGCGCCTCGGCCTCGTCGATCAGGCCCTGGTCCACGAGCTGCGTGGCGATGCGGAACGCGGCACCGGCGGTGCGCTTGCCGACGCGGGTCTGCAGCATCCACAGCTGGCCGCGCTCGATGGTGAACTCGATGTCGCACAGGTCCTTGTAGTGCGTTTCGAGCGTCTCCATGATCTGCATGAGCTGGTCGTACGACTTCTTGTCGATCTGCTCCAGATCGGCGAGCGGAACGGTGTTGCGGATGCCCGCCACGACGTCCTCGCCCTGCGCGTTCTGCAGGTAGTCGCCGTACACGCCCTGGTGGCCGCTGGCCGGGTCGCGGGTGAACGCGACGCCCGTGCCGGAGTCGGGGCCGAGGTTGCCGAAGACCATCGAGCAGACGTTGACGGCCGTGCCGAGGTCGTGCGGGATGCGCTCCTGGCGGCGGTAGAGCTTGGCGCGGTCGGTGTTCCACGACTCGAAGACCGAGCGGATCGCGAGGTCCATCTGCTCGCGCGGGTCCTGCGGGAAGTCCCGCCCGGCCTCCGTCTTGACGATCTTCTTGAACCTGGTGACCAGCTTCTTGAGATCGGCGGCCTCCAGGTCGGTGTCGACCGCGACCTTCTTGGCGTCCTTGGCCTTCTCCAGGGCGTCCTCGAAGAGCTCGCCGTCGACGCCGAGGACGGTCTTGCCGAACATCTGGATGAGCCGGCGGTAGGAGTCCCACGCGAAGCGGTCGTCGCCGGACTGCTTGGCGAGCCCGGTGACGGACTTGTCGGAGAGCCCGATGTTGAGGACGGTGTCCATCATGCCGGGCATCGAGAACTTGGCGCCCGAGCGCACCGAGACGAGCAGCGGGTCGTCGGCCTGGCCGAGCTTCTTGCCCATCTTCTTCTCGAGGGCGTCCAGGTGCGCGCTGACCTCGTCGCGCAGCGCGGCCGGCTCCTCGCCACTGTCGAGGTAGGTCTTGCACGCCTCGGTGGTGATGGTGAAGCCCGGAGGGACGGGCAGCCCGAGGTTGGTCATCTCGGCGAGGTTCGCGCCCTTCCCGCCGAGAAGGTCCTTGAGGTCCTTGTTGCCCTCGGTGAAGTCGTAGACGAACTTCACGTCCTCGGTCGTCTCACTCGTGCGTGCTACGTGGGGATCTTTGTTTTCCGACACGGGTCTCGACTCCTCGAGGACTCGGTGGCTGCCCTGACGGCGAGGAACATACCCAGATCGAAGGCACCTGGGTACGTCCACTTGTGCGTCATGCGGCCGTAACCACCCGTCCGCCGCTAGATCGAAAGTGACTGAGCGGTAGCGAGACGCCCGCGCTTGAGTACAAGACTTGAAGGTAATGGGCGTCTCTGGCCCTTAAAACGCTCAGATGAGCGCATAGAACTCAGATGTGAGTTCATCTCATGAATGATCGAGCGGTGGCACTGAGTGCCACCCCTTGGAGAAGTGCAGTCGCCCATGAAGCGCTCATCTGAGCGCAAGCCCGATCAGGGGTGGCGAGAATCACGCCGTTTGAAGCGGCCGGATGTCAGCATCCGGACCCTCTCCGAGACGGTCGGGCCGGCCCGACCGTCTCGGAGAGGGTCCGGCCGGTGGTCGTCCCGTCGTGCTACACGCCCAGCGCGGCTAGCCGCTCCTCCACCCGTTCCGGGGCGTACAGGTGCTCCACCACGAGCGTTCCCGCGCCGATCAGCGCCGCGCGGTCGCCCAGTCGCGGGCCGACCACCTCCAGGTGGGCGGTGGAGCGGGGCAGGGCCCGCTGGTAGAGCAGTTCGCGGACGCCGGTGAGGAAGGGGGTTCCGGCCAGATCTCCGGCGATCATCAGAACGCCCGGATTCAGGAGGGTCACGACGGTCGCGAGGACCTCGCCGACGCGCCGCCCGGCCTCGCGCGCGAGCCGCACCGCCATGGGGTGCCCGGCCGCCAGGAGCGCCCGTACGTCCGACCCGGAGGCCGCGGGGACGCCCGCCTCCGTCAGCCGGCGGGCCACGGCGCGCCCGCCGGCCACGGCGGCCAGGCATCCGTACGAGCCGCAGCCGCAGAGCGCGTCCGCACCCTCCGGCACCCGGATGTGGCCGATGTCGCCGGCGCCCCCGTCGACGCCGCGGTAGACCTCGCCGCCGACCACGACCCCCGCGCCGATCCCCGTGGAGACCTTGACCAGCGCGAACGCCGCGCAGTCCGGGTAGTGGGTGCGCTGTTCCCCGTACGCCATGAGGTTGGCGTCGTTGTCGACGAGGACGGGCACGTCGACAGGTACGTCGGTCGGGGCGCCGGTCGGCACGTCGGTCGGGGCGCCGACCGGGGCGCCGGGCCGCTCGGCGAAGGCGCGGCGCAGCCTGCCCCGTATGTCGTAGCCGTCCCAGCCCGGCATGATCGGCGGCTGTACGACGCGCCCCGTGCCGCTGTCGACGGGGCCCGGCACGGCGAGCCCGATGCCGCACACGGACGCGGCCGGGTGCCCGGTCGCGTGCAGCAACGCGCCGAATTGGGTGACCAGTTCGCCGAGGACCGCCTCGGGGCCGTCCTCGACGGCGATGGGCGCCACCCGCTCGGCGACGACCTCGCCGCCGAGGGTCAGCAGGGCGGTGCGGGCGTGCCGGGTCTCCAGGTCGGCGGCGAGGACGACGGCGTGCGTGTCGTCGAACTCCAGCCGGTGCGCGGGCCGCCCGCCGAGCGGCGAGTCCACGGGCTCCCCGGCGGCCTCCCGCAGCCACCCCGCCCTGAACAGTCGTTCCAGTCGCTGCCCGACGGTGGCCCGGGACAAACCGGTGACCTGCTGCAGAGCGCCGCGGGTCGTGGCCCGCCCGCTGCGGACGAGTGAGAGCAGCTCCCCGGGGCCGGAGGGCGGGGAGACGCGGGGGCGAGGGTGGGGCGGGGGCTGGAGTGGGGGTTGAGGCTGAGGTTGAGGCCGGGTTCGGCTTCGGGGCTGGGGCTGGGGCTGGGGCCGGGGGTGCGTTGGTTCGATGCCGGTCACCACGGGGGTGGGCCGAGGCGTGGGCGGGATCCCCGCTTTGTTCTGGTGCCCGTCATCATTTCCCCTTGTGTTGACCAAGTACGCGCAACATATTGGGTTTTGCGCGTTAGCCAGGCGTAACTCACAGGTGGATACCACGTAACCGATGAGGCGTCGAGAGCCCGGGCCGGGCCCGGGCAGAGCGGAGATCCGTGTGGACCGCAGCGTCACCACCACCCAGCCGGCCGCCCGACGGCCCGCCCCGGGGCGGCCGGTGCTGCGGCAGCGGGCGGCGCGCGTGCTGTGGGCCAACTGGACGGGGACCTCGACCGTCCCGTCCCGGGAGCTGTACCCGCACCAGTGGTCCTGGGACTCCGCGTTCATCGCGATCGGGCTGCGCCACCTGTCGCCGCTGCGCGCCCAGGTGGAACTGGAGACGCTGCTCTCCGCCCAGTGGGGCGACGGCCGCGTCCCGCACATCGTCTTCAACGACGCCGTACCACCGGGCGCCTACTTCCCCGGCCCCGACTTCTGGCGCTCGACCGAGGCGGGCCGCGCGGCCGGCGCACCGGGCGACGTCCAGACCTCCGGGCTCGTGCAGCCGCCCGTGCACGCCCTCGCCGCCTGGCTGGTGCACCGCGCCGACCCAGGCCTCTCCCGGGCCCGCTCCTTCCTCGCCCGCGTCCGGCCGCGCCTCGCCGCCTGGCACGCGTACCTGCTGCGGGACCGTGACGCGGGCGGCGCCGGACTCGCCGCCGTGCTGCACCCCTGGGAGCAGGGCATGGACAACAGCCCTTGCTGGGACGTCCCGTTGAGCCGCGTCGAGCCCGCCGCGCCGGACGCCTGCCGCCGCGCCGACCTGAGCCACGGGGACGCCCGGGACCGGCCGACGGACCTGGACTACGGCCGTTACGTGCGGCTCGCCACGGAGTACCGCGACCGGGGGTACGCGGCCGGGGGACACGCGAGCGCCGGGGACGACGGGCGGCTCGGCGCCTCGTTCTGCGTCGAGGACCCCGCGTTCAACGCGCTTCTGATCGCCTCCGAGTACGCGCTCGCCCTGATCGAGGCCGAGATCGAGGGTGAAGTCGGGGTCGAGGGCGGGGGAAGGGGCGAGGGCGGGGGCGAGGTCGAGACGGTGGCGCCGCCCGGACCGCCACCCCCAGACGCCTCAAAAGGCCCCAACGCCCCCGTCGCTCACCACCCCCACCACCCCCACCACCCCCACCACCCCCACCGCACCCGCCGCGCCCGCGCCGACGCGTTGACGCGGGTGCTCGTCGACCGGCTCTGGGACCCGGCCGACGGACTCTTCCACTGCCGGGACCTGCGCTCGGGCCGGCTCATCGCCGAGCGCGGCGTCACCGGCCTGATCCCGCTGGTGCTGCCCGCGCTGCCGCGCGACATCGCCGCGGCCCTGGTCCGCACCGCCGCGGGTGCCCGCTTCGGACTCGACGGCGCGGCCCGGCTCGTGCCGAGCCACGACCTGACGAGCGCCGCCTTCGACCCGTACCGCTACTGGCGCGGCCCGGCCTGGTTCAACACCAACTGGCTGCTGGAGAAGGGGCTCCGGCTGCACGGCGAGGCCGCGCGGGCGGACCGGCTGCGCCGGACGCTGCTGGATGTGGCGGGCGCGTCCGGCTTCGCCGAGTACGTGGATCCGTACACCGGCCGGGCCCGCGGCGCGCGCGGCTTCGGCTGGACGGCCGCGCTCACGCTGGACCTGCTGCGGGAGCCCCGGGCACAGGGGCTCCAGGGCGAGGAGAGAGCGCACGGCGAGGGAAGTGCGCGGACGCACGGCGAGCGGGGCGGGTTCTTTGAAGGAGAGGTGTGGGCATGAGCGATCGGCATCGACTGCTGGTGCGGGGACGGACGTTCGCGGCCGTCGGAACCGGCGGCGACATCAGCGGCGTCGGCGCCGCACGGGGCGGCGGCGCGGGCCCGGACGGCCTGTTCGTACGGGACGCGCGGCACCTGAGCCGCTGGCAGCTGACGGCCGACGGGGCCGTCCCCGAGGTCCTCACGCCCGTGGACACGTCGGCCGCCGCGACCGGCGCGGCCCGCTGCGTCCTGGTGCCGCGCGGCGGCCGCCTGGAGCCGCCCGCGTACACGCTCTTCCGCGAACAGGCCGTGGCGGACGGCGCGTTCGTGGAGTCGCTGCGGGTCGTGAGCAACCGGCCGGTGCCGACCCGGGTCCGGATCGAGCTGACCGTGGACGCCGACTTCACCGACCAGTTCGAGCTGCGCGCCGACCACCGCACGTACGCGAAGCCGGGCGCTGTCAGGTCCCGCAGGCCCCTCGACGACGACAGCGACGCACCCGGCCATGGGGAGGGCTACGGCTACGACCACGGGGACGGTCGCGGCGTGGAGCGGGGAGGCCGGAGGAAGGGCGCCCGCGTCGCCGGGGTCGAGTTCACCTACCGCCGCGGCGAGTGGTGTTCGCGTACGACGGTCACGTCCGACCCCGCGCCGGGCGCCGTCGAGGAGACCGGGGCCGGCGCGCGCCGCCTCGTCTGGACGCTGGCGCTGGACGCCCATGGCTCGGCCCACGTGGCACTGCGTGCCGCCGCCCATCCGCACGGCGGCCCGGAGGCGGACCCGGCGACCGCGCCCCGGCGGGTGCCCGGCACGCGGGGAACCCACGCGCCGACGCCGCACCCACCGACCACACCCGCGCCGACGGCACAGACCCCGACGGCACAGACACCTACGACGCACGCGGCGACACCGGCCGACGCCGCCCGCCATCTCGCCTCCATGGAACGGGAGTTCGCGTCCGCCGTCACGCTGCCCACCCGCTGGCCGCAGCTCGCGGACGCCTGCACGCGCGGCCTCGCGGACCTCGCTCTGCTCCAGGTGCCCGCCACCGGTCCGGACGGCGAGGAGCTGAGCGTGCCGGGAGCGGGCGTGCCCTGGTTCCACACGCTGCTCGGCCGCGACGCCCTGCTGACCTCGCTCTTCGCGCTGCCCCACCTGCCGCGCCTGGCCGCCGCGACGCTGCCCGCGCTCGCCGCCTCGCAGGCCACGGAGGCGGTACCGGGCGCGGTGGCGCAGCCCGGCAAGATCGTCCACGAGGTGCGGCACGGCGAGCTCGCGCACTTCGGGCAGGTGCCGTTCGGGCGCTACTACGGTTCCGTGGACGCGACGCCCCTCTTCCTGGTGCTGCTCGGTGCGTACACGGAACAGACCGGGGACAACGCGACCGCCCGCCGTCTGGAGCCGCACGCGCGGGCCGCCGTCGGCTGGATGCTCGACCACGGCGGGCTCACCTCGCGCGGCTACCTCGTCTACCGCGCGGACGAGGGCGGCCTCGCCAACCAGAACTGGAAGGACTCGCCCGGCGCGATCTGCTCCGCCGACGGCAGCGGCGCGACGGGTCCCGTCATGGCGGCGGGCGCGCAGGGGTACGCGTACGACGCGCTGCGGCGCACCGCCCGGCTCGCCCGCACCGTTTGGGACGACGAGGTGTACGCGGACCTGCTCACGCGGACCGCGGCCGACCTGCGGGACCGCTTCGTCCACGACTTCTGGATGCCGGAGCGGGCCTTCCCCGCCCTCGCCCTGGACGGCGCGGGGCGGCGGCTCGACGCGCTCGCCTCCGACGCGGGCCATCTGCTCTGGTCCGGGCTGCTCGACAAGGAGTACGGCGAGGCGGTGGGCCGCCGTCTGCTGGAACCCGACTTCTTCTCGGGCTGGGGTGTACGGACGCTCGCCGCCGGGCAGCCCGCGTACCATCCGCTCTCCTACCACCGCGGTTCGGTGTGGCCGCACGACAACGCGCTGATCGCCCTGGGCCTCGCACGCTACGGCCTGCACGACGAGGCCCGTGAGGTCGCCCACGGCCTGGTCGCCGCCGCGGCGACGGCGGGCGGCCGCCTCCCGGAGGTCCTCGCGGGCTACGACAGGAGCGCGTACCCGGTGCCGGTGCCCTACCCGCACTCCTGCGCACTGGAGTCGAGGTCGGCGGCGACACCATTGGCGCTGCTGACGGCGGTGGGCTCGGCGTAGCGGTATGTGCATCAGCTGAGCGCCCATCCGTCAATATGGAATTTGTGTTCGACCATTGGCCGCTCTATCGACATCGGCTGGTGACGCCCGCGCATGGCGGCCTCCGGCTCCTTAGGTTTACTAACACGCCTACAGGGCCTTTCATTCGGATCCCGGCACCCGGTTCGGACTGCTCGGGCCGTTCGAAATGACGTACCAATAATAGTTTTATGGTGCTCACTTCCCTTCGACTGTCAGCCTGTTGGCATCAGAGTCGTGCTGCGCGAAGGGCTGTTGCACTGTGCCTCCCTTTCCCTTGCCGGTTTCCTCGGAACGCCAAGAGACATGGATCCAGGCCGTACTGGCCACCGAAGGAGTCAACCTCCCCCGCGGGGCGCTGGAGAACATGGCGCCCTTCATCGTCGACCCTGAGGACACGCTGGGTGCAGCGGATGCCAATGGTGTCCGCAGGCTCAAGCAGAGCGCGGTCCGGCGCGTGTCCACCGATGCCGGTGACATGGTCATAGCCATCGTCCGCATGCACGGGGTCGGGGGCGTGCAATGGGGGCACAACGAACGGATCAGTTCGATCTGGCGTTCCATGGCGGACCCGACCGTCGTGCCGACCACCGAACGGACGTTGGCCCCGGTGCGCCCCTGGAAGGGAGTCGTCGGAGACGGCAGTGAGACTTGTCTCGCCGCCCTGGAAAGTACGGTGCCCGACCGGCACGCGCTGATGATGAACGCCGAGGACGCGGCGAACGCGCTCATGCGACGGGACCGGGTCCGCCCGTACGACTTGGAGGAGGACCTGGTCCTCAACGGGCAGCAGGAACCCGGAATGTACGTTCCCCAGCAGGTGCGTCTTGAGGAGGATCCTGGGCGGGACTCCGACGGAAATCCGCTCCACCCCAGAGCGTACTGGGGATGGATGGCCGTCAGGGGGAACAATCGTACGCAGAAAAGGCAGTCGATTTTCCGGCTGAGCTCCGGTGAAGTGCTGGCCGGTGTTCCCGCGGAGAAGCTCGGCAGGAGCGGCGACGAAATCGTCTTCGATCCCCGTGTCTGGCTCGCCGAGTTCTCCGCCCTGCTCAACAAGGAGTACGCGGAAGCCACGGACGACCTGGACCCCGCGAGCGGTTCCCGGGCCCGCCGGGCGGCGTCCATCGCCGTGGTGGACGCGCATCTGGTGGTCGGCACACCGACCCCGCAGCGGCTCTACCGCATCGTCCAGATGAAGAACCGGCGCGATCACGTGCACCCGCCGCTGGAGTTCGACCCCATCAACCGCTCGCGTGCGCTCGGGCGCAGTGTGCTGGGCATGTACGTGGCGCAGGGGGTCATGGACGAGAAGACGGCGGAGGTGCTGTACGGCCTCGCGCCCATCCGTGAACTGCCGGACGCGACCGCCGACATGAAAGCCTCCGAACTCCGTGACCTGCGCTCCATGAGGCTGCTGCGGGAACTGTTTCCCGTGGACCCGGCCAAGCGCCACCTGTTGCGGCGTGCGCTCAGCGAGAATCCGCCCTCCCAGCTCAGCAAGGACGAGATCCATCAACGGGCCAGGACCTGGTCGGCTCTCACCTCCGAGAGCTACCCGTCCCCCTGGAACCCGCGCGTGGGAATGGTCTTCGGGACCAAGGTCCGGGAGGGGGTCGTCCTTTCCGGCCGCAGACTGCCTGATCTGCTGGCGGCAACGCACACCGACGACGCGGCCTTCGAGGAACTGGTGGCCTACCGGGCGGCCCACTGGCTTGCTGCCTTCGGCGTCATCGAGGCCGACCGCGGCTCGCTCGACGGTCAGGAGATGATCGGAGAGTCGGGAGAGCGGATGCGGCGCTCCCGGCGGAGCGTGACCAACTCACTCCAGGCACTACGGTACGAGAAGAGCCGGATGATGGCGGTGGGGCTGCTGAAGGCGCTCGTCGCCGCGATGGACGACGGGGACCGGCAGCCGTGGCAGGTGAGCGTCTCGGGGAAGGAGATGCCTGGTCGGGAGATGACTGCGTTCTGGTTCGACAGGGAGTTCCCGAAGGAGAACGGGACACGGTCCCGCAAGGCGGCGACGGCTCCGGGCGCCGCGTCCACCCCCGGGGCACCGTCGCCCGCACCGGCCTCGTCGCCCACGCCGACGTCCGCGCTCTGGGCGCCGCCCGCCGAGGAGACGTCAGCCGGGGCCGACGATCTGGCGGAGCCGGCGGAGCAGGTGGAGGCTGACGCTGCGTGCGCGGGCGAGAAGCCCACCGTGGACGTCCTGGTGACGCGCGTCGAGGAGCGGATCCGCCGGCTTCATGAGGCGTCCGCCGAAGCCGGCGAGCTTTTGGAGGAGCTGAGGGCGCAGACGCAGGCGGCCCGTGTCGCCCAGCCGATCGCCCGGCACCGTGCCGACATGGTCGTACGCCTCCTGAACCAGTCCCTCTCCAGGCTCCGCAAACTCCCCGAGCTCATGGAGGACATGACGGAGCCCGCGTAACGGCGTCAGTCGTCGATCCCCGACCGCTCCACCCCCGCCACGATCCACCGCTGGAAGAACAGGAACACCACCAGGAGCGGCAGGATCGAGACCGCCGCTGCCACGAACAGCTCGTGCAGGCGGATGACCTGGGAGGTCGTGAACGTGGCCAGGGCGACCTGGACCGTCCACGCCTCGCGGTCCTGGCCGATGACCAGGGGCCACAGGAAGGAGTTCCAGGCGCCGATGAACACGATCGTGCCGACCGCCGCGAAGACGGGGCGGGAGTTCGGCACGACCACGCGCCAGTACGTGCGCCAGTAGCCGAGGCCGTCGACCCGCGCCGCGTCCTCCAACTCTCGCGGGAAGCCCAGGAAGTACTGGCGGAAGATGAAGCACGCGAAGGCCGAGAAGAGGGTGGGGACGATCAGGCCGCGCAGGGTGGAGACCCAGCCGAGCGAGGAGACCAGGACGAAGCTCGGTACGAAGGTGACGGCCGCCGGGACCATCATCGTGCCGAGGATCGCGTAGAAGACCCGGTCGGCGTGGCGGTAGGGGATGCGGGCCAGGCCGTACCCGGCGAGCGAGGCCAGGACGAGGGTGCCCAGCGTCGTCGCGACCGCGATCAGGGTGGAGTTGAGCAGGGCGCGCGCCATCGGCACCGTCGGGTCGTCGAACAGCTCGGAGAGGTTCGACCAGTGCAGCGTCGAGGGGAAGAACGTCCAGTCGGGGGAGGTGATGTCGTCCTCGGACGCCAGACCGTTCCGCACGAGCAGGTAGAAGGGGATCAGGAAGAGGAGCGCCAGGGCGATCAGGAGGGCGACGCGCAGTGCGCGGCCCACCCGGACCAGGGCGTCCTCCAGCGGCCGTTTCGCCGGTGTGGTCACGGGCGTCAGTCCTCCTTCGCGCCGAGGCCGAACCAGCGCGCCTGGCCGATCGTCACCACCGCGATGATCAGTGCGAGGATCACCGCGCCCGCGCTGCCGAAGCCGAGGTTCTGCTCCTGGCCGAGCGCCGTGTAGTAGAGGTAGACGAGCGGCGGGCGGGCGTAGGGCGGGTATCCCCGGGAGTCCGAGAGCAGGTTGTAGAACTCGTCGAACGCCTGGAAGGCGTTGATGACGAGCAGCAGCGTGACCGCGACCGACGTGGTGTGCAGTTGCGGGAGCGTGATGTGGCGCAGCACCTGCCAGCCCGGCCGTGCCCCGTCCACCGCCGCCGCCTCGTAGAGGGTGGGGGAGATCCGCTGCAGGCCGGCGAGGAACAGGATCATGTAGAAGCCCGCCTGGAGCCACAGCCGCACGGTGACGATGACCAGCCAGTACCACGGCGGGTCCGTCGTCGAGAGCCACGCGGTCTGGTCCGCGCCGAACCAGCCGAGGACGGTGTTGGCGAGCCCGAACCGCACCCCGTTGAAGATCGACAGCTTCCAGATCAGCGCCGCCACCACGTAACTGCACGCGGCCGGCAGGAAGAAGACCGACCGGAAGAAGGCCTGGGCGCGGCGCAGCCGGTTCACCATCAGCGCGAGCGCGAGGGACAGCACGAACGTCGTCGGGACGATGAAGGCGGAAAAGACCGCGAAGGTGACGAGACTGTCGGTGAACGCGTCGTTCCGCAACATCGACGTGTAGTTGTCGAAGCCGATGAAGTC
The DNA here is from genome assembly GCF_055592445.1 of Streptomyces sp. NPDC041122. NCBI lineage: Bacteria > Bacillati > Actinomycetota > Actinomycetes > Kitasatosporales > Streptomycetaceae > Streptomyces > Streptomyces sp. NPDC041122. Next base: position 384,196 of record NZ_JBVIYQ010000001.1, on the reverse strand, counting down.
GGTCGGGGACACCGTGTTGTGGGCGTCGAAGAAGCTCAGGTACACGCTCCAGGCGAGCGGTACGTAGGTGAAGAGGACCAGGCCGAGCGCGAACGGCCCGACGAACACCCAGAACCACAGCGTGCGGTTCTGCGTGCCGAGCACCCGCCTCACGACTTCTTCTTGGCGCGGTCCAGCTCCGCGCGCACCGTGCGCACGACGGACCTCAGCTGACTCTCGGGGTTGGCGCCGGACTTGATGATCCGGCTCAGCGCGTCCTGGTACGCGGTGCGGGCGGCCGGCGTCCACAGCAGCGGCTCCGCGTAGCCGTACTGGGTGGAGTAGCGCACGGCGTCCGCCGCCGGGCCCTCCTTCAGCTTGTCCGCCTTCTTCGCGAGGGAGAGCCGGGCCGGGATGTGGAACCCGTACGACAGGGCGAAGTCCTCCTGGTAATCGGTCCGTTCGATCCACAGCCACTTCAGGAAGGCCTTGGCCTCCTTCTTGTGGTCGCTGCGGGCGCTCACCGCCGCCCCGTACGACCCGACGGGCAGCGCGGGCTTGCCGCCCGAGCCGTCGGCGGGCAGCGCGAGCACGCCGAAGTCGTCGCCCAGCTCCTTGCGGACGGCGGGCAGCGCCCACAGGCCGCACCACTGCATGGCGGTCAGCTCCTGCACGAACGCCGACGGGTCCGACCAGTCGGCGGGCGCGCCGAGCAGCAGCGACTTGTCGGCGTACAACTGGCGCAGCTTGCCGAGCACGCGGGCGGCCGCGGGGTCGTCGAAGCCGACCTCGCCGTCCTCGGTGACCGAGGAGAGGCCCGCCGCGTACAGGGGCGTGACACCGAGGGCGCCCGCGCCGCCGTCGTTGCCGAGGAAGAGGCCCTTCACCTTCTTCGTGGTGAGCGCCTTCGCCGCGTCGACCAGCTCGTCCATGGTCTTCGGCGGCCGCACGCCCGCGTCGTCGAGCAGGCTCTTGCGGTAGTAGAGCAGGTGCATGTCGGCGACCTGCGGGATGGACCAGATCTTCCCGTCGTAGGTCTTGGGGGCGAGCAGCACCGGGTTGAAGTCGTCCTTCACGCCCTCGAACAGGTCGGTGAGGTCGACGACCTGGCCGCGCCGGATCTGGTCCAGGGACGGCCCGTTGACCTCGAAGACGTCGGGGCCGGAGTCGGTGAGCAGGGCCGCGGCGGTCTGCTCGTCGTAGTTGCCGGGCCGCCACTGGATGCTGACGTCCGCCTTCTTGTACGCGGCGGCGTACCGCTTCACGGCCTGCTCGGTGCCCGGTTCGCCGTACTGGTGGTACCACTGCGCGAGCCGCGGCCCGTCGCCGCCCGAACCACCGCCGCCACGCCCGGTGTTGGACCCGCAGGCGGTGAGCAGTCCGAGCGCCGCGCCGGTGGCGGCTGTCGCGCCCGTGGCGAGCAGTGTCCTGCGGCTGATGGTCATGGCGGCCGTCCCCCTGGGTGATGTCGTCGCGTCGGATCTCCGTGGCGTGCCCTTGTCTGCCCGGCTCAACGATCAACCATGCACAGGGATGACGACAGGGGTGTTGCGGCCGGGTGTCACCCTTCGGAGCCCCCCTTCCGCGTCAGCGGTGCGTCAAGGCGCGCTCGCTGTGTGTATACACCACGTCAACGCCGGTGACGCCGGGCGTCCGGCCGTTCTACGGTGCCGCTCATGGGACTCATGGGACACGACATGCCGAGGCCGGCCTCGGCCGCCGCTCCTGCTCCGGCGTCCGCCACCGCTTCGGCGCAGGTCACGGTGGACCGGGGCTGGGCGGCCGAGGTGCGGGCCGCCGTCTTCTGCGCGTGCGCGCTCTTCGGGCTCGTCCTGGTCGTCGACGGAGCGGCGGGCACGCTCACCGCCGCCCGGGTCTGCCTGTGGGCCGGCCTCTCCGCGCTGCTCTACGTGGTGCTGCACCCGGTACGGGTGACCGCGGGGCCCGGCTGGCTCGCGGTACGGGGGCTCGGGTGCCGCCGGCACGTCTGCACCTGTCTGCTGACCGCCGTACGGCACAACGAGGGCGTGGCCGCCCGCCTGGTCCTGTGCGACTCGCTCGGCAACCGGGTCGAGCTCGACCCGCAGACCCTGGTCGACAACCCGCTGCTCCTGCACCGCCTGGACACGGGGGCCCGCACGGCGTGCGAGACGGGGCTGCTCAGGACCGGCCGCACGGAACTGCGACGCCTCGTCACGCGCGCCGACAAGGCGGCGGCCGCGGCGGTCTTCGAGGCCTCCGACCTGCGCTGAGGGGACCTTCGCCCCTGGGGGAGGCGAGCGGCGGGGCGGACGGTGGAGGGATGGACACCCCGCACATCTCCCGGTCCTCGCGCGTCCCCCGGCCCCCGCACATCCTCCGGGCCCCGGGCGCCCCGTCCCCCGCCCGTGGCACAGTCGCAGGCGTGGACATCTCCTCCCGCGCCGACCTCGACGTGATGCTGCGCCGCTTCTACACGGCCGCCTTCGCCGACCCGTTGATCGGCCCCTTCTTCACGGAGATCGCGGGGACGGACCTGGACGTCCATCTCCCGCGCATCACCGACTTCTGGGAGCGCGCGCTCTTCCGCGGCGCGGAGTACCGCCGCGACGCGTTCGCCCCGCACGCGGCGCTGCACTCCGCGCGCCCGCTCACCGCGGAACACTTCGGCCGCTGGGTCCAGCTGTGGCGCGCCACGGTCGACGGCCTCCACCGGGGCCCGAACGCGACGAGGGCGAAGTCCCAGGGCGAACGCATGGCCCTGGCCCTCCTGCACCGCCTGAACGGCAGGAACACCCCGAAGACGGGCGACGGCCCGGGCTTCATCCCCTTGGCGGTACTGGAACTCCGCGGGGCGGCGTAAACGGCCACGGCGGGCTGCTTGAGGGGCTGGGGACTGTTTACGGGAACCGGACGCCGGTCAGATCCTCCGACGCCGCCCACAACCGCTCACCGGCCACGTCGTTGCGCGTCCACACCGCCCGCCAAGAGGGCCCCGCACCACCACGGAACCCGAGCCCCCGCGGCCCGGTGAACCAGTCGGGCCGCACCCCGGGCGCCGTCGCCGCGTAGAGGATCGGCACCGCCCCCGCCTCCGCCGACTGCGCGAAGATCCGGTTGCCGAGCGCGGCGACCCGCGCCGCGGCCCTGCGCCCCTCCATCCGGGGCGCCGCGCTCTGCAGATTGGTCGAGGCGTACCCGGGGTGCGCCGCCGCGGCGACCGTGTCGGAGCCGTCGGCGGCGAGGCGGCGCGCCAGCTCGTGCGTGAAGAGGAGGTTCGCCGTCTTGGACCGGCCGTAGGCGAGCCAACGCCGGTACCGGCGCTCGCTGTTGAGGTCGCCGATGTCGATGTTGCCGAGCGCGTGGAGCCCCGAGGAGACCGTCACGATCCGCGAACCGGACCGCTCCAGGAGGCGGGGCAGCAGCAGCCCCGTCAGTGCGAAGTGCCCGAGGTGGTTGACGCCGAACTGCGTCTCGAAGCCGTCCACGGTGCGCCGGAAGGGCAGCGCCATCACGCCCGCGTTGTTGATCAGCAGATCGAGGCGGGTGTCCGCGTACGCCGCCGCGAACTTCCGTACGGACGCCAGGTCCCCGAGGTCGAGCCGCCCGAACTCGATGTGCGCGCCCGGCACTTCGGTGAGCATCCGGGCCACCGCCGCGCTCCCGCGCTCCTCGCTGCGGCAGGCGAGGATCACCCGGGCGCCGCGCCGGGCCAGCTCGCGCGCGGTCACGTAGCCGAGTCCGCTGTTCGCGCCGGTGACCACGGCGGTGCGGCCGCTCTGGTCGGGGATGTCGCTCGCGGTCCACGCGGCCATGGCAAGGCTCCCTCTCCGTCGAGTTCTTACCCATGGGTAAGGTCGAGTTCGTACCCAAGGGTAAGGGGGAGGGGGAGCCTACGGCAGGGAGCCGGGCCTCAGGCCGCCGCGCCGCCGTCGATCACCAGATCGGCGCCGACGACCGATCCGGCCTCGTCCGACGCCAGGTACAGCACGGCCGCGGCGACCTCCTCGGTCGTCGAGACGCGGCCCAGCGGCGTCGACTCCTTCATGCGGGCCGCCCGGTCGGCCTCGGTCTCGCCCGCCCGGAAGGACATGGTGGTGTCGGAGGAGCCGGGGCTGACGGTGTTGATGCGGACGCCGTCCCGGATGTGCTCGGCGGCGGCCGCGCGGCTCAGCGCGGAGACGGCGGCCTTGGTCGCCCCGTACGCCGCCGTGCCCGGGGCGCTGGTGTGCGCGCCCAGCGTGGAGCCGACGTTGACGACCGCCCCGCCGCCCGGCTGTGTGCGCATCTGGGCCACCTCGGCCTGGAGGGCGAGCAGGACGCCGGTGACGTTGATGTCGAGCATCAGGCGCCACTCGTCCTCGGGCAGTTCGGCAAGGGGGCGCCCGCCGCGCAGGATGCCCGCGTTGTTCACGGCCACGTCCAGGGAGCCGAAGCGGTCGACGGTGGCGGCGACGAGCGCGGCCAGGTCGGCGGAGCGGGAGACGTCGGCGGTGACGGCGAGGGCCGTGCCGCCCGCGTCCTCGACGAGGCCCACGGTCTCCTCGAGCGGGCCCTCGGTGCGCCCGGCGACGACGACGTTCGCGCCCTCGGCGGCGAACGCGAGCGCGATGGCGCGGCCGAGGCCGGAGCCGCCGCCGGTGACGAGGGCGGTACGGCCGGCGAAGCGGGAGCGGGCTGCTGAAGCCATGACGGTACTCTTTTCTTGAACGATCGGTTCAGTATGAGGTCACAAAAAAACAGCCCGGAGGCCGGGGCGTGCGATGGATGGCGGGGCGGGGCTCAGTCGAGCAGGGTCAGCGCCTGCTCCGTCGCGTCCCGCACGCGGGCCGGGTCCTGCGACGCCTTGCCGATCACGCGCAGCCCCTGCATCAGGGTCAGGAGCATGCGCGCGAGCGCCAGCGGGTCGCGGTCCCGCGACAGCTCGCCCTGGGCCTGCGCGCGGACGAGCGCGGAGTGCAGGAGCGTCTCCATGTGCTCCCAGCTGCGCTCGACGAAGTGGGCGGCCGGCTGGTCGTGCGGGCCCAGCTCGGTGGCGGTGTTGGTGATGAAACAGCCGGTCAGACGCCCTTCGGGCGAGGCGGCCTCGCTCCCGAAGCGGCGCACCACCGCGCGGACCGCGGGCAGTGCGGGGCCGGGCTGCGACAGCTCGGCGAGCAGGCGCGGGTTCTGGGCGGCGGCGTACCGCTCCAGAGCCTTCAGGTACAGCGCGTGCTTGTTCCCGAAGGTCGCGTAGATGCTGGCGCGCCCGATGCCGAGCGCCTCGACGAGGTCCGCCATCGACGTCGCCTCGTAGCCGCGCCGCCAGAACAGCTCCAGGGCCGACTGCAGCGCGGCGTCCGGATCGAATTCCTTGGTCCTGGCCACGAGGAAGACGGTACGCGATTCTGGAACGAACGGTCAAGTAATCCGGACCGGGTGCACCGCGACCGACACCTCCTCGTCGTCCAGGCACCGCCCCGTCTCCAGGTCGAACCGCTGCTTCAGGAGCGGCGAGGCGACGAACGGCCGCCCCTGCTCCGTGCCGAGCAGCCCCCGGGAGAGCACCGCGGCGCCCGTGAACGGGTCGCGGTTGTCGATCGCGTACGTGCGGCCCTCCCGGTCCAGGAAGAGCGCCGCCTGCCGGCCGTCCGGCAGCAGGGCGGCGAGGCCGCGGCCCGGCATCAGCCGCGCACGGTCGCAGATCGCGAACCAGTCGTCGTCCAGGCGCAGTTGGACGTGCGAGGCGGTCGGGTCGCTCATCGCGTCGCTCCTTCCAGGGGGCGGGGGGAGAGGGACAGCAGGGGGAGGTCGGGCTTGATCTGGTCCCGCTCCGGGACGAAGCCGACCGTGGGGTCGGGCACGCCCGGCGCGTTCACGAACGACACGAAGCGCGCGAGCCGCTCCGGGTCGTCGAGGGTCTCGGCCCACTCGTCGCGGTAGTGCGTGACGTGCGCGGCCATCAGTGCCTCCAGCTCGTCGCAGATACCGAGCGAGTCGTGGACGACGACGTCCCGCACGTGGTCGAGGCCGCCGTCGATCCGGTCCAGCCAGGCCGCGGTGCGCTCCAGGCGGTCGGCGGTGCGGATGTAGAACATCAGGAACCGGTCGATGAGGCGCACCAGGCCGGCGTCGTCGAGGTCCTGGGCGAGCAGGTCGGCGTGGCGCGGGGTGGCGCCGCCGTTGCCGCCGACGTACAGGTTCCAGCCGCTCGCCGTGGCGATCACGCCGAAGTCCTTGGACTGGGCCTCGGCGCACTCGCGGGCGCAGCCGGAGACCGCCGACTTCAGCTTGTGCGGGGCGCGCAGACCGCGGTAGCGCAGCTCCAGGTCGATGGCCATCCGCACCGAGTCCTGCACGCCGTAGCGGCACCAGGTCTGCCCCACGCAGGACTTCACGGTGCGCAGCGCCTTGCCGTAGGCGTGGCCCGACTCGAAGCCGGCGTTCACCAGGCGCGTCCAGATGACCGGCAGCTGTTCGACGCGGGCGCCGAACAGGTCGATGCGCTGGCCTCCGGTGATCTTCGTATAGAGGCCGAAGTCCCGGGCCACCTCGCCGATCACGATCAGCTTCTCGGGGGTGATCTCGCCGCCGGGGATGCGGGGCACCACCGAATAGGAGCCGTTCTTCTGGAGGTTGGCGAGGAAGTGGTCGTTGGTGTCCTGGAGCGCGGCCTGCTCGCCGTCCAGGACGTAGCCGCCGGCGCCGATCGTGGGGGCCAGCGAGGCGATGATCGAGCCGACCGCCGGCTTGCACTCGTCGCAGCCCTCGCCGCCGCGCGCCTCCTCGCGGCCGTGTCCGTCGAGCAGTTCGCGGAAGGAGGTGACGCGCAGGGCGCGCACGATCTCGTACAGCTCCTGGCGGGTCTGCGCGAAGCAGCCGCACAGTCCGTCGTCGCCGCTCTTCGGCAGCAGCTGCCCGATCACCTTCAGGCAACTGCCGCATCCGGTACCGGCCTTGGTGCACTTCTTCACCTCGGGCAGCGACGAGCAGGCGCAGATCCGGTCCTTGGTGACGTTGTGGCAGTTGCAGATCACCGCCGAGCCGGGCAGCGCCTCCGGCCCGAGCGCGACCGGCGCCCCCGCGCCCGCGGGCAGCACCAACTGCTCGGCGGGGACGGGCGGTACGGACCCGGTGAGCGGCCGCAGCAGCCCGTACGCCTCGGCGTCGCCCACCAGGATCCCGCCCAGCAGCTCGCCGCCCGGCGCCATCACCAGCTTCTTGTACGTGCCCGACCGCGAGTCGGTGTAGACGACGTCGAGGCAGCCCTCCGCCGCGCCGTGCGCGTCGCCGAAGGACGCCACGTCGACGCCGAGGAGCTTCAGTTTGGTGGACAGGTCGGCGCCGGTGAAACGGCCCTCGCGGGAGGCGATGGCGGCGGCCGCCGTCTGCGCCATCTCGTAGCCCGGCGCGACCAGGCCGTACACCCGGCCGTCCGCCGCGAGGGCGCACTCGCCGATCGCGTACACGTGGGGGTCGCTGGTGCGGCACCGCTCGTCGACGGTGATGCCGCCGCGCTCGCCGACCTCCAGGCCGTGCTCGCGGGCGAGTCGGTCACGCGGCCGGACGCCGGCGGAGAACACCACGAGATCCGTGGCGAGTTCACTGCCGTCGGACAGCTTCATGCCGGTCACGGCGCCGTCCTCGCCGGTCACGATCTCCTGTGTGCCGGTGCCGGTGTGCACGCGCAGGCCCATGCCGGTGATGGTGCGCAGGAGCGCGGCGCCGCCGCCCTCGTCGACCTGCACCGGCATCAGGCGCGGCGCGAACTCCACGATGTGCGTGGTCAGGCCGAGCCCTTTCAGGGCGCCCGCCGCCTCCAGGCCGAGCAGCCCGCCGCCGACGACCGCGCCGGTGGTGGCGCGCCGCTTCGCGTACTCCTCGATGGCGAGCAGGTCCTCGATGGTGCGGTAGACGAAACAGCCCGCCGCGTCCTTGCCGGGCACCGGCGGCACGAAGGGGTACGAGCCGGTGGCGAGCACGAGCGCGTCGTACGCGAAGACGGCGCCGGAGCGCGCGGTGACCGTCCTGGCCTCCCGGTCGAGGCTCTCCGCCGCGTCGCCCACGTACAGCTCGATGCCGTGCTCGTCGAGGAACGCCCGGTCGGTGAGCGAGAGTTCGTCGGGTGTGCGGCCCGAGAAGTACGAGGTGAGCTGCACCCGGTCGTAGGCGGGGCGCGGCTCCTCGCAGAGCACCACGATCCGGTGGCTCGCGGTGAGGCCCTGCTCGGCGGCGGCCTCCAGGAACCGCTGGCCGACCATGCCGTGTCCGACGAGCACGAGGGTGGGGCGGGGGGTCGGGGTCGGTGCGGGCGTGGACATGTCAGCGGCCTCCGTCATGGGTGAGTCCGTCGTGGGCGAGTCCGTCGTGGGCGAGCAGGTGGAGCAGGGGACTGTCGTCGTCGGGCAGCGGGTCGTCGGCCTCCCAGGCACGGGCGAGCGCGCCGACCGCGGCGAGCTCGCCGAGCAGGACGCCGCCGACCAGCCGGCCGTCGCGGACGACGACCTTGCGGTAGGTGCCGCGGGTGGCGTCGGTGAGCTGGACGACGTCGTCGTCGGGGCGCGGCTCGGGGTCACCGAAGGCCGCGAGATCCAGCGGGCCCGGGCCCGGCAGGGTGAGGCGGGTGAGGGCGCGGGTGCCGGTGTAGGGGCGTGCGGGTGTGCGGGCGGGGGCGTCCCGTCCTGCGGGGTCCGCGTCTGCGGGGTCCGCGTCCGCCGTGTCCCGGAGGAGGGCCTCGGCGAGCGCGTCGGCCTGCTCCACGGCGGGCGTGGCGAGCCCGTAGACGCGGCCGTCGTGCTCCGCGCAGTCGCCGACGGCCCGGATGTGCGGGTCGGACGTGCGCAGCAGGTCGTCCACGACGACGCCCCGGCGCACGTCGAGGCCGGCGGCCCGGGCGAGACCGGTGCGGGGCCGTACGCCACAGGCGACGACGGTCAGCTCCGTCTCCAGGAGATATCCGTCGGCGAGGACGACACCGCGCACCGCGCCGTCCGCGACCCGGACGCCGCGCACCCGGCACTCGGTGTGCACCTCGACGCCGATGCCCGTGAGGTGGCGGTGCACCAGGCCGGACGAGGCCGGGTCGAGCTGGCGCTCCATGAGCCGCTCGCCCTGCTGGACCAGCACGACCTGGGCGCCGCGCCGGGCGAGGGCGCGGGCCGCCGAGACGCCGAGGAGGCCGCCGCCGATGACGACGACGCGGACGCCCGCCGTCACCGCCGCGGACAGGGCGAGGCAGTCGTCCATGGTGCGGAACGCGTGCACGCCGCCGGGCAGTTCCCGGGCGCCGGACGCGAACAGGCCGCGCAGCGGCGGCAGTACGGGATTGGAGCCGGTCGCGAGGACGAGGGTGGTGTACGGGACGACGGTGCCGTCGGCGCACAGTACCCGGCGTTCTGTGCGGTCGATCCGGACCGCGCGGGTGCGCAGCACGGGGCCCTCCGGACGCGGCAGGGCGATCACCTCGGGGCCGTACCGCCCGGCGAGCACCTCGGCGAGCAGGACGCGGTTGTACGGGGGGTGCTCCTCCTCACCGATCAGGACGGCGCCGGAGCCGAGGCGCTGCGCCACGCGGGCGCCGGCCAGCCCCGCGCCGATCACCACCACACCGGGGGCCGGTGCGGTGCCGGTGGCCGGCGGCTGCGCTGAGGAGGTCATGTCCAGGAGCCTGCGGTGCGGGTGTTACCCGGCAGGATCGGAGCTGTTTCCCACGGGGAACGCTGCGCTCAGCGGCGGCGGGGGAGGGCGGTGAGGGCCCATGGCTTAACCCCTGTTGAGCGGTTCCTCAAGGCCGCCTTAAGGAACCGGCGAACGCCCCTGACCAGCGGATCTCGACCCCTCACGGCGCCTAGTGTGCCGCCGTGACCACCGAGGCAGCCGACCCCAGACTCGACGCGTACCCCGCGCTCGCCGCGTACCTGCGCCAGATGGACGCCCCACCGGAACCTGGCGTTCCGCCGACGGGCGGTGAGCCGGCGCGCGGCGGGCCGAGGCATGGCGGGTCGAGGCACGGTGAGCCGAGGCATGGTGAGCCGGTGGCGGTGCCGCCTGCGGAGGCACCGCCTGTGGGGGCGCCACCGGTGCCGCCGGGCAGGCCGTCGGGTGCGCACCGGGGTGCGGCGCCGAGGGTGTGGCACGGCACGGCACGGAGGGTGCTGCGGGGCGTGTCGCCCGGGCGGCGGCGAGGTGTCTCCCCGCGCCCGCCGCGAGGCACGGACGCGGCACCGGGAAACCCCGGCACCCCGGGGAGGAATCCCGCCACCCCGGCTCCGCCCCCCGCCCCCACCCCCGTCCCCCCGGTCCGCGTCTCGCCCCGGGCCCTGCGGACCGGCGTGCTCGGCGGCGCGTTCGCCGTCACCGCACTGTGGGCCGCGCAGGTGGAGCCGTCCGCCCGCCTCGACGTGCTGTGCGCCACCGCGGCGCACCTCACCGGGCTGCTCGCCGGGTACGGGATTCTCGTCATGCTCTTCCTGATGGCCCGCGTCCCCGCCGTCGAGCACGGCGTCGGCGCCGACCTGCTCGCCCGGCGGCACGCACTCGGCGGCCGGTACGTGCTCGGCCTGTGCGCGGCCCACGCCCTGCTCGCCCTCTGCGGATACGCCGCCCACACCGGCACCGACCTGCTGAGCACCGCCCTCGGCCTGCTCGGCTACCCCGGCGTCGCGGCGGCCGCCGCCGGTACCGCCCTGCTCGCCGCCGTCGGCGCCACCTCGGCCCGCGCGCTGCGCCGCCGCGTCTCGCACGAGACCTGGCGCGCCGTCCACCTGCTCACCTACCTCGGCGCCGCCCTCGCCTTCGCGCATCAGCTCGCGGGCCCGGACGTCGCTGCCGGCGTGCTCACCCTGTGGCTCTGGTCGCTGCTGCACGCCACCGTCGCCGTCCTGCTCGGCTGGTACCGCCTGGTCGTCCCCGTACGGCAGGCGCTGCGCCACAGCCTGCGCGTCACCGAGGTCCGCGTCGAGGGGCCCGGCGTCGTCTCCGTCACGGTGCAGGGCATCGGGGTCGACCACCTGCGCGCCGAGCCCGGCCAGTTCTTCCGGTGGCGCTTCCTCCAGCGCAGGCTCTGGCGCACCGCGCTGCCGTTCTCGCTCTCGGCGCCCGTACGCGACGACATGCTGCGCATCACGGTGAAGGCGGCCGGCGACCACACCCGCCGGATGCGGCGCCTGCGGCCGGGCACCCGCGTCCTGGCGACCGGCCCCTTCGGCGCGCTCACCGCGCACCGGCGCACGCGGCGCAAGGTGCTGCTGCTCGCGGGCGGCGTGGGCATCACGCCGATGCGGGCCCTGTTCGAGACGCTGCCCGGCGGGCCGGGCGACCTCACGCTGCTCTACCGCGCGGGCAGTGCCGAGCAACTCGTCCTGCGGCAGGAGCTGGAGGCGATCGCGGAGCGGCGCGGGGCGGGCCTGCACTATCTGCTCGGGCGCTCCGACGCCGCGTTCTCCCCGCTCGCGCCGCAGGCCCTGCGCAACCTGGTCCCGGACCTGGCCGAGCACGACGTCTACGTGTGCGGACCGCCCGGCATGACGACCGCGGCCACGACGGCGCTGCTGCGCGCGGGGGTGCCCGCCCACCACATCCACGCGGAGCACTTCACACTCTGACCGCCCCGCTCCCGCACCCCTCCCATCCGCCCGCCCGCCCGCCCCCGAGAACGAAAGCTGGTCACCCAAGCACATGGGACGTCACCGCAAGCCCGTCGCCCCCGCCCCGGGACCCACCCTCCAGGCCCGCCGGAGACTCGCGGCGGGCCTGGCAGGAGCGAGCGCGCTGGTCGCCACGGTGCTGGCCCTGGCCGTCGACCCGGCGGCGCCCCCGGCCCCCGACCGCACCTCGCCGACCGCACCGGCACCGCAGGCGGCGCCCTGAGGGCGACTGCCCCGCTCGGCCCCCGGATACCCCCCCGGCTGCCCCCCGGACGTCCCCCGGGGGGACCTCAGAAGACCCTCAACTCTCCGCCGTTTCGTGGACGGCGTGATCATCCGGTACCTAAGGTCGCGATCATGCCTGACATATCCCTGACCACGATCGTCGTCCTCTGCCTCGCCGCCCTCGCGGCCGGCTGGATCGACGCCGTGGTCGGCGGCGGGGGACTGCTGCTGCTCCCCGCCCTGCTCCTCGGCCTCCCCGGCGGCACCCCCGCCGCGCACGCCCTCGGCACCAACAAGGCCGTGGCGATCGTCGGCACGACCGGCGCCGCCGTCACGTACGTCAGGAAGACGCCCGTCGACGTGCCGACCGCCGTACGGATCGGTCTCGCCGCGCTCGCGGGGTCGATGGGCGGCGCCTTCTTCGCGGCCGGGATGAGCACGGAGGTCCTGAAACCCGTGATCATGGTGGTGCTGCTCGCCGTCGCCGCCTTCGTGATCCTCAGGCCCGCATTCGGCACGGCCCCGGCCACCGGACCCGCCTCGCCGCAGCGGATCCTCGCCGCGATCGGCCTCGCGGGCCTCGGCATCGGCTTCTACGACGGCCTCATCGGCCCCGGCACCGGCACCTTCCTCGTGCTCGCCCTGACGGCGGTGCTCCACCTCGACCTGGTCTCCGCCTCCGCCACCGCGAAGATCGTCAACTGCTGCACCAACGCGGGCGCCCTCGCGATGTTCGCCTGGCAGGGCGCGGTCCTGTGGCAGCTGGCAGGCCTCATGGCCGTCTTCAACCTCGCGGGCGGCATGTTCGGCGCGCGCACGGCCCTGAAGAAGGGCAGCGGCTTCGTCCGCGTGGTCCTGCTGACCACGGTCTTCGCCCTGGTCCTGAAGATGGCCTACGAACAGTGGCCGGCGTGACGCGCCGCACCGGCCCCACCTCTCACCGCACCGCCGTGAGGTGGGCGAAGACCACCACGTTGCCCTGGTAGCCCGTCCGCTTGGAGTATCTGCCGCCGCACGTGATGACCCGCAGCTCCGGGCGGGGCGCCGCGCCGTACACCTTCTCGTCGGGGAAGTCCGCGGCGTCGTACACCTCGTTGGCGTCGACGGTGAAGACGGCCACGCTGCCGTCCCTGCGCTCGACCTCGATCGTGCGGCCCTTCTGCAACGCGCCCAGCTGGTAGAAGACGGCCGGGCCCTCCTTGTTGTCGACATGGCCCGCCACGATCGCGGTGCCGCGCTCGCCGGGCGTCGTGCCCGCCTCGTACCAGCCCGCCAGGTTCTTCCGCTCCGGCGGCGGCACGTCGAGACTGCCCTGCTTGGTCAGGCCGAGCCCCATCAACGGTGTGTCGACGCCGATCGAGGGGATCCGCACCCGGTCGGGCGGGGACGGCGGCAGCGGCGCGGTACCGGCCGGGGAGGCGGATGCGGAGGCGCGCGGGGGCGTCGACCGCAGTCCCTGGCCGTGCGGGTGATCGTGCGTGCCGGACCCGGCGGAAGAGGACGCGGCGGACGCCGACGACGCGGCCTGCGCGGCGGACGGCTGCGGCGGCGGATGGATCCGCGCGCCACTGCTCAGCAGCCACGTCCCGGCGCACAGCGCCACGGCGGTGACCGTGCCTATGAGCGCGTTCCCGACCCTGCGGCGCTGACCGGGCCCCGTGCGGGAACGCGTACGTGACTTCGGTGCGCGGCGTGTACGGCGCATACGGCGTCCCCCTCGGGATCGGTCGGGCCACTCCCTCGTCCCCCTCCCCGCCCGCGAGGGGACACGGGCCGGGAAGGGGCGGGGGCGGCGGTACCGGTGGACAGCGGAGGGTGTCCGTCAGATCCTGTCGCCTCTCGCCCGGCGATGCAGGAGCCAGGTACCGCCCGCGGCGGCGACGGCCAGGGCCGCCACTCCCGCCGCGGTCTGCACGGGGTCGGGGCCGAGTGCGCCGCCGACCCCCGTCTTCACATGTCCCCGCGGCTGCGGGTGCGGCCGTTCGCCGGCCGCCGCGGTGGAGGTGATCGTGACCACCAGGTCGCCCGCGATCCGCTTGCCCTTCGCCCCGGAACCGCCGGAGCCCGAGCACTTCGCGACGATCTCGTAGGTGCCGGGCTGCGCCGACGGCGGCACCTCGAAGCGGCCTGCCGTGGCCTCACCGCTCTCCTGGTGCGCCCCGGGCGCCATCGTGAACGCTCCCGCGCCCACCGCGCTGGCGTCGCCCGCCGCCGTCCCGCCGGGACCGCACGCCGTGGTGTGCACGGTGACGGCGGAGCCGGGGGTGACGGTGGCCGGCTGGATTTGCAGGTCCCCGGCGGGCGGCCCCGGGGCACCGGCCACGGCGAGGACGGGGAAGGCGAAGGCGGGGACGGACAGGGCGCCCACCGCCACGGCTAGAGCGGTACCGGTCAGCAGGCGGGCGTTGCGCATTGCTCGTTCCTCCGAGGGCCTTCGCGCAGGCACGGCCCGCGGCACCCCCAAGTGCCGCTGCGTCGGTCGAACCCCGCTCTACCGAGGTAAGTGGCAGCGGGCGGCCCACGCCTCCTGATGAGCCGTCAGAAACGCCGGGTTCGGGCCTTCGGGGACGCGGTGACGGATGTGTTCCAGCAGGTCACCGGGGCAGCGGGGGAAACTGCCCGAAGGGTGCGCGGGACGCCGGTGAATGGGTGACCCGCGCCCGCCGGGTGGGCCGTCCGGGGGATCAGACCGCGTCCCACGGCACCGCCTCGTAGACCCCGGCCACCCTCCCCATCAGCTCCTCGTCGATCCCGTACGTCACGTCGTCGATCCGCCGCACCGGCCGGACCCCCCAGGCATTGGTGACGAAGGCCGCCGCGTACGACGGAAGGTCCGCGAGGGTCACCGGCGCGTGCCGGGTCGGCAGGCCCGCGGCGGGCAGACCTGCCTCGACCAGCTGCATCGTGATGCCGGACAGGTGCGGCGCACTCGGCCACACGACCGAGTCGCCGTCGAAGAAGGCGACGTTCGTGACGGCACCCTCGCTGACCGCGCCGTCCGGGCCCGTGAGCAGCGCCTCGTCGAAGCCGTCGCGGCGCACGAGCTCGGCGTGCCGCGCCTGCCCGAAGCCGCCCAGGTGCTTGATGTGGGCGAAGGGCCGCTGGTACGGCACGGACCGCAGCGACTGCGCCCGCTCCTCCCACGTGACCGGCAGCTCCGTCGGCGGCCGGACGGTGACCATGAACGACGGCTCCCCGTCCGGGGCGTGGACGTAGACACGCACGGTCGCCTCCGTGATGTCGTCGCGCAGGACGTGCCGGATCAGGCCGCGCACCCGCTCCCCGTCGACGGCGTGCCCGAAGAGCTCGCGGGTGGCCGCGTCGAGCCGGGCCAGATGGCGGTCGACGCCGCGCACCCTGCCGCCCCTGACCTGCATCGCGGTGAAGTGCCCGGTCTGGACGAGCGCGGGCCACAGCAGGGCCTCGGCGGTGGCCGGCTGTCCGTCGATCTCGATGCGTTCGACCAGTGCGGTGATAGTCATGCGGACACGCTACGAGACGTCCGCGCGCCGGTTACGCGATGTCGCCGCGACGGCTAAGAGACGGCTACGAGACGTCGGCGGCCCGGCGCTTGCGGGGCGCCGCGTCGCCGCCCTGCCGCTGCTCCGGCACGGCCGGCGGTTCCGGTGCGGTCGTCTGTTCCGGTACGGCCGTCTGTTCCGGTGCGGTCCGGTCCGTCGGCGCGGACGCGCACGTCCCGGTGGCGCACGGGATCTCCTTCTCCACCACGCGGCGCGGGCCGGGCCCGCGCGAGCCCAGCGCGTCCCACGAGTTGGAGAGCGCGCACCGGGAGAGCGAGAGGCAGCCGCAGCCGATGCAGTCCGTGAGGTTGTCGCGCAGCCGCTGCAGGGTCCGTATGCGCTCGTCGAGGTCCTCGCGCCAGCACTCGGAGATCCTGGCCCAGTCCGCCCGGTTCGGGGTGCGGTCCTCGGGGAGCAGGGAGAGCACCTCACGGATGGTGGCCAGCGGCATGCCCAACTGCTGGGAGGTGCGGATGAAGGCGACGCGGCGCAGGGTGTCCCGGCTGTAGCGGCGCTGGTTGCCCGAGGTGCGGCGGGACGTGATGAGCCCCTCGCTCTCGTAGAACCGCAGGGCGGAGGGTGCGACGCCACTGCGCTCGGCGAGCTCGCCGATGGTGGCTTCCTTGGCTAGCGGGGCGAGGCGCTGGGTCATGCCGCCAGCGTAGTCAGGGGTGACTGCCGGCCCGCGCCCAAGGTACGCACCGCCCGTGCCCAGGCCGCCCCCCCGTGCCCAAGGTGCGCGCCGCCCGATTCCGCGCCCCGAGCGGCGGGTCCAGGCCCACGGCAGCCTCACCCCCCACCTCCGAGGTCAGGCCTGCGGCAACCGCACCGCCGCCACCGCCCCGCCGTCCGCGGCGTTGGCGAGCGTCACCCGGGCGCCGATCACCTGGGCCTGGCCGAGCGCGATGGTCAGGCCGAGGCCGGTGCCCTGGCCGCGCTCGCGCGCCCCGGTCTGGAACCGCTGCGGACCGTCCGCCAGCAACCGCTCGGGGAAGCCGGCCCCGTGGTCGCGCACCCTGACCTCCACGCCGTCGACCCGCACCTCGACCGGGGCGCCGCCGTGCCGGTGGGCGTTGCTGACGAGGTTGGTGAGGATCCGCTCCAGGCGCCGCGCGTCGGTCCGTACGTACGTCTCGTACGCGCTCTCCGCGCCCTGCGCCGTGAAGCTCGCCGCCGAACCGCCCGTGCGCTCCGCAATGGCCTCGACGAGCCGTCCCAGCGGGTGCACCTCCAGGTCAGGCTTCTCCACCTCCGCGTCGAGCCGCGCCACTTCGAGCAGATCCTCGGTGAGGACGTGCAGGGCGCGCACCCGGTCGCGGACCAGCTCGGTCGGCCGGCTCGCCGGCAACAGCTCGGCCGCCGTGTACAGGCCGGTCAGCGGGGTGCGCAGCTCGTGAGCGACATCCGCGGTGAACCGCTGCTCTGCTTCCAGGCGTTGTTGCAGGGAGGCGGCCATCGTGTCGACGGCGGTGGCCAGTTCGGCCACCTCGTTCCTGCCGTGCGTCCCGCCGGACCGCCGCGGACCGCCGATGCGGGCGTCGAGTTCACCCTGGCTGATCCGGCGCGCGATGGCCGCCGCGGTGCGCAGTTCACGGCTGAGCCGACTGGAGAGCCCCGCGCCGCCGAGCGCGGCGAGGCCGACGACGACGGCACCCGAGACGAGCAGCTGCCGGTCGAACTCCGCCATCTCGTCCGCCTGTTGCCGCAGCGACTCCCGGACGGACAGGACGTGGCGCGGATGGTCGCCGACCGGCCGGGCCGCCCAGACGCACGGGTCGTCCGACGCCATGTCGAGGTAGGTGGTGCGCTGCCCGGCCAGCGCGGCCCGCCGCAACGGCTCGGGCAGCCGCGGGTCGTCGAGTGCGGCCCCCGTGTCGTCCTCGTCGACCTGCCCCGTCAGCTCGTACAACTGCCGTACGCGGACGAGCTGTGCCACCGCGCCGGAGCGGGCGCTGTCGGTGACCTGGTCGAGGCGGGCGTCGTGGACGAGCACGCCGATGGCGACGGCGACCACGGCGCAGCCCGCGGCGAGCAGCGCGGCGATCTTCCAGCGCAGCCCGAGACGGCCCGGCACGGCACGGACATGGGCCAGGGCCGCCGGGATCCCGTGCGCACGCGGCCCGGCCGCCCGCGGCATCAAGGTCCTCACGGGGACGCGGAGGGGGACGGGGGCGTGGAGGGGGTGGGCGTGGAGGTGCCGGGTTGTTGCTGGAAGGAGCCGGCCGGCCGGTCGGAGCGCTTGTAGTTCTTGATGTCGCTGACCGTGGACATCCGCGCGCCGTCCCAGTGGAACCGCACGGCCTGCTCGCCGCCCTCCGAACACGGCGTACGGACCAGCAGATCGGGGCCGATCGTCTCGACGGCCAGATTCCTGCCGGAGGTGAACAGGATCGGATAGACCTTGCCGCCGCGCTCGCGGTAGACGGCCAGAACGGACCGCCCGCTCTCGGTGTCGGCGGCCACGAGCATCTCGGGCTTCTTGTCGCCGGTCAGATCCACGAACTTCGGCGGCCGCAGCCCAGCGCGCCCCGGCCGGTCGATCGTCCCGCGGCCGGCCAGCGGCTTCGTCCGGGGGTCGGCCCGCAGGACCGCATGCACGTCCACCGAGGCCAGCCCCCCGGAGCCGACGCGCGGCAGCCCCTTCAGCGGCCTCGGCGGCGGCTGGCGCGTGGCGGCCTCGGCGCCGGGCGCCCGCGATGACGTACCGGTCCAGGCCGGCCAGACCGCCTCGGGGCGCGGCTGCACGGAGACGGTCGGCGCGGCCTCACCGTGGCCGAGGCCGTTCGTGCCGCCGCACCCGGCGAGCCCGAAGGCGGCCAGGGCGGCGAAGGGGGCGGCGCCCAGCAGGAGCGGGCGGCGGGGCATCGGGTTCATGGGGAGGTGACCGTCACGTGGGGGGAGCGCTGGTGGTGGCCGGCCGGGGGACTGCACCGGGGATTCGGCAGAACGGCCGGCCACCGCTCTCGAAGGTAGGAACCGTCCATCACGGAAAACGGGAGGTTATGTAACAGCTGCGCCTAAGAGCGGCTGAACCGCCATGTTCGGGACCTTCGGCCCGGGCACTCGCCTCTGGCCGAAGCTGTGCACAATCGTCGTATGGACGCTGCGCACGGCCGGCGTGTGGACTTGCCGTTCTTCGTCTACGGCACCCTGCGCCCGGGCGAGCCCAACCACGCCGCGTACCTGCGCGGCCGGACCGCAGCGGAGGAACCCGCCCGGTGGCCGGGCGCGGTCCTCTACGAAGGACCCGGATACCCGTACGCCGTCGAGGCCACAGGGCACGGCCCGGTCCACGGAGAACTGGTGACGGCCCGCCCCGCCGCCTACGACCGGCTCCTCACCGCCCTGGACCTCCTGGAGGAGTACGTCCCCGGCGACCCCCGCAACCTGTACGAGCGCGTCGCCCGCGACGTGGTCACCCCGGACGGGACGCCGACCCGCGCCTGGATCTACGTCGCCGCCCCACGCCTCGCGGCCGGCCTCCTGACCTCCGGAACGGTGATCGACGGCGGGGACTGGACCGCCTTCAGACCCCGCCACTGAGCACCCGGCCGCAAAGCGCCCCGGCGACACGCCCCCAGCAACAGCTTGCACCCAGCAACAAGCGCCCGGCAGCCCCCGCCGGCGCACTCGATCCGGTGGACTTCCTCGCCCGTGCGAGCGACAAGCGCCGCCCGCGTGATCACGGGAGGCGCCGGTCGATGCGACTCTCTGTCCGCACCGGGTCCGCACCGGTCGGTGCACGAGCCGGTGCGCGAGCACCACGTCCTCAGCAGGAGTTGCCCATGAGCCTTCGCCGAACGCTGCCGGTCCTTCTCTCGGCCGCGGCCCTCACCCTCGGCCTCCCCGTGGCGGGCACCGCGTCCGCTCACGCACCGGCCGCGGCCCTGAACCCCTGCGGGTTCTACGAGACCTCCAGCGACGCGTTCTACAACCACTGCACGAGCGACGGCTCCCGCGTCGTCATCAAGGTGCGGGTGGCCATGAGCCCCGACTACGAGCGCTGTGTCGGCCCGGGCAGGACCTGGCTGGGCCCGGCCGCCAAGATCCAGGGCGCGCACTACATCGGCCGCACCTGCTGACCCTGCCCGCGTAGGACGGCGGGCCGCCCCCGACCACCACCGCGGCCCGCCGCCCTGCCCCCTCCGCACCACCGCGCACCGCCGCACCGATTCCCACCCCCTGACACCGACCCCTACGCCCGTTCCAACCGCACCGCGCACACCTTGAACTCCGGCATCCGCGAGACGGGATCCAGCGCGGGATGCGTCAGGGTGTTCGCCCGGCCCTCGCCCGGCCAGTGGAACGGCATGAAGACCGTGTCCGCGCGGATCGCCGTCGTGACCCGCGCCGGAGCCACCGCGCGGCCACGCCGCGAGACGACGGCGACCGGATCGTCCTCCCCGACCCCCAGACGCGCGGCGAGCCGCGGATGCAGCTCCACGAAGGGCCCCGGAGCCGCGGAGTTGAGCTCGTCGACGCGCCGCGTCTGGGCCCCGGACTGGTACTGCGCGAGCACCCTCCCCGTGGTCAGCAGCACCGGATACTCCGCGTCCGGCTCCTCCGCGGCGGCCCGGTGCACGACCGGCACGAACCGCGCCCGCCCGTCCTCGGTGGCGAACCCGTCCAGGAACAGCCGCGGCGTCCCGGGATGCCGAACCCCACCACCGGCCCCCTCCGCCTCTCCCGGCCTCTCTGTCCCTCCCGGCCCTTTCGCCACGTCGGCCGAGCTGTCGTCCGAGCCGTCATCCGGGCACGGCCAGAACACCCCCGCCCCGTCGTCCTCCCTCAGCCGCTCGTAACTGATCCCCGAATAGTCCGCCGGGCCCCTCGCACTCGCCCGGCGCAACTCCTCGAACACCTCCTCCGGTTCCGTGGGAAACCCCTTCCCGTGACCGAGCCGGGCCGCGAGCCCGTGCAGTACTTCCAGGTCGCTGCGCACCCCGTCCGGCGCGGACACCGCCCGGCGCCGCAGCAGCACCCGCCCCTCCAGGTTCGTCACCGTCCCGGTCTCCTCCGCCCACTGCGTCACCGGCAGCACCACGTCCGCCAGTTGGGCCGTCTCGGACAGCACCACATCCGCCACCGCGAGGAAGTCCAGCGAACGCAGCCGCTCCTCCACGTGCGCGGCCCGCGGCGCGGAGACGACCGGGTTGGACCCCATCAGGAGCAGCGTCCTGATGTCCCCGCCCAACGCGTCGAGCAGCTCGTACGCCGACCGGCCCGGACCCGGCAGGGAGTCGGGATCCACACCCCAGACGCCCGCCACATGCGCCCGCGCCGCCGGATCGGTCAGCTTGCGGTAACCGGGCAACTGGTCCGCCTTCTGGCCGTGTTCGCGTCCGCCCTGGCCGTTTCCCTGGCCCGTCAGACAGCCGTACCCGGACAACGGCCGCCCGGCGCGCCCCGTGGCCAGACAGAGATTGATCCACGCCCCGACGGTGTCCGTGCCCTTGGCCTGCTGCTCGGGCCCGCGCGCGGTGAGCACCATCGCGGTGTCGGCGCCGCAGAAGAGCCGTACGGCATCGCGCAGTTGGGGTACCGACACGCCGGTGATCCGCTCCACGTGCTCGGGCCAGTGCGCCATCGCCGCCGCCCGTGCCTCCCCCCATCCGCTCGTCCGCTCCTCGATGTACGCCTCGTCCGTGCGACCCTCCGCCACGACCAGGTGCAGCAGGCCGAGCGCCAGGGCGAGATCCGTGCCGGGGCGTGGCGCCAGGTGCAGGTCGGCCTGCTCGGCGGTCCGGGTCCGGCGGGGGTCCACGACGATCAGCGTGCCGCCGTTCGCCCGCAGCTCCGTGAGGTAGCGCAGCGCGGGCGGCATGGTCTCGGCGAGGTTCGACCCCACGAGGATCACGCAGCCGGTGCGCGCCACGTCCTCCAGCGGGAAGGGCAGCCCCCGGTCGAGACCGAACGCCCGCTGCCCGGCGGCCGCCGCCGAGGACATGCAGAAGCGGCCGTTGTAGTCGACCTGCGAGGTGCCGAGCGCCACCCGCGCGAACTTCCCCAGTGCGTACGCCTTCTCGTTGGTCAGACCGCCCCCGCCGAACACCCCGCAGGCGTCCGCCCCGTGCTCCGCCCGTGCGCGGGACAGCTCGTCGCCGATCCGGTCGAGTGCCTCCTCCCAGGTGGCCGGTGCGAGTGCGCCCGTGGCGGGGGACCGGACGAGCGGCTCCGTCAGGCGCACCCGCGAGGAGAGCACCTCGGGAGCCGTGCGGCCCTTGCCGCAGAGCGCCCCCTTGTTGACGGGGAAGCCGGCACGCTCCACCACCTCCAGCCCGCCGCCGGGCCCCGCCTGGAGGCCCATCCCGCACTGCAACGCGCAGTACGGACAGTGGGTCGCCGTCACCCTGGCCCGGGCAGCCGGGTCCGTGGCCGGGGGAGTCGACGGTGTCGCCGGTGTCGCCGTGGAGTGCATGCCGCCCAGCCTCCGCCGGGCGTGTTACGTGCCCCGGCGTGATCACGTTACGCACGCGGTAAGCCGGCCTCAGCGTCGCCGGCGTCCGGCTGTGAGGCCGGGCCGGTCGCCTCGCGGGGGGCTGCGCGTGCGGGGCCCGCGCCCCGTGAGACGTGCCCCGGCTCCGGTCGCTCAGCGGCGCGAGGCCAACGCCCGCTCCACGCCCGGCTCCTGCCGCCCGAGGAAGTGCGGATCGGGCCGGAACGCCGCGTCGAGCGCCGCCTTGCCCGCCGCGAAGACCTCCCGCGCGCCGCCGTAGTACCAGGTCGTGTCGTGCACCGCGTCGACCCCCACGCCGTACGACGAGACGCCCGCCGCGTCGCACAGCGCGACCGCTCTGCGTATGTGGAAGCCCTGGCTGATCAGCACCGCCTGATCCACGCCGAAGATCTTCTTCGCGCGGACGCAGGAGTCCCAGGTGTCGAACCCGGCGTAGTCGCTCACGATCCGCCGCCCCGGCACGCCGTGCTTCTTCAGGTACACGCGCATGGCGTCCGGCTCGTCGTAGTCCGCACGGCTGTTGTCGCCCGTGACGAGCACGACCTCTATGCGGCCCTTGCGGTACAACTCGGCCGCCGCGTCGAGCCGGTGGGCCAGATAGGGCGACGGCTCGCCCTTCCACAGCCCCGCGCCGAAGACCATGGCGACCCGCGAGCGGGGCGCGTCCTCGACCGTGCCGACCTTGTCGTCCGTGGTCACGAACAGCCAGGTCGCGGGGGACAGCGCGAGCACGCACAGGGCCATCAGGACCTGCACGGTCCGCCGCTGCTCCGTGCGGGTGCGGGGCATGCGCAGCCAGGCCGGCCTGCGCGGCCGCGCACTCCACGACCTCCGCGCCCACCCCGGCCGTTCCCGCTCGCGCGCCCGGTTGTCTTCCGGCTCGTGGTCCCGTCCCCGCGCCCCGTGTCGTTCCACCGTCATCCGCCCCCGTGCCCCTGTATCCACCGGATCCCCCCGATCCGATCACTGCCACAACCGTAAACGCCGCCACCCACCGCGTCAGCGGCTCCCGCCCCCGAAACAACCCGGAGATCACCCCGGCCCGGACCCTGACCGCGCCCCGCCGCCCACCGTGAGCGCGGGGAAAACAGCCGTCACCACCGCGCAACGCCCCGGCAACATCGCCCCGCCATCCTCGGTCCATGACGCCGTCGAACCCGCTTCACCCCGCGTCCGGCAGCCCTCACCTCGACAGTACGGCGCAGCTCATGGAACGGATCACCAGCCAGCTCGGCCACCAGCTCGACACCCGGCCCACCCGGCGCCCCCACCCCGGCCGCCCCGCTCTCGTCCTCGTCGCCCACGGCAGCCGCGACCCCCGCGCCCTCGCCACCGTCACGGCCCTCGCCGAGCGCGTCCGCGAGCAGCGCCCCGGCCTCACCGTCCGCCTGGGCCACATCGAACTGAACGAGCCCCTGCTCACCGACACCCTCGACACGCTGGCCCACGAGGCCGCCGTCCTCGTCCCCCTGCTCCTCGGCCGGGGCCAGCACGTCAAGCGCGACATACCCGGAGCCGCCGCGGACGCCCGCGCCGTCGACACGCGCGTCGCCGGCCCGCTCGGTCCGCACCCGCTGCTCGCCGAGGCGCTGCACGCCCGGCTCGTCCAGGAGGGCTGGCCCGCGCGGACCATGGGTGCGCGCGAGCGCCGCCGGCACGCCGTGGTCCTCGCCGCGGCCGGCTCCCGCGATCCCGAGTCGGCCGCCGACACGGAGACCGCCGCCGCACTGCTCGCCGAACGCATCGGCGTCCCCGTCGTCCCCGCCTACGCCGCCCCGACCGCCGCCTGTGCCCGCACCGTGCCGCAGGCGCTCGACACCCTCGCCGCACAGGGGCGGACACGGACCGCCGTGGCCGCGTACTTCACCGCGCCGGGCCGCTTCGCCGCCCGGAGCGCGGCCGCCGCCCCCTGGCTCGCGGCAGCCCCGCTCGGCGCGCATCCGGCGCTCGCCCGGCTCGTCCTGCACCGCTACGACCAGGCACGCACCGCCCCCGCACCGGCGCGGGGACGCCGTCTCAGCAGCGTCTGACGCAGGCCGAAATCACCGGGGCCAGATCCCTGTTTGTCACTGCTTGCGTCTACTGTCGGTGCATGGAAGGCACAGCACCGCACGCGCGACCCGAGGCCCGCACCGCCCACGGCGTCTACAGCGCCTACGACGAGGCGGCCGTCGACCGGTGGGCCCCCGAGCCCGACAAGAGGCCGGGGCGCACGGCTTTCCAGCGCGACCGCGCGCGGGTCCTGCACTCCGCCGCGCTGCGCCGTCTCGCAGGCAAGACCCAGGTCGTCACGCCCGGCACCCGCAACCAGGCCTGGGACGCCAGCGCACGCACCCGGCTGACGCACTCTCTGGAGTGCGCCCAGGTGGGCCGCGAGCTCGGCGCCGCCCTCGGCTGCGACCCCGACCTGGTGGAGACGGCGTGCCTCTCGCACGACCTGGGACACCCGCCGTTCGGGCACAACGGCGAACAGGCGCTGAACGAAGTGGCGGCCGACTGCGGCGGCTTCGAGGGCAACGCCCAGTCGCTCCGGCTCCTCACCCGCATAGAGCCCAAGCGCTTCGTCCGCTCGCGCGGCGGCGAACTGGTCAGCGTCGGCCTCAACCTCACCCGCGCCGCCCTGGACGCCGCCACCAAGTACCCCTGGCCGCGAGGCGGCCACCCCACCGACCCGGCCTCCACCAAGTTCGGCGTCTACGAGGACGACCGGCCGGTCTTCGACTGGGTGCGCGCGCAGGCGCCGGGGAACCGCACCTGCTTCGAGGCGCAGATCATGGACTGGTCCGACGACGTCGCGTACTCGGTCCACGACTTCGAGGACGGCCTGCACGCCGGGCACATCGACCCCGAAGCGCTGCTCGCCGAGCCCGAGCGCCAGGACATCTACGCCGTCGCGATCGGGCGGTACGTGCCCGAGGACACCGACCCCGAAGAGCTCGCCCAGGCCCTCGACCGCCTCCTGGAGCAGGAGTGGTGGCCGCACGGGTACGACGGATCGGCCGTCACCCAGGCCCGGTTGAAGGACGCCACCAGCCAGCTCATCGGCCGCTTCTGTCTCGCCGCGGAGACCGCCACCCGCGCGCGGTGGGGGCACCTCCGGGGCCGTTCAGGCACGGGGGGAGGCAACGGGGCCCTCACGCGGTACGCGGCCGAGCTGGTCGTCCCCCGCGCGGCGCGCCACGAATGCGCGGTCCTCAAGGCCGTCGCCGACCGCTATGTGATGCAGCGCCCCGCCCAGGAGCGGCTCCGCGCGGACCAGCGGATCATCGTCGCCGAGCTCGCCGAGGCGCTCACCGCCCGCGCCCCCGACGGCCTCGACCCCCAGTTCCGCGCGCTGTACGAGGAGGCGGCCGACGACCGGGCCGCCCGCCGCGTGGTGATCGACCAGATCGCGTCGCTCACCGACGCGGCGGCCCGCGCCCTGCACACGCGGATGACGGCGAAGCCCTGGGCCGTGTCCCGGCGGAACGACGGTAAGTGACCATGGAGTGACCACAGGGGGTGACGGAATGTGGCCAGTCGGGGCCACGCCCCCTTCCCGCATCACGCTCCGTGCGGGACGCTCCCTGTGGCGGCAAGACCGAGTGGCAAGTCTGTGTTCTTCCGGGGTACATCCCCGGTACCCCGGGCAAGGAGGCATCAAGTGGTCGACGCGGATCAGACGTTCGTCATTGTCGGAGGAGGGCTGGCCGGCGCCAAGGCGGCCGAGACGCTCCGCTCCGAAGGGTTCACCGGACGGGTGATCCTCATCGGTGACGAGCGCGACCACCCGTACGAGCGTCCGCCCCTGTCCAAGGGCTATCTCCTCGGCAAGGAGGAGCGCGACAGCGTCTTCGTCCACGAACCGGGGTGGTACGCGCAGGCCGACGTCGAACTGCACCTCGGCCAGACCGTCGTCGCCATCGACCGCGCCGCCAAGAACGTGCGCCTGGGCGACGGCACCGTCATCCGCTACGACAAGCTCCTGCTCGTCACCGGCGCCGAGCCGCGTCGTCTGGACGTCCCCGGCACCGACCTCGCGGGCGTTCACCACCTGCGCCGTCTGGCCCACGCCGACCGGCTCCGCAACGTCCTGGCCTCGCTCGGCAGGGACAACGGCCACCTGGTCGTCGCGGGCGCCGGCTGGATCGGCCTGGAGATCGCCGCGGCCGCCCGTGAGTACGGCGCGGAGGTCACCGTCGTCGAGCCGGAGCCGACCCCGCTGCACGCCGTCCTCGGCCCCGAGGTCGGCCAGATGTTCGCCGACCTGCACGCCGAGCACGGCGTCCGCTTCCACTTCGGCGCGAAGCTCACCGAGATCACCGGCCAGGACGGCATGGTCCTCGCCGCCCGCACGGACGACGGCGAGGAGCACCCGGCGCACGACGTGCTCGCGGCGATCGGCGCGGCCCCCCGCACGGCCCTCGCCGAGTCCGCGGGCCTGGAGCTGGCCGACCGCGCGGACGGCGGCGGCATTGCCGTCGACGCCTCCCTGCGCACCTCCGACCCCGACATCTACGCGGCGGGCGACGTGGCCTCCGTGCGCCACGCGCTCTTCGGTACCAGCCTGCGCGTGGAGCACTGGGCCAACGCCCTCAACGGCGGCCCGGCGGCGGCCCGCGCGATGCTCGGCCAGGACGTCGGCTACGACCGCGTGCCCTACTTCTTCTCCGACCAGTACGACGTCGGCCTGGAGTACTCCGGCTGGGCGCCCCCGGGCACGTACGACCAAGTGGTGGTCCGCGGCGACACGGGCAAGCGCGAGTTCATCGCCTTCTGGCTGCGCGACGGCCAGGTCCTCGCGGGCATGAACGTGAATGTGTGGGACGTCACGGAGCCGATCCAGCAGCTGATCCGCGAGGGCGCGCGACCCGGCACCGACGCCCTCGCGGACCCGTCGACCCCTCTGGCGTCGCTCCTGGGGTGACCGGCCGGGCAGGAGTGTCACAGGCGCCCCGTAGTATTCCTACGTGGCAGGCAGGATCAATGACGAAGACGTGAAGGCGGTTCGGGACGCGGTCCCGATCGACGCCGTGGTCTCCGACTACCTCCAGCTGCGCAACGCCGGGGGCGGAAACCTCAAGGGCCTGTGCCCCTTCCACGACGAGAAGTCCCCGTCCTTCCAGGTCAGCCCGAGCAAGGGTCTCTTCCACTGCTTCGGCTGCCAGGAAGGCGGCGACACGATCGCCTTCGTGATGAAGATCGACCACCTCACCTTCTCGGAGACGGTCGAGCGCCTCGCCGCCCAGGCGGGCATCACGCTGCGCTACGAGGAGGGCGGGTACAACCCCGCCCACCAGCGCGGCGAGCGCATCCGCCTGGTCGAGGCCCACAAGATCGCCGCGCAGTTCTACGTGGACCAGCTGGAGAGCCCCGAGGCCGAGATCGGCCGCAAGTTCCTCGCCGAGCGCGGCTTCGACCAGGCCGCCGCCGCGCACTTCGGCGTGGGCTACAGCCCCGCGGGCTGGGACCACCTCACCCGCTATCTGCGCGGCAAGGGCTTCACCGACAAGGAGCTGACCCTCTCCGGCATCTCCCAGGAGGGCCGCCGCGGCCCCATCGACCGCTTCCGCGGCCGCCTGATGTGGCCCATCCGCGACATCGGCGGCGACGTGGTCGGCTTCGGCGCCCGCAAGCTCCGCGACGACGACAACGGCCCGAAGTACCTGAACACGCCCGAGACGGCGATCTACAAGAAGTCCCAGGTCCTGTACGGCATCGACCTCGCCAAGAAGGAGATCGCCAAGTCCAGCCGCGCGGTGGTCGTCGAGGGATACACCGACGTGATGGCCTGCCACCTCGCGGGCATCACCACCGCCATCGCGACCTGCGGCACCGCCTTCGGCGGCGACCACATCAAGATCCTCCGCCGCCTCCTGATGGACAACGGCTCGGCCCGGGTGATCTTCACCTTCGACGGTGACGCGGCCGGCCAGAAGGCCGCCCTGCGCGCCTTCGAGGACGACCAGAAGTTCGCCGCCGAGACCTACATCGCCATCGCCCCCGACGGCATGGACCCCTGCGAGCTGCGCCTGGCCAAGGGCGACGCGGCCGTCGCCGACCTGGTCGAACCACGCACCCCGCTCTTCGAGTTCGCGCTGCGCCAGATCGTCGCCCGGTACGACCTGGAGACCCCCGCGGGCCGCGCCGCCGCCCTGGACGAGGCCGGCCCCGTCGTCGCCCGCATCAAGAACAGCGGCGCGCAGCACGAGGTCGCCGTCCAGCTCGCCGGCATGCTCGGCATCCTCGACACCCAGTTCGTCGTCAAGCGCGTCGCCCAGCTGGCCCGCTGGGCCCGCGACCGCGGCGGCCGGGGCCCCGCCCCGGCCCCCCAGCGCCACGCACCGGCGTACGAAAGCGCACCCCAGGGCTTCAGCGGCCCCGCGCTCAACCTCCGCAGCCCCGCCCACCGCACCGAGCGGGAGCTGCTCAAACTCGCCTTGCAGTACCCGCAGTTGGTCTCCCCGGCCTTCGACGCGTACGGCCTGGACGAGTTCACCGCCCCGCCCTACGCCGCGGTGCGCCGCGCCATCGAGGAGGCGGGCGGCGCGGAGCAGGGCGCGCAGGACCCCCAGGAGTACCTCGTGCGCGTCCGCGAGGCCGCGCCCGACGACGCGGTCCGCTCCATGGTCACCGAGCTCGCCGTCGAGGCGATCCTGCGCAAGACGGTCGACGAGATGTACGCGGGCATCCAGCTCGTCCAGGTGCGGCTGCGCGCCGTCGACCGCCGCATCCGCGACGTCCAGGGCAGCCTCGCCCGGCTCGGCGCGGGCGGCGACCCGCAGCATCTGGTCGCCGTCCAGAACGAGTTGTGGGTCCTGCAGCAGTACGGCCAGGCGCTGCGCGAGCGGGGCGCGGACGCGCTCTGAGGGCGCCTTCGCGGGCCCCGGGGGGATTCGACCGGGGCCCAGGGGTTACCCGCCGGGTAACCACGCGGTCACGGACCGGACTCAAAAAGTCACCGCACGCCCCTCGTGGCGGCCGTGTGTCGTGCCCCACACTGGGTTCCGGTGCCTGAGTCCTCGGAGCGCGGCCGACCCGCAGACAGCGGGTCCGACACCCCCGCGGTTCCACACATCGTGTCCGGGACGGACAGCGGCGAGGCCGTCGTCCCTCTCCCGTTGCCGCACGCCTCAGCTGCGATCACCCTGGAGGTCGCCCCCGTGCAGACCCAGACCCTCACCCAGACCGACACCGCCGCGCGCGCGGATGCGGAATCCGGCGTCCTGGAGTCGGTGCCACCGCAGAGCCGCGGGAGCCGGCATCCGGAGGCGCCGGGCACACCGGACACGGCGACGACACCGGACGCGGCGACCGCACCGGACACGAACGTCGCAGCCCCCGAGACCCCCGAAACTCCCGAAGCCCAGGACGCCCCCGAGGCGCTGGAGCCGGAGACCCTCGATCTGCCCACCCCGCGCAGCCGCGCCGACGCCGGCGGCCCCTCGTCCGACCTGTTCCGCCAGTACCTGCGCGAGATCGGACGGATCCCGCTGCTCACCGCGGCGGAGGAGGTCGAGCTGGCCCGGGCCGTCGAGGCCGGTCTCTTCGCCGAGGAGAAGCTGAGCAACACCCCCGACCTCGACTCCCAACTCGCCCTGGACCTCGACAAGCTGGTCGTCCTCGGCCGGATGGCCAAGCGCCGCCTCATCGAGGCCAACCTGCGCCTGGTCGTCTCCGTCGCCAAGCGGTACGTGGGCCGCGGCCTGACCATGCTCGACCTGGTCCAGGAGGGGAACCTCGGCCTGATCAGGGCCGTCGAGAAGTTCGACTACGCCCGCGGCTACAAGTTCTCGACGTACGCGACCTGGTGGATCCGTCAGGCCATGTCCCGCGCCCTCGCGGACCAGGCCCGCACCATCCGCGTGCCGGTGCACGTCGTGGAGCTCATCAACCGCGTCGTCCGCGTCCAGCGCCGCATGCTCCAGGAGCGCGGGTACGAACCCACGCCCGAGGAGGTCGCCGCCCATCTGGACCTGGCGCCCGAGCGCGTCAGCGAGGTGCTGCGCCTGGCGCAGGAACCCGTCTCGCTGCACGCGCCCGTCGGCGAGGAGGACGACGTCGCGCTCGGCGACCTCATCGAGGACGGCGACGCGACGAGCCCGGTGGAATCGGCGGCGTTCCTGCTGCTCCGCGAGCACCTGGAGGCGGTCCTGTCCACGCTCGGCGAGCGCGAGCGCAAGGTCGTCCAGCTCCGCTACGGCCTCGCGGACGGCCGCCCCCGCACCCTGGAGGAGATCGGCCGGATCTTCGGCGTGACCCGCGAACGCATCCGCCAGATCGAGTCCAAGACCCTCAACAAACTCCGCGACCACGCCTTCGCGGACCAGCTGCGGGGCTACCTGGACTGAGGGGCGCCCCCTGAGGGACGCCCCGACACCAGCCCCGTTTCCGGCCCCGTCTCCGGCTCCGGGCCTAGTCGACCTCGGCGACCGCCTGCGCGAACTGGGCCGCGTACAGCCGCGCGTAGGCGCCCTCGGCCGCCAGCAGCGCGTCATGCGTGCCCTGTTCCACGATCGAGCCGTTCTCCATCACCAGGATGGTGTCCGCGTCACGGATCGTGGAGAGCCGGTGCGCGATGACGAAGGACGTGCGCCCGTGCGCGAGTCGCGCCATCGCCTTCTGGATGAGCACCTCGGTACGGGTGTCGACGGAGCTCGTCGCCTCGTCGAGCACCAGGATCACCGGGTCGGACAGGAACGCCCGCGCGATGGTGATGAGCTGCTTCTCGCCGGCGCTCACGCCCGTGCCGTCGTCGTCGATCACGGTGTCGTACCCGTCGGGCAGCGTCCGCACGAAACGGTCGGCGTGGGCGGCGCGCGCCGCCTCCTCGACCTCCTCGCGCGTGACGTCCTTCGACGCGCCGTACGCGATGTTCTCCGCGATGGTGCCGCCGAACAGCCAGGTGTCCTGGAGCACCATGCCGATCCCGGTGCGCAGCTCGTCCCGGGACATCCCGGCGATGTCGACGCCGTCCAGGGTGATGCGGCCGCCCGTCACCTCGTAGAACCGCATGAGCAGGTTGACCAGCGTGGTCTTGCCGGCGCCCGTCGGTCCGACGATGGCGACCGTGTGACCGGGCTCCACCACCAGCGACAGGTCCTCGATGAGCGGCTTGTCCGCCTCGTAGCGGAAGGACACGTGCTCCATCCCGACCCGGCCCTCCAGGCGGTCGGGACGCTCGCCCGGCACCGGGTCGGCCTCCTGCTCGTCGGCGTCGAGGATCTCGAAGACCCGCTCGGCCGACGCGACGCCCGACTGCACGAGGTTGGCCATCGAGGCGACCTGCGTCAGCGGCATCGAGAACTGCCGCGAGTACTGGATGAACGCCTGCACGTCACCGATGGACAGCGACCCGGAGGCCACCCGCAGGCCGCCCACCACGGCGACCAGCACGTAGTTCAGGTTCGAGATGAAGAACATCAGCGGCTGCATGACACCGCTGTTGAACTGGGCCTTGAACCCGGCCTCGTAGAGCTGCTCGTTCTGCTCGCGGAAGGCCTCGGCGGACTCCTCCTGGCGGCCGAACACCTTTACCAGGGCATGCCCGGTGTACATCTCCTCGACGTGGGCGTTGAGCTTGCCGGTGGTCTTCCACTGCTGCACGAACTGCGGCTGCGACCGCTTGCCGACCTTCGTCGCCACGAAGAACGACAGCGGCACGGTGACCAGCGCGACCAGGGCGAGCAGCGGGGACACCCAGAACATCATCACCAGCACGCCGATGATGGTCAGCAGCGAGTTGATGAGCTGCCCCATCGTCTGCTGCAGCGTCTGGTTGATGTTGTCGAGGTCGTTCGTCGCGCGGCTCAGCACCTCGCCGCGCTGGCGCTTGTCGAAGTACGACAGCGGAAGCCGCGACAGCTTCGACTGGACCTCGGCGCGCATCCGGAAGACGGTCTTGTTGATGACCCGGTTCGAGAGCCGGGTCGCCACGGCCATCAGCAGGCCCGCGATGAGGAAGGTGCCGAGTGCGAGCAGCAGGACCTCGCCCACCGCGCCGAAGTCGATGCCCTCGCCGGGGGTGAAGTCGACGCCGGAGAGCATGTCGGCCATGCCGCCCTCGCCCTTGGCGCGCAGGGCGTCCAGGGCCTGCTCCTTCGTCGTCCCCGCGGGCATGTCACGGCCCACGATGCCCGCGAAGAGCAGGTCGGTCGCGCGGCCGAGGATCTTCGGGCCGAGCACGGAGAGCGCGACGCTCACGACGGCGGCCGCGAGCAGCGCGTACATCGTGGCGCGCTCGGGCCTGAACTGCGCGAGCAGCCGCTTGCCGGACCCCTTGAAGTTCATCGACCGGGAGTCGGGGCCCATCATGGGCCCGCCCATACCACCTGGGGGCATTACGCGGCCTCCGCTTCCGTCAGCTGGGAGAGCACGATCTCCCGGTAGGTCTCGTTGCTCTCCATCAGTTCGTGATGGCGGCCCGTGCCCACCACCCGGCCCTCGTCGAGGACCACGATGCGGTCGGCGTCCCGGATGGTCGACACCCGCTGGGCGACGATGACGACGGTCGCCTCGGAGGTCTCGCGGCCCAGCGCGGCCCGCAGCGCCGCGTCGGTGGCGTAGTCGAGCGCGGAGAAGGAGTCGTCGAAGAGGTAGATCTCCGGGCGCTGCACGAGCGTGCGCGCGATGGACAGGCGCTGGCGCTGGCCGCCGGAGACATTGGTGCCGCCCTGCGAGATGGGCGCGTCCAGGCCCTCCTCCAGGCCCTCGACGAACTCCTTGGCCTGCGCGACCTCCAGCGCGTGCCAGAGCTCCTCGTCGGTGGCGTCGGGGTTGCCGTAGCGCAGGTTGGTGGCGACGGTGCCGGCGAACAGGTACGGCTTCTGCGGTACGAGGCTGACGGTCCGTGCCAGCAGCGCGGGCTCGATGGTGCTCACGTCCACGCCGCCGACCAGCACCTCGCCCTCGGTGGCGTCGATCAGCCGGGGCACGAGACTGAGCAGCGTCGACTTGCCGCTGCCGGTCGACCCGATCACCGCGGTCGTCTCGCCGGGCCGGGCGACCAGATGGACGGACCTGAGGACGGGCTCCTCGGCGCCGGGGTAGCGGAAGCCCGCGTCCCGGATCTCCAGGTGGCCGTGGCTGCGCAGTTCGCGCACCGGGGCGGCCGGGGGCACCACGCTGCTGTCGGTGTCCAGGACCTCCTCGATGCGCTCGGCACAGACCTCCGCGCGCGGCACCATCATGAACATGAAGGTGGCCATCATCACGGACATCACGATCTGCATCAGATAGGCGAGGAACGCGGTGAGCGCGCCGATCTGCATGCCGCCGCTGTCGATGCGGTGGGCGCCGAACCACACCACCGCGATCGAGGAGAGGTTCACGACGGTCATCACGATCGGGAACATCAGCGCGAGCAGCCTGCCGGTGCCGAGCGAGACCTCGGTCAGCTCGGCGTTGGCGCCGCGGAAGCGCTCCTTCTCGTAGGTGTCGCGCACGAAGGCGCGGATCACGCGGTTGCCGGTGATCTGCTCGCGCAGCACGCGGTTCACCGTGTCGAGCCGCTCCTGCATGGTGCGGAACAGCGGCCGCAGCCGCCGCACGATCAGGCTCACGCTGATGCCGAGGACGGGCACGACGGCGAGCAGGACCCCGGAGAGCGGTACGTCCAGGCCGAGCGCCATCACGATGCCGCCCACGCACATGATGGGCGCCGACACCATCAGCGTGAACGACATCAGGACCAGCATCTGCACCTGCTGGACGTCGTTGGTGGTCCGGGTGATCAGGGAGGGGGCGCCGAACTGGCCCACCTCCCGCGCGGAGAAGGACTGCACGCGGTCGAAGACGGCGGCCCGCACGTCCCGGCCGACCGCCGCGGCGGTCCGCGCGCCGAAGTAGACGGCTCCGACGTTGCAGACCATCTGCACGACGGTGACGGCGATCATGATGGCGCCGAAGGTGAGGATGTAGCCCGTGTCTCCCTCGACGACACCGTTGTCGATGATGTCGGCGTTCAGGGAGGGCAGGTAGAGCGCGGCGCAGGTCTGCAGGAACTGCAGCAGCACCAGCAGGGCGATGGGTTTCTGGTACGGACGCAGGTACGTCCGCAGGAGTCTTATGAGCACGCTCGGTCTCTCGAGGAGTCGGGTGTCGGCAGGATGGGCGAGGTGGCCCTCAATCCTGCGACACCCGACCCGTGCGTGTGCAACCGATTAACCCATGACCGGGTCAAATTTCAGCCCGGGTAAAGAAGTGGGCCCACTTAAGGATCTTCGTGCGGCCCTTCGCTGCGGAGGGTCAGGAGGCGAAGGCCCCCGGATGGGACTGCTCGCGCACCGTCGCGTACTGCTGGCGCACCGCCTGCCCCACCGCGAGCTCCTCGCCCGGCTCGAAGACCTGCGCCGCCGCCCCCTGCCAGTACGGCAGCTGACCGGTCAGTGCCCAGGCCGCCTGCCGGGCCGCGCCGATCGCCGCGTAGTCCGCGGGCTGCGGCACCACGACCTGCGTACCGAACAGCATCGGCGCGGCGGCCTGGACGGCGGGCAGCTCGGCGGCCGCGCCCAGCAGGAAGACCCGGCGGACCTCGACCCCGCGCCCGCGCAGCACGTCGAGCGCGTCGCCGAGCCCGCACAGCATCCCCTCGAAGGCGGCCCGCGCCAGGTGCTCGGGCTTCATCGACTCGCGCCGCAGCCCGGTGAGCGTGCCCGCCGCGTGCGGCAGGTTCGGCGTCTTCTCGCCCTCCAGGTAGGGCAGCAGGACGAGCCCGTGCGCGCCCGGCGTGGACTTCATGGCGAGCGCGGAGAGCTCCTCCAGGTCGGTCACCCCGAGCATCTCGCCCGTGCCGCGCAGGACCCGTACGGCGTTCATCGTGTGGACCACCGGCAGATGCAGTCCCGTGGCGTCCGCCAGTGAGGTGATGATCCCCCGCGCGTCGACGAGCGCCTCGTGGTGCACGGCCATCACCGAGCCCGACGCCCCGAGCGACACCACGGCATCACCCTGCTGCACCCCGAGCCCGAAGGCCGCCGCCATCGTCTCGCCGGTGCCCGCGGATATCAGCAGCCCCTCGGGGGTGGTGCCCGCGGCCTCGGCGGGGCCGATCACCTCGGGGAGCATCGCCTGGTGGCCCAGGGCCAGTTCGACGAGATCGGGGCGGTACGTGCCGGTCGCGGCGGACCAGTAACCGGTGCCCGAGGCCCCGCCGCGGTCGGTCGTCCGGCGGGCGGGCCGGCCGAGCAGCTGCCAGACGAGCCAGTCGGGGGCCTGCATGAGCGCGGAGACCCGCCGCGCGGCGTCCGGCTCGGTCTTCGCCAGCCAGCGCAGCTTCGTCACGGGCTCCGCGGACCGGGGCACGCACCCCACGGCCTGCGCCCACGCCTCGCGGCCACCGAGCCGGTCGATGAGGTCGACGGCGGCGACCTGGGTCCGTCGGTCGTTGCCGACGAGAGCGGGCCGCACGGTGTTGCCGTGCTGGTCGAGCGGTACGAGGGCGTTCTGCTGGGCCGATACGCCGATGGCCTGCACGCCCTCCAGCAGCCCGCCGCCCGCGGCCTCGCCGAGGGAGAGCAGCCACGCCTGTGGATCGACGTCGGACGGCCGCGAGCCGCCCTCGCCGCTCTCCAGCGGATGCGGGGCATAGCCCTGCTTGAGTACGGCGCCCGTGTCCGTGTCACAGACCACGATGCGCGTGAAATCGGGCGAACTGTCCAACCCTGCGACTATCCCCATGAGGGAATTCTGCCGCACCGCGGGGTGTGGCCCGTACCCGTGTCCCGTACCTGTGTTCGCTCTCCGGAATCTGCCGCGGCATACGGAACGCGCCGCCCCGCTTCCTCGGCGGGGCGGCGCGCCCTGGGACTGCCGGGCCCCGTCAGGTGTTGCTGGTGCCCCAGTCGTCCCCGGCCCCGGCCTGTCCGCGCTGCTCGCGCAGGGAGCGGACCCGGCCGGCGACCGAGTCGGGCATCCGGTCCCCGACCTTCTCGGAGACCGAGTGGAGGGCCTTGCCCGCGACCTCACGTCCCTGCTGGGTCGCGGACTCGACGGTGTTGCGCACGGCCGGGTTCTGCGAGATCTCGCGGGCGGACTTCTTCAACTGCTCGTAGCGCTCGCGTCCGGCCCGGGTCCCGAGCACGTACCCGAGGGCCAGTCCCACCACGAATGTGAGCCGGTACCGCATGGCTGCCACCCTTCTCTTGCGTCGTCCGCTGCATCGGCTGCGCACGTGCGTCGCTCTGCTGTCACTGTCTGCCGTCACGGTGCTGGCGCTCGCCGCTGATCGCTCCAGGGATACCGGTCGATCGCCCCGGGGGATACCGATTGGCGGAGCACCCCCCTGCTTGCGCTAATGTATGTGTCGCAGCGAGCGCCCGCCGCCCGGAGAGTTCCCAGGTAGGTGCGTTCGATGCAACGAGACGATCCCCTGTAGCTCAATTGGCAGAGCAGCCGGCTGTTAACCGGCAGGTTACTGGTTCGAGTCCAGTCGGGGGAGCTCGGTCTCCTGTAGCTCAATTGGCAGAGCAGCCGGCTGTTAACCGGCAGGTTACTGGTTCGAGTCCAGTCGGGAGAGCTGTACGAAGGACCCCTGAGGACCCCCTCGGGGGTCCTTTTTCGTGCCCGTTCGTGCGCGCTTCGCATCTCTTTCGCGCCTGGTGGAACCATGCGGGCAGCACGGAGGTCCTCATGGTCGAGCGATGCCGACCATCCGAAGCAGGAGATCGTATGAGCGGCTATGCTGCGGCAGACGGCGCGCACAAATGTGCGCGACGCGCCGTTAGGGGCGGTAGCTCAGCCGGTTAGAGCAGCGGACTCATAATCCGTCGGCCGTGGGTTCGAGTCCCACCCGCCCCACCACAGCGCCAGGGCGCAGGAACGATTCCACCTGCGTCAACCGCGCAAACCTCCGGGTGGCGTCCGTTCGGGTGGCACGCCAGTGATCGGTAGCTGGCCCCCCTGCTGGCCCGAGAAGCAAACGACCAAGACGTGCAGCGGCCCCGGCTGGGGGCAGGGGCAGTCCGAACTCGGCGAATTGCCCATGCGCCACACGCAACGGTTGCGGTTGCGGCACTTCCTCCGGGCGCACTCCGCGCCCTGCCTCGGCTGACCGCGGGCATGGCGAAAGAGCCCCCACCGCCCGAAGGTGGGCCCACCGCAGCTCTCGATCACGTAGGGCGTCGTCGGCGGTGTCTGGTCGAGGCCGCTGATGTGATGGCTCGATGGCCTCGACCGTGTCCCGAGACGCGCCTGGGCAATTGGAGGTTTCTCCAGAGAGAGGGGCGTGCGGGCGCACCTGCCATGGGGCATCCATCTCAACTTTTACAAATGCGAGCCCATCAGCCGTATCTTGGCGCACATGCAGTCCTACACAATCGGGCAGGCCGCCCGTCTGCTCGGGGTCAGTCCTGATACCGCCCGGCGGTGGGCCGATGCCGGGCGGGTCGTCACGCATCGCGATGAAGCCGGGCGGCGGCTCATCGACGGGCGGGACCTCGCCGCGTTCTCCGTCGAGCTCGCGCAGAACGGTGGTGCCGGGGAGGAAGACGTCTCGTACACCACCGCCCGCAACGCCTTTCCCGGCATCGTCACCGCCGTGAAGCTCGGTGACGTCGCCGCTCAGGTGGAGATCCAGGCCGGGCCCCACCGGCTGGTCTCGCTGCTCACCCGGGAGGCCGTCGAGGAACTCGGCCTGGAGGTCGGCGTCGAGGCCACCGCCCGTGTGAAGTCCACCAACGTGCACATCGACCGCGCCTGAGGCCGGTCGCGCCTCCGCCGATTCTCCATTCTCGATTCCCGATCGCCGTCCCCCGTCCCCCGTCTCCCTCTCTCTACCCATCCGCCAGGAGCCCGCTCATGTCCCCGCAGCTCTCCGCCCGTACCGTCCGCCGTACCGCCGCCGCCGTCGTCACCGCCGCCATGCTCGTGCCCCTCGCCGCCTGTAGCAGTGATGACGACGGTGACGGGAAGAAGGAGGGCGGCAGCGGCAAGGACGTGAAGCTCACCGTTCTCGCCGCCTCCTCCCTCACCGACGTCTTCGCCACCGCCGAGAAGCGGTACGAGAAGGAGCACCCCGGCACCGACATCACCGTCTCCGCCGCCGGGTCGCAGGAGCTTGCCGCGCAGGTGAAGCAGGGGTCGCCCGCCGACGTCCTCGTCACCGCCGACACCAAGACCATGGACGGGCTCAAGGGGGAGACGGGCAAGCCCGACATCATCGCCAAGAACCGTCTCGTCATCGCCACCCGCGAGGGCAACCCCGAGAAGGTCACCTCGCTCAAGGACC
This sequence comes from Streptomyces sp. NPDC041122, assembly GCF_055592445.1. NCBI lineage: Bacteria > Bacillati > Actinomycetota > Actinomycetes > Kitasatosporales > Streptomycetaceae > Streptomyces > Streptomyces sp. NPDC041122. The sequence continues at coordinate 346,207 of NZ_JBVIYQ010000001.1, read as the reverse complement.
TCTCCGACAGCAAGCTGAAGGTCGTTCTCGCCGACGACACCGTGCCCGTGGGGCGGTACAGCAAGCAGGTCCTCGACGCCCAGAAGATCTCCGTGAAGCCGGTCTCCAAGGAGGCCAACGTCCGCTCCGTGCTAAGCAAGGTCGAGCTCGGTGAGGCCGACGCCGGCATCGTCTACAAGACCGACGCCGCCACCGCGACCGACAAGGTCGACGCCGTCGACATCCCCGACGCGCAGAACGCCGTCGCCTCCTACCCGGCCGCGACCCTCAAGGGGTCGAAGAATGGTGCTGCCGCCGCCGCGTTCGTGAAGTGGCTCAGCACGCCCGAAGCGCAGAAGATCCTTCGGGACGCGGGCTTCCAGAAGCCGTAGCCGCCACCCCGTATACCCGCCGCCATCGCCATGCTCCGTTCTCGTTCAGGCTCACGCCCCCGCGTCCGTACGCGGCCGCCGTTCGCGCTCGCCGTTCCCGCCCTGCTCGCCGTCGCGTTCCTGCTGATGCCGCTCGTCGGCATCCTCGCGCGGACCGAATGGGGCGACCTCGGCACGCATCTGACCGCCCCCGGCGTCACCCAGGCCCTGAAGCTGTCGCTGTTCGTCTCCTTCTGGGCGCTCGGGCTCTCGCTCGTGCTCGGGGTGCCGCTGGCCTGGCTGCTGGCCCGGGTGGAGTTCCGGGGCAAGGCGCTCGTACGGTCCCTCGTGCTGCTGCCGATGGTGCTGCCGCCCACCGTCGGCGGCGTCGCGCTGCTGCTCGGGTTCGGGCGCCGCGGGCTCCTCGGGCCCTGGCTCGAGAACACCTTCGGGATCGTGCTGCCCTTTCACACCTCGGGTGCGGTGGTCGCGGCCACCTTCGTCGCGATGCCGTTCCTCGTGATCAGCCTGGAGGGCGCGCTGGGCGGGCTGCGGCCCGGATTCGAGGAGACCGCGGCCTCGCTCGGAGCCTCTCCGGTACGGGTGTTCCTCACCGTCACCCTGCCGATGGTCGCCCCCGGGCTCGTCGCGGGGGCCGCGCTCACCTGGGCGCGGGCCCTCGGCGAGTTCGGGGCGACCATCACCTTCGCGGGGAACCTGCCCGGGACCACGCAGACCCTGCCGCTCCAGGTGTATCTGCTCCTCCAGGACTCGCCGGAGGCCGCCACCTCACTGTCGCTGCTCCTGCTCGCCATCGCGATGGCCGTGCTGGTGGGGCTGCGGGGGCGGTGGACGACCGGCGCCTCCGCAGGGGTGCGGGCGCGGGAAGTCACCCCCGGCGACTCCCCGGACGGGGACGATCCGGCCGCCCCGGCCGACGTGCCGGTGAAGGCGCCGGAGCTGGCCGAACAGTGGGCCCTGCACGCCGACGTCACCGGTCACAACCAGCTCACCCTCGACGCCGGACCCGGCACCACCATCGCTGTGGTCGGTCCCAACGGCGCCGGCAAGACCACGCTGCTGCGCGCCCTGCTCGGGCTGACCCCGCGCGCCCACGCGCGGTTGCGGCTCGGCGAACGGGACGTCACCGCGCTGCCGCCGCACCGCCGCGGCGTCGCCTGGGTGCCCCAGGAAGGCGCCCTCTTCCCGCACCTCGGCGCGCTGGGCAACACGGCGTACGGGCTGCGTGCGCAGGGCGTACGGCGTGCCGAGGCGCGCCGGGAGGCGCAGGTCTGGCTCGACCGGCTCGGCGTCGGGCACCTCGCGCACCGCAGGCCCGCCCAGCTCTCCGGCGGGCAGGCCCAGCGGGTCGCGCTCGCCCGGGCGCTGGCGGCGCGGCCCCGGCTGCTGCTCCTCGACGAACCGCTCGCCGCGCTCGACCAGACCACCCGCGCCCACGTCCGCCACACCCTCCGCCGTCACCTCGACGGGTTCGGCGGGGTGTGCCTCATCGTCACGCACGATCCCGTCGAGGCGGTGTCGCTGGCCGACCGGGTCCTCGTACTCGATGACGGGCGGACGCTGCAGGACGCCTCGCCCGCCGACGTCACCCGGCATCCGCGGTCGCCCTGGGTGGCCCGGATGCTCGGCCGCAACGCCTGGCCCGCCACGGTCGACGCCGACGGCTCGCTGCTGCTGGCGGGGGAGGGGCGCCTCGTCGTCGCCGAGCCGCCGACGGCCGGGGCGGGTGCGCCGGCGCTCGCGGTCATCGCGCCGGAGGCGGTGTCCGTGCACCGCGGGAAGCCGGAGGGCAGTCCGCGCAACGTCTGGCCCGGGACGGTACGGGAGATCACCACCGCCGGGAGCCGGCTGCGCGTCCTGATCGCCTCGCCGGAGGCGCCCGACCTGGTCGCCGAGATCACCCCGCAGGCCGCGCTCGACCTCGGGCTCGTCGACGGGGCCGAGGTGTGGACGAGCGTGAAGGCCACGGAGGTCTCGGTGGTCGAGCTCTGACGCGTCGGTCGTGAGGTCGGTCGTGAGGTCGGTCGGGACCTCCGTCGTGACGTCCCCTCGGGGGAGGGGTGCGGGGCGGGTTACAGCGGGGCCTGCCAGGTCACCGTCGTGCCCGCCTCGACGCCGTCGGTCTCCCCGTCGTCGTACACCGTCAGGCGTACGCCCTCCCGGCTGTCGGGCAGCGTCGCCCTCGCGTCGATCGCGACGTCGACGCGGGTGACGCCGGTGCGGCGCGAGGCGGCGGCCAGCGCGCGGCGCAGGGCGGCGAGGAGGTGGCCGGCGGTCGGTTCGGTGACGCGGTTGTCGACGGCGCCGGCGAAGTGCACCGACGGCCGGATGCCGAGGACCGCGGACGCGCCCGCGGTCTCGCGCAGCACCTTGCCGCGGAAGGTGGCGGGGGCGTCGGCAGGGGGCTGCTGGAGGGCGAAGATGGCGGTACGGACCTCCTGGATCGTCGACTCCAGCTCGTCGACGGCGTGGTCGAGGGTGGACGCGACCGTGGTCGACCGGGCCCGGTTGCGGGTCGCGTCCAGCATCATGCCGGTGGCGAAGAGCCGCTGGACGACGAGGTCGTGCAGGTCGCGGGCGATGCGGTCGCGGTCCTCGAAGACCGCGAGGCGCTGTCTGCTCTGCTGTGCGTCGGCCAGGACGAGGGCCAACGCGGCCTGCGAGGCGAACTGGGTGGCGAGCAGGCGTTCGGCGGGCGTGTAGGCGGGCGCGCCGCGGCGGCGGGGCAGCGCGAGCGTGCCGATGAGCCGGCCGCCGGCCTGCAGGGGCAGCATCATGCTGGGCCCGAAACGGACGCGCACGTGCGTCGTCATCCGGGCGTCGGTCGCCGAGTCCTCGATGAACACGGGTTCCCCGCCGAGCAGTTGCTCCAGCACGGCGCTGCCGGGCTCGATGGTGGTGCCGATGAGGTCGTTGTGGGTCGGGGGGTAGGGGTCGGGGGAGGAAGGTGAGGCTGTTCCGGTGCCCGGCGGTTGCGCGTTGGGCCGCGGCTGCGCGTGTGCCTGTGGCCGTGGCTGTGGGTTCGGCGGCGGGCCCGGCGTTTCAGGGGCGGAGGCCGAGGTGGGGGCAGACCACAGGGAGCGCTCCGGGCCCCCGGCCCGAGGGCCCGCCGTGGCCGTCGTCCCCCAGCCGTGCGGCGCGCCGTCCGTCGCCGCCGCGACGATCCGCATGCCGCCCGCCTCCGTGGGCTGCAGGATCACCCCCGCCGCCGCGCCCGCCAGGATCCTCGCGCGGTCGGCCACCGTCATCAGCGCGTCGGCCGCCGCCTCGCCCGTGAGCAGGGCCGTGGTGACCGCCGCCGCACCCTCGATCCAGCGCTCCCGCTGGCGGGCCGCCTCGAAGAGGCGGGCGTTGCCGATCGCGATGCCCGCCTGGCTGGCCAGGACCCTCAGGAGCTGCTGGTCCTCGTCCGTGAAGGTGCCGCCCCGCTCCTTGCGTGCCAGGAGCAGGGTTCCGAACGGCTCGTCGTGGACCTCGATCGGCACCCGCAGCGCCGTGCCGTCCGCCGTCGCGGTGGGGCTCACCGTCGGCACACCGTCGGGGTGGCGCGCGGGGCCGCCCGCCACGAAGAGCTCGGCCGGCCCGTCGAGGCCGGGCGCGTCGACCCCGAGCGTGCCGAGCCCCGCCCGGGTCAGCCGCGCCGCGCTGTCCACGATGTGCTGGAGCGTGGCGCGCAGCTCCAGGTCCGTGCCCACGTCGAGGACTGCCTCGAGGAGTGGCTGCATCGCGGACGGCGGCGCGTCCGTCCCGTCGGGCATCTCGGTCACGTACGACGTACTCCGTGGTCGGGGGTGGCGGCTGCCCGGTCGGCCGGTGCGGGCGTCAGCCGGAGAGCGGAGCCAGGGCCAGCGGCTGGATCTTGCCCTCCAGCATCGCACCGAGTCCCATGACGGCGCACACATCAGGCCGTTCCGCGATATGTACGGGCATTCCGGTCGCGTCCCGGAGCATCTGGTCGAGGCCGGGCAGCAGCGCGCTGCCGCCGACCATCATGATGCCGCGGTCGGCGAGGTCGGCCACCAGATCCGGCGGGCAGTTGCGCAGCACCTTGCCGATGCCGTCGAGCACGGCGGTGAGCGGGGTGTGGATGGCGTCGCGGACCGCGGCGGTGTCCACCTGCACGGAACGGGCGAGGCCCGTCGCGACGTCCCTGCCGTGGATCTCCGTCGACTCCGGCCCCTGCGGCGTCAGGCCGTTGCCGCGCAGAGCGAGTTGCAGGGGGCGCACGGACTGGGAGGGGAGCATCAGCTCGTGGTGGTGGCGCAGGTGCTGCACGATCGCGTTGTCGATGGCCTCGCCGCCCACCGGGATCCGCTCGGCCGTCACGATCGCGCCGAGCGAGAGGACGGCGACCTGCGTGGTGGCGGCTCCGCAGACGAGGATCATCGTCGCCTCGGGACGCTCCACGGGCAGGCCGCAGCCGACCGCCGCCGCGATGAGGGTGTCCACCAGTTCCACCCGGCGGGCGCCGAGCCCGACCATCGTCTCGATGGCGGCACGCTGGGCCAGCGGGTCGGCGTCGTGCGGGGTGCAGGCGGCGGCGCGCAGCCGCGGCTTGCGGCGCAGGGCGCGGCGGAGCTTCTCGCCGATGAGGTTGCGCAGCATCCGCTGGGCCATCTCGATGTCGACGACGGTGCCGCCGGAGACGGGGCGGACCACCCGGATGTATCCGGGCGTACGTCCGGTCATCTGCTCGGCGAAGTGGCCGACCGCGATGAGCGCGCCGGTCCTGGTGTTGACGGCGGCGGCGCTCGGCTCGTCGACGACGAGTCCGGCGCCCTTCACGAACACCCGGGTCCTCGCGGCTCCGAGGTCGACGGCGATATGGCAGCGGCGCAACTGCTCCAGACTGACGGTCATGGCAGATCCTCCCGAGAGCGCAGACCGTACGGACCGTCGGAAGGCGGTCCTGTCTCGCATCGTGCGACGGTGTCGCGCGGTCCGCGCGCTGGGATGAGCCGGGCGGGGTGCCGCCGCACGGGTGGTCTTTTCGCGGCTCCTCCGGCGCCCTCCGCGCCGGGCCAGGGGCGCTCAGACCTCGCGGAGCGCCCCTGCCACGTCCGACAGGAGCGCGCGCGTGAACCGGGCGCCCGCGTCGAGCAGGCGACGCCGGGCCCGGCTGTCGGGGGCGAGCCCGATGAAGGGGATGCCCAGACCGCTCGCCGCGGCTGCCTCGGCCGCCGAGGAGCCGATCATGACGCAGCGCTCCGCCGGCGAACCGAGCTGGTCCAGCGCGCGGCGCAGGCAGTCGGGGTCGGGCATGAGACGGGTGAGGTCGGCGGTGCGGCCGTGCACGGCGGCCTCGGGGAAGGGCAGCCGCTTGGCCGCCAGATACGTCGTGACCGCGCGCGGGGAGACGTCGGTGGCGATGGCCATCGGGAGGCCGTCCACGGGGCCGGCCAGGGTGCGCAGCGCGGTCGCGAGGGAGCCGGGCGGCGTCGCGGTGCGGGCCGCCCGCAGCTCGATGTCCGCGAGGCTCGTGTGCAACTCGGCGGCCAGCGTCGGGTGGTGGGCGAAGGCGCGCAGGATGTCCAGGGGGTGGATGCGGTCGTCCGTGAGGTGAACGGGGGTCCCGGCGGGCAGGTCGGGCAGCAGCGGCTCGCCCGCCTCGGCCGACGCGGGGTCGCGCCGCTCGGCGATCAGGGCGGTGAGCGAGCGGGCCGCGTCGCGGGCGGCCCGCCCCGGGTAGAGGTGGGCGAGGGTGCCGTCGAAGCCGAGGATGAGGGAGTCGATGCCGCGGGGGAGGAGTTCACGGGCAGGGGCGCTGCGGCCGGGAGCGGCGGGTGTCGTCGACCGGAGGCCGGGGGCGTCCGGGGCACCCGGTGGGGCTTCGGAGGTGGTCGGGGTGCCAGATGAAGCCCCGGGGACGGCCGATCCGACTGATGCGGTGTCCGGGGCGTCCGGAGTGTCCGACGGGGTGACGGGATCCTCCCGCCCCGACGGGATGTCGCAGTACCAGTCGTCGGACCGCGGGACCGGTTCGAAGACGCGGGTGGTCCGTGCGCGGCCCGAGCGGGTCAGGCGTACGTACAGGTCGCTGGGGACGATGAGGGCCGCGCGGGGGCCGGGGCGGTCGAAGAGGTGACGGAGCCCGGAGGGGAGCGGGGGCGCGGGCACCGTCCGGTCGGGGTCGAGTATCACAGTGACGGTGAGCACGAGGGGCTCGGAACCGTCGCGTGCCGTGCGGAGTTCGGCGAGGGCGCCGGGCAGGTTGTCGATCGTCGTGAGCAGCACCTGGAGGGCGTCCACCTCCGGGTCCACGGTCACGTCCCACCCGTACCGGTCACGTCGCATCTCGTAGCGCTCCGGCCCGATGCCGCCGCGGACGAGAAGGTGGGAGACGGCGCGGCCCAGTGTCTGCAGGGCCTCTTCGGACGGCGCGTCCGCGTGGGTCGGGTAGGCGAAGGAGACGTCGGTTGCCGGGTACGAGAGGTAGCCGGCCGGCGCGGTCCCCTCGGTGGTGAGGACGTCGGGCCGGGAGCGGGGGAAGCGCTCGTGGGGAGCCGGTCGGCTTCTGACCTCGTCAGGGGCGAAGCCCTGTGGGTCGCCGTCGAGTTCAGCCGTGCCTGGGTCGGATTCCGCCAGTTGTCCGGTGAGTTGATGATGGCGTCGGACGAGTGCGGCGTGGAGTTCGGCAAGTTCGGTGCGCGCTGCCTTGCCCGCCGGGCCGGGGACGTTCGCCAGGGGATCCTCGTCCCACAGGCTCAGCGCGGACTCGACGCAGTGCAGGGCGGTCCCGACGTCACCCTCGCGGCGGTTCCTCTCCGCCTCGGCGGCCAGTTCCCGGCAGTGGAACAGATCGACCTCGTCGACTGTGGACGTGAGCATCAGGGCGTATCCGTCCCCGGTCGCCGTCACCGAGTCCGGGCCGAGCGCCTCGCGCAGCCGGGCGGCGGTCAGGGTCAGCAGTCGCGCTGCGTTGACGGGGGGATCCGCACCCCAGATGCCTTCCGTCAACTCCTCCTGCGTGACTCCGCGCCCCTGCCGGAACAACAGCATGCAGAGCATCGCCCGCTCCCTCGGCTCCGGCACGGGCAAGGGCCGGCGGCGGTGCTGGGTGACGCGGAGGGGGCCGAGCAGGGAGTACGTGCGCCCGTGCATCGAGGGCGAGGAGAGCTGCCGCAGCAGGCCGAGACCGAGACGGAGCCGGTCGGGGTCGTCGGAGCGGAGGGCGGCCAGGGCCGCGTGCAGTGCTCCGGCGGCCTGGGAAGTCAGCGTGTACGCGTGCCTCTCCGGCCGTTCGGGCTCCGGCGGCCACGGGCCCGCGGCGAGGGAGTCCGGCTCCCGAGGTTCGTCGAAGCCGGAAGCCGGCTCCCACGGGTCCTCAGTGGCGGGAGCCGACCCCCACGGGGCGTCGGCCGCGCGCCCCGGACCCCACGGGTCGTCGGAGACGGGGTCCGGTGACCACGGATTGTCGAACACCGCCGCCTCCCCCGGCCCGTACATCTCCCGCACGAGCCGCCCCAGCGCCCGCAGGTCATCCGCGCGGCCGGCCTCGTCGAAGGGGCGCAGCGCGAAGCCGCACAGGACCGGCCCGGCGGGCGAGACCCGGACGAAGGGCGAGGTCAGCGCGCCGTGGGCCAGTTCTGCCGTGTGCAGGGCCGCGACGGCGTCGGCCATGCGCGGGACCAGGTCCATGAGCTGGTCGGCGGGCAGTCCCCGCGGATGGTCGTCGAGCAGGTCCTCCAGGCTCTGTCCCTCAATGAACTCCATGGCCAGATAAGGGACTTGGCGGTGAAAGCCGTAATCGCTCACGGCCGCCACATGGGGGTGCCGGAAGCGGATGAGCCGGCGTGCCGCCCCGGTGAAGTCCAGGCGCAACCAGCGGGGTGCCCGCGGGAAGCGCTGCACCACCACGGTCCGCCCTCCGTCGCGCAGGTCCTCGGACCGCCAGACGCGTCCGCTCCGCCCGATCTGCTCCAGGCCCCGGTAGCGGCCTCCGAACAGGGGCCCCGCGGCCCTGGGGGCCGGCCGGCCGTCCCCCGCCCCGGCCAACTGCCGTACGGTGTCCGGCGCGACGGTCGCGAACGGCTCGCCCTGCGGAACCCGGGCGGCGCCGCCACGCCCCGGCTCCGCACCCCGCGCCCGCACGCTCGCCACCGCCCGCAGCTCGCCGGGCGCCGCCCCCGCCCGCTCGTCGATCAACTCGCCCGCACGGGCCAGGAGTTCGCGCGTACGTCCGCGTGCCGTACGTGGCAGTGTGCGCAGCAGCACCTCACGCACCCCGTCCCGGAAGGCGTACGCGCCAGGGCCGGCGGCCGGCGCCCCGGTCAGCATGCCGCTGAGGATCACCTCCGCCAGGTGCTGGGGGCGCGGCCGCTCCTCCACCGCCGCCTGGACCAGCCGCATGACCGGCAGCCGGGGCTCGCCGACGGCCAGGTGGCCCGCGAGCCGGAAGGCCTCCGGGGAGGCCGTGGAACGGAAGCGCAGGACGAGCTCCTCGGGGGCGAGGCGGGTGACGTCATCGGTGGGTGGCTCGTCGGTCGAGCGGGCCGGAACCGGCCTTGACCCCAACCAGCCCACGGAGCCCGGCAGTTGGACACCGCTCCCGTCCGCCACCAGCGACGCCCAGTGGGCCAGCCAGGCCGGCGTCGGCTCAAGCACCGGGACCGGCAGCGCGCCGGGAGGCGGCGGTTCGGCCGCGTACGGCGTGAAGGTGAGCGCGTCCGAGGGGGCGGCCGGGTGCGGGGCGGCGAGGGTGCCGGGCGTGGTGGGCAGCGCCGTGGTGCGCCAGAGCCGCTCCGGCAGCGGCTGGATCACGGCCAGCGGCATCCGCGCCGCCCACCGGCGCAGCGTGCGGTACCAGCGGTCGCCCGCCGCGCCCTCCCGCCACTGCGGGCCCATGCAGTCGCTGACGAGGAGGGTGACGGTGCGGCCGGTGGCGGGGGCGGCGGCCGCCTGGGGCGGGACCGTGCCGTCGGGGGACGCGTGGTGGAGTTCGACGGTGCGGAAGATGCCGGACTGGGCGAGCGCCGCGTGGAGTTCGCGGACCAGCGGGCGCCAGATGGGCATCGTCGGCCCGGCGTCGTACACGAGGGACAGCCGCAGCCAGCGCTCCTCCGCAGGGCGCAGCACCGGCAGCCAGTCCCAGGGGCGCGCGCCGAGACGGGCGATGCGGTGTGCGGTGGCCTCCTCGTCGAGCACGTGGCCGACGGGGGAGGGGGCGCGGCGCTTGAGCGGGCGCAGCGCGCGCTGGAGGGCGAGCGGGTGCGTGACCATCGGCGGTACGGGCACGCGCAGCGCGGCGTGCGCGGTGGCCGGGCGGGGGTCATGGGGTGCGTCGGGGGAGCCCGGGCGGCCTGTCGGCTCCGGAGCGCCGTCCTCGCGCCCGTCCGCGTCCCCGTCCGTGGCCACGGGTGCGGGCAGATGGAGCGGTACCCGGTCGTCCGTGGACGTGGCCGACGGCGCCCGCTCCCGTGATGTGTCGTCGGGTGGCGTCGAGGAGGAGCCGGACGACGGTGTGACGTCGTCGGGGGTGTCCGGCCCGGAGGCGGTGCCCGGCGGCTCCGCCGGGTCCCGCTCCCGCTCCCGCTCGGCCAGCCACAGCACTTCGGCCAGTTCGACGGGGGTGGGCCCGGCGCCGTCCGACGCCCGGGCCAGTATGTCGGCCAGGTGTGCCAGCGGGGTCCCGCGCCGGGAGGCGTCAGAGCGCATCGGGCCCCGGATCCGCCGACTGCGTCAGGTACGGCATCAGCTGCTGGGCGAGCTCGTCGCGGGACGCGGCGTCGATGCCCGCGGCGCCCGTGAGGTAGATGGCGTTGAGGAGCTGGTCGGTGGCGAGTTCGCCGCCGCTGCCGCGCTCCAGGAAGCGGGTGATGAGGCTCCGGGCGTAGGCGTCGGGTTCGCCGAGATGGGCGCGGACGATCTCCTCCAGGTGCTCGTCGCGCGGCTGGCGCAGCCGCAGGGTGACGCAGCGGCGCAGGAAGGCGGGCGGGAACTCGCGCTCGCCGTTGCTGGTCAGGACGGTGAAGGGAAAGGCACGGCAGCGCACCCTGCCGCGTACGACGGTGACCGGGTCGTCGGAGCCGTCGGCGAGCAGGCCCGCCTCCGGGGCGTGCCGGGCGGTCCGCACCAGCTCGGGGATCTCGTACTGGCCCTCCTCCAGGACGTTCAGGAGGTCGTTGGGGAGGTCGAGGTCGCTCTTGTCGATCTCGTCGATGAGCAGGACGCGGGGGCGGGCGTAGGGCAGCAGCGCGGTGCCGAGGGGGCCGAGGCGCAGGTGGTCCTCGACGCCTGTGCGGTCCGGGCGGGCGTCCTCGTCGCGCCGGAGGGCCGGCCGCGCGCCGGGGCTCTCGGCGGGGCGCGGCGCGGTGGCCGCGCGGCCCGCGGCGTACAGCCGGGAGAGCGGGTCGTACTGGTAGAGCCCGTCGCGCAGGGCGCTGCGGCTCGTGATGTTCCAGCGCAGGACCGGGCCGAGGCCCAGCTCCCTGGCGACCGCGTACGCGAGGCTCGACTTGCCGCTGCCGGGCGGCCCCGTGACGAGCAGCGGGCGCCGCAAGTACAGGGCGGCGTTGACGAGTTGGACGCAGTTCTCGGTCGCCCGGTAGGTCCTGGCCCGGTGCCTGCGGTCCGGGGAGGTCGCGGAGGTGTCGTCCGAGGGGGCGGGAAGGACCGGGCCGCCGTCGAAGTCGCGCCAGGGCGGCGGCGGGGGCAGCTGGGCGATGCCGTCGTGGGGCTCGTTCGTACCGGTGTAGACGGGCCACAGGGACATGATCCGGGTCTCTTCCGTAGGGCTCGGGCGGCGGACGGCAGGGGGGTGGTCGGGTCAGGCGACGGGCGAGTGCAGGGGTCCTTGCGGTGCGGCGGGGAGGCAGCGGGGATCGTCCCAGAGGAGCTGTACGTCCCGGGCCCAGTGTGCGTCCGGGTCGTCCGAGGCGTCCGCGCTCTCGCGCAACGCCAGGATGGCGCGCGGGAGTTCGGCCAACGGCAGGCCGGCGAGGTGCGCGGCGATACGGTCCAGGAACTCTGCCCCCGGACAGCCGCTGCCGGCGCCGGGCGGGGGTGCGGGGTCGCGTCCCGGCCCCGGCCCCGGTCCGGGTGTACAGGGTGCACCGTCCCGGCCCCCGTCGTCGTACGGGCGGGCCTCGTCGTCCGGGTGGCCCTCGTCGTACGGATGCACCTCGTCGTCCAGATGCGCGTCGCACCCCGAGCGCGGCCACAGCAGCACCGGTACCGGAGCGTTCAGCGTCGCGTCGAAGCGCGGGGCCGCCCGGGGCGTGCGGGGCGGGGCCGGGAAGGCCGCGAGGTCGGCGCCGTCGCGTCGCAGCCGGAACCTGAGCCGGTTCGGCTTCTCCTGGGTGCCGCACTCGATGCGCTGCAGCGGGGCCGCCGGCCTGCCGTCCCCGCTCTGCCACTTGCGGGCCAGCTGATGGCGCAGTCCGCCCGCGCGTCGCGCACGGTCGGCGAGGACCAGGGGGTACGAGCAGCCCAGCGGGGTCGGGTCGTCGGCGCCGCGCGGCCACTGCGCCACCGGCAGGTCGAGCAGCGGCCGGGGCAGGACGAACGCCAGCAACTCGACGGCGTCCGGGGCGAGATGGGAGAACGCCTCGTCGACGTGCTCCCGGACGAAGGCGGGCACCCGGTCGCCGGGGAGCGTGCGCGAGGCGACGGGGTGGCGGTGGCCGTCCCGGCAGGCGGACACCTCGACCAGGAGCTGGTCGCCGCCCGCGCCGCTGTGCTCGATCTCCACGAGGATCGGCGCCCAGGCGGGCGGCCGCCCATCGGGCGCCGGCAGCACGGCGGGCGCGCGGACCGGCCCAGCGGCAAGCGCGGCGGTGGGCAGGGCGGCGCTCGCGTTGGCGGGCAGGGCGGCGGGCGTGGCGGCGGCCTTGTCGAGCAGGGCGGCGAGCCGCTCGGTGAGCCGGGTCACCGCGTCCGGATCGTCGACCTCGGAGAGGACGTACCAGGCCGCCGACCAGAGCGAGCCGAACCCCTCCGGCGGCACGGGCGGACCGAGCGGCCCCACGGCGTCCCGGTACAGCCGCTCCGGATCGTGGCCGGCGCCGGTGTCCCCGACCCGGTCCACCAGCGCGCGCAGCCGCTCCTTCGCCGACCGGTGGTGGCCCGGTGTGGGGACGAGATCGCCGAGTGGGGGCCAGTAGCGGGCCATGACGGCGGTGGGGAGCATCCTGCCGTTGCGGACGCCCGCGGCGCCCGCGGCGGCGGCCACCATCCCCACCACCCGGCCGGAGTCCGCGAGCGTCACCGCGGCGCCGCTGAACCCCGGTGCGAGCGGCTGACCGTGGGCGCTCCACGCCTCCAGCTGCACCCACTCGTCGGCGATCAACTGGGCTGCCGTGGCCCGGTATTCGGCGAGCGTGCCCTCCTCGTACCCCTTGGGGAACCCGTAGGCGAGCAGTCTGGGGCGTGGGTGGCCGTACGCGTCCTCGGGCGGCGCGAAGACGGCCGGGGCCAGCCGCACGGGGCGCTCCAGTTCGAGGACGGCGAGGTCCCCGAGGTCGTCGTGGCCGCCGCCCCAGCCCCCGTGGGCGCTCACCGTGGCCGTGACCCGGCCGAGGGCCCTGCGGTGCGGGAAGGACACGGTGATGTCGCCGTGGCGCGCACCGATGTCGCGCGCACCGATGTCACGCGCACCGCTGTCGCGGACCACGTGCGCGCAGGTGAGCAGGTGCCGTTCGGAGACGAGGAAGCCCGCGCCGACCTCGCGGCCGCACTGGATCCGGGCGTGCCAGGACGCGCTGCTCATGAGGTGGCGGTGGGCTCCGGTGCCGGGGTCGCCGGAGTCGCCACGGCCACCGGAGACCGGTGCTGCTCCGCCTCGGGGGACCGCTCAGGTGCCGGGGGTCGATCCGGGGACCAGGTGAGGCGCACCACGAGGTGGCCCTCGGCCTGTCCCTTCACGATCACCGCGCCGGCCTCCGCCGACATCCGCACCCCGAACTCGATCTCCACCGAGTCGGGCCGCAGGGAGCCGCCGCGGAACACCCGCAGCGCGGACTCGGCCGCCGCCCGCGCCCCGTCGAGCGACGCCTCGAAGGTGCGGGCCGCCAGGGCGGGTTCATCGCCGCGGGACACCAGGCGGGAGCCGGAGCCTTCGTCCACGTCGGCGACGACGACCCGGCCGCCCTCGTCGGTCGTGAACTCCACCAAGCCATCCATGTGACGCCCCCGTTGAGCTGTGTGTCTTTCCCGCATCTGCCAACGGCATTGTTGCCGAAGGGCTTTGGGGCTGTCATCCGCTCCGGGTTTCCGGGAGCGGCCCGCGAGGGTGCGTGACGCGGCGCGGCGGGCCTGGCGGGTAGTGGCCCTGGCGGCTTTCCGCCACCTCCCGTCAACTCCCTTGTCCCACCGGCTCCCTGACACTCTTCGCAGCACTCGGGCACCACCCCCGTCCGGGTCCGACGAAGAGAGGCAGCCCCATGACCAGAGCCCCCGTGCGGCGAAGAGCCCCGCTCGTGGCCGCCGCCGGTCTCGCGTTCGCCCTGCTTCCCACCGGGCAGTACGCCACCGCCGGCGCCGGAACCACCGCCACCGCCGGAACCACCGCCGACGCGGCGCGGGCCACCGGGACCGCGCGCCCCGCCCACACCGTCACCCTCATCACCGGCGACCGGGTCACCGTCACCCGGCTCCCCGGCGGCCGGCAGGCCGTCACCGTCGACCGGCCCGCCGGGGCGGGCGGTGCCGTGCGCAGTCAGGTGTCGGACGGGCACGTCACCGTCGTACCGGACGAGGCGCGCCCGTATCTGCGGTCCGGCGTCCTCGACGCGCGGCTGTTCGACGTGACCGAGCTCATCCGCCAGGGTCTCGCCGAACCGGATGCGGCGGATGCGGCGGGCGGGGCAGGTGCGGGGTCCGCGCGGGGGCGGGCCGGGGCGCTGCCCCTCATCGTCACGTACGACAAGAAGGCGCGGGGCGGGCGCGGGCTGCCCCGCGGGGTGGAGAAGGTGCGGTCCCTGCCCAGCGTCGCGGGCGTCGCCGTCGCCGCCGAGAAGCCGGACGCGCTCTGGCGGTCGCTGCGCGGCGGCTCCTCGGGCATCGGCAAGGTGTGGCTCGACGGGCGCGTCGAGGCCGACATGGCCGCGAGCAACGAACAGATCGGCACCCCCGAGGCGTGGGAGGCGGGCCTCACCGGCAAGGGCGTGAAGGTCGCCGTCCTCGACACCGGGGTCGACGCCGGGCACCCGGACCTCAAGGACCGCGTCGCCGAGAGCAAGAGCTTCGTTCCGGGCGAGGAGGTCGCCGACCGCAACGGCCACGGCACCCACGTCGCCTCCACCGTGGGCGGCAGCGGCGCCGCGTCGGAGGGGCGCAAGGAGAGGGGCGTCGCACCCGGCGCCTCGCTCGCCGTCGGCAAGGTGCTCGGCGACGACGGCACCGGCAGCGAGTCGGAGATCATCGCCGGGATGGAGTGGGCCGCCAAGGACATCGACGCCGAAGTGGTGTCGATGAGCCTCGGTTCGCAGGAGGCCAGTGACGGCACCGATCCGATGGCGGCCGCCGTGAACTCCCTCTCCGAGGAGACCGGCGCCCTCTTCGTCATCGCGGCGGGCAACACCGGCGCGCCCTCCTCCATCGGCTCGCCCGGCGCCGCCGACGCCGCGCTGACCGTCGGCGCCGTCGACTCCGCCGACGAGGCCGCGTACTTCACGAGCCAGGGCCCACGCGCCGGCGACCACGCGCTCAAGCCCGACCTCTCCGCGCCCGGCGTCGACATCCTCGCGGCACGCTCCCAACTCACCGACGGCGAGGGCTACTACACCGGGATGAGCGGCACGTCGATGGCGACGCCGCACGTCGCGGGCGTCGCCGCGCTGCTCGCCGAGCGGCACCCCGACTGGACCGGCGCGCAGCTCAAGGACGCCCTGATGTCCAGCTCCCGGCAACTGGACGCGTCTGCCCATGTGGTGGGCGCGGGGCGCGTCAGCGTGCCCGACGCCGTCGAGGCGAAGGTCACCGCGACCGGCAGTGTCGACCTCGGCTTCTACGGCTGGCCCTACGACGACAACGAGCCGGTCACCAAAACCCTCACGTACGCCAACTCATCCGACGTGCCCGTGCGGTTGAGCCTCGCCGTGCGGGGCGGCGCCGAGGGTGTGGCCGCCCTTGCCGACTCCGCCCTCACCGTCCCGGCGCACGGCACCGCGTCGACCGCCGTCACCGGGGACGGGTCGAAGGCGCCGGTCGGGAACACCAGCGGCGCCGTCGTCGCGAGCGTCGGGGGCGAGCCCGTCGCCCATACCGCGTTCGGCCTGGTCAAGGAGGAGGAGCGGTACACGCTCACCGTGCACGTCAAGGACCGGGACGGCGCCGCGTCGCCCGCCGACCTCGTGGTGCAGCGGCTCGCCGGGGGCACCGAACCCTTTCCGGCCGCCGTCGGTGACTCCGGCACCCTGCAACTCCGCCTGCAGCCGGGCACGTACGCCCTCTCCACCTTCCTCGACGTACGCGGCGCCAGGGGCAAGGACTCCCTCGGGCTCGGCTTCCTCGCCGATCCGCAGATCCGCCTCGACCGGAACCGCGAGATCACCCTGGACGGCCGGAGGCTGCGCGAGATCAAGGCCGACGTGGACCGGCGCACCGAGACCCGGCAGCTCCTGATGGAGTACGACCGCAAGGCCGGCGGCGCCGATCTGATGGGCGCCGTCCAGGTCCCCGTCACATACGACAGCATCTTCGCCGCGCCCACCGCGAAGGTCACCGAGGGCAGCTTCGAGTACCGCACCGTGTGGCGCCTCGGCAAGCCGCTCGTGGACGTGAAGGGACTGCGGGAGGCCGTCGCGCAGCCCGGCGGCACGATCGCCGAGGGGCGGCACACGTGGACGCCGGTGGACGCGGGTGACGGCACCCCGGCCGCGTACGAGGGCAAGGACGTCCGCGGCAAGGCCGTCGTCGTACGGCGCACCGACGCGGTCGACCCGGCGCGGCTCGGGCAGGCCGCACAGGACGCGGGCGCCGCGGCGCTGTTCGTGACGGACGACCGGCCGGGGCGGCTCAACGCCTGGTTCGGCACCGACGACAACGCCGACCGACCGCTGCAGATCGCCACGGTCGACGCGGCGGACGGTGCCCGGCTCGTCGCGGCGGCGCGGGCGGGAAGGAGGATCGAGAGCACCGGCACGCTCGACACCCCTTACGTGTACGACCTTTCCGAAGGGCACGAGGGGGCCGTGCCGACGGACCTCACGTACGAGCCGGGCAGGCGTGAACTCGCCGTGCTCGACACGGCGTTCCACGCGGTCAAGCCGGCCGCGGGCGGCGAGTTCCGCTACTCGATCACCGACGACTTCCCCGTCGGCCTCGGCTTCCAGGAGAGGATCGACCTCCCGGCCGAACGGACGGAGTACGTCTCCACGGGCCCCGGCCAGCTGTGGCACGAGTCGGTGTCCACCGGCCCCGGCGCGCTGGAGGAGCGCAGCGGCCTGGTCGCCCGCCGGGGCGGCAGCCGCGCCGGCCTCGACTGGTTCAAGCCGGTCCTGCACCCGTGGCTCGGCACCGGCCTCGGCTGGGGGCAGACCCGCAGGGGCAACGACCTGGAGTTCAACGCGCCCGGCTGGGGCGACTCGGGACCCGACCACACCGGCTTCGGCGACGTCTGGAACGAGACGTCGATGACGCAGGTCAGCGAGGTCTTCGTGGACGGGGTGAGCGCCGACCGGAGCACGGGATCGGGGGTGTACGTGTGGGACGCGGACCCCGCCGAGCACACGTACGAGGTGGTGACCGACACCACGCTCGACCCGCGACGGTGGGAGCTCGCGACGAAGGGCCACGCGGAGTGGACCTTCAGGTCGAAGGAGACCGCCGCCGACCGGAAGACGTTCCTGCCGCTCCTGAACCTCGGGTTCGACGTGGACACGGACCTCTCGGGCCGGGTGCGGGGCGGCCGGACGCTCGACGTCGGGATCTTCGCGGCGTACGTGAAGGGGGCGCCGGACCCCGGCACGATCGGGGGCGGCGCGCTGTCGGTCTCCTACGACGAGGGCAGGACGTGGAAGTCCGTCCCGCTGGACCGGGAGCGCGGGAAGGCCTCCTGGGAAGGCGAGTTGAAGGTGCCGCGCGGTGCGGACTCGGTGTCGCTGCGGGCCTCGGCGCGTGATGACCGGGGCGGGTCCGTCGAGCAGGAGATCGTGCGGGCGGTGGGGGTGCGGTGAGGCGGGGGTGAGGTGACGGGCGGGGCTGCCCGGTGGGCGCCGCGTGCGCGCGACGGCTACCGGGCCCCCACCGGAGCCTCCCCGGGGCTCCCCCCCCCCCCGACAGAGCCCCTGCCGGACGCAGGGCGCCTGTCGGGATCAGGAGCCCTGTCAGCCGCGCGGCCGACAGGAGTTCTGCCCGCCGCGCGGTCGCCCCTCAGACGCCCAGCGCCCGCTTCATGATCTTGCCCATGTCGTTGCGCGGCAGCTTCTCCAGGTACCGCACGACCCGCGGCCGCTTGTGCGGGGCCAGCCGGGCCGCCACGTGGTCGGCCAACTCCGCGGCGGTGGGCGGCGACTCGGGGTCCTCGGGGACGATCCACGCCACGATCCGCTCGCCGAGGTCGGCGTCCGGCTCGCCGGTGACCGCGGCCTCGCGGACCCCCGCGTGTTCGAGGAGCGCGTTCTCGATCTCCCCCGCCCCGATCTTGTAACCGCCGCTCTTGATCAGGTCGGTGGCCTTCCGGCCGACGATGCGCACGTACCCGTCGGGGTCGCGCACGGCCACGTCGCCGGTGCGGAACCAGCCGCCCGGCGCGAAGGCCTCGGCGGTCGCGTCGGGGCGGTTCAGGTACTCCGTGAAGAGGTTGGGGCCGCGCACCTGGATCTCGCCGACCGCCTCGGGGCCGTCCGCCGCGATCTCCTCGCCCGCGTCGTCGACCAGGCGCAGTTCGACGCCCGGCAGCGGCACGCCGACCGCGCCCGCGCGCGCCTCGCCGTCGGCCCGCACGCTGGTGTTCATCAGGGTCTCCGTCATGCCGTACCGCTCGACGACGCCGCGCCCCGTGGCGGCCGCGATGCGCTCGTGGTCGTGCACGGGCAGCGCCGCCGAGCCGGAGACCAGCAGCCGCGCCCCGGCCAGCGCCTTGGCCAGCTCCGGGTCGTCCGGCAGGGCCTCGGCGATCCGGTGGTACATCGTCGGCACCCCGAACAGCATGGTCGCCCCGGAGCCGAGCTCGCGCGTCACGCCCTCGGTGCCGAACCGCCCGAGGTGCCGCACGGAGCCGCCGCGCCGCAGCGGGCCGAGCGTGCCGAGGATCAGGCCGTGCACGTGGAAGAGGGGCAGGCCGTGCACGAGGACGTCGTCGCCGGTCCACTGCCAGGCGTCCGCCAGGGCGTCCAGCGTCGAGACGACGGCGCGGCGGGGCAGGACGGCGCCCTTGGGCGGGCCCGTGGTGCCGGAGGTGTAGACGATCAGGGCGGGGGCCCCGGGGTCGGGTTCGGCGGGCGGCTCGGCCGGGCGGTCCCCGCCGTGGCCGACGTCCGCCGGTCGTACGTCGACGTCGTGCCGGGCCACCTCGTCCAGTGCGGCCGGAAGGCGGGCGCCCGGCTCGGCGAGGACCAGGGCCGGCGCGCTGTCCCGGAGGATGTGGGCGAGCTCGGAGTCGCCCGACTTCGGGTTGAGCGGCACCGCGGGCACGCCGGCGAGCAGCGCCGCGACCACGGCGACCGCCGTCTCCAGGGACGGCGTCGCCCAGACGGCCACCCGGCCCGCGCCGCTCAGGCGGCCCGCCAACGCGGCGGCGACCGACGCCAGTTCGGGGTAGCTCAGCGAGCGGTCGCCGAACCGGAGGGCCTCGCCGCGCTCGCTGGTCAGGGCCGGGAAGAGGGGATCCACGTCTCGTACTCCTTGTAGTCGCTCGTCGTCGCTCGTCGTCTGCCGGGTCCGTGCAGAGCCGGTGCAGTCTCTGCGCCGGCGCGCACTGAGAGTGTTACGCCGCCGAAGGCGCGGTGTCACAGTGATCGCTGAGGCCGATGTGGCTACCCGTCGCCTACCCGCCCCAGGTGAGCACATCAGCGATCCGGTCTCCCCCCCCCGGCAATCCGATCAGGATGGGTGCGCCGGCGCGCGATGGTGTGGGCCCGCTGCCGCTGGACGGGGGGCCGCACACGGCGACGCCGCCTCCCGTGGGACGGGGGAGGCGGCGTCGCTGCGGACTGCTGCGGGTGACGTCAGACGAGCCAGCCCAGGAAGTGGGCGAGACCGGCGACGACGTCAGTGATGAGGTTCATGGTGGTGCTTCTCCTTGTGGGACTTCTCGGAAAGTCGGACCCGGAGTGGCGGGCCCAACAGCCCGGCCCTGTATGGGACATGGACCGGGTGCGCGGTCACGGTCTGCAGCCCGTCGCTCGCGCACCGTAAGCATCGTCAACCACAGGGGTCGCGCGCAATTCCTGCGGCGACGATCACCTGTTCCAGGGAACAACTGCCCGCCCGTTCGCATCCGTTGTTCGGTTGTCCGCTGTTCGGTTGTCCGCGTCCGCCCGGACCCGTCGTGCCGTACCGGGCCGCCTCAGTACGTCAGCAGCACGCCCACGTACGAGATCCCCGCGATCACCACCCACGAGATGAGTCCGAGCGCCGCGACCCGGCCGCCGGTGCGGGTCAGGGACGGCAGGTCGACCGCGCTGCCCAGGCCGAACAGGGCGGCGGCCAGCAGGAGTTCCTGGGCCGTCTGCGCGACGTCGATCGCCCCGCCGGGCAGCCACCCGGTGGTGCGCAGCGCGACCATGGCGAGGAATCCGACGACGAACAGCGGTACCAGCGGCGGGCGTCCGGCGTTCGGCGTGGCCTGCGGGCCGGCCGTGCGTGCGCGGCGCCGCGCCCGTACCGAGAGCGCCACCGCCGCGACGAGCGGCGCGAGCAGCGCGACCCGCATCAGCTTGACCAGGACCGCGTCGCCGAGCGCCCCGGGGCCTGCGGTCTGCGCGGTCGCCACGACCTGGCCGACGTCGTGCACGCTCGCCCCGACCCAGCGCCCGAACTCCGCGTCGCTGAGCCCCAACGGGTGTTGCAGCAACGGAAGTACGGCGATGGCGAGTGTCCCGCACAGCGTCACGAGCGCCACCGACGTGGCCGTGTCCCGCTCGTCGCTCTCGGAGACCTCGCTCACCGCCCCGATCGCGGACGCCCCGCAGATCGAGTAGCCGGTGGCGATCAGCAGCGGCTGGTCGCCGCGCAGCCCCATCCGGCGCCCCAGCCACCATGTGCCGGAGAAGGTCACCGCCACCACGCACAGCACCATCGCGACCGAGGCCCAGCCGAGCCCCAGCACGTCGTCCAGGCTCAGCTTCAGGCCGAGCAGCACGACGCCGACGCGCATCAGCCGCTTCCCGGCGAACGTCAGGCCCGCCTTGCCGGGGCCGCGTACGAAGGCGTGGGCGCGGCCCGGCAGATGCGCGGCCACGATGCCGAGGACCACGGCGGCGGTGAGCATCGGCACGCCGGGCACCAGCCGGTGCACGCCCCAGGCGGCCGCGACGCCGAGCGCGGCCAGGGCGAGGCCCGCCGCCTTGCCCGGCGGTCGGGTGGCGGCGGGCGGGGCGGCGGGCGCCGTACGGGAGGCGGGGCGCTCCCCGAGCAGTGCCATTACCGGTCGGCCGGGAGCTCGTACACCCGGCGGACGCTGCTGCCCAGGCGGGCGATGTCCGCGCCGTAGACGTGGATCGATATCGCGCGCGTGCCGCAGGCGTTCCACACCCGGTGGATGTCCCCGGGCGGCGCGAAGCCGCAGACCGAGCCCCGCGGGTTGACGACGTCCTCCGTGGCGACCAGGCGGGCGGCGCCGCCGTTCTGCGCGGCGGGCACGAGACGGTAGCGGCGCTCGTGCTCCTCGCCCTCGTGCACGCCCGTCACACACCACGACACGTGGTCGTGGACGGAGGTCCGCTGCCCCGGCAGCCAGACCAGGGCGACGATCGAGAAGCTGCCGTCCTGCTCGGCGTGCAGGACGTGCTGGCGGTAGCGGTCGGGGTCGCCCTCGCACTGCCCGTCGGTGAGCAGGTCGGCGGAGCCGAGGTGCGGGGCGAGCCGCTCGCCGACCAGGTACGCGGTCAGGTCGGGGGGCAGGCCGCGCCCGACGGCCTCGCGCACCTCGGCGACGAGGGCGTCGAGGCGCTCCGTGGCCGGGGCGGCGCGGTACGCGATCGGAGTGCTCATACGACGCAGCGTCGCGCCGCCCGATCCATCACGTCCAACGACAGTCTTTTCGCGTCCCTCCAAATCCCGCTTATGGAAGGTGCCGCAGGAGCCGCCCGCCGGTCAGCCTGCCGACGCGGTCAGCAGTCGACCCGGTCACCAGCCGGCCCGGTCAGCAGCCGACGCGGTTGGCGGCCACCGTCTTCAGCTCGTCCAGGACCAGCGCGGTGGCCGGAATCCTCAAATGCTCCTTGAGGACGTACGCCGAGACCTGGCGCCGCGACGCGGGGTCGAGCGCGCGGCCCGTCACCTTGCCGTGGCAGAGGAAGTTCAGGACGAGCCCCGGCATCATCGCGATGCCGAGCCCCTCGGCGACCAGGCTCTGCACCACCAGGTTGTCGTCGGTCGTGAAGGCGATGTCGGGCGCGAAGCCGAGCTCGGCGCACTCGTGCAGGAAGTTGGCGCGGCAGCGCGGGCAGCCCGCGATCCACCGCTCCTCCGCCAGCTCGGCGAGCTTGACCGAACGCTGGCGCGCCATCCGGTGCCCGGCGGGCAGCAGCACGGTCAGCTGGTCCTCCATCAGCGGGATCTCCGCCAGCTCCTGTGGCACCTCGTCGTGCAGGCCGGGATAGGTGAAGGCCAGCGTGATGTCGCACTCGCCGCGCACCACGCGCCGCAGCGACTCGGGCGGCTCGTCCTCCAGGAGTTCCACGCGCACCCCCGGATGCCCCGAGGCGAGCCGGGCCAGCGCCTCGGGGATGAGGGTCGCGTTGGCGCTGGGGAACGCGCAGACCCGCACCCGTCCCGAGCGCAGCCGCGTGATCGCGTTCATCTGCTGCTGGGCGGCCGAGATGTCGTCCAGGATGATCCCGGCGTGCCGGGACAGCGCCTCGCCGGCCTCCGTCAGCCGCATGCGGCGCCCGACGCGGGTGAACAGCGGGGTGCCGACGGACCGCTCCAGGGCCTTCATCTGCTGGGTGATCGCCGGCTGCGTGTAGCCGAGCGAGCGGGCGGCCGCCGAGTACGAACCGGAGCGGACCACCTCGTGGAACGTCTTGATGTGCCGTGAATCGAACACCGCCGAATCATAAGCAGATGTTGGAGGCCCGGAACAAGGCCGGGTCCGGGCTTTTGCCCCGGGGGCACGGTGGCCTCCGGTTCGGGGGCCGGTGGCCTCCGGTCCGCCCTAGTCGCGCACGTCCACCCGCTGCAGCAGCCCCCAGGTGAACTCGGCCGCGCACTCCCGGGGTTCACCGCTCGCGTCCGGCGCACGGAAGGCCAGCCCCCACCGCGTCGGCGCCGTCCCCTCCAGGGGCCGGGCGGGGGCGAAGGCGCGCGCGACCTCGTCGATCGTGCAGGACCACGGCGTCAGGTCGTCGAGCGTACGCAGGCGGGGGGCCGGGGCGCCGGGCGCGCGGACCAGGTACTCGTTCCACACCGCGCCGTTCGGCGCGAGGAGCGCCTCGAAGCGCAGCTCGGGCCAGAGCGGCACCGGCCAGCGCAGTGCCTCGCACTCCAGGTCGCCGATGGTGCGGCGGGCGGTCGTCTCGGGGGCGCCGAGGACGGAGCGGTAGCGGGACGCGGCGCCCCGGGAGCGCGGGGAGCGTGCCATCGCCTGCCAGCGGCGGTTGGCCTCGCGCATATCGGCGACGGAGACGCCCAGGTCATGGCGGGCGCCGTCGACCAGATCGGCGTTGTGGTCGGCCATCCGGCGCAGCAGGACGAGCTGGAAGTCCAGCGCGGTGAAGGGGCCGGGAGCGCGGGAGGAGCTAGCGGGCATGCACCCCATCGTCGCGCACCGCGCGCTCTCCCGGGCGGCGCCCGTCGGGAAGGAACAGCACCGAGTTCACGTACCGCGGATGGCGCGGCGTGAGCACCCGGCGCAGCAGGCCCTGCGCCACGACGTACGAGGTGTCGGACTGGTGCGCCTCCAGGTCGAAGGCGTCCAGCGGCAGCCAGGTGCGGTGCGGCAGGACCCAGCCGCGGTAGCGGTGGTGGCGGGTCAGGAGTTCCACGATGGGGGCGACCGGCTGGATCCGGGCCTCCAGCTCGATGAAGAGCGCGGGGCGGTCGCGGGCGATCAGCTCGTGCGCGCCGCGCAGCACCGGCAGCTCGTTCCCGTCCACGTCGATCTTGACGAAGCCGACGTCGCGCAGGCCGAGCCCGTCCAGCGTCACGCACGGCACGTCCACGGCCGTGTCGTGGATGTCGCGGCGCACCAGCGACGAGACGCCGCGCCGGCCCTGGTCGCCGCGCGGCAGCCAGAGCCGGGCCGTCCCCGGCCGGTCCGTCGCCGCGCCCTGGACCACCCGGACGTTGCCGGGCGTGCTGGCGGCGAGCAGCCGCGCGAGGCGCGGCACCGGTTCCACGGTCACCACGTGCCGGGCGCGCGGGGCGAGCCGGCGCGACCACGGGCCGTACCAGCCGCCGACGTCCACGGCGGTGCCGCAGCCGGGCGGGCAGAGGTCGCCGAGCCGGGCCAGCTCGGGCTCGAAGCGGGGGTAGACGAGCCGGGTCAGGTCGGCGATCAGCCGGTCGGGCACGTAGGGCGCGAGGCGGGCGGCGAGCGTCATGGACGCCCCCTCGACCGCGAGCTGCCGCCCGCCGTCACGGCGACATCCGCTTGAGCAGCTGCTCGTGCTCCTCGTCCGGCACCTGCTCGCCGGAGGAGGGCAGCAGCTGCGGTATGCCGTCGACGACCGGATAGCGGCGGCGCAGCCGCGGGTTGTAGAGCGCCTCCTCCGGTACGAGGGGGTCGGCCGGGGCCAGCAGGTGCAGCGGGCCCTTGTCCAGCGGGCACGCGAGGATCTTCAGGAGCGGGTCGTCGGGATTCATCCGCTGGTCAACTCCTTGGGGGCGGGGGTGGGGTGGGGAGAGGTCCCGTCGTGCTTGGGCATGGCGAGGAGCACGAGGACGGCGAGGACCGTGCCCGCGATCCGCAGGCCCAGCCGCAGCGGTTCGTGCGGCAGCGCCTCGCCGAACGCCAGCGTGCCGAGCACCGCCGTGAACAGCGACGTCACCGTGGTGCACACCGGCACGATCAGCGAGGCCCGGCAGCGCTGCAGCGCCGCCTGCGACATGACCAGGCCGAACGCGCCGGTGAACAGCAGCAGATAGGGGTAGGGCGAGCGCAGCAGGCCGCCGAGCGCGCCGCCGATGTCCTGTGTCGTCAGATAGCTGGAGACGCCCTTGATGGCCAGCGAGCTCACCCCGTACAGCAGGCCCACCGCGACGCCGTACTCGACGCCGGCCGTCGGCATGCGGTGCCGGTGCCGGGCGCGGCGCTCCGCGGCGCCGTACAGCCAGACGCCCGCCGCGAGCGAGGGCAGACAGACGGTGAGGATCAGCGGTACGGGCGCGCTGCGGCTGACCGAGTCGCTGTCCTCGCTGAGCGAGAGGACCACCATGAGCAGCGCGAGGAGGATCGCGCCGACCGCGTACCGCTCGCGGCCCGAGGTCCGCTCGCCGAGCAGGACGGAGGAGAGCAGCAGGAGCAGGACGAGGCCGGAGACGAAGATGCCCTGGGCGGCGGCGATCGGCAGGGTGCGGTACACGGCGAGCTGGGCGCCGAAGCCCGCCGCCAGGGCGAGCGAGCCGCCGATCCACAGCGGGCTGCCGAGGACCTGCCGCAGCAGCCGGGCGGGCCTGCGGACGCTGACCGACGGCATGGCCGTCAACGCCCGCTTCTCCAGGACGAATCCGGTGCTGTAGAGCAGGTTCGCGCAGAGGGCCGCGGCCACGCCCCACCACACGGGCTCAGACCTTCCGGGCGTGCAGCAGGAGGATCGAGGCGGCGCTGGGCACGGCGCAGGCCAGCCGGTCCAGGGCCCGCAAGGGGCGTGGCACGCCGTGGAAGGGGGCGCCGGTCAGTCCGACGACCTCGAAGCCGGAGGCGGCGACGAACGCGCGCAGGGCGCGCGCCGTGTACAGCCGCAGGTGCCCGACGACCTCCTTGCCGGGGCGGCCGTGCACGGCGCGCAGGCTCACCTCGGAGAAGACGGGCTGGACGCCGGCGAGGAGCAGGCCGCGGTTGTACCAGGCGGCCAGGTTGGGGGTGGAGAGCATGAGGTGGCCGCCCGGCGCGAGGACGCGGCGCAGCTCGTCGAGGGCGCTGTCCGGGTCGACGAGGTGCTCGACGACCTCGCTGAACAGGACGGCGTCGGCCGCCCCGTCCGCGAACGGCAGCCCACCGTCGGTGAGTTCGCCCCGCACGACGTAGGGCAGCCGGGCGTGCGCGCGCCGCAGCGCGTCCTGCGACCAGTCCACGCCGACGACCCGGTGCCCGGCGAGCAGCGGCGCCGCGGTGGCCGCGGCCGTGCCGTCGCCGCAGCCGATGTCGAGCACGGTCGCGGTACGGGAGGTGGCGGGGCCGAGGGCGGCGGCGAGGACCCGGGCCTGCCGCAGACTGCGGGCGTCGCCGGAGGCGACGGGGACGGCGGGGTTCTCGTAGAAGTCCCGCAGCCGCACGGGCGGCGCGGCGGTGGTCGTCGTTCCTTCGGTGCGGGCGGTGGCGGTCACTTGGGCCCCCCATGGGTCTCGCGGGGTTCGGTGTGGTCCGTCGGGTGTTCCGTCGCGCGTTCGGTCGCGTGCAGATACTGCTCGAAGAGGTCCCGCAGATGTGCCCCGTCGCCGTGGCTGAGCAGCGTCCTGGACCAGCGCAGGACCAGGTGCAGCCGGCCGGCCGTCGACGCGGTGGTCACGGTGAGGCCGCGGGGCAGCCGGGCCGGGGCGGAGAACCACACGGCATGGGCGCGGCCCGCGTCGCCGAAGTCCAGCGCGTACGGGACACGGCCGATGTTGCTCAGGAGTGTGGTGGACGTCCAGGGCGCGGCGGCCCGGCGCAGGCCCCGGGTGACGGCGGCCCGCAGGGCGACCGGGAGGACCGGCGCGGTCAAGAGGGCGGCGCCGTGGCCGAGTTGGGGGCGGGGGAGCGCCTTGAGGGCGCGGGTGCGCTCGGAGGTGCGGCGCAGGAGCCGGTGGATCGTCTCGGGAGTCCCGTCGGGTTGGTTCAACTCGTCCGCGGCGAAAGGGACTTCGACGAGACGGGTGCCGTTGCCGATCGGCATGGTGGCGTCGCGGGGCCGGTCGTCGACGGGCATGGTGATGCGGAAGGGGCGGGGGCGGGCGCCGTGTTCCCGGTTCCAGTGGGCGATCATCAGCGCGGTGGCGACCATGAGCTGGTCGTTCACGGTGAAGGGCGAGCCCTTGGGGCGGCGCGGTACGGGGAGCTCGGCGACGAGCATGCCGTTGCCGGGGGAGGGTTCGGGAGCCCCCCGGGCGACGCGCGCGGGCGGCGCCCACCCCGAGGCGACGTCGGCGGCCGGCGCGGGCGCGGCGGTCTGCCCCCCGGCGGCCCCCCGGGACGGCGGAGCGGCGGGCGAGTTGTCCCGCCCCCCGTAGAGCTCGGCAGCGGTGGCGAGAACCCGAAGACAGGCGGGCCCGTCGAGAGCGGTGTGATTGATGGTGAGCAGGAGAACGCACCCGGGGTCGGAGTCGGCGCCCCGTGCGGGCGCGTCGGCGCCGGACTCCGTGTGCGCGGCCGCCTCACCGGCCGCCCCGCCGGCCGACGCGTGCCCGGACGCCGGAACCCGCCCCTCCCCGCCCTCGCGCGGTCCGTGCTCCCGTATCACCTCAAGGCGTATCGGCGGGGACGCCGTCAGCGGCGGCGCCTCGGACAGCGCCCGTTCGCGGGCCCGTCGGAGGGCGTCCGGGCCCGGCGGCGGGAACGTCACCACCTCCGTGTCGGGGGACTCCGTCAGCTCCCACTCGTAGCGGCGGCGGTACCAGGGGCCCCGCGCCTCCCTCATCAGGATGCGCGGATGGCGGCGCAGGGCCTCGGTGAACGCGGCCCGCAGGCGGTCCGGGTCCGGGGTGCCCGGCAGGTGCACCTCGATGTGGACGGTCTCCGGCTCCTCCTCCTGGAGGCAGTGCCGGGAGACCTCGTCGACGACGGGGAACGGCACGCGGGCGGGCGGTCGCCCGGGGCCGTCCGCGCGTCGTGCCGGGTGTTCCAGTGCGGTCATCGCTGGGTGCCTTCTCCTGTCGTGGTGGGACGCCTGCGCCGGGCGAAGCGCGCCGTTCTGCGGCCCGGCGGCGCCGGGTCCGGCTGGGCCGAGGCGGGACCCCGGGCCGAGACGGTCGGGCCCGCGTCACGGCGCGGCGCGTCCGGCGACACCTCCGGCGGGACCCCGGGTCCGCCCCGCGTGCGGCGCGGCAGCGGAGGCGTCGCGAAGTCGTGACCGGGGCCGGGCCCGGGGCCGGGGTCCGGCGTGTGCGGCGGCGGATACGGCGGGCCGAACTCCAGCGTGTCGCCGGCCCGCGGCCGCCTCTCCCGTACGGTCACCGTCACCAGCGCGGCGAACAGCGCGACGAGGGCGAGGAGTTGGGCCGCGCCCCCGAATGCCCCCTCGTCCGCGGCGACCGCCTCGCCCGCACCCGTCGCCGCCGCGATCCCCGCCCCCGCCATCGCCAGGAACGCGATCGGCACCAGGAGCGCGTGCCGCCACCACGCGAGCAGCGCGAGCGCCGGGACCAGCAGGGCGAGGGGCCCCGCGATCACCACCGCGACCAGCGTGAGCACCACCGTGCCGAGGATCGCACCGGGCGCGGGCGGGGCCGGTGGCGGCGCGTCGTCGTCCGTGTCGCGGCGCCACAGCACGACCATGGCGACCAGGGCCAGCAGGGCGACGACGGCCAGTATCAGACCGATCTCGTAGATCCGCGACGGCTCGTAGCTCAGCTCGACCGTGCCGCCCGCGCCCTTCGGCACCAGCCAGCCCTGCTGCCAGCCGTCGAGCCGCACCGAGGTCAGCTCCTTGCCGTCCAGGGTCGCCTTCCACCCGTCGTTCACGTTCTCGTACGTGGTGAGGTACGAGGCCGCGCCCGCGCCCACCGACACCTCGCGGCGGTCGCCGAGCCAGTCCTCGACCTTCAGGTCGCGGGAGGGCGTGTCCACCGCGTCCGGCGTGCCGCGCGTCAGCGACGCGTCCGTGACCGCGAGGGGACCCGCGTCACCCGTCTCCACGCTGTGCGCCCCCGCGCCGAGCCGTATCCCGGGGTCCTTCTCGCCCCGCTGGCAGAGCGTGATGTCGATGGGGCGCCGCTCGGTGAGGTCCCGGACCCGGCCCTTGGCGCTCGTCCCGTACAGCTCGCCGTCGACCGACATGACCGGCCCCTGGCCGCAGGGCAGCGAGAAGCGCTCGTCGGCGTCCGGCCGCGGGGTGCGGTACTTGTCGAGGGCGGGGACGTACACCTCGGTGAGGCCCACCGGCAGTTGCAGGTCGGCGTCGGCGAAGGGGTTGTGCACCGTCAGCGGGGCCGTCTCCGTGATGGTGATGTCCATCCGGTCCGTGGTGATCGGCGTGAAGCGCGCGTTGCCGTTCTCGTCCACGCCCGCCGTCGCCGCGCCGTCCGGCGAGCTGATCTCGATCTGCTCGGGGCGGGTGGACAGGCCGCCCGCCGCGGGCAGCACGAGCTCGCCCACCGGCTGCTTGTCCGGCCACTTGAGGTGGATCACCGGCCGGTCGGCGGAGCCGGCGATCCACGCCGTCGTCAGGTCGCCGTCCGTGAGGTTGCGCGGCGAGAGCCCGCTGCCCAGCTGCGCGGTGGAGTCGGCGGTGGCGATGATCTGCTGCTCCTGCTCGGGCGCCACCTTGTAGAGCAGGTCGTCGAGTTCGGCGCCCGGCACGGCCACCGCGCTCGCCTTGAACCGGTAGGCGCCCTCACCCGTCGTCGTGAAGCGCCGGTGCAGTCCCGACTCGACGTTCACCGGTGACAGCGCGCTCGGGTCGGTGGAGCGGTGCATCGAGTAGGTCGTCGACCGGGCGTCCGTGGACTTGTCCGCGTCCGTGGGGAGCTTGAGGAGCCGGGTGACGGTCACGTCCGGGATGCTGATCTCCGAGAAGCCCGCGCCCGTCAGACCGGGCCGCGCCTCCTGGGTGTCCAGAATCGTGATCTTGATCCACTTGGTGGAGCCCGCGTGCGCCTTGATCCGCTGGGCCATGCCGTTGGGCTGCAGATCGCTGGTCCTGCTGCCGTGCTCCGTCTCCACGCGGACCCGGGTGGGCGCGGCCCGCACACCGTTCTGCGGCAGCGGCGTGACGCGGAAGGAGGACGGCACGTCGACCGCGTCGTCGAACTCGGCCTTGATCCACTCCCCGTCCGCCGAACCGGAGCTGCCCTCGGCCCAGGCCGTGGCCGGATTGCCGTCGAAGGCGTTCACCGGGTCGTACTGCGGCAGATGGAAGAACCAGTTGCCGTAGCTGGACGCCGAGACCGACTTGGCGCCGCGCAGCTCCGCCGTCGTCTGGTGCTCGATGCCCTTGGTCGGCAGGATCTGGTGCGGCTTGTCGCCGGGGTCCTGCTGGGCGTCGACCGCGTTCCGCTCGGAACGCGTGTACGTGTACGAGGTGTTGGTGTTGACCAGGCCGAAGCGGGTGTCGGCGCGGCGCAGTCCGTCGCCGACCGCCTGCAGCCCCGGCGTCCCGATGCCCGGGTGGTTGTCGCCGGTCAGGACGGCCGGGCGGTCCCGCATCGAGGGGTCGGCGGAGAGCGGGAGCAGCGACTCGGGGCCGCCGCTGACGACCGCCGTGTTGGCCACCGGCTTCAGGCCCGCCTGGCCGGGCCGCTCGGCGCCCTTGCCGGGCGCGTAGATCTCCACGGCCCGCTGGCGCGGGTAGAGCCCCTCGATCTGGAGCGGGGTGTCCTCGGGGATCGTCCCCTCGGTCATCGTCGGGCCGAGGCCCGTCACGCGGCTGAAGCCGGACTCCTCCAGGGTGCGCTTGACGGTCGCGGAGGGCACGTGGCCGACCTGGTCGGGGTCGAGGTCGTTGCGTACGACGACGTAGTAGAGCCCGGCACGCGTCAAGTAGTCGCGCAGTCCCGGCACTTGGCCGCCGGTCATCAGTGCCTGCTCGACCGCGTCCATCGCACGGCGGTTGCCCGGCGTGCCGAACGGCACGTAGTCGCGCTGCGCCCAGCGCGAGTCGGCGAGCACGTCCAGGGGCTGGTCGATGGGGGAGCCCCAGGTGTAGATGCCGTGCGCGGTCGCGGGGACCACGAGGGCGCGGGAGTCGGGGGAGTACTTCTCCAGCCAGTCGGCCGTCGCCTGCCAGTACGTCGGCAGCTTCTTGAACGAACCGGGCTGCAGGATCGAGCCGTTGAGGTAGGGCCAGGCGAGGCCGGGCAGCACCAGGACCGCCGCGACCAGCGGCGCGTACCGGCGGCCGCGCACCCGGCGGGCGCCGCGCGTCTGGGCGGCCACCCCCACCAGGTGCATCAGGCCGAACACCAGCGCGAGGGCGAGCCCGGTCTGGAACTTGTAGACGTTGCGGAACGGCACGAGCCCGCCGTCGAGCCAGGACCGGACGGTTCCGTGGAAGGGCGCCCCGAACGCCCCGCCGTACCCGGCGAGCGTCACCAGGACGACGGACAGCACGGTCAGCACCAGCCAGCGCCGCTCCGGCAGATCGCGCCGGGCGAGCCCGGCGAGGCCGAGGGCGGCGGCGAGCGCGGAGCAGAGCACGGCCACGACGGACGTCGCCACCGTCCAACCGGCGGGCAGCCAGGCCTCGCCGAAGTGCAGGTACGCGACCCAGTTGCCGGCCCCGCGCAGCGTCTCGGTGGCCGACATGGTGCCCGTCGTGGTGGCCGCGTTCTCCACATAGGGCAGGAAGTTCTCGCCGTAAATGCCGAGCATCAGCAGCGGGACCACCCACCAGGCGGTGGCGAGGACGACCCCCGGCACCCACCAGACGATCAGCTTCCGCTTGCGCGGTCCGTTCGGCCTGGAGAGCAGATACAGGCCGACGGGCAGCAGTGAGGCGAGCGTCGCCGCCGCGTTCACGCCGCCCATGAACGGGATGATCAGCGCCGAGCGGCAGGCGGCCAGGCGCGCGCTGATCCGCCGGTCGGTCAGCGGCAGCAGCACCCACGGGAGCACCGCGCCGGGCAGCGCCGCAGCCGACGTCGACCCGACCACCACGGTGAACGTCGGCCACAGCGCGTACACCACCGCGCCCAGCAGCCTGCTGGGGCGGCTGCCGACGCCGAGCCGTTCGGCCAGGCGCAGCGCGCCCCAGAACGCCGCCGCCACGATCAGCGAGAGCCACAGCCGCTCGGCCAGCCAGACCGGCACGTGCAGCAGTTCGGCCAGGCCGTAGTACGGCAGCATCGGGAAGGCGTAGCCGGCGTACTGGTCCTGGATCCCGCCGAAGCCGCCCCGGTCGTGCCAGAGCTGGCCGAGGTCGGAGAGGAACTGCCAGGGGTCGACGGTGACACCGAGCTTGGTGTCGAACGTCATCCGCCCCGGGTGCACCGCGAGGAACGCCACGAACACCACGGCCCAGAACCCCAGCAACCAGCGCCGCGAACGCGGCCCCCGCGAGGGTTCAGGGGCATCGGTCGTGGGCCGGACGGCCGCCGGGGGTGGGGCCTGGACCGTGGTCATGGACACCGCCTGAGGATGAGGAGGAGGTTCCAGGTCGCGACCTCGCGCACACCCGGCACCTTGGTGATCGCCCCGGCCAGGAACGGCCAGTAGCGGGAGCGCGCGGAGACGACGTCCACGTCGGTGCGCTCCCGCACCTGGCGCAGGGTCGCTCCGACGTGGTGCGCGAAGAGGTTCTCGCCGAGGGTGTGCTTCGCGGGCCTGCCGGTGCGCCGTTCGTAGCGGGCGCGGGCCCGGTCGGCGCCCAGGTAGTGCCAGGGCGCCCACTCGTGGCCGCCCCACGGCGAGAGCCAGTTGGTGAACGAGACGTAGATGAGGCCGCCGGCCCCGGTGACCCGGATCAGCTCGCTCAGGAACGTCTGGGGGTCGTCGACGTGCTCCAGGACGTTCGAGGAGAACGTGACGTCGGCGACGCCGTCCGCCAGCGGCAGCAGATATCCGTCGGCCACCACCGACCCCTCGGGCGGCTTCGCCCCCAACTCGGCCCTGTCCGGCTCGAAGAGGAAGCACTGCGCGCCGCGCCGCCGGAATTCCTCGGTGAAGTAGCCGCCCCCGCCGCCGACGTCGACGACGACCCGTCCGTCGACCGGGCCGTACGCCTCGACCTGGTCGGCGGCGTCCCGGGCGAGGAGCGTGTAGCACCGCTCGGGCTCCTGCTGCTCGCGCAGGAAGGCCCGGAAGAGGGTGGCGGAACGGCGCAGCGACGGATCCTTCACGCAGCCCCCTGGGGCGTCGGGGGCCCAGGTGTCGCCCGGTGTGCGGCGGCCGCCTCGGCGGCCACCGCCTGGAACTGCCGCACCGTGTTGGCCCAGCGGAACCGGGTGGCCCGCTCACCGGCGGCCTTCCCGAGCGATCTGCGGCGCTCGGCGCTGAGCGCCAGCGTGCACCAGGCGGCGGCGAAGGAGCTCTCGCCCCGCGCGAGCAGCCCGGTCACACCGTCCTCGACGGAGTCGCGCACGCCGGGCACGTCGAAGCCGATCGACGGGGTGGAGCGGGTCGCCGCCTCGGTGATGACGAGCCCCCAGCCCTCCACGGCCGAGGGGTGGAGCAGCATCCAGGCCTCGCAGAGCAGCCGGTGCTTCTCCGCCTCGGCGACCCGCCCCCTGAACTCGACGCCGGGGCCCGCGAGTTGTTCGAGCCGTTGCCGCTCGGGGCCGTCGCCCACGATCACGAGCCGGCCGCCCGTGACGGGGCGTACGCGCTCCCAGAGACGCAGCAGCAGATCGATCCGCTTGTACTCGACCAGCCGGCCCATCGCCAGGAAGAGCGGCTCGTCGGAGCGGGCGTGCAGCGGGCCCGGCTCCTCGACGCCGTTGTGCACGATGCGGATGCGCTCCCGCTCCACGCCGATGGCCCGCAGCGCCTGGGCGGTCGACGGCGAGACGGCGACGAGCAGGTTGTGGCGCTGGGCTCCGGCGAGGGCCCAGTGCTCCAGCCGCCGGCCGAGCCGGGCGGCGGGGGCCAGCGCGCCCTGGAAGCGCATCCCCCACAGATCGGTGTGCACGTGGTTGACCAGGCAGAGGGTGGGCCCGCGGTGCCACAACGGGGCCAGGTACGGCATGCCGTTGCAGACCTCGACGAGGAGGTCGCAGTCGCCGATCTGCCGGCTGAACGCCGAGCGCGCGCGCAGGTAGTGGCCCTTGTCGCTGCCCGCGGAGACCACCCGGTAGTCGCGGTAGGCGGCGGGGCCGCCGCACAACAGGGTGACCTGGTGGCCGAGGCCGCCGAGCCCGTCGGCGAGCCGGTCGACGAGGAGTTCGGAACCGCCCGCGGCCGGGTTGCCGAGGTCGCGGTGGGCGAGGAAGACGATCCGGCGCGGGTGTGGGGGAGACGCCGGGAGGTGCTCCGCGCGGCGTGCGGCGGCCGCGCGCAGCGAGGACGGTACGTGCTGGGGCATACGTGCTCCAACTCGTCTCAGGGTGCGGAACTGTGGGGGGTCCGGTCGGTGGAACGGTGCTGCGGGGTCCTGCTGAGTGGTGCCGGAGCGTGCGGGTGGAGCGGTCCGGGCCGCGGAGTCGCAGGGGGTCTCTCGCGGGTGCGGGGTGCCCGGACGGTGCGGGTCGGTGCGCGGATGGTGCGGGACCGTGCCGGCGGTGCGGGGCTGTGCTCGGGCGGTGCGCGGACTGTGCGGGGACGGTGCGCGGGTGGGGTGGACAGTTTTCGCCGACCGGTACCGCGCGGCTACTCACCGAAGTGACAATTTCCGGGCTTTCGGGAGCTGATGCGTCATCACATCGTGCTGGAGTGCAGGGCCGTCGGTGACGTACCAGCATGCGGACTGCCCGGCTCCGCCGATCCGCCCGGCCCTCCGGGACCGTGTGCCCCGTCCCCGCGCCGCCCTCGCACGACGAGTACGATTCCGGCCACCGCGAGCACACCGCCCAGTACGGCGGCGCCGACGGGCAGCGTCTCGCCGACCAGCTCCAGCCTGCCGCTGTCGTCGTCGGCCAGGTTCACCTGCTCCTTCTGCGTGGCCGGGGTGAACGCGATCCGCTCGCTGTCGAGCAGCACCGTCGCGTCCTTGTCCGAACCCGGCGCGCGCAGCGTCTTGCGGGGACCGATCGCGGCGTAGATGATCCGGCCGGTGCGCTGATCCGCGACGAGCTCGATGCCGTGGTTGGCGTAGTACTCGTCCGCGATGACCTGACTCTTCTTCGGCTGACCGACCATGGTCCCCGGCACCTGCCGCGTCCCGGTCCTCGTCGCCTTCACCTTCGCCGTGAAGCGGTACCCCTCGTAGCCCTGGATCTTCTTCGTGCCCCGGTAGGTGAGCGGCACGGTCGCCCCCAGCGTGTTGTCCCACCAGCGGTAGGACCGCTTCTCCACGTCGAAGGGGAACTTCAGGTAGGCCTCGCCCTCGAAGTACGGCTTCTCGCCGCAGCAGTGCACCGGCGCGTTCGTCTTCCGGTCGGTGACCCAGCGCTCCACGGTCCACTGGAGCGAGTCGTGCGGGTCCGCCGCGGGCAGCGACTTGTCCGGATCCACGGAGGTGGACACGTCCCACACCGCGCGCCCGCTGTCCTCGCTGTCCTCGACGTCGCCCCGCACCTGCCGAGTGATGGTGAGGTTCTTGTCGTGGACGGTCTTGATCTTGTCGGTGTCGAAGTAACTGCCCTTGCCCTTGAAGACGGTGATCGTGTCGATGTCGACCGGCGTGCGTTTCGCGCGCGGCTCCACGTACCAGGCGAGCATCGGTGCCAGGACCAGGAGGAACGCGCCGAGCCCGAGGAGGATCAGCGACAGGGGAGAGGCGGTGCGGCGCATGGGGTCACTCCTGGGCTGAGGGCGGGAGAGTGTTACCGAGCCGTATGGGCGGGGAACCGTAGGCGCACCCTTGACGAAGTGTCAATGCATTGCTGAGACTGGGCACTTGCCGGACGGGGCCGGCATCGGCAGGGCGACCGGAGCGGCGCGGTGACGCCGTACGGCCCGGCCGGGGGACCGCGTGACCAGGGTGGGGACGACCTCCGACAGAGAGGCTGACCCTCGCAATGCACCGACTGCTCGCCGCTTCACTCACCGTCGCCGCCGGGGCGCTCCTCGCCGTCGGGGCGGCCCTCGGCATCGTCGCGCTCCTGGACGCCACACCGGACCAGCCCAACACCCCCTTGGTGCATTACGAGGCACCGGCCCAGGGGAGTTGAGCCGGCGTGGCCGCGACCGGCGTCCAGCCCGCCAAGAACGCCGCCCCCGCCATGTCCGCCGACGAGGACCCGGCCCGCCCCTCCGCCCGCTCCGCCTGGCGTGACGTACCGCCGCGCCAGGTGCGGGAGTTCGCCGCGCTGGCCCTGGAGGAGGTGCCCGCCCTCGCCCAGGACATCCTGCGCGAGATCCGCGCCGAGTACCCCGGCCTGCCCGTCGTCCCGGACGACTCCGGCGAGCCCATGGCGCTCATCGGCATCCGCCGCGCCCTGGAGGGCTTCGTCCAGCAGCTCGCCTCCCAGGAGGGGCGGCCGCGCTACCACCCGGAGGTCTTCCAGGAGTTCGGCCGGGGCGAGGGCCTGCACGGCCGCAGCCTCGACTCGCTCCAGGCCATCTACCGCCTCGGCGTACGGCTCGCCTGGCGGCGCCTCGCCGAGATCGGCCAGCAGCTGGAGATCCCACCCCCGGCCATGTACGAACTCGCCGAGTCGGGCTTCGAGTACCTGGACGGCCTCGTCGACCAGTCCGTCCGCGGCTACGCGGAGGCAGCCGCCCGCGAGGCCGGTGAACGGCTGCGTCTGCAACGGAAGTTGATGGAGCTGCTGCTCTCCGAACGGCGCTCCGACGCCGGTGCGGGCCCCTCGCACACCACCGGCACGGGCGCGGGAACGGCCCGCGGCGCCGGTCCCGCCGCCCACGGCAACGGCCTCGGCGAACGCGCCGCCCGCGTCGGCTGGCAACTGCCCGAACGCGTCGCTGTCGGCGTCCTGTTGCGCCCCGCGCGGGAGGCCGTGGCGCCCGCCGTCGGGCAGGGCGTCCTGCTCGACATGGAGGCCGAGCAGCCCCGCATGGTCGTGCCCGACCCCGAGGCGGCGGGCCGGCCCGAGCTGCTGCGCCGCGCGATGACCGGCTGGTCCGGCGCGATCGGCCCGCCGGTGGCGCTGGCCGACGCCGCGAAGTCGCTGCGCTGGGCGGAGGCGGCGGTCGGGCTGATGGAGCGCGGGCTGCTGCCCGCCGGTGAGGTGCTGCACTGCACGGAGCACACCGAGGCGCTGGTGCTGCTGCAGCCCGAGGAACTCATCGAGGACCTGACCCGCCGCTGCCTGGCCCCGCTGGACCACTGCGGCCCCGCCCACGGCCGCCGTCTCGCCGAGACGCTCCTGGCCTGGCTGGAGACGCGCGGCGGCGCCCCGGAGGTGGCGGCGCGGCTCGGCGTCCACCCCCAGACCGTCCGCTACCGCCTCCGCCAGATCAGGGAACTCTGGGGTGACGAGATTGACGACCCGGACCGCCGATTCGAACTGGAACTGGTGCTGCGGGCCCGCCGGTTGAGAGGCCTGCTGGGCCGGGTCTGAGCCCCCCCCCGACGGGCGCGGCCCGCCCCCCGAGGACGACCGGACCTTTCGATTCCGCACACAACTTTCACAGCGTCGACTACCGCTCGCGCCGACGCGGCACCTAGCCTCCATGCCTCATGGACTACTGCCACCCGTGCCGCAGGCACCTCAACGGCGCCCTCGCCTGCCCGGGGTGCGGCACCCCGGCCGAAGCGTGCCGGGAGGATGCGCGGTCCGTCGCGGTGTCGCCGGAGGAGCCGGACGGGGGCGACGAGGGGTACGAGGAGTCGTCCCCGCGCACGCGCGGCCGCCGCAGGGAGCGCAGCCGCAGGGCACACCGGCGCAGGCGCCGCAAGGTCCTCTTCATCGCCGCGGGCCTGGCGCTCGCGGCGGGCGGTCTGAGCCTCGCCGAGCTGGGCACGGAGGGCGCGTCGGAGGATCCGGCGGCGTCGTCCGCGCCGGGCGGCGGGGCGGCGGAGGCCTCGCCTTCGGAGTCCACGAGCCCCGCCGCCGGCGCCGTGGGCGGCGCGACGGCACAGGACGCGTCGGCGCTGACGCCCGACCCGTCGGGCACGGAGGCGGAGAAGGCCGAGAAGAAACGGAAGGACCGGGAGGCGGAGAAGACGAAGGGCGAGAAGCCCCACGAGGCCACGGACGCCCCGGAGAACACCGCACACGCCCCGAACCCGGGCACGTCCCCCACCGAGCCCCCACCCGCCCCCTCAACACCCCCCACCCAAACATCCCGCCCCACCCCACCCCAGAACCCCACCCCCACCCCCACAAAACCCTGCGACCGCTTCCTCTGGTGGTGCACGTAACCCCCAAGCCCCCGCCCCCCAGGGGCGCGAGGAACGGCGCGAGCAACCACAAACAACCTGCAGAAGACCCGAGGGCCCCACCCCCCAGAGGGGCGCGGGGAACGGCGCGAGCAACCCCAACCCACCCGCAGAAGACCCAAGGGGCCCACCCCTCAGGGGCGCGGGGAACGGCGCGAGCAACCCCAACCCACCCGCAGAAGACCCAAGGGGCCCACCCCCCAGGGGCGCGGGGAACGGCGCGAGCAACCCCAACCCACCCGCAGAAGACCCGCTCAACCAGCGGAGCGCCCGAGCATTCTGCGCAGCAAACCCCGCAACACCACCCGCTCCTCACGCGACAACTCCGCCAGCGGCTCCCGCGCGAAGTCCAGCGCCTCCCGCAGGCTGCGGGCGACGGCCACCCCCTCATCCGTCGGCGCCGCCAGCTTCACGCGCCGGTCGCCCGCGTCGGGCCGTCGCTCGACGAGGCCGCGCGCCTCGAGCCGGTCCACGATCCCCGTGATGTTCGACGGCTCACACTTCAATTTCTGCGCGATGCGACGCATGGGCATGGGTTCGAGGGAGAGCAGACCCAGTACGCGTGCCTGCGCCCCGGTCAGCGCGTGCCCGGCGGCAGCCTCCTCGTACTCCTCGTGGTAGCGCGCCACGACCGAGCCGATCAGCTCGACGACTTCGAGCGTCAGCGGGTCGGGGCTGGGGGTGCGGGCACGGGAGCTGCGGGTGGCCATGCCGACCAGGCTACCCGGTTACTTGACATCATGAAATATTCAGGAGCATGGTTGTTTCACAACCTGAAACATCTCCGTACGCATACGCAGCAGGCAGTAGGAGGACACCCCTCATGTCCGTCACCCCCGAACAGCTTCCCTCGGTCAGCCGTGAGTGGCACCTCGTGCGCCGCCCCCAGGGCTGGCCCGTCCCGGAGGACTTCGCGCTGCGCGAGGCCCCCGTGGAGGCCCCGGCCGAGGGCCGCGTCCTGGTCCGCAACCTGCACTTCTCCGTGGACCCGTACATGCGGGGCCGGATGAACGACGTGAAGTCGTACGTCCCGCCGTTCCAGCTCGACCGCCCCATGGAGGGCGGCGCGGTCGGCGAGGTCGTCGCCTCCAACGCCGAGGGCTTCGCGGTGGGCGACCACGTCCTGCACTTCGCGGGCTGGCGCGAGTACGCCTCCGTCCCCGCCCAGCACGCCACCAAGGTCGACCCGCAGGCCGCGCCGCTCTCCGCCTACCTCGGCGTGCTCGGCATGACGGGCCTGACGGCGTACGCCGGACTCCTGGAGGTCGCCTCCTTCAAGGAGGGCGACGCGGTCTTCGTCTCCGGCGCGGCCGGCGCCGTGGGCGGTCAGGTCGGCCAGATCGCCAAGCTGAAGGGCGCCTCGCGCGTCGTCGGCTCGGCCGGCTCCGACGAGAAGGTCAAGCTCCTGGTCGAGGAGTACGGCTTCGACGCGGCCTTCAACTACAAGGACCCCGAGCCGGTCGTCGAGCAGCTCAAGAAGGCCGCCCCCGACGGGATCGACGTGTACTTCGACAACGTCGGCGGCGAGCACCTGGAAGCCGCCATCAGCCGGATGAACGTGCACGGCCGCGCCACCATCTGCGGCATGATCGCCGGCTACAACGACACCGAGCCGACGCCGGGCCCGCGCAACATGGCCATGATCATCGGCAAGCGGCTGCGCCTGCAGGGCATGCTCGTGCAGGACCACAGCGACCTCCAGCCGCAGTTCGTGCGCGAGGTGGGCGGCTGGATCCGCTCCGGCGAGCTCAAGTACCGCGAGACGGTCGTCGAGGGCGTCGAGAACGGCGTGGACGCCTTCCTCGGCATGCTCCGCGGCGAGAACACCGGGAAGATGATCGTCTCCCTCGGGTGACTTCCGGTATCCGATAACCTGATTCCACAAGCCGTGGTTGTGGGCGCGCACCACGTCATATCTCAGGAGGAACAGACCCTTATGTCCATCCAGAAGATCGACGTCAAGTACACCGCCGTCGCCACCGCCGAGAACGGCCGTGACGGCCGTGTGGCCAGCGACGACGGCAAGCTCGACGTCGTCGTGAACCCGCCGAAGGAGATGGGCGGCAGCGGCGCGGGCACCAACCCCGAGCAGCTCTTCGCGGCCGGCTACAGCGCCTGCTTCCAGGGCGCCCTCGGCGTGGTCGCCCGCAAGGAGAACGCCGACATCTCCGGCTCGACGGTGACCGCCAAGGTCGGCATCGGCCAGAACGAGTCCGGCGGCTTCGGCCTGGAGGTCGCCATCACCGCCTCCATCCCGAACGTGGACGTGGCCACCGCGCAGTCCCTGATCGAGAAGGCGCACCAGGTGTGCCCCTACTCGAACGCCACGCGCGGCAACATCAAGGTCGAGCTCGCGGTCGCCTGACCCCGCTCGCCGTACGACGGAGGGCCGCACCCCGAAGCCCGGGGTGCGGCCCTCCGTCGTGACCGCGCCCGCCGGCTCAGCCCGTCGCGAGCGCCGCCGCGTGCACCGCCCGGGCCAGCCGCTCGTTCTCCGGCGCGGCGCCACCGGGGAACACGTACCGCCGCCGCGTGTACCCGTAGGCCAGAGCGCTGCGCGGGTCCGCGAACGCCTGCGAGCCGCCCACGCCGCTGTGCCCGATGGAACCCGCCCCGAGGAACGGGTACACCGCTTCGGACGTCGCCTGGAAGCCGACCGCGTAGGCCCTGTGGGCCCGCAGGACCAGGTCGAAGCCGGCCGACTGGACCTGACCGCACTCCGCGACCGTGTCCGCCGTCAGAAGCGCCGCGCGCCCCTCGACGCCGGTGACCGCCGCCGCGTACATCCCGGCGAGACCGCGCGCGGAGCCCACCCCGCCGACCGACGCCGGGCCGCCGGCGCGCACCGCGCGGGAGTTGGGCAGGGACTGGAGGTCGGTGGGGTGCGCGGCGTTGCGGTTGAAGGCGATGGCGTTCAGGCTCTGCGGCCCCGTCTCCTCGGACGCCAGGATCTCCTGCTGCTCGGGCGTCGGATCCATCGGCAGCACGGAGCGGAAACGGCCCTCGTGCTCCTCGGGCAGGCCGAGGTGGAGGTCGAGGCCGTACGGGGCGCGAACCCGCTCCTCGTAGAGCTCCTGGAGGGTCCGCCCGGTGGCGCGGAGGACCACCTCGCCGCTGAGCGCCCCGACGGACAGGGCGTGGTAGCCGAAGGCGGTGCCGGGCCGCCAGTACGGGCGCTGGGCCGCGAGGCGCCCGGCGATCACCCGGTCGTCGGCGAGCTCGTCGGCGGAGAATCCGGAGTCGGCGCCCA
Organism: Streptomyces sp. NPDC041122; assembly: GCF_055592445.1. Taxonomy (NCBI): domain Bacteria; kingdom Bacillati; phylum Actinomycetota; class Actinomycetes; order Kitasatosporales; family Streptomycetaceae; genus Streptomyces; species Streptomyces sp. NPDC041122. The sequence continues at coordinate 305,249 of NZ_JBVIYQ010000001.1, read as the reverse complement.
CCACGCCCGCCCGGTGCGCGAGCAGCTCGCGCAGGGTCACGCCGCCCTTGCCGTGGGCGGCGAACTCCGGCCAGTAGTGGGCGACCGCGCGGTCCAGGTCGAGCGTGCCGTCCTGGACGAGCAGGGCGACGACGAGGTGCGCCGCGCCCTTGGTGGAGGAGTACACCCCGTACAGCGTGTCGCCGTCGGTGTCCGGCCCCACCCACAGGTCGACGACCTTGCGCCCCGCGACGTACGCGGCCAGCTGGCCCGCGTAGCGCGGCTCCTCTCCGGCGAGGACGGCGGTGAACTCCTCGCGCACGGCCTCGTATCCGTCGGCGACGGTGCCCTGCACACGCGTTTCACGGGTCATGCGGAACGGCCTCCGGTACGCGTCGGAACGATCGTCGACATGATCAACCCACCCACCCCGCGAGGTATTTCCGCCCGTATCGGCGGACTCCGTGCCCCGGCTGTGACAGGACTGTCGCCCGCTCCGCGCAGACCCCCGCCCACCTGCGGCTAAGGTGTGCCGCATGCGCGATCTGGGTGTGGGCTTCGGCTACTTGGTGAAGGGGCAGCGCTGGGTCACCCAGCACGGCAGGCAGTACGGGTGGGGGCTGCTGCCCGGCCTCATCACCCTACTCCTCTACGCGGCCGCGCTGGTCGCGCTCGCCCTGTGGGGCGCCGACCTCGTGGGCTGGGCCACGCCCTTCGCCGACGACTGGTCCTCGCCCTGGTCCGGCCTCTTCCGCGGCTTCCTGACCGCCCTGCTCTTCGCCCTCGCGCTGCTGCTCTCCGTCCTCACCTTCACCGCGATGACGCTCCTGATCGGCCAGCCCTTCTACGAGTCGCTGTCGGAGAAGGTCGACATCGCCGTCTCGGGCCACGCCCCCGAGTCGGGGCTGCCGCTCTGGCGCGACCTGTGGGTCTCCGCGCGGGACAGCCTGCGCGTCGTGGTGCGGGCGGCGCTGTGGGGCGTGCTGCTCTTCGCGCTCGGTTTCGTCCCGGTCGCCGGCCAGACGGTGGTCCCGGTGATCGGCTTCTGTGTGACCGGGTTCTTCCTGACCGAGGAGCTCACGGCGGTCGCGCTGCAGCGCCGCGGCGTCGAACTGCGCGAGCGGCTGCGGATGCTGCGCGCCCGCAAGACGCTCGCCTGGGGGTTCGGGGCGCCGCTCGCCGTCGCCTTCCTGGTGCCGTTCGTCGCGGTGTTCCTGATGCCGGGCGCGGTCGCGGGCGCGACGCTGATGGCACGGGACCTGCTCGGCGAGAACGACGGGGACGGCGACGGCGGCGGCGCACCCGTGCGTCAGGACGACGACGCGGCCACCCGCAGGATCTCCCGCACCTGAGCGACGATGTCGAGCCGGTTGCGTACGAACTCGGGGTCGGTGACCTCACCCGTCGCCGGGTCGGTGTTGCCCGCGCCGAACTGCAGGACGGGCGTGTGCACATGGCCGCCCGGCAGCCGGTCGTGCAGCCCGAGCCGGTCGCGCAGCAGCGTCGCGCGGTAGGCGATCTCGTTCGACAGGTAGTTCCCGCCGCCGCCCTCGCGCGCCGTCGACCCCTCGGTGGGCCCCTCGGGCCGCACCACGGGCTCGGTGCCGCCCGCCGGGACCTCGGTCACCGACGTGTTGTCGTACACCGGGAAGCGCCCGGTCGCCGACGCCGTGATCGCCTTGTACGGGAGGGTCGTCGACGTCCACTGGGGCTGCGTGGCGGGATCGGTGACCGGGACGGTCTCGGTGCGCGACAGGTTGTCGTTGTCCGGGAAGCCGCCGCGCCAGGCGCCGTTGGTCCGCTCGACGTCGAACTTGCCGACGCGGCCCTGGCTGATGGTGGTGAAGAGGTCGACGTGCGGGAGATGGGGCCGCAACGCCCGCTCGACGGCGCCGTCGGCGAAGTCCTGCCAGCGCACGGGGAAGGTCATCGCCTCGATCCGGGCGGGCCCGTCGGCGGTCCGGATCGTGGTGCCGTCCAGGGCGAGCGCGGTGGCGCCCGAGGGGTTGCTGATGCGGACGTCCCGGTCGAGGGTGAAGGGGTCGAAGCCGGTGACGAGGATGCGCGTGACGCGCTTGTGGCGCTTACCGTCCCCGTCGCCCTTCCCGGCACGGTACGAGACGGTGTCCTGCCCCCGCGACGACCGCTCCAACTCGCCCATGATCGCGGCGCGTTGACGCTCACTGAGCTGGAAGCGGGCGGGCTCCCAGCCGCGTATCTCCCGCGTCATCCCGAGCCGGGCCCAGTACAACGGCCGGTCGTCGTCCCGGCTGAGCGCGTCCGGCCCCCCGGCGGGCCCGCGCCCCTGCGCCCGGTCGACGGCACGCCGCCACAGCGCCTTGCCCTCCCGCGCCACGAGCCGCCGCGCCTGGTCGTAGGAGCGCGCGGCACCGAGCGCACGCTCCAACTCGGGCACCACGGAGTCGAACCCGCTGCGCCGCAGGATCTCCCGCGGAGCGGCACGGTCGAGGCGGGCCTCTTCGGTGGTGGGGCCGGTGCGGCCGGTGGCGGGGGAGACGGCGGAGGCGGACGCCGGAACCCCGACGCCGGCGAGAAGTGCGAGCCCCAGGCCGAGGGCACCAATTCGTGTTCGAGAAAGCACGCGAGTCCTTCCGTGACGGATGAGGTGGCGGAAGTATCGCGGCAGGGGTGGCGGTGGCGCCATGGGGGGTGGGGGGCGGCTGGTCTTGGGCGGCGAGGTGCGGTGGCACGCGGTGCGGTGGGCTGAGCGCCGAGGCACGCAGGGGCGCGGGACAGCGCTGCCGCAGATGTACACGTACGGGGGCCTGGCAGGGGCGCGGGGAACTGCGCGAGCAACCAAAGTGGAGCCGCAGATGTACACGTAGGGGAGGCCCGGGATGGGCGCGGGGAACTGTGCGAGCAACCACAGCGGAGCCGCAGATGGATACGTACGGGGAGGCCCGGGATGGGCGCGGGGAACTGCGCGAACAACCTCAGCGGAGCCGCAGACATCACCCACGGGGAAGCCCCGCAGGGCCCGCGGGGAACTGCGCGAGGCGGGCCGGACAGCGAGCGCGCGGGCCCGCCCGCGTAAACCGGTTGCCGCCCACGCCCCGCCGACGGGACGCTCGAGCCATGAACCTGCCCCCAGCCGCACCCGCGGCCCCGCTGCCCGCCACCCGCGCCGCCCACCCGGCGCAGTCGCAGCAGCCCGGCCGACTGTGGAGGCCGCTTCCCGCGCACGCGTGAGCGCGGTCCTGGTCGCGGGGCTCCTCGCCGGGTACGGCATCGCCATGCCGGTCGGAGCCGTCGGGACCTACCTCGTCGCCCTGACCGCGCGCACGACCCCGCGGACCGGCGCCTGCGCCGCCCTCGGCGTCGCGACCGCCGACGGCGTCTACGCCCTGCTGGCCGCGGCCGGCGGCGCCCCGCTCACCCGCCTCCTCGAACCGGCCACGACCCCGCTCCGCCGGGCCTCGGTCCTGGTGCTCGTGGTCCTCGCGGCGTGGGGCGCGGTGACGGCGGTCCGCCGCTACCGCGCACACGACGACGTCGCCGCCGGGACCTGCACGCCCCTCGGCTCCGCCTGCGCGTACGGCGCCCTGCTCGGTCTGACGCTCCTGAACCCCGCCACCGTCGTCTACTTCGCCGCGCTGGTCCTCGGCAGCCCGGCGACCGCCTCGCTGACGCACCTGGAACAGGCCGCGTTCGCGCTGGCCGCCTTCGCGGCGTCGGCGAGCTGGCAGCTGCTGCTCGCGGGCGGCGGTGCGCTGCTCGGCCGCGCGCTGACCGGCCGCAGGGGCCGCCTGCTCACGGCGCTCACGTCGAGCGTCCTGATCGCGGGGCTGGCGGTGCATCTGCTGGTGAGCTGACGCGGTGAGGACGGGGTGCGGTGACGGAACCGGCCGCCGTCGTCGGTGAGTCGACGGGGTGGACGGAGGTGACAGAGTGAACGGAGCGGACGCAGCGGGCGGCACCTGCGGCCGGCTATGCGGCGGCATTCGCTCCGGCATCCGCTCCAGCAGCCGCGCGGTGACGTGGCGCGTTGCGGGCGGCCGACGTCGGGCCACCCACTCCGGCAGCCGCCCGTCGCGGGTGACCGGCTACCGAACCGGCACCCGTCCGTCAGCCGCCCGTCAGCCGTCCGTCAGCCGCGCGACGACGCGGCGCGCGATGCGGGCCATTACCGGGTTCGTCCGCCGGTAGTACGACAGTTCCACGAGGGCGATCGTCAGGGCCCAGCCCCGCCCCCGCGCCCACGTCGCGTCGTCCGCGGCCGGGCCGAGCGCGGCGCGGAAGGCCTCCCGGGCCTCGGCGTCCATCAGGTACCACGCGGAGATGAGGTCGACGGCCGGATCGCCCGTACCCATGCACCCGAAGTCGATGACCGCGCCGAGCCGGCCGCCGTCGACGAGGACGTTGCCCGGCTGCAGATCGCCGTGCATCCACACGGGCGGACCCGGCCACGCCGGGGCGTCGAGCGCGGCCTCCCACACGCCCGCCGCGGCGGGCCCGTCCACGGCGTCGCCCAGCGCGGCGAGCACCGCGCGCGTCTCGTCGTCGCGCTCCGCCAGCGGCCCGCCCCGATAGGCCGCCGGCGCCCCGCCCGGGTCCACCTCGCGCAGGGCGGTCACGAACTCCGCGACGTCCTTGCCGAACAACGCTGGCTCGGCGAGCTCCCGGTCCGGATCGGGCGTCGCGCCCTCCAACCACCGGAAGACGGACCACGGGTACGGGTACCCCTCGCCCGGCCGCCCCTTCCCCAGCGGTACGGGAATCGCGACGGGCAACGCGGGCCCCAGCCGGGGCAGCCAGGCGTGTTCCCGCTCCACGTCCCGCGCCGCACCCGCGATCCGCGGCAGCCGCACCACCATGTCCGCACCCAGCCGGTACATGGCGTTGGACGTCCCCGCGGAGTCCACGCGCGCCACGTCGAGCCCGCCCCACGCCGGGAACTGCGCCCCGACCAGCCGCCGCACCAGCCCCTCGTCGATGCCGGCCTCGTCGGCGTGCATCTTCACCACGGCACTCATGGCTCCCCCTCGTCCGTCCGGTGATCATCCGGCTCCGGCTCCGAATGGAACCGTCGACGGAGGGCGTCGGTCAACCGTCCGCTCCCGGCTCGGCCACGCGACTCAGGACTGCCGCAACTCCAGTGCGACCGCGCCCCGGAGCAGCGCGTGCGCCCGGTCGAGGGGAAGGGTGCCGCTCAGCCACCGCTCGCTCAGCCCCTCGACCAGTGCGGTGAGCCGCTCGGCGGCGGCTTCGACGTCGATGCCGGTGCCGGTGCCGGGGCCGGTGCCGGTGTCGGTGGTGGCGGCGGCGTTGGCATCGGCGCCACGGTCCGCGCGGCTCCCGACACCGGACTGTCCCGCCGCCACGGACTGTTCCGCCGCCACGGCCTGCCGCACCAGATGCGCCAAATCGGCGACCCACTCGCGCGTGGAGGCGGCCAGCTGCTCGCGCAGGTCGGGGTCGAAGACCGCCGTCGCGCGCAGCTCGCCCCAGGCCGCGCTGTTCTCCCGTACGCGCGGGGTGTCCTGGAGCTCCAGGAGCAGCAGGCCGGTGAGGCGGGCGCGGGGGTCGCCGGGCGGGGAGGCGTCCAGGGCCGGATCGGTGTAGCGGACCGCGCGGCGGCTGATGAACTCCAGCGTGCGGCGGAGCAGCCCGGCGCGATCCTTGAAGTGGTAGTAGATCAGCGCGGTCGAGACGCCGGCCTCGGCGGACACCTCCTCCACCCGCAGCCCGCGCACGCCGCGCCGCGCGATGAGCCGGGCGGCGGCTTCGAGGATCTGGGTGGGCCTGTCGGGCATCGCGTACTCCACTGCCTGGTGGGTCTTGGGGCCGATCGTCCGGGTCCGCGGCCCGACCAGGCATCATGCCCTAGGCTCTAGGGACTGACCGAATTTTCAGTCAGGCGGAACACACGGGCAAAACGGAATGATCACCGCGACACGAGGACGGACGCTCATGCCGACGAAGGGGATGCCCAGGCGCCGGGCCCTGCGCACTGGGGCGGGTGCCGGGGCCGCGGCCCTCGGCGCGACGCTGAGCGGATGCGGCGACGAGCAGAGCGGATCGCCCCGCGCCACGCCGATGCCACCCGGCACCACGCCGAGGCCACCCGGCGCCACGCCGACGCAAGCCGGCGCCACGCCCGCGCCGGCCCGCGCCACGCGGATGCCCGACGAGGCGGGCCCGCACGAGCTGACGTACATGTCCTGGCCGACCCGCCGCATCTGGGGCTCGGACGCGCACGCCGTCCGCGAGGACATCGCGCGGATCGCGCGGACGATCGCCGAGCACGAGCCGGTGACCCTGCTGGCGAACGGACGGGACGTGTCGGCGGCCCGGCGCGCCTGCGGCCCGGACGTGGAGGTCGTCCCGGTCCCGGTGGACGACCTGTGGATGCGGGACACCGGACCGACCTTCGTACGGGGCCCGCACGGCATGGCCGGGGTCGACCTCAACTTCAACGGCTGGGGCGGCAAGCAGGAGCACGCCCGCGACGCCCGCGTGGCGCGCGAGATCCTCGCGGACCGGGGAGTGCGGCGGATTGAGGCACCGCTGGTCGGTGAGGGCGGCGCGATCGAGACCGACGGGGCGGGCACGCTGCTCGCGACGGAGAGCTCCCTGGTCAACGACAACCGCAACCCGGGAAAGTCGCGCGACGACATCGAACGCGTCCTGAAGGACCTGTTCGGCGTCGCCAGGATCCTCTGGGTGGACGGTGTCCGCGGCGAGGACATCACGGACTTCCACATCGACGCGCTGGCGCGGTTCGCGGGGCCGGGCGTGGTGCTCATGAGCACGCCGGCGCCGTCGGCACCCGACGACGTCTGGCGCACGGCGTACGAGCAGGCGCGCGAGGCCCTGAGCGCGGCGACGGACGCCCGGGGCAAGCGGCTCGACATCGTCTCCCTGCCCGAGCCGTCCGACATCGGCCGCCGGGGCGACGACTTCCTCGCGAGTTACGTGAACTACTACGTGGTCAACGGCGCCGTGATCATGCCCCGCTTCGGCGACAGAAGGGCGGACGACGCGGCGGCGTCGACCGTGCGGGACCTGTACCCGGGCCGCACGGTCGTCCAGGTCCCGGTGGACGCACTGGGCGAGGGCGGCGGCGGCATCCACTGCGCGACCCAGCAGGTACCGAAGGCGGACTGACCCCCTGGTCGGGGGCAAGGCTTCACTTGTCGCGTGCCGCGGCCGGGCCTAGCGTCGTCGGCATGGAGAAGATCGCATTCCTGAAGATCGCATTCCTCGGCCTCGGTCACATGGGCGAGCCGATGGCACGTCAACTGCTGGGCACGGGGCATGAGTTGACCGTGTGGAACCGCTCGCCCGAGAAGGCGGCCGCGCTCGTGGCGGGCGGCGCCACGGCCGCCGAGAGCCCCGCCGACGCCGTACGCGGGGCCGACCTCGTCATCACGATGCTCGCCGGTCCGGACGCGGTACGTGAGGTCGCCGGGGCCATCCTGCCGGTCCTGCGGCCGGGGACGTACTGGGTGGAGATGTCGACGGTCGGGCCGGAGACGGTGGCGGAACTGGCGGGGCGGGTGCCCGAGGGGGTCGTCCTGGTCGACGCGCCCGTCATGGGCAGCACCGACAAGGCGGCGGCGGGTGAGCTCGGTGTTCTCGCGGGCGGGGATGCGGGGCCCGTCGAGCACGTACTCGCCCGGTTCGGGCCGGTCACCCGTACGGGTGCGGTCGGCTCGGGCGCCGCGCTCAAGCTGGTGGTGAACACGGCGGTCCTCGGTGGCGTCGCCCTCGTCGCCGAGGCCATGAAGCTAGCCGACTCCCTGGGGCTCGCGGAGGGCACCGCGCGGGAGGCGCTGGCGGCGGGGCCGCTCGGGGGCGCGGTGGGCCGGGCCTTCGCGGACGGCGTGCACTTCGCCAACGCCCTCGCCGTCAAGGACGTCGCCCTCGCCACGGGGGTCGTGGAACTCCCGGTGATGGAGGCGGTGCTGGGCCACTACCGGGCGGCGGCCGCGGATCCGTCGGTGGCCGCGGCGGACATCTCCCGAGCGGTTCCCCACATCCGCGCCCACCCGTCCACCTGAACGGTGGGGTCCGCGGGACGGCTCCGTACGGGGGCGGCTCCGTACGGGGGCGGCTCGGTCCAGCCCCGACTGCGGCCCGGCGGGGGCTGATCGCGCAGTTCCCCGCGCCCCTGAAGGCACCTCCGGCGCCGCCCAAGCCCCGCGCCCCGTAAGGGGCCGGGGGAACTGCGCGAGCAACCCCCACCGGCCCGCAGGGAGGTCGTCAGGGACGGTGGGGAATAGGGGCGCGGGGAACTGCGCAAAAAAACCCACCGGCCCGCATGCCGGCGACGAACCTCCGCCCCCGGACAAGGGGCGCGGGGAACTGCGCAAAAACCCGCACCGGCCTACCCGCACCGGCCTAGTCGACGCCCCCCTCCAGCAACCGCACAAAGTTCCGGAACGCCCCCGGCATGTCCACCGAGCCGGGGTCCAGGAGCCACTGGTACTGCAACCCGTCCATCACCGCCACCAGCAGCGGCGCCGCCGCCTCCGGCGTGAGACCTCCCGGCAGCCGCTCCCCGTACTCCGCTCGCAACACCACCGCGAAACTCGCCCGCACCGCTTCGTACCGCCCGGTGAAGAACCCCCGCGCCGGATGCCCTTCCGTCACGCTCTCGCCGAGCAACGCGGCGAACGTCTGCACGAGCCCGGGCCGCATCGCGTTGTACTCGACCAGCGAGCCGAGCAGATCGAGCCGCCACTCGCCGCGCGGCACCGCGTCCCACTGGTCGCGGGCGTCGAGAACGGCGACCAGCAGGGCCTCCTTGGTGGGGAAGTAGTGCAGCAGACCCTGCTGCGTGAGCCCCACCCGCTCCGCGACCGCCGCGAGGCTCGCGCCCCGGTACCCGCGCTCGGCGATCACCTCGAACGCCGCCCGCAGAATCTCCGCGCGCCGCTCCTCGCCCCTGGCCCTCGCCACCACGGCCCTACCCCTTCCGTACGTCCTCGCCCGGAGGACCGTACGACATGTTTGAATAACGGGAACATAACGAAACCTACCTCGCTACAGGTCGGCGATGCAGGATGGGGGGGAGTCGGGGAGTCGGCACACAGGTACGTGAAACCCACAGGTGCGCACAAGCACGGCACCCGTACGAACGGAACGAGGAGGCACGCCATGGCGGCCGGAAGCCAGCCCACCGAGGACGAGGCCCGCGCACGCGCCCGCACCCGGGAGGCCGCCGTCGAGGCCGCCCTCCTCGCGCTCGACCTGGACGCGAAGGCCCGCCTGCTCGGCGGCCGCAGCATGTGGACGCTGCACGCCCTGCCCGAGATCGGCCTGCGGTCCCTCGTGATGTCGGACGGCCCGATCGGCGTGCGCGGCGTCCGCTGGACCGCCGACGACCCGTCCGTCGCCCTGCCCTCCCCGACTGCCCTCGCCGCCACCTGGGACCAGGACCTGGCCCACCGTGTCGGCGCGCTGCTCGCGCAGGAGGCCCGCCGCAAGGGCGTCCACGTGCTCCTCGCCCCCACCGTCAACCTCCACCGATCCCCGCTCGGCGGCCGCCACTTCGAGGCGTACAGCGAGGACCCGTACCTGACCGGCGTCATCGGCACCGGCTATGTACGGGGGGTGCAGTCCGGCGGCGTCGGCACCACCGTCAAGCACTTCGTCGCCAACGACGCCGAGACCGACCGCTTCACCGTCGACAACCTGGTCTCCGCGCGCGCCCTGCGCGAGCTGTACCTGGCGCCCTTCGAGGCGATCGTCGCGAACGCCCGCCCCTGGGGCATCATGACCGCCTACAACCAGGTCAACGGCGTGACGATGACCGAGCACCACCAGCTCGTCCAGGGCGTCCTGCGCGGCGAATGGGGCTTCGACGGCGTCAACGTCTCCGACTGGATGGCCGCCCGCTCCACCGTCGGCGCCGTCGAGGGCGGCCTCGACCTCGCGATGCCGGGCCCCGGGACCGTGTACGGCGCGCCGCTCGCCGCCGCCGTCCGCGCGGGCGAGGTCGCCGAGGAGACCGTCGACGCGGCCGTCCGCAACGTCCTGCGCCTCGCCGCCCGCACCGGCGCCCTCGACGGCGCCGAGCCCGCCGTCGCCCCGCGCGACCTGCCCGCCGCGATCGACGGCGAGGCGCTGGCCCGCGAGGTCGCCCGCCGCGCCTTCGTCCTCGTACGCAACGAGAACCGGACCCTGCCCCTCACCGACACTGCCACCGGCATCGACACCGACACCGGCGCCACGGAGACCGGCACCCGCTCCATCGCCCTCTCCGGCGCCGCCGCCCGCGACGCCCGCATCCTCGGCGGCGGCTCCGCCACCGTCTTCCCCGCGCACGTCGTCTCCCCGCTCGACGGCCTGACCGCAGCCCTGCCCGAGGGCGCGCTCTCGTACTCCGTCGGCGCCGACCCCAGCGACGAACTCACCCCCGCCGGACAGGGGTTCGAGCTCCACGCGGTCTGCCGCGACGCCGCCGGCACCGTCCTCGGCGAGGGCGTCCTCCCCTCCGGTCAGGTCCAGTGGATCGGCGACGACCTGCCCGACGGCGTCACCCACGAGACCCTGGCGAGCGTCGAGGTGCGCGGCACCTTCACCCCGCGCGAGAGCGGCGACCACGCCTTCGGCACGCGCGGCCTCGGCGGCTTCACGCTCACCGTCGACGGCGAGGTGCTCTACGACGGCGTGCGGCGGCCGGAGTCCGGGGCCGACCCCTTCGAGGCGTTCTTCGGCGCGCCCGTCGAGCGCGGCAAGGTGACGCTCACCGCGGGCAGGCCCGTCGAGGTCTCCCTGCGCCACACCCTCGGCAAGGACTCCGCGGCGCCGCTGCCGGCCGTCATGTTCTCCCTCGTCCACCTCGGCCCGCGGCGCGATCCCGACGAGCTGATCGCCGAGGCCGTCGAGGCCGCCCGCGCCGCGGACACCGCCGTCGTGGTCGTCTCCACCACCGAACGCGTCGAGTCCGAGGGCTTCGACCGCCGTGACCTGAGGCTCCCGGGCCGTCAGGACGACCTGGTGCGTGCCGTCGCCGCCGCCAACCCCAGGACCGTGGTGGTCGTCAACTCCGGTGCCCCGGTGGAACTTCCGTGGCGCGAGGAGGTCGCCGCGATCCTGCTCGGCTGGTTCCCCGGGCAGGAGGGCGGCGCCGCGCTCGCCGACGTCCTGCTCGGTGTCGAGGAGCCCGGCGGCCGGCTCCCCACCACCTGGGGCGGCCTCGCGTCCGCCCCGGTCAGCCGGGTCACCCCCGAGAACGGCGAACTCGCGTATTCCGAGGGCGTGTTCATCGGCTACGCGGCCTGGGAAAAGGCGGGCGCCACGCCTTCGTACCCCTTCGGCCACGGCCTCGGCTACACCGACTGGACGTACGAGTCGCTGACCGTCGAGGGCACCACCGTCACCGTCCGCGTCCGGAACCGCGGGGAGCGCGCGGGCCGCGAGGTCGTCCAGGTCTACCTGGCCCCCGCCCGCCGGGACGGCACCCGCCCGGCCCGCCGTCTCGCGGGCTTCGCGCTCGCCGAAGCGGCACCCGGCGGGACGGCCGAGGTGGCCGTGGAACTCCCGCGCCGCGCCTTCGAGACCTGGGACGAGACCACCGGCGCCTGGACCTACCGGGAAGGCCGGTACGAGGTGGAGGCGGCCCACTCCCTCACGGACCGCCGACTGAGCGAGACGGTCATCGCCTGACACCCGGACGGGCCACCGCCCATCGGACCTACGCCACGGAGAACCCGTACACCGTCTCCGAGGCGAACACCTCGCCCGGCCGCAGCACCGTGGAGGGAAACCCGGCCCGGTTCGGGGAGTCGGGGAAGCGCTGCGTCTCCAGCGCGATCCCCGCGCAGGGCACGAACGGCAGGTCCGGGGCGAAGTGGTCGCCCGTGTGGAGCTGGAGCCCCGGCTCGGTCGTCGCGACCGTCAGGACCCGGCCCGAGCCCGGATCCCGCAGCGCGGCCACCTCGACCGGCGCCGCCGTGACCCCCTTGTCCAGCACGTAGTTGTGGTCGTAGCCGGGCCCGGCGCCGGTCGCCGCGCGGAAGTCGTACCGCGTCCCCGCCACATCCGCGAACGCCCCCGTCGGAATCCCGTCGGCGTCCGTGGGCGTGATCCGGGACGCGGCGATCCGCACCTCGTGACCGAGCGCGTCGCTCCCGCCGTCGGCGCCCGCCAGGTTCCAGTACGTGTGGTTGGTGAGGTTCACGACGGTCGGGGCGTCGGTGGTCGCCTCGTAGGCGATCCGCAGCGCGCCCACCTCGTCCAGCGTGTACGTCGCCGCGACCGCGAGCCGCCCGGGGTAGCCCTCCTCGCCGTCGGGGGAGACCCGCGAGAGCCGCACCCCGTGCCCACCCGCGGGCTCCGCGTCCCACACCCGCTTGTCGAAGCCGCGCCCGCCGCCGTGCAGGGCGTTGGGTCCGTTGTTGCGCGCGAGAGAGTGGGTCCGGCCGTCGAGCGTGAAGGAGCCGCCCGCGATCCGGTTCGCGTATCGCCCCACCAGCGCCCCGAAGTAGGGCCCCGGGTGCGCCAGATACCCCTCCAGGCCCCCGAACCCCAGCGCCACCGGCGCCGCCCGCCCGGATCCGTCCGGAACCTCCGCCGACTGCACGATCCCGCCGTACGTCAGGACGCGCACCCGCACCCCGCCCCGTTCCAGGGTCCAGCGGTGGACGGGCGTGCCGTCGGGAAGCGTCCCGAAGAGTTCACTGCGCATGATCGAGACCCTACGCCGGGCCGGAGCGCGTCCGGGCGGCGAAGGCCCTAGTCCGTCGGCTTGCGCGACGTCACCTTGCGGTAGGCGATCTCGGCCAGCCTCGCCTGGCCGTTCTTGCTCGGGTGGAACCAGTCCCAGTGGCTCAACTGGTCGCCGTCGAAGCGGTAGTCGAAGACCGCCCCGCCGTCGTACCGGCACCGCCGGTCCTGGTCGCACACCTCTTCGAGGACGTCGTTGTACGCGACCACGCGGTCCCGCACCGCCGCCCGCCGCCGGGTCGCCGAGGCGTCCAGGTCGTCGGGGTCGGACAGCATCGAGGCACAGATGCCCAGCTTCCACACCTGCTTGCCCAGCGGATTGGTCCGCCCCTGCGACCAGAGCCGCTTCAGGTCCGGCACCGACGCCACGTACACCTGGGCCTTCGGCAGCTCGCGGCGCAGCGCCCGCATCGCCCGCTCGAAGTCGGAGCGGAAGTCGGCGACCGGCGTCATCGAGCCGACCGAGTGGCGGCACGCGTCGTTGGCGCCGGTCATCACCGTGACCAGCTCCGGCCGCTCGGCAGCGGCCTGTTCGACCTGCCGGGTCAGATCCGCCATCCGGGCGCCGGTCTTCGCGTGGTTCCAACTGTGCGAGGAGGCCCGCGCCTTCCCGAGGAGCCGGGTGGCCAGGCTGTCGACCTCGGCGTCGGTGCCGGTCGCCCAGGACGCCTCGGGGCAGTCGGAGAGCACCGAGCAGGCGTCGAAGCCACGGGTGATGGAGTCGCCGACGGCGGCCAGCGAGCGGGGCGAGGTGTCCCAGACGGGGGTGGGCGAGGGGGAGGGCTTGGCGTGGCCGGGCGAACCCGGTGCCGGCGCGTCACCGCCCTCCGCGTCACACGCGGTGAGCGCCCCGCCGCACAGAAGGGCCGCCGTCGCGAACGCGACCACGGCACGCGAGCGGCGCCTGCGGCTGTGCATCCCTGCTCCCCTCTGTCGTTCCACGTGACGTCGTGCGCGCGGCCGGGGTTGCGCCCCGCCGGGTGAATGGTCGGCGTTTCCTGGCCTTCCGACCGACGGTACGTCACACTCCTTGCGCCGCCGCACGGTAGCCTCGGCCCCGTAGCCGCCGGGCCTGTCGCTGTCACGGCAGCGACAGGGCGGGTGTCCACCCGGTGGCGCCCCGCTGCAGTGGTTCCGCTAAATTACATCACGTCACATCTGTCCCCTTTTCCCAGGTTTATCTAGTATTTGGGAAAACTGCTCGGCACGGGCGCGAGGCCGCTGGGGAAGGCGAACCTCGACCCACACTGGAGGTCCCGGTGACGACACGTGGAGTTCTGTACGTGCACTCCGCTCCGCGCGCGCTGTGCCCACACGTCGAGTGGGCCGTCGCGGGCGTGCTCGGTGCGCGCGTGAGCCTCGACTGGATCAGGCAGCCCGCGGCGCCGGGCACCTGGAGATCCGAATTCTCCTGGCAGGGCTCGGTGGGCACCGCGTCCAAGCTCGCCTCCGCCCTGCGCGGCTGGGACCTGCTGCGCTTCGAGGTCACGGCCGAACCCTGCGCGAGCGCCGAGGGCGAGCGGTACAGCGCCACGCCCGAGCTCGGCATCTACCACGCCGTCACCGGCATCCACGGCGACATCCTGATCCCCGAGGACCGGCTGCGCGCCGCGCTCGCCCGCTCGCAGCGCGGCGAGAGCGACCTGGAGGCCGAGCTCGCCAAGCTCCTCGGCAAGCCCTGGGACGACGAGCTGGAACCCTTCCGGTACGCGGGCGAGGGCGCGCCCGTGCGGTGGCTGCACCAGGTGGTCTGAGAGCGGCTGGTCCGACACGCGCGAAGGGGCCCCACCAGGCGGTGGGGCCCCTTCGCGTACGCGCGGGTGGAACTCAGTCGGTCCCAGTCGGTCTCAGACGGTCCGGAACGCCAGGACGACGTTGTGGCCGCCGAAGCCGAACGAGTCGTTCAGCGCCGCGATCCGGCCCTCGGGCAGCGGACGGGCCTCGTCACGGATGACGTCGGCGTCCACCTCGGGGTCGAGGTTCTCGATGTTGATCGTCGGCGGGGCCATGCGGTGCTTGAGCGCGAGGACCGTGGCCACGGTCTCCACGCCGCCCGCGCCACCGAGCAGGTGACCCGTCATGGACTTGGTGCTGGCGATCGCCATGTGGTCCACGTCGTCGCCGAACGCCTTGCGCAGCGCCTTGATCTCCGCGACGTCACCCTGCGGCGTCGAGGTCGCGTGCGCGTTCACGTGCACGATCTCGGCGGGCTTGAGGTCGGTGGTGTCGATCAGGTTCTGCAGCGCCGCGGCGATGCCGTTGCCGGACGGCTCGGGCTGCGTGATGTGGTGGGCGTCGGCCGAGATGCCCTGGCCGACGGCCTCCGCGTAGACCTTGGCGCCGCGGGCCTTGGCGTGCTCCTCGGACTCCAGGACGATCACGCCGGCGCCCTCGCCCAGCACGAAGCCGTTGCGGTCCGCGTCGTAGGGGCGCGAGGCGCCCTGCGGGTCGTCGTTGTTCTTGGACATCGCCATCATGTTGCCGAACGCGACGATCGGCAGCGGGTGGATCGCCGCCTCCGTGCCGCCCGCGACGACGACGTCGGCGCGGCCGGTGCGGATCATCTCGATCGCGTAGCCGATGGCCTCCGCGCCCGAGGCGCAGGCCGACACCGGGGTGTGGACGCCCGCGTGGGCGCCCAGCTCGATGCCGACGTTGGCCGCCGGGGAGTTGGGCATCAGCATCGGCACGGTGTGCGGGGAGACGCGGCGTACGCCCTTCTCCTTGAGCACGTCGTACTGGTCCAGAAGCGTCGTCACGCCGCCGATGCCGGAGGCGATGACGGCGCCCAGCCGGTGCGGGTCCACCGAGGTGTCCTCGCCCGCCTTGGCGGTGAAGCCGGCGTCCGCCCAGGCCTCCTTGGCCGCGATCAGCGCGAACTGCGCCGACCGGTCCAGCTTGCGGGCCTGCGGGCGGGGGATGACCTCGCCGGGCTCCACGGCGATCTGGCCGGCGATGCGGACGGGCAGCTCGGCTGCCCAGTCCTGCTCCAGCGCGCTGACGCCGGAGCGGCCCGCGAGCAGGCCCTCCCACGTCGACGCGGCGTCGCCACCCAGCGGTGTGGTTGCGCCGATACCGGTGACGACCACGGTGCGATTGGTCGAGTTCACAGGAAATTTCTCCACGGTGTTGAGGGGATCAGCGGCGCCACCGCCGGGTGGCGACTGAGCTAGGGCCTGGTCAGGCCTGGTGCTCGAGGATGTACTTGGTCGCGTCGCCGACCGTCTTGAGGTTCTTGACGTCGTCGTCGGGGATCTTGACGTCGAAGCGCTCTTCGGCGGCGACGACGACCTCGACCATGGACAGCGAGTCGACGTCCAGGTCGTCGGTGAAGGACTTGTCCAGCTGGACGTCCTCGACCGGGATGCCGGCGATCTCGTTCACGATCTCCGCGAGACCGGCGACGATCTCTTCCTGAGTGGCGGCCATGTCGGCGCTCCTTCTTGTGTATCCAGAGGGTGTGGCGCCCGCCGCGGCAGCGGCAGGGTGGTTTACAGCCGTACGGACCGGATGGTCCGGACGGGGTGCCTAGGGGAGGGTAACGACCGTGGCGGCGTACACGAGACCCGCCCCGAAGCCGATGACGAGCGCGGTGTCGCCGCTCTTCGCCTCGCCGGTCGCCAGGAGCCGCTCCATTGCGAGCGGGATCGAGGCGGCCGAGGTGTTGCCGGTGGTGCGCACGTCACGGGCGACCGTGACGTGTTCCGGCAGTTTCAGAGTCTTCACCATCGAGTCGATGATCCGCTCGTTGGCCTGGTGCGGAATGAAGACATCCAGGTCGTCCGCGCTGATTCCGGCCGCGTCCAGCGCCTGCTGGGCGACCTTCGCCATCTCGAACACGGCCCAGCGGAAGACCGCCTGGCCCTCCTGCGTGATGGCCGGGAACTTGTCGGGCGCGCCGTTGCGGTACGCCTCCCAGGACTCGGTCTGCTTGATCGTCTCGGCCTTGTCGCCCTCGGAGCCCCAGACCGTCGGTCCGATCCGCGGCTCCTTGGACGGGCCTACGATCACGGCGCCCGCGCCGTCACCGAAGAGGAACGCCGTCGCCCGGTCGTGCAGGTCGGTGAGGTCGCTCAGCCGCTCCACGCCGATCACCAGGACGTACTCGGCGGAGCCCTCGACGACCATGCCCTTGGCGAGGGTCAGACCGTAGCCGAAACCGGCGCAGCCCGCGGAGATGTCGAACGCGGCGGGCTTGCCCGCGCCGATCTTGTCCGCGATCTCGGTCGCGATGGCGGGGGTCTGCTTGAAGTGCGAGACGGTGGAGACGATCACGGCACCGATCTGCCCGGGCGTGATGCCGGCGTCGGCGATCGCCTTGCCGGAGGCCTCCACGGACATCGCGGCCACGGTCTCCTCCTCGGAGGCCCAGTGGCGGGTCGCGATGCCGGAGCGGGAACGGATCCACTCGTCGGACGAGTCGATCGTCTCCAGGATGACCTCGTTCGGCACGACCCGGGTGGGACGGTAGCCGCCGACGCCCATGATCCGCGCGTACGGATGGCCTTGTGCGGCCTTGATCTTCGACATGCGCTACGGCTCCTTGTCTGTCGTCGGCTCAGGAATGCTCGGCGACGAGCGCGCGGGCCGCGTCGAGGTCATCGGGGGTCTTCACCGCGAGCGTCTTGACGCCCGGCAGCGCGCGCTTGGCGAGACCGGTCAGGGTGCCGCCGGGGCACACCTCGATCAGCGCCGTCACGCCCATGTCCTTGAAGGTCTCCATGCACAGGTCCCAGCGGACCGGGTTGGCGACCTGGCCGACCAGGCGCCTGATCACGTCGGCGCCGGCGTCGACCGCCTTGCCGTCGCGGTTCGACACGTACGGGAACCGCGGGTCGCCGAGGTCGAGCTCCTTGGCGGCCTCCTCCAGCTGCGTCACCGCGGGAGCCATGTGCCGCGTGTGGAAGGCGCCCGCGACCTTGAGGGCGACGACCTTGCGGACACCCTCGGGCTTGTCCTCAGCGAGGGCGGCGAGCTGCTCCAGAGTGCCCGCGGCCACGATCTGGCCCGCGCCGTTCACGTTCGCCGGGGTCAGGCCCAGCTTCTCCAGGTGCGGGACGGTGACCTCGGGGTCGCCGCCGAGCAGCGCGGCCATGCCGGTCTCGGTGACGGCGGCGGCCTCGGCCATGGCCAGACCGCGCTTGCGCACGAGCTTCAGGGCGTCGTCGTCGGTGAGCACACCGGTGTAGGCGGCGGCGGTGATCTCGCCGACGCTGTGTCCGGCTACGGCGCCGGGCGTGATGTCACCGAGTGCCGCTGCGGAGAGCAGACCGGCGGCCACCAGCAGCGGCTGGGCCACGGCGGTGTCGCGGATCGCGTCTGCGTCTGCCTGGGTGCCGTAGTGGGCGAGGTCGAGCCCGATGGCGTCGGACCAGGCGGCGATGCGGTCCGCGGCACCGGGGAGGTCGAGCCAGGGGGTCAGGAAGCCGGGCGTCTGAGCGCCTTGGCCGGGAGCGACGAGTACGAGCACTCTCACACTCTCTCTTGTGGACGGTGGGGCCCGCCCGTGGGGACAGGGACGAAGAACAGCCGGGGTAATTGTAGGAGGCCGACAAAACCCTACGACTGGGGATCCCCGTCGGCCAGACGTCCCAGGATCAGCGCGATGCGCAGTGTGAACGCGGAGCGCACGTCGGAGGGCGACCAGCCGGTGACGTCAGTCACACGTCGGAGCCGGTAGCGCACGGTGTTGGGGTGCACGAAGAGCATCCGGGCCGCCCCTTCGAGGCTGCTCGCCTGCTCCAGATAGACGCTGAGCGTCTCCAGGAGCGCGGAGCCCGCCTCCTCCAACGGTCTGTAGATCTCCTCCACCAGCTGATCGCGCGCCGCGGGATCCCCGGCCATCGCGCGCTCCGGCAGCAGATCGTCCGCGAGGACGGGCCGGGGCGCGTCCTGCCAGGCGGCGCAGGCCTTGAGCCCGGCGGCCGCGGCCTGCGCGGAGCGGGTCGCGGCGAGCAGGTCCGGCACGATCGGCCCGGCCACCACGGGACCGGCCGCGTACGGCCCGATCAGGGACTTCGCCACGTGCAGCGGATTGTCGTTGCCGCCCGCGATGACGACCAGGCGGTCGCCGAGCACACCGGTCAGGACCTGCAGCTTCGCGTGCCGGGCGGCGCGGCGGATGGCCTCGACGGTGAGCTCGCTGTCGCCGTCGGGGGCGGTCCCGAGGATCACGCAGACGTGCTCGGGGGAGTTCCAGCCGAGGGCGGCGGCGCGGGAGACGGCGCCCTCGTCGGCCTCACCGGACAGCACCGCGTTGACCACGAGCGATTCGAGCCGGGCGTCCCAGGCACCGCGTGCCTCGGCGGCCTGTGCGTACACCTGAGCGGTGGCGAAGGCGATCTCGCGCGCGTAGACGAGGAGCGCCTCGCGCAGCACGGACTCGTCCCCGGGGGCCGCCACCTCGTCGATCGCGGACTCCATCACCTCGATCGTGGTGCGCACCATCTCCACGGTCTGGCGCAGGGTGATGGCTCTGGTCAGCTCGCGCGGCGCGGTCCCGAAGACGTCGGTGGAGATGGCCTGGGGCGCGTCCGGGTGCCGGAACCACTCGGTGAACGCGGCGATACCGGCCTGCGCGACCAGACCGATCCAGGAGCGGTTCTCCGGCGGCATCGCCCGGTACCAGGACAGCGTCTCGTCCATGCGCGCGATGGCCTGCGCCGCGAGACTCCCGGACGACTTCTCCAGACGCTTCAGCGTCGCGGCGTGGGCGTGGGCGCGCCGGGCGTCCTGGCCGGACTCCCGGTGCGGCTCCTGACGGAACTCCTGGGGGAACTCCTGCTGGGATTCGTTCGCTGAAGGTTCGGGCACGGGACAAGACTGCCTCATCGGGGCGGGGACATGCGGTGCCGGGGGCCCGGACAGGGCCTACCGTGGGGTGCGTGATCGATGTACGGCGCTCCGACGACCGGTACCGCGGCGGGGAGACCGCGACCGGCATCGAGTCCTTCCACGCCCTCTCCTTCGGGCCGCACTACGACCCGGACAACCTCCGCTTCGGCGCGATCCTGGCCTGCAACGAAGAGCGCCTCGCGCCCGGCTCCGGCTTCGACGAACACCCGCACAGCCACACGGAGATCGTGACGTGGGTGGCCGAGGGCGAGCTGACCCACCGCGACTCCACGGGCCACGCGTCGGTGGTGCGCCGCGGCGACGTGCAGCACCTGTCCGCCGCGGGCGGCGTGCGCCACGTGGAGCGCAACGACGGCCCCGAGCCGCTCGTCTTCGTCCAGATGTGGCTGGCCCCGCGCACCCCGGGCGGCGACCCGTCCTACGAAGTGGTCCGCGGCATCGCCGACTCCACTCCGTACGCGGTCCCCGGCGCGGGGGCCCTGCTCCACATCCGCAGGCCGGCGGCGGGGGAGCGGCTCGGCATCCCGGACGCGCCGTTCGTGTACGTACACGTGGTGCGCGGCGAACTGGACCTGGCCGGCGAGCGGCTGGGCCCCGGGGACTCGGCGCGGATCACCGGGGAGCGGGGCCTGGAAGCGGTGGCGGCGGGCGCCGCGGAACTCCTGCTCTGGGAGATGGCGGACACCCTGTAGGGCGGGGCCTCCCGCGGGTGGGCGCGGGGCGCTCAGCCGCGGAGCTCGGCGAGCACCGCGTCGGTGAACGGCGGCCACACCTCGGCGGCCCACGGCCCGAAGGGCCGGTCGGTGAGGGCGACACAGGCGGCCCCGGCGTCGGGGTCGACCCACAGGAACGTGCCCGCCTGCCCGAAGTGTCCGAACGTCCGCGGCGAGGACGAACTCCCCGTCCAGTGCGGCGACTTGGAGTCCCGGATCTCGAACCCGAGCCCCCAGTCGTTGGGGTTCTGGTGCCCGTACCCCGGCAGGACGCCCTTCAGCCCCGGGTACGTCACGCTCATCGCCGCCGCCACGGTCCGCACGTCGAGCAGCCGCGGCGCCTGCACCTCCGCCGCGAACCGCACGAGGTCGTCGACGGTGGACACCCCGTCCTTCGCCGGCGAGAGGTCGCCTTCGAGCGAGGTGGCCGTCATGCCCAGCGGCTCCAGGACCGCCTGGCGCAGGTACTCCGCGAAGGGAATGTCCGTCGCCTTGGCGATGTGGTCGCCGAGCACCTCGAAGCCGGCGTTCGAGTAGAGCCGCCGCGTGCCCGGCTCCGACGTCGTCCGGTGCTCGTCGAACGCGAGCCCGCTGGTGTGCGCCAGCAGGTGCCGCACCGTCGACCCCTCGGGCCCGGCCGGCTCGTCGAGTTCGATCGCCCCTTCCTCGTACGCGACGAGGGCCGCGTACGCCGCGAGGAGCTTGGTGACCGAGGCGAGGGCGAACCGCCGGTCAGTGGGGCCGTGCGCCCCGACCCGCGTGCCGTCCGCGCGGACGACGGTGGCGGCAGCGGTGGGGACCGGCCAGTTCTCGATCAACGCCAGGCTCTGCATGGGGCCGAGCCTATGCGCCCTACAGGGTCAGCCGCATCGAGGGGTCGGGCTTGCGCACGAAGCCGAGCGATACGTAGAGCGGCTCCGCCTCCGCCGAGGCGTTGAGGTCCACCTGGCGCGCGCCCCGCTCGCGGAACCAGCCGAGCAGCGCCTCCATGCAGGCCCGCGCATGCCCCTTGCGCCGCTGGTCCGCGTCGGTGGCGACGCTGAACACATGACCGACCCGGCCGTGCGCGTTGCCCACCCGCCCGATCCGGTACTCGACCGTCCCGACCACCAGCGCCGCGAGAGCACCCGGCCGCTCCGGGTGATCGACGACGAACGCCGCGAAGTCCCCCTCCGGCTCCCGCAGCCGGCGCCGCAGGGTCCCCAGGGACTCGGCGTGCCAGCTGGTGTCGGACTCGGCCCCGGAACGGGCGGCGAAGACCGAGTCGATCATCACTTGCCGCAGTCTGATCAGTTCCTCGGCATCCTCGGGCGTGGCACGGCGTACAAGGCTCATCTCCCGGACGGTAGTGACCACGGGGTGAGACGTCTCCCGATTTTCACCGGATCTGCTTGCTTGGAGTCCACTCCAAGGTTTTAGCGTGAGGACCATGACGGTGATGGAGACCAGGACAGCGCCGACCCGCCCCGCTTCCGCCGCGGACGTCTGCGCCGCGGTGGTGGACGCGCATCCGAGTCCGGACGGCCGGGACCACTACACGATCAGCGAGGTCGCCGCCCACACCGGCCTGAGCGCCTACACGCTCCGGTGGTACGAGCGGATCGGCCTGATGCCGCACATCGACCGCTCCCACACGGGCCAGCGCCGCTACCGCAACCGCGACCTGGACTGGCTCGCCCTCGTCGGCAAGCTACGGCTGACCGGGATGCCCGTGGCGGACATGGTGCGCTACGCGGAGCTGGTGCGCGAGGGCGAGCACACCTTCGCCGACCGGCAGGAACTCCTGGAGCAGACCCGGCGGGACGTCCGCGACCGCATCGCGGAGCTGCAGGGCACCCTCGCCGTCCTCGACTACAAGATCGACATCTACGCGGGCGCCCGCAGGGCTACCGCTCGCCCGGCGTGACCAGTCCCGACTCATAGGCGAAGATCACGGCCTGGGCGCGGTCCCGCAGGTCCAACTTGCTGAGCACCCGGCCGACATGGGTCTTCACCGTCTGCTCGGCGAGCACCAGGTGTTCGGCGATCTCCTTGTTGGACAGGCCGCGCGCGATCAGCGCGAGTACCTCCGTCTCACGCTCCGTCAGACCGCCGAGCCGCAGCGACTGGTGGCGCGGGGCGGTCCGCTGCTGGGCGAAGTCGGCGATCAGCCGGCGGGTCACCGACGGCGCGAGCAGCGCGTCACCGGCCGCCACCACCCGTACCGCCGAGATGAGATCGGCGGGCGGTGCGTCCTTGAGCAGGAACCCGGAGGCTCCGGCACGCAACGCCTCGTAGACGTAGTCGTCCACGTCGAAGGTGGTGAGCATCAGGACCTTCGGCCGGTGCACCACGCCGGGCGGCGGGTCCAACAGGGCCCGGGCGGCGGAGAGTCCGTCGAGCTCCGGCATGCGGACGTCCATCAGCACCACGTCGGGGTGGGCGCCGCGGCTGAGCTCGATCCCCTTCTTGCCGTTCGGCGCCTCGCCCACCACGTCGATGTCGCTCTGCGCCGCGAGCAGCGCGGCGAACCCCGCCCGCACCATGGCCTGGTCGTCGACGATGATCACGCGAATGGTCATGCGGTGCCGGAGCCCTTCGGGACGAGGGGGAGTCGGGCGGCCACCCGGAAACCGCCGTCGGGAAGCGGGCCGACGTCGACCGTGCCGCCGACCAACCGTACGCGCTCGCGCATGCCCACGAGGCCGTGGCCGGTGCCCCCGCTCTCCAGCGGACCGGGTGACTCCGCGGGCGGGCCGTTGACCACCAGGACCAGCAGATGCGTGGCGTCGAGCGTCACGGTGATCTCGGTGCGCGCGCCCGGCGCGTGGCGCATCACGTTCGACAGCGCCTCCTGGACGATGCGGTACGCGGACAGATCCACGGCCGGAGTCACCTCGGCCAGCTGCCGCAGGATCGCCAACTCGGGGCGTGACAGGTCGATCGGTATGCCCGCACGCGCCGTCGCCTCGACCAGATGGGGCAGGCGGTCGAGCCCCGGCTGCGGTGCCCGCTCGCCGTGCGCGCCCTCGCTGCGCAGCACCGCGAGCAGCCGCCGCATCTCGGTCAGCGACTCCCGCGCACTGGTCGCGATGGCCCCGAACTCCTCCTGGGCCGCGGCGGGCAGGCCCGCCAGCCGGTAGGGAGCGGAGTCGGCCTGCACGGTGATCACCGACATGTGGTGTGCCACGACGTCGTGCAACTCCCTTGCGATACGGGCCCGTTCCTCGAGGAGGGTGCGCCGGGCGCGCTCGGCCTCGCTGATGGTCTCCTGCTCGACGAGTCTGCGCCGGGCCTCCGCGCGCTCCCGCAGCAGGGTGCCGAGCAGCAGCACGGCCCCGCTCAGCACGGTCAGCACCAGACCGGTGTCCTGGCTGGCGTCGCCGCGGAACGCACCGAGCACCAGCCCGGCCACGACGGTGACCAGCCAGACCCCGAGGAGGGTGCGCCGTCCCTCCCGCAGGGCCAGCGCGCAGCACAGGACCAGGTATCCCACGATGGACACGGCCGTCCACGGGGCGAGGTGGCCGGGGTCGGCCGCCATCGTCACGACGGCCCCCGCCACATCCGCGACGATCACCACCCACCAGGCCCGCAGCGGCCGGGTGACCGCGAGGAGCAGCGGCGCGGACTGGGCGACCCCCAGCGCGCCGGCCACGGCGCCGTGGACGCCGTAGTCGTGCGTGAGCACCCGGACGGTGACCGGGATGAGGATGGCGATGAACCCGGCCGCGACCAGGACGGGCAGCCGCCGCACCCAGCGACGCGGGTCGTGGGCGAGCAGCGGTTCGGTTGACGGCGCGGGCTCCCACAGCGCCGTCCCCGTCGCACGCAGCCCGTCGCGGGCGGTCGCGGCGGCACGGCGGAGGGGCCCCGGGGGTCCGTCCGGCTCTGGCGCGGGACGGCGGGGCTCTGCGGCGGAGGATGTCGATGCGCTGCTCATGGCCCGATCAGCGTAGGGGCGGGGCCCTCGCCGGCACGTCATTCCGGGGAGCCGGAATCCGGCTCATACCCGGGTATGACTTCTGCTCGCGGGTATCACCGGCAGCCCCAGAAGTCACACACGTACCACTGGACTCAGGCCTCGACCCCAAACCCCAGACCTCCGCGAGGGGTTCAGAGCTCCGCGAGCAGCTCGGCCTTCTTCATCGTGAACTCGTCGTCCGTGAGCAGGCCCGACTGATGGAGCTCGCCCAGGTGCCGGATGCGGTCCGCGATGTCCGCCGGATCGCGCCGCACGGACGGCGGCGCGGAGACGCTCGCGACGACGCCGTCGGAGTGCGGGGCCGGGCCGGACGACCGCACGGCGGCGAGCACCGACGCGGCGAACGGCAGCGACTCGTGGACCGGCCCGTAACCGAGTCCGAAGACCACGGCCGCGGGATCCTGGTCGGCCTGGCCGGGCTGCGCCACGGGGGTCTCGCGGCGCAGTAGCCGCAGATGTCCCTCGAACACCTCCGGGGAGCGCCATTCGATGCCGCTCAGGTCCGTGACGAGGAAGCTCTGGTCCCCGGCCTTCCACTTCGCCGACGACGCGCCCGTCCAGAACCAGCGGAACGACACCGTCTTGCCGTCGAAGGAGGCCTTGCCGTCGTACGCCTTGAACTGCAGCGGAGCCTCGGGCGGGGCCACCAGGTACCCCTCCGTGGGCTCGCCGTCGTCCCCGGAGATCCGCGCCCGCAACTCGTCCGCGTAGTACTCGGCGAGCGTCTCCCGCTCGGCGGGCAGCACGAGACGGTACGGGTCGCAGCCGTCCTTGAGCTGCCCCGCGGCCGCCTCCATCAGCGGATCGGAGCCCGGTCTCGGCACGGCATGCAGGACCACGGTCCCGCGTTTGCCGGGAGAGAGTGTCACCGCCGCGATCGCCTCATGCGGGATGCGCCGTTCACCGAGAGCCTGGAAGAGCTTCGGCGTGCGGATTCCCCGTTCGAAGCGGATGAGCACGGAGTCGGACTGAAACTCCCAGGCGGCATGAAATCCGGCCAGTACGTCACCCATGCGGCTCATCGTAGGCGGCACGAGCTCCTCCGTCCCTCCTGCTGCGGGCCGCTGTTTCATCGATTTCTACGCGCGTCAGGCCGCCGCCGTGCCGGAAAAACCCTTCCGGCAGGCGTTGTCGTCGCTCGCGCATCGCACCCCGTCGTACGAGCCGGTACCGATTTCCGCGAAGTTGCGCAGGCTCTCCGTGCCCGGCTCGAAATAGCCGGTGTGCCCCCGCGCGCCGGCCGCGGACAGCACGCGCGCACCGAAGCCGCCGGACACCGGGTCGGCGCCGTGGCCGAGCCCGCCGAATTCCATGTTCGGGACATCCTGGATCCAGTCGTCGCCGTCCCGGGTGGCCCAGATCCGGGCCCCCGTACCCAGCTGCGAGGCCGTGTCGGCGCGCATGCCGGGGCTGCCCGCCACGGCGATGTCGGTGACACGGTCGGGCAGCGTCCGCGCGGCCACCCCGCACACCACGGAGCCGTAGCTGTGGCAGTACAGCGCGACCGGGGTGCGGCCGGGCAGGCCGCGCACCATGGCTTCGAGGCGCGTGGCGCCGTCCTCGGCCCGCATGGCCGTGGCCGCGTCGACGCCGATCCCGACGGGCGCGGTGTAGTCGGCCCAGGCGATCACGGCGGTACGCGCGCGGGGAGCCACCGCGTGCTCCTCGCGGTAGAGCGACTTCGCCATGCCCACCGGAGCGGAGTACTTCCTGAACGTCCGCTCGAACGTCAGCACGTTGGTGTCGACGCCGGGGACGATCACCGAGACGCGGCGGGCCTTGTCGAGGTCTCCGAAGACCTCCGCCATTCGCCCGGACCCCATGGGATCGAAGGCGATCACCTGGCGTCCCGGCCGCATCATGACCCCGAACCGCTTCATCCGGCGCTCGGCCTCCTGCTTCCCCAGCGGGGAGAGGCGGTCGTCGTGCATGCGCCGACGCTCGATCGTGCGGGCCTGCCCCAGGGCGATGCGGTTCGCGCGGTACCTGAGGTCGGCCGGAGCGCCGTTCATGTTGCCGACCGCAAGGGGGTAGCGGGCGGCGAGCCGGTGGCGCTGCTGCGTGTCGAGCGAGGCGAAGAAGCGCGCGAGCCGGCCGGCCGGAGCGTCGGTGTCGGGCAGCGCGCGCTTGCCGATGTGCCCGTGCTCCCAGGCGGAGCGCGAGGCTTCGACCGGGGACGCGTCGCCGCTGTTGTGCCGCACGGCGGTCCAGCCGGTGGTGGCCAGCATGATGAACACGACGGCGAGCGCAAGCAGGGCGCGCCAGGCGTTGAGTTGGGGGGATGAGTCGAAGGAAGTCACTACGGAACACCCTAGGAGAACCGTGATGTTTACCGTGCATCGCGTGAGGCAGATCACGTTTCTTGACGGGTAATTGAGGCAAAGCGGACGCACATTGGGCTGATCGTCACGCTCCGTAGGTAACGGTCGCGCGTGTGCGGCAGAGGTGACAGTAACTCAGGGTGCGCCTTCTGTAGCTCAATGCGCGGAAGCGTCCGGCGGGTTGGGTGACTCTCCCGCACCCGTGTGCGACTGGGGGGCGCGCCAGTCCGCCGCCAACGCGGGCCCCAGGTGGTCGAGATAGGTCTCCGTGAGGGCGCGGATCGCCTCGACGCTGGCATCCTGGCCCGCGCCCCAGAGTCGCCCGGTGACCCGCATGACGCCACTGAAGGCAGCCACCGCCACGCGCGGGCGGGGGTCCGTGTCGAGGTCGAGCCCCTCGCGCTCGGCGATCACACGGGCGACCGCGTCCTCCGTCTCGATGGAGCGCCGCAGGTGCACGGCGAGCAAGGAGGGGGTCGACTCGATCATCTGGTAGGTGCGCATGTGCAGTTCGACCGGGATGACCTCCTCGATCGACTGGCCCATCGCCTGCCAGGCGCCGAGGACCGCGCCGCGCAGCGCCGTCAGCGGGCCCTCGTGGGCCGGCCGGTCCCGCACCGCCTGGACGAACCGTGCCTCCACCATCTCCTGGACCGCGAAGGCGGCCTCCTGCTTGTTGGCGAAGTAGCGGAAGAACGTGCGCTGGGAGACGTCGACGGTCTCGGTGATCTCGTCGACGGTCGTCTCCTCGTACCCCTTGGTCGTGAAGAGTTCGAGTGCCACGCGCAGGAGTGCGTCCCGGGTGCGCTGCTTCTTGCGTTCGCGCAGGCCCGGCCCGGTGGGCCCGGAGGAGGCGCCCACGAGGGGCTCCGGCCGCGCCGCCGGGGCGTCGGTCGCTCGCTGCGTGGTCTTCACGCCATGGTCCTCTTTCCTGCCGTTTGCCCGGTTCACCATACCTGTGAGCTACATGACAGCTACCGACTTGTGAAACAGTTTGTCAACTGTCAGAGGCTGTCACTAATCTCGAACGCATGACTAGTCAGACCACCGTCGACAAGGCGGACAAGGCGCCGGAGCCCGTGTCCGCTCCCGCCCCGGCCAAGGGGCTCCGCGGCCACCCCTGGCTGACGCTCTTCGCCGTCGCGATCGGCGTGATGATGGTCGCCCTGGACGGCACCATCGTGGCGATCGCCAACCCGGCCATCCAGAAGGACCTGGGCGCCACCTTCGCGGACGTCCAGTGGATCACCAACGGCTACTTCCTCGCGCTCGCCGTCGCGCTGATCACCGCGGGCAAGCTCGGCGACCGCTTCGGGCACCGGCAGACCTTCCTCATAGGCGTGGTCGGGTTCGCCGCCGCCTCCGGGGCCATCGGGCTGTCGGACAGCATCGCGCTGGTCGTCGCCTTCCGCGTGCTCCAGGGTCTCTTCGGCGCCCTGCTGATGCCCGCCGCGCTGGGTCTGCTGCGCGCCACCTTCCCGGCCGAGAAGCTCAACATGGCCATCGGCATCTGGGGCATGGTGATCGGCGCCTCCACCGCCGGCGGCCCGATCCTCGGCGGCCTCCTCGTCCAGCACGTCAGCTGGCAGTCCGTCTTCTTCATCAACGTGCCGGTCGGCGTGATCGCCCTCGTCCTCGGCCTGGTGATCCTCCGCGACCACCGCGCGGAGAACGCCCCGAAGTCCTTCGACGTCGTCGGCATCGCCCTGCTCTCGGCGGCCATGTTCTGTCTGGTCTGGGCCCTCATCAAGGCGCCCGAGTGGGGCTGGGGCGACGGTCTGACGTGGACCTTCATCGGCGTCTCGGTGCTGAGCTTCGCGCTCTTCGCGGTGTGGGAGTCCAAGGTCGCGGAGCCGCTCATCCCGCTGGCCCTGTTCCGCTCCGTGGCGCTGTCGGCCGGCGTCGTGCTGATGGTGCTCATGGCCATCGCCTTCATGGGCGGACTCTTCTTCGTCACCTTCTACCTCCAGAACGTGCACGGCATGAGCCCCGTCGACAGCGGCCTGCACCTGCTGCCGCTCACCGGCATGATGATCGTCGGCTCCCCGCTGGCGGGCGCGATGATCACCAAGGTGGGCCCGCGCATCCCGCTCGCGGGCGGCATGCTCTGCACGGCCGTCGCCATGTACGGCATGTCCACGCTGGAGGCGGGCACCGGCAGCGGCCTCATGTCGCTCTGGTTCGCGCTCCTCGGCCTCGGTCTCGCCCCGGTGATGGTCGGCGCCACGGAGGTCATCGTGGGCAACGCCCCCATGGAGCTCTCCGGCGTCGCGGGCGGTCTGCAGCAGGCCGCGATGCAGATCGGCGGCAGCCTCGGCACCGCCGTCCTCGGTGCCGTCATGGCGTCGAAGGTCGACAGTGAGCTGCCGGGCAAGTGGGCCGAGGCGAAGCTTCCGCCGCTCAGCGAGGCCCAGCTCGACAAGGCCGCGGAGGCCGTCCAGGTCGGTGTGGCGCCGGTGCCGCCGAAGGCGCCGCCGTCGGTCGCCGAACAGATCACCTCGGTCGCGCACGACACGTTCATGTCGGGCATGGGCCTGGCCTGCCTGGTCGCCACCGGTGTCGCCGTGGTCGCCGTCTTCGTCGCGTTCCTGACCAAGCGCGGCGTCAACGCCGAGGCGGGCGCGGGCGTGGGCCACATCTGAGCCGCCGGCCGCCGAAGTCGGCCGAAGTCAGGGAAAGCCCCTCAGGGAGAACCTGGGGGGCTTTCGCCTATCAGGGTGAGGCGCGGGCGTACCCCTTCCGACGGCCCGGCGGGCGGGTCCACAGTGCAGGAAGAAGATCCGCACGAGCACGGCACGGGCCACCGCGTCGCACGGCGTGCGGACAACTGCGCCATGCCACACGGGGGTTGAAGAGATGCGTACGACCATGCCCACGCCCATCAAGACGCTCACGACCGTCGCGGCGGCCGCACTCGCCGCGGTCGTCCTCACACCCGCCCACGCGGGGGCCACCGCCCCGCCGACACTCCGCGGCTGCGCCGCGGGCGAGCTCTGCCTGTGGGAGCAGGCGGACTTCCGGGGCCCCCGGCATGTGTACGAGCTGGCGGACATCGACATCGAGAGCTGCGTCGCGCTGCCGGAGGGGGGCAGCGCGCAAGCCCTCGCCAATCGAACGGGACGGCCGGTCACCGTGTACCAGTCGGGGGAGTGCGCCGAGACCGGCGAGTTCAACACCTACCCCGGCAGCGGGACCTGGGCCCCCGCATCGCCTTACCGGGTACGGGCGTTCAAGGTCTGGGAGCGATGAATGGCCACGGACCGCGAACGCCGGAGGGCGACGGGGCCCAAGGCCTGCCGCCGCCCTCCGGACGAGACATCCGCACGTGACGCGCGGCGTCACGCGTCACACGGTGCGCTACGCGTCGCCCCCGGCCGCACCCGGATCGGCGGCCGTGACGTCGAGGAGCTGGTAGCGGTCGATCGCCTGCTTCAGGACGGAGCGGTCGACCTTGCCCTCACGGGCCAGTTCGGTCAGCACGCCGACCACGATCGACTGCGCGTCGATGTGGAAGAAGCGGCGGGCGGCGCCCCGCGTGTCCGCGAAGCCGAAGCCGTCCGCACCCAGCGACTGGTACGTGCCGGGCACCCAGCGGGAGATCTGGTCGGGGACGCTCCGCATCCAGTCGGAGACGGCCACGAACGGACCCTCGGCGCCGGACAGCTTGCGCGTGACGTACGGGACGCGCTGCTCCTCCTCGGGGTGCAGGAGGTTGTGCCGCTCCACCTCCACCGCGTCGCGGCGCAGTTCGTTCCAGGAGGTCGCCGACCAGACGTCCGCCTTCACGTTCCACTCGGCGGCCAGGATCTGCTGGGCCTCGATCGCCCAGGGCACGGCCACACCGGACGCGATGATCTGGGCCGGAACAGCGCCCTGCGCACCGGGCTTGAGGCGGTAGATGCCCTTGAGGATGCCCTCGACGTCCACGTCGTCCGGCTCGGCCGGGTGCTGGATCGGCTCGTTGTAGACGGTGAGGTAGTAGAAGACGTCCTCGCTGTCGGGGCCGTACATCCGGCGCAGGCCGTCCTTGACGATGTGCGCGATCTCGTAGCCGAAGGCCGGGTCGTAGGCGACACAGGCCGGGTTGGTCGAGGCGAGCAGCTGCGAGTGGCCGTCCGCGTGCTGCAGGCCCTCGCCGGTCAGCGTGGTGCGGCCCGCGGTGGCGCCGAGCACGAAACCGCGCGCGAGCTGGTCGGCCATCTGCCAGAACTGGTCGCCGGTGCGCTGGAAACCGAACATCGAGTAGAAGACGTACACCGGGATCAGCGGCTCGCCGTGGGTGGCGTACGCCGACCCGGCGGCGATGAGGGATGCCGTGCAGCCCGCCTCGGAGATGCCGTCGTGCAGCATCTGACCCGTCGGCGACTCCTTGTAGGCGAGCAGGAGTTCGCGGTCCACGGCCTCGTACTGCTGGCCGAGCGGGTTGTAGATCTTCGCGCTCGGGAAGAACGCGTCCATGCCGAACGTGCGGTACTCATCGGGGGCGATCAGCACGAACCGCTTGCCGATCTCCTTGTCCCGCATGAGGTCCTTGAGGATGCGGACGAACGCCATGGTGGTGGCGATCGACTGGTGGCCCGAGCCCTTCTTCGCGGCCGCGTAGGCCTTGTCCTCGGGCAGCGGCAGCGGCTTGGCGCGCACGACCCGGGTCGGCACATAGCCGCCGAGGCCCAGTCGGCGGTCGTGCATGTACTGGATCTCTTCGGAGTCGCGACCCGGGTGGTAGTACGGCGGGGCGCCGTCCTCCAGCTGCTTGTCCGTGATCGGGATGTGCAGACGGTCGCGGAAGCCCTTGAGGTCGTCGACCGTCAGCTTCTTCATCTGGTGCGTGGCGTTGCGGCCCTCGAAGTTCGGGCCGAGGGTCCAGCCCTTGACGGTCTGGGCGAGGATCACCGTCGGCTGGCCCTTGTGGGCCTTGGCCGCGGAGAACGCCGCATAGATCTTCTTGTGGTCGTGACCGCCGCGGCCCAGGTGCAGGATCTGGTCGTCGGTCATGTTCTCGACCATGGACCGCAGCCGCTGGTCCTCACCGAAGAAGTGGTCGCGGATGTAGGCGCCGGTCTCGGTGGCATAGGTCTGGAACTGGCCGTCGGGCGTCGTGTTCAGCTTGTTGACCAGGATGCCGTCGCGGTCCTGCGCGAGCAGCGGGTCCCAGCTGCGGTCCCAGACGAGCTTGATGACGTTCCAGCCGGCGCCGCGGAACTGCGACTCCAGCTCCTGGATGATCTTGCCGTTGCCGCGCACCGGCCCGTCCAGGCGCTGCAGGTTGCAGTTGACGACGAAGGTGAGGTTGTCCAGGCCCTCGCGGGCGGCGATGGAGAGCTGGCCGAGCGACTCGGGCTCGTCCATCTCGCCGTCGCCGAGGAACGCCCAGACGTGCGACTTGGAGGTGTCGGCGATGGAGCGCGCCTCCATGTACCGGTTCATCCGCGCCTGGAAGATCGCGCCGAGCGGGCCGAGGCCCATCGAGACGGTCGGGAACTCCCAGAAGTCCGGCATCAGCCGCGGGTGCGGATACGAGGAGAGCCCGTTGGGCGCCTTGGACTTCTCCTGGCGGAACGCGTCGAGCTGCGGCTCGGTGAGCCGGTCGAGGAGGAAGGCGCGGGCGTAGATGCCGGGGGACGCGTGCCCCTGGAAGAAGATCTGGTCGCCGCCGTCGCCCTCGTCCTTGCCGCGGAAGAAGTGGTTGAAGCCCACGTCGTAGAGGGAGGCGGAGGAGGCGAAGGTGGCGATGTGGCCGCCGACGCCGATACCGGGGCGCTGGGCGCGGGAGACCATGACCGCGGCGTTCCAGCGGGTCGCGTTCAGGACCTTGCGCTCGATCTCCTCGTTGCCGGGGAAGAACGGCTCGTCCTTGGTGGCGATCGTGTTGACGTAGTCCGTACTGCGCATCTCGGGCACGGCGACGCGCTTCTCGCGTGCGCGCTCGATCAGCCGGAGCATCAGATAGCGGGCCCGCTCACGGCCGCGTTCGTCGACCGCGGCATCGAGGGAGTCGAGCCACTCCTGGGTCTCTTCGGGATCGAAGTCCGGGACCTGACTCGGCAGGCCGCCAATGATGATCGGGTTGCGATCGGATCCGGAAGCCACGCTGTTCCTTCGCTGTCAGGGCTTTCGCCTGGGGTTCTGCCTGGCCGTGCACCGCTCCCCATCGTGTACCTCGTGAAGGCGCACGTCATGTCTACCGATAGGTAACCGAGACGTTCATCCGGCGACCCTGGGGTAGGCTCGGCCCAAATCGCAACGATACGCCCATCCTGCCTAGCCGCTTCGCAGAGCCGTTCGGTCTCGTACGGATGTGGCGACAGTTGCGGCGACACGGTCGGGAACGTCACCGTTTCGGCGGTCTCGGCGGCTGGGTACTTGCGCGATCCGTCCCGCCCGTGTGGACTACGGCCAACGCCCCGCGCACGCGCGTGGCTGACAGGCATTCCCAAAAACATGATCAGGAGGCAATCCGTGAGCGCGACCGCGGACCACGCGGAGACGAACCTGGCCGTAAGGCTTGGTTTCCAGCCCGACCAGGTGGTCCAGGAGATCGGCTACGACGACGACGTCGACCAGGAGCTCCGCGAGGCCATCGAGGAGGCCACTGGCACAGAGCTCGTCGACGAGGACTACGACGACGTGGCTGACGCCGTGGTGCTCTGGTTCCGTGAGGACGACGGGGACCTGACTGATGCGTTGGTGGATGCCATCGCGTACATGGAGGAGGGCGGCCAGATTCTGCTGCTGACTCCGAAGACCGGTCGTGACGGGTACGTCGAGCCGAGCGAGATCGGCGAAGCGGCCACCACCGCCGGCCTGTCCCAGACCAAGAGCACGAACGCCGGCAAGGACTGGAGCGGCACCCGCCTGGTCACGCCGAAGGCGGCCGCCAAGAAGCGCTAGGCCCCGGGCCGAGAGAGCGCCGGGCCCGCATGGCCCACCAGCGGCATCGAGCCGGAGAACCATCGTCAGGCCCCCATCGACCGCGTGTCGGCGGGGGCCTCACGCGTGCGCGGGGGTGCGGGCCGCCGGACGTAGGGTGTAGGTCACCCGATCGGCCCCACCCGAGGGGCCCCGTCGAAGCCCCGTCGAAGGGATGCGTGACCCATGGCGCTCGCTGGAATCGCGACCGGCACCAAGGCCCCGGAATTCGAGCTCAAGGACAACCACGGCCGGACCGTGCGGCTCCCCGACTTCCGCGGCGAGAAGAACGTGGTGCTGCTCTTCTACCCGTTCGCGTTCACCGGCGTCTGCACCGGCGAGCTGTGCGCGCTCCGCGACGAGCTGCCGAAGTTCGTCAACGACGACACCCAGCTGCTCGCCGTCTCCAACGACTCCATCCACACGCTGCGCGTCTTCGCCGAGCAGGAGGGCCTGGAGTACCCGCTGGTCTCCGACTTCTGGCCGCACGGCGAGGTCAGCCGCGCCTACGGCGTCTTCGACGAGGAGAAGGGCTGCGCGGTGCGCGGCACTTTCATCATCGACAAGGAGGGCGTGGTGCGCTGGAGTGTCGTCAACGACCTGCCCGACGCGCGTGACCTGAACGAGTACGTCGAGGCGCTCGAAACGCTCTGAGCGAACCCCGATTCCGCTCGCTGCCGGGAACCGGTCACTAGGATCCAGACGTTGATCCGATGGCAACGCAACGCTTGGGGCTCCCCGCCCCTGGACACCAATTGGGAGGACTCGTGGGAGTCAGCCTCAGCAAGGGCGGCAACGTATCGCTGAGCAAGGAGGCGCCCGGCCTGACCGCTGTTCTGGTCGGCCTGGGCTGGGACGTCCGTACCACCACCGGTACGGACTTCGACCTCGACGCCAGCGCGATCCTGACGAACGCGGAGGGCAAGGTCAGCAGTGACCAGAACTTCGTCTTCTTCAACAACCTGAAGAGCCCCGACGGCTCCGTCGAGCACACCGGTGACAACACCACCGGTGAGGGCGAGGGCGACGACGAGGCGATCAAGGTCGACCTGGCCGCTGTCCCCGCCGACGTGGAGAAGATCGTTTTCCCGGTCTCCATCTACGACGCCGAGACCCGCCAGCAGTCCTTCGGCCAGGTGCGCAACGCGTTCATCCGCGTCGTGAACCAGGCGGGCGGCGCCGAGATCGCGCGGTACGACCTCTCCGAGGACGCCTCGACGGAGACCGCGATGGTCTTCGGCGAGCTGTACCGCCACGGCGCCGAGTGGAAGTTCCGCGCGGTCGGCCAGGGCTACGCCTCGGGCCTGCGCGGCATCGCGCAGGACTTCGGCGTCAACGTCTGAGCCGAGCGCACCCCGCTCTTTCGTCCGGCGTCGCACCCACACGAGTGCGGCGCCGGACGCGCTCGCCACCCAGGGCACCCGCCACCGCGGGGCCCAGGGGTTTCCGGCACCCCGGGAGCCCCAGCTCTCGTCACCTCGGGGAGGACCATCACCATGGGCGTCACGCTCGCCAAGGGAGGCAACGTCTCCCTCTCCAAGGCCGCACCCGACCTCACCCAGGTCCTGGTGGGCCTCGGCTGGGACGCGCGCTCCACCACCGGCGCCCCCTTCGACCTCGACGCCAGTGCCCTGCTGTGCAACGCGGGCCGGGTCCTCGGCGACGAGTGGTTCGTCTTCTACAACAACCTCACCAGTCCCGACGGTTCCGTCGAGCACACCGGTGACAACCTCACGGGCGAGGGGGACGGCGACGACGAGTCGCTGCTGATCGACCTCTCCAAGGTGCCGGCCAACTGCGACAAGATCATCTTTCCCGTCTCGATCCATGAGGCGGACAACAGGGGGCAGACGTTCGGCCAGGTCAGCAACGCGTTCATCCGCGTGGTGAACCAGGCGGACGGCCAGGAGCTCGCGCGCTACGACCTCAGCGAGGACGCCTCGACCGAGACCGCGATGATCTTCGGAGAGGTGTACAGGTACGGGGGCGAGTGGAAGTTCCGTGCCGTCGGGCAGGGGTACGCGTCGGGCCTGCGCGGCATCGCTCTAGACTTCGGGGTCAACGTTTCGTAAAGCCGGGGACCGGCGCGGGGGAGACCGCTAAACGGGAGCCCGTACACACACGATTGGGTAGCCAGTGCTTCTGAAAACCTTCGGCTGGTCGTTCGCGGTCACCGCGATCGGCTTGGTCGCCGCGGTGCTCTACGGGGGGTGGACCGGTTTCGGCGTCGTGGCGATCCTGTCCATCCTCGAGATCTCGCTGTCCTTCGACAACGCGGTGGTCAACGCCGGGATCCTGAAGAAGATGAGCGCCTTCTGGCAGAAGATCTTCCTCACGGTCGGCGTGCTGATCGCGGTCTTCGGTATGCGCCTCGTCTTCCCGGTCGTGATCGTCGCCATCAGCGCCAAGATCGGCCCGGTCGAGGCGGTCCGGCTCGCTCTCAACGAGAAGGACCACTACCAGCAGCTGGTCACCGACGCGCACCCGTCGATCGCCGCCTTCGGTGGCATGTTCCTGCTGATGATCTTCCTCGACTTCATCTTCGAGGACCGGGACATCAAGTGGCTGAACTGGCTGGAGCGTCCGCTCGCCAAGCTCGGCAAGGTCGACATGCTGTCGGTCTGCATCGCGCTCGTCGTGCTGCTGATCTCCTCGATGACCGTCGCCACCCACGCCCACCAGCACGGCGGGGCGCACGTGGACAAGGCGCAGACGGTCCTCATCTCCGGCATCGCCGGTCTGATCACGTACCTCGTGGTCGGCGGACTCTCCGGCTACTTCGAGAACAAGCTGGAGGAGGACGAGGAGCGCGAGCACGAGGAGGAGGAAGAGGCCAAGCGGACCGGCAAGAAGGTTCCCGCGGTCGTGATGGCCGGCAAGGCCGCCTTCTTCATGTTCCTCTACCTCGAGGTCCTGGACGCGTCCTTCTCCTTCGACGGCGTCATCGGTGCCTTCGCGATCACGAACGACATCGTCCTGATGGCGCTCGGCCTCGGCATCGGCGCCATGTACGTCCGGTCGCTGACCGTCTACCTGGTCCGCCAGGGCACCCTCGACGACTACGTCTACCTGGAGCACGGCGCGCACTACGCGATCGGCGCCCTCGCCGTGATCCTCCTGGTCACCATCCAGTACGAGATCCACGAGGTCATCACCGGCTCCGTCGGTGTCATCCTGATCGCCTGGTCCTTCGTCTCGTCCGTGATCCGCAACAAGCGGATGGCGGCGGCCGAGGGACAGGGCAGCTCCGGTGAGAAGTCCGAGGTCTCCTCCGGGGTCTGACGCTGACTGATTCCCTCGCCGCGCTGTCCGATTCCGGCTTCCGGAGTGTGACGGCGGCCGGGGTGAGGAACGCTCTGTGCGGGGCGGCCTTCGAGGAGATGTCCTCATGGCCGCCCCGTCGGTATTCGTACGTGGCATGAGGGCACTTGGGGGCGGAATGTCCTTCTGGGACGGTCTGTGGCGTGGGCGTTCGATGGACTTCGAATCGGGCAGCGCCGCCACCAACTCCATCGAACTGACCAAACGGCACCCGACGGTCTCGCTCTCCAAACAGGGCGCGGCCACCGGCAACCTGCGCGTCAACCTCTCCTGGCAGATGCGCACGTCCGACATCATCGGCAAGCCGAGCAGGGGCAGCGGCCTGCTGCGTCACCCCCTCAAACTCTTCCAGCCCGACGTGGTGCAGGCGCACACCCAGGGCGTGGTCAACGTCGACCTGGACATCGGTTGTCTGTACGAGCTGGTGGACGGCACCAAGGGGGTCGTCCAGCCCCTCGGCAGCTTCTTCGGGGACCTCAACGCCCCGCCGTTCGTGAAGCTCAGCGGCGACGACCGGTTCGGCTCCCCGTCCGGCGAGACGATCTACATCAACCTCGACCACCGCGAGTCGATCAAACGGCTGCTGGTCTTCGCCTACATCTACGACCAGACGCCGGCCTTTGACCGTACGCACGCGAAGGTCACGCTCTACCCCAGCAACGGCCCGCGGATCGAGATCGACCTGGACGAGCGCCAGCCGCAGGCCCGGTCCTGCGCGGTGTTCACCGTGGAGAACGTCAAGGACGAGCTGGTCGTGCGCCGCGAGGTCAAGTTCGTCTACGGCTTCCAGGCCGAGCTCGACCGTCTCTACGGCTGGGGGCTCCAGTGGGGCCGGGGCTACAAGTCCAAGGTGGGCTGAGCCCGGTCGCCCGGGTCCGGCCCGCGCCTCAGCGGGGCAGGAACTGCGGGCCCTGCGGGGGCAGCCGGAAGTTCGGGTCCGGCATCGGCGTCACCGGCTGCGGATAGCCGTACGACGGCAGCGCGACCGGGGCCGGCTGCACGATCGGGGTGGGCTGTGTGGGCGCCGCCGGCGGATAGCCGTACGCGGGCTGCGGCGCCGGGTGCCGGGGCGGCTCGGGCGGATAGCCGTAGGCGGGCTGCGGGGCCGACTGCGGGGCGTGCTGGGCGGCGGACGGCTGCCCCGACGGCTGGTGCGGCACCGGCTGCCGCGGCGGCAGCGGGAAGGAGGCCGAGGGGGAGGGCTCCGGAGCGGCGGCGTCCGCGTCGTCCACGGAGATGCCGAAGTCGGAGGCGAGCCCCTCCAGGCCGTTGGAGTACCCCTCGCCGAGCGCGCGGAACTTCCACCCCTCGCCGCGGCGGTAGAGCTCCCCGCAGATCAGCGCCGTCTCCTCGCCGGTCTGCGGAGTGATGTCGAAGTACGCGAGCGGCTCGCCGTCGGCGAGGGCGGCGTCGTAGAGCAGGATCCGCAGCGCGGGCACGTGCTCGAAGGA
The DNA here is from genome assembly GCF_055592445.1 of Streptomyces sp. NPDC041122. Classification (NCBI taxonomy): domain Bacteria; kingdom Bacillati; phylum Actinomycetota; class Actinomycetes; order Kitasatosporales; family Streptomycetaceae; genus Streptomyces; species Streptomyces sp. NPDC041122. The sequence continues at coordinate 267,040 of NZ_JBVIYQ010000001.1, read as the reverse complement.
GATGCCCTCGGCCGACGCGGCGAGCAGTACCCGGTTCACCGCCGGGTCCAGGCCCGCCAGGTCCGTCTGGATCGTGTCCGTCAGGCCCTCGGCGACCCGCTTCTTGCCGAGCCGCCAGACCTGGCCCCCCGGGTGGCGCGGCTGGTTGTAGAAGACGAAGTCCTCGTCCGAGCGGACCCGGCCGTCGCCGCCGAGCAGCAGCGCCGACGCGTCGACGTCGGGGACGCCCTGCCCGGGGGTCCAGCGGAGCACGGCGCGGACGGCCGAGGCTTCGAGAGGGACGTTCGACCCCTTCAACATCGCGTGCGTCATGCGGTCATCCTGCCTTTCCCCGCACGGGTGCGACAACGCGGGGGGCGCAAGGTCCCGACCGCGTCACCAGGCTCCTGACCTGCGGGTGGTGCGAGCGTGCGACGGTTGTGTGGTGAGCATGTGAGACATGGCCGGGTTACCTGAAGTTCATGCCCGCGGGGAACCCCCGGCACCCGTCTCTACGTACTATTACCGGCCACCTCGATACGGTCCACGTCGACGAGACAGGCGAGAGCAAGGAGTCACATGCGTCATTTCGGGCACATCGCCCCTGAGGTGCGGCAGCGCCTCTTCCACCGGGAGCCGTGTGCCTTCACCGCGGACTCCCCGCCCCAGCTGCTCGCGTCCGCGCTGGGCGCCACGCTCTACAGCCCGGCCACCCGCCCCCGCCTCGCCGACGACATCATGAAACAGGCCGGACGTGGCGTGATCTCGATGGTCCTCTGCCTGGAGGACTCCATCGACGACGCCGAGGTCGCGGGCGCCGAGGAGAACCTGGTCCGGCAGTTCGCCGACCTGGCCGCCCGCAACGTGGAGCCGCCGCTGCTCTTCATCCGGGTGCGCGCCGCCGAGCAGATACCCGACCTGGTCCGCAGGCTCGGCCAGGGCGTGCGGCTGCTCTCCGGGTTCGTGCTGCCCAAGTTCACCGAGGAGCGGGGCGTTCCGTTCCTGGAGGCCGTGGTGGCCGCGGAGGCCGACCTGCCGCCGGGCCTCGAAGGCCCCGCCCGCCGGCTCTTCGCCATGCCCGTCCTGGAATCGCCCGAGCTGCTGCACCTGGAGAGCCGCGCCGAGACCCTCACCGGCATCTCCCGCACCGTCGACAAGTACCGCGACCGGGTCCTCGCGCTGCGCCTCGGTGTCACCGACTTCTGCTCGGCGTACGGGCTGCGCAGACCGCCGGACATGACCGCCTACGACGTACAGATCGTCGCCGCCGTCATCGCCGACGTCGTCAACGTCCTGGGCAGGGCCGACGGGACCGGGTACACCGTGACCGGACCGGTCTGGGAGTACTTCCGCGTCCAGGAGCGGATGTTCAAGCCGCAGCTGCGCCGCAGCCCCTTCCTGGAGGGCCGGGCCGACGAGCTGCGCCAGGCCCTCATCGAACACGACATGGACGGCCTGCTGCGCGAGATCGAACTCGACCGCGCCAACGGCCTCCAGGGCAAGACCTGCATCCACCCCTCCCACGTCCTGCCCGTGCACGCGCTCTCGGTGGTCAGCCACGAGGAGTTCAGCGACGCCGAGGACATCCTGCGCCCGGAGCGCGGCGGCGGCGGGGTCCTGCGCTCCTCGTACACGAACAAGATGAACGAGGTGAAGCCGCACCGCGCCTGGGCCGAGCGGACCCTGCGCCGCGCCGAGGTCTTCGGTGTCGCCAAGGAGGACGTCGGCTTCGTGGAGCTGCTCACCGCCGGACTTCCCACCTGAACCGCAGGCCGCCCGCGCACCACGGCCTCGACGCCGCCGCACCGGCCGGACCCCCGGCCGACGAACACGAGGAACATGACGTACGTGACTGAAGACGCGACACCGGAGATATCGGGAATACCTGAGATGCCGGGGATGCCGGGGATGCCGGGGATGCCGGAGACAGGGGAGAGGCCCGTGTGGTCCGGCACCTGGGTCGCCGAGCGGCTCGGGGTCGGACTCGACGGCGACGAGGCGCTGCACGGCATGCTCGGCCTCGCGCTGCGCCGCAACCCCAAACGGGCCCACCTCCTGGTGTCGAACGTCCTGGGCAAGCACGTGCCGCAGCGCCCGTCGGTCGTGTACGCGGCCGGACACGGCCTCGGCGTCCGGGTGCGGGAGCTGCTCGGCGACGACGAGGCCCGGCGCGCCGTCGTCCTCGGCTACGCGGAGACCGCCACGGGCCTCGGCCACGCGGTCGCCGACGGCGTCGCCCTCGCGCCCTACCTGCACTCCACCCGGCGCCCCGTCGCGGGCGTCGAGCGCGCGGGCGACTTCGAGGAGTCCCACTCGCACGCCACGTCGCACCTGCTGCTGCCCGAGGACCCGCGGCTGCTCGCGGGCGACGGGCCGCTGGTCCTCGTCGACGACGAGTTCTCCACCGGCAACACCGTCCTGAACACCGTCCGCGCCCTGCACGCGCGTTTCCCGCGCAAGCGGTACGTGATCGTGGCGCTGGTCGACATGCGCTCGCCCGGAGACCGGGGGCGCCTCGACGCCTTCGCCCGTGAGATCGGCGCGCGCGTCGACCTCGTCGCCACGGCGTCCGGGACCGTGCGGCTGCCCGACGGCGTCCTCGCCAAGGGCCAGGAGCTGGTCGCCGCGCACGAGAGAGCCGCGCACGAGGGAGGCGCGCACGAGGGCGGCGCGGTTCCCCGGCCGCGCACCGAGCCCGGGGCCGTCGACCGCGTGCACCTCGGCTGGCCCGCGGGCGTGCCCGACGGCGGCCGGCACGGCTTCACGCCCGCACACCGGCGGGCCCTGGACGCGGCGCTGCCCGGCATGGCGGCGAAGGTCGCGGCGGCGCTGCCGAAGAGCGCGCGCCGGGTGCTCGTCCTCGGCTTCGAGGAGCTGATGTACGCACCGCTCGCGCTCGGCGTGGAGCTGGAGCGGCACACCGGCGCGCAGGTGCGGTTCTCCACCACGACCCGCTCGCCCGTGCTCGCCGTGGACGACCCCGGCTACGCGATCCGCACCCGCCTCACCTTCCCCGCGCACGACGAGCCCGCCGACGGCCCCGGCACCCGGTACGCGTACAACGTCGCGGACGGCGGCTTCGACGCGGTCGTCGCGGTCGTCGACTCGGTCGCCGACACCACTCAACTGCACGCGCCCGACGGCCTGTTGGCACGGCTGGCCGCGCACACCGGACACGTCCTGCTGGCCGTCGTCCCCTCGTACGTCCCCGAAAGGCCCGCCATGCTGCCCGAGCCACTCCGCGGCCCCGCCTTCTCCTCGTACGCGCCCGAAGACGTCGGCTGGCTGCTCCAGGACCTCTCGGACGTGACGCTCGAAGCGCCCACGGAGGAGCGCGAGGAGGCGATCCAGAGCGGCGGCGCGCACTACGCCGAGTCGCTGCCGGTCGAGTACCAGCCGAGCGAGCGCTACCAGGAGCTGTTCGGCGCCGCGCTCGACACGTCCGCCGCCCGTATCGCCCAGGCCGTCGGCACGGTCACCGACATCGTGCTCGCCGAGCGCTCGCCGCGCCCCGTCCTGGTGTCGCTGGCCCGCGCGGGCACGCCCGTCGGCGTCCTGATGCGCCGCTGGGCCGCCCACCGGCACGGCCTCGACCTGCCGCACTACGCCGTGTCGATCGTGCGCGGGCGCGGCATCGACGCCAACGCGCTGCGCTGGCTCGCCGCCCACCACGACCCCGCCGACGTCGTCTTCGTCGACGGCTGGACCGGCAAGGGCGCGATCACCCGCGAACTGGCCGACGCGGTCCGGGAGTTCGAGGCGTCCGGCGGGCCCGCCGGGTTCAGCGCGGAGATCGCCGTGCTCGCCGACCCCGGTTCGTGCGTGCGCACCTTCGGCACCCGCGAGGACTTCCTCATCCCCTCGGCCTGCCTCAACTCCACGGTGTCCGGCCTGATTTCCCGTACGGTGCTCCGCGCCGACCTGGTCGGCAGGGACGACTTCCACGGCGCGAAGTTCTACCGCGAGCTCGCCGGGGCGGACGTCTCGGGTGCCTTCGTCGACGCCGTCGTGGCCCGCTTCGACGAGGTGGTCGACGCGGTGGACGGGCGCGTCAAGGAGGCCTTGTCGGCCGACCGGGCGCCGACCTGGGAGGGCTGGGCCGCCGTGGAGCGGATCAGCGAGGAGTACGGCATCCACGACGTGAACCTCGTCAAGCCGGGTGTCGGCGAGACGACCCGGGTGCTGCTGCGCCGGGTGCCGTGGAAGATCCTGGCCCGCGCGGGCGCGGGGCCGGACCTCGACCACGTACGGCTGCTCGCCGAGCAGCGCGGCGTGCCCGTCGAGGAGGTCGCCGAACTCCCGTACACCTGCGTGGGGTTGATCCACCCCAAGTACACGCGGGGCGCGACGGGGGCGGACGGCAGGGCGGTCGCCGCGGCCGACGGGGCGGGGGTGGCCCCGTGACGCAGCTCGTCGCCAGTGACCTCGACCGCACCCTCATCTACTCCGCCGCCGCGCTCGGCCTGACCATGCCGGACGCCGAGGCGCCGCGCCTGCTCTGCGTCGAGGTGTACGAGGGCAAGCCGCTGTCGTACGTCACCGAGACCGCCGCCGGGCTCCTCGACGAGCTGGCCCGCACCGCCGTCTTCGTGCCGACCACGACCCGCACCCGTGAACAGTACGGGCGCATCCATCTCCCGGGCCCCGCACCGCGGTTCGCGATCTGCGCCAACGGCGGGCATCTGCTCGTCGACGGCGTCTGCGACCCCGACTGGCGGGCGGCCGTCGACCGGCGACTCGCCGCGGAGTGCGCCTCGCTCGACGAGGTCCGCGCCCACCTGGTGCGCACCGCGGACCCGGCCTGGCTGCTCAAGGAGCGCGTCGCCGAGGACCTCTTCGCCTACCTCGTCGTCGAGCGGGCGCTGCTGCCCGCGGAGTGGGTCAAGGAGCTCGCCGCGTGGGCCGAGCCGCGCGGCTGGACGGTCTCGTTGCAGGGCCGCAAGCTCTACGTCGTACCGAAGCCGCTCACCAAGAGCGCGGCGGTACGGGAGATCGCCCGGCGCACCGGCGCGCAAGAGATCCTCGCCGCCGGCGACTCGCTCCTCGACGCGGACCTGCTGCTCGCCGCCGACCGCTCCTGGCGCCCGGGCCACGGCGAGCTGGCCGACACGGGCTTCGCGGCACCGGGACTGACGGTGCTCGCGCAGCGCGGGATCGCGGCGGGGGAGGAGATCGCCGGGGCGCTCCTCGCGGCGGGGCGTGCGGCTAGCCTGGGCGCATGCCTCGATACGAATACCGCTGCCGGTCCTGCGGCGACACCTTTGAACTGAGCCGCCCGATGGCCGAGTCGGCCGCGCCCGCGGCGTGCCCCGCCGGCCACGAGGACACGGTGAAGCTCCTGTCGACCGTGTCCGTCGCCGGCGCGGCCCCGGCGCCTGCCCCGCGCGGGGGCGGCGCCGGTGGGGGCGGGGGCTGCTGCGGCGGGGGTTGCTGCGGCTGAGTCCGACAGCCGGATTCCAGCCGGATCCCAGCCGGGCCTCAGTCCTCCCGCCAGTCCTCCCGTCAGTCCTCCAGGCGGACCGGCATCAGCAGCGAGAAGGTGCCCTCGTCGTCGGGCCTGCGGATCGCGATCGGTGCCGTGGGGGCGCCCAGCTCCATAATGAGCCGGTCCCGGGCCCCCGCGGCCAGCGCGTCCAACAGGAACGCACGGTTCACCGCGACGCGGCCCGGAGCGTCGGCGGTGTCGTCATCGGCGGCGGCGCAGAGGGCCACCGTGCCGCCGTCCGTCATCCTGAGCAGGCTGAGGTCGCTCGCCTCGGCGTCGTCGGCCCGGACGGGACCGGTCTCCAGGGCCCTTCGGAAGGCCGGCACCTCGACGAGAGTGCGGCGTTCGGCGGCCTCGGGCAGGAGGCGGCGGTAGTCGGGGAAGTCGTGGTCGAGGCACGGACCGGCCGCCTGCCGGTCCCCGGCGTCCAGCGTCACGCGGTCGCCCTCGACCGAGGTCCCTCGACAAAGTCGAGGGTCAACCCGTCGGCGTGGCTCCCCCTAGGCTGTCGCCGCAGAAAGGAGGGCCCGCTGGCCGACGGCACACTGACCTCCGGTCAGCGGACCACCGTGCCCGGACCCGCTCCCAGCAGGCCCAGTTCCGCTCGCGTCGGGGCGCCCTCCCAGTCGCCGGGGGACGCCACCGCGAACGCTCCCGTGGTGACCGCGCGGTCCAGACGGGCCGCCACGTCAGCGCCGTCGAGCAGGGCCGACAGATACCCGGCCACGAACGCGTCGCCCGCGCCCACCGCGTCCACGGCCCGCACCTCGCGGGCCTGCGCGCGCAGGTCGGCGTCGGCCGTGTGGGCGGTGGCGCCGTCCGCGCCGAGTTTGACCACGACCTCGCGAACGCCCCGCGCGATGAGGAACCTCTCCGGGGCGTCGGCCGGGGCCGATTCCGGAAGGCACAGCGGGAGTTCGTCGTCGGAGGCGATGAGCACGTCGACGTACGGCAGCCAGGTGCGCAGCTCGGCGGCCGCCTCCTCCCGACTCCACAGCCGGGAGCGGAAGTTGACGTCCAGGCACACCTCGGTGCCGTGCTCGCGGGCCAGCCGCAGCGCGCGGCGGCAGGCTTCGCGGGCCGACGGGCCGAGCGCGGGGGTGATGCCCGTCAGATGCAGGACGCGCGGTGGGCGGGCGCCCGCGAAGGCGGCATCGACCGCGTCCGGGCCGAGCCGCGAACCCGCCGAGTGCGCGCGGTAGTAGTGCACCCGGGTCACCTCGGGCAGCCGCGGCTCGAAGAGGATCAGGCCCGTCGGGGCCCCGGTGTCCCGGGTCGCGGCGGTCACGTCGACGCCCTCCGCGCGCAGGGTGCGCAGGACCAGCTCACCGGCCTCGTCGTCGCCGACCGCGCCCGCCCAGCGGACGGAGTGGCCGAGGCGTGCCAGGCCGATGGCCACGTTGCTCTCGGCGCCGGCGACGGACACGTTCATCGTGCCGCCCAGCTTCAGGGGGCCGCTGCCGCGCAGGGCGACCATGGACTCGCCGAGGGTCAGGACCTGGGCGGTGGCGGGGACGGCGCCGGGGGCGGTGGTCGCGCCGGTGCCGGGAGCCGGGGGCGGAGGTGGGACAGGGGTGCTCATCGGCGTATCGCTTCCGCGGGGCCGGCCGCCTGTGCCACGCGTGCGAACTCCGCCGCCCGGGTGCGCAGCGCACTCAGGTCGCCGCCGTCCGCCGCGTCGCCGATCAACGGCGAGCCGACGCCCACCGCGACCGCGCCGAGCGCCAGATACTCCTCGGCCGCCGCCGCGTCCACGCCGCCGACCGGGACGAACGCCGTGCCGGGGAAGGGCGCGCGCAGTGCCTTGAGGTACGCGGGGCCGCCCATCGCCGACGCCGGGAAGACCTTCAGCGCCGTCACCCCGGCCGCCTCGGCCGCGATGACGTCGGTCGGCGTCAGCACGCCCCCGAGCACCGGGAGGCCGAGCCGTACGGCTTCGTCGACGCCCGCGCCGAGTCCCGGCGTGACGATGAGGTCGGCGCCCGCGTCGGCGGCCCGCCGGGCGTTGTCCGCGGTGAGGACCGTGCCCGCGCCGAGCCAGGCGTCCGCACCCAGCTCGGCCCGCGCCCGGCGCAGCACGCCGAGGGCGTCGGCACCGCTGAGGGACACCTCGACCAGCGGAACGCCGGACTCCACCAGCGTCATGACCGTACGGAAGGAGGCGTCCGGGTCCGTGCCGCGCACGATGGCGACGAGGCGCCGCGTCCGGAGAGCCGTGGGGAAGTCGCGCATGCCTTCAGGCTCGCACAGCGGTTCAGGCCACCTGGAGCGGGGGTTTCGGCCACGGGTGCGGTGCGGTGCGGTGCGGGGCGGGGGCCCGGTCAGGGCCGGCCCGGGCAGGGCCCCGGTCAGGCTCCCTGCCCCCGCTCCTCCCGGATCCGCGCCACCACGCGCGCCACGGTCGTGCGGACCGCCTCGGTCTCGGTGAGGAAGTGCCAGTAGTCGGGGTGGCGGCCCTCCAGGGAAGCCACCGCGCGGTCCAGACGCGCCACGGACTCGTCCAGCGGACGGGCGTGACGTGGCTCCGGGGTCTGGCGGCCCGCCATCGCGAGCCGCTGCGCGTCCCGGATCGCGAACCGGGTGCGCTCGATCTCCTGCTGCGGGTCCTTCGCCACCGCGTTCAGCCGCCGCAGCCGGTCGCCGGCCGCCGAGACCGCCTCGTCCGTGGAGTTCAGCAGCGCACGGACCGTGGAGAGCAGCGAGGTGGCGTCCGGCCAGCGCTGCTCGTCGCGCGCCCGCTGCGCTTCCTTCAGCTTGGCCTCGGCCTGGTGGACGCTGTCCGCCGCCTGGTCGGGGACGTGCTGCAGGTCCTGCCAGCAGGCGGCGGAGAACCGGCGCCGCAGCTCGCTGAGGACCGGTTCGACCTGTCCGCTGCGGGTGGTCAGCGCCTGGGCGCGGGTGCGCAGCGACACCAGGCGCCGGTCGATCTCCGCGGCGCGCTCGGGCAGCCGCTCGGCCTCGGCGCGCACGGCCTCGGCGTCGCGCAGGACCCGGTCGGCGCGCTGCAGTGTCTCCGGTACGCCGTGCCGGCCCGCGCCCTGGTTGAGCTTGGTCAGCTCCGGGCCGAGGGCGGCCAGACGGGCGGCGAGGTCGTCGGCCTCGAGCCCGGCGGCCCGTACGGAGTCGAGGGCGTTGCTCGCGGCGAGCAGGGTCTGGCGGGCCCGCTCCACGGCCGGGGCGAGCCGGGCGAGCTGGGTCTCCGCCTTGTCGAGGAGCGGGCCGAGGCCCTGCCGGAACCGCTCCAGCTCCTGCTGGACCCGGCCCAGCTCGTCCTTGGCCCCGGTGAGCTCGGTCCTCGCGCGGGCCGCGACGGAGGACTCCAGGTCGTCCCGGTCGAGGTCGTGGGCGTCCACGGCGCTGATGTACCGGTGGCTGACCTCGTCGATGCGGCGCCCGAGCGCCTCGAAGTCCGCGACGGTGCGCTGCGCGGCGGGCGAGGAGTCGACGGCGACGATGGTCTCGACGGAGATGCGCAGGTCGCGCTGGGCGGTGTCCAGTTCGTAGAAGGCTGCCGCGGCGGCGTCCTTCGCGGCCTGCGCCTCGGCGCGCAGGCTCTCGCCGCGCCCGCCGAACCAACGGCGCGTGCCGCCGCCGGCGAAGGCGGCGGGGACGGTGGCGGCGAGCAGGGGCAGGGAGAGGGTGACGGCGGTGACGAGGGTGAGGGCGGCGCGGAGGGGCCCGCGCCCACGGCGGCGCGCGCCGGAACTCTTGCCGCCGCCCGGCCGGCCCGCGGCCGCGCTCTGTGCCGCGGCACCTCCGGCCCCTTCGGCCACGGTCCGTCCTGCCGCCCCTGCCTCAGCGCCCGCCTCAGCGCCCACCTCGGTCCGTGCCTCAGCCCCTGTCTCAGCCCCTGCCTCTGTCCCTGTCGGAGTTCGGTCCGGCGTGTACGGCTGCGAAGGTGTCGCCGTCACTATCCCTCTCCCGTGCTGTGCGCCCTGCCCGGTGTCACATTCTCCCACCGGTGGAGGACGAATACACGGGCCGGTCAGTTCGTGGTGTGCACGGTGACGCTGCCGTCGGCGCTGCGGACGTTCACGCGGTGGGGGCTGGTGGCGTCGCGGGGCACCGACACGTCGACGGAGCCGTCGCGGCTCTCGGTCCGCACGTCGTACGCGACCTTGGCCGCGCCCTTCCTGCCGGGCACCGCTATGTCGACGGAGCCGTCCTTGCTGTGCGCGTCGACCCGGTCGGGCACGGTGGCCAGCACGAGGTGCACGGAGCCGTCCTTGGAGTCGACGGCCACCTGGCGCGAGCGAATGCCGTCGGCCCGGACGGACCCGTCGGAGCTGCGCAGGTCGAGCGGTCCTTCGGCCCCCTTGACGGAGATGGACCCGTCGGAGCTGTGCAGGTCGAGGCGCCCGTGGGCGTCCTTGACGCTGACCGAGCCGTCCCTCGTACGTACCTTGAGCGCTTCCCGGAACCCGGCCGCGGTGACCTCGCCGTCCCGGCTCTCGACGGTCACGGTGACGCCGCGGGGCACCTCGACGCGGTGCCTGGCCGAGCAGTCGGTGATGAGCCCGGAGCAGTGCACGTCGAGTGTGAGCCGGTTCCCGTCCATCTTCCAGCTCACCTTGGGGTCACCGCCGAGCACCGTCTTGCCCTTGAACCACCGGGTGACCTGCACGCCCTCGGCGTCGCCGCCGGCCGGGACCAGGTCCAGGGCGGAGTCGTTGGAGTCGACGGTCAGGGTCTTCCCCGACAGGGCGAAGGTCCGGTGCTCCGGATCGGTGTCCTCGTCGGCGTCGGCGCCGCACGCCCCGGTGAGCAGCGCGACGACGACCACCCCACTCGTGACGGCGAGGACGCGCGCGGGGCGGGGCGTGCGTGGGCGGCGGGTGCGGACGGTCATGACGGTTCCCCCTGGCTGTGATCTTGTTCTTCTCCCGCCAGATCGTACGGAGTTGCCCCGAGGGGGAGGACCCGGACGGCCACCGGATCGGGGGTGGGGTTAACCCCCGCAGGGGTTCGGCCCGGTTCGGGTTTGCGGGGCACTGCCTGCGGCAAGGTAGGCTGTCGACTCGTTCCCGGGCGCGTAGCTCAGGGGTAGAGCGCCTCCCTTACAAGGAGGATGTCGGCGGTTCGAAACCGTCCGCGCCCACCGGGTTTGAACAGCAGCGGAGCCCCTTACCGAGATCGGTAAGGGGCTCCGCTGTGATCGTTGAGGAGTAGGTCGGGAGATCACTCTCCTCCGTTCCGCCGCGCAGCCGCCGGCGACGCCACTCTGTCAGGCGCCAGGTTGAGCCGCAGATCCGGCATACCTGGACGGAGCGGGCCCACCTCCTCCCGGCCTTACGCATATCCCGACCGTGTTGCGTCACGACGACGTCACACTGCCTTCACGTACTCCCCACATGCCGCATGATGCTGCTTTCGGCATACGCGTTACCTCTGGGGGGACCATGCACGCCCGCACCGCCATCGCCGTACTCGTCACCAGCGCCGGCTTGCTCGCGCTCACCGCCTGCGGCCCCGAAGACGACACGAGGACCGGCAACGCCAAGGACAAGCCCGGCGCCGCTCAGGACGCCGGCAGCAAGGCCGAGACGGCAGCCCTGCCCGACATGAAGGGCAAGGGCCTCCAGTCCGCGCAGGATCAGGCGCAAGAGGCCGGCTTCTTCAGTCTCTCCTCGCACGACGCCCTTGGGCGTGGCCGCATGCAGGCGTTCGATCGCAACTGGAAGGTCTGCTCGCAGACGCCCGCCGCCGGAGACCACTCGACCGATACGAAGGTCGACTTCGCCACGGTCAAGCTCGAAGAGACATGCCCGGCCAAGGACGGCGGCGCCGGGGAGCCCCAGACTGCTGGCGCCAAGATGCCCGACTTCGAGGGCAAGGCCGTCAAGGTCGCGCGCAGCGCCCTCGATTCGGGCACGAGCCTCACCGTCGAGGACGCGTCGGGGCAGGACCGGTTCATCCTCATGGAGTCGAACTGGAAGGTGTGCTCACAGGAGCCCGCCGCGGGCTCCAAGCTCGATGGCCGGCCCGTCACGCTCAACGCGGTGAAGTTCGAAGAGGCCTGCTGACCGGTTCTGGACCGGCCCGGCCGCGCTCGTGCGTGGTCAGGGTCGTGTCCTGACGTCGGCCGTACGGCCTCATGCGCCCGTCCCGTGCGTGGGGCGGGCATCGGCGCGTGGCGCCGTGTGGGTGGCGGCACGGGCGGCGCGGAGTGCGCGCCGGATCCTTTCGCCTTCTTCGCAGTCCGCCCACTGGTGGCAGGGCGTGCACCTGTCGAGGTGTGCGAGGAGGTGTTGATAGGCCGCCTGTTCCCGGCGTTCCTCGGCCGTCTGTGGGGTTACGGTCGGCATGGTTCTGCTCCCTCGTCGGTGCGGCCGATGCGGGTGAGGGCTTTTACGGCGAGGGGTTCGCACAGGTCGCCCTCGAAGCGGGGCGGCACCGCCCAGTGCGTGCCGGGTGGGCCGGTGCGGTCGAGCCTCGGCACGCCGAGGTAGGTGTCAGTCCCCAGCCAGGGCGCGACATCTTGGTGCTGCCAGGTTCCCTTGCGGCGTCGCCTGGTCAGGGCGTAGTACGTGCCGCCCATGGTGCGGCCGTCGTAGATCACGGGGCCGTCGAGGTTCTGCGCGAGCCGGGCCGCGACCTGTAGGGGGTCGGTGCTGCCCAGGGCGGCGTGCACGAGTCGCTCGGGTAGGCGCACCGCGTCGAACCTACGGCCGCAGGGTAGGAGCGCGACCCCTGTATCGGTCCATTCGCGTCGGGCCTGCTCGGGCGCCTGCAGGGAGCGCGCGAGCCAGTCGAAGATGGCCGAGCCGTCGCTTTGAATGGTCATCGGAAGGCCTCCGCGGGGAGTCGTGGGCCGCCCCGGGGCCGAGTGCGGCGGGTGAGATACGCCGGATCCATGACGCGCCCGGACCCGTCCTGGGCGCCCAGCCACTGGCGGCTACCGATAGCCCTGCGCGCTGGTGGGCAGCGCAGCGGCCACTCGGGGAGCGGCACGGTGAGCGGTCTGACGGCGGCGAGTTGCTCGGCGGCGTCGAGTGGAACCGGCCACCATGCGTGGTCGAGCCGGAGGTCGATGAACACCGGGCTTTGCTGATGGCTCGGGTCCGGAATGCGTTGGACGGCTTCAAGGGCGTGGGCAAGTTGAGCCTCGGCGACAAGCCATCGGGTGGCGTGGATGGTGGCGATCCAGCCCCCTGCCCACGCTCTGCGGGTTGCGTCGGGGCCTCGGGTGCAGCCCGTCAGCCAGGCAGCCCCGGCCCCGTCCCCAGGGCTGGCAATGCGCGTCGGTGAGGCCATGAGCAGGACCGTAGGAGTTCAGCGCGCCCGATTGGTGATCGATTGCGGCTGATTGCATCTAACGGGGCGTCAGTTGCGGGGGTTGCTCAGGAAAGATCCAGAGACGCACGAGCACGGCCGATCAGGCGCCGCGCCGTCGGTCCGCGCTCCGCGGACTCGGCGAGCCAATCCCAGGCCCGCTCGTACAGCCTGATGTCCCCCTCCGCCGTCAGCCACAGCTCCTCGGTGATCGTCTCGACAATGACCTGTCGACGATCGTAGATCCAGAACGCGTGCGGGGCAGTCCGCCGCAATTGCGCTCCGAAGGGAATGATCCCGAGGTCCACCCGGGGCAGGCCCACCACTCCGTAGAGACGGTCGAGTTGCTCGGCCATCACCGACTTGGGGCACGAGCGGTGATAAAGCGCGGCCTCGCACACGAGGAACCGGAACTCCTTGCCAGGTTCGTACAGAGCTGTCTGCCGCCGCATTCGGTTCTCTACGGCCTGCTCGGTCGTGGGTGGGATCTCGCGGAACTCTGCGTTGGAATCGAAGATCACGGCCGCGTATTCGCGTGTCTGGAACAAACCCGGGATGCGCGACACCTCCAGGCCGCGAACCAGCGTGGTCGCCTCGGTCTCGCGGATCGCGAGCTTCTGCCGCTCGGAGTGGCCCCCGGCCAGCTGGCGCCGCCATGACCGGTGCTTCATCTCCACGCCCGCGCGCAGGCCCTGCAGCTCCGGCTCGACGTCCGGCCGGCCGACAGCAGCAGCCCACGCGGTGACATCGATGGCGCTCGCCGTCTGTTTCCCGTTCTGGATGCGGCTCACCTTGGACGGCTGCCAACCCAACTCGGCCGCGAGGTCTTTGCCCTCCATGCCCGATTCGGCGCGCAGCTCACTGAGCCGCGCGCCGAGGATCTGCCGGGCCTCTTGGAAGTCACTCACACATGGGAACGTACCCGGCTCTGAAACTCGCTGGTAGCCACCGCGTGATGCCACGCAGCGTCACGGGCCTGGCAGGCGGCCAGGACTTCGACGGGGTCCTCGGTGACGTATACGCCGAGGGTGACGTCCTCCTCGTCGAAAGCGAAGCGGGCGAGGATCTTGGAGTCGAAGAGCCAGAAGTCGAATTCAGGGAGCCGCAGTTCCTGGGCGCTGCTGCGTGTGAGATTGCGGATGTCCTCCCCTGCGGCGACGTTGCCCAGGCCACTCGCGAGGAGGAACCTCTGGCCGTCCGTGGCTGGTTCATCAACGAGGCGGACCCGCTGGAACCGCTTGCCCCGCGCGACCTGCTTGCGGACGTTCTCGCGCCACGCGTTATCGGGCCCGGCGGTCACGTCCTCGCCCGCAAGCCAGCGGTCCCACTTGGCGCCGTTGCGGTCGGAGGCGTAGCCGCGGCGGGTCTCCAGCCTCCACGCTGTGTGCCGGAATTCCGCGAACAGGTGTGAGACCGCAGTGAAGGGCTGCAACTCCGGTGTCGGGGTACGGGGCACGTAGCGAGTGAGAAGTGAGCGGGGCACGCGAACGAACGTCTCGGAGGGCTTCACGTCGCGGAGCGCGATGAGGTGTTCGGGGTTGGTCTCGATGTCGCCCTGAACGAGGATCTCGTCCGTCTCCGGGATTTCGTACAGGGTGGGGCAGTCGCCGTCATCGCTGGTCGTGCCGATGAACCTCAGCGTCATAGGGGCCTCCGTCAGCGGATGTTGGAGGACCGGCATGCGCTCGCGGAGCCGGGGAGCGCAGAGGGAGTGCGCCGAATTGCAGATGCGCCGGCCACGAGGTGAATTGCGGGCAACCGAGCGGGTCGGCACGCGAGCGCGTCCGGGTCGTCCGCCGGTGTCAGGAGCAAGTAGCCAGCGGACCTTTCGAGTCCGGCTGTTGACGGCCAGGACCTATCTGCCCGGCCGCACACCGAGCGGCGACCGGCGTATCGGGCTCAGCGGTCAGCGGCCCGACCCCGGGTGGGTCCTGCGGTAGCGGCGGTCCCAGCGTTCCTGGCGTTCCTTGCGCAGGCGGTAGTCGCGGTACGTCTTGGGGTACCCGCCGCCCCCGCCACCGCCTCCCGCGCCGCCGGCCCTGCCTCCCGCCCCTCCGCCGCTGCCGCCCGCCGCCCCGGCACCGCTGCCCGCGGAGCCGTTCTTCTTGGCGGCCGAACCGGCGTCGTGGAAGCGGACGAGGTAGAAGGCGAGCGCCACCGCCGCCAGCCACAGCAGCGGCTGGTCGAAACCCAGGCCGAAAAGGGCCAGGATCGCGATGACTATCAGGACGTTCATGGCTGCACCTCCCTGGCTCGAACTGGCTCGAACTGGCTCGAACGGGACTCCTGCGCGCGGCTGGTAGCGAGTCAACGCTCGCCGCCCACGGCTGTCAATGGCTCGCGGGGAGTGGGCTTTCCGGTGTCTCGTGCACGTGTTTGAGGCGGGCTCTCGCCGTGACGGTCTCCGGGCCGGAGACCTGTTCCCAGTAGCCGTGGCAGGTCACGAAGACCGCCAACTCCCGCTCCCGCGTGCGGAGTTTCTCGACCTCCGCCTGCTCGTCCGGGGTCCATCCCGGGGACGCGGGGCGCTCCACCTTGCGCCAGCCGCCGGTGTCGCTGAAGCCGTCGAGGGGCTCCACGGACCAGGGCAGGCGTTTGAGCAAGGCCAGGAGTGCGGAGCGGATCTGGTGCAGTTCCTCCTGGCCGGCGAGGAGGTCGCTCGGGAAGTCATGGGCTGGGGTGACGGGCACGCCATAATGGTACTCCTGTTCGAATTAAGTGTGCGAGAGGAATCGGCGCGAGAGGGATATAGGGGTGCGTGAGGGGGGCAGGGAGCTGCGTGAGCGGGAGTCTCCGGGGGCATCGTCCTCGCCTGGGCGGGGCCGCCGGTGGGAAGCTTGAGGCATGTGCCGAAGCATCAAGACGCTCCGTCCGCCCGCCATCCCCGAGGACGCCACCGAGGAGGAGGTCCGGGCCGCCGCGCTCCAGTACGTGCGCAAGGTGTCCGGCTTCCGTGCCCCCGCCGCCCACAACCGCGAGGTGTTCGACCGCGCGGTGGACGCCGTGGCCGAGGCCACCGCGGAACTCCTCGCCGGACTCGAAGTCCGCGGGGCCAAGGCGGCGTCCTAGGGCTGGCCGCTGGGGCCGCTGGGGCCGCTGGGGGCTGCTGGGGCCCGCTGGTGTAGGTGGGGTCGCGGGGGACATTCGGGTCCCGGGGGAGGGCAGGTCCCTCGGGACGCTCGGGCTCCCGGGGGCGCTCAGGCCCCTGGGATCGCTCAGGTCCCCGGGGTGCTCAGCCCGCCAGTGGACCGGCCGCCGCGGCCGGCCGGCCGACCCGCCGCAGGCCCACGCCCCCCCCAACCCACAGCAGCCGCGCAGCCCACCGCAGCCACCGCAGGCCCGAACCCAGCCCGCCGCAGGCCCCCGCTCAGCCCGCCGCAGGCCTCCGTACCAAGAACGCCGCCCCCGCCCCCGCCGCGAACAGCGCCAGCAGGGAGACGCCCGTGGCCAGCCACGTCGCGCCCAGCCACTGGCCGCCGAAGTAGCCGAGGGCCACGCTGTAGCCCGCCCAGGCCACGCCGGCCAGCGCCGACCAGGGGAGGAACTCGCGGACCTTGCGGTGGGCCGCGCCCGCGCCGAGCGAGACGATCGAGCGTCCGGCGGGCGCGAAGCGGGCGATGACGACGAGGACGCCGCCGCCCTTCGCCAGCGCCGTGCCGAGTCGTTCCTGCGCGCTGGTCAGACGGCGGGAACGGGCGATCGCGCGGTCGAGGCGTTCGCCGCCGCGCCACGCGAGGCGGTAGGCGACCATGTCGCCGAGGACGGAGGCCGTGGCCGCGCACAGGGTCAGTACCAGGATGTCGGGGACCGCGCGCGGCACGTGGCCCGTCCCCGTTCCCGCCGCGGCCGCGGCCGTCGCCGACATGATCACGATGACGCCGCTCGGCAGCACCGGCACGAACACGTCGAACAGGACGGACAGGGCGACGACCGCGTAGATCCACGGACTCCCCGTCAACGCCCCCACAAGCTCAAGCACCGTAACTCCCCGTTACTCCCCGGTCGGCAGCGCGTTGCCGCTGATGTCGCGGAGTACGGCAGGGGCGGCCTGATGACAGCTGTACAGCGTACGCCGCGCGTGCGGCGGGAGATCCATTGGGGGCACGGATGTTCCCTACGTCACGTTCACCCGGCTGCCTCCCCCGATGAGGCGTACGGCCCCGAAGTCCCGTACGAACAAGAGGTCCGGCGCGTGCGCACGCACGAGTCAGTACCCAACACATGGGTGAGCGACACGAAGGACGGAGCGGGCAATGGTGGCAGGAATGGTGGCCGGTGCCGTCGCGGCGGCGGTCCTGGCCGCGGGCGGCACCCCGGTCGACGGCACGGGGCCCGGGCCGGAACCGGGGCCGGGGCCCTCGCGGATGCGGGTCGAGGGGCGGTTCGCCCCACCGACCGCCTTCGCCCCCTCGGCCGCGGTCACGTACGACATGGGCCTGGTCCCCGCGGCCTCCTGGATCCAGGTCACCCAGACCGGCCCGCCCGGCCCGGGGCGGTCCGGCCCCGGGCGCTCCGGCGGGGCCGGGGCGGCGACCACCGTCACCCTGCGGGTCAACGGCATGAAACCGGGCCACGCGTACGGGGTCCACGTGCACCAGAAGCCGTGCGGCGCGACGCCCGAGGACGCCGGCGGCCACTATCAGCACCGCGTCGACCCGGTGCAGCCGTCGAAGGACCCGGACTACGTGAATCCGCACAACGAGGTGTGGCTGGACTTCACCGCCGCGCCGGACGGCTCGGGCGAGGCGAGCGCCCGGCACCGCTGGGGGTTCCGGCCGGGCGAGGCCGCCTCCGTGGTCCTGCACGACGCGCCGGGCGGCGCGGGCGACCGGGCCGCCTGCTTCACGGTGCCGTTCGAGCCCCGGGACGAGGCGGGGGAGGGCTGACGGGGGGCTGACCCCGGGGGGGCTGACAGGCGGCCCGCAGGCGGAGGCCGGGCCCGTACGCGACGGCGCCCCCTCCCGCGCACGCACGAAGTCGTCGTACGTACGAAGAAGAGGGCGCCCTGCGTGGACGGGCCGGCCTCCGCGTGCGGGCCGGACCCCAGGGGTCAGGCCACGACCGGCGCGCGCTCGGAGTCAGCGCCCTTGCCGCCGCCGTCCGTGCCGTTCGCCCCGCTCTCGCCGCGCGAGGCGAAGAAGCGGTCGAGGTCGAACGCACCGGGCCCGGTGAAGACGATGAGCAGCATCGCCCAGCAGAAGATGGCCGCGGCCTCGCCGCCGTTCTGCATGGGCCACAGGGCCTCCGGCTGGTGGACCTTGAAGTAGGCGTAGGCCATCGAGCCGGACGAGATGAACGCGGCGGCGCGGGTGCCGAGGCCCAGCAGGACCAGGGCGCCGCCGACGAGTTGGATGACGGCCGCGTACCAGCCGGGCCAGGTGCCGGCCTCGATCGTGCCGCCGGTGCCCGACGCGCCGCCGAGCACGCCGAAGATCGAGGCGGCGCCGTGGCAGGCGAAGAGCAGGCCGATCACTATGCGGAACAGCCCGAGGGCGTAGGGCTGGGCGCTGTTGAGACGTCCAGTCATGGTGGGGGACTCCTTCGGTTGGGGGACGGTAACCGAGCGGAGGCCCAAGATTAGGGGAACCTAATTAGTGCTTGCAAGTTCAACATTCGGTCATCCGGAGATTCCGCTTCGGCTCCGGTCCGCAGCCGGGAGGAGGCCCGGGAGCGGTTCTGTGTCCCCCATGGCGGTGCGCAGCACGGCCCGTGCCACCGCGTCCGCGTCGGACAGCGTGACCGAGTCGACCCCGGGCCTGGCACCGGCCGCGGTCACCCAGTGCACCCCTTCCGTGGGCACGCCGAACGCGAACCTCCGCGCGTGCGCGCGGCCTTGACGGTCGATCAGCCGGTACGGGCGCGGTGTCACGTCCACGCCTCCGGTTTCGTAGCCGTCGACCCGGTGGGGGCGGCACGCGCCCGTCGCCAGCAGCCCTCCGAGCAGCGCGTCGGCGGTGCGGCGCACGTCCGGCTCGGGCAGCCGGGCCTCGATCAGCGTGCTCACCCGCACGGCGGAGTCCGGGACGTCGGGGGAGTGCGCGAGGAACGCCCCGTCCCCGGTCCGCACGGTCAGGCGCGGGCCGACGACTTCAAGGACGCCGGCCTCGATCAGTGCCGTCATCTCCTCGATGCGGCGGCGCGGCGGGCCGATGGAGAGGAAGGCGTTGAGCGGTGTGTACCAGCGGTCCAGGTGGTCGCGGCGCGAGACGCCGGACAGGCCGCCGTGGTCGACGATGCCGCGGAGTTCGTTGCGCAGATCGCGCAGGACGTCGAGCGCGGCCTTGAGCGGGCCCGCGACGTTGCCGAGCGCGGCCTGCGCGGCGTCCTCGCGCAGCCGGCCGAGCAGCCAGGCGCGGTGCGCGTCCGGCGAGGTGAAGGGGTGGTCCGGGTGCGGCCGGGAGAGCCGGTCCCAGCACCAGCGGTCGGCCTCGGCGATCCCGAACTCGCCCAGTACGGCGTCCTCTTGGGCGCTCCGGTGGTCCGTGGCGAGAAACCGCTCCCGGAAGCCACGGCTCGCGCCCCGGCCCGCCAGCAGGGCCGTGTAATAGACGGTCTCCACCTCCTTCGCGATCAACGGCCATATCTCGGCGAGGAAATCGGGGGCGTCGCCGCTGTCCGCCCGCTTGCGGAAGCGGGCCACGACGTCTGCGGTGAGGACGGCCGGCTCGTGCCGCCCGTAGGGGCCCTTCGCGTTGTCGCCGCGCGCCTGGTACGGGACGCCGCGCCGCGACCCCGCGTACAGGCGCGGCTCCCGCCCCGAGGGCTCGTAGCGCAGACCGCCCCCGGGCTCGCGCAGGTACCGGCCGCCGCGGCCGTCGGTCAGCAGCGCCATGTGGTCGAAGAAGGTGAGGCCGAGGCCGCGCAGCAGCACGGGTTCGCCGGGGGCGACGGCGGACAGGTCCTGGTCGGCGGGGTTGGCCGGCGGGAAGTGGCGCAGGCCGTGCCGCGCGGCGTGGTCCGCTAGGCGCCGCTGTTCGTCGTCGGCGGCCGTCGGCAGATGCCCCTGCGCGAGCACGACCGCCGCGAGGGCCGGCAGTTCGAGGCCGTTGTCGAGTACGAGGGTCTGCAGCCCGTCGGCCGTCTCGTCGAGCCGCAGGGCGCGCGCCGCGTGGACCCGGACGCGCACGGTGCCGGGAGCGCGGCGCACCGCTTCGGCGAAGACCCACTCCAGGTAGCGGCCGTAGCAGGCGCGGGTCGGGTACTCGTCGGGCCCGAGTCCGGGGGCGTGCCCGGCGGCGGCCCACTCGTGGAGGCTCGGGCCCGGGCGTATCGGGCCGGAACAGTCGACGCTCGCGTCCGTGAAGAGGGTCACCTGGGAGGCGACCGTGTTCATCAGGAGCCCGGCGGCCTGCGTCGTCCGCCAGACGCGGCCCGCGCCCGGCGGGAAGGGGTCGACGACGTGGACCGTCAGGGTCGTCCCGGCCGGGACGAGCTCGACGGCGGACGCGCAGAGCCGTTCGAGCACGCTGGTGCCGCGAGGGCCCGCGCCGACGAGGGCGATCGCGGGTGTGTCCGGGGCGGACCGGGGCGGCGGGAGCGGGAGGGACGCGGGTACAGAGGCAGACAAAAGCGTGACTCCCGGGGCATAGAGAACGCTGGAACCAGACGGTCCGCAACATCATGCCGTCGAGGTCCCCGGAGGCGAACCCCGGGCGGAAGATTCCGATCCGCGGCCGGGAGCCGACGGGGAGGGGACGACGAGGAGGGGACGGCGGGGAGGAGGGAGCCTCGCGGGTGCGCCGAGCGGTCCCCCGGCCCCCCCCGGGCCCCCCGGCCCCCTCACCCCCTCAAGAGAGTTCCCGGGCCTCCGCCGTCTCGAGCCGTACGCCCTCGCCCCGCACCGCCCGCGCCTGGTCCAGCCGGAGCCGGGCTGAACGGCCGTGCAGCGTCAGCGTCATGAGCTGGTTGCCGAACCACGGGCCGCCCGTCCGGTGCCAGTCGATGCCCGCGTGCGACACCCCGCCGTGCCGTGCGAAGCGCCGCCCGAGCGCGCGCCCCACCCGGCTCCAGCCGAACCGGAACCCGAGCTTGATCGAGGCGGGGATGGAGTTGTGGACGGGAGAGCAGGTCAGCTGGTAGATCCGGGCGCCGGGCCCGTCGCCGCCCGTCGGCAGGCTCGGCTCGGCGACATAGGCGTGGTGGACGTCACCGGAGAGCACGCACACCGTCGCGGGGGCCCGCGGACCCGAGGCCGCCTCCGCGATCAGCGCGGTGAGCTCGTCGAAGGAGGCGGGGAACGCCGCCCAGTGCTCCAGGTCCGAGCGCCGCCGCAGGTCCTCGCCGAACCGGGACCAACGGGCGCCGCGCGCGCCGCGGCAGAGCGCGGCGTTCCACCCCTCGGCGTCGTGGATGAGGTGGGGCAGGAGCCAGGGCAGCGAGGTGCCGATGAGGAGGTGGTCGTACCCGCCCGGATCCGCGAGGGCCTGCTCGCGCAGCCAGCGGGCCTCCTCGGCGTCGAGCATGGCGCGCCGGTCCTCCGCCAGGACGCGCGCCGCGCGGGTGTCGACCATCAGCAGGCGCACCCGTCCGAAGTCCCGCCGGTAGCTCCAGCGGGCGGCACCCGCGTCCGCGTCGGAGGACGCGGCGAAGGCCCGCAGCGCGTCCGTGCCGTCCGGCGCCGAGGTGACGGCGGCGTAGACCTCGTCGCGCGCCAGTTCCCCGGGCGGCAGATTGCCGATGTGCTGGTGCACCCAGTACGACATCAGGCCGCTGAGTATCCGCTCGCGCCACCACGGGGTGGCCCGCATCTCGGCGACCCAGGACGCACTGGTGTTCCAGTCGTCGATCACGTCGTGATCATCGAAGATCATGCAGCTGGGGACGGTCGACAGGAGCCAGCGGATCTCCGGGTCGAGCCAGGACTCGTAGTAGAGGCGGGTGTACTCCTCGTAATCCGCGACCTGGGCGCCCGGGGGCTCGGAGAGGTCGCGGCGGGACGCGAGCCAGCGCTGGGTGGCCTTGGAGGTCTGGTCCGCGTACACCTGGTCGCCCAGGAGCACCAGCACGTCCGGGCGCTCGGTGTCGGGGGCGGCGGCGATGCGGGCGGCGAGGGTGTCCAGGGCGTCCGGGCCCACGGGGTCGGCCTCGTCGGAGGGCGGCGCGGCCCAGCGGCAGGAGCCGAAGGTGACGCGCAGTGCCTCCGCGCCGTCCGCCGCGGGCGTACGGATCGTGCTCGGCGGGAAGGGCGAGTCGGGCGGCGGCCAGACGGCGGTCCCCGCGCTCTCGCCGAGCCACACCTCGTACGCCGTCGTCGTGCCGGGGGTCAGCCCGGTGACCGGGACGAGCGCGTAGTGGTGGCCCGCGATCTGGAAGGTCCGGGCGGTGCCGCCCGCGCCGTCCGCGCACCGCACCTCGGCGGTGCAGGGCCGGTCGGCCTCGACCCAGACGGTCGCCGTCGACCCCTCCACGTACCTCAGCAGTGGACCCAGGCGCAGCCGTGCCACAGATGATCACCTTCCTCCGTCGCCCCGTACGGTACGGAACGACGGAGGAGGCCGGGGCGGTTCCGGGATTTCCCCGGGAGTCCCTCACGGGCCGGGCCGCTCAGGGGCCAGGGTCCCGCCTACGGCTCAGCTGCCCCGCCGGGATCAGCAGCCGTTGAGGATCGAGGACAGCGCGCTCTTCTCCTCGGTGTTCACGTTGAGCTTGTAGTGGTGCTTCACGTCCACCCACATCCGGGCGTAGTAGCAGTGGTACGAGGCGGACGGCGGCAGCCACTCCGCCGGGTCCTGGTCCCCCTTGGCCTGGTTCACGTTGTCGGTGACGGCGATCAGCTGGGGCCGGGTCAGGTCGTTGGCGAAGCCCTCGCGCTGCGCGGTGGTCCAGCCGCTCGCCCCGGACTTCCAGGCCTCGGAGAGCGGCACGACGTGGTCGATGTCGAGGTCGGACGCGGCGGTCCAGGTGGCGCCGTCGTAGGCGGACTTCCAGGTGCCGGAGGTGGCGGCGCAGCCGGCGTCCTGCTCGACGCCGGTGCCGTCGCGCTTGAGCACGACCTCACGGGTGTTGCAGGTGCCGGACTGGGTGCTCCAGTGCGGGAACTTGTCGCGGCTGTAGCCGTCGGAGGAGCCCTCGGCCTTGACGGTGAGCCCGCCGAGGTAGGTGCGGGCCGTGGCGGCGCTGACCGGGGCCGGGGGAGCGGCCTGGGCGGGGGAGCCGGTGAGGAGGGCGGTGGCGGAGGCCAGGGCGACGGCCGCGGCGGCGACGGCGGGGCGCCGGAAGGCCGGGCGGAGAGCGGGCCGGGACGCGGGACTGGTGTGTCGACGCGCGTAGACGACGGACATGTGAACTCCCTTGATGTGGGGGGAAGTTGACCGGTGGGGCGGTCATGGTTGCGGGTCGGGGTGTCCGGTGGATGTGCAGCTGGTGACAGGGTCGCGTCAAACAGGTGCGGAGTTCAATGGTTTCGACGCTTTGCCGTACGTGTTTCTGGTGCCCTGTCATGTGGCGGGCGTGACGCGGCAGTTGGCGTTCGGGTGACCTGGGTCACTTCGGCGGGGGTGGCGTGGGGCCGCGCCGCGGGTCGGCGCGTCAGTTCGGCGCGTCAGTTCGGCGCGTCAGGCCGGTGGGCCGAAAGGCCCTGGCCGGGGGAGGCCGGAGGTCGCGTACCATGGACGGCGCAGAAGGGGAGTAGCTCTTCGCCGGACCGTCGACATACTGCTCAGCTCGTCTGAGCCGGCGCCCGGAGGCAGGCCCTGTTGGGGCAGGCCAGCGAGACCTTCGGCAAGCAGTGCCCGGCGCGCGCGTCCGCGTGTGTCCGGGGGCGCACCTCCGTGTGCGTCCGTTCGCGCTGCCGTGCCGAGGTGTCGTACGCGAAGCGGTGGAACACTCTCGGTGGGGCGGCCCCGACCGATTGAGGAACCTTGATCAGCATCAGCGTGACGGCGCTCGTCTTCGGCGTCGTCTTCCTGGCCGAACTGCCCGACAAGACGGCGCTGGCCGGGCTCGTCCTGGGGACGCGCTACCGCGCCTCGTACGTCTTCGCCGGAGTGGCGGCCGCCTTCGCCGTCCATGTGGTGCTCGCCGTCGCGGCGGGCAGTGTCCTGACCCTGCTGCCCCAGCAACTGGTCCAGGCCCTGACCGGTGTGCTGTTCCTGGCCGGCGCCGCGGTGCTGCTGCTCAAGGGCGGCGACGACGAGGAAGAGGTCAGGCAGCCGTCCGACCAGAGCTTCTGGAAGGTCTCCGGGGCGGGCTTCATGCTCATCCTGATCGCCGAGTTCGGCGATCTGACGCAGATCATGACCGCCAACCTGGCGGCCCGCTACGACGACCCGCTCTCCGTCGGCCTCGGCGCGGTGCTCGCCCTGTGGGCGGTCGCCGGCCTCGGCATCGTCGGCGGAAAGGCGCTGATGAAGCGGGTGCCGCTGGCGCTCATCACGAAGATCGCGGCCCTGCTGATGCTGGGGCTCGGCGTCTGGAGCCTGTACGAGGCGATCGCGTAACGGCGGGCGGCTGGGCGGCGGGGGCGGGCGGGCCTGCGTGGGGGTGTGGGCGGCCCTTGCGGGGGTGCGGGTGGCCCGTGCGGGGGTGGAGGGGCCGGACGGGCCCGCCGGCGCCCGGGGTGCGTGACGCGGGTCGCCCAGGAGGGCCCCGGCGACGGTCCCTATTGCGCCCCTTGACCGGTCTGACCTGCGGCGTTGGCTTTTGCCGCCCGTCTTTTGTACCGTGCAGGAACAAAGTGGCTCCGCCCGTACTCCCTGACCGGCGGGCGGGGTCGCCTTGATCTTCCGCCGCCGCGCACTGGAGCCCCCGATGACGGCCACGACCGCCGACCCCGTCGCACCCGTTCTGACCGCCGGGGCCGTTCTCCTCGACATGGACGGCACCCTCGTCAACTCCGACGCCGTCGTCGAGCGCTGCTGGCGGCGCTGGTCCGAACGGCACGGGCTCGACTTCGACGAGGTCATCAAGGTCGTCCACGGCCGGCAGGGCTACGCGTCGATGGCCGTACTGCTGCCGGACCGGCCCATGGCCGAGAACCACGCGGAGAACCGCGAGATGCTGGCCGCGGAGACCTCCGACATGGAGGGCGTCGTGCCGGTGCCGGGCGCGCCCGCTTTCCTGGCCGCGCTGACCGAACTGGGCCTGCCGCACGCGCTGGTGACCTCCGCCGACGTGCCCCTGTCCGCCGGCCGGATGGCCGCGGCCGGGCTCGCGCTGCCGGACGTCCGGGTGACCGCGGAGAGCGTGGACGCCAGCAAGCCGGACCCCGAGGGGTTCCTCAAGGGTGCCGCGGCGCTCGGCGTGGACCCCGCCGACTGCGTGGTCTTCGAGGACTCCGAGGCGGGCATACGGGCAGGTCAGGCGGCCGGCATGCGGGTCGTGGGCGTCGGGCCCCGGGCCGCGGCGTTCGGCCCCACCGTGCACGTCGAGGACCTTTCGGGGGTGCGGGTCGCCGACGCGGGGGACGGGACGATCCGCCTGACGTTCCGAGGCGCCCGATCAGTCTGAGGCATCTGCGTTCCGGGGCCTCAGGGTTCTGAGGTCTCCGTGTTCTGAGGTCTCTGCCTCCCGAGCTGCCGGGCGTCGGCCGCCGCCTCCGCTCGTTCCGCCACCTCACGGTTTTGTCGTCTCCGCCTCCAGGCTGCGGCGCGTCTGCCGGCCGTACGTGCCCGGGGTGTCGTCCATGAGGCCGCGCGCCCACTGGTAGCGGACGACCGCCTCGGTGACCTCAAAGGTGTACGAGCCGTCCCGCTCGCCGACGTACAGGGACAACTGGGCCAGCCTGCCCTGCAGTTCCTCGACCTGGGGCCCCTTGTCGCCCTGACGCAGCGTCGTGTCGGGCGCCCGGCGCGAGGACGGTGACGACGACGGCGTACGCGGATCCACCGAGCCGGTCGCGCGCGCCGTCGACGGCGGCGACGAGGACGGCGAACGGGGCGCCGAGCGCACCTCCGGCGAGGAGGACGACGTCGGGCTCGGCGGGGCGGACGGCGAGCGGCTGGGCGAGGCGGACGCCTTCGCCGAGGGCGGCGCGGGCTTCGTGGGGTCCGCGTACGCCGACGCGGGGTCGCCCGGGAGGGCCCGGTCCCGGGCCGGCCCGTCGGTGGCCGAGGAGAGGAGGCCGACCGCGAAGACGGTGGCGGCGGTCACGGCGGCGACGGCACCCGCTCCGGCGAGCAGCAGGCCGACCGAGCGGCGTCTTCGGGTGGGGCCGGGGCGGTCGCCGGGGCTTTCGTGGGCCTCGGGGTCCGGGCGGCCGTCGCCGTCCGGCTGTGCCGGCTCCGCGTCCGGAGCCGGGAGGGGTCTTCGGCGGAGCGGTGGGGGCGCGGCCCCGGTCGGGTCCGGCGACGAGACCGCCGAGGTCTCGGGGTCGGGCAGCGACACGTAGGGCCGTATCCGCAGCGGATCGAAGTCCTCGGCGGCGGCCGTCTCGGCGGACCGCACCCGGGCCCGGGCCCGCGCACGGTCGTCGCGGTCGCGGTCGAGGGTGCCGTCGGGGTCGGTGTCACTGGCGCGGTCGCGCCGACCCCGCCCCCGTCCGTCCGTACGCGCCTGCTCGCTCTCCCGGCCCGCGTCTCGTTCGGTCCCTCCGGCCACCGGCCGTCCCTCCCTCCGATGTCCCGCCCGCCCCATGAGCTCCAGCGATTATGCAGACCCCCGCTTCAACAGGCCATAACCCGAGACACGCACCAGGATGGAGAGGAGGGAGGCGAGGGATGAGTGAGAGGGACGGGGAAGGAACCTCCAGGAGGTGTCCATGACGCATGACGTCGGCGCCCACCAGGCAGTACCGGAGCCCGAGCCCAGGCCGGCCCCGGATCCGGGGCCGCGATCCGGCCCCGTCCACAACGCGGACACGGGCTCGAACTCGGGCTCGGGGTCAGCCCCGAGCGCGGGCACGGGCACGGGAACGGACCCGGGCGGCAACGGTCACCCGCCGGGTGGCGTGCTCGTCTCCATCGGCGCCCTGCTGCTCGGCATGCTGCTCGCCGCCCTCGACCAGACCATCGTCTCCACCGCGCTGCCGACGATCGTCAGCGATCTCGGCGGCATGGACCACCTGTCCTGGGTCGTCACCGCGTACATGCTGGCCGCGACGGCCGCGACCCCGCTCTGGGGCAAGCTCGGCGACCAGTACGGCCGCAAGAAGCTGTTCCTCACCGCGATCGTGATCTTCCTGGCCGGTTCCGCGCTGTGCGGCATGGCGCAGAACATGCCGCAGCTCATCGGCTTCCGCGCGCTGCAAGGACTCGGCGGCGGCGGACTCATGGTGCTGTCCATGGCGATCGTCGGGGACCTCGTCTCCCCGCGCGAACGCGGCAAGTACCAGGGCCTGTTCGGCGCGGTCTTCGGCGCGACCAGCGTGCTGGGACCGCTGCTCGGCGGCCTCTTCACCGAGCACCTCAGCTGGCGCTGGGTCTTCTACGTGAACCTGCCCATC
Source organism: Streptomyces sp. NPDC041122 (assembly GCF_055592445.1). NCBI lineage: Bacteria > Bacillati > Actinomycetota > Actinomycetes > Kitasatosporales > Streptomycetaceae > Streptomyces > Streptomyces sp. NPDC041122. The sequence continues at coordinate 239,924 of NZ_JBVIYQ010000001.1, read as the reverse complement.
GGCGCGGTCGCCCTCCTGGTCATCATCACCACGCTGCACATCCCGGTGCGCGACACCCGGCACACCATCGACTACCTCGGCACCTTCCTCATCGCGTCCGTCGCCACCTGCCTGGTCCTCGTCGCCTCGCTCGGCGGCACCACGTGGGCCTGGGGATCGCCGCAGATCATCGGACTCGCGGTGCTCGGCGTGCTCCTCGCCGTCGCGTTCGTGGCGGTGGAACGCAAGGCCGCGGAACCGGTGCTCCCGCTGAAACTGTTCCGGATCCGCACCTTCACCCTCTCCGCCGTCATCAGCTTCATCGTGGGCTTCGCGATGTTCGGGGCGATGACATACCTGCCGACGTTCCTCCAGGTCGTGCAGGGCGTCACCCCGACCATGTCGGGCGTGCACATGCTGCCGATGGTGGCCGGCATGCTCCTGTCCACCACGGCGTCCGGGCAGATCGTCAGCCGCACCGGACGGTGGAAGGTCTTCCCCGTGGCGGGCACGGCCGTGACCGCGCTCGGACTGCTCCTGCTGCACCAGCTGGACGAGCACAGCGGCACCGGGGAGATGAGCGCGTACTTCTTCGTCTTCGGCCTGGGCCTCGGCCTGGTCATGCAGGTGCTCGTCCTCATCGTGCAGAACGCGGTGAGCTACGAGGACCTGGGCGTCGCCACCTCGGGCGCGACCTTCTTCCGGTCCATCGGCGCCTCCTTCGGCGTCGCGGTCTTCGGCACCATCTTCACCAACCGGCTCGGCGACAAACTCACCGACGCCCTCGCCGGACGGCAACTGCCGCCCGGCCTGAGCGTGGGCACCCTGGAGGCCGACCCGCGCGGCATCGCCCGCCTCCCCGCCGACCTGCGCCCCAGCGCCCTGCACGCGTACGCCTCGTCGATCACCGACGTCTTCCTCTACGCCACGCCGGTCGCCCTCGCCGCGTTCGTCCTCGCCTGGTTCCTGCGCGAGGACAAGCTGCGCGTCTCGGTGACGGCACCCGACACCACACAGACGCTGGCCAGCAACCCCGTGGAGCGTTCGTCGTACGACGAGTGCGCGCGTGCGCTCTCGGTGCTCGGGACGCGCGAGGGCCGGCGCGAGATCTACGAGCGGATCACGGAACGGGCCGGCTACGACCTGCTGCCCGCCTCCAGCTGGCTGCTCCTGCGCATCGCCCGGCACGGCTCCGTGGAGCCCGGCGTGCTCGCGGAGCGCACCACGGTGCCGCTGACCGTCGTGACAGCGGCCGCACGCCAGGTCGAGGAGCGCCGCCTCGCCCGCCGCACGGGCCTGGAGATGGTGCTGACCGAGTACGGCCGCGAGGTCGCGGGGAAGCTCGCCGCGGCCCGCGAGGAGTCCCTGTCGGAGCTGCTCGGCGACTGGTGGGGCCCCGACCGCCCGACCGACCTGGTCCAGCTGGTCGGTGAGCTCAGCGCGGAGCTGTGCGGTTCGGAGTCGGAGCGTCCGCGCGACGGCGCGAGCGCCGTACGGCCGGTACGCGCGGCCTGACCCGATCCTGCCGGGTCCTGCCCACACCCGGCCGTGCTCAGAGCCGCTTGCTGTACCAATGCTCGGCGTACGGCCGCTCGGCGTACGGCTCGATCTCCGCGTAGCCGTGCCGGGAGTAGAGCGCGCGGGCCTCCACCAGATCGGTACGGGTGTCGAGCACGATCCGCCCGGCCCCGAGCCCGCGGGCCGCGTCCTCGGCGGCGGCGAGCAGACGCGGGGCCCCGCCCTTGCCGCGCATGTCTGCCCGGACGAAGACCCGCTTGAGCTCGGCGGTGCCGGCGTCGAGCAGCCGCACCCCCGCCGTGCCGACCGGCTCGCCCCCGTACCGCGCGACCAGCAACACCCCACCGGGCGGGGCGAGATCGGCCCCGGTCTCCGCCGCGATCTCGCGCTCCAGCTCCCCGGGGTCGGTGGCGCGCCCCTCGTGCAGCTGGTACCAGCGGTCGCTGACCTCGGTGTAGTACGGACGCCAGAGCGCGGCGGCGACGGCCGAGTCGTACGGCTCCGGGGCGACGGCCCAGGCGGGCGCGGCGGTGGTCGGGACGGCGGGGAATCGGGTGGCGGCATCGCTCATGCGCCCATGTGAGCCCGCAGGACCGCCGCCGGGCAAACGAATTAGCTCGTGTCAGCTCTTGGGCGCGGCCTGCTGGACGACCTCGAAGGACCACACCGAGGACCCGCTCGCCGCCGGCTTCGGCCGCTCGCCGCCCGCGCCGCCGCCCTGGTGGGCCGCCTTCATGGGCCCCTCCATCCACGCCTGGAACGCTTCCTCGTCGCGCCAGCGGGTGTAGACGAGGTACTGGTCGGTGCCCTCGATCGGGCGGAGCAGTTCGAACCACTCGAAGCCGTCGGAGTTCTCCACCGCGCCCGCGCGGGACGCGAAACGCTTCTCCAGGACCTCGCGCTGCTCGTCGGGGACGGTGAGTGCGTTGATCTTCACGATGCTCATGCGGCCATCCTGCCGTACGGGCGGCGGGGGCCGGACATGCAGGGGCGCCGGGGCGGTGTGCGCCCCGGCGCCTCGGCGCGGGCCCGTGCAGACGGGGGGTGGCTACAGGCGGAGCAGGCGTTCCGCCGTCTCGCGGTAGTCGCGCAGGGCGAGGCGGAGCTGTTCCGTGTCGCCGGTGGGGCCCGCCCCGGCGGCGGGCCGGACACCCCCGGGGGGCGGGGGCTCGCCGGGGACGCCCTCGGCACGGACGCCCTCGCCGGGGACGCCCTCTGCGGGGAGCGCCTCCCAGGAGGTGCGCAGGGTGCGGCGGCGCTCGGTGAGCAGGTGGGTCAGGTCGGCGATCGCTTCCTCCAGGACGCCGTCGGCGCTCTCGACGGCCGCGCGCGGGCTGTCGACGAAGCCGTTGACGGCGTTCTGCAGGCGCAGCGTCAGCTTGTCGCGCGCGTCGCGCGGATAGAGGGTGGTCTCGGCGGTCTGGCCGGTCTGGCCGGTCTGGCCGGTCGGGGCGGCCGGAGTGGCCGGGGCGGCCGGAGTGGCCTGGGGTGCGGTGGCGGACGGCTCAGCCATGCTGGACTCCCTTGTGGGTGATGCCGGTCGAGCGCTCGGAAGTGCCGTGCCGGTCGGTGTGCGTGGCGTCGGCGTCGTGCCGCTGCTCGGCGACCAGGGCGTCGAAGAGGGCCCGCGCCTCGATCATGGCGGCCCGCATCTCCTCGGTACCGGCCGCGGCGTCGGTGTCGGTGCCGGACAGGGTGGAGCCGAGGGTGCCGGTCCTGCCCTGCTCGGGGCCCGTCGTGCCGAGGGCCACGCGGTGCACCTTGCGGTAACCGTGGACGTGGTGGGCGTGGTGCACGGAGAGCGCGTCGACCTGCTCCTCGTAGTGCCCCGCGTCCGGGAAGCCGCGGGCGCCGGCCAGCTCGGCGATCAGCCGGTCGGCTTCGACGACGGCCTCGCGCGGCGAGTCGACGAAGCGCTCCTGGGCGACGGTCCAGCGGGCCGCGTACTGCTCGCGCGCGGCGGGCTGCAACGGGCGCGTGCGCAGCGCGCCGTGCCGCTTCACCCGCTCGCCGAGGTCGCGTTCCGCGGCCTTCGTGTCGCCGTCGTGCCGGGCGACCGCGCGGTCGTACTCGGGCCCGAAGCGGCGCTTGAGGCCGCGCGTACCGCCCGCGCCCCGCTTGCCGTTCATCACCGCGACCGCGCCGACGGCGAGGACGGCGACGACGACCACGATCAGAGCGATGATCAGGACTGTGGACATGTGTGGGTGCCTTCTCGCTCGGGGATCGGCCTCGGGCGCGAGGCCCGGTGGGCCTCGGCACCCGTACCTCGGAACGGGTTGCCCGGAATCGATCCGCCAAACAGCGGCCGGGCAAGGGCCGTCCGCCGGGAGCGGTGTCGGCTCCGGGTGGCTTGCGCTCGGTCATGGGTTCGTTGTCGCGGGAGGGCGTGCGTCCTGCCCGGGAGCCCTTTAGGATGCGGCAGCGCGCGACACACCACATGCGCTCGCCCCGGGGCGAGTTGAAGGAGCTGCCACGTGCTGGAGCTGACCATGGCCGCGGTGAGCGGGGCGGAGACGGGCGCGGGGGCGACCGCGGGCATGCTCATGGCCGAGACGCCGAGCGAGCCGGGCACCGTCCTGTGTGTCGGGCGCGACCGGAACGTGTGCCGTCTCGTGACCCCCGACGACTGGCTCTTCGTCTCCCGCACCCATCTGGAGTTCCGCTGCGGGCCCGACGGCACGTGGTCCGTCCGCTGGCTGCGCGGCTCGAACCCCGACCCGGCGTCCGAGGTCCGGGTGGTCTTTGGGGGTACGGCGCGGGCCCTCGCGTACGGAGGGTCGGCGCCGCTCGCCCGGGGCAGTTCCGGCGAGGTCGTCATCCAGGACCGGTCGGGGCCGCGCAGCGTGAACGTCGGCTATTTCCACGAGGGTTGAGGGTGGCGTCGGTCCGGGTCAGGTGAGTACGCGAGCCAGCGCGAATCCGTCGTACCCCTTCGTGCCCACCGTCTGCACGGCCGTGGCGCTCAGCCTGGGGTGCTCCGCCATGAGCTCCAGCGCGGCCCGGGTGCCGCGCACGTTCGGGTCGGTGCTCGATCCGTCGGCGACCGCACCGCCCCGTACGACGTTGTCGAGGACGATCAGGCTGCCCGGCCGGGTGAGCTCGAGCGACCACTCCAGGTAGTGCGCGTTGTTGGCCTTGTCCGCGTCGATGAAGACGAAGTCGAAGGGGTCGGGGTGCGCGGTGTGCTCGGCGCCCAGGTCCGTCAGCGAGTCGAGCGCGGGGCCGACGCGGACCTCGGCGAGCTTGTCGAACCCGGCGCGGGCGAGGTTCGCGCGGGCCACGTCGGCGTGTTCCGGGCTGTATTCGAGGGTGACGAGCCGGCCGTCGGCGGGCAGGGCGCGGGCCAGCCAGATGGTGCTGTAGCCGCCGAGGGTGCCGATCTCCAGGATGCGGCGCGCGCCTTGGAGCTGGGCGAGGAGGTGGAGGAGCTTGCCCTGGTTGGGGGCGACGTTGATCTGCGGCAGGCCGGCCGCGTCGCTGTCGCGCAGGGCGGCGGCCAGGGTGTCGTCGGCGGGGGCGAGGAGGTCGGTGAAGTAGGCGTCGACGGTGTTCCACTGCTGCTGGTTCATGCTGCTCGTACGTTCCCTTCGCCTGTCTAGTTAGTTTCGCTAAGGAGCTTACCGGTGGGCGAGGGGCGTTGTCAGTGATAGCTCGCATACTGGTTGTCGGAGATCGTCGAGGAGAGCTGGCGGGCTCGGCTGGCTCGGCGGTGTGTCGTGCGGGATAAGGCGTGCGGGATGTGGCGTGTGGGGGACGAAATGTCGTACGGGGGAGTCGGAATGGTGGAGTACGGCGGGGCGGCGGTGTGGACTCCGGCGGTGGAGCCGGTGCTGCCGGGCGTGGCGGTGCGGGAGTTCGCCGGGCGGTGGCTGCCTGAGATGGCGCGGGGTGTCGAGGGGGCGGGAGCCGAGGGGGAAGGCGGGGGCGACTTCGTGTGCTCGCCCGCCGGGATGTGGCTGGCGCTCGCGTCCGTGGCCGCGGGGGCCCGCGGGGAAACCGCCGATGAGCTGCGGGAGTTGCTCGGCGTCGCGGGACCGGAGGCGACGCGCGCCGTGACGGCCGGGGCGCGGGCCCTCGCGGAGACGGACGCGCTGGGCGTGGCCACGCGCGTGTGGAGCCGGGTCCCGGTTCACCGGGCGTACGAGGAGGCCTTGCCGGACATCGCGTTCGGGCCGATGGACCCGGATGCGGGGGACGCGGCGGACGCGTGGGTGCGGGAGGCGACGGATGGCATGATCGACCGCCTGCCGGTGGTGATCACACCGGACACGCTGCTTCTGCTGGTCAACGCGCTGGCCCTGAAGGCGCGTTGGGAGGACCCCTTCGACCGGGCGGCCACGCGCGACGCGCTCTTCACGGACGCGGCGGGTGTCGGCCACGAGGTGCCGACGATGCGGCGGCCGGTGGCGGCGGGAGACGCGTGGGTGGTGGACGCGGGGGCCTCGGGTGCGGGGCGGGTGGTCGAGATGCGGGGGGCGGCGCGGGGTGTGCGGGCGCCCGTGCGCGTCCGGTTCGTGCTCGGGGAGCCGGGTGCGGGGGCGGCGGCCGTGCTGCCGCTCGCCTGGGCGCCGCGGGGGCGGCGGTCGGCGATCGACGCGGATGAGGTGTCCATGGCCGTGCCCCGGCTCGCGTTGCGGACGCGGACCGATGCGACGGAGCAGTTGGCCGCGCTCGGGGTGCGGTGGGCCTTGAGCGACGCGGCGGACTTCTCCGGGATGTCGCCGGAGCGGCTCGCGATATCGCAGGTGGTCCAGGAGGCGGTCGTGGAGATCGCGGAGGAAGGGGTGGATGCGGCTGCGGTGACGGCGGTGCCGATGGCGCCGGGTGGGGTTCGTCCTCCCCCTCGGCGGATCGAGCGGATCCTCTTCGACCGGCCGTTCGGGGTGGTGGTTCTCGACGGGGCGGGGGAGGTTCCGCTGTTCGCGGCGTGGCGGTCGACGGCGTGGGGTGCCGGGTGACGGTTCTGCGCAGTTCCCCGCGCCCCTTATCTGTGCCTGAGGCTCGTTGTCTTGCCGCGGCCCGGTGGGCTTTTCTGCGCAGTTCCCCGCGCCCCTGATCAGCCGGTCCTCCGGCCGCTTTGCCCCTGCGGGCCGGTGGGTTGTTTTGCGCAGTTCCCCGCGCCCCTGGTCGGCCGGGCGTCCGGCGTGTTTTGTGCTGCGGGCCGGTGGGCTCTTTTGCGCGGTTCCCCGCGCCCCTGACAACCCCTGCGGGTCTGCACGGGGTGCCGTGTCGCTCCTCGTGGGCGGGGGCGGAGGTGCTGGTTCAGGGGCGCGGGGAACTGCGCGACCAGCCCCCACCGGGCCGCAGCCGGCAAACCACCAACCCTGCCCCCAGACCTCCCCGGCCCGGCCCGCGCCGACCCGCGGACCCCACCGTTCAGGCCTAAGCGCCAGCGCCCAGCGCCTCCGCCTCGCGGGCCGTCTCCACCGCCGGAGGCGAACCCGGCAGGGGCCTGCGGGCCGATTCCGTCATGTACCAGACGGCGATGCCGCCCACCACGGCCGCCGCCATCATGTAGTACGCGGGCATCATCTTGTCGCCCGTCGCGCCGATCAGCGCCGTCACGATCAGCGGTGTCGTACCGCCGAAGACCGAGACGGAGATGTTGAAGCCGATGGAGAGGGAGCCGTAGCGGACCTTCGTCGGGAAGAGGGCCGGCAGGGTCGACGGCATCGAGGCCGTGAAGCAGACCAGGAGCAGGCCGAGCGCGCCGAGGCCGAGCCCGATCGCCCACAGCGAGCCCTCGCGGATCAGGAGCAGCGCGGGTACGGAGAGCAGCAGGAAGCCCGCGCAGCCCGCGGCGATCACCGGGCGGCGGCCGACGCGGTCCGTGAGCCTGCCCATGAACGGCTGGACGCACATCATCAGCGCCATCACGCCCAGGATGACCAGGAGCCCGTGCGTCTCGTCGTACTCGAGCTCGCTTGTCAGATAGCTCGGCATGTACGACAGCAGCATGTAGTCCGTGACGTTGAAGACCAGGACCAGTCCCATGCAGAGCAGCAGGGCCTTCCACTGGCCCGTGACCATGTCGCGCAGGCGGACCTTCGCGCGGGACTGCTCGTCCTCGTGGGCCTTCTCCAGCTCCGCGGCGAACGCCGGGGTCTCCTCCAGCTTCATCCGGAGGTAGAGGCCGATCAGGCCCATCGGGCCCGCGATCAGGAAGGGGATGCGCCAGCCCCAGGAGAGGAGGGCATCGGTCGAGAGCAGGGTCGTCATCAGGGTGACCAGGCCCGCGCCGCCGATGTAGCCCGCCAGCGTGCCGAACTCGAGCCAGCTGCCGAGGAAGCCGCGCTTCTTGTCGGGGGCGTACTCGGCGATGAACGTGGAGGCGCCCGCGTACTCGCCGCCCGTGGAGAAGCCCTGCACCAGGCGGGCGAGGAGCAGCAGGACCGGCGCCCAGACGCCGATCGCGGCATACGAGGGGATCAGGCCGATCGCGAACGTGCCCGCCGCCATCATGATCATGGTGATCGCGAGGACCTTCTGGCGGCCGACGCGGTCGCCGAGCGGCCCGAAGACCATGCCGCCGAGCGGCCGGATCAGGAAGGCCGCGGCGAACGCGCCGAAGGTGGAGAGCAGCTGCGCCGTCGGATTGCCCGAGGGGAAGAAGACCTTGCCCAGCGTCACGGCGATGTAGCTGTAGACGCCGAAGTCGAACCACTCCATCGCGTTGCCGAGGGCGGCCGCCTTCACCGCGCGCTTGACCATCGCCGGGTCGGTGACGGTCACCTCCCCGTGGCCATACGACGGGTCCGCGGGCCCGGACGGCCCCGACCTCAAGGGTCCCGAGGGTCCCGAGGGCGTCGGTGGCTCCGCGGACCTCGAGGAACCGGGCTTCCGTGGTGCGACGGGGGTGGCGCTCGCCAAGGGTTCGCTCGCCTGCTCTCGATCGACGACAAGGGCGGGGCCGCACCCGGTCAGCGGGGCGGCCCGAAAAGCGACCATAGGTGCAGGGGGCATCATTACGGTCGGTGTCCGGTCGGCCGCACAGCGCGCGGAAAGTGCTTCTGTCCAGGTCAAACGGCGTTTCCGCAGGTGGCAGGGGTGCGGCCGATCTGTGATCTATGTCGCGGCCCGGACCGGGAACCGCGCGGCCGAGACCGGTGCGCCATGCTGATGTCAGTGGAGTCACCACCGGTCTACGCGGAGTGAGGAGCTCGGCGGGAGGACAGTCGAGCGCCCCTGTTGAGCAGAGGAGCCGAAAAGCCGATGGAAAGCGGTGTGGCCGCCAGGTGAAATGGTGGTTGCGTGCGTCTCACAACAGGGCGCGGTCCGTACGAGCCGACAACCGGAGGCCGTGCCGGAGCGTGCGGCACACATGACGGACCGGGCGGGAGGCCGACGGGGCGTGGTGGACGTTGAGCACAGGGGATCGCGCACGGGGCAGGGCGGCGCCCTGGGACCGGGACAGGGCAGTGCTCTGGGACCGGGGCGGGCCGGTGACCACGAGGCGCGGGTCGGAGCCGCCCGCGTCGCTCTCTGGCTGATCGCCGCCTTCCTCGCGGTCCGGCAGGTCACCGACGTCCTGCGGACGCCCGCGGGGGAACGGTTCACCGATCTGGAGACGTGGATCGGACCGGCCGGCGTCCTGCACGTCAACGGCTCCTTCTACGACGCGGACAAGTTCACCGGACCCCCCTTCGCCGGCCTCGTCCTCAAACCGCTCGCGCGCACCGGGGAGCAGACGCTCGGCTGGGCCTGGACCTTCGGCACCCTCGGCCTGGTCGCCGTCCTCGGCCTCGTCGTGGCCCGCGCCCTGCCGCGGCCCGTCACCCGGCGCACCGCACTGCTCGCCGCCCCCGTGGCGATCAGCCTGCTCATCCTGTCGCTGCCGGTGCGCAACACCCTGCACCTCGGCCAGACCAGCATCCTGCCGGTCCTGCTCGTCCTGCTCGGCCTCTTCGCGGTCCGCGGCGAACGGTCCTGCGGCGTCCTCATCGGCGTCGGCGCCGCCCTGCAGCCGACCGCGCTGCTCTTCGCCGGGCTGCTCTGGTGCACCGGCCGCAGGAAGGCCGCCGCGTCGACCGGCGCCACCTTCGCCGCCTGCACCGCGCTCGCCTGGGCCGCGACGCCGGGCGACTCCGCCACGTACTGGTTCCACCATCTCGCGGGCGCCGGACTGGGCGAGCGTCCGGACGCCACCGCCAACCAGTCGCTGCACGGCATGCTGCTCCGCCTGGGCCTCGAGGGGCCGCTGGAGACCGGCCTCTTCCTCGCCCTGAGCGCCGCCCTCGTCTACGTGGGCCTGCGCCGCGCCGTGCGCTACGCCCGGGACGGGCAGCTGCTCCTCGCCGTCGCCATCACCGGCTGCGTGGCGGTCGCCGTGTCGCCGACGACCTGGCAGCACCAGCTCCTGTGGGTGCTCTTCGCGGTGGTCGGCCGGGTCGGCAAGCGCCGCTCCGACCGGTACGTGTGGCCGGTGGCCGTCGTCCTCGTGTCGACGCTGCCCGCCACGATGATGCTGCCGAACATGCCGGTCACCGAACCGGTCCGGGACGACCTCGTGCTGATCGCGGCGCTCGCCGCGGCCGCCGTCGTGCCCTTCCTGTCCCGCGCGCACCCGCAGTACGAGCGGCCCGTCCCCACCGCATACGCCGCGCCCGTACCGGCCCGCTGGAGCCGGGTGCCGCTGGTGCCGTTCTGGCGGCGCGTCCTGACCCGGCCGAACCTGCTGCTCGAACTGCTCCTGATCCGCGTCGGCTACTCCGCGTACCAGCAGGTCAGGCTCGCGGCGACGGGCGGCACGATCTCCGGGGGCCGGGACACCGCCGAGCACCACGGCGCGCAGATCCACGCGGTCGAGCGGTTCCTGCACATCGACGTCGAGCACTGGTTCAACCATCTGACGGCGCGGACCGGCTGGCTCCAGGACTTCCTCGACTTCTACTACACGTCGTTCCACTTCGTGGTGCCGCTGACCGTCCTCGGCGTCCTGTACGTGCGCAGGCCCGCCGAGTACCGCTGGGCGCGCTCCGCGCTCGCCTTCGCCACGGTCCTCGCGCTCATCGGCTTCTGGGCCTACCCGCTCGCCCCGCCGCGGCTGATGCCGGAGCTCGGCTTCATCGACACGGTGCACGGCGTGCAGGACTTCACCCGGCCCGACTACGGCACGCTGACGGAGCTCACCAACCAGTACGCGGCGATGCCCTCGCTGCACTTCGGCTGGTCCCTGTGGTGCGGCCTGGTCGTCGCGATCGTGGCGCCCCGGTGGTGGATGAAGGCGCTCGGCCTGCTCCATCCCTTCTTCACGGTCTGCGCGATCGTGGGCACCGGCAACCACTGGGTGCTGGACGCGGTGGGCGGCGCGGCCGTGGTGGGCGCGGGCTTCGGCCTCACGTACGCGCTGTCCGGGCCCCGCGTGCGGCAGCCGCTGGAGGCGGCGACGAGCGGTGGGGCCCCCGCCGGCGACTCTCGCGACGACCACTCCCGCCGGGGCGACTCCCGTGAGAGCGACTCCCGCGACGCCGGCTCGCTCAACGGCACGTCGCGTGGCGGCCCGTGGAGCGGCGGTAGCCCGAGCTGATCTCGTACGTACCCGGCGCGGGCACCGACAGGCGGGTGAACTCGCCCTGTGGCGTCAGGCAGGCCCCCTCGGCCCGCAGCCAGGGCGAGTACACCAGGCGCAGCGTCACCGAGCCCCGCTTCGGGACCCGCACCACCACGTTCGACCCCGTGGAGCGCACGACGGCCGCGGGCTCGGAGACCAGCGGCACCGGGTTCTTCACCCGGAAGACCTGCCAGTAGGGGTCCCGCCAGACCGGCTCCAGCCACTTCGGCCCGCTCGCCACCAGCGCCGCCTCGTCCTCGGCGAAGCCGTCCGGCTTGCCCGCGGGCAGCACCACGTACCCGACGGCCCACTTGTCGAGCCACGCGCGGTAGTTGCCCGGCGAGAACGAGCCGTCGTAGAAGAGCCGGCCGCGTTCGATGTCGAGCTGACGGTTCCAGCCGCGCGCCATGTTCACGTACGGGGCGAGCGCGGTGGCCTCACGGTGGTTGCGAGTCGGGACGACCTCGACCCGGGTGCGGTTGGCCTCCAGGCGCTCCAGCTCCCGCACCACCCCCTGGGTGTCGACCGCCCACTTCGGCACCTTCGTCGACACCACGAGGTCGTCGACGGTCTTCTGCGTCACCCACGCCGAGGACAGCACGAGCGCCACCGTCAGCGCGATCCTGCGGGCCCGGGTCAGGCCCGGGACGAGCAGCGCGGCGAGCAGCAGCGCGGGCCCGACCAGCTCGGCGAGCCGCTCCACGTTGGTGCCGATCGGGGAGGGGACGAGATAGGTCAGGACGGTCCCGACGGCGTAGACGCCCGCGCCCCACCGCACCACCCGCCACTCGCGCGGCCCGCCCAGGATGAGGGCCAGACTGAACAGCACCGGCGGGAAGATCCGGTCGAAGGGCATCAGGTGCTCGCCGGTGAAGGGGAAGAGCACCGTGGTCGCCGCCACGACGACGAAGGGCGGCAGGACCAGGGCCGCCGCGCGCGCCCAGTCGCGGACGAAGAAGTAGCCCGCGCCGGCCACCACCAGGAACAGCCCCGCGACGGGTGAGCCCATGGTGGCGAGGGCCGCGCACACCACGGCGACGACCACCCGCCGCTGCCGCACCAGCGCCAGACAGGCCGCGAGCCCGAAGGCGAGACCGAGCGCGAACGTGGTGCGCCCGGAGGCCACGTTGCACCAGATCGCGAGCGAGGCGAGCACCGCGGGCCACAGCGGCCTGCGGATGCCGGAGCGGTCGATCAGCGCGGCGACCAGCCAGGCGCCGGCGACCCCGGACAGCACCGTCACCGTCCGCACGCCGAGCGCGGCCATCAGATAGGGCGAGATCAGGCTGTAGTTGGCGGTGTGCATGCCGCCGTACCAGAAGAGGTTGTACGCGGCCGTGCCGTGCTCGGCGGCGAACCGCGCCCAGGCCTGCTGCGCCGCGAGGTCGCCGCCGCCCGTCGCGAGGAAGGCCACCCACACGGCGTACAGGGGAAGCGTGGGGACGGTGGCGAGCAGCGGGACGCGGTGCCGGCGCAGGAAGGGACGCGGCGGCGCGTTCCGTCCGGCGGTCGCGCGGTCGGACGGCGTGAGCGATACGTCGGCTGAGACCACGGCCACCGTTTCCGTTCGAGTCCTGGGGAGGCAAGGTTCACTTCTCAGGACGCTTCCTGCAACGGAAACGTTGGTTTCGTACAGGTGATTGACCTGATGCGGCGCTTCCTCCGGGGGAGGCAGGGGCGGGGGCGTGAGAGGGTTCGCCCCTGCCTCCCTGGAGGCGGGTCAGCCGCCGCCGGTCCGGTGTCCGCCGGCCGCTGACCCGGCGTCCCTCAGGTGCTGACCTGCAGTTCCTTGATGCCGTTGAGCCAGGCGGAGCGCAGCCTGCGCGGGTCACCGGTCAGGTGCAGACCGGGCATGGCGTCGGCGATCGCGTTGAAGATGAGGTTGATCTCCAGGACCGCGAGGGACTTGCCGAGGCAGAAATGCGGTCCGCCGCCGCCGAAACCGAGGTGCGGATTCGGGTCACGGGTGATGTCGAACTTCTCCGGCGATTCGAACACATCGGGGTCGTTGTTGGCCGACGAGTAGAAGATGCCGACGCGGTCGCCCTGCTTGATCCGGGCGCCGCCGAGCTCGGTGTCCTCGGTGGCCGTGCGCTGGAAGGAGACGACCGGGGTCGCCCAGCGCACGATCTCCTCGGCGGTGGTCGCGGGGCGCTCGCGTTTGAAGAGCTCCCACTGGTCCGGATGGGTGAGGAAGGCGTGCATGCCGTGGGTGATGGCGTTGCGGGTGGTCTCGTTGCCGGCCACCGCCAGCAGGATCACGAAGAAGCCGAACTCGTCGCCGGAAAGGTTGCCCTCGTCCTCGGCCGCCACCAGTTGGCTGACGATGTCCTTGGCGGGGCACTCCTTGCGGGCCGCGGCGAGGTTCATCGCGTACGCGACGATCTCCATCGCCGCCTCGGCGCCGACCTCCTCGGTGATCGCGTACTCCGGATCGTCGTACCCCGCCATCTTGTTGGACCAGTCGAAGATCTTGGAGCGGTCCTCCTGGGGCACGCCGATCAGCTCGGCGATGGCCTGAAGCGGCAGCTCGACGGCGACGTTCGTGACGAAGTCGAAGGAGCCGTCGGGGGCCGCGCCGGCGAGGGCCGACTCGACGATCGAGCCGGCGCGGGCGCGCAGCGCGTCCTCCAGGGAGCGGATGGCGCGGGGCGTGAAGCCGCGCTGGACGATCTGGCGGACCCGGGTGTGCTCGGGCGGGTCCATGTTGAGCATGATCAGCTTCTGGACCTCGATCTGGTCCCGGGTGATCGTCTCGTTGAACCGGATGATCGCGGTGTTGAGGTTGGAGGAGAACAACTCCGGGTGCGTGGAGACGTACTTGACGTCCTCGTGCCGTGTGACGGCCCAGTAGCCCGCGTCGTCGTAACCGGAGATGCGGGGCGGCTGGGCGATCCAGCGCACCGGCTCCGTCCGCCGCAGCGACGCGAACTCCGGGAGCGGCACGCCGCTTTGCAGCAGGTCGGGGTCGGTGAAGTCGAACCCGTCGGGCAGCGCGGGACAGGTCATCGGCAACTCCAGGCGGTGAACTTAAGTCTGACGGTCCATCAGGCAATGGCTCGAAAGGTAGTAACGGGTTCTACAAGAGGCAAGGCCCAGGACCGGACGATTACGCGCGAGCCCCGCGCAAGGTGCGTGCAAGACCCTTGCGGCGCATGGGTCCGGCTCAGCAGACTGCTGCACAGAACTAGAACGCGTACTAGTTCCACTCGCGAGCCGCCGGGACGGCTCGCGGGACGTGGAGGGAGAGGACGAGCCCATGGCCGCGGAACCCGTCATCGTCGAAGCAGTACGCACGCCCATCGGCAAGCGCGCGGGCGCGCTCGCCAATCTCCACCCCGCCTATCTGCTCGGCGAGACCTATCGCGAACTCCTCGGCCGCACCGGCATCCACGCCGACTGCGTCGAACAGATCGTCGGCGGCACGGTGACGCACGCCGGCGAGCAGTCCATGAACCCGGCGCGCACCGCCTGGCTCACCATGGGCCTGCCGTACGAGACCGCGGCGACCACCGTGGACTGCCAGTGCGGCTCCTCGCAGCAGGCGAGCCACATGGTCGCCAACATGGTCGCGGCCGGCGTCATCGACGTCGGGATCAGCTGCGGCGTCGAGGCGATGTCGCGGGTGCCGCTCGGCTCGGGGTCCAAGCACGGGCCCGGCAAGCCGTTTCCCGAGGAGTGGAACGTCGACCTGCCCAACCAGTTCGAGGCCGCCGAGCGCATCGCCCGCAAGCGCGGCCTCACCCGCGAGAACGTCGACTCCCTCGGCCTCATCTCGCAGGAGCGGGCGGCCGTCGCCTGGGCGGAGGAACGCTTCAAGCGCGAGACGTTCGCCGTACAGGTGCCGACCACGGAGGAGGAACAGGCCGCCGGGCAGGGCATGTGGCGGCTCGTCGACCGCGACGAGGGGCTGCGCGACACCACGATGGAGGCGCTCGGCGGCCTCAAGCCGGTCATGCCGACCGCCGTGCACACCGCGGGCAACTCCTCGCAGATCTCGGACGGGGCGGCGGCCATCATGTGGGCGTCCAAGCGGATGGCGCGCGCCCTGAAGCTGAAGCCGCGGGCGCGGATCGTCGCGCAGGCGCTGGTCGGCGCGGACCCGCACTTCCACCTCGACGGGCCGGTCGACGCGACGCGGGCGGTGCTCGGCAAGGCGGAGATGTCCCTGAAGGACATCGACATCGTCGAGATCAACGAGGCGTTCGCCTCCGTGGTGTTGAGCTGGGCGCAGGTCTTCGGCCAGGACCTGGAGAAGGTGAACGTGAACGGCGGCGCGATCGCGCTGGGCCACCCCGTCGGCGCGACCGGGGCGCGGCTCATCACCACGGCGCTGCACGAACTGGAGCGAAGGGACAAGGAGTTCGCGCTGGTCACGATGTGCGCGGGGGGTGCGGTGGCGACGGGGACGATCTTGCAGCGACTGTAGGGGGGCGTGGGGTGGTGTGGACGCCCGACGTGGCTCGGTCGGTCACCGGCTTCGCCGAGTTCGTCCTCAAGCGCCGGACGGGCTGGATCGTCGCCGGGTTCGTCCTCAGGTGCCTCAGGTGCCTCAGGTGCCTCAGGTGTCGGACGGGCTGAACCCATCCCGGTCCGTCGCCGAGGGGGCGTACCTACACCCTCCGTCGGGGGGCATGTCGGATGTCGTGGTGGGGTGTGGGTTCGTAGCGTCGTCGTATGACCAACTCGACTTGCCGCCATGGCCGTTCCGTACGACGAGGGGGCGCCGTTCTCCTCGCTCTCATGCTCGGGGGGCTCGCTGTTGCGCCCGCCGCGCAGGGGGAAGAACAAGGTTCCGTCGTCGTGCGGGACGGGGCGCGCGGCGCGCTGCTGCGTGTCACCCCCGTCGCCGACCTGAGCCGCGCCCAGGTCGCCGCCTTCCTCAAGGAGGGGGAGATCAGTACGGCCACCGTGCGGTACGGGGTCACGGCGTACCGTCTCACCTACCGCACCGTCGACACCCACGGGCGGCCCACCACCGCCACCGGCCTCCTCGTGCTGCCGAAGAGCCCCGGCGACCGGCCTCTCGGGCTCGTCTCCGACACCCACGGCACCATGGTCCACCGCGACTACGCGCCCTCCGTGACCGAGGACTTCGGGCGGCTGACCCCCTATCTGCACGCCGCCGCGGGCAAGGCCGTCGCCGCCCCGGACTACCTCGGGCTCGGCCGCGGCCCCGGCCGCCACCCGTACATGGACACGCGCTCGGCGGTGACCGCCTCCGCGGACATGCTGCGGGCCGCGCGCGGCGCCGCGCACCGGCAGGGGCGGACCCTCTCCGGCGATCTGTACCTCACCGGGTTCTCGCAGGGCGGGCAGGTGGCGATGGCGCTGGGCCGGCAGGTGCGGGAGAAGAGGGACGGGTTCACCGTGCGCGCCATCGCTCCGGTCAGCGGGCCCTACGACCTGGCCGGCGAGGAGATGCCCGCCCTCCTGGACGGCCGGGTCAACGACACGAGCGGCGTCTACTACCTCTCGTACTTCCTGGTGGCCCAGAACCGTCTGCACCCGATCTACCGGGACCCCGCCGAGGCGTTCCGCGCCCCCTACGCGGCCCGGGTCGAGCAGCTCTTCGACGGGCGGCACGGGGAGGAGGATGTCATCGGGGCGCTGCCCCGGACCGTGCGGGAGCTGGTCACCCCCGCCTTCTACGAGCGGTTGCGGCACCCGGCGGGTGGCCTGGAGGAAGCCCTGACCGTGAACGACGGGTCCTGCGACTGGAAGCCCGCGGCCCCGGTGCGGCTCTACGCGGCGCGGGGCGACACCGACGTGCCGATCGGGAACGCCCGCAGCTGCGCGGCCGACCTCGCCGGGCACGGCGTGCGGGCCCCGGTCATGGACCTGGGCGGCGTGCCGCACATGCGGTCGGTCCCGATGGCGGCACCGAAGATCGTGCGGTGGTTCGCGGCGGTGCGCTGAGAGCCGAAAGAGGCGGCAACCCCTCACTCAGGGGTTGCCGCCTCTTTCACCGGTTCACCGGTTCACCGGATATGCGGCTGCGGCTCAGTACCAGCCGTTCGCCTGCCAGTGGTTCCAGGCGCCGACCGGGCTGCCGTAGCGCTCGTTCATGTACTTCAGACCCCACTCGATCTGGGTCTCGGGGTTGGTCTTCCAGTCGGAGCCCGCGGAGGCCATCTTCGAGCCGGGCAGGGCCTGGACCAGGCCGTAGGCGCCGGACGCGGAGTTGGTCGCGCTCGGGTTCCAGCCGCTCTCGTGCGAGACGATCTTGTCGAACGCGGCGAACTGCGCGGGGTCCGCGATCTTCTTCTTGGCGATCGACTTGGCGGAGGCCGGCGCGGCGGCGGGAGCCGCGGCCGGAGCGGCCGCCTTCGTGGTGGTCGGGGTGGCTGCCTGGGCCGGGGCCGCGGCGAAGACCATGCCGGAGGCGGCGGCGGCGACGAGGCCGCCGGTGAGGGCCTTCTTCGGGGAAGCGATGCGGCGGATGAGCGAGGCGGACACGGAGGACCTTCCGGTGGGGGGCGGGGGAGTCGCGGTGCACGCCGTGGAACGTGGGGGACATGCGGCGGCGCCGCGTCCCCGGGGGGTCGTCGGCGCCTTGCGACTCATCCACAGAAACAGCCGGCCCCGGGTGAGTGCAATGTCCGTATTTACTAGTGGAAGTCGCATCCGCGCCGAACGTCCGTCGTGTGATGTGGCTCTCAATGTGCAGGTCGGAGGCTGTTTTGATGTGGGCACACCAATACGCGCGGTCTACGCCCCCGCTTCGTAGAGGACGAAAGACCTGTGGGCCGCCTCACGCCGACGGGGCCGCGAAATGACGCACGGCGACCGGCCGCTCACGGCTCGGGGGCGGTGAAAGTGACGGGCGCCTCGAAGGCCGCCCGGCGCGTGGCCCGGCGCAGCGCCTTGAGGACGGCGGGACCGAGCGCGAGGCTCAGCAGCACCGTGACCACGGCGCGCGGCAGGTCCCAGCCGAGCGAGGTGGCCAGGCAGTACGCGACGAACCGGCCGAGGTTGTCCGCCAGCGGGTCGCCCGGCACGAAGGAGACGCCGGTGGCCAGGCCGCCCAGGTAGGGCCAGCCCTGCAGGTTCATCACCGTGCCGTACAGCACCGAGGAGACCGCCCCGTAGACCGCGAGCAGCCACAGCTCGCGCCGTCCGCGCAGGGTGTCGGGGCCCGGCAGCAGCCCCGCGCCCATGCAGACCCAGCCCATCGACAGCATCTGGAACGGCATCCACGGCCCGACCCCGCCGGTCAGCAGCGCCGACGCGACCATCGACACCGCGCCAAGGACGAACCCGAAGCCCGGCCCGAGCACCCGTCCGCTCAGCACCATCAGGAAGAACATCGGCTCGATGCCCGCCGTCCCCGCGCCCAGCGGCCGCAGCGCGGCACCCGCCGCGGCGAGGACGCCGAGCATGGCGATGGCCTTGGCGTCGAGGCCGACGTCCGCGATCGTCGCCACCACCACGGCGAGCAGCAGCGGGAGCAGCGCCGCGAACAGCCAGGGCGCGTCCTGCGCGTGCTCGCTGAGCCCGGAGCCGCCGCCCGCCAGCAGCGGCCAGCCGAAGGCGACCACGCCGACCGCGCTGACCAGCGCGAGCGCGGCCACCGAGCGGCGGCCCAGGCGGATGGGGCGCACCTGGCCCCGGTCCTTCGCGGCGGCCGTCACGACGGGTCCGTCCCGTCCGCGTCCAGCGCCTGCCGCACCTGCGCCACGGTCAGCCACTCCTGCGGCGCCAGGATCTTCGTGACCTGCGGCGCGAACGACGGCGACGACACCACGATCTGCTCGGTCGGGCCGTCCGCGACCACCTCGCCGTCCGCGAGGATCACCACGCGGTGCGCGATCTCGGCGGCGAGCTCGACGTCGTGCGTGGCCAGCACCAGCGCGTGCCCCGCGGCGGCGAGCCCGCGCAGGACGGTGACCAGGCGGGCCTTGGCCGCGTAGTCCAGGCCGCGGGTCGGCTCGTCGAGGAGGAGCAGGGGCGGCCGCGCGGTGAGGACGATCGACAGGGCGAGCGCGAGGCGCTGGCCCTCGGAGAGGTCACGCGGATGGGTGTCGTCCGCGATGTCCGGCAGCAGCTCGCTGACCAGGGCCCGGCAGCTCCCCGGCGCGGCGTCGGCGTCGTGGTCGGCGGCCGCGCACTCGGCGGCCACCGTGTCCGCGTACAGCAGGTCGCGCGGTTCCTGGGGGACCAGGCCGACGTGCCGGATCAGCCGGCGCGGGGGCGTGCGGTGCGGGACCGCGCCGCCGACGCGGACCGTGCCGGAGGTGGGTTCGAGCAGGCCGACCAGGGTGGACAGGAGCGTGGACTTGCCGGCGCCGTTGCGGCCCATCAGGGCGACGGTCTCGCCGGGGGTCACGGTGAGGTCGACGCGGCGCAGTGCCTCGACGCGCCCGCGTCGCACGGCGAGCCGGTCGACGACGGCGGGCGCCGCCCCCTCGGCCGCGCCGCCCCCGGGCGCACGGACCTCGGCCGTACGGTTCCCGCGCGGCCGGGACCACCGCCCGGACGGCTTCCCCGCCGCCCCGCGGGCCTGCTCGGGCGGGGCCTCGCGGGCCGGCCGGGCCGCGGCGAGCCGCTCCCGGAGGGCGCCCGCCCCGCGCCGCGCGTCGCGTACGGTCAGCGGCAGCGGCGACCAGCCCGCGATCCTGCCGAGCGCGACCACCGGGGGAAAGACGGGGGAGCGGGCCATCAGCGCGGCCGGGTCGCCGAGCACCGGCGGCTCGCCCGGCGCGGCGAGCAGCAGCACCTGGTCCGCGTACTGCACCACCCGCTCCAGGCGGTGCTCGGCCATCAGGACCGTGGTGCCCAGGTCGTGGACGAGCCGCTGCAGCACCGCGAGGACCTCTTCGGCGGCGGCCGGGTCGAGCGCGGACGTCGGCTCGTCGAGGACCAGGACCCGCGGGTGCGGGGTGAGCACGGAGCCGATGGCGACGCGCTGCTGCTGGCCGCCGGACAGGGTCGCGATGGGCCGCTCGCGCAGGTCGGCGAGGCCGAGCAGGTCCAGGGTCTCCTCGACCCGGCGGCGCATCACGTCCGGGGCGAGGCCCAGCGACTCCATGCCGTACGCCAGCTCGTCCTCGACGGTGTCCGTCACGAAGTGCGAGAGGGGGTCCTGGCCCACCGTGCCGACGACGTCGGCCAGTTCGCGCGGCTTGTGGGTACGGGTGTCGCGGCCCGCCACGGTCACCCGCCCGCGCAGGGTGCCGCCGGTGAAGTGCGGCACGAGCCCGCTCACGGTGCCGAGCAGGGTGGACTTGCCGACCCCGGACGGCCCGACGAGCAGGACCAGTTCGCCCTCGGGCACGGTGAGGTCGACCCCGCGGACGGTGGGTCCGGACGCCCCCTCGTAGCGCACCGAGACATCCTCGAAGCGGATCATGAGGTCTCCTCGGAGGAAGCGGGCGGGGCGGAAGAGGGGGATGCGGGGGCGGCGGCCTCGTGCGGGGGAGGCGTCCGCCAGGCGGCGGGCGAGAGCCTCTCCGCCGGGGCGGGCTCCCGGGGCCCGGCGGTCCCGGGCTCCGGGGTCGCCGCCCTCGCCCGCCCCGCCGCACCCGCCTCGGGCGGCACCGGCGCCACGAACGCCGGCAGCAGCCCGAGCAGCACCGCGGCCGCGGGCCACAGCGGCAGCGTCGGCGCGACGAGCGGTACGACACCGGGCTGCAGGGCGGCCGGGTCGTAGGAGGCGGCCCAGATCATCAGCCCCGCCACCGCGGCCCCCGACCCGGCGACGAGCCAGGCGCGCACGCCCCACGGGTCGGGCCGGTAGCGGGTGCGCACCGAGCGGCGGCCGCCGAGGCGCAGCCCGGCGAGCGCGGCGAGCAGGCCGACGAGCAGCACGGGCAGGCCGTAGGCCGCGCCCTGCGCGGTCAGCAGACCGTACGTCCCGACGCAGACGCCCATCAGACCGCCGAGGGTCAGCACCGCCGTGGCCCTGCGCACCCCGGCGGGGACCGGCGCGGTCCGGCCGAAGCCCCGCGCGTCCATCGCCGCCGCCAGCGCCACCGACCGCTCCAGGGCGCCCTCCAGGACCGGCAGCCCGACCTGGAGCAGCCCGCGGATCCCCTTGTCGGGACGGCCGCGCAGCCGCCGGGCGGCCCGCAGCCGCTGCACGTCGGTGATGAGGTTCGGCGCGAAGGTCATCGCCACGACGACGGCGACCCCCACCTCGTACAGCGCGCCCGGCAGCGACTTCAGCAGCCGGGCCGGGCTCGCCAGCGCGTTGGCGGCGCCGACACAGATCAGCAGCCCGGCCAGCCGGATGCCGTCGTAGAGCGCGAAGGCCAGCCCCTCGGCGGTGACCCGGCCGCCGATCCGCACGCCCCTGGCCCAGTCGGGCAGCGGCACCTCGGGCAGTGTGACGAGCGTGTGCGTGCCGGGGATCGGCGAGCCGAGCACGATCGCGAAGACCAGCCGGATCGCGATGACCACGAGCCCCAGCTTCACGAACGCGCCGTACGACTTGGCCCAGGGCGCCGAGGTGCGCCGCGCCGCCACCACATAGCCCGCGACGCCGATCAGCAGTCCGATGAGCAGCGGATTGGTGGTGCGGGACGCGGCGGTGCCGAGGCCGATGGCCCACACCCACCAGGCGCCCGGGTGCAGCGCGTTGCTCCGGTGCGCCGCGGGGGCGAGGCGGCGGCGCAGCGCTCCCGGCGCGCGCCCGCCGTGGTCGTCCGTCATCGGGTCGTCCGTGTCCGTCGTCCGCGCCGCGTCAGCCGCGCCGGCGCCGGGCCTGCCAGAGGGCGGCGCCGCCCAGCAGGGCGACGGCGACGACCCCGGCGATCAGGCCGAACGAGGGCCCGCCGGCGTCGCCGTCCCGCTCGGAGGGCGCGTCGGCCGACTCCTTCTTGCCCGTGCCGTCCCCGGCGACCTGTTCCCCGCAGCCCGCCCTCGGGTAGCCGTCGATGGCGCAGAGCAGCGCCTTGCTGTCGTAGCGCAGCGGCTTCGCGACCGAGGCGAGCGCCTCCGCGCTGGTGGCGTCCGCGCCGACCTGGGCGCAGGCGGTACGCGGCTTCGGCGGCGTCTCGCCGTCGGGGGCGTCACCGGCCGTGCCGAAGTCGACGACCAGGGCGACGCGCTTGCGCCCGTCCTTCGCCGGGGTCTTCGCGCAGATGTCTTCGAAGACGGCGGCCCCGCGCGGCTTCGCGGCGTCCTTGGAGTCCTCGGAGACCGCGAAGCGGAAGCCCTGCACGGCGCCGTCCTCGGGCCGCGCGGTGCCGGGGCCCTGACTCGCGTACGTCCACCGGCCGCCGTCCCGCTCCCAGAACGACCAGTAGCGGTAGCCGGCGGCCTGGGCGGGCGCGACGGCGAGGACGCCGAGGAGCGCGGCGAGGACGGTCCCGAGCGTCAGGGCGCGGGCGCGCCGCCCGGCCCGCGCCGGGCGGCCGTGCCGCTCGCGGCCTCGCGTCACGGCTGCTTCTTCTTGCGGTTGCCGCTGTACAGGAAGCCGATGCCGATGCCGGCGACCATGCCGACGCCGATGATCCACCAGACGCTGACGCCGCCGTCGTCGTCCTTCTTGTCCTCCTCGGCCGACGCGGTGGCGGAGTCCGACGCGTCCTGCGGGGCGGGGCCCTGCGCGTTGAGCTGCTGCACGAGGTCGGCGCCGCCGAAGTCGCGGGCGTCCATGCCGGTCGCGTGCGCGGCGAAGACCAGCTGGGCGTAGGCGGCGGGGCCCGTCTCCTTCGCCCAGTCCGCGGAGTTCTTCGTCAGCCACTCGGCGGACTTCTCGGCCTGCTCCTTCTGCCCGGCGGCGGCGAGGGCGATCACGGCGTCCGCGGTGTTGCCGACGTCCGGCTGGTCGGTGGCGCCCGGCAGCGAGGAGATCAGGTGGCCGTCGGTCTTGCCGAGGGTCTTCAGGAGGTATCCGGTGCCGTTGCTCGCGGCCTGCGCGGCGGTGTCGGGCTCCGCGCACTTCGGGGCGCCGGAGACGTTCTTCTTGGCGGGCGTCACGACCAGGCCCCGGCCGAGGCTGCCGAGCACGCCGGCCGCGGTGGCGTCGGCGTTCGGCGCGAGCTTGCCGGACTTCATGTCCGCGAGGCCGAAGGCGCCGCCGTCCTTGCCGCAGTCCATCGCGAGCTCGGACAGCGCGTCGTAGGGCGACTTGCGGTCCCGGGACTTGGCGGAGGTGGGGTTCTCGCCGGCCGCGACGAGCGCGCCGACGACGATGCCGGTGGAGTTCGCGTCGGAGGGCAGCCCCGGGTTGTAGCCCCAGCCGCCGTCCTTGTTCTGCACCGACTTCAGCCACTGGACGCTCTTCTTCACCGTCGTGTCCTGGCCGCCGAGGGCGGCGAGGGCCTGCACGGCGGCGGCGGTGGAGTTACTGTCGACGGCGGTCTTGGAGTTGCACGGCTCGGTGGCGTCCGCGCGGAACGGCGCGAAGCCGCCGCTCGCGCACTGCTGCCCGGTCAGCCAGTCGACGGCCTTGGCGGCGGGCCGCACGCCCTCGGTGTGCTGGGCGAGCAGGGCGTACGACTGGCGGAAGACGCCGTCGAACTTGGGGTCCTTCTTGCCGTAGAGGCCCGAGGGGAGCGCGGTCGAGGGCTTCGGGGAGGGGGCCGCGACGGCGGCCGGTGCGGCGGCCGAGCCCAGCACGGCGACGGCGGCCAGGACCGCGGCGCTGCGACGAACGTTCATGATGGGGCGGGTTGCCTCTCCCTGCGGGGAGCGGGGCGCACGGCACCGTGCGGGCACGGCCTCCGGGCGGCTCCGGCTCCGTATACCTCGACGGTGCCGCTCACCGGGGTCCGGTGACGCGAGCCGGTCACGTTCCGCGCCGGGCATTCCGGCTCACCGAATCTGACGCTCGGCATACGGCTGCGGGTCAGCGCCGGATTCGCACCGGCTTCCCCCTGCGCGGACGTGAGGACGACTCCTTCACTCTACCGGCCGGTCCGTGTGCCCTTCGGGTCACACCGCCACGAACGTGAGCGGATCGCTCCCGGCCACGGCCTCCGCGCGCCCCAGCTTCACCAGGCGCCGGACGTGCGCCTCCGCCTCCGACACGGCGATGTTGCGCGAGCCGTAGGGGATCTCCCCCCAGGGGCGGTTCCACTCCATGCGCTCGGCGAGCTGCCAGGGGGTGAGGGGCTCGGCGAGCAGGGTGAGCAGGCCCGTCAGGCGCTCCTCGTGGTGGTCGAGGAGTTCGCGGACCCGGCCGGGGGCGTCGGTGAACGCGCGCTGGTGGGCGGGGAGCACCTCGGCGGGGGCGAGGCGCCCGACGCGTTCCAGGGAGTCGAGGTAGTCGCCGAGGGGGTCGGTCACCAGGTGGTCGTCGGGGTCCTCGTACAGGCCGATGTGCGGGGTGATGCCGGGCAGCAGATGGTCGCCGGAGAAGAGGCGGCCGTGGCCCGCGAGGCCCGCCGGGTGGTCCTCCTCCAGGTGCAGGCAGACGTGGCCCGGGGTGTGGCCGGGGGTCCACACCGCCCGAAGGCGCCGGCCCGGCAGGGCGAGGAGTTCGCCGGGTGTGATGTCCCGGTCGGGCAGCGCGGGATCGAGTCCGGGCAGCCTGCGGGGCCTGCCCTCCTCGCGGGCGCGGAGCAGCGGGGCGACGTGGTCGGCGGGGGCGCCGGCGGCGGTGAGCTTGGCCGCCATGTAGCCGTACCAGCGCTCGGGCGGGTTGGCGCGGGTGCGGCGCACGACGGAGGCGTCCGCCTCGTGCATCGCGATCCACGCGCCGGACGCCTCGCGGACCGCTCCGGAGAGCCCGTGGTGGTCGGGGTGGTGGTGGGTGATGACGACGCCGTGCACGTCGGCGACGCCCGTCCCGCAGGCGGCGAGCCCGGCGGTGAGGGCGTCCCAGGAGGTCGGGTCGTCCCAGCCGGTGTCGATGAGGACCGGGCCCGCGTCGGTGTCCAGGAGGTGGACCAGGGTGAAGCCGAGGGGGTTGTCGGGGATCGGGACCTTGATGCTCCGGACGCCGCCGCCGTGCTCGATCACCGGCGGGCCGCTCGCCTGCGTGCCGCTCACCTGCGTCATGGGCGCCTCGTCTCTGTCGCTGGTGCCGCCACTATAACTAGAACTGGTTTCAATGGTCGCCCAAGTCGACGGACTCGATGGCGAGTTGGCCCTTCCGTTCGCGGACTCCTCCAACTAGAACTGGTATCAGTTCTGAAACGGTGTCAGGAAGCGCTCCGCAGGAGGCAGTCAGCCATGACCGAGCTCGTGGAACACGGACAGCTTTTCATCGGCGGGGAGTTGGTGGACCCGCTCGGCAAGGGCGTCATCGACGTCGTCTCCCCGCACACCGAAGAGGTCTTCGCCCGCGTGCCGCACGCGGCCCCCGCCGACGTCGACCGCGCCGTCGCCGCCGCCCGGGCCGCCTTCGAGCACGGGCCCTGGCCCCGGATGACCCTGGACGAGCGCATCGAGGTCGTCACGAAGATCAAGGACGGGTTCGCGCTGCGCCACGAGGAGATCGCCCGCGTCATCAGCTCCGAGAACGGCACCCCCTACACCTCCAGCGTGATGGTGCAGGCCCTCGCCGCGATGATGGTGTGGGACGCGGCGATCACCGTCGCCCGCGACTTCACCTACGAGGAGGCGCGCGACGGAGTGCTCGGCCGCCTCCTCGTGCGGCGCGAACCGGTGGGCGTCGTCGCGGCCGTCGTGCCGTGGAACGTCCCGCAGTTCACCGCCGCCGCCAAACTCGCGCCCGCGCTGCTCGCCGGCTGCCCGGTGATCCTCAAGACCTCGCCGGAGGCGCCGCTCGACGCGTACATCCTCGCCGAGCTCGCCACCGAGGCCGGGCTTCCGGAGGGGGTGCTGTCGATCATCAGCGCCGACCGCGAGGTCAGCGAGTACCTCGTCGGGCACCCGGACGTCGACAAGGTCTCCTTCACCGGATCCGTCGCCGCCGGCAAGCGCGTCATGGAGGTCGCGGCCCGCAACCTGACGCGCGTGACGCTGGAGCTCGGCGGCAAGTCGGCCGCCGTCGTGCTGCCGGACGCCGACGCGGCGAGCGCCGTCGCGGGCATCGTGCCGTTCGCCTGGATGGTCAACGGCCAGGCCTGCGTGGCCCAGACCCGCATCCTGGTGCCCCGCACCCGCTACGACGAGTTCGCCGAGGCCTTCGCCGCCGCCGCGTCCGCGCTCAAGGTCGGCGACCCGCTCGACCCCGCCACCGAACTCGGCCCGCTCGTCGCCGAGCGCCAGCGGCAGCGCTCCCTCGACTACATCCGCATCGGCCAGGAGGAGGGCGCCAAGATCCTTGCGGGCGGCGGCCGTCCGGCCGGCATCGACCGCGGCTGGTACGTCGAGCCGACCCTCTTCGGCGACGTCGACAACTCCATGCGGATCGCCCGCGAGGAGATCTTCGGCCCCGTCATCTGCCTGCTGCCGTACGGCGACGAGAGCGAGGCGGTGAAGATCGCCAACGACTCCGAGTACGGGCTCAGCGGCAGCGTCTGGACGGCCGACGTGGAGCGCGGCATCGACATCGCACGGCAGGTCCGCACCGGCACGTACTCCGTGAACACCTTCAGCCTCGACATGCTCGGCCCCTTCGGCGGCTACAAGAACTCCGGACTCGGCCGGGAGTTCGGGCCCGAGGGATACGGCGAGTACTTCGAGCACAAGATGATCCACCTCCCGGCCGGCTACGAGGGGACGGGTGCCTGATGGGGGACCGCTGGCACGTCGAGGTCGACCGGTCGGTGTGCATCGGCTCCGGCATGTGCGTGCTCACCGCGCCCGGCCGCTTCGAGCTGGACACCGCCCGTCAGTCGCACCCCGCGGACGCCGAGACCGACGCCAACGAGAAGGTCCTGGAGGCCGCTGAGGGCTGCCCGGTCGAGGCCATCACCATCACGCTCACCGACGGTGGGGAGGTCGTGTTCCCGCCGGAGGAGTAGTCGAGGAGTAGTCACCGTCACGCCGTCAACCAGCCTGCACCCGCGCCCCGCTCATCCGATGGGGGCGCGGGTGTCGCCATTTGTCCTACCCGTCGATACCCTGATTCTCTCGAACATGAGCGAACGTGACTTTACGCATGCGTTCCGCACGGTGATGCGATGACACTCGTGACTGTTCCGCCCTCCTGCGCCCTGGAAATCTCTCTGCCACGGCCGAGCAGAGAGGGGACACCATGGACAAGCGGTACGAGGTCTACTGTCTCGCCGACAGACACTTCTACGAGACCCCGGACCGACTGTCGTCCACGGGCACCGCGAGCGCCCCGGAATTCTCCGCGGCCCGCCGCCCCGTCCCCGCCGGCTGGCGTGCCGGCCGCATGGGTGACTGGCTCTCCGTCGTCCCGGTCGACGACAGCGGAGCCTCGCTCCCCGCCCCCCAGCAGGGCTGGAAGATCCACGTCTCCGCCACCCTGGAGAACGCGGACCGCGTCGCCGGGATCGTCTGGGACTACTGCGTGCCCCGCAAGGTCCCCTTCAAGTTCGTGCCGGCCAAGCACCTGCTGCACCTGCGCAACAGCAAGTACGCCGGGCGCGACCACAGCGGCAAGGCCGTCACCGTCTACCCGGCCGACGAGAAGCAACTCCAGGAGATAGTCACCGAGTTGGGTGAGCTCCTCGACGGCTTCGAGGGCCCGTACATCCTCACCGACCTGCGCTGGCGGCAGGGCCCGCTCTACGTCAGATACGGCGCGTTCACCCGCCGCATGGTCGACAACGGCAGGGGCACCCTGGTCCCCGCCATCGAGAACGGCGCGGGCGAGCTCGTCCCCGACCCGCGCGACCCGGCCTTCAAGGTCCCCGAGTGGCTGACGCTGCCCGCCTTCCTCGAACCGGCGCTCGAGGCCCGCAACACCTCGACCGTCGCCGACCTGCCGTACCGCATCGAGAAGGCCCTGCACTTCTCCAACGGCGGCGGCGTCTACGCCGGCACCGACACCCGCGACGGCAGCAAGGTCGTCCTCAAGGAAGGCCGTCCGTACGCGGGACTCGCCGCCGACGGCGCCGACGCCGTGGCCCGGCTGGAGCGCGAGAAGGACGCCCTGGAGAAGCTCTCCGGACTCGGCGTGGCCCCCGAGGTGCGCGACTGGTTCCTCCTGGACGGCCACCGCTTCCTCGTCATGGACTTCCTGGAGGGTTCCACCCTCAACTCCTTCTTCGCCCACCGCCACCCGCTGTGTACCAGCGAACCGGACCCGGCCGAGATATCCGAGTACACGGCCTGGGCGCTGCGCATGCACCGCGCCGTCGAGGAGGCCGTCGCCGCCGTGCACCGGCGGGGCGTCGTCTTCAACGACCTGCACCTCTTCAACATCATGGTCACCCCCGACGAACGGGGCGTCCGGCTCCTCGACTTCGAGGCGGCGACGGCCGTGGGCGACGCCGGACGACAGGTCGTCGCGCACCCCGGTTTCCTCGCCCCGCCCGACCGCACCGGCACGGACGTCGACACGTACGCCCTGGCCTGTCTGCGCCTCGCCCTCTTCCTGCCGATCACCACGCTGCTCTCCATCGACCGCGGCAAGGCGGCCCACTTCGCCGAGGTGATCGCGGCCGAATTCCCCGACGTACCGCCGGAGTTCCTCGCCGAGGCGGTGGCCGAGATCGAGCACGGCGGACAGCGCCGGGCAGCGGGTCACGAACGGGCGCCGGTCCGCGCGGCGGGAGACGCGGAGGCCCAGGAGGGGGGCATTCCGGAGGGGGGCCGGACCGGCGCCACCGGTCAGCCGGCCAGGGCCGCCGCACCGCTGGTCGACCCCGCCGACTGGCCCCTCAGCCGCGACTCGATGGTCGAGGCCATCCTCGCCTCGGCCACCCCCGACCGCGACGACCGGCTCTTCCCCGGCGACGTCGCCCAGTTCGCCGAGGGCGGCGGGCTCGGCATCGCGCACGGCGCGGCCGGCGTCCTGCTGGCCCTCGACGAGAGCGGCGCCGAACGGTACGAGGAAGGCGAGCGCTGGCTCCTGAAGCACACCGCGCCCGCCCCCACCGGCACCCCGCTCGGACTGCACGACGGCCTCGCCGGCATCGCCCACGTCCTCGACCGGCTCGGCCACCGCACCCGCGCGCTCGACCTCATGGACCTCGTCCTCAGGGAGAAGTGGCAGCGCCTCCCCTCCGACCTGTACGGCGGCCTCGCGGGCCTCGGCCTCGCCCTCGACTCGCTCGCGCACAGCACCGGCGAGACGGCTCTGGCCCGGCACGCGGAACAGGCGGCGGAACTCCTCGCCGCGCGGCTCACCGAACAGGACGCGGAGCCCGCCCCCAAGGCCGGGCGGCGCCGGGCCGGACTGCTGCGCGGCGCCACCGGATCCGCACTGCTCTTCCTGCGCCTGTACGAGCGGAACGGCGACCCCGCCCTCCTCGACCTGGCGGCCCGCGCCCTGCGCGCCGACCTCGCCCAGTGCGTGACCCACGAGAAGGACGGCAGCCTCTCGGTGAACGAGGGCTGGCGCACCATGCCCTACCTCGGCGCCGGCAGCGTCGGCATCGGGATGGTCCTCGACGACTACCTGACCCACCGGGACGACCCCGGGTTCGAGGCGGCACGGCCCGGCATCCTGGCCGCCGCGCGCTCCCGCTTCTGCGTACAGCCCGGACTCTTCCAGGGGCGGGCCGGACTGCTGCTGCACGTCAGCCGCAGCACCACGCCGGGCATCACCCCCGACGACATCGCCGCGCAGGTCGAGGAACTCGGCTGGTTCGCGATGTCGTACGCGGGCCGGCTCGCCTTCCCCGGCGAGCAGATGCTGCGCCTCTCGATGGACCTGCACACCGGAACGGCCGGCTGCCTCCTCGCCCTCGCCGGGGCGCTCGGGGACGGCACCGCGCACATCCCCTTCCTGCCGCCCCTGCGGCAGCCACAGACCCGGTCCCGTGACATCGCGGGGTCGTGACACCACACCACGGGGGGCATCAACTCCCCTTAGAGAGAGGGAATCTCATGGCACTTCTCGACCTGCAGGGCATGGAATCCGACGAGATGACCGGTGGCGGCGGCGGCGGTGGCGGCAGCCAGGCGAGCCTGCTCCTGTGCTGGAGCCAGGCCAGCGTGGTCCTCTGCCTCTGATGCCTGACCGCTTCTGAGCGGAACGACATGACGGCCCGGGCGGCACCCCGTAAGGGGCCCGCCCGGGTCCACCGCTGCCACCCGTGAGACACGAGGGGCCCGCGAGGCGTACGCGCCCGACACGACGCACGCACCCGACGAGGCCCACGCACCCGACGAGGCGACGGAGACCCGCACCGCATGGCGACGACGACCATCCGCCCGCGCCGACCCGCCGCCGACACCCGCCTGCTGGGTACGGCGACCCGGTACAGCGCCGCCCGCTGCACGGCCCTCGCGCTGTGCGCCGTCGCGGGCTCGGGCGCGGCCCTGTTCCTGCCGTTCGCCATCGGCCACGCCCTGGACACCCTCCTCACCGGCCACCTGAGCGGACGGGACACCGACGCCACCCGCTGGATCCTGGTGTGCGCCGCGCTGATCACCGCGAGCGCCCTGCTGGACGCCGTCGACGGCGTCCTCACCGGCACCACCAACGCCCGCACCACCGCCTGGCTGCGCGGCCGCGTCGTACGCCATGTGCTCGCCGTCGGACCGCGCACCACCGCGCGCTTCGCCCCCGGCGACCTGGTGGCCCGACTCATCGACAACGCGGCCCACGCGGGCATCGCGCCCGCCACCTTCGCCGCCCTGCTCGCCGCGCTGGTCACACCCGTCGGCGCGGTGGTCGCGCTCGCCCTCATCGACGGCTGGCTCGCCGTCGTCTTCGTGCTCGGCGCGCCCGTCCTCTTCCTGCTCCTCCGTACCTTCGTGCGCGTCTCCTCCGACTGCGTCGCCCGCTACCAGCGCGTCCAGGGGGACATCGCGGGCCGCCTCGGCGAGGCGATCGGCGGCGCGCGGACCATCGCGGCCGCCCGCACCGAGGACAAGGAAGCGGCGCGCGTACTGGGGCCGTTGCCCGAGCTCAGCCACCAGGGCCACCGGATGTGGCGGGTCCAGGGCCGCTCCCAGGCCCAGGCCGTCGCCGTCGCCCCGCTCCTGCAGATCGCGGTCGCCGCGGTCGCGGGACACCTGGTGCTCCACCACCGCATCAGCGTCGGCGACCTGCTCGCCGCGTCCCGGTACGCGGTGCTCGCCACCGGCATCGGCATGCTCGTCGGACAGCTGAGCGGCCTGGTCCGGGCGCGGGCTGCCGCGGGGCGCCTCGCGGAGGTGCTCGCGGAACCCGAGACCCGGTACGGGACCGAGCAACTGCCGCCTGAGGGCGGCCTGTTGGAACTGCGCGCCATCAGGGTGAGCCGCGGCGGGCGCGCCGTGCTCGACGGCCTCGACCTGACCGTGCCCGCGGGCACCACCGTCGCCGTCGTGGGCCGCTCGGGCGCCGGCAAGTCGCTGCTCGCCTCCCTCGCGGGACGGCTCGCCGACCCCGACGAGGGCGACGTGCGCCTCGACGGCGTGCCGCTGGCCTCGCTCACCCGCGAGGAGCTGCGCCGCGAGGTGGGCTACGCCTTCGAGCGGCCCGCCCTGCTCGGCGAGACCCTGGAGGGCACGATCGGCTTCGGTGCCCCGCGTCCGACCCCCGCCCGGGTCCGCGAGGCCGCCCGCGCCGCCCGCGCCGACACCTTCGTCACCCGCCTCCCCGACGGCTACGCCACCCCCTGCGACGACGCCCCGCTCTCCGGTGGGGAGGCCCAACGCCTCGGCCTGGCCCGCGCGTTCGCGCGCGGCGGGCGGCTGCTGATCCTCG
Organism: Streptomyces sp. NPDC041122; assembly: GCF_055592445.1. Lineage (NCBI taxonomy): Bacteria > Bacillati > Actinomycetota > Actinomycetes > Kitasatosporales > Streptomycetaceae > Streptomyces > Streptomyces sp. NPDC041122. The sequence goes on along the minus strand of NZ_JBVIYQ010000001.1, from coordinate 208,239 downwards.
ACGACGCGATGTCGAGCCTCGACACGGTGACCGAACACCACATCGCCGAGGCGCTGCTCCGCCACACCCCGCACCGCAGCCGCCTCGTCATCGCCCACCGCGCGGCGACCGCGGCCCGCGCGGACGCGGTGGCCTGGCTGCACGAGGGCCGGATCCGGGCGGTGGGCACCCACGCGGAACTGTGGCGACTGCCCGAGTACCGGGAGGTGTTCGCCGCGTGAAGTCCTCGCCGTCCGGCAAGCGGGCGCCCGCGCCGTCCGGGGCGGGCGGTGCGCCGCGCGGCCCGTACCGCCGGGGCGTGCGGTTCCTCCGGCGCCGCTGGCCGGTCGTGGTGCGGCTCGCGATCTGGTCCGTCCTGGAGACCGGACAGACCTTCCTCACCGGGTACGCCCTCGCCCGCGCCCTGGACGACGGATTCCTCGACGGGCGCGAGGCGGTCGGCCTCGGCTGGCTGGGCGCGGCCGCCCTCGGCGTGCTCGTCGCCGCGTACGGCACCGGGCAGGTGTACCGCGCCGTCGCCGACCTGGTGGAGCCGTTGCGGGACAGCCTGGTGCGACAGGTCGTCGGGCGGGGGCTGCGCGAGGCGGACGGCGCCGCCGTCTCCCGGCTGACCCAGCAGGTGGAGATCGCCAGGGACACCTTCGCGGGCCTGGTGATGGTCTCCCGGTCCTTCGTCTTCACGGTGGCGGGCGCGCTCGTCGGACTGTTCTCGCTGGACCCGCGCCTGCTCCTGGTGGTGGGGCCGCCGCTGCTCGCCGGCATCGGCCTGTTCGTGGCGACACTGCGCCCGCTGGCCCGGCGGCAGGAGGAGTTCCTGGTCGCGGACGAGCGTCTCGCCGGCCAACTGGGGCTCGTCTGCCCGGGGTTGCGGGACGTCGCGGCGGCGGGCGCGGAGCAGGACGTGGCCGATGACCTGGGGCGGGGCGTCGAGCGCGAGTACGCCACGGCGGGCGCCCTCGCCCGCTGGGGCGTCCTGCGCACGGCCGCCCTCGCCGTCGGCGGCCAGCTCCCGCTCGTGCTGCTGCTCGCCGCCGGCCCCTGGCTCCTGGACCGGGGTGTCTCCCCGGGCGCCCTGGTCGGCGCCCTCGCCTATGTCACCCAGGCCCTGCTGCCCGCCCTGCACAACCTGGTGCACGGCCTGGGCGCGAGCGGCTCCCGACTGGCCATCGTCCTGCGCCGCCTGACCTGGGACGGCCCGGCCCCCGAGCCCGCTCCCGTCCCCACTCCGAAGGCCACTCCCGAGCCGGTCCCCGCACCCGGGGGGAGTGGCGGCGTGGACGCCGGGGCCCCCGCCCTGCACCTGTCGGGCCTCACCTTCGCCTACGGCCCGCACGCCGAGCCCGTCCTGCGGAATCTGGGGCTCACCCTCGGCCACGGCGAACACCTCGCCGTCGTCGGCCCGAGCGGCATCGGAAAGTCGACGTTGGCCGGAATCATCGCAGGACTCCTCGTGCCGGACGCGGGGGACGTGCGCGTCGCCGGGCTGCCCGTGCGGGGCGCGGCGGCCGTGGAGCGGCGCGTCCTCATTCCTCAGGAGGCGTACGTCTTCACTGGGACGCTCCGCGACAACCTCAGCTATCTGCGGACGGCTCCGGTGCAGGACGGCGAGCTGTTCGCCGCCGCCGAAGCGGTCGGCCTCGCCCCGCTCATGGCACGGCTCGGCGGCCTCGACGCCCCGCTCGTACCCGATGAACTCTCGGCCGGTGAACGGCAGTTGATCGCGCTGACCCGCGCCTGGCTGTCGGCCGCGCCGCTGGCCCTGCTCGACGAGGCGACCTGTCATCTCGACCCGGTCGCCGAGGAGCGCGCCGAGCGGGCCTTCGCGGCCCGCCCGGGCGGCACTCTGGTGGTGGTGGCCCACCGCATCAGTTCGGCCCGCCGTGCCGACCGCGTCCTGGTGATGGACGGAGCGCACGCCCTGTGCGGGCGGCACGACGAGCTGTTGGAGCGTTCGCCTCTCTATCGGGACCTCAACGGCGCGGGCGAGTGGGGGGAGGAGGGCGCCGCCTCACACCCACCCCTCGCCCTGCGAGATCCGTATCGCGTCGATCCTGTTCCGCGCCCCGGTCTTCCGGGTGATCGCGGCCATGTAGTTGCGCACCGTTCCGTTGGACAGATGGAGGCTGTTGGCGATCTCGGCGACCGACGCACCCCCGGCGGCGAGTGACAGCACACTCAACTCCCGTCGGGTGAGCGGCATCTGCGCCGCCTTGAGAAAGCCGAACCCCAGCGACTCGTCGACGAACCGACGACCCGCCGCCACCTGTCGTATCCCCGCGAGCAGCCGTTCCGGCGGGCTCGCCTTGTTCACATATCCGAGTGCGTCCGCCTCCGCCGCCCGCCGCAACTGCCCCGGTCGGTTCGCGGTGGTGAGCACCAGCACCCGGCATCCCCTCCCCAGTGCCGAGGGCCCCGTCAGCTCGCCGAGCGGGGCTTGCGTGTAGGTCGCCTCGTCGTCGAGGTCGACCACACATAAGTCCGGCCGCACGCTGCGTTGACGGCCGCGCGCGTGAGACCACGGCGCGTGGAACACCTCCAGATCCGGCTCACGGGCGAGTTGTTCCGCCAGGGCCATTCGCAGTAAACAGGCGTCGTGCACGAGAAGGACCCGGATCACGCTCTGCCCCTCCAGCTCCCCGCTCCGGTTGCTCCGTTCAAGCACGCAGAACATTCATAGCGGTGAGTACCCCCGTCGTGACGCTGAGAACTGGCCAAGGGGGGGTTCGGGGGCGCATTTGCCATACGACTGTGCGCCCCCCGTGCCCCGGACGGGAGAGCGAGGTGATTACGTCCGCGGATCCACCGTGAGGTCGATGAGCCGGCACACCGTCTCGATGTCGATCTTCACCTGGGCGATCGAGGCGCGCCCCGAGAGCCAGGTGATCAGGGCGGAGTGCCAGGTGTGCTCGATGACCCGCACCGCGGAGAGCTGCTGCGCGGTCGGCGTATCGGTGAGGCCCATCGCGTCCAGGATGATCGCCGTCGTCAGCCGCGAGACCGTGTCGACCTCCGGGCTCACCGAACGGTCCGCGAAGGTCAGCGCCCGCACCATCGCGTCGGCCAGGTGCGGTTCGCGCTGCAGCGCGCGAAAGGCCCGCATCAGCGTCTCGGAGACCCGCTCGGCCGGCGTCTCACCGGCCGGCGGCCGTTTCCGGATGGTCGTGTGCATGTGCTGCAGCTGGTCCTGCATGGTGGCGACCAGCAGATGGACCTTGGAGGGGAAGTAGCGGTAAAGGGTGCCGAGGGCGACGCCGGCGGCCTCGGCGACCTCCCGCATCTGCACGGCGTCGAAGCCGCCCCTGCTGGCCAGTTGGGCGCTGGCGTGCAGAATGCGACGGCGGCGTGCCTCCTGGCGCTCGGTCAGGGCTGGCGCCGCCGGGTTCGCCGCCTTGGCTTCCGCTGTCATGTCGTTGCCCCTTTGGAAAACGCCTCCCGAGATCGCACAGCATGGCAGGGAGCCCGTCGTGGCGCGAATCACCTGATCCGGGCCTTACACCTCGCCTACCTGCCGGTAGATTCAAAGCTCGTTCAGCGATCATTCAGCGATCAAGTCTGAAACTTGTTCTAGATTACCGTCCCGGCGTAACCTCGCGGAGAACCGCAGGAAGAAGGGGGCCGAGAGTGACCGCTGAGGCCATGGAGGCAGGCCCCCGAAAGGGCTCTGGCGGGGATGGCGGGCGCCCGCTGCGCATCGCCCTCCTCACATACAAGGGGAACCCGTTCTGCGGGGGACAGGGCGTCTACGTACGCCATCTCTCGCGCGAACTCGCCCGGCTCGGCCACAGCGTCGAGGTGATCGGCGCCCAGCCCTACCCCGTCCTCGACGAGGGGCCCGGCCTCGAAGGACTGCGCCTCACCGAGCTGCCGAGCCTGGACCTCTACCGCTCGCCCGATCCCTTCCGCACCCCCGCACGGGACGAGTACCGCGACTGGGTCGACGCCCTCGAAGTGGCGACGATGTGGACCGGCGGCTTCCCCGAACCCGTCACCTTCAGCCTGCGCGCCCGGCGCCATCTGCGCGCCCGGCGCGGCGAGTTCGACGTCGTGCACGACAACCAGACCCTCGGCTACGGCCTGCTCGGCGACCTCGGCGCGCCCCTGGTCACCACGATCCACCACCCCATCACCGTCGACCGGCGCCTTGAGCTGGCCGCCGCGCCCGACCTCAGGCGTCGCCTCTCCGTCCGCCGCTGGTACGCCTTCACCCGCATGCAGAAGCGCGTGGCCCGGCGCCTGCCGTCCGTCCTCACCGTCTCCGGCAGCTCGCGCCAGGAGATCGTCGACCACCTCGGCGTCCGCGACGACCGCATCAGCGTCGTCCACATCGGCGCCGACACCGACCTCTTCTCGCCCGACCCCTCGGTCCCCGAGGTGCCGGGCCGGATCGTGACGACGTCCAGCGCCGACGTCCCGCTCAAGGGCCTGGTCTTCCTCATCGAGGCACTCGCCAAGACGCGCACCGAGAACCCCGCCGCCCACCTCGTCGTCGTCGGCAAGCGCGCCGAGGACGGCCCGGTCGCGCAGGCCATCGAGCGGCACGGCCTCGCGGACGCCGTCGAGTTCGTCAAGGGCATCACCGACGCCGAACTCGTCGACCTGGTCCGCTCCGCGCAGGTCGCCTGCGTCCCTTCGCTGTACGAGGGGTTCTCGCTGCCCGCCGCCGAGGCGATGGCCACCGGCACGCCGCTCCTGGCCACCACCGGCGGGGCGATCCCGGAGGTCGCGGGCCCGGACGGCGAGACCTGCCTCGCGGTGCCGCCCGGCGACGCGGGGGCGCTCGCGCACGGCCTGAACCGGCTCCTCGGCGACGCGGCGCTGCGGGCCAGGCTCGGCGCGGCCGGGCGCGCCCGGGTGCTCGAACGGTTCACCTGGGCCCGCGCCGCCCAGGGCACCGCGGAGCTCTACCGTGCGGCGATCGACCGCTCCGCCGGACGCGGCGCCGACCGCGGCGGCGCCCTTCCGTCGGCCGCGGCCACGGCCGCCCCCGAAGTTGCAGGACCTCACCACGAAAGCAGGGCCACGTGCTGACCGTCGACTTCACCCGCTTCCCGCTCGCCGCCGGCGATCGCGTGCTCGACCTGGGCTGCGGCGCGGGCCGGCACGCCTTCGAGTGCTACCGGCGCGGCGCCCAGGTGGTGGCCCTCGACCAGAACGCCGAGGAGATCCGCGAGGTCGCCAAGTGGTTCGCCGCGATGAAGGAGGCGGGCGAGGCGCCGGCGGGCGCGACGGCCACCGCGATGGAGGGCGACGCGCTCAACCTGCCCTTCCCCGACGCCTCGTTCGACGTCGTGATCATCTCCGAGGTCATGGAGCACATCCCCGACGACAAGGGCGTCCTCGCGGAGATGGTGCGCGTCCTGAAGCCCGGCGGCCGCATCGCCGTGACCGTCCCGCGCTACGGCCCCGAGAAGGTCTGCTGGGCCCTCTCCGACGCCTACCACGAGGTCGAGGGCGGCCACATCCGCATCTACAAGGCGGACGAGCTGCTCGGGCGGATGAGGGAGGCCGGGCTCAAGCCGTACGGCACCCACCACGCGCACGCGCTGCACTCCCCGTACTGGTGGCTCAAGTGCGCGTTCGGCGTCGACAACGACAAGGCCCTGCCGGTCCGCGCGTACCACAAGCTGCTGGTCTGGGACATCATGAAGAAGCCCCTCGCGACGCGCGTGGCCGAGCAGCTGCTCAACCCGGTCGTCGGCAAGAGCTTCGTCGCCTACGCCACCAAGCCGCACCTCCCGAAGGCCTCGGCCGGCGCGGTCGCGGACGCGGCGGCGGGCGCCAAGTGACGAGCCCCGAGCGAACCGAACACCTCGTCCTGCCCGGCGTCCTGACGGCCGATCAGGCCATGGCGACGGTGCGCGGCATCCTCGCCGTGCAGCGCGAGGACGGCGCCATCCCGTGGTTCCGCGGCCACCACCTGGACCCGTGGGACCACACCGAGGCGGCCATGGCGCTGGACGCGGCCGGCGAGCACGCCGCCGCGGAGCGCGCCTACGACTGGCTCGCGCGCCACCAGAACCCGGACGGCTCCTGGTACGCGGCCTACGCCGACGGCGACCCCGACGACGTCACCGACCGCGGCCGTGAGACCAACTTCTGCGCCTACCTCGCCGTCGGCGTCTGGCACCACTACCTCTCCACCGGCGACGAGGCGTTCCTGGACCGCATGTGGCCCGCCGTGGTCGCCGCCGTCGAGTTCGTCCTCGCGCTGCAGCAGCCCGGCGGGCAGATCGGCTGGAAGCGGGAGCCGGACGGCACGCCGGTGACCGACGCGCTCCTGACCGGCTCCTCCTCCATCCACCAGGCGCTGCGCTGCGCGCTCGCCGTCGCCGAGCAGCGCGACGAGCCGCAGCCCGACTGGGAGCTGGCGGCCGGCGCCCTCGGACACGCGATCCGCCGCCACCCCGAGCGCTTCCTGGACAAGGACCGCTACTCGATGGACTGGTACTACCCGGTCCTGGGCGGCGCGCTGACCGGCGCGGCGGCCAAGGCCCGCATCGAGGAGGGCTGGGACCGCTTCGTGGTGCCGGGGCTCGGTGTGCGGTGCGTGGTGCCCAATCCGTGGGTCACCGGCGGCGAGAGCGCCGAACTCGCCCTGGCCCTGTGGATCCTCGGCGAGTCCGACCGCGCCCTGGAGATCCTCCAGTCCATCCAGCACCTGCGCGACCCCGAGTCCGGCCTGTACTGGACGGGTTACGTGTTCGACGACAAGGCGGTCTGGCCGGAGGAGCTCACCACCTGGACGGCGGGTTCACTGCTCCTCGCGGTGGCGGCGCTCGGCGGCGACGAGGCGACCTGCGCCGTCTTCTCCGGCGACCGCCTGCCGCGCGGCCTGGACCCGGACTGCTGCGCCGCCGTTCAGTAGCGGCGCAGGCGGCCCGCCAGGGCGTGGCCGATCAGGAGGTAGACGACGGCGGCGAGGCCGTAGCCGGCGACGACCCGGGCCCAGTCCTCGTCGAAGGTGAACAGGTCGTGGGACCAGCCGGCCAGCCAGCGGGCCACGTCGTGGACGAGCTGGACGAGGTCGTTGGCGCGGTTGGCGTCAAGGAGATACATCAGGATCCACAGGCCGAGTATGGCGGCCATGATGTCGGCGACGAGCGCTATGACCCGCCCCGCGGTGCTGCCGTGGGAGTGCCGTGTGGGAGACATAAGGACCGTATACCGGGGAGTTCCCCGTTGAAACCCGTACGGGCCCGCTCCGCTGGCGGGGTGCGGCGGCCGGGGTGAGGCTGCGGGAAGGACCGTCTCGTCCGGCGGTCCGCCCGCTCTCGTATGGAGGCCGTTCCCGTGCTCAGCCCCGTATCCGTCCGCCGTGCCGGTGTCTCCCTCACGCTCTGCTGCACCCTGCTGGCCGGTGCCACGGCCTGCGGCAGCAGCGGTGAGAAGACCGCGCCCGCGTCGGCGCCGTCCGCAAGCAGCAGCAGTACCGAGCAGCACGAGAAGCAGAAGTTCGCCAAGACCCGGTTCGTCGCCAACGCGGGCCTCGCCGCGGGCGCGACCTACCAGTGGATCGTGAAGCCCTTCCGCGCCGGCAAGTTCAAGAAGGGCGCCCACGGCCGCAAGTTCGCGCTCGTCAAGGCGGGCCTCGCGGGGGCGTTCACGTACAACCGGCTGAAGGCCGCGACGAAGAACGCGCAGGGCGACCCGACCCTCGCCAAGGCGGTGGCCCCGCTCACCTCGGGCATCGACGCCCTCAAGGACCTCCCGTCCAAGCTCCGCAAGGGCGAGGGCACGGACTCGGTCGTGAACTCCTTCGACGACATCATCAAGGACGTCAAGGGCGCGGGCAGCAGCGCGGGCGCCGAGGTCAAGGACAAGGTGCCGTCGGCGGGGGAGCTCAGCAAGGGTTGAGAGCGCCGCCCTGCCGCCCCGGGGGAGGGGCGGCAGGGAGCGTTCGCCGGCGCTACGCGGGCAGCCGGGCGAGGATCGCCTCCAGCCCGAAGGCGAAGCGGCCTTCGAAGGCGCCGTGCCGCAGGTGGGCCGCGACCCGGTGCAGCGCCGGACACGTACCGGCGTCCTCGCCACCACCCACCGGAAGCAGCCCGAGAGTTGAGGGCCTAGGAGTTGAGCTCGGCCAGGACCCGCAGGGTGTGCGGGTCCGGGGCGAGTACCAGCAGGTCCGTCACCGGGCCCTCGCGCCACAGCGCCAGCCGCTCGGCGACCCGGGCGCGCGGGCCGACCAGGGAGATCTCGTCGGCGAAGGCGTCCGGCACGGCGAGCACCGCCTCCTCCCTGCGCCCCGCGAGGAAGAGCTCCTGGACGCGCCGGGCCTCCGCCTCGTACCCCATGCGCGCCATCAGGTCGGCGTGGAAGTTGCGCGCGGAGTGCCCCATGCCGCCGATGTAGAAGCCGAGCATCGCCTTGACCGGCAGCAGGCCCTCCGCGACGTCGTCGCAGATTTTCGCCCGTGCCATGGGGGCGATGGTGAACCCCTTCCGCAGGCCGGTCAGCGACGCCTCGTAGACGTCCGTGCGCAGCGGCGACCAGTACAGCGGCAGCCACCCGTCCGCGATCCGCGTGGTCTGCGCGATGTTCTTCGGCCCCTCGGCGCCGAGCAGAATCGGCAGGTCGGCCCGGAGGGGGTGGGTGATCGGCTTGAGGGCCTTGCCGAGTCCGGTGCCGTCCTCGCCGGTGTAGGGGTGCGGGTGAAACCGCCCCGCAAGCTCCACCGGTCCCTCGCGGCGCAGCACCTGCCGGATCACCTCCACGTACTCCCGCGTCGCGGTGAGCGGTGACCTCGGGAACGGCCGCCCGTACCAGCCCTCCACCACCTGCGGCCCCGAGAGCCCCAGGCCGAGCATCATCCGGCCGCCGGAGAGGTGGTCGAGGGTGAGCGCGTGCATGGCCGTGGTGACCGGGGAGCGCGCGGCCATCTGCGCGACGGCCGTGCCGAGCCGGATCCGCGAGGTCTGCGCGGCGATCCAGGTCAGCGGCGTGAAGGCGTCCGAGCCCCAGGCTTCGGCGGTCCACACGGAGTCGTAGCCGAGCCGCTCGGCCTCCCGGGCGAGGGCGACGTGGCCGGGGTCGGGGCCGCGCCCCCAGTAGCCGAGTGCGAGCCCGAGCCGCATAGGCCTGCCTCCCTGATGAACTGACGGAGCGTCAGGTGAGATCCGTAGGGGAGGGACTGTACGACAACGGCCCCCCGCCCGGAAGGGCGAGGGGCCGCGGTACGGCTTGCTTCGAGGTCAGCCGCGCTGGATCCCTGTCGTGTCCTGAAGGACGCCGCGACGGCCGTCCTGCGTCTGGGCCACGAGGCCGGGGCCGCGCTGCTCGACGGCCAAGTACCAGGTGCCGGGCGCCAGTTCCGCGATCGGCGTCGGCGAGCCGTCCTCCGCGTACAGCGGACGCGGCACCGGCACGGCGAACCAGAACGGCGAGAAGTCACCGGCCGGCTGCGCCTGCGCGGGCGGCGGGGTCTGCCCGGCCTGCGGCTGCGGCTGCTGTCCGCCGAAGGACTGCCCCTGCGGCTGACCCGGCTGGCCGCCGTAGGGCGCGCCCGGCTGCGGCTGACCCGCACCGGCGCCCGGGTAGCCGTAGCCACCCTGCGGCTGGCCGCCGTAGGGCTGCGGGGCCATCGGCTTGGGGCCACCCATGAGGGGTGCCTTCAGGGCCGGCACGAGCAGGGTCGCGACCGCGGCACCGGCGAGCACCAGGGCGGCGATCAGGCCGAGGATGAGGCCGACACCGGCGTCGGGGGTCTCTCCGCGCCCGAGGGAGCTGTCGAAGAAGAAGTTGTAGGACTGGTCGGTGTCGAAGATCGCGCCGAGCGAGCTCCACGCGGCGGCGACGGTGAAGGCCACCCCGAGCTGGCCGAGGTCCAGGCCCGCGACCTTGCGCTGCTGCGGCAGGGCCCGGCCCACGACGATCAGCACGGCACCGATGATGCCGAGCAGGTACACGCTGAGCAGCAGGTTGCCGTTTTCCCAGGCGTTCGACAGCTTGTCGCTGGGGGCGCCGTCAATGTCAAGGGTGTCGAGGAACGAGGCGATGAAGAGCAACACCGCTGCTCCGATCACCACGCCGTCGCCTCGAGTGAGGGAGCGGAAATTCACTTCAGGTCCTTCGTCAGTCGTCTCGTCAGTGGAGGCGTCGCTGTCGCCGTAGTCGCGTTCGTGTCGCGGTGCGCGAAGCGCGGGGGTGGCCCCTCATCGTAGGGAGGACAATATCGTCCGGACCCTCGGGGTGTCTGCTCGGGATAAAGACGTGCACGCTTCGATACGAAGACGTTCACCGTCCGCCCCCGATCGCGTTCACGCCCTACCTCCGAAGGAATCCCGCAATTCCCTCATTAATCCCCTGCGCCGCCTTCTGCCGCCACGCGCCGCTGGTCAGCAGACCCGCGTCCTTCGCGTCCCGCATGTTCCCGCACTCGATGAACACCTTGGGAACGGTGGAGAGATTGAGGCCGCCGAGGTCCTTGCGGGTGTCGAGACCGGTGCCTCCGCCCACGTAGTTCGAGGGGGCGCTGCCCGTCGCGCTCACGAACTTTCCGGCGATGCGCTCGCCCAACTCCTTGGAGGGGGCGACGATCGCGGAGGTGTCGGCGGCGCCGGAGCGCACCTTCGCGGGCAGGATCACGTGGAAGCCGCGGTTGCCCGCCGCGGAGCCGTCCGCGTGGATGGAGATCACGGCGTCGGCCTTCGCCTGGTTGCCGATCCGGGCGCGCTCGTCGACGCACGGGCCCCAGGGCCGGTCGCCGTCGTGGGTGAACTTGACCGTGGCGCCCTGCTTTTCGAGGAGGGCGCGCAGCCGCCGGGAGACGTCGAGGGTGAAGTTCGCCTCGGTGTAACCCCCGTTGGTGGACGTGCCCGTGGTGTCGCACTCCTTGCGGTTCGTCCCGATGTCCACCGGGCGGTTGATCTCGGTGGTGTGGCGGAAGTTGCCGGGGTTGTGGCCGGGGTCGACCACGACGACCTTGCCCTTGAGCGGGCCGTCGGCGGCGGGCCCGTGCCCGGGCGGCTTCGTGGCCGAATCGTTGTCGGCGCCGTCCGCGCCCTTGCCGTCCTTGTCCTTTTCCTTCCCCTTGTCGGGCTTCTCGGAGCCCGAGGGGGAGGCGGGGGCGGACCCGGCAGGGGTGCCCTCGCCGGTGGACGCGGAGGACGAGGCCGGCAGCGATCTCGCCGGGTCGCTCCCGCCCGGCCCGCTGGTGGCCTGGTAGACGAGCCAGCCCGCGAGGCAGGTCGGCACCAGCGCGGCGACGGTCACCGTCAGCGGACGGCCGATGCGGCGCTTGGGCGGCTGGGAGGGATCGAATTCCGGACCTACGTACGACACGGGAGCGAGCCTATCCGCGCGGCCCGCCGCCCGCGCCCGTTGAGGTCAGATGGGGGACCCGTCCGGTGAGAGGGGGGCCGTCCGGTGACGGGGATCCGTGCCGGGCAGGGGGTGAACCGTCAGATCCCCGGCCCCGTCCGGCGCAGCACGCGCAGCGACCCCGCCACCGAGACCTCGGTGAACGCGCCGGACTCCAGGGCCCGCAGGTACACCCGGTACGGCGCCTGCCCGGTCATGATGTCGACGGGGTCGGGGAACACGTCGTGGATGACGAGCAGTCCGCCCTCGGCGACGTGCGGCGCCCAGCCCTCGTAGTCCGCCGTGGCGTGCTCGTCGGTGTGGCCGCCGTCGACGAAGACCAGGCCGAGCGGGCCGCCCCACGCCTTCGCCACCTGTGGCGAGCGGCCGACGACCGCGATGACGTGGTCCTCCAGGCCCGCCTTGTGCAGCGTGCGGCGGAAGGTGGGCAGCGTGTCCATCCGCCCGACCTCGGGGTCCACCGTCTCCGGGTCGTGGTACTCCCAGCCGGGCTGCTGCTCCTCGCTGCCGCGGTGGTGGTCCACGGTGATCGCGGCGACGCCGGTCCGCCGGGCCGCGTCGGCCAGCAGGATCGTGGAGCGCCCGCAGTACGTGCCGACCTCCAGCAGGGGCAGGCCGAGCGCCCCGGCCGCAGTCGCCGCCGCGTAGAGGGCGAGCCCTTCGTCGTCCGGCATGAAGCCCTTGGCCTCCCGGAACGCGGCGAGGACCGCCGGCTTCGGCGTGGGCGTCGGGTCGGCGGCGGCCATGGGTTCCTCCGGGTGGTGCGGCGTGTTCGCGGGGCGTCCATGCTGCCGCACGCCGCCCCCGCCCGGTCGGCCGGGTCGGGGGCGGCGGATCACCCGTGCGGTCGCCGGACCGTCTCGGGCCGGACCGTCTCGGGCCGGACCGTCTCAGGCCGGGACGTCGGTCCCGGCGGGCAAGGACAGGTCCAGCTCGACCGGGCGGTTCTGGCCGGGGTGGGCCGCCGACGAGGCCAGCGGGCCGTGGCCGGTGGCCCGGACCGCCAGGACGTACGAGCCGTCGCCGGGCACGTCCAGCGCGTACCGGCCACCCTCGTCGGTCAGCGCCGTGCCCGCCTGGCGGCCCCGGCGGTCGATCAGGGTCACCTTCGCGCGCGGGACGGGCGTCCCGTCCGCGTCCCGCACCAGGCCGTGGAAGCCCGCGAGCACCTGCGTCGCGCGCTCCAGGTTGGCGTCCTCCTCGCTGCTGGCGCGCAGCTGCGTGGTGACGGGGCGGCGCGCGGAGGGCAGCAGGAGGGCGAAGAGCAGGCCGACGACGACCGCGCCCGCGGCGATCAGGAACGAGACGCGGAAGCCGTGCATGGTGGGCACGGCGACGCCCCCGACGTGGTCCGCGGTGTTGGCGAGGACCATGCCGATCACGGCGCTCGACACCGACGTGCCGATGGAGCGCATCAGGGTGTTGAGGCCGTTGGCCGCGCCCGTCTCGGACGGGTCGACCGAGCCGATGATGAGCGCGGGCAGCGAGGAGTAGGCGAGGCCGATGCCCGCGCCGAGCAGCACCGCGATGACGATCGTCTGCCAAGCGGCGCTCATCAGGCCGAGCCCGGCGCCGTAGCCGACCGTGATGATGAGCATGCCGAGGATGAGGGTCACCTTCGGGCCGTACTTCGCCGACAGACGGGCGTAGACGGGCGCCGTGAACATCATCGTCAGGCCGAGCGGCATCACGCACAGGCCCGCGACGACCATGGACTGGCCGAGGCCGTAGCCGGTCGCGGTGGGCAGCTGGAGCAGCTGGGGCAGGACCAGCGAGACGGCGTAGAAGGCGACGCCGACCATGATCGAGGCGAGGTTGGTGAAGAGCACCGAGCGGCGGGCCGTGGTGCGCAGGTCCACCAGCGGTGCCTTCAGGCGCAGCTCCATCACGCCCCACAGGAGGAGGACGACGGCGGCCGCGCCGAAGAGCCCGAGCGTGGTGGGCGAGGACCAGCCCCAGTCGCTGCCCTTGGTGATCGGCAGCAGGAACAGCACGAGACCGGCGGAGAGGCCGATCGCGCCGAGCACGTCGAAGGTGCCCTCGGCGCGCACCGGGCTCTCCGGCACGAAGACGAGGGTCAGCAGGATGGAGAGGACGCCGAGACCGGCGGCGCCGAAGAACAGCGCGTGCCAGTCGGCGTTCTGCGCGGTCAGCGCGGCGACCGGCAGCGCGAGGCCGCCGCCGACGCCGATGGAGGAGCTCATCAGGGCCATCGCGGAGCCGAGCTTCTCGCGGGGCAGCTCGTCGCGCATCAGGCCGATGCCGAGCGGGATGGCGCCCATCGCGAAGCCCTGGAGGGCGCGGCCCACGATCATCACGACGAGATCGTCGGTGAAGCCGCAGACCAGCGAGCCGACGACCATCACGGCGAGGCTGGTGAGCAGCATCCTGCGCTTGCCGTAGAGGTCGCCGAGGCGGCCCATGATCGGCGTGGAGACGGCGCCCGCGAGCAGGGTCGACGTCATGACCCAGGTGGCGTTCGACGGCGAGGTGCTCAGCAGCTCCGGCAGGTCCTTGATGACCGGCACGAGCAGGGTCTGCATCACCGCGACGACGATGCCTGAGAAGGCGAGTACGGGGACGACTCCGCGTATGCCGCGTGGGTGGGTCGTCGACATCGACATTGCTTGGGGCCTCCGGGGCGGAAGAGGGCTCGGCAGGAGCGCACGGGGCGGGTACGTGTAGCTCGAACCTGTTTCCCGGGGCGACTATTCCGACGGATGTCGTACGAGGGGAAGTCTTGACCTTCTGTTAACCGTTTCATCACCGGGGCGGGCGGGGGTGCCGGTGCGACGAGGGGGTGGCCGTCGGGGCGCCGCGCATCCGCTCGCGCATCCCTGCTTCCATCCCGTTCCCCATCTGACCTTCCGTCAGATTGAAACGTGTTCTACTCTTGCGCCGTCCCGGCAGCGGCTACCGGCGAGGATGCGCATGGGGATCGGAATCACAAAGGAACAAAGGGAGTTGGCGTCATCCGTGCGGGGCTGGATCGCGCGCGCGGCACCGCCCGGCGCGGTGCGCGCACTGCTCGACGCCCCACCACAGGCCCGCGGGGGAGGCGGCCCGCTTCCCGGCCGCGGCCGGCCCGCCCACTGGGACGGCCTCGCCGAGCAGGGTCTCCTCGGCGTCCATCTCCCCGAGGAGTACGGCGGCGGGGGCGGGAGCCTCCTCGACCTCGCCGTGGTCCTGGAGGAAGCCGCGCGCGCCGCGCTCCCCGGCCCCTTCGCGGCCAGCTCCCTCGCCTCGCTGGTGCTGCGCCGCGCGGGCGCCGGGGAGGCGGTCGCGGCGCTCGCCGACGGCACCCGGATCGGCGCCGTCGCCCTGGACGCGGGCACGCTCACCGCCGTCTCCGGCCCCGACGGCTACGTCCTGGACGGCACCGCGCCGCCCGTACTCTCCGGCGGTGAGGCCGACCTGCTGATCCTCGCCGCCGCGTCCGCCACGGGCCCGCTCTGGCTGGCCGTCGACGCCGACGCGCTGACCGTACGCACGCAGGAGAGCGCCGATCCGACCCGGCCCACCGCCGAGGTGAGCGCGCGGGCCGCGCACGTCCCCGCGGACCGGGTGCTCGCCGTGGACTCGGCGACCGTACGCGACCTGGCCGCCGCCGTGCTGGCCGCCGACGCCTGCGGCACCGCGGCCTGGGCGCTGCACACGGCTGCCGAACACGCCAAGGTGCGCGAGCAGTTCGGGCGGCCCATCGGACAGTTCCAGGGCGTCAAGCACCTCTGCGCCGACATGCTGGTCCGCGTCGAGCAGGCCCGCGCCCTCGCCTGGGACGCGGCCCGCGCGGCGGACGACCCCGAACTGCCCGCCGACGTACGCGGGCTGACCACCGCGCTCGCCGCGGCCACCGCCCTGGACGCCGCGTACTCCTGCGCCAAGGACTGCGTGCAGATCCTCGGCGGCATCGGCTTCACCTGGGAGCACGACGCCCATCTGTATCTGCGCCGCGCCGTCGTCGCGCGGCAGCTGCTCGGCTCCGGCGACGGGCACCGGCTGCGCGCCGTGCGCCTCGCCGAGGGCGGCGCGCGCCGCGAACTGCGCCTGGAACTGCCGGAAGAGGCGGAGACCTACCGCACCCGGGCCCGCGCGGCGATCGCCCCGGCCGCCGGCCTCGACCCGGCCGCCGCCCGCAAGGCGCTCGCCCCCACCGGCTACGCGGCCCCGCACCTTCCCGAGCCCTACGGCCTGGGCGCGGGACCCGTGCACCAGCTGGTCGTTCAGGAGGAGTTGACGGCAGCGGGCGTCCGCCTCGCCGATCTCGGCATCGCCACCTGGGTCGTCCCCTCCCTCATCTCGTACGGCACCGACGAGCAGCGCGCCCGCTTCCTCGCGCCCACCCTGCGCGGCGAGTTGCTCTGGTGCCAGCTCTTCAGCGAGCCCGGTGCGGGCTCCGACCTGGCCTCGCTGCGCACCCGGGCCGAGCGCGTCGACGGCGGCTGGCGCGTGAACGGCCAGAAGGTGTGGACGAGCGCGGCGCAATGGGCGGACCACGGCATCCTCCTGGCCCGTACCAACCCCTCGGCGCCCAAACACCAGGGGCTGACGTACTTCCTCGTCGACATGAAGAACACCCCCGGCATCGACATCCGCCCGCTCAAGGAGATCACCGGGGAATCCCTCTTCAACGAGGTGTACTTCGACGACGTCCTGCTCCCCGCGGACGCCGCCGTCGGGCAGGTCGACGACGGCTGGCGGGTCGCCCGGCACACCCTGGGCAACGAACGCGTCCACATGGCCGACCAAGTGGCCTTCGACACCGGACTCGAAGCGCTGATCGCCCGCGCGGAAGAGCTCGACGGCGCCTGCCGGGCCCGCGTCGGGGCGCTCGCCGCCGAGGCGCACGCGCTCGCCTGCATCGGGCTGCGGACCACGATGCGGCAGGTGGCGGGCGCGGAGCCGGGCCCGGGAGCCTCCGTACGCAAACTCGTCCAGACCCCGCACCAGCAGCGGGTCGCCGAACTGACCCTCGAACTCCTCGGCCCGGCCGGCGCGTTGCGTGAGGGCCCGGGCGAGCGCGCGCTGCACGGCTTTCTGATGTCGCGGTGTCTGACCATCGCGGGCGGCACCACCCAGGTCCAGCTCAACGTCGTCGCCGAGCGGATCCTCGGCCTGCCCCGTGACTGAACCACCGGCCAGCGAGAGGGACATGATGAAGGCGTACGTCGTCGGCGTCGGGATGACCAAGTTCGAGAAGCCCGAGACGCGGGACTGGCAGTACTGGGACATGGCGAAGGAGGCGGGCGGCAAAGCACTCGCCGACGCCGGGATCGGCTACGAACAGGTCGAGCAGGTGCCCGTCGGCTACTGCTTCCAGGCCTCGACGGCCGGGCAGCGGGCCGCGTACGAACTGGGTCTGACCGGCGTCCCGGTCTACAACGTCAACAACAACTGCGCGACCGGATCGACCGCGTTGATGATGGCGCGGCAGTTCGTCGAGGGCGGCCTGAACGACTGCGTCCTCGCGCTCGGCTTCGAGAAGATGGCGCGCGGATCGCTCGGCGGCGGGGGAGAAGGGGACTTCAAGACCTCGCCGGTGGCCCGCCACTACGGGATCATGGCGGAGCGCCACGGCTTCGAGATGACCCCGCCCACCGCGCAGATCTTCGGCAACGCGGCCCGCGAGCACATGGAGCGGCACGGCACCACCGAGGCGCAGCTCGCCGCGGTCGGCGCCAAGAACCACCGGCACTCCGCGAACAACCCGTACGCCCAGTTCCAGGACGCGTACACCGTCGACGAGGTGCTCGCCGCCAAGACGATCCACCGCCCGCTCACCAGGCTCCAGTGCTCCCCGACGTCGGACGGCGCGGCGGCGGCGGTCGTGGTCTCCGAGCGGTTCGTGGAGCGGCACGGCCTGGCCGGGCGGGCGGTGGAGATCGCCGCCCAGGCCATGACCACCGACACCGGCGAGTCCTTCGCCTCCGGGTCGTGCATCGACGCCGTGGGCCGGCCGATGTCACGGGAGGCGGCCCGCCAGGTGTACGAGAGGTCGGGTCTCGGCATCGAGGACGTCGACGTCGTCGAACTGCACGACTGCTTCTCGATCAACGAACTCCTGACGTACGAGGCGCTCGGCATGTGCGCGCCGGGCGAGTCGGGAAAGCTCGTCGAGAGCGGCGCGACGACATACGGCGGGCGGTGGGTGGTCAACCCCTCCGGCGGCCTCATCTCCAAGGGCCACCCGCTGGGCGCGACCGGCATCGCGCAGGTCGCCGAGGTGACCTGGCAGCTGCGCGGCGAGGCGGCGGCGCGGCAGGTCGAGGGGGCGAGGGTGGGCCTCGCGCACAACATCGGGCTCGGCGGGGCGGCGGTGGTGACGATGCTGCGGCGGCCCTAGGGCCTGGTGGGGGCGGGGAGACCAGGGCCCGGTGGGGCAGGGAAAGCAGTCCTAGTCCCGACGGCCGAGGTCCCGTCCAGCGAATTTCCGATGCGTCGCTCGAGTTTCGCTTGAGAGGATGGCTGTCATGGTCCAGACGCCCTCCACCACTTACTCGGCCGACAACGGCTCCGAACCCTCCGCCATACCCACGGGGCCCACCGAATCCGCCGCTCCCGGCGGTCCCGGTGCGGCCCCGCGGAAGAGATCCGTCCCGGTGTGGGCGGTGCTGCTCACCGCCTGCGCCGGCCAGTTCCTCGTCGTCCTCGACGTGTCCGTGGTGAACACCGCGCTGCCGTCGATGCGCTCCGACCTGGGCATGAGCGCCGTCGGACTCCAGTGGGTCGTCAACGCGTACTCCATCGCCTTCGCCGGCTTCATGCTGCTCGGCGGGCGGGCCGGCGATCTCTTCGGACGCAAGCGGATGTTCCTCGTCGGGCTCGGCCTCTTCACCGCTGCCTCGCTGGGCGGCGGCCTCGCGCAGGCGGAGTGGCAGCTGCTCGTGGCGCGCGCCGTGCAGGGCCTCGGCGCCGCGGTCCTCGCCCCGTCGACCCTGACGATCCTCACGTCGGCGGTGCCCGAGGGCGCGGCGCGGGCGCGGGCGATCGGCGTCTGGTCGGCGGTCGGCGCGGGCGGTGGCGCGGCGGGCGGCCTGGTCGGCGGGGTCCTGACCGACCTGCTCTCCTGGCGCTGGGTGCTGCTCATCAATGTGCCGGTCGGCGCCCTGGTGATCGTCGCGGGCCTGGCCTGGCTCACCGAGAGCAGGGCCGACCGGACCCGCCGCCTCGACGTGCCGGGCGCGGTCCTCGTGACGGCCGGCCTCGCCACCCTCGCGTACGGCATCGTGCAGACCGAGGAGAAGGGCTGGACGGCGGCGGCGACCCTGGTGCCGCTCGCGGCGGGGCTCGCGCTGCTCGCGGCGTTCCTGGTGGTGGAGGCGCGCACGAAGCTCCCGCTGATGCCGCTGAAGCTGTTCAGGGTGCGGACGGTGTCGGCCGCGAACGCCGCGATGTTCGTGTGCGGCGCCGGCATGTTCGCCATGTGGATGTTCATGACGCTCTACACCCAGAACGTCCTCGGCTACTCGCCGCTGAAGGCGGGCCTGGCGCTCATGCCGTCCTCGCTCACCGTCGTCCTCGGCTCGATGCTCGCGCCGCGCCTGATGCCGGTGGCCGGCGCGAAGAACGTCTCCGTGCTCGGCATCGTCGTGGCCGCCGCGGGCTTCGGCTGGCAGTCGACGATGACGGTGGACGGCGCGTACGTCACCTCGATCCTGCTGCCCGGCATGGTGATGATGCTCGGCGCGGGCCTCGCCACCACGCCGCTCGCCTCGCTGGCCACCTCGGGTGCCAAGGCGGACGACGCGGGCCTCGTCTCCGGCCTGGTCAACACCTCCCGGACGATGGGCGGCGCGCTCGGCCTCGCGGTGCTCTCCACGGTGGCGGCCGCGCAGATGCACGGCTCCTCGTCGCCGCAGGCGCTCACCGACGGCTACGCGATGGCGTTCCGGACGAGCGGGTGCATCCTGCTGGCGGGTGTGGCGGTACTGCTGGTGTGGATGCCGAGGCGGCGGGTCCCGGCGGAGGACTGAGGGCCACGGCCCGCCCGCCCGGTGGTCCGCTCCCGGACGGAGCGGACCACCGCGCCCGTCAGCGCAGTCCGGCGAAGAGGTCGTCCTCGCGACCGGTCCCGGACACGGCGACGGGGGCGCCGTCCTGGACCCGTACGAAGGTCTCCATGCCCATCAGCTCGCCGAACCTCTCCTTGCCCATCTTGAGGAAGAAGATGTTCTCGCCCTGACTGGCGTGCGCGGCCAGCGAGTCGAACTTCTGGCCGCTGAAGGCGGTGGTGTCCACCCAGGTGCTGATCTCGTCGTCGGGAAGCCCGATGTCGGCCAGCGCGGCGGCCTCGGCGGGGTCCGGCTCCGGCATGTCCTCGCTGAACTCACGCATGATCTCGCCGAACCGCCGCATCCCCGAGTGGGGCATCGTCGTCCAGTACACCTTCGGCGTGAGCCCGGTCAGCTCCAGCGCCGCCATCGTGATGCGGTGGGCCTGAATGTGGTCGGGGTGGCCGTAGAAGCCGTTCTCGTCATAGGTGACGACCACGTCGGGCCGGTAGTGCCGCATGAGCTCGGCGAGGCGGGCGGCGCCTTCCGCCACGGGCGTCCGCCAGAAGGATCCCGGGGCGTCGTTGCTGGGCCAGCCCATCATCCCGGAGTCGGCGTAGTCGAGCGTTTCGAGATCGCTGATCTTCAGGACCTCGCAGCTCGCCTCCAGCTCCTTGCGGCGCATCGCGGCGACGGCGGCGGGGTCGTGCCCGGGATCGCCCGGCTTGGCGCCGCCCGGCCCGTCCCCGCAACCGCCGTCGGTACAGGTCACGAGCACCGTGCGGATGCCTTCCGCGGCATACCGGGCGAGGATCCCGCCCGTGCTGGTGGCCTCGTCGTCGGGGTGGGCGTGGACGGCCATGATCGTCAGAGGCCGGTCGGTCATGAGGAAGTCCTCCTGCGGAATTACGTGAACGGCGTCGGCGCGACGCTGGTCCCTCGGTCGGTGCAACAGTTCCGGACGGACCGGGTGTTCCCCGACGCAGGTGTCCTGGGCCTTTTGGGCCTCCCGGGCCTCCTGCGTCTCCGAAGGCGGAGGCAACGATTTCGTGAGCCGCGCCCATGGGTGAGGCGTGGACCTCAGCCTGTCCGGCGCTTGAGGACGAACTCGGCGGAGCCGGTGTGGGGGGTGAGCTGCGCCCCCGGTGCGGGTGAGGCGTGGACTTCAGCCCGTCCGGCGCTTGAGGACGAACTCGGCGGAGCCGGTGATGAACGGCGCCCACCCCGGGAGGGCCCCCGCTAGAGCCACCCCCGCTGCCGCGCCTCCCGCACCGCCTCCATGCGATTACGCGTCCCCGTCTTGCCGATGGCCGCCGAGAGATAGTTCCGCACCGTCGACTCCGACAGATGCAGCTTGCCCGCGATGTCGGAGACGGTCGCGCCGTCCACGGAGGCCTTGAGGACATCCGCCTCGCGGCCGGTCAGCGGGCTCGGCCCGGCGCTCAGCGCGGCCGCGGCGAGCGCCGGATCGATGACCGTCTCGCCCCGCAGCGCCCGGCGGATCGCCTCGGCGAGATCCTCCACCGGCCCGTCCTTGACCAGGAAGCCGACCGCGCCGGCCTCCATGGCGCGGCGCAGATACCCGGGCCGGCCGAAGGTCGTGAGGATGAGGACCCGGCAGTCGGGGCACTCCTCGCGCAGATCGGCGGCCGCGTCCAGGCCGCTGCGGCCCGGCAGTTCGATGTCGAGCAGCGCCACATCGGGGCGGGAGGTCAGCGCCGCGCCGACGATCTGGTCGCCCGCGCCGACCTGGGCGACGACCTCGATGTCCTCCTCCATGCCCAGCAACAGGGCGAGCGCGCTCCGCATCATCCCTTGATCCTCGGCGAGGAGGACCCTCACGGACTTCCCGGGGCGCTGGTCTCGCGGCATCTCGTCCATGGGCCAAGAGTACGGGCGGAGTTGCTGGTCAGAGCGGTAGGCGCCCACGCGGCGCAGGGCCGGAAGCGGATGGGCGGGGTCCGGTGGGCACCTGCGTGGGGACTGGAGGCACACCCCGCGGAAGCTTGCCTTGCCGGCCGTTTCGCCTCTCCTTGTCGTGAACCCCTTGGTGCTCGTGCCGGGCGCGAACTCGCCTTCGCAGGTGGCCGGTTCATGTGCTTGGGGCACGGCTTGCACGACCTTGGCTGTGCAGAGTGTCAAAGTTCGTACCGGGGTTTTGTACACATGCGTGCGGTCCATGACGGTCGCCATACTCGGAGCGATAGCTTTGGGCCGTGATCAGCGCGATACGCCCCGGTGGCGGCAACGCCCTCCGGTTCACTCCTCAAGTACCCGCGCGCCCAGGTCACACCCCCCATCAGCGCTGACGGCAACGCCGACGGCGACGGGGTCGACGACGGCCACGGTCCGGTGTCCTGATGCCCCCACCACGCCTGGAATACGGCCGTTCATCATGCATCACGGCATAGCGCTCCCCGGCGTCATGCAACGGCGCGCGACAGGAGCGAGAGGGTCGACATGCGAACCCAGCAGGGCGGCGCACGAGGAGAGGGAAGCCAAGATGAGCACGGAACCCGTCACACCGCCTCCGGCACTCGAACTCCGCTGCGGCGGGCTCCACGTGACCGTTCAGCGTGTGCCCGTATGGCTCATCTCGCTGCTCACCACGGCGGGCGGTGTCGGAGGCACCTGGTGGGTGCACCAGTGAGCGTCGGCCGACGGCGGACAGCCGCGCGGCCGGTCACCGTGCGGTGGCCGTGGGAGAAGCCGTCGGGCCCCGGTCCGAGTCCGGGTCCGGGCTCGCGTCGGCCGGGAGGGCCTCGGTGACCGGGAGCGTCGCCGTGACGCGGAAGCCGGTGCGGGGAGCCGGGCCCGAGGTGAGGGAGCCGCCCGCCGCGGCGAGGCGTTCGGCGAGACCCTTGAGGCCGCTGCCCGGCATGCCGGAGCCCGGTGTGCTGTCCGGCGGGCCGGAGTCCACCCCGTGCCCGTCGTCCGTGACGATCAGGCGGGTCCGCTCGGAGGTGCCCGTGACCTCGATCTCGCAGTGGGCCGCGCCGGAGTGCCGTACGACGTTGGTGGCGGACTCGCGGACCACCCAGCCGAGGAGAGCCGCGGTCTGCGGGGCCAGCGGCGGGCCGGACTGGCGGACGACCGTGCCGATGCCGGCCGCCGCCAGCAGGTCGCGGGCGCGGTCCAGCTCCGTGGCGAGGCTGCCCTCCCGGTAGCCGGTGACGGCCTCGCGGATCTCCGTGAGCGCCTGCCGGCCGACGGACTCGATGTCGGCGACCTGCCCGAGCGCCGCGTCCAGGTCGCGCGGCGCGAGGCGGCGGGTCGCCTCCGCCTTGACCACGATCACGGAGAGCGTGTGGCCGAGCAGATCGTGCAGGTCCCGGGAGAAGCGGAGGCGCTCCTTCTCCACGGCGGTGCGGGCCAGTTCCTCGCGGGTGTCGCGCAGTTCGCGGACCGCGTCGGAGAGGGAGAGGATCGCGGCGGTCACCATGGTGGACAAGAACGTGCCGTAGGCGACGTTCACCGCGCCCCAGCCGTCCCTGAACCCGCCGATGACGCCCGCGAGCGCGCTCAGGGACAGCCCGATCGGCCCGAGGCCGCGACCGCGCACGACGGCGCCCACGGCGAGGCCGAGCAGGGGGAAGAAGAGCAGCCAATTGCCGCCGTATCCCGCGGCGAGCCCCACGGTCAGCAGGCCGAGCGCGACCAGGGCGACCAGCGTGGAGCGGTCCCCACGGCGGTGTTTGTCGAAGGCGCGGAACGCCAGGAAGACGTAGAGGGAGTTGAAGAGGAGGATCCCGATGCCGCCGATCCAGGGGTTCGGGGTCTCGCCCTGGACGAGGTGGGAGACCGCGCCCATGCCCATCAGCAGCCACGGCAGCAGCGCGAAGCCGGTCGGCGGCGGCCCGAACCGCTCGGCCTCCGTCCTGGAGCCGCACCCCTTCCGCCGGGCGGCCTTGTCCCGCCGGTACTCCGCCTTCCACTCGTCGCGGGCGCGCTTCCACTCGGCACGGGCGGCCTGCCACTCGCGCACGCGGCGGCGGATCCCCCGCCTCCCGGACACGGTCTTCTCCCCGGACATCGGCGTTCCCCGTCCTCGTTCCCCTTGCGCGGTGTGCATGGTGTGCATGCTGTGCGCGGTGTTCACGGCGTGCGTGCGTCGCACGGCGTCAGGCGGCCGCGGTGCGCGCGGATCGCCGGTACGAGACCACAGCGTACGAACCGGACGCCGGCAGCCGGCACCGCAGTACGGCGACCGTGGCGAACCCCGGCACGCCGCCCTCGGTCACCCTGACCCCGAGCCCGGCGAACCGGTGCGTGGGCGGCACCGTCGAAGGTGACGGCGGGCCCGGCCCCGGGGCCCGTGCCGCCGGTGCCGATGCCGGTGCCGGCGTCAGTGCCGGTCTCAGTGCCAGTGCCGGGTGTCTGCGTCATGCCACGACGGTACGCATCCGGGGCGGGGCGGCGGCAGAGCCGGCCGTACGGACTCGACCGGTACAAATGTCACTGCCGGGGCCGGTGTCTTCCTCCGCCCCCAGCTGTCTTCCTCCGCCCCGCCCGTCTTCTTCCTCCGCCCCCGCCCGGCCGCCTCCTCCGCCGTCCGACGGCACCGACCGCCGGGCGGTGACGCTTAACTGACGTCGCGTCAGGAGACTTCACAACTCCTCCGGCCTCGGCTATACATGGGTGCGCCGGACTGGAACGCGTTCTAGAACCGGGCGGGCCCCGCGGGCCCGCCCTCCGGCCCAGATGCGACCTCGGTGCGGCCGACGGTGCGGACGGTCGCACCGAGGTCTTGACCAACGCGACGCGCTGCGTGTGCGCCGTCCTCGATCGGCTGTCCTCGATCAACGGAACGCACCGCGTACGCCGCCGCCGGCCTCAAGGAGCTGCCACCACATGCCCATCGACGCCGAGAAGGCCGTGGCCGCCGAGCCGCGGTCCGCCGAGATCGCCTGGGACCACAAGGACGTCCAGCTCTACCACCTGGGCCTCGGCGCCGGACGGCCCGCCACCGACCCGGCCGAGCTGCGCTACACACTGGAGTCCCGGCTGCACGTCCTGCCCAGCTTCGCCACCGTCGCGGGCGCGGGCATGGGCGTCGTCGGCGGTCTCTCCGCGCCCGGCGTCGAGGTGGACCTGGCCGCGGTCCTGCACGGCGGCCAGAGCGTCACGCTGCACCGCCCCATCCCCGTCAAGGGTGAGGCCGTCAGCACCGCCCGGGTCGCCGCGGTCTACGACAAGGGCAAGGCCGCGATCCTCGTGCTGCGGACCGAAGTCGCGGACGAAGAGGGGCCGTTGTGGACCAGTGACGCACAGATCTTCGTGCGCGGCGAGGGCGGTTTCGGTGGCGAACGGGGCCCCTCCACCCGCCTCCCCGCCCCCGAGGGCGACCCGGACCTGGAGGTCGAGCGGCCGATCCGCGAGGACCAGGCCCTCCTCTACCGCCTCTCCGGGGACTGGAACCCGCTGCACGCCGACCCCGAGTTCGCCGCCCTCGCCGGTTTCGACAGGCCGATCCTGCACGGCCTGTGCACCTACGGGATGACCCTCAAGGCCATCGTCGACACCCAGCTCGACGGCGATGTCACGCGGGTGCGCGGGTACGGCACCCGCTTCGCGGGGGTCGTCTTCCCCGGCGAGACCCTGCGGATCCGCATGTGGCGGACGGAGGGCCGGGTGCAGGCCACGGTCACCGCCGTGGAACGGGACGACGCGCCGGTCCTCGCCGACACCGTCGTCGAACACGCCTGACCCGTGGAACACGCCCGGCGCGTCGAACACGCCTGAGTCAGCCCGGGCGCCCCCGCATCCGCTCGGGCCCGCCCGGATCTCCGTACGAGAGGAGCCGCACCATGCGCGCAGCCGTACTGCACGAGACAGGCCAGGACAAGCTCGAAGTGCTCGACGACGTCGAGACGGCGGGCTTTGGACCGGGCAAGGTGAAGATCCGGGTCCGGGCCACCGGGCTCTGCCACTCCGACCTCTCCGCGATGAACGGTGTGCTGCCGCAGCCCGCCCCCTTCATCCCCGGCCACGAGGGCGCCGGCGAGATAGTCGACGTCGGCGACGGCGTGAGCGGCCTCGCCCAGGGCGACCGGGTGCTGCTCTGCTGGCTGCCCGCCTGCGGCGCCTGCCCCGCCTGCAAGCGCGGCCAGACCCAGCTCTGTCTCGCCGGGTTCATGAACGCCGGCACCCCCAACTTCAAGCGCCCCGGCGGTGACGTCTTCGGCTTCGCGGGCACCGGCACCTTCGCCGAGGAGGTCGTCGTCGACGCCGGGTGCGCCGTGCCGATCCCCGACGACGTGCCCTTCGACATCGCGGCGCTGATCGGCTGCGGGGTGACGACCGGGCTCGGCGCGGCGATCAACACCGCTGATGTGGCGGCCGGTTCGTCGGTGGCCGTCGTCGGCTGCGGCGGCGTCGGCATCTCCGCGATCCAGGGCGCCCGGCTCAAGGGCGCCGCGCAGATCGTCGCCGTCGACCCGGTCGCCTCGCGCCGGGAGGCGGCGCTCAGGTTCGGCGCCACGGAGGCGGTCGGCCCCGACGAACTGGCCGACACCAAGCAGCGGATCACCGCGGGCGAGGGCTTCGACTACGTCTTCGAGGTCGTCGGCAAGTCGGCCACGGCCCGCACGGCGTACGAGACGACGCGGCGCGGCGGCACGCTGTGCGTCGTCGGCGCCGGGGCGATGGACGACCACCTGCAACTCAACATGTTCGAGCTGTTCTTCGACGAGAAGCGCATCCTGCCCTCCATGTACGGCGGCGGCGACGTCCTCACCTCGTACGAGCGGGCCATCGCGCTCTGGCGGGCCGGCCGCATCGACCTGGCCGGACTGATCACGCACCGCGTCCAACTCGCCGAGATCAACGAGGCGTTGGACCAGATGCGGACGGGCGCGGCGCTGCGCACCTGCATCGAGATCTGACGACGGCCACAGACGACGGCCGCAGACCACGCCCACAGACGAGGGCCACGGACGAGGGCCACAGAAAACCGCCGCATCCAGCCGGCTTCCGCACCGCTTCGAAGGGACTTCGATGTCACTGCCACTTGACGGTCTGTCCGCGATCGTGACCGGCGCGGGCCGCGGGCTCGGACGCGCCGAGGCGCTGGAACTGGCCCGGCTCGGCGCGAGCGTCGTCGTCAACGACTTCGGGCAGCCCGGCCGCGACGGCTCGGGCGAGGCGTCGGCGGCACCCGCCGAGGAAGTCGCCGCGGAGATCCGGGCGGCGGGCGGACGGGCCACCGCCCACACCGGCGACGTCGCGGACCATGAACAGGCCCGCGCGCTCGTCGAGACGGCGATCGACGCCTACGGGAAGCTCGACATCCTGGTCAACAACGCGGGCATCCTGCGGGACCGGATGATCTTCTCGATGAGTGAGGCCGAGTGGGACTCGGTCATCCACGTCCACCTCAAGGGCCACTTCAACACGACCCACTTCGCCTCGGCACACTGGCGGGAGCGCTCCAAGGCGGCGGGCGGCCCGGTCTACGGCCGGATCGTCAACACCTCTTCCGAGGCGTTCCTCGCCGGTTCGGCGGGCCAGCCCAACTACGCGGCGGCGAAGGGCGGCATCGTCGGCCTGACGACGTCGACGGCGCTGGCCCTCGCCAAGTACGGGGTGACGGCCAACGCGATCTGCCCGCGTGCCCGTACGCGGATGACCGAGGACGTCTTCGCCGGTTTCGCGGAGCCGGCGGACGGCCGCCTCGACCCCCTCGCGCCCGAGCACGTCGCCCCGCTCGTGGGCTATCTGTCCTCGCCGGCCGCCGCCAAGGTCAACGGCCAACTGCTCGTCGTGCACGGCGGGATGGTCGCGATCGTCGAGCGGCCGAAGGTGGCGGCGAAGTTCGACTCGGCCAAGGAGACGTTCACCTTCGACGAGCTGGACGAGGCGATCTCCCCGTACTACGCGGACCGCCCGCCGCACGAGACGTTCGCGGCGGCGGAGGTGCTCGGGCTGAAGCGGGGGCAGTAGCGGGGCAGTGACGTGTACAAAGGGGTCTCGCCCCGGTACCGCTCGTGACGGCTCAGGGGCGAGACGTTTCTGCAGTAATGCGGTTCTGCGGTCATGCAGTTCTGCGGCCTGCGGCATGTCGCCGCGACGTGTGGCTCAGGACTGGTGGTCCTGCCTGCGGTGCCGCCCCCGCGGCGCCGTCGCCTCGTCGTGCTCGGCCACCGGGCCACGGTGCCTGCCGGCCCCGTTCCCCGCGCCGGTGGGCGCGGTCGATGCCATCTGCCGTGCGGTGTTCTGCTGTGTCTGTGTGACGGTCTCGGTCGTCGTCAAGCCATTCACCCCGTAGTGAAGATCGTTCGTACAGCCGGGCGAGTCTAACCGCCCGCCTGCCGCCCCCCTAGGGGTGCCTGTTGCAGGGGTACGGGGCGTGGGGCCACCGGCGCCGGGGGATCCACCGGGGTCGGTGGCGGGGAGGCGGACGGGGCGGCGGGGCCGGGTACCGGGGCCCCGACGCCGACGGGCGAGGCGTCGGTTCCGGCGTCGGCTCCGGCCTCGGTTCCGGTCTCCGTTCCTGTGCCGGTGGCGGGGGTGACGGCCGGGGGAGCCGCCGCGGCGGCCGTCGGCGCGGGCATGGTCATCCTGGCCACCCCGCACGGCGTCGCCGCCGTCGCGTAGGGCAGGCAGAGGGTCCCTTCCGGGGTCCACCAGCCGGATCCGGCCAACCACCCTTCGGGGGCGGGGAGTTGATGCAGCTGCCGGTCGGCGGGGCGCCAGAGCCCGAGCCAGGTGCCCCCGCAGGGGCCCCCGCCGGGACCGCGGCCGGTGCCACCGGGGCTTCCGTCACCGCCGTCGCCCCGGCCCGCCACCGGCCCGTCGATGCGCAGCGCCACCGCGCACGACTCCGGCGTCAGCACCTGGCCCGGCTGGACGGCGAACGGCGTCACCGTCAGCCCCGGCAGCCGCAGACACTCGGGAAACCGCACCGGCCGCGTACCGCCGAGGACGCCCCAGCCGAGCCGCCGCGTGCCCGGCGCGTCGGAGTGGATGAGGAGCAGTCCGCTGCCCGCGTCGGCCAGCAGCAGCCGGTCGTCGCTCTCCTCGGAGATCTGCAGCAGCGGGGAGACCTCGCCGCCGCGCTCCAGGTCCACCGCCACCGTCTTGGTGCGGCCGTCCAGCTCCCGGTCGAGGGCCAGCATGCGGTCCGTGCCGTCCAGCCAGACACCGCCCGAGCAGCGGCCGGGCACCGCGGCGAGGTGCTCGGGCCCGAAGGAGCCGCCCGCCACCAGCCAGATGTCCGAGGATCCGGCGCCGGGGGCCAGCGCGTACGCGCGGGTGCCGCCCGGCGCGGGCGGCAGCAGGCTCAACTCGCCGCACTCCACGGCTCCGAGCGGCACCTCGCCGGTGCCCGGGCCCGTCGGGTAGAGCAGGGTGAAGACGTGCCGCTCGCCCACCACGCGGTGGATGAGGACCCGGCCGTCGCCCATCGGGAGCACCTCGGTGGACGGTTCCTCGGGCTGGTTGCCGGGCAGCGGCACCGCGTACGGCTCGTGGGAGCCGAGGGTCCAGCGCTCGGGGTACCAGGAGTCCGGGGCGCCGGCGGTGCGGGCGAGGCGTGCCGCGTACGAGCCGTCCGCCGCGATCGTGCACCCCGCGGGGCGGGCGGGCACGCGGACGCGGATGGGGGCCTGGGCCGGGGGCCGGGCCGGAGTCTGGGGCCGGGCCTGGATCGGTGGCGGCGCTGGTGGCGCAGTCATCGTGGGTGTCACCTCCGGCCCCGAAGCTAGTTTTCGTCCGCACTGACGTGGCATCGACGGGCGTCCGCTTCACACAGAAGGGTGGCGATGTCCGGATTCGGCTGTGGGAGGAGGGACGTTTGTGCTGCGCCCCGGCAGGAGCGCGGAGAACCGCGCAGCACCTGCGGTGGCCGGCCTGAGCCCTGTCAGGGGCGCGGGGAACTGCGCGAGCAACCACCGAGGAGCTGCGGTGGACCGGCCGTCCTGAGCCTCGTCGGGGGCGCGGGGAACTGCGCGAGCAACCACGGGGGACCCGCGGTGGACCGGCCGTCCTGAGCCCTGTCAGGGGCGCGGGGAACTGCGCGAGCAACCACCCAGCACCCGCGGTGAGCCAGCTGGCCTCAGCCCCGTCAGGGCCGCGGGGAACTGTGCGAGCAACCACGCAACACCCGCAGCCGCGTCCGCCGCACACACCCCGGGGGCCCGCTCGGTAGCAGCCGCGTAGCGCTCAGTAACGCACGACATGCCGAGCGCAGCGGGAAGGTAGCCTTTCTCCGTGCCCCGTCTGTCTGAAGTCATCGCCGCGCTCGACGCCCTGTGGCCCGCCGATCTGGCCGAGAGCTGGGACGCGGTCGGCACGGTCTGCGGAGACCCCGAGACGGAGGTCTCCCGGGTGCTCTTCGCCGTCGACCCCGTCCAGGAGATCGCCGACGAGGCGGTCGCGCTCGGAGCCCAGCTCCTGGTCACCCACCACCCCCTCTACCTGCGGGGTACGACGACGGTCGCGGCGTCCACCTTCAAGGGCCGGGTCGTCCACGACCTGATCAAGCACGACGTCGCGCTGCACGTCGCGCACACCAACGCCGACCGCGCCGACCCGGGCGTCTCCGACGCCCTCGCGGGCGCGCTCGACCTGCGGATCCTGCGCCCCCTCGTACCGGACCCCGCCGACCCGCGGGGCCGCCGCGGACTCGGCCGGATCTGCGAGCTCGAACACCCGCTGCCGCTGAGCGAGCTGGCCGAGCGCGCCGCGAAGCGGCTGCCCGCCACCGCCCAGGGCATCCGGATCGCCGGCGACCCGGACGCGCTCGTCCACACCGTCGCGGTCAGCGGCGGCTCCGGCGACAGCCTCTTCGACGACGTGCGCGCCGCCGGCGTCGACGCCTTCCTCACCGCGGACCTGCGCCACCACCCGGCGTCCGAGGCCCGCGAACGCGACGCCCTCGCGCTGCTCGACGCGGCGCACTGGGCCACCGAGTGGCCCTGGTGCGAGCTGGCCGCAGCCCAGCTCGACGAGATCTCCGACCGGAACGGATGGGGCCTTCGCGTCCACGTCTCGAAGACGGTCACCGACCCCTGGACCGCCCACGCGGCCTCCCACGCCTCTCACCACGACTCAACAGGAGCCCCCAACTGAACGCCGCGCCCGCCGACCAGATCCGCCTGCTGGACGTCCAGGACCTGGACACCCGCCTGCAGCAGCTCGCGCACAAGAAGAAGTCCCTGCCCGAGCACGCCGAGATCGAGTCGCTGACCAAGGACCTCACGCAGCTGCGTGACCTGCTCGTCGCCTCGACCACCGAGGAGAGCGACTGCGCCCGCGAGCAGACCAAGGCGGAGCAGGACGTCGACCAGGTCCGTCAGCGCGCGGTCCGCGACCAGCAGCGCCTGGACTCCGGCGCCGTCACCTCCCCCAAGGACCTGGAGAACCTCCAGCGGGAGATCACCTCGCTGGCCAAGCGCCAGGGTGACCTGGAGGACGTCGTCCTGGAGGTCATGGAGCGCCGCGAGGCCGCGCAGGAGCGGGTCGCCGAGCTCACCGAGCGGGTCTCCTCGGTCCAGTCGAAGATCGACGACGCCACGGGCCGCCGCGACGCCGCGTTCGAGGAGATCGACGGCGAGGCCGCCACGGTCGGCAAGGAGCGCGAGGTCGTGGCGGGCTCGGTCCCGGCCGACCTGCTCAAGCTCTACGACAAGCTGCGCGAGAAGGAGGGCGGCGTCGGCGCCGCCAAGCTCTACCAGCGGCGCTGCGAGGGCTGCCGCCTGGAGCTCAACATCACCGAGGTCAACGAGGTGAAGGCGGCGTCCCCCGACACCGTGCTGCGGTGCGAGAACTGCCGCCGCATCCTGGTCCGTACGTCCGAGTCCGGCCTGTAGGGGACCGCCCGTCATGCCGTCCGAGCGGGAGTTCATCGTCGAGGCCGACGGCGGGTCGCGGGGCAACCCGGGGCCTGCGGGGTACGG
Source organism: Streptomyces sp. NPDC041122 (assembly GCF_055592445.1). Taxonomy (NCBI): domain Bacteria; kingdom Bacillati; phylum Actinomycetota; class Actinomycetes; order Kitasatosporales; family Streptomycetaceae; genus Streptomyces; species Streptomyces sp. NPDC041122. Next base: position 177,035 of record NZ_JBVIYQ010000001.1, on the reverse strand, counting down.
CTCGGTCGTCATCGACGCGGCCACGGGGGAGACCCTCGCGGAGGCCGCCGAGTACATCGGCGTCGCGACGAACAACGTCGCCGAGTACAAGGGTCTGGTGGCCGGCCTCAAGGCGGCCCACCGACTGGACCCGGACGCCTCGGTGCACGTCCGCATGGACTCCAAGCTCGTCGTCGAGCAGATGTCGGGCCGCTGGAAGATCAAGCACCCCGACATGAAGCCGCTCGCCGCCGAGGCCGCGGGGATCTACCCCTCGTCCCGGGTGACGTACGAGTGGATCCCCCGCGCCCGGAACAAGCACGCGGACCGGCTCGCCAACGAGGCGATGGACGCGGGCAAGAGCGGCGAGCGGTGGTCGCCGTCGGGGTCGACGGCGGAGCTCGACGCGCGGGCGGCCCGCGCGGCGGCGGACCCGGAACCCGCGGGGCCCCCGGGTGACGCGGCGGCGGGGGCGGCGAAGGTGCGGGCGGGGCTGGCTGCGGCGAGTGCGGGTGCGGGTGTCGGCGCCGGTACGGATACGAGTACGAGTGTCGGCGTCGGAGTTGCCGCGGCCGAGGCCGAGGGTGCTGACGTCCGGGCCGCGCGCAGCGCCGCCGTTCCGCCGGTCGGCTGGGCCGCGCCCGCCGATCTGGGCGCCCCCGCGACCTTCGTCCTGCTGCGGCACGGCGAGACCCCGCTGACCCCCGAGAAGCGGTTCTCCGGGAGCGGCGGCAGCGACCCGTCCCTCTCCGACGTGGGCCGGACGCAGGCCGAGCGTGCCGCCGCCGCCTTCGCCGCGCGCGGCACGATCCAGGCGGTCGTCTCCTCACCGCTCAGGCGCTGCCAGGAGACCGCGCGCATCGTCGCCGCCCGCCTCGGACTCGACGTACACCTCGACGAGGACCTGCGCGAGACGGACTTCGGCGCCTGGGAAGGGCTGACCTTCGGCGAGGTGCGGGAGCGCGGGCCGCGGGAGCTGAACGCCTGGCTGGCCTCGCCGGACGCGGCGCCGCCCGGCGGCGAGTCCTTCGCGGCGGTCGCCGACCGGGTCGCGGCGGCGCGCGACCGGCTCGCGGCCGCGTACGCGGGCCGCACGGTCCTGCTCGTCACGCACGTCACGCCCATCAAGACGCTGGTGCGGCTCGCGCTCGGCGCGCCGCCGGAGTCGCTGTTCCGCATGGAGCTCGCGGCGGCGTCGGTGTCGGCCGTGGCGTACTACTCCGACGGCAACGCGTCGGTACGGCTCCTCAACGACACGTCGTACCTGCGCTGACGCGGTTCGCCGACCGTCAGCCGTCCTTGCCTGCCGTCAGCCGTCCCGGCGGAGGGACGCCGCCTCGCGCGCCAGCGACTCGACGCGGGCCCAGTCCTTGGCGGCGACGGCGTCGGCGGGGAGCATCCAACTGCCGCCCACGCAGCCGACGTTCTTCAGCGCCAGGTACGAGGGGGCCGAGGCCGGGGTGATGCCGCCCGTCGGGCAGAAGCGGGCCTGCGGCAGCGGCGCGCCGAGCGACGTGAGGTAGGCCGTGCCGCCGGCGGCCTCCGCGGGGAAGAACTTCATCTCCCGTACGCCGCGTTCGAGCAGTGCCACGACCTCCGAGGTCGTCGAGACGCCCGGCAGGAACGGCACGCCGGAGCCCTGCATCGCGTCGAGCAGCGTGTCCGTCCAGCCGGGGCTGACGAGGAAGCGGGCGCCGGCCGCCACGGAGTCGGAGACGTTGCGGGCCGTGATCACGGTGCCCGCGCCGACCACCGCGTCCGGCACCTCGGCGGCGATGGCTGAGATCGCGTCGAGCGCGACGGGGGTCCGCAGGGTCACCTCGATCGCGGGCAGCCCGCCCGCGACGAGGGCGCGCGCCATCGGCACGGCGTCGTCGAGGTCCGACACGACGACCACGGGGACGACGGGGGCGAGGTCCAGGACGGAGGCGGGGCCGGAGTCGGGGGCGGACGCGAGGTCGGGGGCGGGGGAGGAGGTCATGGAGGCATCCTGCACCGGGGGGAGCAGCATGCGCAAAGCCCGTTGCGCATGCTGCAACGCGACGTTCGATGTGGTGCCGGCCCGACCCGGCCCGGCCCGGTGGGGGAGGTGTCGCCGCCGTGTCAGCGGTTCCCGTACGGCCGCGGCGTCAGTGGATCTCGCGTACGACCACGTCGAGGGCCCACGGCTTGCCGGCCTTGGCCGGGGCCTGCGCCTCGACCACGTGCCCCAGGTCCCGCAGCGCCTCCACGAGCTCGGCGGGGTCCTTCGGCTGGGCGCCGGTGGCCAGCAGCGAGCGGACGATGCGTCCCTTGGTCGCCTTGTTGAAGTGCGAGACGACGGACCGCTTCTCGGCGCCGGTCCTCTCGTCGAGCTGCGCGTGCAGCACGCGGACGGTGGCGGTCCGGCCGGCCACGTCGCCCTTCGGCTTCCACGCGGCCGCGTAGGCGGACGACCGCAGGTCGAGGACGAGGCCGTCGCCTGCCGCCTCGGGCATCACCTCGGCCATCGGCGCCCGCCAGTACGCGCCGAGCGCGCCGAGTCCCGGGAGCTTCACGCCCATCGAGCAGCGGTACGAGGGGATCTTGTCGCTCACGCCGACGGCGCCCCAGAGGCCGGAGAAGACGAGCAGCGAGCGGGTGGCGCGGCGCTTGGCGGCGGCGTCGAGGCTGGCGAGGTCGAGAGCGTCGTAGAGGACGCCGGTGTAGATCTCACCGGCGGGACGCGCGCCGGCGGTGCGCAGCTCGGCGTTCTTGGCGACCTCGCCGCGCAGGCCTTCGCTGAGCCCGAGGACGGTGCGGGCCTTCTCCTCGTCGGCGGCGCACAGCTCGACGAGCTCGTCGAGGACGGCCTGTCGCGCGCCGGCGAGCCCGGGAAGCGAGAGGGACTCGGGCTTGAGCGGGGTACCCCGTCCGGAGGGGGCCTTGCCTTCGGACGGCGGCAACAGGACGAGCACGATCGGACTCCTTGGACGGTACGGGGGGAGGGGGTGCGGCCCCTGCGAAAGGGTACGGGGGCGTGGGCGGCTGCGCTTTTGGTCGGGGCGCGGGTTCGGGTGCGTTGTGGGCTGGGGTCTGCGCCTGGGGTTCGTCTGTGGGTGCGGGGCCGCGGGGGTATGTGCGTACTCGCTATCCACTGTTCGCCACGCCTCGCGGACAACATTGCTACAGCGTGCTCGGTGCTCCGTGCGCACATACCCCCACGTCCCCTCCCGAGCGTGTGCGGCTGCGGCCCGGGGGTGCCATTGGCCCCTACTCCCACCCTGCGTCGCGGGGTGAACGGGTGGGTGGGTGGGATGCATCCGCCGCGGAGCGGCGGGCCTGTTTGAAGCGGCACCGGAACAGACCGCCAGAGGAGAGAGTCCCCCCAGCCCCCCCCAAGACCCAGCCCCCAGCCCCGCCCCCCCCCGGGCAGAGCCCCGGCACGGGGCCCCAGGTATCCGCCCAAGCCCGGCGCATGCCATACGCTCGGGAACATGCCCCGCCGCCACCTCCGCGTGACCGGCGCAGCCGAGGCCGCCCCCCTGCGGGCCGCCCTGCGCGCCCTGCGTACGGAACTCGACGTACCGGAGGATTTTCCCGCCGACGTCCTCGCGGAAGCGACCCGCGCCGCCGCCTCCCCCCGGCTGCCGGCGCACGACGCCACCGGCCTTCCCCTCTTCACCGTCGACCCGCCCACCTCCGTCGACCTCGACCAGGCCATGCACCTGGCACGCCGTGAGGCCGGCGGCTACCGCGTGTCGTACGCCATCGCCGACGTCGCCGCGTACGTCACCCCCGGCGGTCCGCTCGACGCGGAGGCGCACCGCCGCGTCACCACCCTCTACTTCCCCGACGAGAAGGTGCCCCTGCACCCCACCTCCCTGAGCGAGGGCGCCGCCAGCCTCCTGCCCGGCCAGACCTGCCCCGCCGTCCTGTGGACGATCGACCTCGACACGGACGGCCGCACCGAGCGGACCGACGTGCGCCGCGCCCTCGTCCGCAGCCGGGCCAAGCTCGACTACGACGGCGTGCAGAAGGCCGTCGACGACGGCACGGCCGAGGAGCCCCTCGCGCTGCTCGCCGTCATCGGCGCCCTGCGCGAGCAGCAGGAGGCCGACCGCGGCGGCATCTCCCTGGACGTCCCTGAGCAGGAGATCGTCGAGCGCGACGGAACGTACGAACTCGCCTTCCGCGCCCCGCACCCCGCCGACGGCTGGAACGCGCAGATCTCCCTCCTCACCGGCATGGCCGCGGCCGACCTCATGATCGCCTCCGGCACCGGCATCCTGCGGACCCTGCCCACCGCCCCGGACGGCGCCGTCGCCCGGCTGCGCCGTACCGCCACGGCCCTGCACATCGACTGGCCGCACCACGTCTCGTACGCGCGCCTCGTGCGGTCCCTCGACCCGCGCCGCCCGCACCACGCCGCCTTCCTCCAGGAGTGCACGACGCTGCTGCGCGGCGCGGGCTACACCGCGTTCGCCGGCGGACGGATCCCCGAGCTGACGACCCACGCCGCCGTCGCGACCCCGTACGCCCACTGCACCGCCCCGCTGCGCCGCCTCGTCGACCGGTACGCCTCCGAGCTCTGCCTCGCCGCCTGCGCGGACGAACCGCCCCCGGAGTGGGTGCTCGCCGCCCTGGACCGGCTGCCCAAGGAGATGGCGGACGGCACCCGGCGCGGCAACACCGTGGAGCGCGAGTGCGTGGACATCGTCGAGGCCGCGCTGCTCGAGGACCGGGTCGGGGAGATCTTCGACGCGGTGGTGGTGGACGTGAAGGACGCCGAACCGTCCGTCGGCACCGTGCAGTTGACCGATCCCGCGGTGGTCGCCCGGATCGAGGGCGGTCCGGCGAAGCTGCCCCTGGGGGAGCGGCTGCGGGTCCGGCTCGCGCAGGCGGACCCCGGTACGGCGAAGGTTCAGTTCGCTCCCGCGTGAGGGCGGGCGAGCCGTTCGCGCAGGGCGGCTAGGAGCCGCGCGGGCTCGTCCGCGTGCAGTCGTACCGTCGTCACCTCGCGCCGCCCGCCCAGGAAGCCGACGGCGGTGACCGGCTCGGTCAGCTCCAGGGTGAGCGAGGTCGTCGAGGCCACCGGCAGGTCGAGCACCCCCTCGGCGGGCTCGTGCGTGAACCGTCGCTCCGCGCGTGCGCCGCCGACCACCGCCAGCGGTATCCGCAGGTCACGGTGGGCGCCCTGGCGCACCCGGAGCGCGTCGGGCGAGAGGACGTGCGGCCGGGTCACGGAGGCGGCGTGGATGCCGAGCATCAGGACCACGCCGTAGACGTCGAGGACGAGCGTCACCATGTGGAGGGCCGGCCAGTTCCGCAGCAGTACGGACATCCCGTACGCCTCGACGACGCAGACGAAGGTCAGCCCGTACATGACGGCCGCCTGGTCGCGGGCGTGCCCGAAGGCCCGGTCGGCCGGCCCGCACACCCCGTGGACCCGCCGGGCCGGCCACCTCACGAGGCTCGCCAGGACACGCAGTTCATGCCCGACGAGCCGCCGGACGAACAAGGGAACGAAGCTCATCGCGCATCCCTCCCGCGCCGAGCGAGGAGGGCCATCGCGCGGCGTACGGCCTCGGCCTGCGCGGGCGCGAAGTCGGCGAAGAAGGCGTCGAGGAACCCGTCGTCGCGGACCGAACGCCCCTCGGCGAAGGCCTGCGCGCCCTCGCTGCCCAGCTCCGTCAGGAGCGAGTCGGGCAGGGCGGCGCAGAGGGTCCGCGCGGCCTCGTCCACGACGACCTGCGTGCGGGGATCCGCGAGGTCGGCGTCGGCGAGCGCGTCGAGCCGCCCGTACGCCGCGTGGGCACGCTCGACCGCTCCCGGCGAGCCGAGGGCCGGGCGCAGCGCGGTGAGGAAGGCGTCCCGGTCCTCGGGCGACGCGGTGGTGTCGAACAGCGCGAGGAACTCACGGTCCTTGGCGGCCATCGCCGACTCCGCCCCCTCGCGCCCGGCCGATGCGCGCTCCATCTCCCGGAAGAAGTCGGCGAGTTCGGGGGAGACGGGACCCTCGCACGAGATCCCTCCGCGCCCGGCCTCGTCGAGAAGCGACCGCAGCCGCGCCCGCCGCTCACGGATGGCGGTCTCCTGCCGGGCGAGGTCCGCGTCCAGCTCGGCGAGAACCTCGGCGAGGTCGCGCCCCGCGTCGTCCGCGAGTACGTCCCGCACCTCGGCGAGCCCGAGCCCGAGCTCGGTCAGCCGCCGGACACGAGCCAACGCGACGGCGTGCCGCAGCCCGTACGACCGATACCCGTTGGCCCGCCGCTCCGGCTCGGGCAGCAGGCCCAGGTGGTGGTAGTGCCTGATGGCACGCGTGGTGACGCCGACAACGGCGGCGAGCTCTCCGATCCGCATGGGCCCAGTAGAAACGTTGACGCTGCGACAAGGTCAAGCGCGGGCGACCCGCCCGAGTCGGCCCCTGCCCGCCCCTGGACGCCGTGGGCCTGACCGCACGCGCCCCGGCCGCGGGGCGGGGTGCGGGACCCGGCGGGTACCATGGTGCGCACGGCAGACGAGCCGTGCGGGCGGTCGCGTGAAGGCTCCTTCGGGAGGCTTCCCGAGGAACGTCCGGGCTCCACAGGGCAAGGTGGTGGCTAACGGCCACCCGGGGTGACCCGCGGGACAGTGCCACAGAAAGCAGACCGCCCCGCGCTCCGGCGCGAGGTAAGGGTGAAACGGTGGTGTAAGAGACCACCAGCGCCTGAGGTGACTCAGGCGGCTAGGTAAACCCCACCTGGAGCAAGGTCAAGAGGAGCGCCGTGAAACGCGCTCTGCGCGGACGTTCGAGGGCTGCCCGCCCGAGTCCGCGGGTAGACCGCACGAGGCCGGCAGCAATGCCGGCCCTAGATGGATGGCCGTCGCCGCGACGTCCGCGAGGACCCGCGGTACAGAACCCGGCGTACAGCACGGCTCGTCTGCCCCACCCGCTCCGGCCCCGGCCGGGGCACCCAGGCGATCTCCGGCTCCGGCCGGGGCCGCCCGGGGGACCTCGGCTTCGGCCGGGCACCCAGCGTCACCCCGGCTCCGCCGGGCACCCAGCGTCACCGGGCCCGCTCGCGGGGCCACCACCTGCCGGGCCTTCCTCGGTACGTTCCGTTCCGTTTCGTTCCCTCCGCGGAAGGCTCCCATGACCCACCCGGACCGCCCCGAGGCCGCCGCGCCCCGGTCCTTCGCCGACCTGGACCTGCCCGCCGCCCTCCTGCGCACCCTCGACGCCCTCGGCGTGCGTGAGCCGTTCCCGATCCAGGCCGTCACCGTGCCCAGCGCCCTCGCCGGGCGTGACGTGCTGGGGCGCGGGCGGACCGGGTCCGGCAAGACGCTCGCCTTCGGGCTGCCGCTGCTCGCGCGTACCGCGGGGCGCCGCGCCGAGCCCAAGCAGCCGCTCGCCCTCGTCCTCGTGCCCACCCGCGAGCTCGCCCAGCAGGTCACCGAGGCGCTCACCCCGTACGCCGAGGCGCTCCGGCTGCGGCTCGCCACCGTCGTCGGCGGCATCTCCATCGGCCGCCAGATCGCCGCGCTGCGCGACGGCGCCGAGGTCGTCGTCGCCACCCCCGGCCGTCTGCACGACCTGATCGAGCGCAAGGCCTGCCGCCTCGGCCGGGTCCGGATCACCGTCCTCGACGAGGCCGACCAGATGTGCGACATGGGCTTCCTGCCGCAGGTCACCGAGGCCCTCGACCAGGTGCGCCCCGACGGCCAGCGGCTGCTGTTCTCGGCCACCCTGGACCGCGACGTCGACCAGCTGGTGGAGGGCTACCTCCGCGATCCCGTCGTCCACTCGGTCGACCCGTCCGCCGGCGCCGTCACGACGATGGACCACCACGTCCTGGTCGTCCACGCCCCCGACCGGTACGCCGTCACCACGGAGATCGCCGCCCGCGACGGCCGCGTCCTGCTGTTCCTCGACACCAAGCACGCCGTCGACCAGCTCACCCGGCACCTGCGCGCCAACGGGGTGCCCGCTGCCGCCCTGCACAGCGGCAAGTCCCAGCCGCAACGCACCCGCACCCTCGCCCAGTTCAAGGACGGCCAGGTCACCGCCCTGGTGGCGACCAACGTCGCGGCCCGCGGCCTGCACGTCGACGACCTCGACCTCGTCGTCAACGTCGACCCGCCGACCGACCCCAAGGACTATCTGCACCGCGCGGGCCGCACCGCCCGGGCCGGCGAGTCCGGCCGGGTCGTCACCCTCGTCCTCTCCGGCCAGCGCCGCGAGACCGGCCGGGTGCTGACCGAGGCCGGCGTGGAGCCGGCCGTCATCAAGGTGCGTTCCGGCGAGGCGGAGCTGAGCCGCATCACCGGGGCGCGCCGCCCGTCCGGCACCCCGCTCGACGGCGGCCCCGCCGCGGCCCGCCCCAAGAACACCAACAAGCCCTTCCGCGGCCTCGGCACCAGCAAGGACGGCTCCCGCGGCGCCGGCGGCGCGGAGGGGGCGGGCGGCTCGGGAGGCGGCGCTACGGGCGGGAAGTCCCGCAAGAGCTCCGAGGCCCGCAAGCTCGCCGAGGCCCGCCGGGCGGCCCGGGTGCGCCGCGGGGGCTGACCCGGCCGCACGGATCCTCCCGGGGGACGGTCCCTAGCACTCCTCGCTGCGGCTCAGATGGATCAGGTGAGCCACCGTGGGAGCGGTGCGCTTGCTGCGGATACGGCGCAGATAGGTGCTCACGGTGTGCACGCTGATGCCCAGGCGTCTGGCGACCTGCTTGTGCGAGAGGCCTGCCGCGATGTGGGCCAACACCTGACGCTCCCTGTGGGACAACGCCGGTGCGTTCTGCGGGCGCCGGTCTACTGGCATCTTCCCTCCGGGAGGGACTGTCAACACGTACGGCGGCTGTGGCCGCAACGTGATCTAACCACGGTCGTGGAGAAACAGAAAGGAAACCCCGCGTACCCAGGGGAAATGCGTGGCTACTGAGCGCGAACCGGGCGCGATCTGCGATGTCAAGTCCCCAATTCGAGGGACTGTGGGCGCGCTTCGGGGCGGGTGAGTGTGAAGGCGGTCTCGGCTGAGCGCAGCCGTGCACGACCCGAATGGCAGCAGCCCGGCCCGGACCAGGGGGACGCTTGATCCACTTTCGCCTGCTCGTCGTGGGTAACGGCGTCTCCGCGTACGGCAGTTACCTCAACATGGTCGCCCTCAACGTCTTCGTCTACGAGGTGACCGACAGCGCGCTGGCCGCGGGACTCTTCATGGCCGTACGCCTGTTGACCAGTGTCGTCTCCGGCTTTGTGAGCGGACGGCTGGTCTCGGCGTACGACCGCAAGAGGTTGATGGTCGGCGCCGATCTGACGCAGTGCGCCGCCATGATAGCGCTGCTGATCGCACCCGAGGCGGGGCGCGCGGGTCTTCTGTACGTGCTGGCCGTGGTGACCGGCTTCTGTTCGACGCTGTCGGGCGTGGCGCTGCGCAGCAGCATCCCGGAGATCGTCGGCGCCGAACTGCGGATGCGCGCCAACTCCCTCCTCGCCACCGGCCGTTCGCTCGCGATGATCGCCGGCTTCGCCTCCGCGGGCGTCGTGGTCGCCCAGCTCGGTTACACCGCCGCCATCTCCCTGGACGCCGCCAGCTTCGCGGTGTCGGCGGGTGTGCTGCTCTCGCTGCCGATCCGTACGCGGGCCGAGGCCAAGGCGGAGGCGGCGGCCGGACCGAACCCCGGTGCGAAGGACGGTGATGCGGGGGGCCGGGCCCGGCGCGGCGGGGCGCTCCTGCTGGTGCGGGCCGCTCCCGTCCTCGCCGTCATGATCGCCCTGCGGGCCGCCGACGGGCTCGGCTCCTCGTCCCACAACGTGGCCCTGCCGGTCTACTCCAGCGACCTCGACCCGTCCCATCCGGCCACGTTCGTCAGCCAGTTCTGGGCCACGTGGGCCATCGGCAACATCGTCATGCAGCAGATCTGCGGGCGGTGGGCCGGTCGCGGCGGACGGCAGGGGCCGGGGGAGCGGGCCTTCGCCGTCGGGGCCTGCGTGATGTCGGCGGCGTTCATCGTGGTCTTCGCCGGGCTGCCGACGGGGGTGGCGGTCGTGGCCGCGCTGGTGGCCGGCATGGCGGACGGCCTCACCGAGGTCGCCTACGTCACCCGGCTCCAGGCCGCGCCCGACGAGGAGCGCGGCAGGCTCTTCGGGCTCTCCGCCTCGGTCGAGAACACCGGCTTCGGCCTCGGGATGCTGGTCAGCGGCGCCCTCCTGGACCGCTTCACACCCCTGCAGGTCGTCGGCCTGCTGCACGGGTTCGCGATCTGTCTGTGCGTGGGGATGTTCGTCGTGCTGGTGCGGCAGGGGCGGAGCGAGGGACCCGGTGAGGGCGAGGACCGGAACCTGGGCAGGAGTCAGAGGGGGAGTGAAGTCCGGTGACCCGTACCGACCGTGACGCCGTCGCCGTCGTCGGCCTCTCCTTCCGGCTGCCCGGCGCCGACACCCCGGAGGAGTTCTGGCGCACGATCCGTGACGGCGCCGACCGCATCCGCCGCTTCACCGACGCCGAACTCGCCGCCGCCGGGGTGCCCGAGGAGGCGTACCGCGCGGACGACTTCGTCGGGGCGAGCGGCGTGCTCGACGACATCGCCGGGTTCGACGCCGGTTTCTTCGGGATGAGCGCGCACGAGGCCCGCATCACCGACCCGCAGCACCGGCTGTTCCTGGAGTGCGTGCACCACGCCCTGGAGAACGCCGGGTACGCGGGCGGGCAGGGCGGCGACCACGAGCGCGGCGGACAGGACGGCGGACAGGACAGCTGTGACGTCGGCGTGTACGCCAGCACCGGCTACCACCTCTACTCCCTCCAGACGTACCTGCAGAACAACGTCCTGGAGGGCGGCATCGCGGACTGGGTCGCCGGACTCCAGGTCACCATCGGCAACTTCACGGACTTCACCGCCAACCGCGCCGCCTACCGCCTCGGTCTGACCGGCCCGGCCGTCAACGTCCAGACGGCGTGCTCCAGTTCGCTGACCGCGGTGTACCTCGCCGCGCAGTCGGTGGTCGCCGGGGAGTGCGACATCGCCGTCGCCGGGGCCGCCGCCCTCCATGTGCCGCAGGTGCTCGGCTACCGGTACGTGAAGGGGTCCATCCTCTCCAAGAGCGGCTGCCTGCGGCCGTTCGACGCCGACGCCGACGGTACGGTCGGCGGCACCGGCGTCGTGGCCGTCGTCCTCAAGCGCCTGGACCGGGCGCTCGCCGACGGCGACCACATCCACGGCGTCATCCGGGGCTGGGGTGTCAACAACGACGGCGCGGGCAAGAAGGCGTTCAGCGCGCCCAGCGCGGACGGCCAGCGGGGAGCCATCCGCCGCGCCCTCACCCGTGCGGGCGTCGACGCGGGCACGGTCGGCTATCTGGAGACGCACGGCACCGGCACGTTCAAGGGCGACCCGATCGAGTTCGCGGGCGCCACCGCCGCGTTCCGCGCCGACACCGACCGCACCGGGTACTGCGCGCTCGGCTCGGTCAAGGCCAACATCGGCCACCTCGACGTGTGTTCGGGCCTGGCGAGCCTCGTCAAGGCGCTCCTCGTCCTGCGGCACGGCGTCATCCCGCCGATGGCCAACTTCCGCCGCCCCAATCCCGCCCTCGACCTCGCCGCGAGCCCCTTCTACATCCCCGACTCCGCGCGCCCGTGGCCGTCGGGCGACCTGCCGCGCCGGGCCTGCGTCAGTTCCTTCGGCGTCGGCGGCACCAATGTCCACGTCGTACTGGAGCAGGCCCCCGAGCCCGCGTCCCCCGCGGCGGCCGACGCCCCGCCGCCCCCGGGGGTCCTGGTGGTCTCGGGTCACACCGAGGCCGCTCTGGCCGACAACGCCGCGGCCCTGCGCGACCATCTGCGCGCCCACCCCGGGATCCGCACCGCGGACCTCGTGACCACGCTGGCCCTCGGCCGGGCCCACCGCAGGCACCGGCTCGCGATACGGGGCGACAGCGTGGCCGCCCTCACCGGCGGCCTGGACGACTGGCTGGCGGGGCCCCGCGCGAGCGGGGCGCCGGGCGGGGCGTCGGGCGCGGTCCCCGGCGCCGGGTTCCTCTTCACCGGGCAGGGCAGCCTCCACCGGGGCGCGGCCCGCGCCCTCCACCGGCGCTTTCCCGTCGTACGCGCAACCCTGGACGCCTGCGAGCGGCACTTCGCCGCCCTCACCGGCGGCGGCACGCTGCTCGACGCGCTCCTCGGGTCCGGCGAGGACGGGCCGGGGGAGCCCGTCGGTGAGACCGCGATCGCGCAGCCCGCGCTCTTCGCGTTGCAGTGCGCGCTCGTCGCCCTGTGGCGGGAGGCCGGGATCGTGCCGGGTGCCGTGGCCGGGCACAGCGTGGGGGAGTACGGGGCGCTGTACGCGGCCGGGGCGCTCTCGGTCGAGGACGGGCTGCGCCTGACGGCGGGACGCGGCGCGCTCATGCGGGGGCGCTGCGCGCCGGGCGCGATGGTCGCGGTCCCGACGGAGCCGTACGAGGCGGAGAAGCTGGCCGCCGAGGTGCCCGGCGTGGAGCTCGCCGTCAGCAACGGCCCGCACAGCCAGGTGCTCGCCGGTCCGGCGACCGCCATGCGCCGGCTGACGGAGCTGCTGGCCGAGCGCGGTGTCCCGGCGCGGGAACTGCCGGTGCGGCACGCCTTCCACACCGCCCTCATGGACCCGGTCCTCGCGGGGGTGCGGGAGCTCGTGGCGGACGTCCGGCCGCGTCCCGTGGAGGTGCCGTTCGTGAGCGGTGTGGACGGGCGCACGCGGCCGGTGGGCTGGGTCCCGGACGCCGACTACTTCGTACGGCAGACCCGCGAGCCCGTGCGATTCGGCGACGCGCTGCGGGAGTTGGGGTCGGCCCACGACGGCGTGGGCGCGCTGGTCGAGATCGGCCCGCACGCGACCCTCAGCGGGCTCGCCCGCCGCGCGCTGCCGGACCGGCCGGCTCTGCCGACGCTGCGGCGCGGCGCCGGCCTGGAACCGCTGTGGGAAGCGGCCGCCGGCCTGTACCGGGCCGGCGCGCCACTGGACTGGCGGCCCTTCATGGGCGGGTCGGGGCGGCGGATCCCGCTGCCCGGCTACCGGTTCCAGCACAAGGACTACTGGACAGGCCCGGGGAACCACCTTCCCCGGCGCGGACAACCCGTACAAGCGGCAAGGGATGAGGCGGAAGTGGCACAGGACGAGGCAGCGGTCGAGCGCGTGCTCCAGCACATCATCAAGGTCACCGCGGCACATCTCAGCTACGACACGAGCGAGATAGCCGAGGACGCCTCCTTCTTCGACCTCGGCGCGGACTCGCTGCAGATGATCGGTGTGCTGCGGGAGTTGGAGGAGGAGCACCGGGTCAAGGTGTCGATGCGGGAGCTCTTCGAGGAGGCCGGGTCGGCGAAGGGGCTCGCGCTGATCATCGTGGAGAAGACGGGCGGCGGCGGGGTACGGGCCGCGGAGCCCGAACCGGCCACGAGGGAGCCGTACGCGGAGCCTTACACGGCACCGGTTGCCGCACCCGTGACGTCTCCCGTCCCGCCTCCGGTGACGCCCTCCGTGCCGGCGCCCCGGGAGCCCGCACCCGCGTACCGCGACCCCGCCCCCACGTACCACGACCCCGCCCCCGCGTACCGTGACCCGGCCCCTGCCCCCACCCCCGCACCTCCCGTCGAGTACGCCACCCGGCGCGAAGTCGACGACCTCGTGCGGCAGGTCCACCAGCTCTCCCAGATGCAGCTCCAACTGATGGGCCAGCTCTCGCAGTTGCTGGCCTCGAACGGGAAGGCCGCACGGTGACCGGGACCGAGTCCGTCAACCGCTCCGTCGACCGTTCCGTCTCCGCGGCCGTCGACGAGGACCTCGCCGCGATGGCCGAGCTGTCGCAGCGCATCTCCCGGCAGATGGGCGCACCGGCGCCGGATCCGGAGCCCTCCGGCCCGGCCCGCGCCGCCCAGCACGGGCCCCGCTTGGAAGTCTCCCGCGGCTCGGGAATGCTCCGCGGCAACGCCTCCGACACGCAGCGGGCCCACCTCGACGACCTGGTGCGGCGCTACACCGCCAAGACGCCCACCTCCAAACGCGTCACCCAGCGCTACCGCCGCGTGCTCGCCGACAGCCGCGCCGCCGTCGGCTTCCGCAGCAGTACGAAGGAGATGCTGTACCCGATCGCGGGGCGGCGCGCGCACGGCTCGTGGCTGGAGGACATCGACGGCAACCGGTACGTCGACATCACCATGGGCTTCGGCGTCCTGCTCTTCGGCCACGAGCCCGCCTTCGTCGCCGAGGCGGTCCGCGAGCACCTCTCGCGCGGCATCCAGCTCGGCCCGCGCACCGTCGAGACCGGCGAGGCCGCCGAACTGCTCGCCGAGCTGACCGGCATGGAGCGCGTCGCGTTCGCCAACTCCGGTACGGAGGCGAACTCCGCGGCCATCCGGCTCGCTCGCGCCGCCACCGGCCGCTCCCGCATCATCACGTTCGAGGGCGCCTACCACGGCCACAACGACAACGTGCTCGGCCGTTCCCCGCGCACCGGCGGCGACGGCCTCACCACCGTGCCGATGTCCGCGGGGATACCGCAGGGCGCCGTCGCCGACCTGCTCGTCCTGCCGTACGGCAGCGAGGAGAGCCTCGACGTCATCGCGCGGCAGGCCGCGGACATCGCGGCGGTCGTGGTGGAGCCGGTGCAGAGCCGCCATCCGTCGCTCCGGCCCGCCGCGTTCGTCCGGCGGCTGCGCGAACTCACCGCGCGCCACGGCATCGTGCTGCTCTTCGACGAGATGCTGACCGGCTTCCGGCCCGCCGCGCGCGGCGCCCAGGAGCTCTACGGCGTCACGCCCGACCTGGCCACCTACGGCAAGCTGCTCGGCGGCGGCTTCCCGATCGGGGCCGTCGCGGGCCGCTCCGACATCATGGACGGCATCGACGGCGGCCACTGGAGTTACGGGGACGACAGTTACCCGGCGGCCGACACCACCTTCTTCGGCGGCACCTACATCCAGCACCCCGTGTCGATGGTCGCCACCCGTGCCGTACTGGCCCACCTCAAGGAGCACAGCCCGCGGCTCCAGGAGCGCCTCAACGCCCGTACGGACGAGCTCGCCGCCACCCTCAACGCCTTCTTCGAGGACGAGGGCTTCGCCCTGAGCATGAGCCACTTCGGCTCGATGTTCCGCTTCGAGCACCGCGCGGACATGGAACTGCTCTACCACCACCTCATGCTGCGCGGCGTCCACGTGTGGGAGTGGCGCAACTTCTTCCTCTCCACCGAACACACCGATGGTGACTGCGAGTTCATCGCGGACGCGGTCAAGGACTCGCTGCGGGAGCTGCGGGCGGCGGGGTTCTCCGTCGGCGGCGCGCGGGCGACGCCACGGGCGGCGAAGGCGCGTGTGCCGGCCCCGGCGGTTCCGGCGCCGACACCGCAAGCTCCGAAGTCGCCAGCGCCGAAGCCGCAGGCCATGGCCTGGAACAGCGCGGCGGCCGCGACCCGCACCGAGCCGAGGCGCGAGCCGGAGCCGCCACGTGCCGCGCAAGCGCAACCGCCCGCACGGCCGGCACCGTCAGCACGGCCGGCACGGCCGTCGCAGCCCTCCCGCACCCTCGACTTCGGCGTCTACTTCTTCGGCGACTACCCGCAGGACGACTCGGCGCCCCGGCACGGCAAGTACGACCACCTCCTGGAGACCGCCCGGTTCGCCGACCGCAACGGCTTCCACTCCCTGTGGATCCCCGAGCGGCACTTCCACTCCTTCGGCGGCCTGTTCCCCAACCCCGTCGTGCTCGCCGCCGCGCTCGCCCGCGAGACCGGCCGCATCCGCATCAACGCGGGCTCCGTGGTGCTGCCGCTGCACGACCCGATCCGCGTCGCCGAAGAGTGGTCGATGGTCGACAACCTCTCCGGCGGCCGCATCGGCATCGGCTGTGCCAGCGGCTGGCACGCCAACGACTTCGTCTTCTTCCCCGAGCGGTTCGGCTCCCACAAGGAGCTGATGTACGAACAGGTCGCCCAGGTACGCCAGTTGTGGCGGGGCGAGCCGGTGCGCCGCGCCACCGGCACCGGCGAGAGCGAGCTGCGGCTCTTCCCCCGCCCGGTGCAGGACGCCCCGCCGATGTACACGGCGGTCGTCGGCAACCCGGCCTCGTACGAACTGGCCGCCCGCCACGACCTGGGCATCGTCACCAACCTCATGACCCAGAGCGTGGAGCAGCTCCACGAGAACGTCGCGCTCTACCGCCGCACCCGCGCCGCCCACGGCCTGGACCCCGACGCGGGCCACGTGGCCGTGCTCCTGCACACCTACCTCGCCGAGGACCACGCGGCGGCACGCGAGGAGGCCCGCGAACCCCTCGCGCGGTACATGCGCTCGTCACTGTCGCTCTTCGGCAACGTCGCGGGCAGCCTCGGCCAGCGGGTCGACATGTCGGCGATGACCGAGGACGACCTGGACGTGGTCTTCCGCCGCGCCTACGACCGCTACTGCGACCAACGGGCCCTCATCGGCAGCCCCGAGAGCGTACGGTCCGTCGCGGACGCCGTGCATGCCGCGGGCGCCGACGAGATCGTCGGTCTCGTCGACTTCGGTGTCGCTCCCGCGGCGCTGCGGGAGGGCCTGGTCCACTTCGACGCGCTGCGCCGCGCGTGCGGGGCGCCCGCGACGGACGTACGGGAAGCGGTCGCCGGGGGCGGCCGGGTGGAGCCCCCGCGGGATCAGGGGGCTCCGCTCTCTCCCGGGCAGCAGCGCGTCTGGTTCCTGGAGCGGATGCTCCCCGGCCGCACCGCGTACAACGAGACCAAGGCCATCGAGCTCGACGGGCCGCTGGACGTCCCCGCGCTGCGCGCCGCCGTGCGCGAGCTCGCCGCCCGGCACGAGCAGCTGCGCAGCGTCTTCTGCGAAGTGGCGGGCCGGCCACGGCAGTTCGCTTCGGCGCCCGGCGAGGTGGACTTCGCCGTCGTCGACGGCACGGGCGCGTACGCGGGTGACGCCGTCGCCGACACCCTCGCGGCCGAGAGCGAGCGCCGCTTCGACCTGGCGGCGGGGCCGCTGTTCGTGACGCGCCTCGTCCGCCTCGGCACCCGTCGGCACGTCCTCGTCCTGTCCCTGCACCACATCGTGATGGACGCCGCGTCGGCCGCCGTGCTCACCCGCGACCTCTCCGCCCTCTACCGCGCGCAGCTGCCGGACGGGCCCCCGGCGGACCTCCCCGTCCTCGCCCGCACCTACGCCGACCACGCCCGCGCCCAGCAGGCCTCGCTCGGCGGGACCAAGGCGGCCGAGGACCTCGCGTACTGGAAGAAGGTGCTCGACGGCGAACTGCCCGTCCTCGCCCTGCCCACCGACCGGCCGCGGCCCGCCGTCATGACCTCGCGCGGCCGCGCCCTGTTCCGCTCGCTCGATCCCGAACTGTCCGACCGTGTACGCCGGTTCGGGCGTGAGCGCCGCAGCACCCTCTTCATGACCCTGCTCACCGGCTACGCGGCGGCCCTGCGCCACGTCACCGGCCAGGACGACCTCGTCATCGGCACCCCGATGTCGGACCGGACGCCGGAGTACGAGGACGTCGTCGGCTTCTTCGTCAACACTCTGGCCCTGCGCCTGGACCTCTCCGGAGACCCGGACTTCGGCACGCTCCTGGACCGGGTGCGCGGGGTCGCCCTGGACGCCTACGACCACGCCGACGTGCCCTTCGAGGCGGTCGTACGGGAACTCGCGCCGCCGCGCGCCCTGGACCGGACGCCGGTCTTCCAGACCCTCGCCGAGTTCGAGACCGGCGACCCGTTCCGCCTCGACCTGCCCGGGGTGCGGGCGACGCCGCTCGACGCGGGTCCCGACAAGGCGCTGACGGATCTCGGCGTGTACTTCACCGACCTGCCCGAGGGCATCCGCTGCCACTTCGAGTACCACACCGACCTCTTCGACGAGGCGACGATCGACGCGTTCTTCGGGACGTTCCGGGACGTCCTCGCGGCGGCGGTCGGGGAGACGACGAGTGCGGCGACGACGGGCGAGGCGGAGGTCGGCGGGACGGCCGGGGAAGCGGCTCCGGCGGCCGTGGTGCCCCGGGCGTGGCGCCGGGGAGCCGTACGGCAGCGGACGAGCAGCACCGTCGACGCGCTGGCGTCGCGCTGGGCCGAGGTCGCCCCGGACCGCACCGCCGTGATCAGCGGCGAAGTGGTGCTGAGCTACCGGGAGTTGACCGAGCGCGCGGAGCGGCTCGCCGCGACCCTGCGCACCGAAGGGGAGACGGCGGAGGATGCGGCGGAGGGCGGCGGACCCGGCCCCGTCGCCCTGTGGCTGCCCCGCGGCACCGACCTGGTCGTCGCCATGCTCGCGGCCCTCAAGGCGGGCCGTGGCTACGTGCCGCTGGACCCCGGCCAGGGCAGGGCGCGGGCCGAGGCGATCCTGGCGGAGAGCGGCGCACGCGTCCTGGTGGTGAGCGGCGAGGGGGGCACGGAAGCCGCGCGGCCCACGCCACGGCCCGGGACCGCCGTGGTCGACATCGGCGCCGTGCACGCCGTTGACACCAGGTCGGCCGCGGCCGTGCAGCCCGCCCCCTCCCACGGCTCCGACTCCCTGTGCTTCGCCGTCTACACCTCCGGCAGCACCGGCGTGCCCAAGGGCGTTGCCGTCCCGCACCGGGCCGTGGTGGATCTGTGCCAGTGGCACCACGAGCGGTTCGGGTTCACCGCCGACGACCGTGCCGCCGCCGTCTGCAGCCAGGGCTTCGACGCCGCCGTGCTGGAGATCTGGCCGGCCCTGACGGCGGGCGCCACCGTCGTCGTGGCCGACGACACGGTCCGCAAGGACCCCGCGGCACTGGCCCGTTGGTACGCCGAGCACCGCATCGGCTTCTCCATCCTGCCGACCGCCCTCGGCGAGGCGGTCCTCGCCCTCCCCGAGCGCCAACAGCCGCCGCTGCGGCACCTGTTGCTCGGCGGCGACGTGCTGCGCACCCGCCCGCGCCCCGGCGCCCCGTACGAGACGGTGAACGTGTACGGGCCCACCGAGGTGACGGTGCTGTGCACGGCGCAGACGGTGCCGGCGCGGGAACCGGGCGCCGACGCCTCAGCCACTGCCACCGCCTCAGCCACCGACACCGCCTCCGCCGCCCCGATCCCGATCGGCCGGCCCGTGGACAACGTCACGCTCCGGGTCCTCGACGCGCGAGGCCGCGAGGTGCCCGTCGGCGAGGTGGGGGAGCTGTACGTCGGCGGGCCCGGCGTGGCCACCGGATACCTGGGCCGCCCGGACCTGACGGCGGAGCGCTTCGTCGACGACCCGCTGGGCGCCGAAGGGCGCATGTACCGCACCGGGGACCTGGTGTGCTGGACCGGCGACGGGGCGCTGGAGTTCCGGGGGCGGGCCGACGACCAGGTGAAGATCCGTGGCCACCGCGTCGAGCCCGAGGAGGCCTCCCGGGCCCTCGGCGCTCTGGCGGGCGTCCGCGAGGCACTCGTCCTGGCCCGCCGCGACCGGCGCGGCGAGGCGTTCCTCGCCGCGTACGTGGTGCCGTCGGCGACCGGCGGGGAATCGGGGCAGGAACTCGCCGACCGGCTGACGGCACAGCTGGCGGCGCGGCTGCCCGGGCAACTGGTGCCGCACGCCTGGACCGTGCTGCCCGCGCTCCCGCTGTCCGCCAACGGCAAGGTGGACCGGGCCGCGCTGCCCGCTCCGTCCCTGGTCACGTCGACGTCCCTGGTCACCTCGACGGCGCCGGCGCCCCCGGAAGCCACCGAGCGGACGCGTCCGGCGGTGCGTGACGTCGAGGAACGGCTGCGGCGGCTGTGGGCCGAGGAGTTCGAGGTCGAGGTGGCGGCGATCGCCGACGACGCCTCCTTCTTCGAGCTGGGCGGACACTCCCTCACGGCGGTCCGGCTGGCGAACGGCGTACGGGAGGAGTTCGGCACGGAGTACCCGATCGCCCGCTTCTATGAGGAGCCGGGCCTGCGGGCCATGGCGGCGTACCTGGTCGGGGACCTCGAAGAGGCGTCCGGGGTGTCGGAGAAGTCCGGGGCGACCCGGGTGGGCGAGGCCCAGGCCGGCGACGGGGATACGGCCGGCCGGACACCCGCCGCCGACGTCGTCGCCCGCGCCCCCGTCACCGCCCAGCAGAACGCCTTCATCACCCGCCACCGCACCCACCCCCGCCCGCAGATCTACAACGTGGCCATGCGGATCACCCTGACGGGAGCCCTCGACGTACCGGCCCTGCGCGCCGCGCTCGACGGACTCGTCGCCCGGCACGAGGCGTTGCGCACCCGCTTCGTGGCGGACGGCGACGAGTGGTGGCAGGAGGCGCTGCGGCCCCGGCCGGTGCCGCTGCCGGGGGAGGACCTCGTCGCGCGCCTCGGCTCGGCGGCCGCCGCCGAGGAGGAGGCGGAGCGCGTGGCCGCGCAGGCGGCGGCCGTCCCCTTCGACATCGAGGCCGAACTCGCCCCGGTGCTGCGCCTGTTGCGCACGGGGCAGGACCGGTGGGTGCTGCTCTTCGTCCTGCACCACGCGACCTGCGACGGCTGGTCCGTCAGCGTCCTGCTGCGGGAGCTGGCCGCGCTGTACCGGGCGGAGGTCACCGGCGTGCCGCACACCCTGCCGGGCCGGGTCCCGCAGCCCGGCGAGTACGCGCGCTGGCAGCGTGAGCACGACCGCGGCCAGGACGGGAGCAGGCTGGTCGACCACTGGGCGCGCGCCTTGGCGGGCGCGTCCTTCGGCCTGCCGCTGCCGCTGGACCGGCCGCGCCCCGAGGAGCTGAGCGGGGCGGGCGACGTGGTGCTGTTCACCGTGGGCCGGGCCGCGCGCGCCGATGTCGAGGAGCTGGCGCGCCGGCACCGCACGACACCCTTCGTGGTGACGGCGGCCGCGCTGGCGCGGCTGGTCGCCGAGGTGGGCGACGCGCCGGACGTCGTGCTCGGCATCTCCCACGCCAACCGGGAGCGGCGCGAGTTCGAGGCGCTCGCGGCGTGCACGGTGTCGTCGTTCACGCTGCGGATCCGCGGCGACGCGGCCGCCTCGTTCGGCGCGCTGGTGGACCAGGTGGCGCGCACCGCGGTCGACGCCCTCGACCACGCGGCTCCGCTGCGCGCGGTGGCGGCGGAGGTGGGCGCGGTGCTCGGCACCGAGGTGCCCGACCGGCTGCCGCTCGGTTTCCAGTACCAGAGTTCGCTGCGGACGGAGGTCGACCTGCCGGGCGTGACCACGGCGGTCGAGGACCTCGCGGTGCCGGGGGCGCGCTCCGAGTTCAACCTCGGTCTGATCCCCACGGGTGACGTGCTCGGCGGCTATCTGGAGTTCTCGACCGACCTCTGGGACCGCGACACGGTCGAGAAGTGGACGGACGCGTACGTCGAGTTGCTGGCGAGGGAGGTGGGGGAGGCGCTGCGGGGCGGGGAGTGAGGGCCCTCCGGGCGGCAGGGGTGATGTGAGGCGCGCAGGGGGCGTGCGGAGCGGGTGTGAGGGCGGCCCGGGCCGCCGCCCTCCGCACGCCCGGGGCAGTCGGCGGCGCGCATCACCCTCCGGTGAGCGGCCGCCAATACTGCTCCGCTCCTTCGTCCCGTACGACGAAACCGAGCCCCCGCACCGTCTCCACCAAGTCCCGCGCGTCCTTCGGCGCCTTCCGCCGCAGCGCGGCCTTGCGTGCCGCGAGGAGCGCGTGGACCTCGGCGGGCAGGTCGGGGGTGCCCGGGATCCAGCGGCGGAACCGGTCGGCGTGCGGGTCGGTGGCGTGCCAGGGGTAGCCGTGGGCGCGGAAGGCGGCGGCGAGCGCGGCGGCGCGTGCGCCGGGCTCGCCGCGCGTGAGTTCGCCCGAGTCCCTGCCCAGCAGGACCAGGTGCTTGCCGTCGAGGAACACGGCCGAGACGTCGGCCCGTTCGAAGGCCCGCGTACGGTCGTTCCGCTCGACGCGCACCCGCTCGTCGGTCACCGTCAGCTTCATCGTCTCGGTGAGCGCCACGAAGGCCAGGACGAGCCCGGCTACGAGCCCGACGGCCATGACGAGCGCGGTCTGCCACGGCCCGTCGAACCGCCCGACGAACTCGACGCCGTCCCGCCACGGCAGCACCGGCGACCCGGACGCCCAGCGGGCGAAGCGCGGCAGCGCGAGCCCGAGCAGCAGCCCGAGCACCGGCAGCCCGCCGAACAACAGCAGCAGATCACCCCGCGGATGCCCGAGCTCCGTCGCCGTGGCGCCGGCCTCGCCGTTGGTCCTGCTACCCGTCTCGCTGAGCTCGCTGCCCGGCATCCCATGGACTCCGTTCCACCCCGTGACGCCGGCCACCGCCGCTCGCCTGTCCCCCCGACGCTAGGAGCCGCCCGCCACCCCGTGCAGCCGCCGAAAGTCGCTCGCCGCCCTACTTCGGTAGCGGATACGGTGCCGGTCATGCTGCCCGAGGTGACCACGGACGAGGAGTGGGACCGTGTCGTCGGCGACGAGGCGATCATGCGGCCCGCCGTCGAGGACCTGTGCGCCCGGCTCGGCCTCACGGGTGCGCCCCTGGCCCGCTTCCCCGCGGGCTCCCAGCCCGTCTACGCCGTCGGCGACGCGCACGTGCTCAAGCTCTTCCCCGGCGCCGCGGCCGGGGACGGCATCGCCGAGGCCCGCGTACTGCGCCACCTGGAGGGCCGCCTCCCGCTCGCCACGCCCCGGGTGCACGACGCGGGACCGTACGAGAACGGCTGGCGCCACATCCTGATGTCCCGGCTGCCGGGCGAGGACCTCGCCGTCGCCTGGCCCGGCATCCCGCGCGCCGACCGGGAACGGATCGTCGCCGAGGCCGCCGAGACCCTCGCCGCGCTGCACGCGCTCGACCCCGCGCCGCTCGCCGACGCCCTCGGCCCCGCCGACTGGAGCGTGTTCGTCGCCGAGCGGCGCGCGGGGGTAGTGGCGCGGCAGCGCGCCCTGGGGCTCGCGGAGCACTGGCTGGCGCAGATCCCCGCCTTCCTCGACGCGGCCCCGCCGTCCGGCACCGACCTCCTGGCCCAACCCGTCCTGCTGCACACGGAGTTCATGCGGGAGCATCTCCTCGTCGAGCCGGGCGCGGGCCGGCGGCTCACCGGGCTCCTCGACTTCGAACCCGCCATGATCGGAGATCGGGCCTACGACTTCGTGGCCGTCGGCCTCTACGTCACCCGCGCCGAGCCGGGCCTGTTCGACCTCTTCACGAAGGAGTACGGCCGGACCTTCGATCCGTGCCGGCTCCTCGCGTACACCCTGCTCCACGTGTACAGCAATCTCTCCCGCTACCTGCGGGAACTGCCCGCGCCGCCCGAACCGACCCTCGGTGCGCTCGCCGGGACCTGGTTCGGGCGGTAGCCACGCCGTACTCAGCTCACCGGCACCAGCGTCAGATACGCGATGCCGAGCACCCCGCGGTAGCCGCGCAGCCAGGACGTGCGCTGGGCGTCCACGCGCTCGCGGGTCTCCTCGGCCAGCGGATGGCCGGGGTGCGCGGCGAGCCACTCCTCCACGTCGGAGCGGTAGCCCGACTCGAACTCCTCCCACTCCTCCGCGCTCGCCGTCTCCACCCACTGCGGGCGGAACCCGGCCTCGATCGCCGCGTCCACCAGATCCCCCAGGTACAGGTGCTCCCCGGCGTCGGCGTCCGGCCACATCCCGGCGAGTTCCCGCGCGGTCGGCTCGCGCTGCCAGAAGCCCTCGGCGAGCAGGACGCGGCCGCCCGGGTTCACCAGGCGGCGCAGCACGTGCAGCGCCTCGACGGTCGCCCGGGGCGGCGGCGCGGAGCTGAGGGCGTGGCTGGCGCTGAGGCACATCACCAGGTCGGCGGGCCCGCGCGCGGTGTCCGTCGCCGACTCCTCGGCGAAGACGGCCCGGGCGCCGAGCCCGCGCTCCTTCGCCGCCGTGCGGCCGCGCTCGATGTCCTCGGCCTTCAGGTCGACGCCGACACCGGTGGCCTCCGGTACGGACTCCAGGACGCGGAGCAGCAACTCGCCCCAGCCGCAGCCGAGATCGAGCACGGTGCGGGGGCCGGCCGCCGCCAGCCGGTCGACGATGCGCTGCGCACGGGCCTCGGAGAGCGGGCCGTGGAAGGTGAGGCGGGTGAGGCGGGGCGGGCCGTCGGAGGGGGCGGGCGCGTCCGGGGAAGGGGTGGAGTCGGTCATGACGGGCGAGGCTATGTCGTCAACCCGCCGGGGGCGACACGATTTTGGCGCGGGCGTCGACGTGACGCAGGTGGGCGGCGAGGACGGCGGGTGCGTCCGGGGTGAGGGTGCGCAGGGCGACCATGGCGGTGACGATGACGTCGCAGAGCTCGGACCGCACGTCGTCCCAGGTGTGGGTGGTGCCCTTGCGGGGGTTCTGCCCGGTGGCGCCGATGACCGCCTGCGCGACCTCGCCGACCTCCTCCGAGAGCTTCAACATCCGCAGGAGCAAGGCCTCTTGGGGTTCCCGTCGGTTGTGGGAGTCGAGCCACGCGTGCAGCCGGTCGACGGTGTCCCACGGATCCTGGCGGGCCGCCTCCTCGGGTGTGCCCTGCTGAGCGTCGTCCATGAGCCGCAGCCTGCCATGGCGGGGGCCCACGGGGCGAGACGGCGGCGGACGCCGGACCGGTGCGACCGTGTGCCCCCCGGGACAGAGTGTCGCGTCCACCTCTCACTCTCACCCGCACCCCCTCCCCGTACGAAAACGGCCCCTGCCCCCCCCCGCACCCCGCATGCCTCACCCCTCGGACGTCTCGCGGTCCTTCTCCGCCGCGCGGACGTTCTTGATCCTCGCGCCCAGCGTCGCGAGCACGCCCACCGCCGTGCCCGCCAGCGCGGCCGGCACCATCCAGCCGCGGTCCAGGGTGTGGCCGAGCGCGTGGTCCACGGAGTAGCGGCCGGGGCCCGCGACGGCGAGGGCCGCCGCGACCAGGCCGAGGTACGCCGGGTACTCGTAGCCGCCGCCCTGGCTGAAGAACCCGTTCGGCGTGTGCACGGCCGTGGCGCCGGCCATCGCCCCCGCCGCGGCGGAGCCCGCCGCGGGCGTTGCGAGTCCGAGGGCGAGCAGCAGCCCGCCGCCCGCCTCGGCCAGCCCCGCCACGACGGCGTTCAGGCGGCCCGGCGCGTATCCGACGGACTCCATGAAGGCGCCGGTGCCCTCGATGCCGCCGCCGCCGAACCAGCCGAACAGCTTCTGGCCGCCGTGCGCGACCAGCACGCCGCCGGTGCCCGCGCGGAGCAGCAGCAGTCCCAGGTCACGTCGGTCCAGGCAGGAGCAGGTCGAGGAGGTGGTCATGGGGAACTCCCGGGTCGGCCCCTCGGCGGGGTGGCGGTTGCGTCCGCCTCCACCGTCCACCGGACCCGCGCCGGCCACCCGGCCCGCGGGGCCGTACGGGTGACGCGCGGTGTGCGCCGCGGTGGCGCACCGGACCGCCCGGTGTGAACGTGGGCCCATGAGCATCCAGGTAAACCGGCTCGGTGACCCCACGGTCCGGGCCTTCGTCACCGCGGTGAACGCCCACGACAAGCCCGCCTTCGACGCCCTGCTCGCGCCCGGCGCCACCATGGCCGACGACGGCACGGACCGGGACGTCGCCGACTGGGCGGACCGCGAGATCTTCTCCTCCAACGGCCACATGGACGTCGAGTCGGAGTCGGACGGCGGCCGCGGGCTGCTCGTGTCGTACCGGAACGACACATGGGGCGAGATGCGGACGAAGTGGCGGTTCACCGTCGACGGCGACAAGATCACCCGCTTCGAGACGGGCCAGGCCTGAGGATCGCCCTTCGGGACGGGCCGGGCCCGGCCGCTGCGAGCGGCGTCGGGCCCGGCCCTGTCCCTTCCCCTCCCCTGTGACAGTGGTCAGTGGGCCGTGGCCAGGGGCCGGGGCTCGGTGGTCCGTGGCCAGGAGTCAGGAGCCAGGGGTCAGTGGCAGTTCTGGTGGCCGGAGCCGACGCGCGACCACGAGCAGGAGTCCTGCTGCGAGCCGCTCGGCTTGATGAGGCGCGCCTTGTCGCCGTCGTTGTTCCAGACGTAGTTCGACCGGCCCCAGTAGCGCACGCCGGAGGCGTTGCCGCCCTTGCCGGTGCGGACCTTGACGGTCTTGCCCGCGCCGATCTTGTAGCTGCCGAAGGTGTACGTGTACCCGGTGTCGTCCTTCAGCTTGTAGCCCTTGAGCTGGACCGCGGAGCGGCCGTTGTTGTGGATGTTGACCCACTCCGCGTTCAGCGAGGAGTTCGAGCGGGTGTCCCGGCCCGGGCTGTCGTACTGGATGTAGCCGAGGTGCAGCCCACCCTGGTGGCTCGCGGCCGCCGCCGACGCGGGGGACGCGGCGAGCAGGGACACCGACAGGGCGGTGGCGGCGAGGACGGCGGGTGCGGCGGTGCGTATGCGCAAGACGTGCTCCAAGTGTGAAGTTCTCGTGGAGAGAAGCCGAGCATACGGGGACCACCGGCCCCATTCGTCGCGGTAGTACTTATTCCACTTGTGGAGATCCGGCGCGCGCGCTGAGCCGTCAACCTCGCCCGATGTACGGCATGTTGGTCGCCAGTACCGTCGCGAACTGCACGTTCGCCTCCAGCGGCAGCTCTGCCATGTGCCGCACCGTGCGCGCCACATCCGCCACGTCCATCACCGGCTCGCTCGCCAGCTCGCCGTTGGCCTGCGGGATTCCGGCCTGCATGCGCTCGGTCATGTCGGTCGCCGCGTTGCCGATGTCGATCTGTCCGACGGCGATCCGGTACGGCCTGCCGTCCAGGGACAGCGACTTGGTGAGCCCGGTCAGGGCGTGTTTCGTCGTCGTGTACGCCACCGAGTCCGGGCGCGGCGCATGGGCCGAGATGGATCCGTTGTTGATGATCCGGCCGCCCTGCGGGTCCTGCTCCTTCATCAGCCGGAAGGCGGCCTGCGCGCACAGGAACGCGCCGTTGAGGTTGGTGTCGACGACGTGCCGCCACGCGTCGTAGGGGAGCTCCTCGACCGGGACGCCGCCGGGGCCGAACGTACCGGCGTTGTTGAAGAGGAGGTCCAGCCGGCCGAAGCCCTCGCGTACCCGCGCGAACAGGGCCGCCACGTCGTCGGGGTGCGACACGTCCGTCCGTACGCACAGGGTCGCGCCGTCCTTCGCCGACGCGAGGGCGGCCGTCTCCTCCAGCGTCTGCGGGCGGCGGCCCGCGAGCGCCACCGACCAGCCCGCGGCGAGCAGTTCTAGGGCGACGGCGCGGCCGATGCCGGAGCCGGCACCGGTGACCACGGCCGTCTTCGGCGATGCAGTTTGCCATGCGTTCATGGCCCCGCAGCGTACGGGAGGGGCGTCCACGCGGACATCATCCGCCCGCCATGCGGCTGTTGTGTACGCGACAGGCTCGCGTCGTCCCCCGGTACTTGCATCCCCCTGACAGCAATCGTCAGGGGAGGGCCACATGACACCCGCAGGCCAGCAGCACGCACCCGAGATCCGCGCCGCCGCCCGTCACCTGGGCCGCCGCCGGTTCCTCACCGTCACCGGCGCCGCCGCCGCGCTCGCCTTCGCCACCAACCTGCCCACCGCGGGCGTCGCCGGCGCCGCGGAGCTCGACGCCCGGCGCATCCGGAAGGACCCCTTCACCCTCGGCGTCGCCTCCGGCGACCCGCTGCCCTCGTCGGCCCTGCTCTGGACCCGGCTCGCCCCCGCCCCCTACGAGCCCGGCGGCGGCCTGCCCCAGGAGCGCGTCACCGTCCAGTGGGAGCTCGCCCACGACGCCCGGTTCCGGCGCGTCGCCAGACGCGGCACCGTCACCGCGCACCCGGAGTTCAACCACGCCGTGCACGTCGAGGCGGACCACCTGGACGCCGGCCGCACGTACTACTTCCGCTTCAGGACCGGCAGCTGGGTGAGCGAGACCGGCCGCACCCGCACCGCGCCCGCCGCGGGCAGCCGGCCCGGCGGGCTCACCCTCGCCGCCGTCTCCTGCCAGGCGTACCACGACGGCTACTTCACCGCGTACAAGCACCTGGCGCAGGAGGACGTCGACGTCGTCTTCCACCTCGGCGACTACCTCTACGAGTACGCGGTCAACGCGACCGGCGGCGCCCGCAACTACACCGACCGCACGCTGCCCGCCCACTTCAACAAGGAGACCCTGACGCTGGAGGACTACCGGCTGCGGTACGCCCTCTACAAGTCCGACCCCGACCTGCGCGCCGCCCACGCCGCGCACCCCTTCGTCGTCACCTGGGACGACCACGAGACCGAGAACAACTACGCCGGCGACGTCTCCGAGAACGACGACCCGCCCGCCGAGTTCCTGCTCCGCCGCGCCGCCGCCTACCGGGCGTACTGGGAGAACCTCCCGCTGCGCCGCCCGCAGCTGCCGAGCGGGCCCGACGCCCAGCTCTACCGCCGCCT
Source organism: Streptomyces sp. NPDC041122 (assembly GCF_055592445.1). Classification (NCBI taxonomy): domain Bacteria; kingdom Bacillati; phylum Actinomycetota; class Actinomycetes; order Kitasatosporales; family Streptomycetaceae; genus Streptomyces; species Streptomyces sp. NPDC041122. The sequence continues at coordinate 148,847 of NZ_JBVIYQ010000001.1, read as the reverse complement.
GGTCTGGGGCCGGCTCGCCCAGTTCGACATCCTCGACACCCGCCAGTACCGCTCCGACCAGGCGTACGGCGACACCGCCCACGTCCCCGGCCCCGAGTCGGACGACCCGGCGCGCACCATCACCGGCGCCACCCAGGAGCGCTGGCTCCTCGACGGCTGGCGCCGCTCGCGCGCCCAGTGGAACGTCGTCCCGCAGCAGGTCACCTTCTCCGAGCGCAGGCTGGACCTCAACGCGCGGGCGAAGCTCTCCATGGACGCCTGGGACGGCTACCGCGCCTCCCGCGAGCGGGTCCTCGCCGGCGCGAAGGCCGCGGACCTGGACAACCTCATGGTCCTCACCGGTGACGTGCACGTCGGCTACGCCTTCGACATCAAGGCCGACTTCGACGACCCGTCCTCCGAGACCGTCGGCACCGAGATCGTCGCCACCTCCATCGCGAGCGGCAAGGACGGCGCGGACAAGCCGGCCAACTGGGACACCTACACCAAGGCCAACCCGCACCTGAAGTTCTACAACGGCCGCCGCGGCTACGTCACCGTCACCCTCGGCCGCGAGGCCGCACGGGCCGACTTCAGGACGGTCTCGGCGGTGACGACGCCGGGAGCGCCGGTCAGGACGGCGGCGTCCTTCGTGACCGAGGCGGGCGACCCGGGGCTGAAGCCCGCCTAGTCCCCGCGGACCGCCGAACCCCTCCCGGTCCCGGCGGAAACCGGTCTCTACCACCCAGCTCGGCCTGCGACGATGGAGAGGTACACGCAGCGACTGGGAGGGGCAGGATGCCTGAGCTCGGGCAGGCCACGGAGACACATCCGATACCGAAGGCGGCGGAGCCACCGGGCCCCGCCGCCCTCCGCCGTACCGGCGCCCTCGTCACGCTCGTCCTCGGCGGCCTCACCGCCGTCCCCGCGCTCTCCATGGACATGTACCTGCCGGCCCTGCCGGAGGTCACCGACGCCCTGCACTCCCCGGCCGCCACCGTCCAGCTGACCCTGACCGCCTGCCTCATGGGCATGGCGCTCGGCCAGCTCGTCGTCGGCCCGATGAGCGACAAGTGGGGCCGCCGCCGCCCCCTCCTCATCGGCCTGCTCGTCTACGTCGTCGCCACCGCGACCTGCGCCTTCGCGCCCAACGCGGAGCTGCTCATCGGCTTCCGGCTGCTCCAGGGCCTGGCCGGCTCGGCCGGCATCGTGATCGCCCGCGCCGTCGTCCGCGACCTGTACGACGGCATGGAGATGGCCCGCTTCTTCTCCACCCTCATGCTGATCTCCGGCGTCGCCCCCATCGCCGCGCCCCTCATCGGCGGGCAGGTCCTGCGCTTCACCGACTGGCGCGGCATCTTCGTCGTCCTCACCGCCGTCGGCATCGCGCTGACCCTGCTGGTCTGGCGGCGGCTGCCCGAGACCCTCGCCCCCGAGCGGCGGCACGGCGGCGGCACCGTCGAGGCGCTGCGCACCATGCGCACGCTCCTCGCCGACCGCGTCTTCACCGGCTACATGATCGCGGGCGGCTTCGCGTTCGCCGCGCTCTTCGCGTACATCTCCGCCTCGCCCTTCGTGATCCAGGAGATCTACGGCGCCTCCCCGCAGACCTTCAGCCTCCTCTTCGGCGTCAACTCCGTCGGACTGATCGCCGCGGGCCAGCTCAACGGCAAGGTCCTCGTCGGCAGGGCCAGCCTGAACAAGGTGCTCGCCGTCGGCCTCGTGCTGATCGCGACCGCCGCGACGGCGCTGCTGCTGATGACGGCCGGCGTCTTCGGCGAGGTCGGCCTGTTTCCCGTCGCCGCCGGGCTCTTCGTCCTCATGTCGTCGATGGGCGTCACCATGCCCAACACCCAGTCGCTCGCGCTGATGCGCACCCCGCACGCCGCGGGCTCCGCCTCCGCGCTGCTCGGCACCTCCTCCTTCCTGGTCGGCGCCGTCGCCTCGCCGCTCGTCGGCATCGCCGGCGAGGACACCGCCGTCCCGATGGCCGTCGTCCAACTGGCCTGTGCGCTGGCGGCCCTCGCCTGCTTCGTGGGACTGTGCCGCCCCTGGCAGCACCGGCCCACACAGGAGGCGGACCACTGAGCGCACCCAGGCTCCTGCGCCCCGGCTCGCCCGACCGGGCGGGCCTCGACCCCGACGAGATCGGCCGGCTCGTCGCCGAGGTGCGCGCCCTGACCCGCGGGAAGCGCCCCTGGTGCGCCGGCGCCGTGGTCGTCGCCGGCCGCGGGCCCGTGGTCGCGGCCGAGGAGGCGGCCGGCTGGGCGGTGCGCTACGCCGCGTACGACCCGGAGAGCGACACCGGCGTCGAGCTGCCCCGCGAGTGGCGGGTGCCGATGCGCACCACCACCCCCTTCGACCTGGCCTCGCTCACCAAGCTCTTCACCACGGTGGCCGCCGTGCAGCAGCTGGAGCGCGGCACGCTCGGCATCGACGCGCTCGTCGGGGCGTACGTCCCGGAGTTCACCGCCGCCGCCGAGCACGGCGTCACCGTCCGCCAGCTGCTCACCCACACCTCCGGGCTACGGCCCGAACTGCCGCTGTACGACTGCCCCGACGACGCCGCGCGCCTCGCCGCCCTGCGCGCCGAGGCCCCGGTCACCGCGCCCGGCGACCACGTCTACTCCGACCTCAACATGCTGCTGCTCCAGCACGTCCTCGAACGGATCACTGGGCGCCCCCTCGACGTCCTGATCCGCGAGGGCATCACCCGGCCGCTCAGGATGACCGCCACCGGCTTCGGGCCGCGCCCCGACGCCGCCGCCACGGAGGACCAGCGCACCCCCTGGGCCAAGGCCGACCGGGGCATGCTGCGCGGCACGGTCCACGACGAGAACGCCTGGGCGCTCGGCGGCGTCGCGGGGCACGCGGGCCTCTTCTCCACCGCCGGCGACCTGGCGGTGTTCTGCCGCACGCTGCTGTGCGGCGGCAGTTACGGCAGGGCCCGCATCCTCGGCCCCGACTTCGTCGAGCTGATGCTGGCGGAGCCGGGCCTCGGCTTCCGTATCGACCAGCCGTGGTTCATGGGGGAGCTCGCCGGCCGCGGGGCGGCCGGGCACACCGGCTTCACCGGCACGTCCCTGGTCCTCGATCCGGCGACCGACACCTTCCTGGTGCTGCTCGCGAACACGGTGCACCCGCGGCGCAGGCCCGCCGACAACGGGCCGCGCGCGGCGGCGGGCACGCGGCTGGCACGGGCGGCGCGGGGGCGGTAGCGCGGGGGTGCGGGGGCCGCCCGGGGCGGCCCGGGCGGGGCCTCCGCCGTCCCTTCGGCCCCCGGGTCCCCGGGCCCCCGTAGACTCACGGGGTGAACGCCCCGATCCCCCCGGCAGCCCCCGCCGCCCCGGCCGAGACCCTGCGCACCGCCCTCGCCGGACTCCTGGACGGCCTGCCGCCCAAGCAGGCGACCCAGGCCGTCGACCGGCTGATCGCCAACTACCGGGGCCGCACCCCGACCGACGCCCCGATCCTGCGCGACCGCGCGGACGTCGTCGCCTACGCCGCGTACCGCATGCCCGCGACCTTCGAGGCGGTCCGTTCCGCACTGGCCGCCCTCGCGGACGCCGCGCCCGCGGACTGGGCGCCGGGCAGCCATGTGGACGTGGGCGGCGGGACCGGCGCGGCGACCTGGGCGGTCGCTGCGACCTGGGCGGGGGAGCGGCCCGTGACGGTCCTGGACTGGGCCGACCCGGCGCTGGCGCTCGGCCGTGAACTGGCGGGCGCCACCCCGCAGTTGAGCGGCGCCCGGTGGCAGCGCTCTCGGATCGGAGCGGCGCTCACCATCGAGAGCGCCGATCTCGTCACGGTGTCGTACGTGCTCGGGGAGCTGACGGAGGCCGACCGCGGTGCGGTCGTCGACGCGGCGGCCGACGCGGCCGCGGGGGCCGTCGTCATCGTCGAGCCGGGCACCCCCGACGGCTACGCGCGGATCATCGCGGCCCGCGACCGGCTGATCGCGCGGGGCTTCCGGATCGCCGCGCCCTGCCCGCACAGCGCCGCCTGCCCCATCGAGCCCGGCACCGACTGGTGCCACTTCTCCGCGCGGGTCAGCAGGTCGTCCCTGCACCGCCAGGTCAAGGGCGGCTCACTGGCGTACGAGGACGAGAAGTTCAGCTATGTCGCGGCGGTCCGCTTCGACGCGGACCCGGCGCCCTCCCGCGTGGTGCGCCGCCCGCAGATCCGCAAGGGCCAGGTCCTCCTCGACCTGTGCGAGGCCGAGGAGGTCCTGAGCAGGGAGACCGTGACCAAGCGCCACGGCCCCCTCTACCGCGCGGCCCGCGACGCGGACTGGGGTGACGCGTGGCCGCCCCCGTCCGCGCCCGGGCCCGCGGCCGAGCCGCCGTCCGGGGACTGACGGCCCGGACCGTTGACCCGGGCCGTCGACCCGGGCCGTCGGCTCAGGCGCCCCAGGTGCCCTGGTCGACGGCGCAGTTCCAGCCGGTCCCGTGCACGGCGAACTTCACCTTGTAGGACCTGGTGTTCAGCAGGTGCGTGCGGACCCTGACGCCGAGCTTGGCCTTGCCCGCGAGGCTCTTGTCGTAGACCGAGACGGTCTTCGTGGTCCTGCGGGTGACCTTGCCCCCGGTCGGCGTGGCCTTGCCGAAGCGGACGTTCTTGACGTTGGTCACCGTGAAGGTGACCTTCTTGATGGTCTTCGTGCTCTTGTTCTTCAGCCCGAAGTACAGGCCCCCGCCCGTCACCCAGTTGTTCCGGTCCACCTGGAAACGGGACGTGTAGACGATGTCGATCGGGCAGCCGGCGACGGTCCGCGGCGCGGCCTTCGGAGCGGACGGGCCGCTCGTCGCGGAAGCGGACCCGGCGAGCCCGAGCTGAGCGGCGGTGAGCGCCCCCGCGGTCGCGAGGACGGCGGCGGACGTGCGCATACGGTTCACTGCGCTGATACCTCTTCTTCCCCCTGGGCCCCGGTGGACCCAACTGTTTGGTTGTGGTGCTGCGTTCACACAGGACGGTCTGTCCACCTGTGCGCCCGTATTGTTAGCACGTCCTCGGACACATGGCCGAACTGCCCCTCTTCTTAGAAGGTTCTTAGGGGCGGCGACTATCCAGTTCCCCATGCCCACCAAGATCAGTTCTCCCGGTCACGCCCGCAGGCGGTCGGAGACCCGTTTCCTCTCCCTGTCCATCGCCCTCGCGGTCGTCGCGGCCGGCGCCACCACGTACGCCTTCACCGCCGGCGCCGAGCAACCGCACGGCAAGCAGGTCGAGTTGACGGTCGACGGCGGTACGGCCGTGGTCGACACCGCCTCCCTCGCCGTGCGCGCCCACACCCGCGACGGCCGCGACCTCACCCTCTCCGACGCCGCGGGAACCGACCTCGGCGCGCCGGGCCCGGTACGCCGGCACGGCACGGGCGAGGCCCGCTGGAGCTATCCCGAGCACGGCATCGACGTCACCGCCCGCACCGACCACGGCCGCCTCTCGCTGCGTCTGAAGGCCGACCGCGACACCTCCGTCAGCTGGCCCGTCACCGGCACCGACGCCACCGCCTCAGCGCTCCAGCTGCCGCGCGGCGAGGGCCTGGACATCCCCGTGCAGGACGCCTTCTGGACCACCGGCAAGGGCGGTCTCGGCGGCAGCACCGTGGACGTCGGCGCCGACCTCACCCTGCCGCTGTGGGGCTACTCCCTCGGCGAGAGGGCCGGCGTCAGCTACCTCACCCCCACCGACATCGGCACCACCCTCGGCTTCACCACGCCCGGCGGCCGGCTGCGCGCCACCGCGAAGCACGCCTTCGACCGGGGCGAGGGCACCCGTGACTACGCCGTCACCTTCGCCCTGACCGACGGCGACCCGGTCGCGCCCGCCGCCGATTACCGCTCCTACCTCGCCGAGCGCGGACAGCTCGGCAGCCTCAAGCGGAAGATCGCGAAGAACCCCGCCACCGGCAAGCTCCTCGGCGCCTTCCACGCCTACACCTGGGGCGAGGCCCGCACGGCCGCCGGGGTCGAGCGGCTCGAGAGGCTCGGCGTCGGCCGGATGTGGCTCGGCTACGACGCGGGCCCCGGCCCGATGGACGAGGCCGCGGTGAACGCCGCGAAGAAGGCCGGATACCTGGTCGGCCCGTACGACTCCTTCGACAACGGCCAGCCGAGTGCCGACGCCGACAACCCCGCGTCGGCCTGGCCCGGCACCCTCTACCCGGACTTCTGCGTCCGCCGCGCCGACGGCAAGCCGCAGACCGGCTTCGGCGACCGCGGCTGCTACATGAGCTCGCAGGCCTTCGAGCAGGCGGAGAAGAAGCACCACTACCTGGCCGACCGAACCCGCTCCGTCGTCGCCAACGGCGCCGACAGCCTCTTCCTCGACGTCGACGCCACCGGCGAGCTCTTCCGCGACCACGCCGAGAGCCACCCCATGACCAAGGCGCAGGACAGGAAGAACCGCCTCGCGCGCATGAAGCGCATCGCGGAGCACGGCAAGGACGGCCTCGTCCTCGGCTCGGAGACCGCACAGGCGTGGGCGAACAAGGCCGTCGCCTTCGACCACGGTGCGGGCACGCCCCCGGCCGACGGCATCTGGGCGCTCCAGAAGGACAAGGACAAGTGGGGGGCCTACTACCCGGAGTCCGGGCCGAAGTTCTTCTTCAAGCCGGTCGACCTCCCTGCCGACCTCGCCAAGGCGATGTACGACCCGCGCTATCGCGTCCCGCTCTACGAGACCGCGCTGCACGGCTCGCTGGTCAACACCGAGCGCTGGGAGCTGTCGTACGAGAAGCTGCCGCGTCAGAAGAAGGACCGCGCGCTGTTCGCGATGCTCTACAACACTCCGCTCAACTACGTCCTCGACGGCCCGTCGCTGAAGGAGCACGGCGCCGAACTGGCCGTGCTCCAGCGCTACTTCGAGCCGCTGCACAAGGCGGCGGGCACCGAGCCCCTCACTTCCTACCGGCGCCTCACCGCCGACCGCACCGTCCAGCGCACGGTGTTCGGCAAGGGCACCCTGACGGTCACGGCCAACTTCGGCACCGAGGCGCACCACGGCCTGCCCGGCGGCTGCGTCGACGCCCGCCTCAAGGGCGACGACGCGCCGCGCCGGCTCTGCCCGGCCGGGCCGCACGGGGACCGGCCGGGCCGCACGAGGACCAGCTGACTAGTCGCGCAGCTCCTGCGTGCAGCACTTCACGCTGCCGCCGCCCTTGAGCAGTTCGCTCAGGTCCATGGGGACGGGGACGTAACCGCGCTCGCGCAGTGGCTGGAAGAGCCCCACCGCGGCCTGCGGGAGCAGCACGTTGAGCCCGTCGGACACGGCGTTGAGCCCGAGCGCCACGGCGTCGGGCTCCTCGGCGATCAGCGCGTCGGGGAAGAGCCGGCGCAGGACCGCGCGGCTGCCGGGCGAGAAGGCGGGCGGGTAGTACATGACCTCGTCCGCCGCGTCGTCCAGGACGGCGAGCGCGGTGTCCAGGTGGTAGTAGCGCGGGTCGATCAGGTCGAGCCCGATGACCGGGCGGCCGAAGAACTCCTGGGCCTCGCCGTGCGAGAGCGGGCTGGCCCGGAAGCCGCGCCCGGCCAGGACGTAGGAGGCGGTGACCGCGAAGTCGCCCTCGCCCTCGTTGATGTGCGCCGGTTCGTGGATCTCGGTGAAGCCGTGCGCGCCGAACCACTCCAGGTGGGCCGCGGCCTCCTGCTCCCGCTCGCGGTAGGCGAAGCGCGCGCCGAGCACACGGCCGCCCACGACGGTCGCGCCGTTCGCCGCGAAGACCATGTCGGGCAGGCCGGCCCGGGGGGTGAGCTCCTCGACGGTGTGGCCGAGGGCCCGGTACCGGTCGCGCAGGTCCTCCCACTGGGCGAGGGCGAGGGGGACGTCGACCGGCTTGGCGGGGTCCATCCAGGGGTTGATGGAGTAGGTGACCTTGAAGTGTGCCGGTGGGCACATCAGATAGCGCCGGGGTGTGGCGCACCGAGGAGAGCGAGGATTACGGGACAAAGAAGGCTCCTCACGTACCGCAGGGACAGCTGTCGCCCTTGGTGGGGCAGTTGATGCCCATAGTGCGGTGCGAGGAGCCCTCTTTGCTGTGAACCGAACGGGTGGTTGCGGAGATGGTCATCCGGGCGCCGCCGTCCGGACCGTCCGGCCACCCACCCTCGTTCACCGTCCGCCGTGCGTCTCGCGTCCCTCCCGCAGCTTGCGCAGCAGTTCGCGCTTCTGTTCCTGGGGGCTGAGCGTGTTGCCGGACCGGCCGCCGCGGCCCGCGCCGCGCAGCGCGGCACGGGAGAGGTTGCTGCGGGTGCCGCCGATGCCCAGCATGTTTCCGGATCCGCCTCGGGTCATGGTGTGCCTCCCGTTCCGTGGAGTGGCCGGGGCTCCCGTGCTCGGGAAGCCTCCGCCGGGCGAGACGGTTCGTCTCGCTTCGGGCTCCACTATGGACGAGACGGAGCGTCTCGTCAAGACGGGACGTCTCGGTTCGGTCGCTGCTACATTCGACGGTATGGCCCAGAAAACCGCCCCGGACTCCACCCGCCGCAGCGAACGCTCGCGCCGCGCGATCTACGACGCAGCCCTCGCCCTCGTCGACGAGGTCGGTTACGCCAAGCTGACGATCGAGGCCATCGCGGCCCGCGCCGGCGTCGGCAAGCAGACGATCTACCGCTGGTGGCCCTCCAAGGGCGCCGTCCTGCTCGACGCCTTCCTCGACCTCGGCGAACAGGCCGCCAGGGAGGCGAGCGAGAAGGCCGGTTCCGAGGAGATCCAGAGCGCGATCCCCGACACCGGGGACCTCGCGGCCGACCTGAAGTTCGTGATGCGGGCCATCGTCGACGAGTTCAACGACTCCAAGTACGACGCCCCCTACCGCGCCCTCGCCGCCGAAGGGCTGCTCCACCCCGAGCTGGGCGCCGAGTTCGTCGAGAAGCTCCTCGAACCCCAGCTCCAGCTCTTCGCCGCCCGGGTCCGGCAGGCCCAGGACGCGGGCCAGGTGGGACCGGAGATCGACCCCCGCATCGCGCTCGAACTGTGGGCCGGCCCGGTCGCCCAGCGCTGGCTGATGCGCTCGGGCCCGCTCACCCACGCGTACGCCGACACCCTCGTCGACTACGCCCTGCACGGGATCATGCGGCGCGGAGCCTCTTGACCGGCGTCCGCGAGAGCAGGCCGGGGGCGTCCGTGATCACGCCGTTGCAGCCCAGCCGGAGCACCCGGTCCCGCTGCTTCGGGGTGGTCACGGTGTGCGCCCACACCCGGGGGATGCCCGAGTTCACCGCGCGCACCAGGTCGCCGTCGCGCGCCTTGTAGTCGACGTCCAGGACGTCCACGAAGGGCGCCCAGCCCTCCGGCCGGTCCGTGCGCATCTGCCGCTTGGAGCGCCACAGCTGGGCCAGCAGCCCCAGCTCGTGCGCGCGCAGGGCGACCGCTGGGCTGTTGGTGTTCACGAAGACGGAGCGGGTCAGCCTGCGGGCCCGGATGAGCCGGGCGAGCGACTTGAGGCCCTGCGGGTCCTTGGCCTCCAGCATCAGCATGATCCGCCCGCCGAAGCGGTCGAGGACCTCCGCCACCGTCGGCGGCCGCTCCGGGCGCCAGTGGCCGGGCAGCGAGACCCCCGGACGCAGCCGGACGCCCAGCCAGTCCCACCGGTCGAGGCGGCGCACCGGCCCCGTGGCGTACGTGGTCCGGTCCAGGGTGGCGTCGTGCATGACCACCAGGGTGCCGTCGCGCAGTATCCGGGTGTCGAAGTCGATGACCTGCGCGGTACCGCTTTCGTACGCCGTCACCAGGCCCGACATGCTGTTCTCCGGGACCTCCAGGGCCCCGCCTCGGTGCGCCGTGTAGACCACGCGGGGCAGGGCGTCGACCGTCAGGGGTCCGCCGCCCCACTCGATCGGGGTGAGGAAACCGTACGGTGCCGTGAGGGTCAGCGCCGTGAGGCCCGTCAGGACAGTCCTAATGACCATGACGACCACGGTAGGCGGGAAAATCACGATTTCAACCGGAATGACGCGCAAGGGGGCCCGCCACCGGCCCCGCCCCGGCCACCCCGGATGTGGGCTCCGGCCCCCCGAGGCGCAGGATGGTGGGACCATGGGTCATGCTTTCGGCACAACGGCGAGGTGAGGGGCTAGATGGGCGCGGAGTTCGGCAGCCGGTCCGGCGGACAGGGCAAATTCTCCCAGTGGCTGCGGCGCCGCCCCAAGGACACGTCGGGCGATGACCGGGCCCGCGAGGACCTGCTGCTCTCCGCCGCGGCGGCCGGACTGCCGCTCGCCCCGGCCGCGTATCCGTCGGGGTACCGATGTTCCTGCGACCGCATCGGCTGCCCCACGCCCGCCCGCCACCCCGTCTCCTTCGCCTGGCAGACGCAGTCCACGACCGAGCGCGGCCAGATCGAGCGGTGGGCCCGCCACCAGCCGCAGGCCAACTTCATCACCGCGACCGGCATGATCCACGACGTCCTCGACGTCCCGCTCGACGCCGGTCTCGAAGCCCTGGAGCGGCTGCTCGCCGCGGGCATCGAGGTGGGGCCCGTCGCGGAGTCGGGCGGCAGCAACGGCCAGAGCCGGCTGCTCTTCTACACCGCCACCCGGGGCACCCCCGAGGACGAGGACGAGTGGTGGCCCTGCGAGCTCGACTGCCACCCCGAGACGATGGACGAGCACCCCGGCCTGCGCTGGCACTGCCGCGGTTCGTACGTCCTGGTGCCGCCCGCCCGGCTCCCCGACGACCGCGAGGTGCGCTGGCTGCGCGGTCCCGAGCACCCGCTGCCGGACCCGCTGACGCTCCTGGAGACGCTCACCGACGAGTGCGCCCGGGTCGCGGGCGAGCCCCAACAGGACGTCGCCGCCTGGCCGTTGCGGGGCTGACCCGGCGCACCGCGGACCCGTCTCCCGGCCCCGGCACGCCTACTCGCCCTTGGCGCCCGTCAGCCCCTGGATACGGCTGAGGAACGCCACCTTCCCGCCGTCGGACTTCTTCGGGTCGACGACCACCTGGTTCGACACCCGGTCGAGCAGCAGGGTCTGCCGTACCTCGCCCTTGAGCAGGGCCTTCGCGTCCGCGTCGACCTTCGGGCTGAGCCCCTTGAACGCGGTCTGCTTCTCGAAGTGGCGCGTGGAGAAGAAGACCATCGCGCCGCCGTCCGCGGTGCGCAGCCCCAGCGGGGCGAACGAGCCGCCGTTCTGCGGCTCGTCGACGTACTGGACGGCCAGGCCGGCCCGCTTGGAGTTCCTGTCGCGGAACGCCTTCCAGCGCGAGGTGTGGTCACCCGGGGCGAAGGCGTCACCCCCCGACTTCAAGTACGAGGTGTACTCCGCCCCGAGGTCGGCGGGGGCCAGCGCGAGATCCTTCGCGGACGCGCCCACCGGCTCGGCGAAACCGTCCGCGTCCTTCTTCAGCTCCGGCAGCTTCTTCGGCGACACCAGGTTCAGATAGGTGGCCCGCCACAGCTCGTCGGGTCCGCCCTTGGTGAAGACCCAGAGCCAGCGCAGGTCCGAGCGGCGGTTGGCCACGGTGTCGGCCACGAACCAGCGCGGCCAGCCCGCCTTCTTGGGGATGGCGTAGCTGACGTCGCTGAGCTCCAGCGGCACGTGGCGGGGGTTGCCGTCGGGGTGCTGCACGTGCCGGGAGCGCAGGCCGCCCTGGTTGATGGCGCCCAGCGGGCCGGTGATGCGCGCGGCGTCGGCGGACGGTTCGTAGGTCTTGTCCGCCTTGTTGTACGCGGCGAGGAAGTCCTTGAGCGCGCGGGCCGCCTCGGTCCTGGTGGCCGCGGGCACGACCTCGCGCTCGCCGTGCACGGTGACGCAGCCGCTCGCCGACAGCGCCAGAGCCGTCACCGCCGCCGACACCATGACGGGCCGGCCGGGGCCACGAACCCTGCGAACGTTGCTCATCGGAATTCCTTCACCTACCCCTTCCCGGGCCCGAACCTTATCGGGCCCGGGAAGGGGTGCGCCGTGCGGGTCAGCTCTCCTGGAGGAGCTGCGCGTTGACCCAGCCGCGCTTGCTCGTGCGGGGCAGGTCGCCGTAGTACCACTGGGTGTTGCGCTTGATCGTGTAGCAGCGCACGTAGACCTGGTCGAACCACTGCAGGCTCTTGACCTTGCTGTAGCTGCCGCCGGGGCCCGAGTGCGCGGTGGCGCCCACGTTGATGACCATCATGTTGTGGTTCTTCACGTTCTTGGTGCAGGCGCTGCCGCCGACCGCGGAGGCGGCCGGCGCCGTCATGAGCGAGGCGCCGAGCGCCACGGCGGTCGCCGCGGTCAGCGTGGCAAGGCTCTTCCCGAAACGGGAGGTTCGCATGGGGGGAATCCTCGGATGTCGATCAACAGGTGAACGACGATCATAGGCACGGCAGTTCGAGCCCCGAGGACCCCGGTCACCCCTGTTCCGGAACTGTTGCCTTCGCCGTCTCCGGCTCCGGCGCCTTGCGCGCGGAGCGGCGCGACGGCGCGAAGAAGAACGCGAGGGTCGGCAGCAGGTACAGCAGCCAGACCACGACCTGGACCACCGTCGGGTCGGGCTGGAAGTTGAGGACGCCCTTCAGGAGCGTGCCGTACCAACTGTCCGGCGGGACGGCTCCGCTGATGTCGAACGCCTTGTCCCGCAGGCCGCCGATGAACTCCGCCTCCTGCAGGTCGTGCACGCCGTACGCGAGGACGCCCGCCGCCACCACGACCAGCATCGCGCCGGTCCAGGTGAAGAACTTCGCGAGATTGATGCGGACCGTGCCCTTGTAGAACAGCCAGCCGAGCGCGACCGCGGTGAGCAGCCCGAGGAGCACGCCGAGCAGCGGCCCGTGCGACCCGTCGTGCGAGGCGCGCACCGAGGCCCACACGAACAGCGCCGTCTCCAGGCCCTCCCGGCCGACCGCGAGGAACGCGGTCGCGACCAGCGCGGCGGTGCCCATCCGCAGCGCCGAGTCCAGCTTGCCGTGCAGCTCGGCCTTGAGGTGCCGTGCGGTGCGCCGCATCCAGAACACCATCCACGTCACCAGGCCGACGGCGACGATCGACAGCGAACCGCCGAGCGCTTCCTGAGCCTCGAACGTCAGCTCCTGCGAGCCGAACGTCAGCGCGCAGCCGAAGCCCAGCGCGAGCGCCACCGCGACACCGATGCCCGTCCAGATGGGCAGCAGGGCGTCGCGCCGCTCCGTCTTGATCAGGTAGGCGATCAGGATGCAGACGACCAGGCTCGCCTCCAGTCCCTCGCGGAGCCCGATCAGATAGTTGCCGAACATCGGCTCACGCCTTTCCGGTGAACAGGCCCCTGCCCCACCAGTCGTCCGCGCCGCGGACGCCCGGCGGGACCGCGAAGACCGCGGAACCCACGTGCTGGATGTACTCGTTGAGCGCGTCGGAGCGCGCCAGACTGCGCTGTACGGGGATGAAGCCCTTGCGGACGTCCCGCTGGTAGGCGAGGAAGAACAGGCCCGCGTCGAGCCGGCCGAGCCCGTCGGTGCCGTCCGTGAAGGAGTAGCCGCGGCGCAGGATCGTCGCGCCGTCGTTGGCCGACGGGTGCGCGAGCCGCACGTGCGCGTCGGGCTTCATCGCCTTCAGGAACGGCTCGTCGTGCTCCTTGGCCTTGCCGACCGGGGCGCCCTCGCCCTTGTCGCGGCCGAACACGTCCTCCTGCTCGCCCAGCGAAGTGCGGTCCCACGTCTCGACGTTCATGCGGATGCGGCGCGCCACCAGGTAGGAGCCGCCGGTCATCCAGGCGGGACCGTCCTTCTCGCCGACCCACACGTGCTTGCCGAGGGCCGTCGCGTCGTCGCCGGAGACATTGCGCGTGCCGTCCTTGAAGCCGAAGAGGTTGCGCGGGGTCTGCGCGCCCGGCGTCGTCGACGACGTCTTGCCGAAGCCCAGTTGGGACCAGCGCACGGCGACCTTGCCGAAGCCGATGCGCGCGAGGTTGCGGATGGCGTGCACCGCGACCTGCGGGTCGTCCGCACAGGCCTGCACGCACAGGTCGCCGCCGCTGCGCGCCTTGTCGAGGTTGTCGCCGGGGAACTTGGGGAGGTCCACCAGCGCCTCGGGCCGCCGGCCGGCGAGCCCGAACTTCTCGAACAGGGACGGCCCGAAGCCGACCGTGAGGGTCAGCCGGGACGGCTTGAGGCCGAGCGCCTCGCCGGTGTCGTCCGGCGGGGCCTCGGCGAGTCCGCCGTACGCGCCCTCACCGACCGTGTGCCCCGCGGTCATCCGCGCCGCGGCCCGCGTCCAGTCCTTCAGGAGCCGCACGAACTCCTCGCGGTCGTCCGTCGTCACGTCGAACGCGGCGAAGTGCAGCCGGTCCTGGACGGCGGTCGCGATGCCTGCCTGGTGCGCGCCGTGGAAGGCGACGGCGGCCCCCGCGTCGGCGGCGGGCGCCACGTCGTCGTCGGAGCGGGCCATCGCCACCGCGCCGCCGGCCGCGGCCGCGCCGAGCGCGAGCCCCGCGCCGCCCCAGCCGAGCAGCGAGCGCCGCGACGGCGCGGCGGCGCCGCCCGTACCCGGGGCGGCGCCGGAGGTGTCACGGGCATCGCCCGCGGTGGTCTCAGCCATGGTGTCCCCTGACGCTGCTTCCCTGCCGCTACTTGGCCCCGGCGACCGTGGCCGCCAGCTTGGACAGCGGCTCCGCCAGCGCGTTCACGCCGTCGGCCAGTTCCTTGGTGTCCGCCTTGCCGAGCTTGTCGTACGAGGTGAACCGGTAGGAGCCCGCGCCGCCTTCGCGGTACTTCTCCAGGAGCTCGTCGAGCGCGGCGAACTGCTTGTCGAGCTCCTTGGCGAGCTTCGGGTCCTGCTCGGCGGCGACCGGCTTGAGCAGCTGGTAGGCCTTCTCCGCGCCCTCGACGTTGGCCTTGAAGTCGACCAGGTCGGTGTGCGAGTAGCGCTCCTCCTCGCCGGTGACCTTGCCGGTGGCGACCTCGTCGAGGAGCTCCTTGGCGCCGTTGGCCATCGAGGTCGGGGTGATCTCGGCCCTGCCGACCCGCCGCTGCCAGTCCAGGAGGTCCTTGTCGAGCCCGGTGGCGAGGTCCTTCTCCCGCGCGCCGATCTTCTTGTCCTTCCACAGCGCCCGCTCCAGGCGGTGCCAGCCCGTCCAGTCCCTCTCGGGGTCCTGGTCGTCGGCGAGGCCGTCCTCGCGGACGTCGACCTTCGGGTCGATGTTCCCGAAGGACTCGGCGACCGGCTCGGTGCGCTCCCAGCCGATGCGGGAGTCGGCGTACGCCTTCTTCGCGGCGGCCAGGTCGCCCTTGCGCACGGCGTCGGTGAAGACCTTCACCTTGGGCAGCGTCTCGTCGGCCTGCGCCTGCACGTAGGAGCGGTAGCCGGCGACGGCCTTGTCCAGGCGCGGGTCACGCTTGGCGGTCGTGCCGCCCGCGACGGTGACCTTCTGCCGGATGCCGTCGCCCTTCATGCCGGGCTTGCAGGCGATCTCGTACGAGCCGGCCTTCACCTCGGCCGTCAGCCGCTGCTCGGTGCCGGGGCCGATGTTCTCGCGCTCGCTGACGATGCGGTCGTCGGGGAAGAGCAGGTAGACCTCGGTGACCTTGGAACCCTTGTTCTCGATGGCCAGCTCGACGTGTCCGGCGGACAGCTTCGTCTTCGAGACCCGGCACGCGTCGTCGGAGGCGGTCACGCGCACGCTGCTCGCGCCGTCGCTCTTGCCGTCGCTCTTCTCCGTGCAGCCCGTGACGGCGGTCAGGGCCGCCGCGGTGGCGACGGCGGTGACGACGGACAGGCGGGCGGGTCGCACGGGTCGCATACGGGCTCCAAGGACAGGTCACGGGCGGGGCCGTCCCCACCGCAGGCGGGTGAGGCCGACCTAACTTAACCGACCCTTACCTCGGTGATACCCGCCTTGCCCGTGATTCAGCTCTCACGCCCCGACCCCCGCTCACGGGCCGATCACGGGAGCCTGATGGGCGCCCCATGGCCGGGTAAAGCACCGGTCAAGGGCGAGGTGGTGTGGTGTTTCCATGCCCGGGTGACTGAACCCCTCGACGCCCGCGCACCCTTCGACGCCCCTGTATCCGTCGACGCCCATGGCCCCGTCGACGTGGTCCGGGTCTTCTGCGGTCCCGACGGTCGGCACGGCAACGCACTCGGTGTCGTACGCGACGGGGCCCGCACGCCCGCCCGGGAGGACCGCCAGGCACTGGCGGCGGAACTCGGCCACAGCGAGACGGTGTTCGTCGACGACCCCGAGCGCGGCGTCATCGACATCTACACCCCCACCCTGCGCCTGCCCTTCGCGGGCCACCCCTGCGTCGGCACGGCGTGGCTGCTCGACGTCCCCGAACTCGTCACGCCCGCGGGGCTGGTGGAGGCCCGCCAGGACGGCGAATTCACCTGGATCACCGCGCGCGCGGACTGGGCGCCGCCGAGGACGCTGCGGCGGTACGCGACGGCGGCGGAGGTCGACGCGCTCCCCGTGCCGGAGCCGGGCGACTGGATCTACGCCTGGGCCTGGCAGGACGAGGCGGCGGGCCGGGTACGGGCCAGGGCCTTCCCCGGCCGGGGCGACGGCATCGACGAGGACGAGGCGACGGGCGCGGCGGCGCTCCTGCTCACCCGCGAACTGGGCCGGGCCCTCAACATCGCCCAAGGCGCAGGCTCCCAGCTCCTGACGGCACCGGGCCCGGGCGGGGTGATCGAGGTGGGGGGCCGGTGCAGGTGAGGTCGGCCCCTCCGGCGTTCGAGGAGCGGGGGCCCGGGGGCGGAACCCCCGAGACGGCTCCCCGCCGGGCGCTCCCCGTCAGGCGCTCAGCGGAAACGCGTCCCCCAGCTCACGAAAGACCCGCGTATTGAAAGCGAAAGCGCGCCCACACTCGTCGACGATCCGCTTCCGCTCCAGCTCGTCCGGCACCACCGTGTCGATCCCGTCCAGCAGTGCGCGGTAACTCCGCTTGAACGCGGCCGGGTTGGCTATCCCCTCGAACACGTAGAACCGCACGCCGTCGCCCTTGCGGTGGAAGCCCCAGGCCCGTTCCGCCTTGCCGCGGATGATCTGGCCGCCGGAGAGGTCGCCGAGGTAGCGCGTGTAGTGGTGGGCGACATAGCCGCCGGGCCAGGTGCGGGCGCACTCCTCGATCCGCGCCGCGTACGCCGCCGTGGCGGGCAGCGGGGTGAGCCCCTCGCGCCACTCCGGGCCCCGCAGATGCGTCAGGTCGCGCTCCAGCTCGCCCACCCGCTCCAGCTCGGGGCGGAGGAAAGGTCCGGCGACGGGGTCCTCGCGCAGGGCCTCCGCGCCGTCCTCCAGGGCGCGGTACACGAACCAGAGCTGTTCCGTGTAGCGCGTGTAGGCGTCGACGCCGAGCCTGCCGCCGAGCAGGTCGCTCATGAAGGTCGAGGTCTCCGCCTCCGTGTGCTGTTCGTGCGACGCGGTGCGGATGACGGTCGAGAAGGGCGTGGGCGCCGTGTCCATGCGGGCCTCCAAAGGGGAGCCGAGGGGTGACGGGATGGCGGGAACCGGTGCGACCTCTGCAGATCATGGCAAGTTAGGCTTACCTAAGTCAACTGGTTCCCGACATCCTGTCGGTAAGAGCTACCCGTTCTCGGCCGCGCGGAACTCAGGGCAGCGTGAGGATCTCCGCCCCGGTGTCCGTCACCACCAGCGTGTGCTCGAACTGCGCGGTGCGCTTGCGGTCCTTGGTGACGACGGTCCAGCCGTCCTCCCACATGTCGTACTCGTGCGTGCCGAGGGTCAGCATCGGCTCGATCGTGAACGTCATGCCGGGCTGGATCACCGTGGTGGCGTGCGGGCTGTCGTAGTGCGGGACGATCAGGCCGGAGTGGAAGGACGAGTTGATGCCGTGACCGGTGAAGTCGCGCACGACGCCGTAGCCGAAGCGCTTGGCGTACGACTCGATGACCCGCCCGATGATGTTGATCTGGCGGCCGGGCCTGACCGCCTTGATGGCGCGGGCGAGCGACTCCCTGGTCCGCTCGACGAGCAGCCTGGACTCCTCGTCGACGTCGCCGACGAGGTAGGTGGCGTTGTTGTCGCCGTGCACGCCGCCGATGTACGCCGTGACGTCGAGGTTGATGATGTCGCCGTCGTTCAGGACGGTGGAGTCGGGGATCCCGTGGCAGATGACCTCGTTGACCGAGCTGCACAGCGACTTCGGGAAGCCGCGGTAGCCCAGCGTCGACGGGTAGGCACCGTGGTCGCACATGTACGCGTGCGCGACGCGGTCCAGCTCGTCGGTGGTCACCCCCGGCGCGATGTGCTTGGCCGCCTCCTCCATGGCGCGGGCGGCGATGCGACCCGCGGTGCGCATCAGCTCGATGGTCTCGGGGGTCTGCACCTCGGGCCCCGTGTACGGGGTCGGGGCGGGCTTTCCGACGTACTCGGGGCGCCTGATGCTGCCGGGTACGGAACGGGTGGGGGAGAGCTCCCCTGGGACGAGCAGTGACTGGCCAGACATGCCAGCGAGTCTAGCCAGCCGTGGTGGGGCAGCATGTCTCACAGAGAACGGGACCTGATCGGACCTGATCGGGCCTGATCAGGACGGAAGGAGCGAGCGGGGAATGGCGCTGTTCAAGAAGAAGACGGCCGGCAAGCCGGGCGAGTGGTTCTACTGCCTGGAGCACCAGAAGGTCGAGGAGGGCCCGGACTGCCCCGGCAAGGACCGCATGGGCCCCTACACGTCGCGCGAGGAGGCGCAGCACGCGATGGAGACCGCTCAGGAGCGGAACCTTCAGTGGGATACGGATCCTCGCTGGCACGACTCCGCTGCGCGGGGCGAGGACGACTGACCCCTTGCCGGGGTCGGGGGCCCGGGGGCCGGGGGCCGGGGGGCGCGAGGGCCCGGGGCTCCGGGGGGCTTCGCCGCTCCGCGGCGGGTTTTCCCACCCACCACCCGTCTACCCCGCACCGTCGCGTCGGCGTGCGGGCTCCTCGTCAGGGTGTCAGGGCGTTGCCGGTTCGGGGGGCGGGGGTCGGGGGTGGCTGGGTGCCGGCGCGGCGGCGTTCCGCGTCGGGGTCCGTCCTCGCGTCGTACGAGATGAGGCGGGGGAGTGTCGCCGCCAGGACGCCGACCGAGGCCACGCAGGCCAGCCCGCCCGACCAGATCGCGGACCGCGTGCCTGTCCAGCCCGCCGCCGCGCCCGCGCGGACCTGGCCCAGCTGGGGGCCGACGCTGTAGGAGAGGACCTCGATCCCGGCGAGCCGCCCGCGCAGCTCGTCGGGGATGGTCTGGTTCCAGATGGTGGAGCGGCCCAGGCCGCTCGCCATGTCGCCCGCGCCCGCGAGCGCCAGACAGCCGAGCACCACCCAGATGTTCGTGAACCACCCCGCCGACGTGATCGCCAGGCCCCAGCCCGCCGCCCCGCACACCACCAGCAGCCCGTGCCGGCGCACCCGTGACGTCCACCCACTGGTGATGCTGAACAGCAGCGAGCCCACCGCCCCGGCCGCGTACATCAGGCCGAGCGCCCACTCCGCGTCCAGGTCGTCCGCGAGGAACGGGAAGATCGTGTTCGGGAAGGCGAAGAACATCGCCGCCATGTCGATCGCGTACGTGCCCAGCAGCACCGGCCGCGACCACGCGTACCGCGCCCCCTCCGCCAGGCCCTTCAGCGACGGCTTCTCCGCGTCGTGCGCGGCGGGCGCGGGGGAGAGGCGGGTGCACAGCAGGACGGAGACGGTGAAGCACGCGATCGTGATCGCGTACGCGGACGCGTGTCCGGCGTACGCGACGACCAGGCCCGCGAGCGAGGGGCCGGCGATGGCCCCCACGTTCCAGCGCAGCGAGTTCAGCGCCGCGGCCGCTGTCAGCTGGTCGTGCGGCACGATCCGGGCCATCAGCGAGTCCAGGGCGGGCCGCTGGAGCCCGGAGAGCGCGGAGACGCCGGCCGCGACCACGTAGAGCGGCCAGAGCATCGGGTCCGGCAGCAGCGCGTTCACCAGCAGGATCACGGCCAGTACGCCGAGCGCCGCCTCGGTCAGCAGGATCACCTTGCGCCGGTCGACGGCGTCGGCCAGCGCGCCGCCGTACAGCCCGAAGACGATCAGCGGGACGAGCTCGACCGCGCCCATCGCGCCGACCGCGACCGGCGAGTCCGTCAACTCCTTGATCTGCAGCGGCAGCGCGACCATCGCCATGAAACTGCCGAAGTACGTGACGAGACCCTGGACCCACAGCAGACGGAAGTCGCGGGTGGAACGCCAGGGGGAGAGGTCGGGCAGTATCGCGGAGAGTGGCACGAGAAGCCATGTTCTGCGGCGACGGCCGGAGCGGGCAACCGAATTTCGCCAGGCCGGGGTAGGGCGGAGTGGGGCGGGGCGCGGTGTCCGTCACCACCGCGTCGGCGGGGGCGACGTCAGCTGGTCGGCGAGGCGGGACAGGCGGTCGCGCAGGCGTCGGCGGCCGCGCGGCTGCGGCAGCGCGTTCTCACCGGCCGCCGCGCTCACCAGATGCTGGACCGTGTCGAGGTCCAGGTCGGGCGTCTGCGGCACGGCGAGCGCCTCGTGCGCCAGGGCGGCCAGGTCGCGGTCGCCGGAGCCGAGCGCGAGGACCGTCGTCCCGGCCCGGCGCGCGTCGTGCACCCGGGTGAGCAGCTCCGCGTCCGGCGCGTCCGGCGCCACCACGAGCAGCGTCTCGCCGCGCCGCGCCGCCTCGATCCGGCCGAGCCCGGTCGACAGATGGGCCGGATCCGCGGCCAGCACCCGGTGGCGGACCAGCGTCGGGGCGAGCTCCGGGGTGCCGGACCAGGCGGCCTCGTCCACCAGATGCGCGGCCAGGTGCCACGGTTCGTACGCCGCCGTGCCGACCAGGAGCAGCCCGCCGCCGTGCGGCACGACGGAGGACCGCAGCGTCCCCGCGAAGCGGCGGGTGGCGCCGAGCCACTCGGTCCCGGCGAGCACTTCGCGCAGCAGCGCGACCCGTACGGCGTCCATGGCGTCGCATCCTGCCCCAACGGGCCACTCTTGGCCCGGAGTTCACCGCGAATTCCCCCGGAGCGGGGAAGGCCAGGGGATGACCTTTGAGACGTCTGTTCCCTTCCGGGCCGGCCGCGAGGGCTACGCGAGCTTCCGCATCCCGGCCGTCGTCACCACCGCCTCCGGTACCGTCCTCGCCTTCTGCGAGGGCCGCGTCGGCTCCCAGGCGGACTCCGGCCACATCGACATCGTCCTCAAGCGCTCCGCCGACGGCGGCCGCACCTGGGGCCCGCTCCAGGCCGTCGGCCGCAACGGCACCGACCTCGCGGGCAACCCCGCCCCCGTCGTCCTCGGCACGGGACGCGTCCTCCTCGTCCAGGTCAGGAACGCCGCCGAGGCCACCGAGGACGCCATCCGCCGCGGCACCGTCTCCGCGGCCGACGGGCGCCGCGTCTGGGTCCAGCACAGCGACGACGACGGCCTCACCTGGTCCGCGCCGCGCGAGATCACCGGGCAGGTCAAGCGGCCCGCGTGGCGGTGGTACGCGACCACGCCGGGGCACGCCCTGCGGCTGGCCGGCGAGCACGAGGGCCGCACCGGCCGCGTCGTGGTCCCCGCCAACCACTCCCTGCCGCCGTCCGGAGCGGACAACGGCACCGAGGGCAAGTACAACGGCGGGCACTGCCTGCTCAGCGACGACGACGGGGAGACCTGGCGGATCGGCTACGTCGACGACAACACCGACGGCTACGTCAACGTGAACGAGACCACCGCCGCCGAACTCCCCGACGGCACGCTCTACTTCAACACCCGCAACGACTCCCCGTCCCCCGGCAACCGCGCCGACGCCCGCTCGTCCGACGGCGGCGAGAGCCTCACCAAGCCCTTCCGCCCGCAGGCCTCGCTCACCGGCCCCGTCGTCGAGGGCTGCGTGCTGCAGCTCCGCGACCCGGACGAGCTCCTCTTCTCCGGCCCCGCCGACCCCGGCTCCCGCGCGCTGATGACCGTGCGCCGCTCCACCGACGGCGGCACCACCTGGCGGCCCGTCCACACGGTCGACGGACTCCCCGCCGCCTACTCCGACCTGGTGCGCGTCGACGCGGAGACCGTCGGACTGCTCTACGAGACGGGGGACTTCGGCACGTACGAGACCCTCACCTTCCGGCGCATCCCGGTGACCTGCCTGACCGGCGCGACCGATGAGTAAGGTCGCCCCATGACCTCTACAGACAGTGCGCAGAACGCCTCGGAGAAGGCGCCCGCCAAGGCCCCGGCCAAGGACCCCCGGGAGCTGCCGGACGTGTCCGGGCTCGTCGTCGGCGTCCTCGGCGGCACCGGCGACCAGGGCCGCGGCCTCGCCTACCGGCTCGCCCGCGCAGGACAGAAGGTGATCATCGGCTCCCGCGCCGCCGAGCGGGCCAGGACCGCCGCCGAGGAGCTGGGGCTCGGCGTCGAGGGCGCCGAGAACGCGGAGTGCGCGCGGCGCAGCGACATCGTGATCGTCGCCGTGCCGTGGGACGGCCACGGCAAGACCCTCGAAGCGCTGCGCGAGGAGCTGGCCGGCAAGCTCGTCGTCGACTGCGTGAACCCGCTCGGCTTCGACAAGAAGGGCGCGTACGCCCTCAAGCCCGAGGAGGGCAGCGCCGCCGAACAGGCGGCCGCCCTGCTGCCGGACTCCCGCGTCACGGCCGCCTTCCACCACCTCTCGGCCGTCCTCCTCCAGAACCCCGACGTCGAGGAGATCGACACCGACGTCATGGTCCTCGGCGAGAGCCGCGCCGACACCGACCTGGTGCAGGCGCTCGCCGGGCGCATCCCCGGCATGCGCGGCGTCTTCGCCGGCCGGCTGCGCAACGCCCACCAGGTCGAGTCGCTGGTCGCCAACCTGATCTCCGTCAACCGCCGCTACAAGGCGCACGCGGGGCTCCGGGTCACCGACGTGTAGGAGGCCGTGCGGGGGGCCGCGCGGCGGCCCTTCGGGGACGCGTGCGGCGGCGCGGCGGGCATGGGGGACACTGGACGGGTACGCCCGTCACGTGCCATCCCGTCACGGGTACGCCCGCCGCACGCCTCACTCGACAGGAGCCGACCCCCATGCCCCGCCTCGCCGTGTACGCCCTCGTCGTCTGCGCCCTCGCCGTCGCCGCGGCCGTGATCTCCTTCGTACAGGGCAGCTGGCTCGGCGTCGTGTGGGTGCTGCTCGCGGGCCTGTCGTCGAACATGGCCTGGTTCTATCTGCGCCGGGCCAAGGCGCAGCGGGACGCGCTGCGCGGCGCGGCGGCCACCGCGCCGTCCGCGACGCCTACGAACTGAGCCCCGGCGGCGGAGGAACCTCCTGGGAGCCGTCCCAGAACTTGTACAGCGAGTGGCCCCACGAGGTGTCCCACTCGTCGACACCCAGGCCGCGCAGGATCGCGTCCACCGCGTCGAAGAACGTGTGGTTGATCTCCGGGATCCACAGCACGGCGAAGACCGCGAGCAGACCGAACGGGGCGAACGGCTCCACCTGGCGGCGCACCCCGGGCGAGAGCCAGGGCTCGATCACGCCGTAGCCGTCCAGGCCGGGGACGGGCAGGAAGTTCAGGATCGCCGCGGTCACTTGGAGCAGCGCGAGGAACGCGAGCGCGTAGCGGAACGCGGCCGGGACGCCGTCGAGGGCGCCGAGCCAGAACGGTGCCGTGCAGACCACCGCGAAGAGCACGTTCGTGAGCGGGCCCGCGGCCGAGATCAGGCTGTGCTTCCAGCGGCCCCGGATCCGGCCCCGCTCGATGAAGACCGCGCCGCCGGGCAGACCGATGCCGCCCATGATCACGAACAGTACGGGCAGCACGATGCTGAGCAGGGCATGGGTGTAGGCGAGCGGGTTGAGGGTCAGATACCCCTTCGCGCCGATGGAGATGTCGCCGCTGTGCAGGGCGGTACGGGCGTGCGCGTACTCGTGCAGGCAGAGCGAGACGATCCAGGCGGCCGTCACGAAGAGGAAGACGGCGACTCCGGGGTGGTCGGCGAAGCCGGTCCAGGCGGCCCAGCCGGAGACCGCCGCCACGGCGGCGATCCCCAGGAAGACGGGGCTGATCCGCCGGTCGCTGCGGCGGATGGGGGCGGTGGTCATGGGGTGGGGCTCCTGGGGTCCGACGGCCTGGAGTGCCCGACCGTACCGGGCGCACCCGGCCGTACCGATGGCACACGGTGAGAACGTCGCGCGGCGGGGCGCGGGTTCCGGGTGCCGGCCCGCCCGAACACCCGCCCCACCCGATCCGCCCCGCGGCAGGGACAATGGGCCGGTGCGTTACCGCGTCCTAGGGCCGACCCGAGCTGTCCGCCCCGACGGAACCCCCGTTTCCGTCGGCGGCGCACGCCTGCGCGCCCTGCTGACGGCCCTCGCCCTCCGGGCGGGCCACACCGTCCCCGCCCCGGCCCTCGTCGACGACGTGTGGGCCGACGAGCCGCCCACCGACGCGACGGGCGCGCTGCAGGCGCTGGTCGGCCGGCTCCGCAGGGCCCTCGGCGCGGACGCCGTCGCCTCGGTGGACGGCGGCTACCGGCTCGACGCGCGCCCCGACGACGTGGACGTCTTCCGCTTCGACCGCCTGGTCGGCGAGGGCTGCCGCGCGCTGGCCGACGGCGACGCCGCGAAGGCCGCCGTCGTCCTGGCCGACGCGCTCGCCCTGTGGACCGGCGAGCCCCTCGCCGACCTGCCCGAACGCAGCGCCGACCGGGCCCGCTGGGACGCCCGCCGCCTCGACGCCCGGCGCGCCGGGGCCGCCGCCGCCCTCGCCCTCGGCCGGGCGGAACAGGTCCTGCCCGAGCTCGTCGAGCTCTGCGACGCCCACCCCCTCGACGAGCCCCTGCAGGCCCTGCGGCTGCGCGCGCTGCGCGACACCGGACGTCCTGCGGAGGCCCTCGACGCGTACGAGCGGGTGCGCCACGACATCGCGGACCGGCTCGGCGCCGACCCGGGCCCCGAACTGCGCGCCCTGCACGAGGAGTTGCTGCGGGGGGCCACCGCCGCCCCCACGCCGCCCCGGGTGCCGGGCAACCTGCGCGCCCGGCTCACCTCCTTCGTCGGCCGCGAGGCCGACATCGACGCGCTGCGCGGCGACCTCGGCCGCTCCCGTCTCGTCACGCTGCTCGGACCCGGCGGCGCCGGCAAGACCCGGCTCTCGCAGGAGGCCGCCGAGGCCGTCGCCGCCGGCCTCCCCGACGGCGTCTGGCTCGCCGAACTCGCCCCCGTCGAGGACCCCGACGACGTCCCCGCCGCCGTCCTCACCGCGCTCGGCGCCCGCGAGACCGTGCTGCGCGGCGCCGGTGCCGAGGAGATGCGGGTCATCTCGGAGCGGCAGGGCGAACACCCCCTCGCCCGCCTCGTCGAGCACTGCGCCGCCCGCCGCATGCTGATCGTCCTCGACAACTGCGAGCACGTCATCGACGCGGCCGCCCGCCTCGCCGACGAGCTCCTCTCCCGCTGCCCGGGCCTCACCATCCTCGCCACCAGCCGCGAACCCCTCGGCGTACCGGGCGAGTCGCTGCGCCCCGTCGAGCCGCTGCCCGAACCCGTCGCGCTGCGGCTCTTCGCCGAGCGGGGCGCCGCCGCGCGGCCCGGCTTCACCGTCGACGCGGACCCGGCGGCCGCCGCCGAGATCTGCCGCAGACTGGACGGTCTGCCGCTCGCCATCGAACTGGCCGCCGCCCGCCTGCGGATGCTCACGCCGCGCCAGATCGCCGACCGCCTGGACGACCGCTTCCGGCTGCTCACCAGCGGCGCCCGTACCGTCCTGCCCCGCCAGCAGACCCTGCGCGCGGTCGTCGACTGGTCCTGGGAACTGCTCGACGAGGCCGAGCGCACCGTCCTGCGGCGCCTCTCGGTCTTCGCGGGCGGCTGCGACCTGACCGCCGCGGAGGACGTCTGCGCCGCCGCCGGGAGCGGCCACGACGTCGCCGATCTGCTCGGCTCGCTCGTCGACAAGTCCCTGGTCGTGGCGGCCCCTTCGCCGGAGACCGGCGGCGGTATGCGCTACCGGCTCCTGGAGACCGTCGCGGAGTACGCGGGCGAGCGCCTCGACGAGGCGGGCGACCGGGCCGCCGCGGGACGCGCGCACCTCGTGCACTACCGCGAGGTCGCGAGAACCACCGACCCGGAGCTGCGCGGCCGCGGCCAGCGCGCCGCCGTGGAGCGGCTCGAGACCGAGTACGAGAACCTGCGCACCGCCCTGCGGCACGCGATCGCCGCCCGCGACGAGGACGAGGCGCTCTGCCTCGTCCTCTCCCTCTCCTGGTACTGGCAGATCCGCGGCCTGCGCCTGGAGACCCGCACCTGGTCCCGCGAGACCATGGCCCTCGGCCCCGACCCCTTCGCCCCGCCCGTCGCCCCCGCGCCCCCGCTGTACGAGCCGTGCACGGCCGCGCCCCCGCCGATGCGCCCCGAGGTCCTTCAGGAGGCCCGCCGCGAGGTGCATCTGCTCCATCTGGCCTGCATGGACATGGACGCGGTGGGACTGTGGCAGACCCCGGCCGCCGAGGAGAAGCTGCGCGGCATCCGGACCGCCTACCGCCCCGGCCTCCCGCAGACCTGTCGGGCCCCCGGCAACCTCTGGTTCTTCGCCGTGCTCCTCGGCGGCGACATGGACGCGCTGCGCGTCTCCGTCGACGAGACCGTCGCCGCCTGCCGCGAACTGGGCCTCGCCTGGGAGCTCGCCGCGGCCCTGCAGATGCGGGCCAACATGCTCGCCAACCGCACCGACTGGGCCGGCGACGCCATCCGTGACGCGGACGAGGCGCTGCGGGTGTTCCAGGAGCTCGGCGACGTGTGGGGGGTCGCCGAGGCGCTCTCCGCGCGCGGCGAGGCGCGCGAGCGGCGCGGTGAACTGGCCCTGGCCGCAGAGGACTTCTGGTCCGCCGTCGACCACGCCGAGCAGCTCGGCGCGCAGGCCCAGGTGGCCCTGCTCAAGGCCCGCCTCGGCTCGCTCATGACGGACGCGCCGGAGCGGCGGGAGGACTTCGAGCGGGGCGAGGCGATGCTGCGGGAGATCATCGCCAACCCCGGCCGCCACCACGCGGGCGAGGCCATGCCCGCCGCCCGGCTCTTCCTCGCCATCGCGCTCGGCCGCACCGGCCGCTTCGCCGAGGCGCGCAAGCAACTCCGCCTGCTGGGCCAGGAGTTCAGCGCCATCGGCTTCGCGGTCTTCGAAGGCTCGGTGCTCGGTATCGGGGCCTGGATCGACACCCTGGACGGCCGGTACGAGGAGAGCGTCGGCAGGGCGCGCACCGCCTTCGACAAGGCGCTCGACCCGCTGTCGCGGATGGTCGCCCCGAACATGGTCTCCGTCCATCTGTGGATCACGGCCCTCGCCCTCTCGGCCGCCGACGCCGCCCGCGCCCGGGACGCGGCGCGGCTGCTCGGGACCGCCGACCGCGAGCTGCCGCCGTGGCACGTCGCGAACACGATGGAGCGGGAGATCCGGGAGGGCGCGGAGCGGCAGGCACGGGCCGCGCTCGGCGCCGACGCGTACGAGGCGGCGTACGCACAGGGCGGCGGGCTCTCCCTGGAGGAGGCCGCCGCCCTGTGCACCCTGTGACGTCGCGGGTCAGTTCTTCGTGCGGACCCGTCAGTTCTTCGTGCGGAACTTGTGGATCGCGATCGGCGCCATCACCAGCGTGAGCGCCACCGACCAGCCGACCGTCACCCACAGGTCGTGGGCGACCGGGCCGCCGACCATCAGACCGCGCGCGGAGTCCGCGAGCGAGGAGAGCGGGTTGTAGTCGGTGAAGCCCTGCAGCCAGCCGGGCATCGACTGCGTCGGCGCGAAGATCGACGAGCCGAACTGCAGCGGCATCAGGACCAGAAAGCCCATCGCCTGCACCGACTGGGCGCTCTTCATCGCGACGCCGAGCACCAGGAAGATCCACATGATGGACGTGCCGAACAGCGCGGAGAGGCCCACGGCGGCGAGCAGACCACCCCAGTTGGTGATGTCGAAGCCCACCAGGACACCGACGATCATCATGATCGTCGTCGCGATGAGCAGCCGCATCAGCTCCACCACGATCTTGGCGAAGAGGACCGAGCCCTGGCCGATCGGCAGGGTCCGGAAGCGGTCCATGATGCCGTTCTGGAAGTCCTGGTTGAAGCCGGTGCCGACCGCCATGGCGATGTTCATGCTCATCATCGCCATCATGCCGGGCACCACGTACTGCACGTACTGGTCCTGGCCGCCGCCGAGCGCCTGCCCGATGGAGCCGCCGAAGACGTAGACGAAGAGCAGGGTGAAGACGATCGGCATGAGGACGGCGTCGAACATCGACTCCGGGTCCTGGCGGATCCACAGCAGGTTGCGGCGGACCAGGGCGCCGGTGTGCCGGACATGGGCGCGCAGGCCGATGCGGGCGTCGTCCTGGCCCGCCTCGAAGGGGGCCGCGAGAGTGGTGGCGCTCATACGGCGACCTCCTCGAGTTCGTTCTCGGTGGGGCGGGCGTCCTGCGGGGCACTGGCCTTCTGGCCGGTGATGGACAGGAACACCTCGTCCAGGCTGGGCAGTTCGGTGGCGATCGAGCCGATCGTGATGCCGCGCGCGGTGACCGCGCCGACCACGGCGGTCAGCTGCTCGTCGCTGAGGATCGGGACGAGGACCGTGCCGGACTCGACGTCGACCGTCGAGGTGGCGAGGCCGGTCAGGCCCAGGTCGTCGAGGGCGTTCGCCAGCGGGCGCAGCTCCAGCGGGTCGGCCGGGCGGACCCGCAGCGTACGGCCGCCGACCTTCGCCTTCAGCTCCTCGATGCCGCCGTTGGCGATGACCTTGCCCCGGTCGATGACGGTCAGCTCGGAGGCCAGCTGCTCGGCCTCCTCCATGTACTGCGTGGTGAGCAGTACGGTCACGCCGTCGCCCACCATCCGCTTGACCTCGGCCCACACCTCGTTACGGGTACGGGGGTCCAGGCCGGTCGTCGGCTCGTCCAGGTAGAGCACGGCCGGGCTGCCGATCATGGACGCCGCGAGGTCGAGCCGGCGGCGCATACCGCCGGAGTACGTGCTCGCGGGCCGCTTGGCCGCGTCGGTGAGCGAGAACCGCTCGAGCAGGCCGTCGGCGCGGGACCGGGCCTCCTTGCGGGACAGGTCGAGCAGCCGCCCGATCATGTAGAGGTTCTCGCGCCCCGACAGCTTCTCGTCCACCGCGGCGTACTGGCCGGTCAGGCCTATCACGCGGCGCAGTTGGCGGGGCTGGCGGAACACGTCGTACCCGGCGACCAGCGCGGTGCCGGAGTCCGGAGTGACGAGGGTGGAGAGGCAGCGTACGAGGGTCGTCTTGCCGGCGCCGTTGGGCCCGAGCACGCCGAGCACGGTGCCCTCGCGCACGTCGAGGTCCACGCCGTCCAGTGCCTTGGTCTCGCCGTAGTGCTTGACCAGTCCCCTTACGGTGACCGCGCTCCCTGCGCCGCCGGGGTTCATGTCGATTCGCGTCATGCGTCATAAGGTGCCAGCTGCCACCGACAAACCACCGACATCCTGCCGACAGGGTCCCGACGGGGTCCCGACGAGGGGTCCGGCCGGTGGTGGGGCGGCCCCTGTCCCGCCGCTTCGCGGCGGATGTATCCCACCCACCCGCCCGTGCACCCGGCACCGCCTGGTGCGGGTAGGGGCTTCCGCCGCTTCGCGCGGACGTATCCCCGCCCACCCGCCCGTTTGCCCGGCACCGGCAGACGAGGGCAGGGGCTCCTACGGTCCCGCGCGGTGCGGGGCAAACGGCTGGGTGGGCGGGAGGAAATCCGCCGCGAAGCGGCGGGACAGAGCGCACCGTGCGGCCGCACCCGCCCCGAACCGCCCGCGCGCGGAAAACGGAAAGCGGACAGCCCGTCGACGGGGGAAATCGACGGGCTGCCGTGGTGCCGCGATGGTCAATGGGGGGGCGGCCACCGATTCCGGTCCGCCCCCACGGTCTCAGTGCACCGCGTGCTCCGGCGCCGGGAACGCCCCGCCCACCACGTCCTCCGCGAACGCCTTCGCCGCGCCGGACATCACGCCCCGCAGATCGGCGTACTGCTTCACGAAGCGCGGCATCCTGCCGCCGGTCAGGCCGAGCATGTCCGTCCAGACCAGGACCTGCGCGTCGCACGCCGCGCCCGCGCCGATCCCGACGGTCGGGATGTGCAGGGAGCGGGTGACCTCGGCCGCCAGCTCCTCGGGGACCAGTTCGAGGACGACCGCGAACGCGCCCGCGTCCTGCGCCGCCTTGGCGTCGTTCAGGAGCCGGTGCGCCGCCTCGTCGCCGCGGCCCTGCACGCGGTAGCCCATGGTGTTCACGGACTGCGGCGTCAGGCCGAGGTGGGACATGACGGGGATGCCGGACTGGACCAGCAACTCGGTCTGGGCCAGGGAGCGTTCGCCGCCCTCCAGCTTGACCGCGCCGACGCCCGCCTCCTTCACCAGCCGGGTCGCCGACCGCAGTGCCTGCACGGCGCCCTCCTGGTAGGAGCCGAACGGCAGGTCGCCGACGATCAGGGCGCGGCTGGTGCCGCGTACGACCGCGGCCGACAGCATGGTCATCTCGTCGAGGGTGACGGGCACGGTCGTCTCGTACCCGAGGTGGCAGTTGCCCGCCGAGTCGCCGACGAGCATGACGGGGATGCCCGCCTCGTCGAAGACGGACGCGGTCATCGCGTCGTAGGCGGTGAGCATGGGCCACTTCTCGCCGCGTTCCTTGGCGGCGGTGATGTCGCGCACAGTGATGCGCCGAGTGCCCTTGCCGCCGTACAGCGCCTTGCTGCTGTCGGGGCTCCGCCGGGCGTCGGCGGTCGTCTGGGCAGCCGAAAGCTGCGTCATCGCAACGGCTCCTTCTGTCATCTCGAGGCGCCCTGACGGCGTCCCCGGATCACCTCCATGGTGGCACCCCGTGCCGCTCCGGGGCTAGTCCGTCGCCGGTCCTGCTTACGGTCCTCCTTCCGGCCCTCGTCCCGGGCAAAGTCTTTCCCTTCCGCACCCCAAGGCATTTCCAATACGAGACGGTCTCGTATCGAAATGCGTCTACGCTGGACCGCATGTCCTCCCCCGACCCCTCCACCCCCAGCCCCTCCCGGATACCGGAAGCCGTGCACCGGCGCCGGTGGGCGATCCTCGGGGTGCTGATGCTCAGCCTGCTGATCGTGGTGCTCGACAACTCGATCCTGAACGTCGCCATCAAGACGATCTCCACCCCCGAACCCACCGGCCTCGGGGCCACCCAGAGCGAGCTGGAATGGGCGATCAACGCCTACACGCTCGTCTTCGCGGGTCTGCTCTTCACCGCGGGACTCCTCGGCGACCGGCTCGGTCGCAAGAAGGTCCTGCTCGCCGGGCTCGTCGTCTTCGGCCTCGGCTCGGCGCTCGCCGCGGAGTCCGGCTCGCCCGCCGAGCTCATCGCGTTCCGCGCGATCATGGGCCTGGGCGCGGCCTTCGTGATGCCCGCCACCCTCGCCGTCCTGATGAACGTCTTCGAGCGCGACGAGCAGCCCAAGGCCATCGGCATCTGGGCGGGCGGCGTCGGCCTCGCCATCGCGATCGGGCCCATCACCGGCGGCGTGCTGCTCGACCACTTCTGGTGGGGCTCGGTCTTCCTCGTCAACGTGCCCATCGTGATCATCGCCCTGGCGCTGATGATCTGGCTCGTGCCGGACTCCCGCGACCCCCACCCCGGCCGCATCGACCTCTTCGGCGTCGCGCTCTCCGTCGTCGGCCTGGTGCTGCTCGTCTACGGCATCATCAAGGGCGGCCAGCTCGCCGACTTCACCGACCCGGCCGTCCTCGGGACCGTCATCGCGGGCGTCGTCGTGCTCGCGGCCTTCGTGCTCCACGAGAAGCGCAGCGACCACCCCTCGATCGACATCAAGTACTTCAAGAACCGGGTCTTCTCGGCGGCGATCTGCGCCATAGCGCTGGTCTTCTTCGCCCTCATGGGCGTGACCTTCTTCTCGGTCTTCTACACCCAGAGCGTGCGCGGCTACTCGCCGCTGGAGACCGGTCTGCTGATGCTGCCGCTGGCCGTCGCCCAGCTCATCTTCGCCCCGCGCGCCCGCCTCGTCGTCGACCGCTTCGGCGTCCGGGCGGTGACCACCGGGGGACTGCTCCTGGTGGCGGCGATGCTGACGGCCTTCACGCTCTTCGAGACCGACACGCCGATCTGGCTCCTGGAAGTCGTCTTCTTCCTGATGGGCACCGGCATGGCGCACATCATGACGCCCACCAGCGTCGTGATCATGCAGGCCCTGCCGCGCGAGAAGGCGGGCTCCGCCTCCGCGCTCAGCAACACCTTCCGCCAGGTCGGCGGCGCCCTCGGCATCGCGGTGCTCGGCTCCGTGCTCTCCACGGCGTACCGCAGCGGCGTCGAGGACAAGCTGAGCGTGCTGCCCGCCGGGCTCCGGCACACCGCGGGCGAGTCCATCGAGGCGACCCTCGGCGTCGCCGCGAAACTCGGCCCCAAGGGCGAGCCCCTGGTGAGCGCCGCCAACGACTCGTTCCTGCACGCCATGCACGTCACGGCGGTGTGGGGCGCGGGCGTCGCCGTGATCGGCGCGCTGATCGTCTTCCTCTTCCTGCCGGGGCGCCCGCCCCGCGAGGAGGGGCCGGAGCAGGAGAAGGCCGAACCGGTGGGCGCCACCGGGCGCTGAGGGAGAATCGGCCCGGCAGCCGGCGCGAATGAGGGAGTGACGACGTGGTCCACAAGGGCGTGCGGGTCGCGGAGCAGGGCGACACCGCCAAGGGGGTGCCCGCCGCCCGGGCCGCCCGGGGCAGGCCCCGGAGCGAGGCCGTGGAACAGGCGATCATCGAGGGCGTGGTGCGCCTCCTGGAGGACGGCGTGCCGCTCCCCGAGCTCTCCATCGAGCGCATCGCCCGCACGGCCGGCGTCGGCAAGGCCACCATCTACCGGCGCTGGGACGGCCGGGAGTCCCTCTTCGTCGACGTGCTGCGCGCCTTCGAGGAGCCCGACCCCGAGCTGCCGGGAACCTCGATGCGCGACGACCTCGTCCGCATCCTGGAGAGCCTGCGCAGGCGTGGCCTGAACCTGCGCTCCTCGGCGCTCCTGCACAACGTCTTCGCCCAGATGAAGGCCCTGCCCAAGCTCGCGGAGGCTTACCAGGAGACGGTCGTCGCGCCCCGCCGCCGCATGATCCTCGACGTGCTGCGGCGGGGCGTCGCCAATGGCGAAATGCGGGCCGACATCGACGTGGAGACCGCCAACGACCTGTTCGTGGGCCCCATGCTGGTGCGCACGATCCTGCGGCCCGGCGCGCCGCTCGACGACCATCTGGCGGAGCGGATAGTCGACTCCGTCCTGGCCGGGCTGCGTCCCCCGGGCTGAGGCGCGGACGCCCGGCGGCGGCCGGTCGCGGTTGTGCGCGTTTCGTCACAGAGGGCGCTCTCGCCCGCTGATCCGGAACCCGCCGCGCCGCCCTGTTCGTCCGAGAGCCTGTACGGCCGTCGTGGACGGCAGGGACGACACCCGATCATCGCCTAGGGTTTCAGGGGCGGGACAGACGGTGTGCACGGCAGGCAGTGAGGCGACGAGAGCATGGCGCAGGCGTATATGACGGAGACCGGCAGCGACGGCTCGGGTCCCGACCGTCCGGGGTCCCGACTGCGCCGCCTGCTCGACGGCTGGCGGAACGACCCGGGCATCTGGCGGCGCGGGCTGGTCACGGCGGGAGCCGCGGTCCTGCTCGCCCTGGTGATGCTCTTCCACGCGCAGATCCCCAACAACGTGGGCAACCTCGGCAGCCTGACCGAGACCTTCCTGCCCTGGCTCGGGTTTCTCATCCCGGTGCTGCTCGTCATCGCGGTGGTGCGCAAGTCCGCCACCGCGCTGATCGCCCTGCTCCTTCCGCTGATCATCTGGATCAATTCGTTCGGCGGCCTGATCACCGGCAAGTCCGCCACCGGCGGCGACCTGACCGTGGCCACGCACAACGTGAACGCGGACAACCCCGACCCGACCGGCACCGCCCAGGACGTCGTCGCCTCCGGCGCGGACGTGATCGCCCTGGAGGAGCTCACCGCGTCGGCCGTCCCGACGTACGAGAAGGCCCTGGCGGGCGAGTACAAGTACCACGCGGTGAAGGGCACCGTCGGCCTCTGGAGCAAGTACCCGCTGAGCGACACCCGGCCCGTCGACATCAAGCTGGGCTGGGTCCGCGCGATGCGCACCACGGTCGACACGCCCAAGGGCCGGGTCGCCGTCTTCGTCGCGCACCTGCCGTCGGTGCGGGTGAAGCTCGACGCGGGCTTCACCGCCAACCAGCGCGACAACAGCGCCGACGCGCTCGGCGAGGCCATCGGCGACGAGAAGCTCGGCAAGGTCATCCTCCTCGGCGACCTCAACGGCACGATGAACGACCGCGCGCTGAACGGCGTGACCTCGCAGATGCGCTCCACGCAGGGCGCGGCGGGCGACGGCTTCGGCTTCAGCTGGCCGGCGTCGTTCCCGATGGCGCGCATCGACCAGATCATGGTCAAGGGCGTCGAGCCGGTCTCCTCCTGGACGCTGCCGGAGACGGGCAGCGACCATCTGCCGATCGCGGCCCGGGTCGACCTCTCCTCGTGAGTCCGCTTCCGTAGTGGCTCCACGGAATACTCGGCACGGGTGAGTTTGTTCCGTACGTGAACTTACGGATGTCCCGCTCTCCGTACACCCCCCTGTTCTCCGTGGAAGGTACTTCTTCATGCCCCTGGCCCTGCTCGCCCTCGCCGTGGGCGCCTTCGGCATCGGCACGACCGAGTTCGTGATGATGGGCCTGCTGCCCAACGTCGCCGACGACCTGCACATATCCATCCCCACCGCCGGTCACCTGGTCTCCGCGTACGCGCTGGGCGTGGTCATCGGCGCCCCGCTGCTCGCCGCCGTCAGCGCACGCCTCCCGCGCCGCCGCGTCCTCATCGGCCTGATGGTGCTCTTCGTCGTCGGCAACGCGCTGTCCGCGGCCGCCCCCGACTACCACCTCCTGATGGCCGCGCGCTTCCTCAGCGGGCTGCCGCACGGCGCCTTCTTCGGCGTCGGCGCGGTCGTCGCCACCGGACTCGTCGGGCCGGAGCGCAAGGCCCGCTCGGTCTCCCTGATGTTCCTCGGCCTGACCGTCGCCAACATCGTGGGCGTCCCGGTGGCCACGGCCATGGGGCAGCAGCTCGGCTGGCGCGCCACGTTCCTCGCGGTGAGCGCCATCGGGCTCGCGGCCATCGCCGCGCTCGCCCTGCTGGTGCCCGCGGACCACGGGCACGGCGACGCGGTCGGCCTGCGCGGCGAGCTGCGGGCGCTGCGCAGCGCCCCGGTGTGGCTGGCGCTCGGCACCACGGTCGCGGGCTTCGGCGCGCTCTTCTCCGCGTACAGCTACATCACGCCGATGCTGACCGACGCGGCGGGCTACGCCGAGTCCAGCGTCACCCTGCTCCTCGCGCTGTTCGGCGTGGGCGCGACGGCGGGCAACCTGCTGGGCGGGCGCCTCGCCGACCACTCCCTGCGCGGCACGCTCTTCGGCGGCCTGATCTCGCTCGCCGTGGTCCTGGCCTTCTTCCCGCTGCTCATGGGCGCGGGGTGGAGCGCGGCGGTCGGCGTCGTGCTGCTCGGCATGGCGGCGTTCACCACGGGCTCGCCGCTCCAGCTCATGGTCATGGAGAAGGCCTCGGCGGCCCCCTCGCTGGCCTCGTCCGCCAACCAGGGCGCGTTCAACCTCGCCAACGCCGGTGGCGCCTGGATCGGCGGCCTCGCCCTCGCGGCGGGCTTCGGCGTGACGTCGCCGGCGGTGACCGGCGCCCTCCTCGCGGTCCTCGGCCTCGCGGTGGCGGGCCTGGCGTACGCGGTGGACCTGCGGAGGGGGCCCGTGCCGGGTGCGGAGCGCGTGGTGGCCTCATCGTCGGAGCGGCGCCAGCCGGCCCACCACTGACATCGACGCCCCTACAGCCCCGTGCGGTGCGGGGCAAACGGGTGGGCGGCTCGGAAAGCCGCCCACCCTCAGCCGGAGGCGGACTCGCGCCAGCGGTTGGTGATCGGCAGACGGCGGTCCTTGCCGAAGCCCTTCGGGGAGATCTTCGTCCCCGGCGGGTACTGGCGCCGCTTGTACTCGGCCGTGTCCACCATCCGCAACGTCCTGGTGACGAGCTCCCGGTCGTGGCCCGCGGCCACGATCGCGTCGGCGCCCTGGTCGCGGTCGACGTAGAGCTCCAGGATCGCGTCCAGGACCGGGTAGTCGGGGAGCGAGTCCGTGTCGACCTGGTCGGGGCGGAGCTCGGCGCTCGGCGGCTTGCTGATGGAGTTCTCCGGGATCGGCGGCGTCTGCCCCCGCTCCTGGGCCGCGCGGTTGCGCCACTTCGCGAGCCGGAAGACCGCCGACTTGTAGACGTCCTTGATCGGGCCGTACGCGCCGACGGAGTCGCCGTACAGCGTCGAGTACCCCACCGCGAGCTCGGACTTGTTGCCCGGCGCGAGCACGATGTGCCCCTCCTGGTTGGAGAGCGCCATCAGCAGGGTGCCGCGCAGCCGCGACTGCAGGTTCTCCTCGGCGAGGCCGGTGAGTCCGAGCGAGCCCATGTACGCGTCGAACATCGGCGCGATCGGCACGGTGCGGAAGTTCAGGCCCGTGCGCCGGGCCAGCTCCTCCGCGTCGCTGATGGAGTGCTCGGAGGAGTAGCGGGACGGCATGGCGACGCCGTACACGTGCCGCGCGCCGAGCGCGTCGCACGCGATGGCGGCGGTGAGCGCCGAGTCGATGCCGCCGGACAGGCCGATCAGGACGCTGCTGAATCCGTTCTTCACGGCGTACGCGCGCAGCCCCACGACCAGCGCCGAGTACACCTCCTCCGCGTCGTCGAGCCGCTCGGCGTACCCGCCGGTGAGCTCCGCGCCGTACGCGGGCAGCGGCGCGTCGGACACGGTGACGTGCTCGATGCGCAGCCCGTCGTCGACGACCCCGGCGGGCGGCTCGGGCGCGGCGGCCGGCAGCTCCAGGTCGAGCACGACGCACCCCTCGGAGAACTGCGGGGCCCGCGCGACGACTTCGCCGTCCTTGTCGACGACGATCGAGTCGCCGTCGAAGACCAGCTCGTCCTGCCCGCCGGTCATCGCGAGGTACGCGGTGGTGCAGCCGGCCTCCTGGGCCCGCTTGCGGACGAGCTCGAGCCGCTGGTCGTCCTTGTTCTGCTCGTACGGCGAGGCGTTGATGGAGAGCAGCAGCCCCGCCCCGGCGCTGCGGGCCGCCGGGACCCGGCCGCCGTCCTGCCAGAGGTCCTCGCAGATGGCGAGCGCGACGTCCACGCCGTGCACCCGCAGTACCGGCAGCGTCTCGCCCGGCACGAAGTAGCGGAACTCGTCGAAGACGCCGTAGTTGGGGAGGTGGTGCTTGGAGTAGGTCAGGACGGCCTCGCCGCGGTGCAGGACGGCTCCCGCGTTGCGCGGGGCGCCGGCCGGCTGGCCGAACTTCGGTTTGGCCTCCTCGGTGCGGTCGAGGTAGCCGACGACGACCGGCACCTCCCCGAACCCCTCGTCCCGCAGCCGCCCGGCGAGCGCGCGCAGCGCCTGCCGCGAGGCGTGGACGAAGGACGAACGCAGGGCGAGGTCCTCGACGGGGTAGCCGGTCAGCGCCATCTCGGGGAACGCGACGAGATGCGCCCCCTGCTCGGCGGAGTGCCGGGTCCAGCGGACGATCGCCTCGGCGTTCCCGGTGAGATCGCCGACGGTCGAGTCGATCTGATTCAGAGCGAGGCGTAGTTGAGGCACGCGGCCAGTGTAATCGTCAGAGCGACACTATGCCTGACGGGACGGTGGCGGGGCGGCTGAACGGGGGCCTTGTGAGGTCCGGGGAGGGGGTGGGCCGCGCGAGGTCCGCCGCGGGGGTCCGGATGCCCGCGCCGGGGCTGTCCCGCCTGGCCGGCCGGTGCGGGGGCGCCACGCGCCGTGTGCCCCCGCACCGGCCGGCCGGGGGCTACCCGCGGTAGCCGAGCACCGTCATCATGCCTGCCTCCGCGTGGTAGACGTTGTGGCAGTGGATCATCCACTGGCCCGGATTGTCCGCGTCGAAGTCCACCGACAGGGTGCCGTTCGGCAGGATGATCGCGGTGTCCTTGCGGGGCCCGTCCGCCGCCCCGGCCAGAGCGAAGGTGTGGCCGTGCAGATGGACGGGGTGCCACATCGTCGTCGCGTTGGTGAAGGTGAGGCGGACCTGCTCGCCCGCGCGGACGGGGTGGCGCCGGTCGGGGGAGTAGGGCTTCCCGTCGAACGCCCAGTCGTACGCGGCCACGCCGCCCGTCAGCCGGAGCCTGATCGTGCGGTCGGGCCGGCGGGCGGGGAGGGCGACCGAGGCGTGCGCCCGGAGTTTGTCCGCCGTCAGGAGCCGGCCCCGCAGCTCGGCGGGGCGGGTCGACGCCGTGGGCGCGCGGCCGCCGCCCGTGCGCAGCACCGCGAGCGCCACCGCCTTCTTGCCCTCGGCCGACGCGATCAGTGGGAAGACGCCGTCCTCGGCGGTGACCAGGACGTCGTACCGCTCGCCCATGCCGAGCAGCAGCGCGTCCGTCGTCGCGTGCCGCACGGGGGAGCCGTCCGTGTGCGTCACCGTCATCTCGTGGCCGCCCAGCGCCACGCGGTAGGCCGTGTCGCCGCCGGCGTTGATGACGCGCAGCCGGATGCGGTCGCCGGGGCGGGCGCGGAACTGTGAAGGCGCCGTCGCCGTACGGCCGTTGATCAGGTGGTGCGGATGGGCGACGTCGCCCGCGTCACCGCCCAGCAGCTCGCTCCGGGCGCCCATCATCATCCGGGAGGGCCCGGCCGGCCCCGACGGACGGGACGGCGCGGGCGAACCGGGGGAGGGCGCGGTCCGCCGGGACATGTTCGACATGCCGTGGCCGCCGCCGTGGCCGCCGTGACCTCCCCCGTGCCCGCCGCCCATGTCATGGCCCGGCATGCCGCCGCTGAGCTCCGCGAGGACGCCGTCCGGGGTCGAACCGGCCACCCCGTCGACCCAGTCGTCCAGGACGACCACCCACTCCTTGTCGTACCGCAGCGGTTCCCTCGGGTCCTCGACGATCAACGGGGCGTACAGGCCGCGGTCCTGCTGGGTGCCGGAGTGCGGATGGAACCAGTACGTCCCCGGGTGCGGCACCGCGAAGCGGTAGGTGAAGTCCGCGCCGGGGGCGATGCTCTTCTGGGTGAGGCCGGGGACGCCGTCCATGTCGTTGCGCAGGGCGATGCCGTGCCAGTGCAGGGAGGTGGCCTGGGGGAGGTGGTTGGCGAGGGTGAGGGCGAGGGTGTCGCCCGCGGTGACACGGACCTCCCTGCCGGGGAGCCGGTCCCCGTACGCCCAGCTCCTGACCTCGGGGCCGCCCAGGTCGAGCCCCGTCTCCACGGCCGTCAGCCGCACCTCGTGGACCCGGCCGCCCCGGTCGCGCCTCTTCTCGGCCGCCGCGACCTCCGGGCCCGCGGGGTCCACATAGCCCTCGGGGCCGGGCGCGCCGCCCCGGCCGTGGTGCCCGCCGGAGCCGCCGGCCGGGCCGGAGTCGGAACAGGCCGTCAGGAGCCCGGCCCCGGCGGCGGCCGCCGCGGCGCCGAGCAGGGCGCGGCGTGCGGGGGTGTGCGGAGCGCGGGTGGCTTCTTCGCCGCGCGGAACTGGCATGAAGGGCGGAACTGGCATGGCTGGTGACACCTCGTCGTGGTGGTGCGTGCGGACGGACGCATCTGCTGCTCCCGGTGCACCGCTCGACGCCCGCGGGCTCCCGTCGGGACCCCACGAACTTCCGCGGGCAGCACGGAGCAG
The DNA here is from genome assembly GCF_055592445.1 of Streptomyces sp. NPDC041122. NCBI lineage: Bacteria > Bacillati > Actinomycetota > Actinomycetes > Kitasatosporales > Streptomycetaceae > Streptomyces > Streptomyces sp. NPDC041122. Next base: position 109,304 of record NZ_JBVIYQ010000001.1, on the reverse strand, counting down.
CCGGTGCGCGGGCCTAAATGCGCAGCACCGACAGGTGGGCGAGGAGTATGCGCGGCGGCGGGTCGGGCCGCAGGGCGTGCCGGATCCGCCGGGGCGCGGGCAACTGGGCGAACGTTCCACCCGGGCGCAACAGCCCGGCCCGTACGAGCAGGAGGAGCGTGAAGGCGCCGAGCACCGCCAGACACACGGACAGCGGATCCATGGTCATTCCGCCGTGCGGCGCGGGGTCGGACGCGGCCGTCACCGTGACCGGGCCGCCGCGCTCACCGAGGTCACTGAGGCCCTGACGGTCACCGAGGTGGACGCCGCCCGCGTCGTGCCCGGCGGCGGAGGCGACGTCGTGCGCGGCGGGTGCCGCACCCCCGTGCCGCCCCATCGGCATCGGCGAACCGGCCGCAGGGGGAGCACCCTCGTGACCGCCCGAGGGATGCCCCAGCGTATGCATCGTCACGATCCCGAAGAGCAGCGCGGCGAGCAGCAGCAACTGCCCGTACCCCGTGCGGCTCCGCGTCCTCGCCATGCGGCGAACCCTACCCCCAGTGGGTATCCGGCGACATGCGGGCCCCCGGCACTCCGACGATCATGAGCGCATGACGAGTCAGGACGAACCGGTGCGAATCCGTGAAGGGACCCTCCCGGAGCCGGACCCTGCCGTCCCGCGGCAGTTCATCTCCTGGCTGACGCTCGCCCTCATGACCACCGCCTCCGTGGCGAGCCTGCGCCCGTCGCCCTCGATGGCCATCTACGGCCTCGCGGCGGTCTTCCTCTACCTGCTGCCCGCCGTGGCCTTCCTGCTGCCCACCGCGCTCGTCGGCGCCGAACTCGCCTCCGGGTGGTCCGGCGGCATCTACCGCTGGGTGAGCGAGGCGCTGGGCAGGCCGCTCGGGTTCGTCGCCGTGTGGTGCCAGTTCGCCATGACCATCGCGTACTACCCGAGCCTGCTCGCCTACGTCGCCTCCACGTTCGCCTACGTCATCCATCCGGACCTCGCCGAGAACGGCCCCTACGTGGCGCTCGTCATCGTCGTCATCTACTGGACGGGCGTCTGGATCACCTGCCGCGGGACCAGAACCGTCGCCGGTCTCTCCTCCCTCGGTCTCGTCATCGGCACCCTCGTCCCCGGCGTCGTCCTCGTCGTCCTCGGGCTCCTCTTCCTGGGGCAGGGCAATCCGTCCGCGGCCCCCATGGACACCGGCCACTGGCTGCCCCCGTGGACCGGCCTCGCCAGCCTGGTCCTCATCGTCAACAACTTCCTCTCCTACGCGGGCATGGAGATGAACGGCGTCCATGTGTCGTCGCTGCGCCACCCGCGCTCCGAGTACCCGCGCTCGATCTTCCTCGCCACCGGCCTCGTCCTGCTGATCTTCATCCTTCCGGCCCTGGCCATCAGCTGGGTCATGCCGTCCGAGGAGCTCAGCCTCACCGCCGGCCTGATGCAGGCCTTCCAGGCCTTCTTCGACCACTTCCACGTCGGCTGGCTGACGAAGGTCGTCGGCGTCATGCTCGTGATGGCCGCGCTCGGCGGCATGCTGACCTGGCTCGCCGGGCCCGCCAAGGGGCTGGTGACGCTGGCGCGGCAGGAGGGCTATCTGCCGCCCGTCCTGCAGAAGTTCAACAAGGCGGGCGTCCCCCGGAACATCATGGTCGCGCAGGGTGTCGTGACGACCCTGATCGGCGTCCTCTACGCCTTCAGCTCCGACGTCTCCAGTGCCTACTGGATGTTCTCGGTCATCACCGTGCAGATCTACCTCATCGCGTACCTGCTGATGTTCGTGGCCGTCGTACGGCTGCGGAAGGAGCAGCCGGAGGTGCCGCGCGGCTTCGTGGTGCCCGCCGTGACCGCTGTCGCCGGCGTCGGCTTCGTCGCCTCGCTCATCGCGCTGGCCATCGGCTTCGTGCCGCCCGACCAGTTCGGCGAGGGGCCCCTGTGGCGCTACCTGCTGATCGTCGGCGGCGGCCTCCTCGCGCTCGGCGTCCTGGCCCCCGCGGCCTTCCTCACGTACCGGAAACCCAGCTGGATCCACCCCGAACATCGGTCGGCACATGCGCCTGAAAAGTATCTCTGACCCGTTCTCCGCCCCGGCCTCCCCGACGGCCTCCTCCCCGGTCTCCCCTTCGACGACGGCAGCCGCGCCCATGGCCCCACAGCAACCGTGGCGAGCGGGGCGGGGGCGAGGGCTGCCGCGCGGCCCGCGTCCCGCCCCGGCCCCCGCGCTCGTCCTCGCCGCCCTGCTCCTGGCCGGCGCCCTCGCCTACAGCACCTGGCTCACCGAGACGTTCCTGCCGACGGGGCTCTCGCCGCGCACCTCGTACGTCAGTGAACTCGCCGCAGCCGACCAGCCGTACGGGGCCTTCTACCGCGGCGCGGACCTCCTGGCGGGGCTCCTGGTCCTCGCGGCGGCGCTCGGCGCGCTGAAGTGGCTCCCGCGCGCGGGGCGGTGGTCCGCGGCGGGCTGGGCCGCCCTCGCGCTGTTCGGCGCCGCCACCGCGGCCGACTCGCGGCTGCCGCTGAGCTGTCCGCCGACCGCCGACGCCGGCTGCGTCGCGCGGGAGGGGGCGGGCGCCGTCCCGTGGACCCACTCCGCGCACGTGGTCAGCAGCGGCCTCGCGGTCACGGTGGCGCTGGCCGCCATGGTGCTGCTCACGGTGGCCGCGCGGCGGGGCGGGGGCACCTCGTCCGCGCGGTGCGCGCTGGCCCGTCTCGGCCCGGGTGTCGTCGTGCTCGAACTGGCCGCCACGTGCTGGACGCTGACGTCCGTCGCGGCGTTCGAGGCGGGGTGGGGGACCTGGGGGCTCGGGATCGGGCAGCGGCTCCAGGTGCTGTGCATCGCGGTGTGGCTGGTGGTCCTTGCGTGGTCGGTGCTGACGGCGGCCGTCGCGGAGGAGCCCTCTTCGGGAGCGCGGCGGGAGTGACCTTCGTACGCGTCGGGGGAGTGCCGCACCACGTGGAGGTGGTGGGGAGCGGGCCGGTGTGCGTGCTGAGCGTGGGGCTGGGGCTCGGCTGGTTCGACTGGGACCCGGTGGTCGAGCTGCTGGCCCCGCACCGGACGGTGGTCCGCTTCGACCGGCCGGGCCTGGGACTCAGCGGGCACGCGCGCGTGGCGCCCACGTTGCGGGGCGAGACGGAACGGATCCTGGCGGTCCTTGACGGGGTGCTCGACGGGGCCGGGCGCGGCGGGGAGCGGGCGACGGTGGTCGGGCACTCGCTCGCCGGGTTCCACGCGGAGGCGTTCGCGCGGTGGTACCCGGGGCGTACGGCGGGGCTGGTGCTGGTGGACTCCAGTGTGGCGCCCGGTGGGTCGCCGGGACGGCTGAGGAGACGCGTCTCGCGGATGCGTCTCCCGCGCGGGGTGCGGGTGGCGGGCACGCGCGCGTGCGGGACGTTTCTGGGGGCGGTGGGGGTGCCGCGTGCGGTGGGGCCCACCCTGCGCCGGCTGGCGGCGCCGACGCCGTGGGCGTGGCTGTACGGGAGCAGCCGGGTGTGGCGGGCGGCGCTCATGGAGTACATGACATACGGGGACGTGGCGCGGGAGCTCGCGGCGCTGCGGAAGAGGGCACCCTTGCCCGGCGGGGCACCGGTGACGGTGCTTGCCGCGGACGCGGACGCGGGGGGCCGGCGGGCGGAACGCTGGGTGGACCTCCAGAAGGGGCTGGCCCGGGACCTTGGGGGAAGGTTCCTGCTGGTGAGGCCTTCGGGGCACCTCGTGATGCGGGACCGTCCCGCGGACGTCGCGGCGGCGGTGCTCGGCGCGAGTGGTTCCCGCTGAGCGTTGCGTCGCGTCCGGAAGGCTCTGTTCCGGACGAGCGGGCTTCCGGATCGGCCGGACGAGGTCCGCCCAGAACCATGAGACTGAGCTCATGAGAAGCGGGAGAGCGCGGGACGTCACGTTCGCCAACGGGGCGATAGAGCTGGCCGGTTCACTGCGCGTGCCGGCCGAGGCCGAGCCGAGCGGTGGCGTGGTGCTGGTCGGCGGGTCCGGGCCGACCGACCGGGACAACGGCACGTACTTCCCGCCGATCCAGCGGCACCTCGTAGACGCCGGATTCGCCGTGCTCTCGTACGACAAACGGGGTGTCGGCCGGTCATCCGGTGACTGGCGCTCGGCGACCATCGACGATCTGGCGGCCGACGCGGGCGCCGCGCTGGACTTCCTCCGCGCGCGGCCCGAGGTCCGGCCCCGAGGTGCGGGGCTCTTCGGGCACAGCGAGGGCGGCTGGGTCGCTCTGCGTGCCTCTGCGGAGCGGGACGACTTGCCGTGGGTGGTCACCAACAGCTGCCCGGGTGTGAGCCCCGCCGAGCAGGAACGCCACGCCCTCGCCAACCACCTGAAAGGCCTGCACGGCGACGGGCACCCCGCGGTCCGCAGCACCCTGGCCCTGTACGACCAGCTGACGGAAGCAGGCCGACGCGACGCCGACTTCGCCACGGCGCAACGCCTCGTCGACGACGCGGGAGCGCCGCCCGGACTGGCCGCCTACTGGGGCGACGTGGACGCACGCCTGTGGTCCTTCCTGAAGCGGAAGCAGGACCACGACCCGGCCCCGGACCTGCTCCGGCTGCGCTGCCCGCAGCTGGCCCTGTTCGGTGGTGCGGATCCGATGGTCCCGGTCGCCGCCAGCGTCCGTGTCTTCGCCGAGGCCGCCTGCCACCCGGCCCGCCTTCACCGTGCCCCCCTGACCGTGGAGGTGCTCCCGGGCGGCGACCACCGTCTGCAGGCAGGGGACTCGGCCGCGCTCGTGCCCGGATACCTCGACAAGGTGAGCCGATGGCTCGCACACCACGCCCAGCCGTAGGCCCGGACCTGAGGACCAGGCCCGCGCGCCCCCCACGTCATGTCATGTCACGTCGCGGGCGCGGCCCTGCGTACGCTCTCCCTGATCACGATGTGCGTCCCCAGCACGTGGCGTTCCTGGCCCGTCCTCGTCGTGCCCGCCAGGGCGCGGCGTACCGCCGTGCGGCCCATCTCCTCGGCGGGGATGTGCACGGTCGTCAGACCGGGCGTGATGTCCGCCGCGACCGGGTCGTCGTTGTAGCCGACCACCGACATGTCCTCGGGGACCCGCATCCCGTACTCCCGCAGCGCGATGATCGCCGCCGCCGCGGCGCGGTCGTCGCCCGCGAAGACCGCCGTGAACCCCGGCTTCCCGTCCGCCGCGGCGAGGAGTTCCCGCATCGCCCGGTAGCCGTGGTTCTGACCGAAGCCGGTGCCGTGCAGGACCGCCTCGGACCGGGGCACCCCGTGGTCGTCCAGGGCCCTGAGGAAGCCGGCGAGACGGTCCTCGCCGGTCGTGTTGCCCGGCTCGTAGCCGAGCAGCGCGATCCTGCGGTGGCCCGCGCCCAGCAGATGGCTGGTGACGGCGTGGGCGCCCGCCTCGTTGTCGTACTCGACGACCAGCGCCGGCATGTCGGGCGTCGGCGCCGGGCGTCCGCAGAGCACGAGCCGGGAGCCCGCCGCGGCGAGCGCCTCCGCGTAACGGGCCATCCGCCGCCGGTACTCGTCGTCCTGGACGGCGCCGCCCACCAGCATCACGGCCTCCGCGGCCTGTTCCCGCATCATCTGCACCAGCGCGAGCTCCCGCGCCGGATCACTGCCCGTGGACGCGACCAGCGTGAGCCGGCCCCGCTGCGCGGCCTCCACCTCCACGCCCTGCGCGACCTGCGCGTAGAACGCCCCCACCACGTCGTACATGAGCACCGCGATCGTCTTGCGGCCCGCGCCCGCCAGCGCGCGCGCGTGCGCGTTGGCGACGTAGTCGAGATCCTTGACCGCGCGCAGCACCTTGGCGCGCGACGCCGTGGACGTCGGGTAGTTGCCCGCGAGGACCCGCGAGACGGTCGCTACCGAGACGCCCGCGCGTGCGGCCACCTCGCGGATGGTGACCCGCTCACCCACTGTGTCTCCCTGGCCTGAACACCGACCGGCGGCCAACCCGCCGGTCCCGGGGCGGAGTTGCCCTCACGGCAGCCCGCCCCGGACCATCATCGCGCGCCCGGCCCCCGGGTCAGTGCGCGGCCTCGTACTCCGCGAGGAACTCCTCCGCGGCCCGCTTGCCGCCCTGCGACCGCCACTTCGCGTAGACGCCGTCCCAGTCGGAGAGCTTCTTGCGGCCGGAGACGATCGCCGTCACGCCGTCCTCGATGACCTGCTGCATCGTGGCGCCCTGCCGGTTGTACGTCTCCGACATCAGGCCCCAGTGGTCGTCCGGCACGAGGAGCGGGACGACCTTCTTCTCCCACGCGTGCAGCCGCTTCGTGAGGTCGGGGAAGCCGGGGAAGTACAGCGGCTGCGGCGCGTCCATCAGATAGGGGAAGGGCAGATTGGTCTTGGAGTCGATCAGGCCGGCCGCGGTGGCGACCGGGTCGCCGTCCTTGTTGTACGTGAAGTGGGTGCCCTCGACGCCGTAGTGCATCAGCTCGTACTCCTTCGAACCGAAGGGAGAGGCGAGCCAGTTGAGCAACCGCAGCATCAGCTGGACGCGGTCCTTGGAGGCCTTCTTGATGACGGTGTAGCCGAAGCAGCCGCGGTTTTGCTGGTAGACCGGCGTGCTGCCGTCGACGGTGTACGGCTCGGCGACATCCAGGGTGAACTCGTCCTTGATGCCTTGGGCGTTGGAGATGACGGCGCCCCAGCCGTCGGTCATCGAGCGGACGGTGCCGTTGTAGAACTGGGTCTTGAGGTCGACCTGGGAGATGGAAGTCGCGTCGGGGTTGTACGAGCCGTCCTTGCGCAGCGCGGCCATGTACTCAAGGGCCGCCTTGAACGCATCGGTGCCGTACATGTCGGTGGCCTTGCCGTTCTTGATCTGCCACTGGTTCGGCGCGCCGTGCCACATCGCGTGGTAGAGGTAGCCGTAGAACCCGACGGTGGACGCGCCGAGCGCGGACTTCTTGCTCCGCGAGGCCTCCTTGGCCATCGTCCGGAAGTCGGGCGCGGACATGCCCGGCCGGTACCCGGCGTCGTCGAACGCCTCGCGGTTGACGAACATCGCGCCCTGCACCTTGGCGCGCTCGATCGGCAGCCCGTAGATGCGGCCGGCGATGCGGCCCATGCCCTCCCACGCGTACGTGGGGATGTTGGCAAGGTTGGGGTAGTCCTTCACCGCGTCGCCCGACAAGTGGTCGCTCAGGTCGGCGCACCGCGCCTTCACGAACTGCGACTCGCGCGGGAGGACGTACCCGCCGCCGAAGTTGATCATGTCGGGCAGGTCGTCGCCGGACATCAGCGTCGACATCTTCGCGCGGAAGTCCGCGTCCGGCACGACGGTGAACTCGACCTCGACGCCCAGGGCCTCGTTGACGGCCTGCCAGTACTTGTTGCGGCCGACCGGCTTCGGCGGGGTGCCGTAGGTGATGGTCATGACCCGGATCTTCTGCTTGCCGGTGCCCGGCTTCTCGGCCGACGACCGCACCAGCTTCTCCGGGTACTTCGTGTACCCGGGCTGCACGCCCTCGGTGGTCGGGGCGAGGTCGGGGGCGGGCCCCTCGGCCGGTACGTACGCCGGCCAGGGCGTCACCTTCTTGCCCGCGTTGGAGACGTTGCCGCCGCCGCTGGAGTCGGTGGAGCAGGCGGTCAGGACGGACGGGGCGGCGAGCGCGGCGCCGCCGACGGCTATGGAGCGGAGCAGCGTGCGCCGCGACATCGAGGAACCGGACACGTGAAGGAGCCCTTCTGGACGACGATTCGAGAGATCAGCTCTTGTTGCGGGATCAGCTCTTGATGGCGCCGGTGAGCACACCCTTGGTGAAGTACTTCTGCAGGAAGGGGTAGACGAGCAGGATCGGCACGGTCGCGATCACCAGGACGGCCATCTGCGTCGTCTGCGGGGCGGAGACCATGCCGGCCTCGCTCAGGCCGGTGTCGGCGATCTGGGAGCCGCCGATGACGTACGTGCGCAGGACCTGCGAGAGGGGCCAGTGGCCGGACTCCATGTAGATCGAGGCATGGAACCAGGCGTTCCAGTAGCTCACCGCGTAGAAGAGGGAGACCACGGCGAGCGCCGCCTTCGAGAGCGGCAGCACGACGCGCCACAGGATGACCCAGTCACCGGCGCCGTCGAGCCGCGCCGCCTCGTAGAGCTCCTCGGGTATCCCCTGGAAGAAGCCGCGCAGCACGATCAGGTTGAAGACGTTGATCAGCACCGGGGCTATCAGGGCCGCATAGGTGTCCATCATCCCCATGCCCTTGACCAGCAGGAACGCCGGGATCATGCCGGGCGGGAAGAGGAACGTGAAGAGGATGAGCAGCAGCACCGGCTTGCCGCCGAAGACGCCGGGGCGGGCCAGGGCGTACGCGAGGAAGGTGGTGCACGCCAGCGAGAAGAGGGTGCCCACGACGGTGAGCCCGACGCTGACGCCGAGCGCCTTGGTGACGATGCCGCCGTCGAGGATGGTGCGGTACGCGCGCAGGGTCGGATCGCCCGGCCACAGCACCCAGCCGCCGTTGTCCACGACCTCCCGGTTGGAGGCGAGCGACGTCGAGACGATGACGAGGAACGGGATCAGTACGAGCGCGAGGACGACCGTCACCGCGACCGCCTTGGCGGCCCGGGTGGCGAACCGCGGCTTCTCCATCCAGGCGGGCCTCAGGACCTGACCGGTACTCACTTGTAGACCCCCTGTTCGCCGAGCCGGTGGGCGATCCGGTTGGCGGTGAAGACGAGCGCCGCGCCGACGACGCCCTTGAACAGACCGGCGGCCGCCGCGTATCCGGTGTCGCCGCCGACGATGCCCTGCCAGAAGACGAAGGTGTCGAGGACCTCGCCGACCTCCGGGCCCACCGACTGCCGCTGGAGCAGCATCTGTTCGAAGCCGACGGAGAGGATGTCGCCGAGCCGCATGATCAGCAGCAGGATGATGATGGGCCGGATGCTGGGCAGCGTGACGTGCCAGAAGCGCCGCCAGGGCCCGGCCCCGTCGATGGCCGAGGCCTCGTAGAGCTGCTCGTCGACCTGCATGAGCGCGGCGAGGAAGATGATCGTCCCCCAGCCGGCGTCCTTCCAGATCACCTCGATGACGACGAGCGGCTTGTACGCGTCCGGATTGCCGATGAGGTCGACGGTGTGCAGCCCCGAGTCGCTCAGGAACGTGTTCAACAACCCTGTGTCACTCAGTACTTGCTGGAAGAGCGCGACCACGACGACCCACGACAGGAAGTGCGGCAGATAGATCACGGACTGCGTGAAGCGGCGCAGCAGGTCCGAGCTCAGGCTGTGCAGGAGCAGCGCGAGGGCGAGCGGCGCGGGGAAGAAGAACACCAGCTGGAGCACGGCGATGAGCAGGGTGTTCCAGGTGGCGTGCCAGAAGTCCGGGTCGCCGAACATCCGCGAGAAGTTCTCGGTGCCCACCCAGGGGCTGGCCCACAGGCCGTCGAAGGGGACGTACTCCTTGAACGCCACCGCGTTGGCGACGAAGGCGCCGTAGTGGAAGACCAGGAAGTACACGAGCCCCGGCACCATGAGCAGCACCAGGACACGGGTGCGCTGAAACCGTTTCCACAGCTCACCGCGCCCTGATTTCACCCCACTTGACCCGCTCTCGCGCCTGCCGGGCGGCTTCACCGCCTCGGTTTCCGCCCGTTCCTTCGTCACCGTCGGCACGGCAACCCCTCCGTCGTCGGAATAAGGTGCCCGGAATCTAAAGCGGTTACTGCCGCCGGTCAACCCCCCTTGCCTGCCCCTCTCTTGACCACGATCCCGGATTGGTCCTAGCCTCCAGGCGCTGGTTGGTAACCGGTTACTACGAGGGACGGTCACGCGTGGCAGATCAGGCAGAGCGGACGGATCGACGAGAACGCCCCGGCGGCGCCCCACCGACCGCGACCCTGGCCATGGGTGCGGCGGTGGCGGACCGCGTCTTCCCTCAGGACCTGCGCGAACGCCTCACGCGAGCAGTCGAGTTGACGCGACGGGCCCCCCTCTCGGGCTCGCTCACGACACCGGAAGCCCGAGCGGCCCTCGCCGAGACGGAGATCCTGCTCACGGGTTGGGAGTGCCCGCCCCTGACCTCGGAGGTCCTGGCCCACGCCCCCCGGCTGAGGGCCGTCGTCCACGCCGCGGGCTCGGTCAAGCCGATGGTGACGGACGCGGTCTGGGACCGCGGCATCGTCGTCTCCTCGGCGGCGGACGCCAACGCGGACCCGGTGGTGGCGTTCACGCTCGCGGCGATCACCTTTGCGGCGAAGGGCGCGCTGTCGACGGCGGCCGGCTACCGCGCGGGCTGGCCCCCGTTCACCGAACGCACCGGCGCCGACGCCCGCACGATCGGCGTCATCGGCGCCTCACGCATCGGCCGCAAGGTGATCGCGGCCCTGAAGACGTGGGACGCGAACATCCACATCCTGCTCACGGACCCCTACGTGAGCGAGGCGCAGGCAACGGCACTGGGCGTGGAACGGGTGGACCTCCCGGACTTGTGCCGCCGCAGCACGGTGGTCACCGTCCACGCACCCCAACTCCCCGAAACGGAGAACCTGCTGAGCGAGGAGATGCTCAAACTCATCCCGGACAACGGCACGGTGATCAACACCGCCCGGGGCACCCTCCTGGACACGGAGGCGCTGACGCGCGAGTGCGCGGACGGCCGCCTGGACGCCTTCCTGGACGTCACGCACCCCGAGCCCCTGCCCCCCGACCACCCCTTGCTCCACCTCCCCAACGTCCTGGTCACCCCGCACATCGCGGGCGCACAGGGCAGCGAGGTGCGAAGACTGGGCGAGTACGCGGTCGAGGAGGTCGAACGCTACGTATCCGGAGCGGGCCTGAGGGGCCGCCTGGAACGATCGGAACTCCACCGCCTGGCCTGAGAGTTCGCAAGAAGCCGGACCCCAGGCCCGCACCCGCCCACGCTCGGGAGGGGGCGTGGGGGTATGTGCGCACGGAGCACCGAGCCCGCAATAGCAACATTGTCCGCGAGGCAGCGCCGCAGGGATGGCGAGTACGCACATACCCCCACGGCCCCGCACCCCAAGACGAACCCGCGGCGCAGACGCCCAAGGTGAATCCAAGGCGCAGACCCCCAAGGCGCCCCGCCGGCACAACGCACCGCTCAAGCCCAGCGAACCGCCCCGACGCAGGGACACCGCTAAAGCCCAGCGCAGCGTCACCGCTTGGCGCCCCGCTCCTTCAGCATCGTCGTCATCAACGAGATCTCCGACTCCTGCGACTCCACCATCCCCCGCGCAAGCCGCCGCTCCGCCGACACCTCACACCGCTCCGCACACCCCTGAGCCATGTGCACCCCGCCCCGGTGGTGCCGGATCATCAGCTGCAGGTACAGGACCTCCGCCTTCGCGCCGCTCAGCTTCCCCAGCCGCTTGAGCTCCGCCCCCGTGGCCATCCCCGGCATCAACGCCCCGTCCTGCCCCGCCGGCATGTCCCCCATGCCCATCCACTCCATGGGCGCACCCTCGGAGACCTTCGGCAGCTGCCACAGGTCGAGCCAGCCGAGCAGCATCCCGCGCTGGTTGGCCTGCGTCTGAGCGATGTCGTACGCGAGCCGCCGCACCTCGACGTCGTCGGTGCGGTCCCGCACGATGTACGACATCTCCACGGCCTGCTGGTGGTGGATCGACATGTCCTGCGCGAACCCCGCGTCCGCGGACGAACGGGCGGGCGTGCCGCCCGAGTCGGAGTCGGTGGCGGCCACGGCCGCCGTGATGCCGCCCCCGGCGACGGCCGCCGCCGCGACGCAGCCGACGATCCAGTTGGTACGCCGTCTCACTTCTCGCCCCGCCTCACTTCGCTCCCGAGCCCGTAACGGCACCCGCACCCACACCCGTACAAGCGCCCACCCCCACGACGAACATCACTGAGCGAGCCCCTGGGTGCAGGCAGCCCCCGGCTCCGGAGTCTGCTTGCCCTGCACGTACGTGGAGAAGAACTCCTTGACCTTCGGGTCGTCCGCCCCGGTGACCGTGCGCTGGTGCGCCCACGCGCTCAGCATGACGGGATCCTTCTGGTCCGGGACGGGACTCATCAACGAGTAGGGCGTCGCCCGGACCTTCGCCTCGAGCTTCTTCAGGTCGGCGGGCGCGGCCTTGTCGTTGTAGGTGACCCACACCGCTCCGTGCTCCAGCGAGTGCACGGCGTTCATCTCCGGGATCGGCTTCTTGTAGACGTCGCCGTTGCAGTTCATCCACACCTGATTGTGGTCCCCGCCGACGGGCGGTGTCATGGGGTAGTTCACGGTCTTCGTCACGTGCGTACGACCGAGTTTGCCCCACACCTTCTCGCCGTCCGACGTGACCTTGTACTTCGGCCAGCCCTTCGCGTCGTCCTTCGCGCCCGAGTCGTCGTCGAGGGCGCGGGAGAAGAGGAAGAAGCCACCCACGCCGAGCGCCGCGACGACGACCGCGCTGACGGTGATCATCAGGGCCCGGCCCCGACGGTCGCGTGCGCGCTCGGCCCGGCGCATCTCCTCTATCCGGTCCTTGCGGGAGGCGTTGCTCGTGTTCTTGGCGGAACCCATGGTGTGTCCTTCTGCGACAGGGACGGACGGGACGACGGACGACGAACGGTGCGCTGATCGTAATGCGGGGGAGGGGCGGTGCCACAGGGCCTCCTCGGACTCGGTGACGGCGGGGTGGTGGCGGTGTATGCAGGGATGCGTCCGCCTTGTCCGGCGCCGACCGAAGGAAACTTGCTTGCGAATGCAAGCTGAAGGAGTGGCGTGTGCGGGCCGGAATCGGAAGGGTGGGCGGCCCGCTGTTACCGAGCGGCCGATCAGCAGGCACTATGGGCACAGGGAGACAAGAGAGCGGAAGCGGAGCGCGGACACAGAGCGGAAGCCGAGCGGTATGAGAGCGGGCGGGAGTCCGTGGCGCACGCGCCGCGGCACGAGCGCCGCGGCACGCGCCGCAACGTGCTCGAAACCGGGAAATGGGATGCTCGGGTGCCCGAGCGTTCCGGGACGCGGGTGAAGGTGGCCTGACCAGCAAGGATGGGTGGAATCGGAAGATGGACAAGCAGCAGGAATTCGTGCTCCGTACGCTGGAGGAGCGCGACATCCGGTTCGTACGCCTGTGGTTCACGGACGTCCTCGGCTTCCTGAAGTCGGTCGCCGTGGCCCCGGCCGAGCTGGAACAGGCCTTCGACGAGGGCATCGGCTTCGACGGTTCGGCGATCGAGGGCTTCGCCCGGGTGTACGAATCGGACATGATCGCCAAGCCGGACCCGTCGACGTTCCAGGTGCTGCCCTGGCGTGCGGAGGCCCCGGGCACGGCGCGGATGTTCTGCGACATCCTGATGCCGGACGGCTCCCCGTCCTTCGCGGACCCGCGCTACGTCCTCAAGCGCGCCCTGGCCAAGACCTCCGACCTGGGCTTCACCTTCTACACCCACCCCGAGATCGAGTTCTTCCTCCTGAAGGACAAGCCGCTGGACGGCTCGCGGCCCACCCCCGCCGACAACTCCGGCTACTTCGACCACACCCCGCAGAACGTGGGCATGGACTTCCGCCGCCAGGCCATCACGATGCTCGAATCGATGGGCATCTCGGTGGAGTTCAGCCACCACGAGGGCGCGCCCGGCCAGCAGGAGATCGACCTCCGCTACGCGGACGCGCTGTCCACGGCGGACAACATCATGACGTTCCGCCTGGTCATGAAGCAGGTCGCGCTCGAACAGGGCGTGCAGGCCACCTTCATGCCGAAGCCGTTCTCCGAGCACCCGGGCTCGGGCATGCACACGCACCTCTCCCTCTTCGAGGGCGACCGCAACGCGTTCTACGAGTCGGGCGCCGAGTACCAGCTCTCCAAGGTCGGCCGCTCCTTCATCGCGGGCCTGCTCCGGCACGCCGCGGAGATCTCGGCGGTCACCAACCAGTGGGTGAACTCCTACAAGCGCATCTGGGGCGGCTCCGAGCGCACGGCGGGCGCGGGCGGCGAGGCCCCCTCGTACATCTGCTGGGGCCACAACAACCGCTCCGCGCTGATCCGCGTCCCGATGTACAAGCCGGGCAAGACGGGCTCGGCCCGCGTCGAGGTCCGCTCCATCGACTCCGGCGCCAACCCCTACCTCACCTACGCGGTCCTGCTCGCCGCCGGCCTCAAGGGCATCGAGGAGGGCTACGAGCTCCCGCCGGGCGCGGACGACGACGTATGGGCCCTGCGCGACGCGGAACGCCGCGCCCTCGGCATCGAGCCGCTCCCGCAGAACCTGGGCGAGGCGATCGCCCTGATGGAGAAGTCGGAACTGGTCGCGGAGACGCTGGGCGAGCACGTGTACGACTTCTTCTTGCGCAACAAGAAACAGGAGTGGGAGGAGTACCGCTCCGAGGTCACGGCCTTCGAGCTGCGGAAGAACCTGCCGGTGCTGTAGGCGCTTTACGTGCTGTAGGCGCTGTACGCGCACGAGGGAAGGGGCCGCCCACCGGCGGCCCCTTCCCTCGTGCCAGGGGTAGGTGCATCAACTCTCCTCGCCGGGTCGAACACGCGTGCTGGCGCAGGGGCTTCGCGCAGGTGAGGCCGTGCGGGCGAGCGACTCCGAAAGCCGCCGCGTCCCGTCGGAGTCGCGGGAGTGGGGCGGGGATGCATCAATCCCGGCAGCCGCCCCGGATCCAGTGCCACCATCGTCCCAACCGGGGCGTGGTGACGCCCAGTTGGCCCAACAGGATCCCGAGGTGCTCCATGCGCACACACCGCCCTCCGACCCGTTCCGCGGACGCCCGCCCGCACACTCACCGGACCGTCGTCGTCATCGTCGTCCTGGTTCTGGGCGTCGCGCTCACCCTCGTCGGCCTGCCCGTGGTCGTGGTGGCCGAGGTCCTGACCACCTGCGGACTGATCGGCGCCCGGCTGGCGCGAGATGCCTCCGCCGAGCCCGCGTCCGCGTCCGCGCCCGCCCCCGAAGGGCTGTGACCGAGGACCGCCATGGCACGGCAGGAACAGCCGATCTCCACCGCCAACCCCCGCCTCGAGGACCTCGCGGAGTGGCTGCGGGGGCGGCGGCGGGCGGCGGGGCTGACCCATCGGGAGATGGCGGAGAAGTCCGGGCACGCCTTCTCCGCGACCACCTTCTCCCGCGCCACGAGCGGGGACCGGATACCCCGGCTGCCGGTGGTCGAGGCGTACGCCCGGGCCTGCGACGCCCCGGCCGGCCAGGCCCGGCGGCTGTGGCGCGCCGCCCGCTACGCCGAGCACCGGCGCAGGAATCCAGGGGCGCGCGAGCCCAAGCCGGACCGCGTGTACGACCGCGACCAGCTCGTCGAAGCGCTGCGGCAGCTCTACTACAAGGCGGGCGCGATGTCCGCCGACGAGATGGAGCGCCGGGCCGGCGGTCACGGGGAGCTGCCGCACAGCACGGTGCTGCGGATGCTGGCGGGCAGGACCGTGTTCGATCTCGCCCAGTTCCTGGCCTTCCTGCGGGTGTGCGACGTGACGGACGGCGTCGAGTGGGAGCGCTGGCGGAGCGCCTGGGTCCGCGTGCGGCGCCATGAGGCGGTGGAACGCATGGCCGAGCGCCTGAACCGCAGACACGAGGCGTCGGCGCGCAGCCGCAGAGACGCCCGGGACAGGAACGACTCCCCGCCCGGGACCACGACCGCACCCGCGCGGCCCCCCGGCGCGGACGCTCGCTCGCTGCCCTACCCCTCGGTGGCCCTCGCGATGCCGCGCGACCGGCGCCGGGGGTGAGGGGCGGGGGAGACCGGGGAGCGGGGCGGGCGCCCCACGGCCTGCCCCGGGCGGCCGCGCCTCACGGCTTCGCCACGATCGCCTCCCGCAGCGGCGTCCCCGCCCGCACCCGGTACTCCTGGATGGACCAGCCGTTGCCGTCCGGGTCCGTGAAGTACATGAACGTGCCGCCGTCCTGCGGGCCCAGGGCGACCGGTTCCGTGACGTCCAGGCCGCGGGCGACCAGTTCGGCGTACGCCGCCTGGGCGTCGGGCACGCACAGTTGCAGGCCCTGGTAGGAGCCGGGGTCCGGGCGCGGGCCGCGTACCGTCTCCCAGATCGTGTCGCCCAGGGCGATCGAGCAGCCCGAACCCGGCGGGGTCAGCTGGACGATGCGCATGCCCTCCAGGACCTCCGTGTCGACGTCCACGTGGAAGCCCACCTTGTCGCGGTAGAACTCCATCGACCGGTCGATGTCGGCGACCGGCAGGGGGATCACTTCGAGTGTGTATTCCATGGGGCGCAGTACAGCAGGGGCGCGGGCCCCTGTCAGCGCTCCTCGCGGGGTGTCACGCGGAACCTCCGGCCGGCCCGCCGTCGAACCGCCACCGCGTCTGGCTGAACGGCTCGCCCTTGCCGAAACCGAACACCGTGCGCGGTGCCACCGCGAAGACGTGGGCGTAGCCGCCGCCGTGGTGGAAGCCGCCGTCCCGTACCTCGTAGTGCCAGAAGCTGCCGTACTTCTCCTCCCAGGCCGCCGCCACGCCCCGCAGCGCGGCCTCGTCGGTGACCCGCACCGCCGTGCCCTCGACGACCAGGTCGAAGCCCTTGTCCCAGAGGTTGACGCCCGTGGTGAGGACGGTCTCCGGGTTGACGGCCAGATTGCGGGCCTTGCGCTCCTCGGGGCCCGTCGCGAAGTGCAGGGCGCCGTTCTCCCACACCGCGGGCAGCGGTGTGACGTGGGGGCGCCCGTCGGGCCGTACCGTCGAGATCCAGAACAGCTCGGCGGCTTCGAGCCGGGCGAGGGCCGCCGGCCACGGCGTCGCTTCCGCTCCCGCGCTGCTGTACCTGTCGTCCAGTTCCGTACGGGGCTCTTCGCTCGGCATGATCCGTCCCTTCCGACGCTTCTTCGGATACTCCTGCCCCAAGACGGACTCCGCACGTGCGCCGAGTTCATCGGTCAGGCCGTAGGCTCGGGCCGAGGAGTGATCGAACGGAGGATCGGCATGACAGTGCCGCAAGGACGACGGAGCAGCACGTTCACCCGGCTGCTGCGGCACGGCTTCACCGACCCGTCCGCCGCGGAGCGGTTCCTCGACGACCCCGCGCTCAGCACCGTACGCGACGACCCGCTGCTCCTGGACGCCCTCGGCGCCACCGCCGACCCCGACCTGGCGCTGCTCGGCCTGGTCCGCCTCGTGGAGGGGCAGGAGGACGACCTCAGCCGGCGGGAGCTGCTCGACACCCTCGTCACCGCCAAGCCGCTGCGCGACCGCCTCCTCGGCGTGCTCGGCGCGTCCGAGGCGCTCGCCGACCACCTGGCCAGGCACCCCCGCGACTGGCGGGCCCTCGTCACCTACGAGTCGGCCGATCTGCACCCCGGCGTGGCCGAGTTCGAGCGGGGCCTGTCCGACGCCACCGACCCCGCCTCGCTGCGCGTCGCCTACCGCCGCTGCCTGCTCTCCATCGCCGCGCGCGACGTGTGCGGCACCACGGACGTCGCCGAGGCCGCCGCCGAGCTCGCCGACCTCGCGACGGCGACGCTGCGGGCGGCGCTCGCCATGGCCCGCGCGGACGCCCCCGACGACGCCGCGCAGTGCCGGCTCGCCGTCATCGCGATGGGCAAGTGCGGCGGCCACGAGCTCAACTACGTCTCCGACGTCGACGTCATCTTCGTCGCCGAGGCCGCCGACGGCACCGACGCCACCGACGAGGACAAGGCGCTGCGCGCCGCCACCCGGCTCGCCTCGCACATGATGCGGATCTGCTCGGAGACGAACATCGAGGGCACCATCTGGCCCGTCGACGCCAACCTCCGCCCCGAGGGCAGGAACGGCCCGCTGGTGCGCACCCTCTCCAGCCACCTCGCGTACTACCAGCGCTGGGCCAAGACCTGGGAGTTCCAGGCGCTGCTCAAGGCCCGCCCGGTCGCCGGCGACCTCGCGCTCGGCGAGGAGTACGTCGCCACGCTCGCCCCGCTCGTCTGGCACGCCGCCGAGCGCGAGAACTTCGTGCCCGACGTGCAGAAGATGCGCCGCAGGGTGGTCGAGAACATCCCGGCGGGCGAGGTCGACCGGGAGCTGAAGCTCGGGCCGGGCGGGCTGCGGGACGTCGAATTCGCCGTGCAGATGCTCCAGTTGGTGCACGGGCGCAGCGACCCCTCGATCCGCAGCGGATCGACGCTGGTGGCGCTGCACGCGCTCGGCACGGGCGGCTACGTGGGGCGCGTGGACGCCGCCCAGCTCGACGACGCGTACCGCTTCCTGCGCTCCCTCGAACACCGTATCCAGCTCTACAAGTTGCGCCGCACCCACCTCGTGCCGGAGGGCGACGCGGACCTGCGGCGCATCGGCCGCTCCCTGGGGATGCGCACCGAGCCGATCACCGAGCTCGGCCGGGCCTGGAGGCGGCACACCTCCGTGGTGCGCCGCCTGCACGAGAAGCTCTTCTACCGGCCGCTGCTCGACGCCGTCGCCCAACTCGCCCCGGGAGAGGCACGGTTGAGCACGGAGGCCGCCCGCGAGCGGCTCGTCGCGCTCGGCTACGCCGACCCCAGCGCGGCGCTGCGCCACCTGGAGGCGCTCGCCTCCGGCGTCTCCCGCAAGGCGGCCATCCAGCGCACCCTGCTGCCGGTGCTGCTCGGCTGGTTCGCGGACTCCGCCGACCCCGACGCCGGCCTCCTCGGCTTCCGCAAGGTCTCCGACGCGCTGGGCAAGACCCCCTGGTACCTGCGGCTGCTGCGCGACGAGGGCGCCGCCGCCGAGAACCTCGCCCGCGTCCTGTCCGCCGGACGCCTCGCCCCCGACCTGCTGCTGCGCGCCCCCGAGGCGGTCGCCCTGCTCGGCGACGCCCGCGGCCTCGAACCCCGCGGCCGCGCGGCCCTGGACCAGGAGGTCCTGGCCGCGGTGCGCCGCGCGGACGGCGCCGAGCACGCCGTGACGGCGGCGCGCGGCGTGCGCCGCCGCGAGCTGTTCCGCACCACCGCGGGCGACATCATCGGCTCGTACGGCACCGAGGAGAGCCCCGCCGAGGCCGACCCCGGCACGCTCGTCGACCGGGTGGGCGACGCGGTGACGAACCTGACGGCCGCGACCCTCGCCGGCACCCTGCGCGCGGTCGTCCGCGAGGGCTGGGGCGACACACTGCCCACCCGGTTCGCGGTCATCGGCATGGGCCGCTTCGGCGGCCACGAGCTGAGCTACGGCTCGGACGCGGACGTGCTGTTCGTGCACGAGCCGCGCGAGGGCGCCGACGAGCAGGAGGCGGCGAAGGCGGCGGCCAAGGTGGTCTCCGAGATGCGCCGGCTGCTTCAGATTCCCTCCGCCGACCCGCCGTTGCTCATCGACGCGGATCTGCGCCCGGAGGGCAGGAGCGGCCCGCTGGTGCGCACCCTGGGCAGTTACGCGGCGTACTACCGCCGCTGGTCCCTCGTCTGGGAGTCGCAGGCGCTGCTGCGGGCCGAACCGGTCGCGGGCGACGAGGAACTGGGCCGCGCGTTCATCGACCTCGTCGACCCTCTGCGCTACCCGGCGGAGGGCCTCGGCGAGGACGCGGTCCGGGAGATCCGCCGCCTCAAGGCGCGCATGGAGGCGGAGCGGATGCCGCGCGGCGCGGACCCGACGCTGCACGCCAAGCTGGGCCGCGGCGGCCTCTCGGACGTCGAATGGACCGTTCAGCTGCTGCAGTTGCAGCACGGCTGGGCGGAGCCCGGACTGCGCACCACCCGCACCCGCGAGGCGCTGGCGGCGGCCCGCGCGGCGGAGCTGATCCCGACGGAGGACGCCGCGATCCTCGACGAGGCGTGGGTCCTCGCCACGCGCGTGCGCAACGCGGTGATGCTGGTGCGCGGCCGCGCGGGCGACACGTTCCCCTCCGACGGCCGTGAACTCGCCGCCGTCGGGCGGTACTTGGGGTACGACGCGGGCCACGTCGGCGACATGCTGGACGACTACCGGCGGATCACGCGGCGGGCGCGCGCGGTGGTGGAGGAGCGGTTCTACGGGGCGTAGGGCCTCGACGGTTCTACGGGGTTGGGGCGCCCCGGGCCGGATGGTTCTGCCGGGCGTAGGGGCCCCGTGCCGATGAGCTCTGCGGGGCGTAAGGCGCCGTGCGGTGGGGCCGGACGCCGCTTTCGTCCCGCGCAGCCTCCGCCGCGCCCCGCCACCCCTCCTGCCCCATCGGGCACCGAACCCTGCCCTCGCGCACCTGGCCTTCCACCCGCCCCGTCACGTATCCAGGAAGAGTTCGACTCGTCTGCCTGGAGGCCACATGCGTGCCCGCGAAACCGCCCGACCCGTCGACGGGGAGCGGATCGACCGCGCACCGGCCCGGTCCGCCGCCGCACCGTCGGCCGCGGCGGGCATGTCGGCGCGGGAGGTGCTCGCCCTGCAGCGCACGGCGGGGAACGCCGCCGTCACCGAGGCCGTCCAGCGGGCCGCGGTCCAGCGGTCCGCCGTCCACGACGTGCTGCGCGCCGGCGGGCGCCCGCTCGACCCCTCGACCCGCACCGACATGGAGGCCCGGCTCGGCGCGGACTTCTCCGACGTCCGCATCCACGACGACAGCGCGGCGAAGGACTCCGCCGCCGAGGTGGGCGCCCGCGCCTACACCTCCGGCAGCCACGTCGTCATCGGCGACGGCGGCGCGGACCGGCACACGCTCGCCCACGAACTGACCCACGTCATCCAGCAGCGCCAGGGCCCCGTCGCCGGCACCGACCACGGCGACGGTCTCAAGGTGTCGGACCCCTCCGACCGCTTCGAGCGCGAGGCCGAGGCGAACGCCCACCGCGTCCTGTCGGGACCGGCGCCCGCGGCCCACGACCACGCCGCCCACGACCACGCGGCGCACGACCACGGCGCCCCCGTGCAGCGGGTGGCCGACACCCAGGCGGCGCCCCGCGTCGGCTGGAACCAGCTCCTGGACATCATCGTCGGCCAGGACCGGACGCTCGCCGGGTTCCAGTTCGGGCCCGAGTGCCGCAACAACGGCGGCAACAACCTCATCTCCCGGCCCGTGACGGTGACCGTGCGCGACGGCGACCGTACGGTGCAACTCGCCGTTCACCTCAACGTGATGCTCACCAGCGGCGGCGAGGTCAGGGACCGCAGGACGGGCGACTCCTCGGCGACGATCAAGGGCTCGCTCTTCCACCTGACCGCACGCCCCGTGGCCGGCCAGAACCTGATCCACCAGGCGGGCGCCTCCGCCCTCACCGCGGCCGAGTCCATCCACGTCGGCCGCAACAACGCCGGCGGCTGGAACAACCGCCCCGAGAACACCCAGCAGCTCGCCCGCGCGGTCGACGTCTCACCGGAGGCGCTGCTCGGCGCCCTGGACGGCAGGTACCCGCTGAGCGACGTGGCGGGCCTGATCGAGCGCTTCAAGAAGGACGTCGGCCGCGCGGTCCTGCACGGCCTGGCCCCCGAGGTCGTCCACGTGAACTGGGACGGCGACGAGTCGTTCGCCTAGCGCCGCTCGGCGGGCTCGCGCGGGGGCGTCCCGCTCCCGGTCTCCCCCTCGGCCGCCGCCCCCCGTACCGCCACCTCGCGCGCCAGCGCGTACGGCAGGGCGCCGTACCAGAGGCGGGCCACCAGGAAGCCGAAGGCCAGGCAGATCATGCCGCCGACCGCGTCCAGCCAGAAGTGGTTGGCGGTCGCCACGATCACGACCAGCGTCGCCGTGGGGTAGAGCAGGCCGAGGACCCGCACCCACGGCACCGACGCCAGGGCGAAGATCGTCAGGCCGCACCACAGGGACCAGCCGATGTGCATCGAGGGCATCGCCGCGTACTGGTTCGACATGTTCTTCAGGTCGCCGGAGGCCATCGAGCCCCACGTGTGGTGGACCACCACCGTGTCGATGAAGTCGGAGCCGTTCATCAGGCGCGGCGGCGCCAGCGGATACAGGTAGTAGCCGACCAGGGCCACCGCCGTCGTGGCGAAGAGGACCAGGCGGGCGGCCGCGTACCGCCCCGGGTGACTGCGGAAGAGCCACACCAGGACACCGAGGGTCACCACGAAGTGCAGCGTCGCGTAGTAGTAGTTCATGCCGACGATGAGCCATGTCACCGAGTCCACGGCGTGGTTGACGCTCTTCTCGACCGCTATGCCCAGATCCTGCTCGACCCGCCAGATCCAGTCCGCGTTGCGCAGCGCCTGCGACTTCTGTTCCGGCACGGCGTTGCGGATCAGTGAGTACGTCCAGTAACTCACCGCGATCAGGAGGATCTCGAACCACAGGCGGGGGCGGCGGGGGGTGCGCAGACCACGGAGACGACGTGCGAGGCCCCGCCCGTCGCGGCTGTCCCGCTCGGCCGCGCTGGGTGATGCAGCGGGCCGCTGCCGGCCCTCCAGTGTCGTCACGGTCGTCTCACCCATAGGGACAGAGTCTGCCAGATCCACACCCTTCGACCGATCATCCCCCGGTCGGGTTCGGCCCGCATTCCCTACGCCGATGGGAGGAGGTCACGATCCGGGTGTGCCCCTAGGGGCGCCCGGGACCCGAGGCCGTCGAACCGCGGACCACCAGCTCCGGCATGAAGACGAATTCGCCGGGCGGGGCGGGGGTGCCGCCGAGCTCTTCGAGGAGGGTGCGGACCGCGGCCTGGCCCATCGCGGGGACCGGCTTGCGCACCGTGGTCAGCGGCGGGTCGGTGAAGGCGATCAGCGGGGAGTCGTCGAACCCGACCACGGAGACGTCGTCCGGCACCTCCAGACCGCGCTGTCGCGCCGCCCGGATCGCGCCGAGGGCCATCATGTCGCTGGCGCACACGACGGCCGTGCAGCCGCCCTCCAGGAGCGCCTCGGCCGCCGCCTGGCCCCCCTCCAGCGTGTACAGAGAGTGCTGGACCAGCTGCGTCTCGATGTCGGCGGGGGAGAGGCCCACCAGCTCCCGCATCGCCCGGACGAAGCCCTCGATCTTCCGCTGTACGGGCACGAACCGCAGCGGGCCGACGGCGAGCCCGATGCGGGTATGACCCAGCGAGACGAGGTGGGTCACCGCGAGGCGCGTCGCCGCCCGGTCGTCGGGGGAGATGGCCGGCGCCCGCACCGCCGGCGAGAAGCCGTCCACCAGGACGAAGGGCACGTCCTGGGCGCGCAGCCGCTCGTAGCGCCCCATGTCCGCGGTGGTGTCCGCGTGCAGGCCGGAGACGAAGATGATCCCGGCGACGCCACGGTCCACCAGCATCTCGGTGAGCTCGTCCTCGGTGGAGCCGCCCGGGGTCTGGGTGGCGAGCACCGGCGTGTACCCCTGCCGGGTCAGGGCCTGTCCGATCACCTGCGCGAGCGCCGGGAAGATCGGGTTCTCCAGCTCCGGCGTGATCAGTCCGACCAGGCCCGCGCTGCGCTGCCGCAGCCGCACCGGCCGTTCGTAGCCGAGGACGTCGAGGGCGGCGAGGACGGACTGGCGGGTGCCCGCGGCGACGCCCGGCTTGCCGTTGAGCACGCGGCTTACTGTCGCTTCGCTGACCCCCGCCTGGGCTGCGATGTCGGCTAGCCGTGCGGTCACAGGATTGGACTGTACCGGTCGTATCTCAGGCTGCCCACCAGACCGTTGAATCCGCCGGGAGCACGGTCGATCCCGCGCCCGGCTCGGTCCGCGCGCTCGCGAGCAGCGGCGTGCCGGGGGTGGGCAACGCCAGTGGCGCCGCCGTGAGGTTGACCGTGCAGACGAACGCGCCGCCCGGCGCGGTGCGGCGGAAGGCGAGCACGCCTTCGGGCGACGGCAGCCACGTGATGTCGCGGCCCGCGCCGAGCGCCGGGTGGGCGCGGCGCACGGCGAGCGCCCGCCGGTAGAACTCAAGGGTGGAGGCGGGGTCGCCGGTCTGCGCCGCCACCGACAGGTGCTCCCAGGAGTCCGGCTGCGGCAGCCAGCTCGGACCGCCCGGCACCGGCCCGAAACCGAAGGGCCGGCTCCGCCCCGACCAGGGCATCGGCACCCGGCAGCCGTCCCGCGTGCCGTCCTGCCCGGTGCTGCGGAAGAACGCCGGGTCCTGGCGCACCTCGTCCGGCAGCTCCGTGACCTCGGGCAGGCCGAGCTCCTCGCCCTGGTAGAGGTAGGCCGAGCCGGGCAGCGCCAGCATCAGCAGGGTGGCCGCCCGCGCCCGGCGCAGGCCGCGGGCCGCGTCGCCGTCGGCCAGCCGCGTGCGGTGGCGTACGACGTCGTGGTTGGAGAGCACCCAGGTGGCGGGCGCGTCCACGGCGTTCATCGCGGTCAGCGAGCGGTCGATGACGGCGCGCAGCGCGGCGGCGTCCCAGCCGGTCGTCAGGTACGCGAAGTTGAAGGCCTGGTGCAGCTCGTCGGGGCGCAGATAGCGGGCGCTGCGCTCGACCGTCGGGGTCCACGCCTCGGCGACGGCGATGCGCTCGCCTCCGTACTCCTCCAGGACCTGCCGCCAGTCGCGGTAGATGGCGTGCACGCCGTCCTGGTCGAAGTACGGCACGGCCTGCTTGCCGAGCAGCCTGACCTGTTCGGCGTGGCCGATGTCGGGCAGCCCGGACGCCTTGACCAGGCCGTGGGCGACGTCGATGCGGAAGCCGTCCACGCCGAGGTCGAGCCAGAACCGCAGGACGGAGCGGAACTCCGCGTGGACGGCCGGGTGGTCCCAGTTGAAGTCGGGCTGCTCGGGCGCGAAGAGGTGCAGGTACCACGCGCCGTCGGGCACCCGGCTCCAGGCGGGGCCGCCGAACACCGACTCCCAGTCGTTGGGCGGGAGTTCGCCCGCCGCGCCCTTGCCGGGCCGGAAGTGGAAGCGGTCCCGCGCCGGCGATCCCGGGCCCTCGCGCAGTGCCCGCCGGAACCACTCGTGCCGGTCGGAGCAGTGGTTGGGCACGATGTCGAAGATGACGCGCAGGCCGAGGGCGTGGGCCTCGCGGATGAGCGTGTCGGCGTCGGAGAGGGTGCCGAACATCGGGTCGACGGCGCGGTAGTCCGCCACGTCGTACCCCGCGTCGGCCTGCGGCGAGGCGTAGAAGGGGGAGAGCCAGACGGCGTCGACGCCGAGGTCGCGCAGGTGCGTCAGGCGGGCCGTGATGCCGGGCAGGTCGCCCATGCCGTCGCCGTCGCCGTCGGCGAAACTGCGCGGATAGACCTGGTAGATGACCGCGTCGCGCCACCACCGGCGGGCGGACGCGGAGTCGCCGGCGGCGGGCGCGGCGGTGACGTTCTGGGTCATGGGGCCCCTCGGAGGTGCGGACGTCGCGTGCGGGCGGGCCGGTGGCGGGCCGGACACTTTGGTGAACGCCGTGCGGAACGCGAAGGTCACGAGGGCGCCCGCCCCACCGGCGGGCGGCGTCCCCGCGTCCCGCGACGGCGGGTCCGGACATGAGCCCCGGAGCGTGCCGCGCACACCCCGTCGCCGGACGGGCGAAGATCTTATCGTCAAGTCCACGCCCGTCGTACGGAGTTCCGGGATCTTCACCGGTCCCGGTCGGAGCGGCGCCGTCACCTCCCGGAGCGCCCGAAGGGACGCTAATTTAAGGAGGCAGGCCCGAGGGAGGTCTGCCCCATCAGCCCCAAAGGGGCCCCGCGTGAGCGTCAACGGCAAGGCAGGCACCACGATTCTGGTGGTAGACGACGTCGCCGCCAGCCGATACGCACTGGGCGCAGTCCTGCGCAGGGACGGCCACCGGGTGGTCCTCGCCGCCAGCGCGGGCGAGGCCCTCGTCGAGCTCGACGCGCGCCGCCGCGCCGGGCGCCTCCCCGACGTGGCGCTGGTCGACGTCGGCCTGCCCGACATGAGCGGCTTCGACCTGTGCCGCAGGCTGAAGGAGTCGCCGCCCTTCGCGGCCCTGCCCGTCGTGCACTTCTCCGCCGCCCGCACCGCCCCCGCCGACCGGTGCCGCGGCCTCGACGCGGGCGGTGAGGCCTATCTGACGGTGCCCGCCGAGCCGGAGGAGATCCAGGCCGTGGTGCGTGCCGCGGCCCGCGGGGCCCGCCACCGCTGCGACGCCGAGGCGCAGGCCGGCCATCTGACCCGGCTCGCCGAGACGATCCTCGCCGTCCAGTCGGCCCGCTGCCCGCGCGAACTCGCCGAGGCGGCCGCGACCGGCGCCGCCCGGCTCACCCACGGCCCCGCCGCCGCGTTCATCGTCGGCGACGACGGCGAACTCCACCGGGGCCTGTCCCGGCGCAGGGCCGCCGCGTCGCTGCCGGGCGACGGCGCGCACGCCACCGTCGCCCGGCTGATCCAGCGCGGTCTGACGGGCCACGTCGGGGTGCGCGACACCGTCGTGCCCGCAGCCGTGTGGCCGCCCGGCTTCTTCCACGCCGAACCGTCCGGCGGCAGCGGGCTCCCCGACGGCGCCCGGCTCGCCCTGGCCCGCTCCCGCGAGGGCTGCGCACCGGTGTGCCTCGCCACCCCCGCGTACGCCCGGGGGCTGCTCCCCGACACCGGCCGCCTGGTGGGACGGCTCGCGCACGCCACCGCGGTCGCCGCCGAGCGACTCCTCATGTACGAGATGGAGCGCCACATCGCGCTGACCCTGCAACGCAGCTTCCTGCCCGCGCACGTACCGCAGACCCCCGGCACCGAAGTCGTCGTCCGCTACGAACCCGCCTCCCGCGACACGGAGATCGGCGGCGACTTCTACGCCTCGCTCGGCACCCCCCAGGGTCTCCTCGCCGGCATCGGCGACGTCGTGGGCCACTCCCTGGAGGCCGCCACGGTCATGGTGGAGATCCGGCACGCGCTGCGCGCCTACTGCGTCGAGGACACCGACCCCGCGGCGCTCGCCCGCCGCCTCGACCGGATGCTGCAGCGCTACCACCCGGAGGTGACGGCCACCCTCTGCCTCGCCCTCGTCGACCCGGCGACCGGCCGCACCCGCGTCGCCAACGCCGGGCACATCCCGCCCCTCGTCGTCCACGACGACGGCACGGCCGGCTACCTCGGCGCGAAGGGCCCGCTGCTCGGTCTCGGCCTGGACAGACCGCCGCCGACCGAGACCGTGCTGCGCCCCACCGACCGGTTCCTCATGGTCACCGACGGGCTCATCGAGACCCGCGGCACCGACCTCGCCGTCTCCATGGAACACCTGCGCACCGTCGCGGCGGACGCGCCGCCCGGCGTCACGGCCCTGTGCGACACCCTGCTCGCCTGCCTGGGCCACGACCGCGAGGACGACATCGCGCTGCTCGCCCTGCGGGTGTGCCCGGACGAAAGCCCCTAGCGCAGCGGCTTCTCCAGCAGCAGCACGCCGTACGACGTGCCGTCCGCGGCGGCCTTGTCGGCCAGTTCCCCGACGACCGTGTAACCGGCCGCCTCGTAGTACGCGCGCAGCCGCGGGTTGGCCGCCACACAGTCCAGCCGGGCCACCGCGCGCCCCGCCCCCGCGGGGGGCGCCGCGGCGCGTCATCAGCGGGTGCACGTACCCGGCCACCGGCGGCTGCGCACCCCACGCCTGCTCGTCGGACGGGCAGGTGCGCGGTGGTCACGGGGCGAGTGCCACCAGCCGTTCGATCAGTTCGGCGAACGGGCCGTCCGGGGGCTCCGCGGCGAGGATCGTGCGCAGCAGCCCCGCCATCTCCGGGTCGTACGCCGCGCTCACCGCGGTCAGCGCCGCGAAGTCGTGCACCAGCTGCAACTCCAGCTCCGCGCGCGGGATGCGCCGCCCGTCCAGCCAGATCAGCGCCGTCGACTCGGCCAGCGAGATCCACGACCGCACGACCAGTTCGAGCCGGGCGGGCGGGTCGGTGACGCCCAGGTGCGCGAGGATCTGGTCGTACGCCGCCTGGCGCACCGAGTCGATCAGCGCGTTCGTCGTCGAGACGGCCTCCTGCGCGCAGGCGCCGCCCGCCGAGACCGCGGGGCCGCCCCGCATCAGCGCCGAGAACCCGGGCCCGTGCTCGTCGACGAAGGCGAGGAAGCGCCCCATCACCCGCAGCAGCCGCGCCCCGAGCGGACCCTCGTGCGGCTCCGCGAACCGGCCCGCCAGATCCTCCGCCGCCCGGCGCAGCGCCGCCTCGTACAGGCTGAGTTTGCCGGGGAAGTAGTGGTAGACCAGCGGGCGCGAGATGCCCGCGGCCGCTGCTATCTCGTCGATGGAGACGTCGTCGGGGGAGCGGTGGCTGAACAGTTCGAGCGCGACCCCGATCAACTGCTCCCGCCGCTCCTCGACACCCATCCTGCGGCGCACCCCGGTTGTCATACGAACACCTTACCGAGCGGAACCGGCCCGGCTGGGGGCCGGTGCGCACGCCCCGGCCGCTCGTCTCACATGTCGAGCACGAGCCGCTCGCCGCGCGCCCGCGAGACGCAGATGAGCATGAAGTCGGCCCGCTCGCCGTCGGTGAGCAGTTCGTCGCGGTGGTCGATCTCGCCCTCCACGACGCGCTGTTGGCACGTGCCGCAGAAGCCCTGCTCGCAGCTGTACGCGGTGTCGGGCAGCGCGGCGCGCACCGCGGCGAGCACCGTGGTGTCCGCGGCGACCGCCACGGTGCGCCCGCTGCGCCGCAGTTCGACCTCGAAGGCGGTGTTGCCCTCGGCGTCGGCGCGCGGCGAGAACCGCTCCAGGTGCAGCGAGCACCCCTCGGGCAGCGCGGCGTCGACGGCGTCCAGCAGGGGCTCGGGGCCGCACACGTGGACGGCCGCGCCGCGTGGGGCCCCGGCGAGGAAGGCGGCCACGTCCGGCAGCCCGTCCTCGTCCTCGGCGACGACGGTGACCCGCCCGCGCCCGGCGCCGCCGAGCTTCTCCACCTCTTCGAGGAACGGCATCGAACCGCGTGAGCGGCCCCCGTACAGCAGCCGCCACTCGGCCCCGGCCGCCTCCACGGCGCGCAGCATCGGCAGGACCGGGGTGATCCCGATGCCGCCTGCCACGAAGACGTACGACGCCGCGTCGGCGAGCGGGAAGTGGTTGCGCGGCCCGCGCACCTCGACCTCGACGCCCTCGCGCAGCCGTTCGTGCACCTCCAGCGAACCGCCCCGGCCGCCCTGCCCGGCGGCGATCAGCCGGGTCGCCACGGTGTACGAGGAGGAGTCCTCGGGGTCGCCGCAGAGCGAGTACTGCCGCACGAGCCCCGAGGGCAGCACCAGGTCGAGATGGGCGCCCGGCTCCCAGGGCGGCAACCGGTCGCCCTCCAGGCGCAGTTGGACGACACCCTCGGCGATCTGCTCATGCCGGGCGACGGTCAGCCGCAGCGCCCGGGAGCGCGGCCTGCCGGACACGGGCTCCGCCAGGGCGGGCAGCGGCCAGAGCGGGGAGGCCCCGATGCGGCGGCGCAGGGCGCGCCGGGTGAGCAGGGCGGCGCCGGTGGCGAGGGCGAGGGTGCGGATGCGGGGCATGTCAGAGCGCCCCCTTCTCGGCGGCGGCCGCGGCGACGGCGGCGGGCGAGGAGGCGAGATAGGCGACGGCCTGCGCCGTGCTGCCCTCCCGCGAGGGGTGGTAATCGCGGCTGAGATAGCGCGGGATGGAGCGGATCATCGCCCCGGTGGTGGGCAGCGTCCCCGCCTTGGTGCTCCGGTGGAAGTCCTTGAAGGTTGCCCTGCCGTCGGTCAGCGTCGGGTCGTTCGCCATGAAGAACCGCGCCCCGCGCTGCCAGAGGAAGACCAGCGCGCCGAATGCGGTCGCCCAGGTCCTGGCCCGGCGCCGGTAACCGCCGTCGACGTGCATGAACAGCTCGAAGGCGACGGAGCGGTGCTCGACCTCCTCCGCGCCGTGCCAGCGCAGCAGGTCCAGCATCGTCGGGTCGGCGCCCCTGCGGTCCAGCTCCTCGGCGTTGAGCACCCAGTCGCCGAGGAAGGCGGTGTAGTGCTCGATGGCAGCGATGATCGCCACGCGCTCCATCAGCCACCACTTCTGGGCCTTGCCGGGCGGCAGCGTCCGGTCGCCGAGCAGCTTCTCGAAGAGCCAGTCGACCTGCGCGGTGTACGGGGTGGGGTCGAGCCCCTGCTCCTTGAGGTGCGGCAGGACCTCGTCGTGGGCCTGCGAGTGCATGGCCTCCTGGCCGATGAACCCGATGACGTCCTCGCGCAGCCGCTCGTCACGGATGAGCGGCAGCACCTGCTTGTAGACGTGTACGAACCAGCGCTCACCCGCGGGCAGCAGCAGATGCAGCACGTTGATCATGTGCGTGGTGAACGGGTCGTTCGGCAGCCAGTGGAGCGGGGTGTTCTCCCAGGAGAAGGAGACGTTGCGTGCCTTGAGCGGTATGTGCTCGGACGCGACGGGCTCGGGCACCCGGCTCTGCGTATTAGACATGGCGTCAATGTACTGAGCGGTAGTTCCGCGGTACAGGGGTAGACGCCGGCAAGTTCGCGGGCCTGCCGCGACACCTACCGCAGCGTCTGCACCTTCTTGCCGTTCGCGAGCTCCCCGCTGAGCCGCGCCTTCGCGGTCCGCCGCGTCGGGGCGGCCAGGGTGTTCCCGGCCGAGCGGGTGCCGCCGGACGCCGTGATGGAGGTGACGTCCTTGCTGCCCGCGCCGAGCAGGTACCAGCTGCCCGCCCGCGACTTCCACAGCACGCCCGCGAGCACGTGCGGGTCGCGGCCGCCGCACGCCGGGGAGTCCTCGGCCTTGGCGGCGACGGCGCCCACCGGCCTGTCGGCCGTCTGGAACTGGGCGAGGGTCCGGGTGCCCTCGCCCAGCCAGGTGTCGGCGCGGGTGCAGACCCAGTCGGCGACGCCGTTGCCCTCGGGCAGCGCCTGACGCGCGTACGTCCAGGAGTTCACGGTCCGCACGCCGTGCGAGCGCACCGACGCCAGCGAGCAGGCCGACTTCGACCATTCGGCGGGCGTGGCCTCGCGCGGTGCCTCGGGGCGGCCCGCGGTCAGATGGGCGGGGACGAGCTCGCCGAGGTCGGTGGAGAGCCGGGCGGCGCCGGAGTGGTCGCGCAGTCGCAGCGCGTTCCACGACGCGCACCGTCCGTCCTGCATCGGCCCGGCGAACGGGTCGGTGACGCCGTCCGCGGAGCGGTGCAGCGGGACCGCGGCCGCGGCGGGCTTCAACAGGTCCTGCAGCGCGGCGGACTCGATCCACGGCGCGGTCAGATAGCGGATGTTGCCGTCGGCGCGGTCGACGACGACGGCGCCGGCCTCGGCGCCGTTCGCCCCGTCCACCCGGGCGAAGTCGAGGGCGGCGCCGCTCGTGCCCTCCCGCGGCTCGGCGTACCGCACGACGCGCAGGCCGTCGTAGAGCAGCACCACGCGGGCGGAGTCGATGTCGCCGGCGTAGAGCAGCCGCGCCGGCCCGGGCGGCGCCCCCGCCGGGGTGCCCGGTGTCGCCGAGACCTGCACGGACTCGCCGGGCCGCGCCCACACGGCGAGGGCGCGGCGCAGCAGTTCCCGGTCGCCGACGAGGTTGCCGCGCGCGGGCCACACGGAGAAGTCGGTGCGCGAGGAACGTTTCCACGCCCCCGCGGTGGCCACGCTCAGCTTCCCCGGATCGAGCGCGGCCTGCGCCGCGGGGTTCTTCGCGTACGGGGGAGCGGCGGCGCCGTCCGGCCCCCAGCCGTCGCCGGGCAGCCCCAGCAGCGCCCCGCAGACCAGCGCGGCGGCGGCCGCGACCCCGGCGGCCTTCATGTGCTGCCTGCGCCGCATCAGGTCGGTCGGCCTGGCCTGCAGGGAGCAGGGGTCGAACTCGGGGGAGGCGAGGAGAGCGTGGCGGTCCCCGCCCGTATCGCCTCCGTCGTCCTCGTCGATCTCGTCGGCCTCGTCCAGCGCGTCCTCGGGGTCGTCGCAGCCGGCGGCGGAGAGCACCGCGCACACCGCGTCCTCGTCGAGCCCTTCGAGGCCGCGCAGCGCGTAGGCGGCGCGGGCTTCGCAGGAGAGCCGGGAGAGCGCCTGGTCCAGGGCGAGTTCGTCGGAGCCGCCCGAGCGCGGGAAGAGCCGGAGGCCGCGCACCTGCGGCAGCAGCGGAGGCAGTTGGGCCCGCTTCGGCCAAGCGGTCCAGCGCAGCGGGACCCCGGCCTCCAGGGCGCCGCGGATCACCTGCAGGCGTACGTAGGTGTAGGCGGGGTCGCCGTGCGGTCCGGGGCCGCGCTGCGCCGGGACGAGCGCCGGGTCACCCGTCTTGCGGCTGCGCGGCAGGGCGCGCTGGACCACGGCGTGGGCGGTCAGGACCCGTCGGTTGCGGCCGAGGTGCGACGGCAGCACGAGATAGGCGAGCCGGACGAGCCGCGGGTAGTGCTCGACGAGGACGGCCTCCGCCTGCTCCACGTCGACGACGGGGGCGGGGCCGCCGGCCCCGGGGGACTTCGAGGACTTCGGGGACTTCGCGGGTGACTGCACATTCGACGACACGTTCAGCAAAACGAGCGAATCGTCGGATGGTCACCTCGTGCCGGCGTGTCCGCCGCTCAGGCCGGGGTGTCCGCCACGAGCAGGCGGGCGTAGTTGGCCATCGACCGCTGGTAGCGCGGCAGGTGGGGCGCGAGGGCGCCGAGCACCAGGGAGAGCCCTTCCCGCTCCCGCCCGAGGTCCGCGAGACACAGCGCCAGGCAGGCGCGCACGGCGTCGTCCAACTCGTCCGGCGGTCCTTCCAGTTCGGGCGTGAGCAGGGCGGCGCCCTCCTCGGCCCGGCCGGTGTTCCGCAGCGAGCTGGCCAGTTGGACGAGGGTCCGCCGCCTGCGGTATCCCTGGAGCCCGCGCTCCAGGGCCTCCTGGTAGAGGGGCACGGCGCGGTCGGAGCGGCCGGTGGAGTCGAAGGCGCAGGCGCGCTCGAAGGGGGCGACCGGGTCTCCCTCGGGCAGCTCCGCGGCAAGGCCGTCGATCAGCGCGCGGAACGCGCCGGCGTCTTCCTCGCCGTAGGCGTCCAGCGTGTCCCAGGCCGCCGCGAGCCGCTTCTCCCAGTCGTCATTCATGCCGTCACCCTGGCACCCCCCGTCTCGCGCGTCACCCGCTTTTTCGGCGCACGTCGGGGGCCGCGTGTCCGGCGAGGGCCGGGGGTGGAGGGGAACCCGCGGTTCCGGCCCACCCCCGCACGCCCGGGAGCTACGCCACGTCCCACCGGCTGAACTCCACCGTCCCGCGGCCCCCGTCACCCCCGTTCGTCGCGCTCATGAAGAGACCGACGTCCTGCGCCGCCACCGCCCCGGCCACCGGCACCGACGCGACCGTCCGCCACGTCTGCCCGTCGTCCGTGGAGCACGCCCCGGTGAAGGAGCCGCCCTCGCGCGAAAGCCGCAGCAGCACCGGCGCCTTGATCCCGGTGAGCCGCTGGTACGTGTCCAGGGTGCCGTCGCCGTTCGTGTCGTACGACAGCACCACCCCGTTGGCCGGCGTCACCGCGAGGTCCACCAGCCCGCGGGAGCCCGGCGTGCCCAGCGCCGCGCGGCTGATGATGCCCGCCCGCGCCCACGGACCCGTCACGGCCTGGGCGTCCACCCGCACCGTCACCGAGACGCCGTCCCGCAGCGCGCCCTCCCGGTACAGCGTCCCGAACTCCGTCGTCCCCTTCCACAGGTCCGCCCCGCCACCGTTGATCGCGTACCGCCCGTCCAGCTCCCCGAAGACCGCGGAGTTGTTGCCGTACTTCTTCCAGCCGCCGCTCACCGGGCCCGCCTCGAAGAGGGTCCCGTCGTGCACGGTTCGCACCCGCGGCTCCCCGGCGGGGCCGTACGTGACGGCGATCTCGTACGGCAGGGGCCGCAGCGGCCCCTCCAGCGGGGTCCCGGGTGTCGTGGCCCGCCACGCGACCTCGCCCGTCCCCGCGGGCGCCACCCTCGGCAGCGAGACGGGGCCGGTCGGCTCCGCGTCGAGGCCGGTCAACGCGAAGTCGACCCGGCCGGTGGCGCGCAGCCCGTTGACGTTGCGGAAGACGGCCTCCAGCCGGGCGGTGCCGCCCGGCGGGATGGTGGACGGCTCCGCGGTGACCGTCAGGTTCCCCTGATAGGGCGCGCGGGCCAGGACGTCCCGTACGCGTGCCGCCGTCCGGTGCGCCGAGCCGACCGGGCGCAGCGGATAGTCCTTGCGCTCCCGCGTCCACGGCTCCTCGAACGCGAACCAGTCGACGGCCTTCGGCGCCCGCCCCGCGGCCAGCGCGTCGGACAGCTCGTCGAGCCACTTCTGCCAGCGGGGCACGTAGAAGTCGCCCATCACGCCGTGCCATTCGCGGTTGGCGTAGTCGTGCAGCTTCCCGGCGTCGGACGTGGCGCGGTCGCCCCAGACGGTGATGAGCACCTTGGCGGTCCGCTCGAACTCGGCGCTCTCCGCGCCGCTCGTCCCCATCCGCCGGGCGGCCTCGACGTACGGCCCGAGCAGGAACGCCGGGTCGGTGCCCGTCACGTCGTCCGCGAGCCGCATCAGGCGCAGCCACAGCTTCGCCAGCGTGTCGAAGGCCGCCCGGTCCTTGCGCGCGTACGCCGTCCGCAGCTGCGGCAGGAGCTGCCGGCTGCGGTGGGCGAGGGCCTGCCGGGCGACGTCCACCAGGTCGTAGCGGTAGGCGGCGCTGCCCCGCAGCTTGCCCGCCACCCCGAGCAGCCCGGCGAGCGCGGCGTCGAAGCGGGCCGGGTCGTAGGTCAGGGCGCGCGGCGCGTACTCGGAGGCGCGCGCGGCCGCGAGGTCGGGCCGGGCGGCGAAGAGCGAGTCGTGCGGGTCGCTGCGCTCGACCGCGGTGTGCTGGTAGGCGGTGTCGTTCAGCGCCCGCCAGGCGGCCCGCGCGCCGCGGTCCCGGCTGCCGTAGCGGAAGTCGGCGTACGAGGAGAACCACTCCGCCCGGTCCACCGGGCCCTTCGTCCAGGCCAGTTCCGAGAAGAGCTCGAAGGCGGCGGGGTCCCGGTCGGTGGCCTCCGGCAGGAAGGCCGTGCCGGTCAGCGCGCTGCCCGCCTTGTCGCGCCAGGCGAAGAACTTCTCGTTCCAGATGTGGGTGCGCGCCCCGATGGTGGTGCGCCCGCCGAAGTTGGGGATGGTCCCGAACGCGTACGGGGTGCCGCCCCAGTCCTTCTCCCGGTCCGTGACGCTCGCGAACCGGTCCGAGACGCCGTCGACGATCAGCATCCGCTCGCGGTCGACGGCGTCGAGCAGCGCGGGAAGCGGGTTGGCCTCCCAGCCGAGAATCACCCAGGTGGCTCCGGGATGTGCCTTCTGCAGGGCGGCCTCCACGCCCCGCGCGGCGTCCGGCACCGGCACGTCGCCGGCCGTTCCGCCCTCGTGCAGCAGGTCCATCTTGAAGTGGGCGGCGGCCCCGAAGAGGTCCTTCTGGTGCCGGTAGAAGGAGGCGGCGACCTCCGCGAAGGCCGTGGTGCGCGGGTCGAGCCAGTCCGGCCGGGGGAACCCGTGCCAGACGCCCTGCGGCACCACCTTCGCGTCGCCGCCGTTGCGCTCGACGAACCCGTCGGGCACGCTCCCGTAGTAGCCGGGGAAGACCGGGGCGATGCCGAGCTCGCGCAGCCTGCGCACGATCCGCTGCCCCAACTCCACGCGCTCGGCGAGGAGTTCGTGGGAGAGCGGGCCGCCGTAGTCGGAGAGGTTCTGCAGCAGCCACCAGGGCTGGTGCGAGGGGGCGGGCAGCCAGGAGCGGGCCTCCGCGTCGGAGTAGCCGAACTCCCGCAGCACCCGGTGGTACACGGCCTCCGCGCCCGCGATCACCATGACCTCGTTGCAGCCGTGCACCGCGAGCACGTCGATCATCCGCTCCCAGTAGGCCCAGTCGGCGTACGGCGCGGTGTACCCGTCGTTGGTGTCGTTCAGCGCGAACCGGTGCCGGAGCGAGGTGCTCCGCTCCAGCGGCCCGGACGGCGCGGGCAGCCGGTCCGGCAGGTTCAACTGGCTGCCGTTCCAGGCGATGTGGGTCCCGCACACGTATTTGAGGTACCAGTGGACGCCGGTGAGCAGGACGGCGGGTGTCGTACCGGACACCTGGATCCGTCCGGTCGTGCCGGTGACGCGGAAGCGGTCTTCGGAGCCCCGTGCGGGGACGAGTCTGAGCCGGATCTGCTCCGCGTGATGCGGCAGGAGTCTGTTGAGCGCCGAGCGCGCGGAATCCGTATCGAAGGCGGGGCCCCTGGCGGGCTCCGCGGCAGCGGTGGGGCCGTCGGCGGCCTGGGCCGGCAGCGCGGCCCCGCCGACGGCGGCGCCGAGGGTGAGGGCGCCGGCGGTGCCGAGCACGGAACGTCGGGACAGTTCGGACATGTGTACCCCCTGAGGTGAAGGCTGCGGCGCACGGTATCCGTGCGACCCCCCGTGCTCAACGGATGTGAGGGAGATGGCGTGTTCGAGTCGCAGCGGGAGGCTGGTGTGGCGATGAGGGCAGCACGGAGCGTGCTTGCGGGCATGGCGGTGGGAGGACTTCTGCTGGTGACGGGGTGCGGCTCGGGGGGTGACGGCGCACCGGACACGGCGAGCGGCAGCCTGGAGCAGCTGGCGGCCCGGGCACACTGCAGGGCCGACATCCAGACGGACGCGGCCGAACTGCGCCAGGCCACCTGTGAGAACGGTGCCCGGCGCTACGTGCTCGTAACCTTTACAAACAGCCGTGGCCAGGCCGAATGGCTCGACGAGGCGAACGACTACGGGGGTACGTACCTCGTCGGCGGCCGCTGGGTGGCGGTCGGCGGGGCCGCCGACATCGCGGCGCTGCGCGGCCGGCTGGGCGGGACCGTGGTGGACGCCGCGGGGAGGCACGGCGGCCACCACGGTCACCGCATGGGATGAACGGGCGCAGGGCCAGGTGCCGCGTCAGGTGCAGCGCTGTCCGGAGTTCACGCACTTCGCGACCCGCCGCATCAGGCGCTCGTCGAAGACGTTGATGAAGTCGCCGTGGTCGGTGACGGGCTTGTGCAGCTGCTCGGGGAAGGAGTCGACGGCGAAGCCGGGGCCCGGCGGCACGTCGTACACGATGCGCTGCACGAGCTGGGGGATGGCGCGGAAGCCGCGCGGGCAGGCGCCGGAGCGCGGATCGGCGAAGGCGACGTGCGTACGGTGGTTGGCGCTGTCGATGTTCCGGCCGTCCCAGCAGCTCTGGAAGCGGAACGTCCGCACGACCTTGCTGCCCTCGGGGCAGATCGGGTACTTGTCCTTCAGCTGCCGGTTCTCGAACCCCGTGCAGCTCCACGACGCGTTGGCGTTGGCGTCGCCGTTGGTGAAGGCCTTGGCGTCGCCGGTGATGATGCGCAGGAAGCGCGGCATCGCGGTGACCTTGCCGACCGGGTTGCCGGCGAACTTCAGGGTGACCGAGGCCGGTGTCCGGATCTCGCCGACGTTCTGGTCCCTGCCGCCGCCGTCGGCCTGGGCGTCGCTCTCGTCCTTGCCGTTCTGAAGTCGCAGCACGGGCCAGTAGTACGTCGACTTGTCGCCTTGATTGCGGCAGGTGGTCCGGCCCTCGGCGAGGTCGTCGTCGCCGGAGAAGGCGTCCGTCGCCTGGTTGCCCACGTAGTCGTGCATGTGGTGGGCGCCGTTGCTCACGCCCGGTGCCACGATGACGTTGTCCGGGTTGAACTTGCCGTTCTCGTTGCGCCCGCAGTCGGTGGTGAAGGTGCCGCGCGAGGCGCCCCGGCCCTCACGGGGGCGGGTGACGTTGGGCCGGACGGACTTGATGTCGACGAAGTCACCGGCCTCGGGACCGTTGCCGTTCCGGCCCTGGTCCGGCCCCTGATCCTGCCCTTGTTCCTGGCCGGGCTGCTGGTCGTCGGCGCGCAGGGTGCACGGCGCCATGCTGTCGATGGTCTCGGGCCGCTCCCCGGACCGCTCCAGGGTGTCGCCGATCCGGCCGATGGTCCCCCGCCGCTGCTCCTCCAGCGGGGGCAGGACGGATTCCTTGTCCCGGACCCGGCCGAACCGGGTGTAGGCCCGGGTGATCTGGGTGTCCAGCTCGGCGAGCCCGCGGTCCACCTCTGCGCGTGCCGCTTCCGGCACCTCGGGCAGCTGGTTGCCGACGTCCGGGCAGCTGATGGTGGAGACCTGCTGCGCGGCGCTCCGTGGCGGCGGCCGGTCCGAGCCCTCCTCGGCGTTCGCGTAGACGTTCACGGCGACGAGACCGCCGCCGCCCAGCAGCATCGCCGCGGATGCGGCGACCGTCCGCCGCGCCAGTTTCGATCGTTTGCGTGAGGTGCGTCGTGGAGTGCGTCCCATGGGGCTACATACGCGTCAGTGGCCCGGCGCGTTCAGTGATCCCCCTGAGGTTCAGCGGCCCTGGTCCAGATAGGCGAGGACCGCGAGCACGCGCCGGTTGTCGTCGTCGGAGACCGCGAGGTCCAGCTTGCCGAAGATGTTGGACGTGTGCTTGGCGATGGCCCGCTCGGTGACGACCAGCTGCGCCGCGATGGCCGCGTTCGACCGGCCCTGCGCCATGAGTTCGAGCACCTCGCGCTCGCGCGGCGTGAGCGCGCCGAGCGGCTGCTCCGCGGAGTGCCGGGAGAGGAGCTGCTGGATCACTTGCGGGTCCATCGCGGTGCCGCCGGCCGCGACCCGCCGTACCGCGTCGATGAACTGCGCCGCGTCGAAGACCCGGTCCTTGAGCAGATAGCCGACGCCGCCGTTGCCGTCGGCCAGCAACTCCCGCGCGTACAACTGCTCCACGTGCTGGGAGAGGACCAGGACCGGCAGCCCGGGGCGGGCCCGGCGGGCGGCGAGCGCGCACTGCAGGCCCTCGTCCGTGTGGGACGGCGGAAGCCGGACGTCGACGACGGCGACGTCCGGCTGCAACTCCTGTAGAGCCTTGGTCAGTTCGGGCCCGCTCTCCACGGCCGCCAGGATCTCGAAGTCGAACGCCTCCAGCATCCGCACCAGGCCGTCGCGCAGCAGGAAGAGGTCTTCGGCTAGGACAACTCGCAAGGGATCTCCATGGTCACCATGGTCGGACCGCCCGCGGGGCTGCTGACGGCCAGTACGCCGTCGAATGTACCGAGTCGGCGTTCGACCCCGCTCAGCCCGGACCCCGCCCCGATGGCCGCACCGCCCTTGCCGTTGTCGGTGACCGCGATGCGCAGCATGCCGTCCGCGTGGTGCACGTCCACCCAGACGCGGTCGGCGCCCGCGTGCTTGATGGCGTTGGTCAGGGTCTCGCTGACGGCGAAGTACGCCGCCGACTCGACCGGCGCCGCCGCGCGCCGCGGCAGCTCCACGTCGACCTCCGTGGCGATCGGCAGCCGCAGCGCGAGGGCCTTCACCGCGTCGCCGAGGCCCCGTTCGGCGAGGACCGGCGGATGGATGCCGCGGACCAGGTCGCGCAGCTCGGTCAGCGCCTCCCCGGAGTTCTGCCGGGCCTGCGCGAGCAGCTCCTTGGCCTTGGCCGGGTCCGCGTCGACCAGCGCCTCGATGGTGCCGAGGTCCATGCCCATGGCGACCAGGCGGGCCTGCGCGCCGTCGTGCAGATCGCGCTCGATGCGGCGCAGCTCGGCCGCGGAGTTGTCCACGGCGTCGTGCCGGGTCTCGGTCAACCGGTCGACGCGCAGCGCCAGTTCGCGCTCCCGCATGCTCGTGGTGGGCGCGAGGAACGTACGGGCGAGCAGGAAGTGGCCGCGGATGAGGGCGGGGTTGACGAAGACGCCGAGCACCAGCAGGGCGGTGCCGAGCGCGGCGGCCTGGTTGGCCGTGGACTGCGAGGTGACGTGGATGAACCCGTACCACTCGCCGCCGCCCGCCCGGTAGATCGGCTCCCAGACGCCGGCGGCGAGCACCACCCCGTACACCCAGTAGGCGAGCAGCACGGGGGCGAAGACCGCGGTGACGAACCCGCCGGTCATGTCGGCGAACAGCCACTGCAGATCCCGCCAGGTCGCCGGGTCCTTGAGCAGCAGCGAGCAGCGCTCCACCTGTCCCGTGACGCCCGAGCGCAGGTCGGCGGGGAACGGCCGGTAGGGGACCGGGACCACCACGTCCGCCCACCGCCCCGCCTGGTCGCGCCGCAGGGTCGCCCAGTGCCGGACCGCCGTCAGGACGACCGGGGTGGTGAGGACACCGACCCCGAGCAGGATGAAGGCGATCGACAGCACGGACAGCACGAAGAGGGTGATCGAGCCCGCGAGCGAGGCGACGGACAGATACAGCCCCCGTGCCCCCGCGACCACAGCGTTCCGCAGTCTGGTCATGACCTTGCGCCCCTCTCGGTGTGTCCTGCGTCCCCCGCCCGCTCCCGGCGACCGGTACGCCGCCATTCTCACCGGTCACGAGGGTGCCGAGCACTGGGTTCCGCACCCGGCCGCGGGTGTACCTGACGACACCCCCGCACCTCGCCCTGGGCCTCGCCGGAAGGGGGCCTCGGCGGCTGGGGCGGGCGGCCCGCGATTCCTAGCGTGGGACACGTCTTATCCGACGCATACGCAGACTCGATGGGGGCGGATCGCCATGAGGCGGAACCTCGCGGCACGACTCGGTGTGTGGAGCGCACACCACCGGAAGGCGGCCGTTCTCGGCTGGCTGGTCTTCGTGGTCCTCGCCACGGTCATCGGCGGGGGCTCCGGCATGGTCACGGCATCCGACGACGAGATGGGGGTCGGCGACTCGGCGCGGGCCACCAAGATCCTCGAGGACGCCGGCATCGACGAGCCGGCCGGTGAACTCGTCATGGTCACCGCGCGCACCGCCGACGGCTGGCGGGACGCGGCGGCCGACCTGTCCACGGCGCTGGACGCGACCGGTGACGTACGCGGCCTCAAGGCGCCGCTGCCCTCGAAGGACGGCAAGGACGCGCTGCTGCGTTTCCAGATCAAGGGCGAGTCCGAGGACGCCGCCGACCGGATCCAGCCGGTTTTGGACGCGGTGGCCAAGGCGGCCGACGACGGGGCCGGACACGGCGTCGCCGTCCACCAGTTCGGCGACGCGAGCTCCGCGAAGCAGCTGTCCGACCTGCTCGCCGACGACTTCAAGACGGCCGAGTTCACCGCCGTGCCGCTGGCACTCGGCATCCTCCTGGTCATCTTCGGTGCCGTGGTCGCCGCACTGCTCCCGGTGGGCCTCGCCCTCACCGCGTGCGTGGCCGCCTTCGGGCTGCTCTCGCTGGCCAGCCATCAGCTGCACCTCTTCGAGACCACGTACTCCGTGATGTTCCTGATGGGCCTCGCGGTCGGCGTCGACTACTGCCTGTTCTACCTGCGCCGTGAGCGGGACGAGCGGGCCGCGGGCCGGGACGCCGAGACGGCCCTGCGGATCGCCGCGGCCACCAGCGGACGCGCCGTCCTGGTCTCCGGCCTCACGGTGATGGTCGCGATGGCCGGCATGTTCCTGTCCGGGCTGCTCCTCTTCAAGGGCTTCGCCGTCGCCACGATCCTGGTGGTGTGCGTGGCGATGCTCGGCTCCGTCACGGTCCTGCCGGCGCTCCTCGCCTGGCTCGGTGACCGGATCGAGGCCGGCCGCATCCCCTTCCTCGGCCGCCGCGCCAAGAAGCGCGCCCACGCCGGCGGCGGCGTCGCCGGCACCGTCCTCAGGCCGGTCCTGGCCCGCCCGAAGTTCTTCGCCGTCGGCGCCGCGGTGCTGTTGCTCGCCCTCGCCGCCCCCGCGCTCGGCATGAAGACCGAACAGCTGGGCCTGGAGAAGCAGTTCGGCTCCGACGCGCCGCTCTCCGTCTCGTACCGGAAGATCACCGACAAGTTCCCCGGCGGTCCCGCCCCGGCCCGGGTGGTCGTGAAGGCCGACGACATCGGCGCACCGCCCGTGCGGTCCGCCCTCGACACGCTCACCCGGAAGGCGGGCGACGGCGCCGAACTCACCGTCCACAAGGCGGCGGGCGTCGCCGAGATCGCCGTACCGCTGCCGGGCGACGGCACCGACGCCGAGGCCAAGAAGGCCCTGCACACCCTGCGGGACGACACGGTGCCCGCGGCCTTCGACGGGGTGGACGCCGAGGCGTACGTGGGCGGTGACCTGGCCTCGTCGGAGGACTTCAGCGACCAGCTCGGCCGCGGCATCGGGCCGGTCCTCGCCTTCATCACCGCGGTGACCTTCCTCCTGATGCTCCTCAGCTTCCGCTCGGTGGTGATCGCGGTGACGTCGATCGCGCTGAACCTGCTGTCGGTGGGCGCCGCCTACGGCGTCATGACCGCCGTCTTCCAGCACGGCTGGGGCGCGGAGCTCATCGGCTCGGAGAAGGTCGGCGCGATCGAGAACTGGATGCCGCTCTTCGTCCTCGTCGTCCTCTTCGGACTCTCCATGGACTACCACGTGTTCGTGGTCTCCCGGATCCGCGAGTTCCGCGACCGGGGCCTGGACAACCGCTCGGCGATCCGTGAGGGCATCACGCGCACGGCGGGCGCGATCACCGGCGCGGCCGTGATCATGGTGGCGGTCTTCGCGGTCTTCGGCACGCTGTCCATGCAGGACATGCAGCAGATGGGCGTGGGCCTGGGCGTGGCGGTCCTCCTGGACGCGACGGTGGTCCGGATGATCCTGCTGCCGTCCCTGATGACGCTCCTGGGGGAGCGCAACTGGCACACGCCGCGGTTCCTGCGGTGGCTCCCGCAGCTCTCCCACGACGAGGAGGCGCCCGCCGGCCGGCGTCCGGCCGGCCGTCCCAACCCGCCGGTGCCGAGCGCCCGTTGACCAGCCCCCGTTGACGAGTCCCACGCCGCGGCCCCGGTGCGGAACACCCGCACCGGGGCCACGCGGCGTCACAGCCCGAGCGCCCGCGCCTCCTTCTCGGGGGCGAGCCCGACCACCGGCCGGTCCGGCCGCCGCGGCGGTGTCCCGCCGATGGAGCGCAGCCACTCCCAGGTGTCGCGCACCGTCTCGGCGACCGGCCGGGAAGCGAGGCCGGCGGCGGCCGCCTTCGCCGCGGACGTCCGGTGCATCGTGTCGTGCATCTCGCCCGGCGCCAGCCACACCGGCAGCTCCATCCACTGCTCGATGCCCGCGTCGAGCACCACCCGCGGGTCGGTCCAGCGCAGCGACAGGTCAGGGCCGCCCGCGACCTCGGCGCACGCGTCGAGCAGCTCGCCCATCGTGCACCGCCCCATCGGACCGACCAGGTTGTACGGCCCGTGCAGTCCCCCGGCGGCCGCGTCGAGGATCCACTCGGCGAGGTCCCGCACGTCGACGTACTGGATGTCGAGGTCCCGCGGCCCGGGGGCGAGCACGGGGCCGCCGCGCGCGACCCGGCCCAGCCACCACGGCAGCCGCCCGATGTTCTCGTACGGGCCGAGGATCAGCCCGGCCCGCGCGAGCACCGTCCGCCCGGTGCCGAACGCGGCGAGCGCGGCCAGCTCGCCGCCCCGCTTGTCCCGCGCGTACTCCGTCGCCTCCGCGTCCGGGTCGCCGTCCACCACCGGATACGTCTCGTCGGACCCGGCGGCGCCCGGGTAGCGGTAGACGGAGGCGCTGGAGACATAGACGTACCGCCCGGCGCGGTCCGCGAGCAGCCGGGCGGCGTCCCGCACCACCCGGGGCGCCGCCGACCAGGTGTCGACCACCGCGTCCCACGCGCCGTCGGCGAGCGCCGCGAGGCCGTCCTCGGTGGTGCGGTCCCCGTGCACGGCCGTGGCCCCCTCGGGAGCCGGGTGGTGGCCGCGGTGGAAGACGGTCACCTCCCAGCCCCGGGCGAGGGCCGCCTCGGTGACCGCACGTCCCACGAACTCGGTTCCGCCCAGCATCAGAAGTCTCATGCGGGCGACTCTGCCCGCACGGGCCGCGCCGGGGAAGCAGGTTCTGCTGCCGGCAGAGCAAGGAACCGGGAGACTCCGCAGGTCAGCGCGGGACGGCCGGCGTGTACTTGTAGCCGACCCGGCGCACCGTCTGGATGGTCCTGCGGTGCTCCGCGCCGAGCTTGCGCCGCAGCCGCGCCACGTGCACGTCGACGGTCCGGCCGTCGCCCACGTGCCCGTACCCCCACACCGTGGTCACCAACTGGTCGCGGGTGTGCACCCGGTGGGGGTGCGCGACGAGGTGGGCGAGCAGCTCGAACTCCAGGTACGTGAGGTCGAGGAGGCGCCCGTCGACCTCGGCGGCGCGCTGTACGGCGTCGATCCTGATGGGGCCCGCGGCGGGGGCGGGCCGCACCTCGGGCGGGGCGGGGTCGGCGGTGACCGGTTCCTGGCCCGCGGGGACGAGGACGAGGTAGCCGACCATCGGCGGCTGGCCGGGCAGGGTGGGCAGGGTGTGCTGCGGGGCGGGCAGCCAGGTGGCGCCCGGCGGCAGGAAGTCGGGGATCCGTGCCACCTCGTCGGGTGCGACGGCCCGCAGCCGGCCGCGGGCGGTGTGGCCGGGCGCGGTGAGGGTCGCGGTGGCGGGCGTGGCGGGAGCGGTGAAGGAACGGGAGTTCGCCATGGTGGGGTCAGCTCTTTCGCGCGAAGAAGGAGTCGTCGAGAACGAGACGTACGTCGT
The DNA here is from genome assembly GCF_055592445.1 of Streptomyces sp. NPDC041122. NCBI lineage: Bacteria > Bacillati > Actinomycetota > Actinomycetes > Kitasatosporales > Streptomycetaceae > Streptomyces > Streptomyces sp. NPDC041122. The sequence goes on along the minus strand of NZ_JBVIYQ010000001.1, from coordinate 65,288 downwards.
GCGCGTCAGGCGAAGGCCGGGTGAACGGCTTTAGAGGGCCCGCGCGTTCATCGCGCGGCAACACACCCGGTCGAAGTCGTGGTGCTGCCGGGAGGGCCAGAAAGGCTCGAGGTCATGACGACCTGTCGAGGTGTTCTGGTGGCTGCCCATGGCTCCATTGAATCAGATGAGAACGGGGTCGCCCACCGTAACCGGTGGACGACCCTTGGGTGACGGGTGGGATCAGACCTGTCCGGCCTTCTCCAGGGCGGTGCAGCAGGTGTCGACGAGCAGCCGCGTCACCACGTACGGGTCGACGTTCGCGTTCGGGCGGCGGTCCTCGATGTAGCCCTTCTGCTCCACCTCGACCTGCCACGGGATGCGCACCGAGGCGCCGCGGTCGGAGACGCCGTACTTGTACTCGTCCCAAGGGGCGGTCTCGTGCAGGCCGGTGAGACGGTCGTCGATGCCCGCGCCGTAGTTCTTCACGTGGTCCAGCGGCTTCGAGCCCTCGCCGAGCGCCTCGCAGGCGGTGATGATCGGGGCGTAGCCCTCGCGCATCGCCCTGGTGGAGAAGTTGGTGTGCGCGCCCGCGCCGTTCCAGTCGCCCTTGACCGGCTTGGGGTCGAGGGTCGCGGAGACCTTGAAGTCCTCGGCGGTGCGGTAGAGCAGCCAGCGGGCGATCCACAGCTGGTCGGAGACCTCGAGCGGGGCCAGCGGGCCGACCTGGAACTCCCACTGGCCGGGCATGACCTCGGCGTTGATGCCGGAGATGCCGAGACCGGCCGTCAGGCAGTTCTCCAGGTGCGCCTCGACGACGTCACGGCCGAAGATCTCGTCCGAGCCGACGCCGCAGTAGTAGCCGCCCTGCGCGGCGGGGAAGCCGCCGACCGGGAAGCCGAGCGGACGGTCGCCCTCGAAGAAGGTGTACTCCTGCTCGATGCCGAAGATCGGCTCCTGGGCGGCGAACCGGCCCGCGACCTCGGCCAGTTCGGCGCGGGTGTTGGACTCGTGCGGGGTCATGTCCGTGTTGAGGACCTCGCACAGGACGAGGATGTCGTCGCCGCCGCGGATCGGGTCCGGGCAGGTGAAGACCGGCTTGAGGACGCGGTCCGAGGCGTGACCCGTGGCCTGGTTCGTGCTGGAGCCGTCGAAGCCCCAGAGCGGCAGCTCTGCGCCCTTCGCGTCGTCCGCGAGGATCTTCGTCTTCGAACGGAGCTTCGCGGTCGGGGCGGTGCCGTCGATCCAGATGTACTCAGCCTTGAAGGTCACGGGGCCTCATCCTTAAACGTTCGGTACGGCGCAGAACGTGCGGGTGCTGCGGTGCCGTGGTGATGGCCGGAAGCCTGGCAACCGGCGATTTCCCGACCGTTGCTCTTGTGTGAACCCCGTGTTACCTGAGGCGGCTGTGGCCGACGTCACCGTGCGTCCGCCGCAAGTCGTCACTTGATGACGGCGTTGGCGGCCGCGATGGCGAGCCCGATCGCCGCGTCGGCGGCGCCGATCAGGACGGCCGAGCGGCGCCGGTAGCCGACCCGCAGCGCGGCGAAGGTGCCCCAGCCGAGGAGCAGCCCGGCGTTGAGGAGCAGCCCGGTGTACGTGACCGGGGGCTCGGGCCAGCCGAAGGCGCCGGCGAGCACCAGCAGCAGCACGGTGGGCCAGCTGGCGACGATCACCGGCCACTCGTCGGCGAGCGCCCGCACCAGCTGGCGCCAGCGGTGGATGCCCGAGCCCGGCCGGTGCGTGGACATGTGGTGCGCGTAGCCGTGCGCGAGGGCGGCCGTGCCCGCGGTGACGCTGACCCAGGCCGCGTCGTAGTAGGGCGTGTAGCGCGTGCCCTCCGCCTGCAGCGCCGCGAGCAGCGCGCTCGCGAGGACCGTTCCGTATACGCCCCCGAACATCCAGCTCCGCACGGCGCGCTCCTTTCCGTGTGCCGGATCGGTGTCCGGTCGGCGGTCTTGGAGCACCCACGCTAGGCAGGCGTATGTAACGGTTTGCCGGAGTTCATCCATCAATGGGCGGTCATCTGCGGGCGCGGCACGGTGCGGCGCGAGGCCGTGCGGTGCGAGGCGGCCCGCGCGGCTCAGCGGGAGAGCGCGTCCCGTACGGCCTCCTCCGTGCGGCCCACCACCGCCGTGCCGTCGTCCGCCGTGATGATCGGGCGCTGGATCAGCTTCGGGTGGCCGGCGAGCGCCGTGATCCAGCGGTCGCGGGCCGAGGCGTCCCGGGGCCAGGCCGCGCGGTCCGCGAGGCCCAGGTCCTTCGCGGCCGGTTCCTGGGTCCTGGTGATGTCCCAGGGTTCGAGGCCGAGCCGGCCGAGCACGTCGCGGATCTCGTCCTCGGTCGGCACGTCGTCGAGATAGCGGCGCACGGTGTAGTCGGCGCCCTCCGCGTCGAGCAGGGTGAGGGCGCTGCGGCACTTCGAGCAGGCGGGGTTGATCCAGATCTCCATGCCCACACGCTACCTGGCGAACCACCCGCTCCAGAGGTCTCGGCAGCCCTCTGTTCGAATACCTCAAAGCCCTTCTGGCCAGCGGCGATTGTCAGTGGCGGGGAGTAGAATCACAGTAGTGTTCGAGGGCGCCCGACGGGGGGTCCTGACCGCGACAGGAGGATGCCCGTGCCCGCTGCCGCACTCACATCGAAGCGTGTGTCCAAGGCCGCACCACAACCCGTCCTGATCGACCTGCCGTACGCACCACGCGAGAAGAAGGCGCTGCCCGCAGGGCGACCGCGGGAGTGGTACGTCAACCACAACCGCCGCCTCAAGGCGATGCGCCTGGCCATCGCCCTGCTCGACTCCGGCGTCCATCAGCCGGACCAGGCGAAGAACGGCACGATCCGGTGGATGGCCGAGGAGGTCGGGATCCATCCGCCGTCCGACATCACCTGCCACATGGTGCGGGCGCTGATGCGGTACAGCCGTTGAGCGCCCGTTGACCGAGTGACGGGGTGGGCAAGTGCGGGGCCCGGGGCGGGAGTTGACCGCCGCGGGCCCCGTTTCGGCGTGGGCCTGTGCGTTCAACCGTGCGATGGGACATGCTGAGCCCATGACCCAGCCGGACCCCGTCGGCGAACTGCCGCTCCTGACGACCGCCGAACTCCCGGACGGCACCCGCCTGCCGGTGCGCGGCTTGCGCGCGCCCGCACCGGACCGCTTCCTTCCGTCCGGCTCGGGCCCGGCGCCGGGGCCGCCGCCGGCGCCCGTGGTGCTCATCCTGCCCGCGATGGGCACGCCCGCCCGCCACTACCGCCGTTTCGCCCGGCAGTTGCACGACGAGGGTCTCACCGTGCTCACCGTCGACCTGCGCGGCCAGGGCGAGGCCGCCCCGGACCCCGCGGGCCCGAGGCCGCTCGACCACGGCTACCGCGCGATCGTCGAGGAGGACCTCCCCGCGGTCGTCGCGGCGGTCCGGAGCGAGCTCGGCCCCGAACCGCCCCTGCACCTGCTCGGCCACAGCCTCGGCGGCCAACTCGCCCTGATCCACGCGGCGTTGGCCCGCCCCGCCGGAAGACCGGCCGGTGCCGGCGGCGGCAGCGGAGTCGGCGGTAGCGGCGTGGATGGAGTGGCGATCGTCGCCACCGGCTCCGTCTGGTACCGCGCCTTCGGCCCGCTGCGCGCCCCCGCCCTCTACCTCTTCCACCTCCTGGTCACCGCCACGGCGACCGCGCTCGGCCGCTGGCCCGGCGCCCGGATCGGCTTCGGCGGCGACCAGCCCAAGGGCGTCATGCGCGACTGGGCACGGCAGGTGCGGACCGGCCGCTACGGCGCCAAGGGCTCCGCGCTCGACTACGAAACCGCCCTCCGCGGCCTGGAGCTCCCCGTCCTCGCGATCTCCGTCGACCAGGACACGTACGCCCCCGAGTCCGCCCTGGACCACCTCCTGGCCAAGGTCCCGCGGGCCCGCCTCACCCGCCGCCACTACACGTCGCAGGAGGCGGGCCGGAAGCTCGACCACTTCGCCTGGACCCGGGCGGGCGGCGCCCTCGCCAAGCGGGTGGCGGCGTGGACGGCGGAGGAGGAGACGGCGGGGCGGGTCGTGCCGGGCCGCTGACCCGCTCGCCGCCCCCTCCGTCACGGTCGGGCCGTGCCCCCGGACGTCACGGCCGGGCCACGCGCTCCCGGGCGTCAGCCGATCTGGTCCGGGGTGACCGTAAGCCACCGCTTGTCGGCGGTCACCTTCTGGCCCAGCTTCCGCTGCCGGTCGGCGTTCTTCTTCTTCATCCCGTCCAGCTGCTTCATGTAGGCGTCCTTGCGGTTGACCCACACGCGTACACCGCCGTGCTCCACATCGGCCGAGTGGAACAGCATCGGGCCGTCGCTGGAGGGCGTGTCACCCGCGGCGAGGATCGGCTTCTTCCACTCGTCGATGTACGTGTTGATCGCCGCGGGCTTGCCCTCGTACCAGGTCAGCGGCGCCCACAGGTTGGGCGTGAGCTCGCGCTTCGCCAGCTTCTCGCGGTCCTTCTCGCCGAAGCGGCCCTCGGCGATCTCCTTGCGGGAGCTGGTCACCGCACCGGTCCTGCGGTCCTTGAGCTGCAGGGCCACCCCGATGACGTTCTGCGGCTTCACGCCGTAGCCGTACTTCGGGTCCGCGAGGACCATGCGCACCAGGTCCTCGCTGGCCGCGCTGACCACGTACACCTCGACGCCGTGCGCGCGCAGCGTCTTGTAGAGCTGCTGCATGCCGCGCGAGAACTCCGGCGGCTTCACCTCGGTCTTCGTGACCTTCCCGGCCTCGAAGTACTCGGCGGGGATCGGCTTCTTGTACGCGAGGAGTTCGTCGACGTACCCCTTGAGCTCCTTCAGCGTGAAGCCGGAGAAGATCTGCGCGGCCCACGGGTAGCAGACCTGGTCGTCCACCTCGCACAGCCGGTTGTAGTAGCTGTAGAGGCTCTCCTTGTGACCGGCCGTGTCCTTGAAGGGGATGACCTTCAGGGACGGGTCCATGGTCTTGCGGGTCAGCACGCCCTTCATCTCCAGGAAGGGCAGCAGCGCCTCTTCGAGGTCGTTGCGGTACGTGGTGTTGTCCGCGTCGAAGACCGCGTACGCGCCCTTGTGGTCGTTCTCGGCGATGACCTCGCCCAGGCGCTTCGCCACGGGCTTCGGCCAGTGCGACAGCTCGCGGGCGGTGGCCGCCGAGGTGTCGGCGGCGCTCGCCTCGTCCGTCGGCCACAGGGCGCTGCCCGCGAGGACGGCGGCGGCCAGCGCGCCGATGGTGCCGATGAGGGCCGGCTTGCTCTTCGCCCGTACTGCCCGTGCGGCCTTCGCCGTCCGTACTGCCATGTCTCTACGTCCCTGCCGTTCCCTGAGAGCGGTGCGCGGCCCCGTCCGGAGCGGCGCGCAATGCTATGGGGCGCCACGCGTATTTCCCATGATCGAAGTCACCGTGTCCGGGCGGCATGCGGGAGATGAACGGGGGTAGGCACGAAGGATGCCGGAGCCGGGGCGGCGGCCGGAGCGAGGGACGGGCGCCGCGACCTTCCGGCGCCCGCGGCGCCCCCTACCGGCGTCCGCCGCGCATACTGAAACCATGGGCACCCGCGAGTTCGTCCGGGCCGCGCCGCGGCTCGACGGCATGGTCGTCTCGGCGGTCGGCTACCGCACCGCCGGGCAGCGCCCCGCCCTGCACCGCGGACTCCCGTCGCCCTACCTGACGGTGATCTTCTCCCTCGACGGCCCCATCGCCACCGGCGAATCCCCGGACCGGGCCACCGGCCCGGCGGCGGCGCGCACCGACATCGTGGTGGGCGGCCTGCACCAGAGCCCCGCCTACGTCGTCCAGCCCGAGCACGAGGCCGGCATCCAGCTCGCCGTGCACCCCCTCGCGGCCCGCGCGCTGCTCGGCGCGCCCGCCGCCGAGCTGGCCGGACAGCTCGTCGTCGCCGGCACCGACGTGTTCGGCGCCCGCGCGGGCGAGGTCCGCGAGCGGCTCTGCGAGCTGGACCGCTGGGCGGACCGCTTCGATCTCCTCTCCGGCTATCTGCGGCGCCTCGCGTCCACCGACCGCGCCACGGGATCCGTACGGCCCGAGGTGGCCGCGGCATGGGCGTGGCTGGCCCGGCACCGCGGCGCGGGTACGCTCGGCGGCCTCTCCCGGCACGTCGCGCTCAGCGAGCGCCGGCTGACCGCGCTGTTCCGCGCCGAGACCGGACTGAGCCCCAAGCAGGCCGCCCGCCTGATGCGCTTCCAGCACGCCAAGGCCGCCGTGACCAGGGCCGTCGCGGCGGGCGACCGGCCCGACCTCGCCCGGGTCGCGGCCGACACCGGCTATTACGACCACTCCCACCTGGTCCGTGACTTCCGGCAGTACACAGGGGCCAGCCCCACCCGCTGGCTGGCCGAAGAGTGCCGGAATATCCAAGCCGGGGCACACGGCGGAGGCGAAGAATCGAAGCCATGAACACCACACCGAAGACCCAGACGGAACAGCGATTCGACACCCCTGACACCCCTGACACCCCTGACACCACTGACACCCCTGACACCCGCGTGACCCCCGCACCCGCCATCTGGCCGGGCGTGCAGGCCGCGGACGCCCTCGCCCTGATCGACTTCCTCGTCGGCACCGTCGGCTTCCTGCGCACGGCCGTCTACGAGGACGAGGGCCGCGTCGCCCACGCCCAGCTCGACTGGCCCGAGGGCGGCGGCATCATGCTCGGCTCGTACGACCCGGAGTCCTCGGCCACCTGCGGAAAGCCGGGCGCCGCGGGCGCCTACATCGTCACCGCCGAGGTGGACGAGCTGTACCGGCGCCTCACCGCGGCGGGCGTGGAGATCACCAGCGAGATCGAGGACAAGCCCTACAGCAGCCGCGAGTTCGGCATCGCCGATCCGGAGGGCAACCGCTGGTCCTTCGGCACCTACCCCGGCGAGCCGCGGCCCGCGCCGACGGCCCGCCCGAGCGCGTGACGGGTGCGTGATAACTTGCGCAAGCCAGTCAAACCCACACCTGGGCCAGGGAATCCGGTGCGAATCCGGAACTGACGCGCAGCGGTGAGGGGGACGGGCGGGGCCACGGCCACTGGGCGTCTCAGGACGCCCGGGAAGGCGCCCCGCCCGGTCGATCCCGAGTCCGAAGACCTGCTGGCACCTCCGTCCGCGCACCGGGCGGCGGAGGTCGTGACGCAGGCCAGGCTCCGCGTATGAGCCGCGAGACCCGAAGGATCACGTGTCCTCGACAGCCCGTATATCCACGCCAGTCCGCATGTCCGCCCTCCTCTGCGCCTGCCTGCTCGCGCTCACCGCGTGCGGCGGCGGCTCGGCGGGCAAGCCGGCGGGCAAGGGCGCCGACGGCTATCCGGTCACGGTCACCTCCTGCGGCAAGAAGGCCGAGGTCACGGCGGCGCCGCGGCGGGCCGTCTCCCTCGACCAGGGCTCCACGGAGATCCTGCTCTCGCTCGGCCTCGCCGACCGGATGGCAGGCACCGGCACCTGGACCGACCCGGTCCTGAAGAACCTGGCGAAGGACGAGGCGAAGGTCGATCGGCTCGCCGACCGCTACCCCTCGCTGGAGAAGGTCCTCGACAAGGAGCCGGACTTCGTCAGCGCCTCCTTCCTCTACACCGTCGGCAAGGGCGGGGTCGCCGACCGCTCGAAGTTCACCGAGCTCGGCGTCCCCGTCTACGTCTCGCCCAGCGACTGCGCGGGCAAGGACAACGACGGCGCCGGCGACGGCAAGCGCGTGCAGACCCTCACCATGGACACGGTCTACGGCGAGGTGCGCGACCTCGCGAAGGTCTTCCACGTCGAGCGGCGCGGCGAGAAACTGATCGCCGACCTGAAGCGCCGCGTCACGAAGGCGACGAAGAACATCCGGGCGTCCGCGTCCGACACCCGCCTCATGTACTGGTTCGCCAACTCCGACGCCCCGTACCTGGCGGGCTGCTGCGGCGCCCCCGGCATCATCACCCGCGAACTCGGCGCGAAGAACGTCTTCGACGACACGCACGACGAGTGGCCGCAGATCAACTGGGAGACGGTCGCCGACCGCGACCCCGACGTCCTCGTCCTCGGCGACCTCACACGCAAGTCGCAGTCCGCGGAGAGCGCCGCGGCGAAGATCAGGTTCCTGGAGACCAACCCGGCGACGAAGAACCTCACCGCGGTGAAGAAGAAGCGGTACGTCCTGCTCAGCGGCCAGGCGATGAACCCCACGATCCGTACGGTCGACGGCATCGAACAAGTGGCGGCGGGGCTGCGGAAGTTCGGGCTCGCCAAGTGACGGAGAGCGGGACGGCGCCGGAAGCGGGTACGGGTACAGGTGTAGGTACGGGTACGGATCCGGGAGCCGTCCTGGACGACCCTTCCGGCGCCGCCCCCGGCCGCGTGCGCCTGGGGCTGCTCTGGGCGGCCGGCGTCGCCGCGCTGGTCCTCTCCGTATCCGTGGCCGTCACCATCGGCCCGGCCGACATCTCCGTGCCCGACGTGTGGTCGACCGTCGGCGCCCACCTCGGTCTCGGCGACACCCCGCTCACCCCGATCAGGGACGGCATCGTCTGGAACCTGCGGATGCCCCGCACCCTGCTCGCCGCGGTCTGCGGCGCGGGCCTCGCGGTCTGCGGAGCCGTCATGCAGTCCCTGCTCCGCAATCCGCTCGCCGACCCCTTCGTCCTCGGGGTCTCCTCCGGGGCGTCCACGGGAGCGGTCGCGGTCGTCGTCCTCGGCGTCGGCGGGGGAGCGGTGTCGGTCTCGGCGGGCGCCTTCGTGGGCGCGCTCTGCTCGTTCGCGCTGGTGCTGCTCCTGAGCCACACCCTGGGCGACACCACGGACCGGGTCGTCCTCTCCGGCGTCGCCGCGATGCAGCTCTTCTCCGCGCTGACCTCGTTCGTGATCCTCACCGCGGGCGACGCCGAGACCACGCGGGGCGTGCTGTTCTGGCTCCTCGGCTCGCTCAGCGGCATCGGCTGGACCGACGTGTGGCTGTGCGCCGCGGTGCTCGCGGTGACGCTGCTGGTCTGCCTCGCGCACGCCCGGACGCTCGACGCGTTCGCCTTCGGGCAGGAGGCGGCGGCGACGCTGGGCGTCCGGGTGGCCCGCACCCGGATCATCCTGCTCTGCACGACGGCACTGCTGACGGCGGCCCTGGTCAGCTCGGCGGGGGCCATCGGCTTCGTCGGCCTGGTCCTGCCGCACGCGGCCCGCGCCTTCGTCGGCTCCGGGCACGCCCGGCTGCTCCCGGTCACCGCGCTGGCCGGCGCGGTCTTCCTGGTCTGGGTGGACACGCTGGCCCGCACGGCCCTGGACCCGCAGGAGGTCCCGGTCGGCGTGGTGACGTCACTCATCGGCGTACCGGCGTTCGTGGCGGTGCTGTACCGGACGCGGAGGGTGTCGTGACGTACGACGTGGCGCGCACGGAAACGGCGGGCCTGCACACGGGGGTCCGCGCCGACCGCGTCAGCAGGGAGGCGGGCGGCCGCCTGGTGGTCGACGGCGTCAGCCTCGCCCCGCCCGACGGCGCCACCGTGGGGCTCCTCGGCCCCAACGGATCCGGCAAGTCCACGCTCCTGCGTATCCTCGCGGGCGTCCTCGCCCCGGCCTCCGGGGTGGTGACCCTGGACGGCCGCACCCTGGCCGACACGGGCCGCCGCGCGGTGGCGCGCCGGATCGCCGTGGTCGAGCAACACGCCACCACCCAGGTCGAGTTGACCGTACGGGACGTCGTACGCCTGGGCCGTATCCCGCACCGCCGCGCGTGGTCGGCGCCGACGCCCCACGACGAGCGAGCGGTGCGCGAGGCGCTGGCGCGCACGGGCCTCACCGAGCGCGCCGCGCAGGCCTGGCACACCCTGTCCGGCGGCGAGCGCCAACGCGTCCAGCTGGCCCGCGCGCTCGCCCAGGAGCCCCGCGAACTCCTCCTCGACGAGCCCACCAACCACCTCGACATCCAGCACCAGTTGGACCTGCTGTCCCTGGTCGCCGAGCTCCCGGTCACCAGCGTGATCGCGCTGCACGACCTCAACCTGGCGGCGATGTTCTGCGACCACCTGCTGATCCTGAAGGACGGCACCGCGTACGCGGCGGGCACCCCGGCCGAGGTGATCACCGAGAAACTGATCGCCGAGGTGTACGGGGTGCGGGCGGTGGTGAGCCAGGAGGGGGACGCGGAGGCGGGCCGCCCGTCGGTGCGGTTCCTGCGGGGCTGAGCGGCTGCGCGAAGTGGAGGTCCTGCGGGGCTGAGCGGCTGCGCGAAGTGCAGGCCAGAGGCGTGCGGTTGGCCCTCCCCTCCGCCCCTGCCCGCCCCCTAGGTTCAGGGCATGCCGACAGTGATAGCCCACCTGAGCGACACCCACCTCGACACCGGGGCCGCCGACGCCGGCCGCAGCGTCGCCCGCACCCGCGCCGTCATGGACTACCTGAACGACCTCCCGTACGACCTGGACGCGGTGATCGTCACCGGCGACATCGCCGACCACGCCACCCCGTCCGAGTACGAGGCGGCCCGCAAGCTTTTGACGTCCCGTCACCCCCTGCTGACCTGCCCCGGAAATCACGACGAACGCCCCGCCTACCGCGAGCACTTGCTGGGCGAACCCGGTGGCGCGAGCGGGCACACGAGGCCGATCAACAACTCCCACACCACGGACCGCTTCGTCCTGGCCCTGTGCGACACGTCCGTCCCCGGCGAGGACCACGGCAGACTGGAGGACGAGACCCTGACCTGGCTGTCGGACCTCCTCGCCGACACCCCGCCCACGCGCCCGGTCCTGGTCGCCTTCCACCACCCGCCGGTCCCGCTGCACACGCCGTACGTGGACGGCATCCGCCAGTTCGGCGAGGACCGCCTGGCCGACCTGACGTCACGCCACCCGAACGTCACGGCGTTCCTGGCGGGCCACGCGCACACGCCGGCGGCGACGACGTTCGCGGGCCGCCCGCTCCTCGTGGCCCCCGGAGTGGTCTCCACGCTCCGCCTCCCGTGGGAGCACCGGACAGACCCGTCGCACCACGTGCACCGCGACCTGCCGCCGTCGGTGGCGTTCCACGTCCTGGACGAGGAGGGCCGCCTGACGACGCACTTCCGTCCGGTCCCGCTCACGGGCCCCTGAACCGGCCCTTGAGCCGGGCCCCGGTCACCGGAACTCGGCGACCCAGGGGTCGGCGTCGGAGCCCGGCGGGGTGAGGTCCATCTCCCCGCCGGCGTCGTCGTAGGCGCCGGTTCCCCCGGTGACGACTCCGGTGACCACGGGTTGCCTCGCATCGGGCCCGTCCGTGACCGACCGGGAGGCCTGAAAGGCGATCTTCCCTTTCCCGGAGATCTCGATGATCCCGGAGCAGTACGCGGTGAGTGCCCGCCCCCCGACGAGCCCCTTGACGCACGACTCGTAGGCGCCGCCCACCGTCGCTCCGGAACGGTCCCGCACGATGAAGCGGTTGGCTAGTTGCCCGTCATGCGCGCCGAAGGACTCACCGGAGGACTCAGAGGAGGCGGTGGAGGCCCGTTCCTGCGTCAGGAAGAGCGTAGGAATCGACTCCTCCGGGCCGCCGGAGGGCCCCATGGTCACGTAACCGCACGTGGCGGCCACCAGAGCGAGTCCTCCGGCTGCCGCCGATACGCGAACCACAGCGCCTCCAGGAAAGCCAGGGAATGCGGGGAATCCGGGGAATCCGGAGGAGTCAAATTACCAACAGCCGCATGCGCCACCGTAATAACGACAATAGGCAAAAGGTCCGAACAGCCGCTGTACCACTGCCCCGCTATACGGCCGTGGCTCGAATGGCGGAAATGTCGAACTGCAGTCGCACCTTCTCACTCACCATCGTGCCGCCCGCGGCGAGCCGCTGGTTGTAGACGAGACCCCAGTCGGTGCGGTCGATGGTGGTGGTCCCGTCGAAGCCGACCCGCTCGAAGCCGAAGGGGTCCACCACCGAGCCCAGATAGTCGAGTTGCAGCTCGACGGGCCGGGTGACGTCACGAATCGTCAGATCCCCCGCCATGCGGAAGGTCTCCCCACCGTCGTGCACGGTGGCGGTGGAGCGGAAGACCATCTCGGGATACCGGCGCGCGTCGAAGAAGTCGGTGCCGATGAGATGGGCGTCGCGCTGCTCCACGCCGGTGTCGACGCTGGCGATACGGATGGTGAGCTCGGCCCGCGAACGCGAGGGCTGCGCACCGTCGAAGTACAGGGCACTGTCGTAATCGGCGAACGCGCCCCGCACGGTGGTGACCATGGCATGCCGCACGGAGAACCCGATCCGGCTGTGCGGCCGGTCGATGGTCCACTGCCCCTCCAGCGAGCGGAGGGCGGGGTCGAGAGCGGCGTCGCCCCCCGCGGCCTGCGGATCGAGCGTGCCGAGCCCACCGCCCGGCGCCCGCTCGGTGGTGCCGGTCTGGCGACGGCTGAAGATGCCCATGAGGCCGTACCTTCCTTCGGAAGCGATCACTCCGTGCTATCACGGGGGGAGCCGAGGCCACCCAGCAAGATGGGCACCCTCGTCCGGCTTCCATGCGGCCGACGGCAAAGATGCACAGGATCGACATGATGTGAATGCACGAGGCGACGGCCGGGCGTCACGGGGCGTGACGTAGTGCTTGCCCCGGGACGGTGCCCACCATGACCGTCGCCGAAGGCGGGGGCCATGTCATGGCGCGTGGGAGGGGGCCGCGACATGACGCAAGTGAGGCCGCCACCCCGAGGGGAGTGGCGACCTCACTGTTGCTGACGCTACGTCAGAGAACCGGTCGGGCAGCGCGCTCGTTGAACCCCGCTCGCCCGGACCCGATCTTTAGATGTCGAAGTAAAGCTCGAACTCGTGCGGGTGCGGCCGCAGCTGGATCGGGGCGATCTCGTTCGTGCGCTTGTAGTCGATCCACGTCTCGATCAGGTCGGACGTGAAGACACCGCCCGCCTGCAGGTACTCGTTGTCCGCCTCGAGGGCGTCGAGGACCGCGGGGAGGGAGGTCGGGACCTGGGCGACGCCCGCGTGCTCCTCGGGGGCGAGCTCGTAGAGGTCCTTGTCGATCGGCTCCGGCGGCTCGATCTTGTTCTTGACGCCGTCCAGGCCGGCCATGAGGAGCGCCGAGAACGCCAGGTACGGGTTCGAGGACGGGTCCGGCGCGCGGAACTCCACACGCTTGGCCTTCGGGTTCGAGCCCGTGATCGGGATACGCATCGCCGCCGAGCGGTTGCGCTGCGAGTAGACCATGTTGACCGGCGCCTCGAAGCCCGGGACCAGGCGGTGGTACGAGTTCACCGTCGGGTTCGTGAAGGCGAGCAGCGACGGCGCGTGCTTGAGGATGCCGCCGATGTAGTAGCGGGCGGTGTCCGAGAGGCCCGCGTAGCCCTGCTCGTCGTAGAAGAGCGGGTTGCCGCCCGACCACAGCGACTGGTGGACGTGCATGCCCGAGCCGTTGTCGCCGAAGATCGGCTTCGGCATGAAGGTCGCGGTCTTCTCGTTGCGCCAGGCGACGTTCTTCACGATGTACTTGAAGAGCATCAGGTCGTCGGCCGCGGCGAGCAGCGTGTTGAACTTGTAGTTGATCTCCGCCTGGCCGGCCGTGCCGACCTCGTGGTGCTGGCGTTCGACCTGGAGGCCGTTCTTGTCCAGCTCCAGGGAGATCTCCGCGCGGAGGTCGGCGAAGTGGTCGACCGGCGGGGCGGGGAAGTAACCGCCCTTGTAGCGGACCTTGTAGCCGCGGTTGTTCTCGACCGCACCGGTGTTCCAGGCGCCGGCCTCGGAGTCGATGTGGTAGAAGCTCTCGTTCGCCGACGTCTGGAAGCGGACGTTGTCGAAGACGTAGAACTCCGCCTCCGGGCCGAAGTAGGCCGTGTCGGCGATGCCGGTGGAGGCCAGGTACGCCTCCGCCTTCTTCGCCACGTTCCGCGGGTCACGGCTGTACTGCTCGCCCGTGATCGGGTCGTGGATGAAGAAGTTGATGTTGACGGTCTTGTCGCGGCGGAAGGGGTCCACGCGCGCCGTCGACAGGTCGGCGCGCAGCGCCATGTCCGACTCGTGGATGGCCTGGAAGCCACGGATCGACGATCCGTCGAAGGCCAGCTCCTCGTCCGGGTCGAACGCCGCCGCCGGGATCGTGAAGTGCTGCATGACACCGGGCAGGTCGCAGAATCGGACGTCGACGAACTTGACGTCCTCGTCCGCGAGGAACTTCTTCGCGTCGTCGGCGTTCTGGAACAACATCCAACTCCTCCTACTCCCGCCCGGGGCGGGACGGGGTTGCAGCTCGTGGTGCGGCCGGTGCGGTGGCACACGCTGGGACCCGACCATAGGGACGGTCGATTTCTCAAGCATGACCCATTTGTTTCGCCGAAGTTAACCGGCCCGGGTGTGCGGTGCCCCGTTTCCGCCGTTCGACACCTCGTCAGGAGAAGTCCGGCCCGGCGGTGGAAGCGGCCCGGCCACCCCGCCCGTCCCCGTACGAAATGGGGCGCAGTACCTTTGACGGGTGGACAAGAGGCAAGCAATCGGATCGTGGCTGTCCGGCCCGCGCGCGGCCGCGGAGGACGCCGGTGTCGACTTCGGGTACCGGGGCCAACAGCTCGGGCTCCCGGAGGAGGGGCCGGGCGCGATCGCCCGGCCGGGCCGCCGCATCGGCGCCCTCGCCGTCGACTGGGGCCTGTGCATGGTGATCGCATACGGCCTGTTCGCCCGCGGTGACCAGCAGGCCATGGGCAACTGGGCCCTCGGGATCTTCTTCGTCGTGAGCCTGCTGACCGTCGGCACGGTCGGGGCCACCCCGGGCAAGGCCCTCTTCCGGCTGCGCGTCATCGCGGAGGGCGGCGGCCGCCTCGCCCCCGGCTGGGTCCTGGTCCGCAGCGTGCTGCTCTGCCTCGTCATCCCCGCCCTGATCTGGGACCGCGACGGCCGCGGCCTCCACGACCGCCTCTCCCGCGCCGTGCAGATCCGGATCTAGGCGCACCGCACCGCGACCGCGATACGACCATGAGGGCCCGGAACCGATCGGTTCCGGGCCCTCATGGTCGTGCGTCCTCCTAGGAGCGCAGCTGATACAGGCCCGATGCTGAGCTTGGCCTGAAGCGGCACTCGCTCGTAGCTCAGCGGCGGAACGGTAGACAGCGACCGCACGGTTCACCGATGCGGCGACCACGCCGAACCGATGGCCGACTTCGGGAATGCGATCCCACGACGCAGCACGGACGGCAGCGCATCGGTTGCTGATCTGCGCCTCCGTCGACCCCTTCCACCGCTGCGACACCTAACCTGCGGATCAGTAGGAGAACAGGGCATTACAAGCCACTTCGCCGACCTCAACGATGTCAGTTCAACATTTAAAGACATGAGCGAGTCGTGCCATGAGTTTTCAAAACAGGTTGGCGAGTCCATGTATTCACGTGATCGAGATCACATGCAACTTCCTCTTTTCAAATCGGTGTGCATGGCATACGTTTTTGTATAAGCCGACCGCCAATTAGGTCACCTCAATCAAGTCGCGTGGATGTTTAGAGTAGCTAAAAGTTCAGATGGAGCGACCAATGGCAATCGCTATCCAATATGACCCTCTGAGCCCTCAGGTGCTGGCTAACCCTTATCCGCTCTATGCGCAACTACGCGAGAAGCAACCCATCTTCTGGCATGAGAAGATGCAGTCATGGGTTGTGACTCGCTATCACGACTGTCGCGAAGTCTTAAGGAATAATGAGCTATACGCTCGTGATCGTCGCCGGGTCGGCCAAACGGTTCCAGAATTCCAACAAAGCGTTCAAACGCTTGATCCGCCGACCCAGAAGCCTCTTCGAGGCCTGTTCGTAAACACCCTGCGCAACCAAGATACCGAGGCGATCGGGCAACGGGCCCGCCAACACGTCACCCGCATACTTGAACGCGAGCAGGGGAAGGCGAGATTTGACTGGATGCGTGAAGTGGCCGCGCCGGTCTCGCTCCGCATAACTGCCGACCTCATGGGGGTCGAAGAGCCGGAGTTAGCCCCCTATGTAGGGGTGTCAGAAGCTTTGGCGCACCGTATGGACGCTGGGCTGGATGCCTCCGTCATCACTCCGGGCGACGCAGCACGAAAAAAATTCAACGCTCTGGTTGACTCCTGGTTCGACACTCAGGACTATCCCGGGGCGCTGCGAAAAATTCGGGATGAGGCTGATCGTGCCAAAGTTCCCGAACACTATGTACGAAACACCACTGCGGTTACTTTCAATGCCAGTTTCGGCACACTTTATGCCACCGCCGGAAACGTTGCGGTGACCCTGCTCCAACACCCTGAGGTGCTCGGCGAATTTCAGGACGACAGTCTTGTTGCTCCCGGTGTGCACGAGCTCATTCGGTTCGACGGTCCTGCCCAGGGGACCAGCCGGTTTGCGATGAGACAAACAATTATTCAAGGTCAGGTGATCGAAGCCGGCCAGACTGTTCTCACGCTCACAGCGGCCGCCAACCGGGATCCTGAGCAGTTTGAAAACCCCGAAGCAATCGTTTTGGACCGTAGGCCCAACCAACACCTGGGCTTCGGGTGGGGGCCCCACGCCTGTCTCGGTCAGCTCTTCGGGGAAATCGCTGTCGGAGCCTTGGTCAGAGGACTTCGAGACGTTCCTCGCCCGCTTCGCCTTGCGGGGGAACCAATCCGTCGCCGGACGGCGACCGTGCGCAGTCTTTCTTACCTTCCGGTCACTTTCGAATAAGTCGAACCCTGAGCACCGTTCGACGGACAGGCCGGACTGATTCTCACGGAGTGAGGACGCTTCCTTCCAGGTTACGCTCCGTGTGCTCATGCAGTGGAGAACAGATTGGAGGGGCAATATGAGCTACGACCACTGAAGTATCACTGGCGCAAACAGAGCACCTTCCTTTTTGATCGTCATTACTACTAGGGAGCCCTAATGAGCTACGACCACTGATCGACATTTTGTGCTGGGCCCCTTGGAGCAAGGGGCCCAGCACCGCGAAAAGACAGAAGGGCTTACATCCGAAGTGCCAGAATCTGCTGCTCTGAAGCCACAAATAAAACTGAGGAAAAATAAACCGTACTTCTCCTTTGCTGTGGCGCGGACGCTGTCCACAGTCGGTGACGGGTTCGGCCCTATCGCGATCTCCTTCGGGGTACTGGGGGCCGCGGGCGGAACACCCAAAATTCTTTCACTGGTCCTCTTCTGTCAGATCGTTCCGGCCGTCATGATGATCGTCTTCGGCGGCGTAATAGGTGACCGTTTTTCGGCGCGCATCGTGCTGTCCGGGGCCAGAATCGGGTCCGCAGTTGGTTACGCTGCCTTGGCGCTTCTGCTTATCGGCTCTCTGCGATCGCCCTGGTTGATGTGTGCGGCAGCGGGAATTACAGGTCTATCGCAGGCACTGTTCCTACCGGCCTCGCAGAAGGCCGTTACGGCGTTGGTGGAACCGGATCAGCTCCAGCAAGCCAACGGAAGCCTTCGGTTGTGGGCAAACATCGGCCGTATCGTTGGTATGTCACTTGGGGGAATAGTTGTTCATGCTGTAGGAGCGCCTACGGCACTGGGAATTAACGCAGCTACGTTCCTGGTCGAAGCCGCGATGCTTGCAGGAGCGTTTCCGGCTGGGACCCATACGCGCGCTCGGGGAAGTATCGTCGGCGACCTGAGGCGAGGATGGAAAGAGTTTTCGTCTCGCCAGTGGCTCTGGTCCGTGGTGCTTCAGTACACGGTAGTGGTGGCTTCCTCCAATGCTCTTACCGGCGTATTGGGTCCCATGTCTGCTGGCTACCTCGGAGGCGCCGCAGCATGGGGGTTCGCCACCGCGGCTCAGGCCATCGGCCGAGTGGCCGGCGCCTGGACCACCTTGCGTCTTCGGCCGACCCGCCCCATTTTCGTCGCGGTCCTGGCCACTTTCCCCACAGCTGCCCCCATGTTCATACTCGCGTTTCACGGAGATCTGATTCTTCTGATACTGGTCTTCTTTGTTGCTGGAGTCTGCTCCGACATCTACAACGTTCTGTGGGGAACAACCATCCAGCGAGAAGTGCCCCAGAACTCCCTGGCCATGGTTAATTCGTACGACATGCTCGGGTCAATCGCGATGGCCCCACTGGGACTTCTCGTCGCCGGCCCGGCCGCGGATACATGGGGCACGAGGCCGGCGCTTCTCACCTGCGCTCTGCTGGTCACCGCAGCTACTGCCATCACTCTGAGTGTTCCTGGTGTACGTAATCTCAAGGCTCAGGCAACTCTGGAAGGTAAATCGTGAAGGTACTCGCTTTCGGCATGCACCCCGGGTTTGCAGAATTTTTCGAGAGGAACCCCGAGTTCGAACTCTACGTACTCGACGAGCCGGACGTGTATGCGAATAGGCAAGAAGTTTTCGACAGTTTTCCCATACGTGAAATAAGGCTCGCCGAATACCAGCAGTCGAACGGTTTCCTGCCCGTGATTGAGCAGTGGCACAAGGAGGTCGGGTTCCACGCCATCATCGCTTGTTGGGAGTATGCCGTCCGGCCGGCTGGTGAGGCAGCCGACCGTTTGGGTCTGAGGTCTGCCGGACTCAAGGCGATCGAGGCTTGCACGGACAAACTTCTTCTGAGGCGCCGAGCAGCAGAGGCTGGCATTCTCCAGCCCCGCTACGCCTCGGCTGCGGCTGAATCAGATCTGCATGATTTCTACCGCGGCCGACCTGTCATCGTGAAGCCGACCAACCGGCGGGCCTCCGTTGGAGTGGTCCGCGCAGATTCGCCGGATGAATTCCGTGAGGCATGGGCCACTTCAGTGCAGGCGGATGAGTCGAGTGGCGTCGCATCCCGCCCCCTCAGGTGGCCCCATCTTGTCGAGGAATACGTGGAGGGAGTCCTGGTTTCGGTTGAGACCCTCTTCGTAGACGGCCACCCGGTGTTCGACAATGTTACGAAGTGTGACACTCCCGCAGGTAGTCGCCGATTTCCGATCACCACGATTACCGTTCCGGCGCCGCTGTCGGATGAGGAGTATTCTCTGGCGATTCGTGCTTCGCATGACCTGGTTGCTGCGCTGGAGGCTCAAGATGGGATGTTCCATTCTGAATGGAAGATCAACAAGGACGGTGCCTTCCTGATCGAATCTGCCTGCAGGGCACCTGGTATATGGATTCCAGAGCTGGTCTCCGAGACGTACGGATTCGACTTGTACGGCGCCTTTGTCCGGGTGCACCTCGGGCTTTCCCCGGGCGTATTGGAAAGCCCGCAGCTGGTGGGCGCTGTCCACTATTTGAACCGACCTTCTGGAAAGGTGGTAAGCGTCTCGGGTGTCGACTCCTTGAGTACACATCCTGGCGTCTTCATGTACAGGATAAAAGAAACCGTGGGTAGTCAGATTACAGCTCCGGCCGATTCGACCAAGCGTGGCGGATACTTCGGTGTACGAGCCGCGAGCCATTTCGACCTGCAGCGACTCATATCGGAGATCGACGAATCTCTGACCATCGTCGTCGAACAGTGAACGCCATGAGGGACGCGTGGACCACGGTGGACCGACAAAGGCCGGGATAGTTCTGCGGACAACTTCCGCCGCGTCAAGTTAAGGAGTCACCGGGAAATGCCGAAGTCGCCGGACAGTGTCCTCTCAGCAGTTGACGCAAATGGGGATACTGTTGCCAGTAGCTCTCTGTCAGTGACATGCCGAAAAATGTTGGACCTCAACGGGTACGTGTTGTTAACGAATCTGTCGCCCAGCTTCAACCATGTGGGATTTCTTACCGGATTCGGTCATTTCATGCCCGCAGCGAACGGTACCCTGGTCGGCGATATCGCTCCGGAACCGAACATGGACGATGTTTATTACGGGGGGAACCGTAGTGCGTTGGTTCCGCACACTGAAGGCTACGAGTTTTCGGGACTACCACCCCGTTACATGGCCCTCTGGTGTGTCAGGCCGGCGGCTGAAAACGGTGAGACCACTCTCTTCGACGGACGTCAGCTTTTGGAGCATCTCAAGGAGGAGGAGCTGCACCATCTGACATCACGGGAGTACGAATGGTGTTCGGGTGAGGGGCTGAGGCGAGAGGGCATAAGCTACCGCGCGAAACATGCGATATTGGAGCAGGGGGATGGCGTGGAGATACTGCGTTTCTCCGCAAATAATATCGCGGTACCCGAGGATGACGGCATCACGCGCGAATTTCTCGGTAGGGGAGAAAAACTCTTCGAGGACCATCATGTCAAGATTCAGTACTGCCGACATGATCTGTTGCTCTGGGACAACTGGCGCATGTTGCACTCGCGCAACGAATTTCGCGACAGTCGCCGGCACCTAAAGCGGGTTCAGATTGCTCAAGGTTGATCAGGAAGAGTGACCCGCCTCAGGTATTTTGTATGCAAGTCACTGCTTCCATTGATTTTTCGGCGAAGGAGGGTGAGGTCTTGCAGGCGAGCGAGGGCAGTTCTCGAAGGCTTCTGATCGTGGACGTGGAAGGCCCAGATGTCGATGCGTTGCTATCACTTTGCGACGAGCGGAGCATTGCTGTCTATTTCGCTACTTCGCGCGAAGTTGCAGATGTGCTTGACCGGACAACTCATGTATGTGTCCGTGACGGTGTTCAGGTCGACTATTCTCTCCCTGGGGAAGCGGTCTCCAAGATCGTATCCTTCGGTCAAAGTGCCGGCGTGGAAGGCGTGTTGACCGTTAACGAGTTCCTCACCCCTGTTGCTGCTCAGGTATGCCATCAACTTCGCCTCCCAGGAAATGATCCTCTATTGGCGGGAGCGGCCAGAAACAAGATCGAGATGTGGGATCGGTTCGGCTCCGCAGGCATGGCCCGACCGAAAACATGGATCGTAGAGAACGAAGACGATGTCCGTGGACTGATGTCGTCTGCAGGCCTTGAATGTCCTGTGGTGGTCAAACCGTGCGAGAATGCCGGGTCTACAGGCGTCTCGATCGCCTTCAATCGGCAAGAGATACTTGACTGCTTCAAACGGGCCAGGAAACTCAACGAATCTGGACCCTATAGTGACTGGTTGGACAGCAGGGTCCTGGTCCAGGAGTATCTGGCCGGGCCCGAATACAGTGTGGAGTCCGTTACGCGGGATGGGCATACTGCGCACGTCTGTGTAACTGAGAAGGTGACGACGGGCAATGAGTTCCGTGTGGACCTTGGTCTGGGCGTGCCGGCTTCTCTGGATGACACGACACGTGAGTCCATTCAGGACCAGGCCACCAAAGCTATTTCGGCGGTTGGGATCAGAAATGGAGTTTCTCATACTGAGGTCAAGGTGAGCCCGTCCGGCGACTGCACGGTCGTAGAGGTGGCTGCCCGGATAGCCGGTGGCCGAATTGCATGGCTGGTCAGGAATGCGCTGGGCGTAGATCTTTGGCAAGCGTGCATAGACGTCGCCATGGGTGACCCCGTGAAGGTGGAAGTAACTTCTCTCGGCTATTCTGCGGCTCGCTTCATTGTCTCCGACAGCCCCGGAAGAATCGTGAAGTTGACGAATGTCCCGGAAGTCGGCGGAAGCGTGTCCGAAGTGCAGATACGCCGAGGCCCTGGGCAGGATATAGCGGTTGACGGAAGCAGCAACGGCAGGATCGGTCACTTTATTGTGAACGGAAGTGACCGGGATCAGGTAACTCGAGAAGCCGATTTGCTGCTTTCTCGGATTCTCGTGGACGTGGCATAGGCGCAGCTCCTGGGCAGGCTGTGCCAAAACGTTCACTGGACGACGGCGGTGTGCGTCAGAGTCGTGGGAGCGGGGCATGGGAGCCCTGGCGGACGCCGCTGGGAGCGTGCCGGTTGAGGTGTGCCCTCACCGCACCAAGTCCTGACGCGTTCACTCACTCCGCGCCCGTCGCGCCGCCTGTCGGTGCCGCAGGCACAAGGCAGGGACAAAAGGGAATTGAACGAGGAGGGCCCGGAACCGATCGGTTCCGGGCCCCCACTCGTCGTATGTCCTCGACGGAGAAGCGGTTACTTCCCCTTCGGGCCGCCGCGAGGCATCCGCATGCCCTTCGGCATCGGACCCTTTGGCAACGGCATGTTCGACATGAGGTCCCCCATCGCGCGCAGCCGGTCGTTGGTCGCCGTGACCTGCGGGCCGGTGAGGACGCGGGGGAGCTTCAGGAGCGTCGTGCGCAGCTTCTTCAGCGAGACCGTGTCGGCCGTGGTGCCGACGATGACGTCGTGCACCGGGACGTCCGCCACGATGCGCGCCATCTTCCGCTTCTCGGCGGCCAGCAGGCCCTTCACGCGGTTCGGGTTGCCCTCGGCGACCAGGACGATGCCCGGCTTGCCGACGGTGCGGTGCACCACGTCCTGGCTGCGGTTCATCGCGACCGCGGGGGTCGTCGTCCAGCCGCGGCCGATCTTGTCGAGCACCGCGGCCGCCGCGCCGGGCTGGCCCTCCATCTGCCCGAAGGCGGCACGCTCGGCCCTGCGTCCGAAGACGATCGCCATCGCGAGGAAGGCGAGCAGGAAGCCGAGAATGCCCAGGTAGACCGGGTGGCCGATCAAGAAGCCGATCGCGAGGAAGACACCGAAGGTGACAATTCCCACCGCCGCGATGATCAGGCCGATCTTGGAGTCGGCCCGCCGGGTCATCTTGTAGGTCAGAGCGATCTGCTTGAGTCGCCCTGGCTCCGCGGCCGCATCCGCCGCGGTGGATTCCTTCCTCGCCATGGTGCGAAGTCTACGTGCCCCCGGGGCCGGCTACGACGTGCGGGTCGCCGTCACGGACTCCTCGAGCACGCGCAGCGCCTCGACCCTGTCCTTGGCGCGGCGGCGGTCCTCCAGGACGGAGGTCCAGGCGTTGCGCCGGGCGGTGCGCTGGCCGCCGCTCAGCAGCAGCGACTCGACGACGCGCAGGGCGTCGGCGACGGACGGGATGGCGGTGGCGCGGACGGGGGCGGCGGTGGTGCGAACCTGCGTGGCGCGAACGGGCGCGGCCTGCATGATGGGGCCCTCCTGGAGAGCGGCTCGGGTGGGGGAGCGGCTGGGGGTAAGGCTGTACGTGCGGTGAGGCGGTGGTGCCGGGGTCTTCGTGCGGTGAGGCGCTGGTGCCGGCGCCGCGCGATGAGGCGCTGGCCCCAGGGATGACCCTGGGGTCTACGTGCGGTAGTACCAGGGTCACTGACTGGTGTTACCAGCGCGTGACCGGGCGGTCAAACGCCGATGAAACCCTGACGCGGGGCCCCAAAACACTGACGCGGCCCATACACCCCCGTCACCTGCGGGATCGTACGGACCGCGTCGTTGCGGCTTGTACCAGTCGGTAGTCGCTTGTGCGCCGATTCACACAGCGGGCGCGGGCGCCACGCGGGGCGGGGCCGCCGCGGCGCGCGCCGCGGCATGTGCCCGCGTCACACCGCCTGCGACGCCACGTACTCCCCGCGCTTCTCGATCGCCATCTGGTAGAGGCGGCCCGCGCGGTACGAGGAGCGGACCAGCGGGCCCGACATGACGCCCGAGAAGCCGATCTGCTCGGCCTCCTCCTTCAGCTCCACGAACTCGGCCGGCTTCACCCAGCGCTCGACGGGGTGGTGGCGCGGCGTGGGCCGCAGGTACTGGGTGATCGTGACGAGCTCGGTGCCCGCCTCGTGCAGCTGGCGCAGCGCCTCACTGACCTCTTCGCGGGTCTCGCCCATGCCGAGGATCAGGTTGGACTTGGTGACCAGGCCCGCCTCGCGGGCCTTCGTGATGACCTCGAGGGAGCGCTCGTAGCGGAAGCCGGGACGGATGCGCTTGAAGATGCGCGGGACCGTCTCGACGTTGTGCCCGAGGACCTCGGGGCGGGACGAGAAGACCTCGGCCAGCTGGTCGGGGTCGGCGTTGAAGTCCGGGATGAGCAGCTCGACCTTGGTGTAGCCCTCGGCGCGCTCCGCCGTCATGGCGTGGATCTGGCGCACGGTCTCCGCGTACAGCCAGGCGCCGCCGTCCTCCAGGTCGTCGCGGGCGACGCCGGTGATCGTGGCGTAGTTCAGGTCCATCGTGACGACGGACTCGCCGACGCGGCGGGGCTCGTCGCGGTCGAGGGCCTGCGGCTTGCCGGTGTCGATCTGGCAGAAGTCACAGCGCCGCGTGCACTGGTCGCCGCCGATGAGGAACGTGGCCTCGCGGTCTTCCCAGCACTCGTAGATGTTCGGACAGCCCGCCTCCTGGCAGACCGTGTGCAGACCCTCGCTCTTCACGAGTTTCTGCAGGGCGTTGTACTCGGGGCCCATCTTCGCCCGGGTCTTGATCCACTCGGGCTTGCGCTCGATGGGGGTCTGGGCGTTCCGGACCTCCAGGCGCAGCATCTTGCGTCCGTCGGGTGCGACTGCGGACACATCGGCTCCCTGTTAGCTGGCGTAACTTCGATTCTGCGGCGCACACCAGGGTACGCCCGTGATGTCGTCGGTCTTACTTCCGGCCAACCTCTGGCCAACGGGGTGCATTCCCCGGACCGGGGGTCGTTCTCAAGCGGAGGCCGGCTCCGTGGTCCGCTCCCCGCCCGCCGCGGGCTTCTCCACGAGGCGCGGCTTGAGCTCCGCGTTCTCCAGGATCTCGCGCAGCTGCCGCTCGGCGACGGGCAGCACGTCGGCGATGGTGATCTCCCGGCCCAGTTCGTACGAGAGGGACGTCACGCCCGCGTCCCGGATGCCGCACGGGATGATCCGGTCGAACCAGGTGTTGTCCGGGTTCACGTTCAGCGCGAAGCCGTGCATCGTCACGCCCTTGGCGACCCGGATGCCGATCGCGGCGATCTTGCGGTCCTCGCGGCGCTGGCCCGCGTTGGACGGCGCGTACTCCGGGCCGTTGAAGCGGGCGTCGAACTCGTCGTCCCGCAGGCGCGGGTCGAAGTCCAGGGAGAGCCCGCCGAGCGCCGGCCGCTGCTCCACCGGGTCGCCGAGCACCCAGACGCCGCTGCGGCCCTCGACGCGGGTGGTCTCCAGACCGAACTCCGCGCACGTTCGGATAAGTGCCTCTTCCAGGCGGCGCACATGTGCTACGACGTCCACCGGGCGGGGCAGCTTCTGGATGGGATAGCCCACCAGCTGGCCGGGGCCGTGCCAGGTGATCTTGCCGCCGCGGTCCACGTCCACCACGGGGGTGCCGTCCAGCGGGCGCTCGCTGTCCTCGGTGCGGCGGCCCGCCGTATAGACCGGCGGGTGCTCCAGGAGTAGGCAGGTGTCCGGCACCTCGTCCGCGAAGCGGGCGGCGTGCACACGGCGCTGCTCGTCCCACGCCTCCTGGTACTCCACGGAGTCCGGGCCGAAGCCCAGCCGGACGAACCGAAACTCACTCACGGCAGGTGCCTCCCTGAACGTTCACCGTGCACATATCGCGCCCCAGCCACTGTACGGGCCCCACTCGACGACAACCTCGGCCCGGGTTCCTCGCACGATCGGATGAATGCCGGATGAAGATGCATTCAGCGGCTGTGATGGCCGTTACATTCGCGCCGTTCACGAGGCCATAAGGGCTGCTCACAGCAGGTCCGGAAGGCAGGAGACCGCACAGCCGATGACGGAACGACCCCCGCAGCGCACCCCGAACCGCCAGCTAGCCGCGCTCATCTCGGAAGCCGGATTCTCCAACGCGGGCCTGGCCCGCCGCGTCGATCAACTGGGCCTCGAGCACGGCCTCGACCTGCGTTACGACAAGACATCCGTGACCCGGTGGCTGCGCGGTCAACAGCCCAGAGGCACCACACCAGCGCTGATCGCCGAGGTCTTCACCAGACGGCTCGGGCGGCGCCTGTCCGCCCAGGACCTCGGCCTCGACGCCTGCGCCCCGGTCTACGCGGGGCTGGAGTTCGCGGCCACCCCGGAAGAGGCCGTCGACATCGTCGGCGGGCTGTGGCGCAAGGACTCCGGGAGCCACGCCGAGCTGCGGAAGATCGCCTTCACCCCGGCCGGGCTCGTGGTGCCCAGCCGGGACTGGCTGATCGGCCGCGCCGACGAACGCGTGGGCCGCGGCGAGACCGACCCGGCCCACGCCCGGGTACCCGCCCAGGGCCGCCCCGCGGTGCCCCGGCAGCGACAGGGCCCCGACCGCGGCCCCGGCCAGCGGGTCAGCAACGGCGACATCGCGGCGCTGCGCTCCGTGGGCGAGCTGTTCCGCACCCTCGACCACGCGTACGGCGGCGGGCACGCGCGCCAGGCGCTGGTCCGCTATCTGGAGCACGAGGCCGAGCCGATGCTGCGCGGTGTCTACGGCGAGCAGGCGGGCCGGCGGCTCTTCGCAGCCGCCGCCGACCTCACCCGGCTCGCCGGCTGGACCTCGTACGACATCGCGGCGCACGGCCTCGCCCAGCGGTACTACGTCCAGGCGCTGCGCCTCGCGCAGGCCGCCGGGGACCGGGCCTACGGCTCGTACATCCTGGTCACCATGAGCCGCCAGGCCGTCTATCTCGGGCACGGGCGCGAGGCGGTACAGCTCGCGCGGGTGGCCCAGCAGGGCGTCGGCTCCGCGGCGCCGCACGTCGTGCAGGCCCTGCTGTACGCGGCGGAGGCGCGCGGGCACGGGGTGCTCGGCGAGGTGCGGGCCTGCACGGCCGCCCTGGCCCGGGCCGAGCGGTCGCTGGAGGCGGCGCGGCCGGGCGACGAGGCGCCGCACTGGGCGCGGTTCTTCGACGAGGCGCAGCTGGCGGACGAGTTCGGGCACAGCTACCGCGATCTCCAGCAGTACCGCGCCGCGGCCCAGTACGCCGAACGCTCCCTGCAACTGCGCGCCCCCGCGTTCGCGCGCTCGCGGCTCTTCTGCCGGGTGGTCCTCGCCACCGCGCGGCTCGGCCTCGGCGAGCTGGAGCACGCCTGCCAGCTGGGCGCGGAGGCCGCGCAGGCGGCGGGGGAGATGCGCTCGGCGCGGGCCCACGAGTACGTGCGCGACTTCGAGCGGCGCCTGGAGCCCTACCGGGACGCGGCGCCGGTGCGCGGCTACCACGACCGGCTCGCGGCGCTCGGCTGAGGCGGCCCGGCGGCTGAGGCGGCCCGGCGGGCCGGAGCCACCGGCCCGCCGGTCACCGGGGCCCGGCCCGCGTGCGAAGGGCCGGGCGGGTCACCGGAGTTGTCCTCGCAGGGGTCAGGCCGCCGTCGGCAGCGCCTCCTGGGCGTACGAGGGGGTGATGCCGAGGTCCGTGAGGCAGGCGTGGGCCGCCCGCCGCCCCGAGTGCAGGGCGCCCTGAACGGTGCTGGTGTCCCGGTGGTCGCCGCATACGTAGAGCCCGGCGAGCAGCCGCACCGGGCGGCGCGCGTCGTGCGGGGGCGGCATCGCGGGCACGGCCTCCCGGGTGTGGTGGACGGCCAGCAGCTCCCAGCGGTGCGTCGGGGTGCCGTACAGCGCGGCGAGGTGGGCGCGGACGGCGCCCTCCTCCGGTGGCGGGCCGAGCACCGTCGAGGAGATCAGGACGCGGTCGGCGGGCGCCCGGGACGGGTCGACCTGGCTGATCACCGCGGTGTGCGCGACCGGACCCGCGCGGTCGGCGTCCAGGAGCAGCGCGGGCCCGTCCAGCGGCGCCTCGGGCGCGGTGTGGTGCACCACCGTCAGCTCGTGGAAGGGCGGCACCCGCAGGCCGGGGAGCAGTTCGGCGGCGGCGCGGGCGTCGGTGGCCAGCAGCACGGCCCGGCACCGGAACTCCCCGTGCCCGGCGGTCCGTACGGAGCTGGTGGAGACCGAGGTGACGCGCACGCCGGTGCGGACGGTGCCCGGCGGCAGGGCGGCGGCGAGCAGGTCGGGCAGGACGTCGGCGCCGCCCTCGGGGACGCAGAGGCGGCCGCGCGCGAAGGAGTGCAGGGCGAGGTCCGCGCACCGGCTGGAGGTGGTCAGGCCGGGATCGCAGAGCAGCGCGGAGAGCAGGGGGCGCAGAAAGCCGTCGATGGTGCGGGAGGGCAGTCCGCGGGCGGTGAGGGCGTCCCCGGCCGGGAGTTCGGGCCGGGACAGCAGGCGTTCGACGGGGGTCGCGGCGAGGCGGGCCAGAGCGGCGGCGAGCCGTGCCTGATCGAGGGCGCCACCGAGCGGCCCGGGCCGGCCCGCCGTTCCGGCTGCGCTCCTCGCGGGCGTCAGGGCGGCCCGCGCGGGCCCGAGAGGGGCGCTCGCGAGGGCGCGCGCCGCGGTGAGTGCGCCCTTCGCGCTCCGTCCCGGCTGGGGCTCGGCGGCGCGGTGGTGGCGGCCGTCGCTGTGGACCAGGAGGCCGGGGGCGAAGGGGCGCAGCACGAGGGAGTCGAGTCCCGGGGTGCGGCGCAGATCGGGATACGAGGTGGTCAGGAGCTGCCCGATCCGGTCGAGCCGGAATCCGTCGACCTTCTCGGTCGACATCCGGCCGCCGACGTGAGGGGCGGCCTCCAGGACCACGGTCGTGACACCGGCACTGGTCAGCCGATGCGCTGCCGAGAGCCCCGCGGCCCCGGCTCCCACGATGACGACATCCGCATGGTGCGCAGGCTCTGGCACGTGCCCCTCCCGAGGTCGCGCGGCTTGTGGGGGGCTCATGCCCCCGACAGGGCTCTGGAATACCCGAGTTCGGCACGAGGGTAGGAGCGGTTCCGGTCCGGGGCAGTCGCGCATGCACCGGGCACGGGCGCACGCGGGTCGCACGGGGAGAAGCCACCGGAACGCGGGAGGCCGCTTCGTGGCGGGGGCGTACGCCGGGCCGCGCCCGCCAACCCCTACGGGCACGACGAGCCCGACGCCACGCCGTCCTGCCCCGCGCCGCGCCGCTCCGTCCCGCAGGCACCCGGCCGCCGTGCCGCCGGACCTCAGCTCACCTCAGCGCAGCCCGGATCGCCTCGTCGATGCCGGGGAAGGTGAAGGTGAAGCCGGACTCCAGGAGGCGGGCCGGCAGGACGCGCTGGCTGCCCAGGACGTCGCCCGCCATCTCGCCGAGCACCAGACGCAGCGCGGGCGCGGGGGCCGGGAAGAGCGTGGGGCGGCGCAGCACGCGCCCCATCGCGGCCGTCACCTCGCGGTTGGTGAGCGGGTCGGGGGCCGTGAGGTTGACCGGGCCGGACAGCGTCTCCGTGTCGATGAGGTGCCGCATCGCCGCCACCTCGTCGTACAGCGAGATCCAGCTCCAGAACTGCCGGCCGTTGCCGAGACGGCCGCCGAGCCCCGCCTTGAAGAGCGGGAAGAGGCGCCCCCAGGCGCCGCCCTCGCGGCCGATCACCAGGCCGTTGCGGGCCAGCACGGTACGGATGCCCGCGTCCCGCGCGGGCGCGGTCGCCTCCTCCCACTCCACGCACAGCGACGGCAGGAAACCCCGGCCCGCGGGGGCGCTCTCGTCCACGGCGCGCGTCCCGGTGTCCCCGTAGTAGCCGATGGCGCTGGAGTTCACGAAGACCCGCGGCGGTTCGTCGAGGGAGGTCATCGCCGAGACGAGCGCCCGTGTGCCGAGGACCCGGCTGTCCCGCAGTTCCCGCTTGTACGCGTCCGTCCAGCGGTGGTCGCCGATGCCCGCGCCCGCGAGGTTCACGACCGCCGTGCAGCCGGTGAGCCCGGCCGTGTCGACGTACCCCTTCCGGGGGTCCCAGCGCACCTCGCCGGCCCCGCGGGGCGCCCTGCGCACCAGGCGCACCACCTCGTGCCCGTCGGCGGCCAGGGAGCGCGTGAGCGCCGTACCGATGAGCCCGGAGGAGCCGGCCACGGCGACGCGTGCCTGTGTGGTTTCCATGAGGTCATCCTGCCCCGTGCGCCCCGGAAGGTGCCCGCGCCGCAGCGTGGGCCGGTCGCGGTTTCGACGCCGCGCAGCGGGGCCGTCCGGTGCCCCGGCCGCCGTACAGTGGCGCCATGTCGGACATGCACATACGTACCGCCAGGCCCGAGGACGACGACGAGCTCGCCCGCCTCGACCGCGCCACCTGGTCCACGCTGCACGCGGTCCAGCCGCGCCCCGAGCCGCCCTACGAGCCCTTCTTCGACGACCGCTTCGGGCCCCACGACCACCTGGTCGCCGTCCTCGACGGGCGGATCGTCGGCTACGTGAAGCTCGGCTTCCCCACCCCGCTGCTGGTCAACGCGCACGTACGGCAGATCCAGGGCTTCGTCGTCGCCGAGGAGGTGCGCGGCCGGGGCATCGGCCGGACACTGATCCGGGCGGCCATGGACGAGGCGCGCCGGCAGGGCGCGGTGCGCATAACTTTGCGCGTCCTCGGGCACAACACGCCGGCGCGGAAGTTGTACGAGGCCGAGGGGTTCGTCATCGAGGGGGTGCTGCCCGGCGAGTTCCTGCTCGACGGTGTGTACGTGGACGACGTCCTGATGGGCCGCCTCCTGTGAGCGCGTAGCCCGTCGCCCCACCTTTCCTGCCGTCCTCCCTCCCTTTCCCGCCTTCCTGCCTCCTGCCTTCCTGCCTTCAACGACTTTCACGGGCGCGGCGCCTTCCGGCGTCCCGCACCCGACGGACCGGCCCGGGGTGCGGGGTCGCCGAGCGCGTAGGAGCGTGAAGAGATGATCAGGGCTGCGGCCAGACGGCGCGACGCGGACCAGCGTGACTGGCTGCTGCGTGGGACGCCACCTCCGCGCTGGGTGCGCTGGCCTCCGCCGTTGCTGCTCGTCGTGATCTTCCTGGTCCAGCTGGTCACCCCGAAGACGGTCGACCTCAGCTTCCTGGTCGCCGCCGTGCCGCCGCTGGCCGCGCTCTCCTACGGGCCCGGCGCGACCGCCGTGCTCGGCGGCGCGGTGGTCGGGCTGCTGTCCCTGCCGGACCTCGGCCTCGGCAGGCCGGGCAACAGCGACGAGCTGACGATCACCTTCATCGCCTTGCTCAGCGTGGTCTTCGCGTGGGTGCGCAGCCGCCGCGAGGCGCAGCTCGTGACGGTCCGCACCGTCGCCGAGGCGGCCCAGTTCGCGGTGCTGCCCCCGCTCCAGGAGCAGGTGGGTCGGGTGCGGTGCGCGGGCCTGTACGAGGCGGCGCAGCACGAGTCGCTGGTGGGCGGCGACTTCTTCGACGTACGGCGGGGGCCGGGCGGCGTCCGCGCCCTGGTCGGCGACGTCCAGGGGCACGGGCTCGCGGCGGTCGGCACGGTCGCCGCGCTGCTCGGGGCGTTCCGGGAGGCGGTCCTCGACAAGGCGGACCTGGTGGGGGTCGCCGCCCAGCTGGACCGCAGGCTCGTGGTGGACTCGGCCGGGCAGGAGCATGCGGAGCTGTTCGCGACGGCGGTGCTCCTGGAGTTCCCGGACGACGCCTCCGTCGTCCGCGTGGTCTCCTGCGGTCACCCGCCGCCACTGGTGCTGCGCGGCTCACAGGTCAGCGAACTGGACGTCGAGGCGGGCGCGCCGCTCGGCCTGGGCATCGCGGGGGTGGCCCCGCCGGAGGAGCTGACGGTTCCGCTGCTCGCCGGCGACCTGCTGCTCGGCCTGACGGACGGGGTGAGCGAGGCGCGGGACGCGACCGGCGTCTTCTACCCCTTGATCGACCGCCTCAGCGGCTTCCTCAAGACGGACCCGGCCCTCCTGGACGACCCGGGAGGCCTGGCGGAACACCTGTGGAAGGACGTGGTGGCCTACGCGGGCCGGGTACGGGACGACGTGACGGTGATGGTCTTCGCACCGGGACCGTGCGGGGGGAGCACCACGGAGGCGGGGCGAGGGCTGCCGGATGGGCCGGGGGGCCGGGTGGCCTGAGGGGGGCCGGACGCCGTCCGAGGAAGCCAGGACCGGCGAGTTCGCCGGGGACCGCGCCGCGCCCCGGCCCCCGGCGCACCGGGCGACACCTCAGCTTCTGCCACACCAGGGCCTCGCCCCGGCCCCCGGCGCACCGGGCGACGCCTCAGCTCCTGCCACACCAGGGCCTCGCCCCGGCTCCCGGCGCACCCGCGGCGCGCCCCGGCCCTCGATGGCGCCCGCCTCCCGTGGCCCGCCCCGGGACGACCGGCACCCGGCCCCCGGTCCGCTCTAGGTCAGCAGAGCCATGCCGCCCGTGAGTTCCCGCAGGCACCGGGTCGCGAGGTCCGCCGGGGAGTCCGGGCCCCGTACGTCGGCGTCCGACTCCGCCCATGCCTCCAGGGCCAGCCGGATCGCGTCCGTCGCCGCGGCGGCCGCCAGGCGCACCGGCAGCGCACCCGCGTCCGCGCCCGCGAGCTCCGCGACGACCGGGCGGAGCTTCTCCTCCGACTCCTGGTTCACGCGGTACCAGACCGCCCGTAGCGCCGGGTCGTCCGCGGCCGCGCGGAGCAGCCCGCGGGTCTGCCGCAGCCCCGCCGCGGCGGCCTCGTCCGGCGCGGCCAGCACCCGCGCCACCGCGTTCCGCAGCGCCCCCGCCGGATCCGCGCCCGGCTCGCTCGCGGCGAGCAGCGCCCGCCACCGGTCACCGCCGACGGCGAGCAGCGGGCCCACCGCGTCCTGCTTGCCGCGGAAGTACCGGTAGAAGGTGCGCAGCGCGACCCCGGCCCGGTCCGCGATGGCCTCGGCCGTGGTGCCGTCCGTCCCGTGCGCCGTGAAGAGCTCGGCCGCAGCCTGCGCGATCTCCAGTTGGGTGGCCTGTCTGCGGCGCTCCGTGAGGGTGCTCATCCTGTGCAGTGTAGGCCCAGTGCGCCAGCCAGGCACGAAAGGACAACCTGGCACAACGTGCCACCCAGGCGTACCGTGTAACGCGACAGCACACGCCGTACCGCCGCGAGAGAGCCGGAGAACACCCCATGTCGGAGAGCACCCCCATGCCGGAGAACAGCACGCAGAGCCCCGCACCCGCCCTCACCCGCTACGCAGGCCGCCGCGCCCTCGTCACCGGTGGCGGCTCCGGCATCGGCCAGGCCACCGTCCTGCGCCTGCTCGCCGAGGGCGGCCACGTCGTCGCCGCCGACGTCAGCGAGGACGGCCTCGCCGACACCCTCGCCGAGGCGGGCCCCGCCGCGGACCGCCTCACCACCCTCGTCGTGGACATCGCCGACGAGGCCTCCGTCCGCGCGGGCGTCGCCGCCGCCACCGCCGCGCTCGGCGGCCTCGACGTCCTGGTCAACGCCGCCGGCATCCTGCGCTCCTCGCACACCCACGAGACCACCCTGAAAGCCTTCAACCAGGTCGTCGCCGTCAACCTCACCGGCACCTTCCTGATGATCCGCGAGGCCGTCCCGGCGCTCCTCCAGGGCAACGGCCCCGCCGTGGTCAACTTCAGCTCCACGTCCGCTGCGTTCGCCCACCCGTACATGGCCGCCTACGCGGCGAGCAAGGGCGGCATCCAGTCCATGACGCACGCCCTCGCCGCCGAGTACGCGAAGCAGGGCATCCGTTTCACCGCCGTGCAGCCCGGTTCCATCTCCTCCGGCATGACCGACGGCTCCGGTGCCAGCCGGCGGAGCGTCGGCCCCGGCCTGCCCGCGGACGCCGACATGAGCCTCTTCGTGAAGCTCGCCCCCGCGCTCGGCCAGGGCTTCGCGGGTCCCGAGACCGTCGCGTCCGTCGTCGCGATGCTCGCCTCGGACGACGGACGCTTCATCACCGGCACGGAGATACGCGTCGACGGCGGCACCCACTTCTGAGCCGGAGGACGGCTCCGGTGGGCCGGCGCCGGGTCAGTCCGCCATGAAGCGCTCCCACAGCTTCGGATAGCTCCGCGCCAGCACCGCCTCGTCCTCGAGGTCGAGCGGCGTGCCCTCCGGCTCCGCCGGGGCCGCCGGGATGCCGAGGTCCGGCGCGACGTCGCCGGTGAGCTGCTCGTACGCCTCGTCCGCGGCGTAGCCGAGCTCCTCGCCGTCGCCGTCCAGCTCCTCGTCGAAGTCGTCCAGGAGGTCGGCGAGCGCGTCCGGATCGTGCACCGCGCCCTCGAAGACCTCCCGGCCCTGCCCGATCAGCCAGCACCGGAAGTAGTCGAAGGCGTCGTCGCTCGCGCCGCCGAGCAGCACCCAGGCCGCCCCCCACAGATCCCAGCGGTAGGCGCGGTTGTAGCGCGCCTCGAAGTGACGGGCGAAGTCGAGGACGGAGTCGGGGTCCGACTGCAGCAGTCTCTCGACGAGCAGCTCGGCGTGGTCCTCGGGGTCGCCGCCGGCGGCCTCGCGGGTGCTGTCCACGATCTCCCAGAACTCCGTCTCGTCCATCACGCGTCCAGCATCGGTCCTGGAGAGTGGGGGCGCACGCGGAGTACGCCGGAATGCGGCTGTCTCGTTATCCGCGCACATGCCCGTGGAAAAACCGACAGGAGATGTCGGCTTTTGGTGGAAGCGTCAAGAACATGGAAGCCAAGAGCCCGAACACGGACGCCGACAGCCTGCACACGGAACAGCCCCTGACCGGAAAGACCGCCCTCGTCGCGGGCGCCACGCGCGGCGCGGGCCGCGCCATGGCCGTGGAGCTCGGCCGCGCCGGCGCCACCGTGTACGTGACGGGCCGCACCACCCGCGCGCACGTCAGCGAGACCGGCCGCAGCACCGAGACCATCGAGGAGACCGCCGAACTGGTCGACGCCGCGGGCGGCCGGGGCGTCGCCGTCCCCACCGACCACCTGGAACCCCGCCAGGTCGAGGCCCTCGTGGAACGGATCGACCGCGAGCGGGGCCGCCTGGACATCCTCGTCAACGACATCTGGGGCGGCGACCTGCACGTCGAGTGGGACAAGAAGATGTGGGAGCACGACCTCGACAAGGGGCTGCGCATCCTGCGCCTCGGCATCGAGACCCACATCGTCACCAGCCGGTACGCGCTGCCGCTGCTCATCAGGAACCCCGGCGGCCTGGTCGTCGAGGTCACCGACGGGACGGCTACGTACAACGGCCCCACCTACCGCAAGCCCTTCTACTACGACCTCGCCAAGGCGGCCCCGCTGCGCATGGCGCGCGGCCTCGCCGAGGAGCTCGCGGAGTACGGCTGCACGGCGCTCTGTCTGACCCCCGGCTGGCTGCGCTCCGAGGCGATGCTCGACACCTACTTCAAGGTGACCGAGGAGAACTGGCGCGCGGGCTGCGCGCAGAACCCGCACTTCGCGATCTCCGAGACGCCGGCGTTCGTGGGCCGGGCGCTGGTCGCGCTCGCCGCCGACCCCGGCGTGGCCCGGCACAACGGCGCCTCGCTCTCCAGCGGCGGACTGGCGAAGGAGTACGGCTTCACCGACGTCGACGGCTCCGCGCCGGACGCCTGGCGCTATCTCACCGAGGTCGACCAGGAGAGCCCGACCGCCGACGTCACGGGCTACCGGTAGGGCGGACCCGGGCCGCCGGAGAGCATCATGGGCCCATGCGCGCTGCCCGCCTCATCAAGATGGTGCTCCTGCTCCAGGCCCGGCCGTCGATGACCGCCGCCGAGCTCGCCGCCGAACTGGAGGTCTCCGAGCGGACCATCACCCGGGACGCGCAGGCCCTCTCGGAGGCCGGCGTCCCGGTCTACGCGGACCGGGGGCGGGCCGGCGGCTACCGGCTCGTCGGCGGGTACCGCACGCGGCTGACCGGACTCGGGCGCAGCGAGGCCGAGGCGCTGTTCCTCTCCGGGGTGCCGGGCGCGCTGCGCGAGATGGGCCTTCAGGACGCGGCGTCCGCGGCACGCCTGAAGGTGTCGGCGGCGCTGATGCCCTCCCTGCGCGACGCCTCGCAGAACGCGTCGCAGCGGTTCCACCTGGACGCGCCGGGGTGGTTCAAGGACATCCCCGCGCCGGAGCTGCTGCCCCCGCTGGCCGACGCCGTCTGGGACGACCGGCGCGTCACCGCCCGCTACCGGCGCGAGAACGCCGAGGTGGAGCGGGAGTTGGAGCCGTACGGGCTCGTGCTCAAGGCCGGGGTCTGGTACCTGTGCGCGCGGGTGCCCGAGGCGTCGGACGCGTTCGGCGGGTACCGGGTGTACCGCGTCGACCGCTTCACCGCTGTCGAGGCCGACGGGGAACGCTTCGTACGCGACGAGGAGTTCGACCTGCCGGGCTTCTGGGACGAGCGGGCCGAGCAGTTCGCCCGCGCGATCCTGCGGGCCGAGGTGGTGGTGCGCCTCTCCGAGGCGGGCGTCCGCCACCTCCCGTACGCGGTCGACGCCGTCTCCGTACGGGAGTCCCTGGAGGCGGCAGGCCCCCCGGACGACCAGGGCCGCGTCACGCTGACGCTCCCGGTGGAGAACGAAACGGTGGCCTACACCCAGCTCATGGCGCTCGGCCCGGAGGCGGAGGTGCTGGCCCCGCCGTCCCTGCGAGCACGCTTCACGGAGGCGTCCAGGCGGATGGCCGCTCGCTACCGGTGACGGGAACGGGCCCCCGTCCACTCCCGACGAGGGAGTGGACGGGGGCCCGCATCAGGCCGAAGGGCTAGAGCCCATACTTGGCGCGCGCTTCCTTCACCGCGGAAGCGGGAACCTCACTGCGGCGGGCGAGCTGCGCCAGCGAGGCGACGACGATCGACTCCGCGTCGATGCCGAAGTGGCGCCGCGCCGCGTCCCGCGTGTCGGAGAGGCCGAAGCCGTCCGCGCCGAGCGAGGAGTAGTCCTGCTCGACCCACTGCGCGATCTGGTCGGGGACCTGCCGCATGTAGTCGGAGACGGCGAGCACGGGACCCTGCGCACCCTCAAGTGCCTGGCGCACGTAGGGAATCCGCTCCTCGCCGCGCAGGAGGGCCTCGTCGGCCTCCAGGGCGTCACGGCGCAGCTCGGTCCAGGACGTCGCGGACCACACGTCGGCGGCCACGCCCCACTCCTCGGCGAGCATCTTCTGGGCCGCGAGGGTCCAGTGGATGGCCGTACCCGAACCGATCAGCTGGATGCGCGAGGCGTTGGCGGCCGGGGAAAGACCCGCCGACTCCGCCGTGTTGAAGCGGTACAGGCCCTTGACGATGCCCTCGTCGACACCCGCGGGCTTCGCGGGCTGCGGCATCGGCTCGTTGTAGACGGTGAGGTAGTAGAAGACGTTCTGGTCCTCACCCGGGGCGGCCTCGCCGTACATGCGGCGCAGACCGTCCTTGACGATCGCGGCGATCTCGTAGGCGAACGCCGGGTCGTAGGAGAGCGCGGCCGGGTTGGTCGCGGCGATCACCGGCGAGTGGCCGTCCGCGTGCTGCAGACCCTCACCCGTCAGCGTCGTGCGGCCCGCCGTGGCCCCGACCAGGAAGCCGCGGCCGAGCTGGTCGCCGAGCTGCCACATCTGGTCGGCGGTGCGCTGCCAGCCGAACATCGAGTAGAAGATGTAGAAGGGGATCATCGCTTCGCCGTGCGTCGCGTACGACGTGGACGCGGCGATGAAGTCCGCCATGGAACCGGCCTCGGTGATCCCCTCGTTGAGGATCTGGCCGTCCTTGGCCTCCTTGTAGTACATCAGCTGGTCGCGGTCGACCGGCTCGTACGTCTGGCCCTTGGGCGAGTAGATGCCGAGCGAGGGGAAGAGCGACTCCATGCCGAAGGTGCGCGCCTCGTCGGGGACGATCGGCACCCAGCGCTTGCCGGTCTGCTTGTCCCGTACGAGATCCTTGACCAGGCGGACGAACGCCATGGTCGTCGCCACCGACTGCGAGCCGGAGCCCTTGTCGAAGGAGGCGAAGGTCTTGTCCGCGGCGGCGGGCAGCGGCGCGAGCGGCTGCGTGCGGCGGGCCGGGGCCGGACCGCCGAGGGCCGCGCGGCGCTCCTGGAGGTAGCGGACCTCGGGGGAGTCGGCGCCGGGGTGGCCGTAGGGCACCTGGCCGTCGACGAAGTCGCTGTCCGGGATGGGCAGTTCGAGGAGGTCGCGCATGTCCTTGAACTCGTCCACCGTGAGCTTCTTCATCTGGTGGTTGGCGTTCTTGGACTCGAAGCCCTTGCCGAGGGTGAAGCCCTTGACCGTCTGCGCGAGGATCACGGTCGGCGCGCCCGTGTGGGTCAGCGCCGCACGGTAGGCCGCGTAGACCTTGCGGGCCTCGTGGCCGCCGCGCGAGAGGTGGAAACACTCGCTGATCTTGTCGTCACTGAGCAGCTTGCCCAGCTCGACGAGGGCGGGCTCGGCGCCGAAGAAGTGCTCGCGGATGTAGGCGGCGTCCCGCGTCGCGTACGTCTGGAACTGCGCGTCCGGCACCTCGCGCAGGCGGCGGACCAGGGCGCCGGTGGTGTCGAGCTGGAACAGCTCGTCCCAGGCGTTGCCCCACAGGACCTTGATGACGTTCCAGCCGGCGCCGCGGAACTGCGCCTCCAGCTCCTGGACCACGCGGAAGTTGGCGCGGACCGGGCCGTCGAGGCGCTGCAGGTTGCAGTTGATGACGTACGTGAGGTTGTCGAGACCCTCACGCGCGGCCAGTGCGAGGGCCGCCGTCGACTCGGGCTCGTCCATCTCGCCGTCACCGAGGAACGCCCACACGTGCGAGGCGGAGACGTCCTTGATGCCGCGGTTGGTGAGGTACCGGTTGAAGCGGGCCTGGTAGATGGCGGAGAGCGGGCCCAGACCCATGGAGACGGTCGGGAACTCCCACAGCCAGGGCAGGCGGCGCGGGTGCGGGTACGAGGGGAGGCCGTTGCCGCCGGCCTCCTGGCGGAAGTTGTCGAGCTGCGCCTCGTTCAGGCGGCCGTCGAGGAAGGCGCGGGCGTAGATGCCGGGGGAGGCGTGGCCCTGGATGTAGAGCTGGTCACCGGAGCCGGGAGCCTCCTGGGACTCCTTGCCCTTGAAGAAGTGGTTGAAGCCGGTCTCGTACAGCCAGGCCGCGGACGCGAAGGTCGCTATGTGGCCGCCGACGCCGTGCTTGGAACCGCGGGTGACCATCGCGGCCGCGTTCCAGCGGTTCCACGCGGTGATCTTCCGCTCCAGCTCCTCATCGCCGCCGATCTCGCCGACGGACGGCTCGGCGGAGGTGGGGATGGTGTTGACGTAGTCGGTCTCGAGGAGCTTGGGCAGCGCCAGGCCCGCGCCCTCGGCGCGCTCCAGCGTGCGGCGCATCAGGTACGCGGCACGGTGCGGCCCGGCCGCCTCGGTGACGGCGTCCAGGGAGGCCTGCCATTCGGCGGTCTCCTCGGGGTCGCGGTCCGGGAGCTGGTCGAGCTCGCTCGGCTGGATTGCGGAGGGGTCGGTCATTGCGCCGCCTTCCTGAGTCGGAGGGGGTCCCCTGTTCGGTAAGGGGTGGGGGTGCCCGGTGTCTTTGGCAGGACAGGGCGTGAAGCTCTGGTGTGAGCCCGTCGGAGACTGTAACTCCGTGATCGATGATCGATCAAAGGGTTGAAGGCAGAAACTCCTCCAGATCGAGAAAGTAGGCATCCGGTGCCATTAATGCGGGCACGCGGTGCCTTTGATTTGAAGGGTTACCGCAGGTGGGAGCACGTATGAGCGGGTCGCCCACGGATGAGCGCCGGCCCCCGCGCAGGGCTCTCGCGGCAGGTCAGGGGCGCGGCGCGCAGCCCAGCACGTGCGCCTTGACCAGCTCGGCGATGGCGGGATCGCGGCGCCGGAACGCGGAGACCAGGGCCTCGTGCTCCTCCGCGTACGACTGCTGGACCGTGCCGAGCCAGCGGATGGACAGCGCCGTGAAGACCTCGATGCCGAGCCCCTCCCAGGTGTGCAGGAGGACGGAGTTGTCCGCGGCCCGCACCAGTTCGCGGTGGAAGGCGACGGTGTGCCGCACCTGGGCGGTGCCGTCGGCGGCCCGGTCCGCCTCGTAGAGCGCCGCGACGTGCGGGTCCAGGGCCGTGCAGTCCTCGGCAAGACGCTCCGCCGCCAGCTCGGCGGCGATGGCCTCCAGGCCGGCCCGCACGGGGTAGCTCTCCTCCAGGTCGGCGGCGGAGAGATTGCGAACGCGTACGCCCTTGTTGGGCGCCGACTCGATCAGCCGCAGCGTCTCCAGCTCGCGCAGCGCCTCCCGCACGGGAGTCTGCGAGACCTCCAGCTCGACGGCGATCCGGCGCTCCACGATCCGCTCGCCCGGCTTCCAGCGCCCGCTGACGATCCCCTCCACGATGTGCTCGCGGATCTGTTCGCGCAGCGAGTGAACGACGGGCGCGGTCATGTGGGCTCCTCAGGCAGGGGCAGGCAGGCGCCCCAGGGCGTGGTGACCCCTAGACAATACGGCGATGCCCCCGCCCGGATAACTCCGGACGGGGGCGTACGCGCTGATGAGACGAGTCTTACAGCCGCCCGGGGGCGGCCGTGACTACAGGCCGAGCTCGACCTCGAACTCGCCGGCCTCCAGGATCGCCTTGACCGCGGTCAGGTAACGGGCGGCGTCCGCGCCGTCCACCAGACGGTGGTCGTAGGAGAGCGACAGGTACGTCATGTCACGGACGGCGATGGTCTCGCCGAGGTCCGGGTGGTTGATGACGACCGGACGCTTCACCGTGGCACCGATGCCGAGGATCGCGGCCTGGTTCGGCGGCACGATGACCGTGTCGAACAGGGCGCCGCGCGAACCGGTGTTGGAGATCGTGAAGGTGGCGCCGGACATGTCGTCCGGGGTGAGGCCACCGCCACGGGCCTTGCCGGCCAGCTCGGCGGTCTTCTTGGAGATGCCGGCGATGTTCAGGTCGCCCGCGCCCTTGATGACCGGCGTCATCAGACCCTTCTCGGCGTCCACGGCGATGCCGATGTTCTCCGAGTCGAAGTACGTGATGGTGCCTTCGTCGTCGTTGATCCGGGCGTTGACGACCGGGTGGGCCTTCAGCGCCTGGGCGGCGGCCTTGACGAAGAACGGCATCGGCGAGAGCTTGACGCCCTCGCGGGCCGCGAAGGAGTCCTTCGCCTTGGCGCGCAGCTTCATCAGCTTGGTGATGTCGACCTCGACGACCGAGGTCAGCTGGGCCTGCGAGTGCAGGGCCTTCATCATGTTGTCGCCGATGACCTTGCGCATGCGGGTCATCTTGACGGTCTGACCACGGAGCGGAGAGGCCTCCAGGGCCGGAGCCTTCGAGGCGGCAGGGGCGGCGGCCGGGGCCGGCGCCGACTTCTTGGCCTCGGCGGCCGCGATGACGTCCTGCTTGCGGATGCGGCCGCCGACGCCGGTGCCCTTGACCTCGGAGAGGTTCACGCCGTTCTCGGACGCGAGCTTACGGACCAGCGGGGTCACGTAGGCGCCGTCGTCGGCCGGGGTGGACTGGGCGGGGGCGGCGGGCGCGGCCGGAGCCGGCTGGGCCGGAGCCGGGGCCGCGGCGGCGGGCTGCGCCGGGCCGGCCGGGGCCTGGGCCGGGGCGGCGGGCTGCGCGGGAGCCGGGGCGGCCTCCTGCTTCGGGGCCTCCTGCTTGGGGGCCTCCTGCTTCGGCGCCTCCTGCTTGGGGGCCTCGGGCTGCGCGGGGGCGGCCGGGGCCTCCTCCTTGGCCGGGGCCGGGGCGGCACCGGGCGCACCGATGACGGCGAGCTTGGCGCCGACCTCGGCGGTCTCGTCCTCACCGACGACGATCTCGAGCAGCACGCCCGCGACCGGCGAGGGGATCTCGGTGTCGACCTTGTCCGTCGAGACCTCCAGGAGGGGCTCGTCGGCCGCGACCTCCTCGCCGACCTCCTTCAGCCAGCGGGTGACGGTGCCCTCGGTGACGGACTCGCCGAGCGCGGGCAGGGTGACCTCGGTGCCCTCGGCGGAACCGCCGGACTGCGCCGGGGCGGCGGGCGCCTCGGCCTGGGCGGGGGCCTCCTGTTGCGGGGCCTCCTCCTGCGCGGGGGCGGCCGGGGCCTCCTCCTGCGCCGGGGCGGCCGAGCCGCCCGCGTCGCCGGAGCCGTCGTCGATGACGGCGAGCTCGGCGCCGACCTCGACCGTCTCGTCCTCGGCGACCTTGATGGAGGCCAGGATGCCGGCGGCGGGGGAGGGGATCTCGGTGTCGACCTTGTCGGTCGACACCTCGAGCAGCGGCTCGTCGGCCTCGACGCGCTCGCCCTCGGCCTTCAGCCAACGGGTGACAGTGCCCTCGGTGACGCTCTCGCCGAGCGCCGGAAGGGATACGGAAACCGCCATGGTTTCGGTTGCTCCTTACGAAATTGCGGAAGTCTGGTCGTCGCGCCCGATGACTGAAGGTCAGTCGTGGGAGTGCAGCGGCTTGCCCGCCAGGGCGAGGTGGGCCTCG
This sequence comes from Streptomyces sp. NPDC041122, assembly GCF_055592445.1. Classification (NCBI taxonomy): domain Bacteria; kingdom Bacillati; phylum Actinomycetota; class Actinomycetes; order Kitasatosporales; family Streptomycetaceae; genus Streptomyces; species Streptomyces sp. NPDC041122. The sequence goes on along the minus strand of NZ_JBVIYQ010000001.1, from coordinate 23,584 downwards.
CCGAGCGCCTCGTTCTGCGTCGGGTGGGCGTGGATGAGCTGGGCGACCTCGGCCGGCAGCGCCTCCCAGTTGTAGATCAGCTGGGCCTCGCCGACCTGCTCGCCCATGCGGTCGCCCACCATGTGGACGCCCACCACGGCACCGTCCTTGACCTGGACGAGCTTGATCTCGCCCGCGGTCTTGAGGATCTTGCTCTTGCCGTTGCCCGCGAGGTTGTACTTGAGGGCGACGACCTTGTCCGCGCCGTAGATCTCCTTGGCCTTGGCCTCGGTGATGCCCACGGAGGCGACCTCGGGGTGGCAGTACGTCACCCGGGGCACGCCGTCGTAGTCGACCGGCACCGGCTTGAGACCGGCCAGGCGCTCCGCCACCAGCATGCCCTCGGCGAAGCCGACGTGCGCGAGCTGGAGGGTCGGCACCAGGTCGCCCACGGCCGAGACGGTCGGGACGTTGGTCTGCATGTACTCGTCGACGAGGACGTAACCGCGGTCCATCGCGATGCCCTGCTCCTCGTACCCGAGGCCCTGCGAGACCGGGCCGCGGCCGATGGCGACCAGGAGGACCTCGGCCTCGAAGGTCTTGCCGTCGGCGAGGGTCACGCGGACGCCGTCCTGCGTGTACTCGGCCTTCTCGAAGAACGTGCCGAGGTTGAACTTGATGCCGCGCTTGCGGAACGCGCGCTCAAGAAGCTTGGAGCTGTTCTCGTCCTCGACCGGGACGAGGTGCTTGAGGCCCTCGATGACGGTGACGTCGGCGCCGAAGGACTTCCACGCGGAGGCGAACTCGACGCCGATGACGCCGCCGCCCAGGATGATCGCGGACTTCGGCACGCGGTCCAGGGTCAGGCCGTGGTCCGAGGAGATGATGCGGTTGCCGTCGATCTCCAGGCCCGGCAGCGACTTCGGCACGGAGCCGGTCGCCAGGAGGACGTGGCGGCCCTGGACGCGCTGACCGCCCACGTCCACGGAGGTCGGCGAGGAGAGCTTGCCCTCACCCTCGATGTACGTCACCTTGCGGGAGGCCACGAGACCCTGCAGGCCCTTGTAGAGGCCCGAGATCACGTCGTCCTTGTACTTGTGGACGGCCGCCATGTCGATGCCCTCGAAGGTGGCCTTCACGCCGAACTGGTCGGCCTCACGCGCCTGGTCGGCGATCTCGCCGGCGTGCAGCAGCGCCTTCGTGGGGATGCAGCCGTTGTGCAGGCAGGTGCCGCCGAGCTTGTTCTTCTCGATCAGTGCGACGTCCAGGCCCAGCTGCGCTCCGCGCAGCGCCGCGGCGTAACCGCCGCTGCCGCCGCCGAGGATCACTAGGTCGAAAACAGTGCTGGCGTCGTTCGCCACGTCACGTCCTCCATGCATGTGCGCCGTACGCCGGACCCCTGTTCTCGGGGGACGACCGGTCGGTCGGCTGGTATTCGGCCGCTCTTTTTTCGGCCCTGTGGTGGGGGCCCTGTCCTGCCGAGAACCCATCTTCGCACTTGTCGGCGGGAGACGGGACGCCGGGCCGGGCTGTGGGACGTCCGATCCACCGTCCCGACGGGTTTGGGCCCCGTACGAACGTACGGATTTCGTCGAGGGCGAAATCGGGCGGGGCCCCGGACGCGCGCAGCGTCCGCGGCCCCGCCCGACGGGCTCGGATCGGCTGATCAGCCCAGATCGCCCGCGGCGGTGTGCTCGGCGAGCCGCACCAGGGTGCGGACCGCGGTACCGGTGCCGCCCTTGGGGATGTAGCCGTAGGGGGCGCCCTCGTGGAAGGCCGGGCCCGCGATGTCCAGGTGGGCCCAGGTGATGCCCTCGCCCACGAACTCCTTCAGGAACAGACCGGCCACCAGGCCGCCGCCCATGCGCTCGCCCATGTTGGCGATGTCGGCGGTGGGGGAGTCCATGCCCTTGCGCAGGTCGGCCGGGAGCGGCATCGGCCAGGACGGCTCGCCGACCTCCTCGGCGATCTCGTGGACGGAGGTGCGGAAGGCCTCGTCGTTGGACATGATGCCGAAGGTGCGGCTGCCGAGGGCCATCATCATGGCGCCGGTCAGCGTCGCCACGTCGACGATCGCGTCGGGGGTCTCCTCGGAGGCCTTGGCGATGGCGTCGGCCAGGACCAGGCGGCCCTCGGCGTCGGTGTTCAGGACCTCGACGGTCTTGCCGCTGTACATCCGCAGGACGTCGCCGGGGCGGGTCGCGGAGCCGGACGGCATGTTCTCGGCGAGCGCCAGCCAGCCGGTGACGTTCACCTCCAGGCCCAGACGGGCGGCGGCCACGACGGCGGCGAAGACGGCGGCGGCGCCGGCCATGTCGCACTTCATGGTCTCGTTGTGACCGGCGGGCTTCAGCGAGATGCCGCCCGAGTCGTAGGTGATGCCCTTGCCGACGAAGGCGAGGTGCTTCTTCGCCTTGGAGCTCGTGTACGAGAGCTTCACCAGGCGCGGCGGGGCGTCCGAGCCGGCGCCGACGCCGAGGATGCCGCCGTAGCCGCCCTTGGTGAGCGCCTTCTCGTCGAGGACCTGCACCTTGATGCCGTGCTCCTTGGCCGCGGCCTGGGCGACGGCGGCGAAGGCCTCGGGGCTGAGGTCGTTCGGCGGGGTGTTGACCAGGTCGCGGGCGCGGTTGAGCTCCTCGGCGACGGCGGTGGCGCGCTCGACGGCGGCCTTGTACGCCTTGTCGCGGGGCTTGCCGCCGAGCAGGGCGACCTCGGCGAGCGGCGCCTTGGCCTCCTTGCCGTTCTTCTTCGCGGACTTGGCGTCGCCCTGGTCCTTGTAGGCGTCGAAGGAGTACGCGCCGAGCAGCGCGCCCTCGGCGATGGCGCCCAGGTCCTCGGCGTCCTCGACGGGCAGGGCGAACGCGGCCTTCTTGGAGCCGGTGAGGGCGCGCGCGGCGGCACCCGCGGCGCGGCGCAGCGCGTCGGTGCCGTACGTCTCGTCCTTCTCCGGGACCCCGCCGAGACCGATCGCGACGACCACCGGCGCCTTGAAGCCGGACGGTGCGGGAAGCTTCGTCACCTCACCCTCGCCGCCCGAGGCGCCGAGGGTCTCCAGGACGGACGCGAGCTTGCCGTCGTACGCCTTGTCCACGGCCTCGGCGCCGGGGGCGACGACCAGGCCTCCCTTGGATCCAGCGCCCTTCGCGACACCGACGACGATCGCGTCGGCACGCAGGCCGGTCGCGGCGGCGGTGCTGAGAGTCAGAGCAGTCACGGTGGTGAGGTCCTCTTTCAGTGAGTTTCGGCGGGCTGTCGGGGTGGTGAGCCCGTCGCGAGCCTACGCCCGTGAGCGCTGCGGTGCGCCTCACTGTGTGTGTCGGGCGCGGTGACGGCCGTGCCGGGCCCGCGCGGAGCCGGCGGTCAGCCGAGCGCGAGCACCACGAGCGCGGTGGTCGCCGCCGTCTCCGCGAGCCCGCCGAAGACGTCTCCGGTGACCCCGCCGAACCGTCGTACGCAGTGCCGAAGCAGCAACTCCGCGGCGCCCAGGGCGAGGACGACGGAGGCCGCGGACCGCACGGCGTCGTCCGCGCCGAGCGGCGCGCCCGCGGCGGCCGCGGCGATCACCACGGCCGCGGCGACGGCGAGCGCGTGGCCGCGCGGGACGACCCCGGCGACGGCGGCGCCGAGCCCCTCGGGGCGGGCCGGGGGCACGCCGTCGCGGGCGGCCAGCGTGAGGGCGAGGCGCGCGGCGGTCGCCGAGACGACGGCGGCGAGCGCGCCGCGCGCCCACGAGGCCTCGTACAGCTGGAAGAACACGGCGACCTGCGCGAGCAGGACGAAGAGCAGCGTGATGACGCCGAAGGGGCCGATGTCGGACTGCTTCATGATGCGCAGCGCGTCCTCGGCGGGCTTGGCGCTGCCCAGGCCGTCGGCGGTGTCGGCGAGGCCGTCCAGGTGCAGGCCCCGGGTGAGGGCGGCGGGCGCGGCGGCGGTCGCGACGGCGGCGAGCAGCGGGCCCGCGCCGAGCAGCGTCAGGGCGCCGCCCGCGGCCGCCGCGCACAGGCCGGTCACCAGGCCGGCGAGGGGGGCGCAGCGCATGCCGCCGCGCGCGGCCTCGCGGTCCCAGCGGGTGACCCGGACGGGGAGCGCGGTGAGGGTGCCGAAGGCGAAACGTATGCCGTCGGCGGGGGAGGTTCTGGACACCGCGGAAGGCTACCCCGGGGGAACCTCCCGCTCTGCGGATCACTCTTCGCGGACGGAGGATGGGCGCATGGACGACTGGTGGTACCGGAACATCGTCGAGCCGGGGAAGCTGCCGCTGCTGCTCGCGCTGCTCTCCTTCGTCGGGTCGTTCCTGGTCACCCGGACCATCACCCGGCTGATCCGGGCGGGCCGCGGGCCGTTCCGCAACATCAGCACCGGTGATGTGCACATCCACCACGTCGTGCCGGGGATCTTCCTGATGCTGGTCGGCGGGTTCTGGGCGGTGGCCGCCGGGCGGCACGGGGTGGGGCCGCTGTACGCCGCGGTCATCTTCGGGGTCGGCGCGGGCCTGGTGCTCGACGAGTTCGCGCTGATCCTCCACCTCGACGACGTCTACTGGAGCGAGCAGGGCCGCAAGAGTGTGGAGGTCGTGATGCTCACGGCCGCCCTGGTGATGCTGATCCTCACCGGTTTCACCCCGCTCGGCGTCGACGACCTGACGCCCGGCGAGCGGCAGAACCGCGCGGCGGTCGCGCTGAACATCGGCGTCAACTGCGGGTTCGCGCTGATCGCGCTGGTCAAGGGGAAGCTGCGCACCGCCCTGATCGGCACGGTGGTGCCGTTCGTCGCGCTGGTCGGCGCGATCCGGCTGGCCCGGCCCGGCTCGGCGTGGGCCCGGCGGTTCTACCGCAGGCGGCCCCGGGCCCGCGCGCGGGCGGGGCTGCGGGCCTTCCGGCACGACCGGCGCTGGTCGGGACCGCGCCGCAGGATTCAGGACTGGATCGGCGGCTTCGTGCCGGATCCGCGGCCGGGACCGGGGCGTTCCGGGCCGCCGGGGCCCGACCCCTCCGACCCGTCGGAGCCGGGGTCCGAGCGGGTGCCGCCGCGCCGCTGACGCACCGCGGTGACCACGCACACCGCGAGCGCGACGAGGATGGCCGCCAGATGCTCCTTGCCCGCGAGGTTGTTCTTGACGATCACCTCGACGACCATCAGGGCGCTCACCAGGGCGGCGGTGACGTACGCCCGGTGCAGCCAGCACACGTAGACGGCGAGGCCCACCACCGCGGCCGACGGTCCGGTGTCGACGACCTGCGCGTCGGAGGCGGGCAGGCCGAGCGGGTGGCCGGGGCCAAGGGCGATGCCCACGCGCGCGTAGAGGGTGCCGGCGAGCGTGGCCGCGTACGCCACGAGGAGCGTGCGCCACCGGCCCAGGCAGATCTCCGCGATGCCGAAGACCAGCAGGATCTGCGCGAGCGCGCCCCACACCGGCAGGTCGAGGGCGGGCACGAAGAGGGAGAGGGGGGTGCGCAGCAGGGCGAGCCAGAGGGGGGCCTCGGCGCGCACGCAGCCGGTGTTCTGGACGAACTGATAGCCCCAGGGCTGGTTCTGCACGTACTGGCAGAGCGCGGTGAGACAGACCGCGGCCAGCGTCATGGGGACGGCCCGCCATCGTCGGGCGACGAGCGCCCCGCGCACGGTGGAGAAGAGTGACCCCCACTCGGCGCGGGCGTAGCGGGCCGGCGGTCTCATCGTCTCGACTCCAGGTGTTTGCGGTGCAGCCACTTCGGCAGACCCGGCGCTTCGAGGAAGCCCTCCGCGCGGGCGGACGCGATGCCGATGCGCGGCAGATCGCCGCTCTTTTCGAAGAGGAGGAAGCGGGGCTCCCAGATGGGCCGGTACTTGGCGTTGGCCCGGTAGAGGGACTCGATCTGCCACCACCGCGAGAAGAAGCTGAGCAGCGACCGCCACAGGCGCAGGACCGGGCCCGCGCCGAGCCGTGAGCCACGCTCGAAGACCGACCTGAACATCGCGAAGTTGAGTGAGACCTGCGTGATCCCGATCTCGGGTGCGCGCTGCAGGAGTTCGATGACCATGAACTCCATCAGGCCGTTCTCGGAGTCGCGGTCACGCCGCATCAGGTCGAGGGAGAGCCCCCGTGGCCCCCACGGCACGAAGGAGAGCACGGCCCGCAACCGCCCGTCCCCGTCGGTGCATTCGAGCATCACGCACCGCCCGTCGCCCGGGTCGCCGAGCCGGCCGAGCGCCATGGAGAAGCCGCGTTCGGTGGCCCCGTCGCGCCAGTCGTCGGCGCGCTCCAGGAGGGTCGCCATCTCGTCGGCGGGGATGTCCTCGTGGCGGCGGATGCGGACGGTGTAGCCGGCCCGCTTCACGCGGTTGTACGCCTGCCGGACGGTGCGCATGGCCCGCCCCTCCAGGGTGAACTCGCCGATCTCCACGATGGCCTCGTCGCCCAGCTCCAGCGCGTCCAGGCCGTGCCGGGCGTAGACCGTCCCCGCCTCCTCGCTCGCGCCCATCACGGCCGGGATCCAGCCGTGCTCGCGGGCCTCGGCCAGCCAGGGCTCGATCGCGCCGGGCCAGGCCTCCGGGTCGCCGATGGGGTCGCCGGAGGCCAGCGAGACGCCGCCGACGACGCGGTAGGCCACGGCGGCCTTGCCGGTCGGCGACCACACGACGCTCTTCTCGCGGCGCAGCGAGAAGTAGCCGAGCGAGTCGCGGTCGCCGTGCCGGTCGAGCAGCGCGCGCAGCCGCTCCTCGTCCCCCTCGGTGAGCGGGTCGACGACGCGGCGGGAGCGGAAGGCGGCGTACAGGACCGCGCAGAGCAGCAGCGCGCTCAGGATGTTGATGGCGACGTTGACCCAGCCGGGCGTGGTGATGCCCTCGAAGCGCTTGTCGTCGGCGGCCAGCGAGACCAGGCGCATGGTGCCGTAGCGCCAGCGGTCCAGGAAGGTCGAGCGGTAGTCGTCGTGGGCGCGGTTGGTGACGGTGACGAGCAGCGCGGCGATCAGCGAGGTCACCAGGAGACCGCCGGCCGCGACGGCCGACGCCAGCTTCGGGTTGGAGCGGTCGCCCTTGGCGTAGAACTCGCGGCGCCCGACGACCAGCGCCGCGACGAACGCGGCGGTCAGCACGAGGGAGATCCAGTTCTGCGCGTACCGGCGGACCTCGGGGAAGACCATCGCGAAGGCGAAGAGCAGCAGGAAGAGGCCGCCGAGCACGGTGTTGAGGATCCACGCGGCGCGCTTGCGGCGCCGCATGGTGATCGCCAGGAAGAGCGTGAAGGCCCCCGAGGCGAAGCCTGCCGTCAGCAGGTACGGGGTGAAGTAGTCCTCCGTGTTGTGCTGGCGCAGGTCCTGTCCGAGCGAGACCCACACCGCGCTCAGGAAGTTGATGAACGTGACGGCCCGCAGATACCAGACCGCGAACCCCGCGGCGCGGCGTTGTAGGACGGTCGGTTTCTTCTGTCGCGCGGCGACGACCTGCTCATCTCCCATGAAAAGGGATCATATGGGCACGAGGGGTACAACCCCCGGTGCGGGGCCCTGTTGATGAGGCGTCAGTCGGGGCCGCGGCGCAGGGTGTCTACTCGGTAGACGGTACCGAAGATTCCGGTACGGCGGATTCCGTCGCCGTGGGGGCCGTCTCTGCGGGCTCCGTCTCCGGCGTCTTCGCGGGCTCCGTCTCCGGTGCCGCGGGATCCCGCTCCGGCAGCTCCGCCCAGAGCGCGGCGGCGGCCCGTACCAGCGGCAGCGCCAGCAGCCCGCCCGCCCCCTCGCCGACCTTCACGCCGTGCGCGAGCAGCGGGTCGAGCGCCATCCGGTCCAGGGCCTTGGCCTGCGCGGGCTCCCCGCTGTCGTGGCCGGCCAGCCACCAGTCCGGCGCGCGGAACGCCACCCGCTGGGCCACCAGCGCGGCCGCCGACGCCACCACGCCGTCCAGGATCACCGGCGTGCGCCGCACCGCGCACTGCAGCAGGAAGCCCGTCATCGCGGCCAGATCGGCGCCGCCCACCGCCGCGAGGAGCTCCAGCTGGTCGCCGAGGACCGGCCGGGCCCGCCGCAGCGCGTCCCGTACCGCCGCGCACTTGCGCATCCACGCCAGGTCGTCGACGGGCTCGCCGCCCCGCCCGGTCACCACGGACGCGTCGGTCCCGCACAACGCGGCGACCAGCGTCGCGGCGGCCGTCGTGCCGCCCACGCTGACATCGCCGAGCACGACCACGTCGGTGCCCGAGTCGGCCTCCTCGTCGGCGACCGCCATGCCCGCGCGCAGCGCCTGCTCGGCCTCCTCGGCCGTCAGCGCGTCCTCGATGTCGATGCGTCCCGAGCCGCGCCGCACCCGGTGCCCCGCCACCTCGGCGGGCAGATCGGCCGGGTCGCAGTCGAGGGCCATGTCGACGACCCGCACGGGCACGTCGAGGCGGCGCGCGAGGACGGCCACGGGGCTCTCGCCGGCCAGTACGGCCCGTACGAGATCCGCGGCGCCGCCCGCGGGACGCGCCGAGACGCCCTGCGCGGCGATGCCGTGATCACCCGCGAAGAGCACCACGCGCGGCCGCTCGACCGGCCGCACCGGCACCGAGGACTGGGCCGCCGAGAGCCACTCGCCGAGTTCGTCGAGGCGGCCGAGGGCGCCGGGCGGCAGGGTCTGCCGCGCCCTGCGTTCCTCGGCGTCGCGGCGCACCCCGCCGTCGGGCCGCTCGATCAGGTCGGTGAAGTCGTCGAGATTCAGCGAGCTCATTCGCCGAACAGTACCGGGAGCGGCGGCGGCATCGCTCGAACGGTCCTGCGGGCGCACCGACCCGCACCTGACGGCCGGTCAGGCCGCCGCGTCCGCCGGTCGCGTCGCGTGAGGAATCGCGTGCATGGCGTGACGCCCGACGCGGGAATGATCCTTTACGTTCCCGTTTGTGTCGGCTTGTCATATCACGTGAGGCATCGGCGGGAACCACGGATTCTGTCCCCCTGCCCTCCGTCCTCCTGCGCCCCGTCCCAGTCCCGCCCGGACCCTGTCTCCGTCCCACTCCTCCGACCCCGGGAGTACGCCCATGACCACGGATGCCGCCCAGCAGGTCGCCGCCCGGCGTCCCGCCTACCTCGCCGAACTCGCCCGGGGCACCGAGCGGTTCCACGAACCCCGCCGCACCGACTGCCCCTGGTGCGGCTCCGAACGGCTGCGGGTGCGGCTGCGCACCACCGACCTGGTGCAGCACAAGCCCGGCAGCTTCACGCTGGACCGGTGCGGCGACTGCGCCCACTGCTTCCAGAACCCCCGGCTGACCCCCGAGGGCCTGGACTTCTACCGCAGGGACTTCCGCGACGGGCCCGGCGGCCGCGAGCCGGTGAAGCCGTTCGGCGCCGGCGCCGCCGCGAAACGGCGCCTGGCCGCCGTCCGGGCGCTCGCCGCCCTCGACGAGCCCGAGAGCTGGCTGGACGTCGACACCGGCGCCGCGCACTTCCCGGCCCTGGCCAGGCGGGTCCTGCCGTACACCTCCTTCGACGGCACCGACCGCGGCACCGGCCTCGAACGCGGCGTGCGGCGCGGCCGCATCGAGGAGGGTCACCGCGGCTCCCTGCCCGGGCTCGCCGGGCGGCTCGCGGGCCGCTACGACGCGCTGAGCATGTTCCACACCCTGCAACGCAGCCCTGATCCGCGCGCGGAGCTCGGCGCCGCGCGGACCGTGCTGCGCCCCGGCGGACACCTGCTCATCGAGGCCCCCGACCCCGAGTGCCGCGCCGCCCGGCTGCTCGGCAAGTGGTGGGCGTCCTACCGCCAGCCGCGCACGCTGCACCTCGTGCCGCTCGCCAACCTCCGCCAGGAGCTGACCACGCTGGGCTTCACGGTCGTATCCGTCGAGCGCCGCACCGCGCACGCCCCCGTCGACCTCGGCGCGGCGGTGGCGCTCTTCCTCAACGGCCGCATGCCGGCGGCCGACGTGCCCTGGCGCGCCGGACCCGCGACCCCGCTCCAGCTCAAGCTGCGCCGCGCCGCGCGGTGGGCGTCGCTGCCCCCGGTGCTGCTCGCCCGCGCACTGGACGTCGTCCTCGCGCCGCTGCTCACCCGCGCCGGCTTCAGCAACACCTACCGGGTCATCGCCCGCCGCGGCCCCGACCCGACGGGCCCGGCCGCCCCGTGAGCGCGGCCGGACGTCAGCCGCGCAGGGTGAGGGCCTGGCCCGCCACGACGAGCAGGACGTGTTCGCACTCGTTCGCGAACGCGGTGTTCAGGCGGCCCAGTTCGTCGCGGTAGCGGCGGCCGGAGGCGGTCGCGGGGACGATGCCGGAGCCGACCTCGTTGGAGACGGCGACGACGGTGCGCCGGGTCGTACGGACCGCCTCCGCGAGCCCGGCGACCCGCTCCCGCAGCGCGCGCTCCCCGCCGCCCGCCCACTCCGCGTCGTCCCACGCACCCACCTCGTCCATGACGTGGGTCAGCCACAGCGACAGGCAGTCGATGAGCAGCGGCGGCCCGTCGTCGCCGAGCAGCGGCACCAGGTCGCAGCTCTCGGCGGTCCGCCAGGAGCCGGGGCGCCGCTCGCGGTGCACGCTCACCCGCCGCGCCCACTCCGTGTCGCCGCTCCTGGTCCCGCCGGTGGCCACGTACAGCACCTCGGGGAAGGCCTCCAGGCGCCGCTCGGCCTCCACCGACTTGCCCGAGCGCGCGCCGCCGAGGACGAGGGTGCGGCGCGGCACGTCGGGGACGTCCTCGTAGGCGCCGACCACGAGCGTCGACCCGTCCGGCACGGCCCGCGCCCCGGCGGCCGCGAGGCGGCGCGTCAGCTCACCGCCGGGCGGCGCCTCGTGGCCGATGTGCACCGCGATCACGTCGGTGGTCGGCCCGACGGCCCCCGCCGCGCGGAGCCGGGCGAGCCCGTCGGGACGCCCGACGACGTCCGCGACGACCATCTCGTACGGGCGGTCCCTGCCGTTGCCCGGCGCGGCGCCGTTCCCCTCGCCGAGTCCGGCGGGCGCGCCGCCCGGCGGCAGGTACAGCAGCCGCTCCCCGTCGGGCCCGGTCACCTCGTACCCGGAGCCGGGCGCGTCCAGCGCCACCGCGCGCACCCGGTGCCCGGTGAGCAGCGCGAGCTCGCGTCCGTCGGCGACCCGGCCGGGCTGCGGCAGCCCCGCGGGCACCTCGACGGCGGGCCCGTCGTGCGGATGCGAGAGCAGCACCTGCCGCACTCCGCCGAGCGAGTGCCCGGCGCGGGCGGCCGCGAAGGCGGCGCCGGGGGTCAGGTCGAGGAGCAGGACGCCGTCCACGAGGAGCGCGGTGGCGGCGCGCGCCGCATCGCCCAGCGCGGTCGCGCAGACCGCGCAGGGACAGTCGGGGAGGGGCAGACCGCCGGGGGCGCCGGTGCCGAGCAGAGTCAGTTCCACACGAAGATCCTCCCGCGTCGGGTCGGACGCCGCGCGCCCGGCTAGGCTTCAAGCGGATCGGGGCGGTGGTGACACCGCCACAGGACCCTCGGGAGGCTGACATGGCGGCATGGACGTGGCGGTTCGAGAAGGCGGACGGGACGGAGGTCCAGCCCGCGGTGCAGCCCGAGGAGTTCACCACCCAGGGCGACGCGGAGTCCTGGGTCGGTGAGTACTGGAAGGAGCTGTCCGAGGGCGGCGCCGACCAGGTGAGCCTCTTCGAGGACACCACCAAGATCTACGGTCCGATGAGCCTGCACGCGGACGAGGCCCAGGACACGGAGGACGCCTCCGCGTGAGGTGAGCGGCGACGTCCCGCGGCACACGCCGTACGCGCGACGGGAGGCGGTGGCCGGACGCGGCCACCGCCTCCGGTACGTCCACGCAGCTTCCGGTACGCACACGCAGCTTCCGGTACGTCCACGCAGCTTCCGGTACGCCCGCGCAGCCTCCCGCACTCCCGTACGTGAGCGCCGCCGCGGTCCTCACATCTCGCCGAGGGTCACGTCCGCCTTCTTGTCGGCCCCGTCCCGTACGTACGTGACCTGCGTCTTCTGGCCGGGCTCGGCGGCCGCCAGTGCCTCCGAGAGCGAGTTGATCGTGGTGATCCCGCTGCCGCCGAGCCGGGTGATGATGTCGCCGGGCCGCAGCCCAGCCCCGGCCGCCGCGCCGCCCTGCCGGGCCTCGACCACGGCCACGCCCGCGGGCCGGTAGTCGTCGTCCAAAACGGTGCGGCCGGTGATGCCGAGCGCGGCCCGGCCCGAGTCGGTGACCCTGCCGTCCTTGATGATCTGGTCGGCGACGGTCTTCACCATCGACGACGGGATCGCGAAGCCGATGCCGGGCGCGGCGCTGTCCCCCATCTGCGGATCGCTCGCGGCGAGGGTGGGGATGCCGATGACCTTCCCGTCCAGGTCGACCAGGGCGCCGCCGCTGTTGCCCGGGTTGATCGCGGCCGACGTCTGCACCATGTTGGCGATGGTGGCCCCGGTGCCGCCGCCGGTACGGCCCTCGCTGACGGTGCGTCCGGTGGCCGAGACGATGCCCTGGGTGACGCTGGAGGACAGGCCGAGCGGGGAGCCCATGGCCAGCACGATCTGGCCGACCTCGGCCTTGGTGGAGTCGCCGAACTCCGCCGCCTTCAGGCCGTCCGGCACGTCGTCCAGCTTGATGACCGCGAGGTCCTGCTCGGGATAGCTCGCCACCAGGTCGGCGGTCAGCGCCTGCTCGCCGGTGGCGGTGGTGACCTTGAACCGCTTCTCCTTGCCCACGACATGGGCGTTGGTGACGATGTGCCCCTTGCCGTCGTAGACGACCCCGGAGCCCAGGCTGTCGCCGGCGTCGACCTGGACGACCGACGGCAGCACGTCCTTGATCACCCGCTGGTAGTCGTCCTGCAGGTCACCGGCGGCGGCCGGCGCCGCCCGGGTGGTCGACCGGCCCGAGTCGCCGGACCCGGAGGAGGAGCACCCGCCGACGAGCGCGGCGGCGGCGACGGCGGCGAGGGAGGCGGCGAGCGGCGCGGAGACGGCACGGGAACGGGTACGCGAGGCAGTCATGCGCCGAGTGTGCTTTTCGTCCGTTCCCGGCGCCTGTGCTGCGGGGTAAACGGGTGGGTGCCCGCGCCAGCCCCGAACCTCGCACGGATCCGTCGGCTCGGACCCCGCACGGTCCGTCGGCCCGAAACCAACCCGCCCCCCGCACGGACCCCTCAGTCCGGAGCCCCGCGGGGACCCGTCAGTCCCGCACCCCGCACAGGTGCAGCAGCGCGGCGACCCGCCGGTACGGGTCCGTGCGGCCCGCCCGCTCCTCGGCGGCGAGCAGCGCCTCCAGCTCCCACTCGGGCGGCAGCGCCGCGCCGTCCGGGACGGTGTCCGTGAAGACCCGCACGCCGTACCAGGCCTGGAGCGGCGCCGCGAGCCCCGCCAGGGAGGAGGTCAGCGCGTCGAGCCGGTCCGCGCGGGCGTCGATGCCGAGCCGGTTGCGGTACGTGACGGAGTCGAAGGCGGCGAGCGCCCCCGCCCAGTCGCCCGCGAGACCGGGCCGCATGGCCAGCGCCTCCGCGTTGCGCACGAGCAGCGACAGGAGTCCGCCGGGCGCCAGCATCCGGGCGAGCCCGGCGAGGAGCGCGTCGGGGTCCTCGACGTACATCAGGACGCCGTGGCAGAGCACCACGTCGAAGCTGCCGGGCAGGAAGTGGACCCCGGTCTGGTGCCCGTCGCCCTCGACGATGCGCACCCGCCCCTGGATGCCCTCGGGCTCCGCCGCGAGCGAGGTGCGCGCGGCGGCGATCATGGCGGGGTCCTGCTCGACGCCGGTCACCTTGTGGCCGGCCCGGGCGAGCCGCAGGGCCTGCGTGCCCTGGCCCATGCCGACGTCGAGTATCCGCAGCCGCTGCCCCACGGGGAAGCGGGCGACTATCTGCTCGTCGAGCTGGCGGGCCACCAGCTCCTGGCGCACGGCGTTGCGCAGGCCGCCCAGCTTCTCCAGCCAGGCCCCGGCCCCGCCGGTGAATCCGCTCAGGGCCGCTCTCCGCGCTTGACCTGCGGCTTGGGCAGCCGCAGCCGACGCATCTGGAGCGTGCGCATCAGGGCGTAGAAGACGGCGCCCTTGCGGTTGTCGTCCGGGAAGCGCTCGGCGAGCCGCTTCTTCAGCCGGAAGGCGGTGACGACCGAGTCGAGGATGATCAGGACGATCACGAAGAGCCAGAGCAGCAGCGCGATGTTCTGCAGCTGCGGCACCCGGACGATGCTCAGCACCAGGATGATCACCGCGAGCGGCAGGAAGTACTCGGCGATGCAGAAGCGCGAGTCCACGAAGTCGCGCGCGAACTTGCGCACGGGACCCTTGTCACGGGCGGGCAGGAACCGCTCGTCACCGCTGGCCATCGCCTCGCGCTGCTTCGCCATCTGGGTCCGGCGCTCGTCGCGCTGGCGCTTGGCGGCCTCCTTGCGCGTCGTCGGCGTGTTCGTCACGCTGCGGCGCTGGGACTGTGCCATGGCGCGCTTGGGGGTGGGGCGGCCCTTCGGGGCCTGCGGGTCACGGGGCTGCTTGGAGTCGGTCACCGGCGCCTGCGCGGCCGGGGCCTTCTCTTCCTTGGATCGGCTACGGAACACAAAATCCAAGGGTACGGGGTGCGGACGCATGGCCGTCCGCCGGGCGGGGAACGATCCGGCAACGCCGGGCGTCTTGATTTATGTCCCTAAGGGGCCGTAGCGGGCGGAATGCGGCGGGCCGGGACCGGCCGCCCGGGACGCCTCGGGGCTGCTTCACGGGGGAGCACCTACTCCTTACGCCGGAGCGGCGCGGGACGCAGTCGTCCTTGGGGATGAGCGCATCCGCCCGCGAACAGTGCGGTAATGGATGCAGGGCCCGTACTGTGGGTTCTGAGCAGTACCTGGAGCTGGAAGTCCGTCAGAAGGGGGCGCGCGAAGCCCATGAGCGGTGTCATGAAGCGTATGGGGATGATCTTCCGCGCGAAGGCGAACAAGGCCCTTGACCGGGCCGAGGACCCGCGCGAAACCCTCGATTACTCGTACCAGAAGCAGCTGGAGCTGCTGCAGAAGGTGCGCCGTGGCGTCGCCGACGTGGCGACCTCCCGCAAGCGCCTGGAACTGCAGCTGACCCAGCTCCAGAAGCAGTCCTCGACCCTGGAGGACCAGGGCCGCAAGGCGCTCGCCCTCGGCCGCGAGGACCTGGCCCGCGAGGCCCTGTCCCGCCGTGCCGCGCTCCAGCAGCAGGTGACGGACCTGGAGACGCAGCACCAGACCCTCCAGGGCGAGGAGGAGAAGCTCACCCTGGCGGCCCAGCGGCTCCAGGCCAAGGTCGACGCCTTCCGTACGAAGAAGGAGACCATCAAGGCCACCTACACCGCCGCCCAGGCCCAGACCCGCATCGGCGAGGCCTTCTCCGGCATCTCCGAGGAGATGGGCGACGTCGGCATGGCGATCCAGCGCGCCGAGGACAAGACCGCGCAGCTCCAGGCGCGGGCCGGCGCGATCGACGAACTGCTCGCCTCCGGTGCCCTCGACGACTCCTCCGGGCTCGCCAAGGACGACATCCAGACCGAGCTCGACCGGCTCTCCGGTGGTACTGATGTAGAGCTGGAACTGCAGCGCATGAAGGCGGAGCTCGCCGGAGGCCCCAGCAGCCAGCAGGCGATCGAGGGCGGCCAGGGCCGTCCCCAGTCGCAGCAGCCGCAGGACACCCCGCGCTTCGACAAGCAGTAGCTCACGTCCGAGGAGGGCGACATGATCGTACGGATCATGGGGGAGGGGCAGGTGAAGCTGGCCGACAGCCACTTCGCCGAACTGAACAAGCTGGACGACGAGCTGCTCGCGGAGATGGAGCGGGGCGACGAGCCCGCCTTCCGCCGCACGCTCCACGCCCTCCTGGACAAGGTCCGGGAGCTCGGCTCCCCCCTCCCCGACGACGCCCTGGAACCCTCGGAACTGATCCTCCCGTCCCCCGAGGCGACCCTGGACCAGGTCAGAGAAATGCTGAGCGACGACGGCTTGATCCCCGGCTGACCGAGCCCCCGCAAAGGGCTGCGGTAAACGTCGCGAGCAACCACGATCGACCCGCAGCAAACCGCCGACCGAAGCCCCGCCAAAGGGGCGCGGGGAACGGCGCGAGCAACCACAAGCGACCCGCAGTGAATCGCTGACCGAGCGCCCCCGACAAGGGGCGCGGGGAACTGCGCAAACACCCCCACCACCCGCGCCAAAGCCTCAACAACCGCCCACCCCTTCAGGGGCGCGGGGAACGGCGCGAGCAACCCCAAGCGCGCCCGCAGGGACAAACCCCCCACGCCCCGGAGGGGTACCCGCCCAGCAGAACCCCCGTATCGTCCCAGGCCCGCGCCAACCCCCCGTACCGTTGAGCAGTGACCACACTCGTGCGAGGCCGCGGCTGGGCCAGAACGCATCCGCTCGCGGTCGACGCCGCACTCGCCACCGCCGTCCTCGTCTGCATGGTCGTCGGCTCCTTCGCGGAGCCCTACGGCGAGCACGGCCCCACCTGGGGCACCCGCACCCCCGACGCCCCGAGCCTGCTCCTGATGGCGCTCGGCGCGCTCGCCCTGGTCTTCCGCCGCCGCGCCCCGTGGTCCGTCCTCGCGGCGACCTGCGCCGCCTCCCTCGTCGAGCTGCTGACCGGCCAGCCCCGCGCGCCCGTCGTGATGTGCGCCGTCATCGCGCTGTTCACCGTCGCCGCCCGCACCGACCGCTCCACGACCTGGCGGATCGGCCTGGTCACGATGACCGGGCTCACCGGCGTCGCGATGCTCTCCGGCCCGCTGCCCTGGTACGCGCAGGAGAACCTCGGCATCTTCGCCTGGACCGGCATGGCCGCCGCCGCGGGGGACGCCGTGCGCAGCCGCCGCGCCTTCGTGGACGCCATACGGGAGCGCGCCGAGCGGGCCGAGCGCACCCGGGAGGAAGAGGCCCGGCGCCGCGTCGCCGAGGAACGGCTGCGGATCGCCCGCGACCTGCACGACGTGGTCGCCCACCACATCGCCCTGGTCAACGTGCAGGCCGGCGTCGCCGCCCACGTCATGGACCGGCGGCCCGACCAGGCCAAGGAGGCCCTCGCGCACGTACGCGACGCCAGCCGCTCCGCGCTCAACGAACTGCGCGCCACCGTCGGCCTGTTGCGGCAGAGCGGCGACCCCGAGGCGCCCACCGAACCGGCCCCCGGCCTGCACCGCCTCGACGAGCTCGTCGAGACGTTCCGCAACGCCGGCCTGCCCGTGGAGGTGGCCCTCGGCCAGGTCGGCCTCGACCTGGCCGCGGCCGTCGACCTCGCCGCGTTCCGGATCATCCAGGAGGCGCTGACCAATGTGCAGCGGCACGCGGGGCAGGACGCCAAGGCCGAGGTGAGCGTCGTCCGCGTCGGCCCGAACGTGGAGGTCACCGTCATAGACGACGGCCCCGGGGCCGAAAGGGGCGAGGGGGAGGCCGGTGACGAGGAGGCCGGTGACGGGGAGTCCGGCGGCGGCCACGGCCTCATCGGCATGCGCGAGCGCGCCACGGCCCTCGGCGGCAGCTGCACGGCGGGGCCCCGCTACGGCGGCGGCTTCCGCGTCCATGCGATCCTGCCCGTCACCACGGCAAAGGGAGGGACCGCGTGACGATCCGCGTACTGCTCGCCGACGATCAGGCCTTGCTGCGCAGCGCGTTCAGGGTGCTCGTCGACTCCGAGTCCGACATGGAGGTGGTCGGCGAGGCGTCCGACGGGGCGGAGGCGGTCGCGCTCGCCGCGTCGGAACGGGCGGACGTGGTCCTCATGGATATCCGGATGCCCGGCACCGACGGCCTCGCCGCCACCCGCCTGATCAGCGCCGACCCCGCGCTGGCCCATGTACGGGTGGTCATGCTGACGACGTTCGAGGTCGACGAGTACGTGGTGCAGTCGCTGCGCGCGGGCGCCTCCGGGTTCCTCGGCAAGGGCGCGGAGCCCGACGAGCTGCTCGGCGCCATCCGGATCGCCGCGGCCGGCGAGGCGCTGCTCTCGCCGGTGGCCACCAAGGGCCTGATCGCCAAGTTCCTCGCTCAGGGCGACGGACTGGACGGCGACGCGCCGGCGCGCGGCGAGCGCCTCGACGCGCTCACCGGCCGCGAACGCGAGGTCCTCGTCCAGGTCGCGGGCGGCCACTCCAACGACGAGATCGCCGAGCGCCTCGAAGTCAGCCCGCTCACCGTGAAGACCCATGTGAACCGCGCGATGGCGAAGCTCGGCGCCCGCGACCGGGCCCAACTCGTCGTCATCGCGTACGAATCGGGCCTGGTACGTCCACGGGTGGAGTGACGCGGGAGGCGGTGTACTGCGCCCGCAGTACGCGCCCCGCGAGAAATGGTCCTGCGAGCGAGGTGCCGGGGCCCGGCCATGGCTGAGGGTGTGAGGGACGTACGAAGCTTGCCGCAGGCACCCATTCTCCGGGTCCCCCTCTGCGGCCTGCCCGGCTTCGTGCGTTCCCCCCGCGCACGCCACAGAGAGAGACCTCCATGTCCTGGCTGTCCAGGTTCAGCCTTGCCCAACGGGCGCTCGTCGGGCTGATGTCGGTCATCGCGATCGTCTTCGGCGCCATCGCGATACCGCAGCTCAAGCAGCAGCTGCTGCCCTCCATCGAACTGCCCATGGTGTCCGTCCTCGCGCCCTACCAGGGTGCGTCCCCCGACGTCGTCGAGAAGCAGGTCGTCGAACCGCTCGAGAACACCATCGACGCCGTCGACGGCATCACCGGCATCACCGCCACGGCGAGCGAGGGCAACGCCGTCATCATGGCCCGCTTCGACTACGGCAGCGGTTCCAAGCAGCTCGTCGCCGACGTCCAGCAGGCCGTGAACCGCGCCCGCGCCGAACTCCCCGACGACGTCGACCCGCAGGTCGTCGCCGGCTCCACCGACGACATCCCGACCGTCGTCCTGTCCGCCACCTCCGGCGAGGACCAGCAGGCCCTCGCCGACCGCCTCGACCGCACCGTCGTACCGGCCCTGAAGGACATCGACGGCGTCTCCCAGGTCACCGTGGACGGCGTGCGCGACCTCCAGGTCGACGTCACCCCCGACGACCGGAAGCTGGCCAAGGCCGGTCTGACCCCGGCCGCGCTCGGCAAGGCGCTCCAGGCGGGCGGCGCCACGCTCCCCGCGGGCTCCTTCGACGAGGCGGGCAAGAACCGGACCGTGCAGGTCGGCGGCGGCTTCACCGCGCTGAAGCAGATCGAGGAGCTGCGGGTCGCGCCCGAGGCGGCGCCGGGCGAGCGGGCGGGCAAGCCCGTACGCCTCGGCGACGTCGCCACCGTCGCGCAGAAGCCGGCCACCGCCACGTCCCTCACCCGCACCAACGGCGAGCCCAGCCTCGCCGTCGCGATCACCATGGACCAGGACGGCAGCGCCGTCGCCATCTCCGACGCGGTCAAGGACAAGCTCCCCGGGCTGCGAGAGGACCTCGGCCCCGGATCCGAGCTGACGGTCGCGAGCGACCAGGGCCCGGCCGTCGCCGAGTCCATCGAGGGCCTCACCACCGAGGGCGCCCTCGGCCTGGTCTTCGCCGTCGTGATCATCCTGGTCTTCCTGGCGTCGATCCGCTCGACGCTGGTCACCGCGGTCTCCATCCCGCTCTCGGTCGTGCTCGCCCTGATCGTCCTGTGGACCCGCGACCTCTCGCTCAACATGCTCACGCTCGGCGCGCTGACCATCGCGATCGGCCGCGTCGTCGACGACTCGATCGTGGTCCTGGAGAACATCAAGCGCCACCTCGGCTACGGCGAGGAGCGCGAGCGGGCCATCCTCACGGCGGTCCGCGAGGTCGCCGGCGCCGTCACCTCGTCGACGCTGACGACCGTGGCGGTCTTCCTGCCGATCGGCCTGGTCGGCGGCATGGTCGGCGAGCTCTTCGGCTCGTTCTCGCTGACCGTCACGGCGGCGCTCCTCGCCTCACTGCTGGTCTCGCTGACGGTCGTGCCGGTCCTGTCGTACTGGTTCCTGCGCGCCCCCAAGGCGATCCAGGGCGTCGACCCGGAGGAGGCCCGCCGCAAGGCCGAGGAGAAGGAGAGCCGCAGCAGGCTCCAGCGGATGTACGTCCCCGTCCTGCGCTTCGCCACCCGCCGCCGCCTCACCAGCCTCGGCATCGCGGTCGTGATCCTGGTCGGCACCTTCGCCATGGCGCCGATGCTGAAGACCAACTTCTTCGACCAGGGCGAGCAGGAAGTGCTCACCATCAAGCAGGAGTTGAAGCCCGGCACCAGCCTGGCGGCGTCGGACGCCTCGGCGAAGAAGATCGAGAAGATGCTCTCCGGCATCGACGAGATCAAGGACTACCAGGTCACGGTCGGCTCGTCCGGTTTCCTGGCCGCCTTCGGCGGCGGCACGGACACCAACCAGGCCTCGTACACGCTCACCCTCAAGGACAAGTCCTCGTACGACCGGACGCAAGACCGGGTCGAGGAGGGGCTCCGCAAGCTCTCCGGGATCGGGCAGACCACGGTCTCCGCCGGTGACGGTTTCGGCAACCAGGACCTCAGCGTCGTGGTGAAGGCCGGCGACGGCGACGTGCTGCGCAAGGCCTCCGACCAGGTGCGCGACGCCGTCGCGAAGCTCGACGACGTCACCGACGTGCAGAGCGACCTGTCGCAGAGCGTCCCGCGGATCTCGGTCCGGGCCAACGCCAAGGCCGCCGCGGCCGGTTTCGACGACACCACCCTCGGCCAGGCCGTCGGGCAGGCGGTGCGCGGCACCACCAGCGGCAAGGCGACGCTCGACGACACCGAGCGCGATGTCGTCATCAAGTCGGCGAAGCCCGCGACGACCCTCGCCGAGCTGCGCGAGCTGCCGCTCCGGCCGGGGGTGCGGCTCGGCGACATCGCCGACGTCGAGCTGGTGGACGGCCCGGTCTCCATGACCCGGATCGACGGCGCCCGTGCCGCGACGATCACCGCGAGGCCGACCGGTGAGAACACCGGCGCGGTCAGCGCCGACCTCACCAAGAGGCTCGACGCGCTGAAGCTGCCCGACGGCGCCACGGCGTCGATCGGCGGCGTCTCGCAGGACCAGGACGAGGCGTTCGGATCCCTCGGCCTCGCGATGCTGGCGGCGATCGCCATCGTCTTCATGCTCCTGGTCGCGACCTTCCGCTCCCTGGTGCAGCCGCTGATCCTGCTCGTCTCCATCCCGTTCGCGGCGACGGGCGCGATCGGCCTGCTGCTCGCCACCGGCACCCCGATGGGCGTCCCGGCGATGATCGGCATGCTGATGCTCATCGGCATCGTGGTCACCAACGCGATCGTGCTGATCGACCTGATCAACCAGTACCGCGCCCAGGGGTACGGCACGGTCGAGGCGGTCGTCGAGGGCGGCCGGCACCGGCTGCGCCCGATCCTCATGACCGCCCTGGCGACGATCTTCGCCCTGCTCCCGATGGCCCTGGGCGTCACGGGCGAGGGCGGCTTCATCGCCCAGCCGCTCGCGGTGGTGGTGATCGGCGGTCTGATCACCTCGACGCTGCTGACCCTCCTGCTGGTCCCGACGCTGTACGCGATGGTGGAGCTCCGCAAGGAGCGCCGGCGCGCCAAGCGCGAGGCCAGGCGGGCGAAGAAGGCGGGGGTCCCGCCACAGGGCGCCGCGTCCGAGGAGCCGGCCCAGGTCTGACCCGGGGCGAGCATCCGGGGCGCGTATCCCGGGGCGCGTATCCGAGACGCAGTAAGGGGCGTCCGCCATGGCGGACGCCCCTTACGCATGCGGGGGAGGGCTACGGCAGCGCCAGCATCCGCTCCAGCGCCAGCTTGGCGAACTGCTCGGTCTCCCGGTCGACCTCGATCCGGTTGACGAGGTTGCCCTCGGCCAGCGACTCCAGGGTCCAGACCAGGTGCGGCAGGTCGATCCGGTTCATGGTCGAGCAGAAGCAGACCGTCTTGTCGAGGAAGACGACCTCCTTGTCCTCGGCGGCGAAACGATTCGCCAGGCGGCGGACCAGGTTCAGCTCGGTGCCGATGGCCCACTTGGAGCCGGCCGGTGCCGCCTCCAGGGTCTTGATGATGTGCTCGGTCGAGCCCACGTGGTCGGCCGCCGCGACGACCTCGTGCTTGCACTCGGGGTGCACCAGGACGTTGACGCCGGGGATCCGGGCGCGCACGTCCGCCACGGACTCCAGCGAGAAGCGGCCGTGCACCGAGCAGTGCCCGCGCCACAGGATCATCTTCGCGTCGCGCAGCTGCTCGATGCTCAGGCCGCCGTTCGGCTTGTGCGGGTTGTAGACCACGCAGTCGTCGAGCGACATCCCCATGTCACGCACCGCGGTGTTGCGGCCGAGGTGCTGGTCGGGCAGGAAGAGCACCTTCTCGCCCTGGTCGAAGGCCCACTCCAGGGCGCGCTTCGCGTTCGACGACGTACAGATCGTGCCGCCGTGCTTGCCGGTGAAGGCCTTGATGTCGGCGGAGGAGTTCATGTACGAGACGGGGACGACCTGCTCGGCTATGCCGGCCTCGGTCAGCGCGTCCCAGCACTCGGCGACCTGCTCGGCGGTGGCCATGTCGGCCATCGAGCAGCCGGCGGCCAGGTCGGGCAGCACGACCTTCTGGTCGTCCGTCGTCAGGATGTCCGCGGACTCGGCCATGAAGTGCACACCACAGAAGACGATGTACTCGGCGTCCGGCCGGGCCGCAGCGTCGCGCGCCAGCTTGAAGGAGTCGCCGGTCACGTCGGCGAACTGGATGACCTCGTCGCGCTGGTAGTGGTGGCCGAGCACGAAGACCTTGTCGCCGAGCTTCTCCTTGGCGGCGCGGGCCCGCTCCACCAGGTCCGGGTCGGAGGGGGACGGCAGGTCGCCGGGGCACTCCACGCCGCGCTCGCTCCGCGGGTCGGCTTCGCGGCCGAGCAGCAGCAGGGCGAGGGGGGTGGGCTGTACATCGAGGGTCACGCGGTCCACGGGGGACTGGGCGGTGGTCACGACACGCACCCTTTCTCATCTGTGTATGCGCGGCGAAGCCGCTCCGGTGGAGCCTCGGGGGCGTGCACCGGGGATCCTTTTCGTCGATTTGACGTTATCTATCATAACCGCTTCACGTCAGTTTGACGATGGCCATAGTGTCGATGTGACGCATTCGCCGTCCGGCGGCCCGCTGTCCCGCCCGCCGCCATGTGCGAGCATGAAGGGGCAAGGACGAAGCACTCGGCCCGGAATGAATCCGCGGCCCCGCCGGTTGCAACCGTCGGCAAGCAGTCTCCGTACAACCCGGGAGAGAAGCAGATGTCCGTATCGGACGAGACCACCACCGTGAGCGACGGCATCCTCCTGTCGGACGCCGCCGCGGCCAAGGTGAAGGGCCTCCTTGAGCAGGAGGGCCGGGACGACCTGGCGCTGCGCGTGGCCGTGCAGCCCGGTGGCTGCTCGGGCCTGCGCTACCAGCTGTTCTTCGACGAGCGCTCGCTCGACGGCGACGTCGTCAAGGACTTCGACGGCGTGAAGGTCGTCACCGACCGGATGAGCGCTCCCTACCTGGGCGGCGCCTCCATCGACTTCGTGGACACCATCGAGAAGCAGGGCTTCACGATCGACAACCCCAACGCCACCGGCTCCTGCGCCTGCGGCGACTCCTTCAGCTGAGCCTCGGCCCGACGGCACAGCAGACGTACGAAGGCGGCGGCCCCCCCGAAACGTCCAGGGGGACGCCACCCTCTTCCGTCCCCGCGCGGGGCAGACGGACCAACAGCCACGCTCGCGCGCTGCTTTTTTCGGCCCATGTTGCCCCT